>JBQEQX010000001.1:0-1177323 GCA_052043515.1 Ehrlichia sp. | reverse complement strand
GTGATATGAAGCTTTTTGAAGATCAATTTTTTTCTATATATATCATATCACTAAAGATGGAGAAGAATGCGTTTTTATGAACAGTATAAAGTGGTTAGTGAGCAAATATGAACAGTATAGTAATATGTGATAAAATATCGTACGCTTCTGTAAATGGTAAAATGTATTGTAGACTTAGTTCAAAAAGTGAACTCATCTCTTTATAATGCCTGATAATCTGATATTATGAAATAAAAAATAAGTCTTACATATACATGTAAATAAAAATTGTTATTATATATAAAATATATGTTTAGCTTTGTACATTATGCACGATATAGAGTTTATAAGAAGGAATCCAGAATTATTTGATAATGCAATGCAAAGTCGAGATTCCGGAAAAGTTGCTCAACAAATAATAGAGCTGTATAATAAGAAAAAACTTCTACTAACGGAATTATATTCCTTACAAAAAGAACGTAATCAAGTAACTAAAGAAATTGAAAAATTAAAAAGGGATGGTATTAAATGTGATGCACAGATAATGTCATCAAAGAAAATAACAGACAAAATAAACCATATTCACAATATGATAAAGGAAGATGATCAATTAATAAATCTTCTTAATACATTGCCAAATATACCAGATGAAAGAGTACCTATTGGGAAAGACAAAAGTAATAATGTTGAGCTCAGAAGATATGGAAATAAAACAGAATTTAATTTCCCAATAAAGACACATTATGAATTAGGGGAAAAATTAAATCTTATGAATTTTAAGGAAGCTGCGAAACTTTCTGGATCAAGATTTGTAATATTAAAAGGTCAGCTTGCTCAATTAGATCGTGCTTTAGCAAATTTCATGTTAGACATTCATACTCAAGAGTTTGGTTATTCAGAAATATCTCATCCCATATTGGTACATGAATCTGCAATGTATGTAGCTGGACAATTACCTAAATTTGCTGATGATTCTTTTAAGACAACAGAAAACTTTAGGCTCATTCCAACAAGTGAGGTGGCGCTTACTAATTTAGTGTCGAACATCAATATGAATGCAAGTGATTTGCCAATCAGGCTTACTGCTTGTTCTCAATGTTTCAGGTCTGAAGCTGGAAGTGCTGGTAGAGATACAAGAGGTATGATGAGGCAGCATCAATTTAATAAAGTAGAACTAGTTAGTATTGTTACTCAAGAGCAATCAGAATTGGAATTGGAAAGAATGACACAAATTGCCGAGGAAGTTTTAAAGCGTTTAGAATTACCATATAAAGTTATAATGTTATGTACAGGAGATATGGGATTTTCAGCAAGTATAACATACGATATCGAAGTATGGATACCAAGTCAAAATCAATATAGAGAAATTTCAAGTTGTTCAAATTGTAAAGATTTTCAAGCACGTAGAATGAATACTAAATATATTACTGTAAGTAATAACGGTAAGGCAAGCAAATTTGTGCATACGCTAAATGGTTCTGCTTTAGCAATAGGAAGGACTATCATTGCAATTTTAGAAAATTATCAAAACGAAGATGGTTCCGTAACGATACCGCACGTTTTGAGAAAATACATGAACAATAAAACACTCATAAGGTAGAAGTTTTAGTATGGGATGCTTGCTAAAGCGAACCTATGTTGGAGTATTATTTTCCATAATATATATTATGTACTTAGAGAAAAATGAAGCCACAATAAAAGCAACAAGTAAAATTGACTTTTAGTCATGTAGTAGCCTCCTAAAAATAATTGGATCATTTCCATTTTACTATAGGAGGCATAGACATCATTATAGCATCTGGATTTCCATTTGTTAATAAGCCAAACTTTGTACCTCTATCGTAGATTAAGTTGAATTCTACATATCTTCCGCGCTTAATTAGTTGATATTCTCTTTCTTCTGTAGTCCATACTTTATTCATATTTCTTTTTACGATAATTGGATAAGTATCTAATAAAAACTTTCCTACGTCTTTAGTGTAGTGAAAATCTGCATCCCAATTTCCTGAATTTAGATCGTCATAAAATATACCACCTATTCCACGTGGTTCTCTTCTGTGATGTAAAAAAAGTAATCGTCACACTGTTTTTTAAATTGCTGGTAGTACTGTTTATTGTGTTGGTCACACATTTTACGTAAATTACTATGGAAAAATTCTGTATCTGCTTTATTTTCATACGTGGGAGTTAAATCTATTCCCCCCTCCAAACCAACATCTATTAGATGTGCAGATAAATCTAGTATTCATGTGTGCAGCTGGTACGAACGGAGAGCACATGTGTGCCACAATAGAAATTCCACTCGCCCAAAATTTATTCTCCTTCGTGTCATTATTACATAACCCATAAAGATTCATAGTGCCAAGTAATGGAGATTTTGTAATGTCACCATACACTTCTGAGACATTTATACCAGCTTTTTCAAAAACACTGCCGTATATTACAATAGAATGCCCTCCCCCACCTCCTGGCCTATTCCAGTCATTACGACTTACTTGCGGTACAGATGACGAGAACACTTTTTCTATTGATAGAAATTCATATAAAAGATCATCTTGTAACTTTCTAAACCAATCAACTGCTTTTTGTTGCTTCTCATGCATAAACACTCATTCAAAAAATTACTGAATATAAACGGCAATTACTTCAACTGGTCATCATATCAGTAATTACTTTACTGTCAAAGTTTATAAACCACATTAAAAAAAACTATCCATAAAACAACAAAAGAGGGATACATATTACTAATATTACAGTAGATTTTAGAATGAGTATTTGGCACCCACTAAAACAACGTAACCTGAATCATTTTGATGGATTATAGATGGCTTACTAAGAGTAAAGAAAACAATATCACCGTAAAAAAGATACACCACTAGATAAAACTTTCTCCAACCCTAAAGTACACACTGAAAGTGAATGCTTATTCCTGTATGTTTTATAATCAATACCTTCTATTACTACGTCTTTACTGCTGTGAAATAAAGTTAGGCCAATATTATAGCTACTGTTTGTGAATTTGACACCCAGGTCGTAAAACTCACTATCGACTATTTCTTGAACTTGTGGGCTATTTACTATGTAAGGGTATACAGTAAATTTTTTTATACCAGATTTACCTAAATTACCATACGAGCCTACGAACGTGATATTTTTGTAATTAAGTTGTACACCTGTGCTATAAGCTATGATATCATTATATTTATTATTTGTCACCTCTAAGCCATTACTTGCATCTGCATATTCAGCCACTCCTGATAATGAATAATTAACACCAGAATAATTACCCTGATATTTCACGCCTCCACTTATAATACCATCGTATATATCAGCACCTCCATTACCAAATGCAGGAAAATAACTAAACCCGAGTTCTAACCCTTCAAATTTTTGAAAATAGAAACTGATAACTGGAACAGACAGACCATAATAAGCAGTATATAATGACGGCCTTGTTAAAAATGTGTCATCTGTGTTAAAACCGTAAGAATTTATCTCGTAATACCTGCCATTACGTAACGTAATCCTACATCCATTACACTCTGACTCGATTATTGTTGCTACTCCTCCCAATCTTTCTTCTTGTACATGACTCAGTTTTTCTTGCAATATTTCTTTTTCTCTTTCTTTAACTCCACGTACACTTGCCATTCTACCTGCGAGTACACCTCCAATACGGTAAATACAAGTACTCATTCCGTACCCTTCATGATAACCTGATGTTGAGTTTGGCTTCGAACAGAAGGTTACCCTATCTTTTAAACTAGCATACTCCAACCAAGCACCGTTAACACCAGACGAAGCTGTCGATATACTTGACGATGAAATCATCATTCTTTGGCTGACTGAGTCAGTTAACCCTACTTTTAGGATTCCTACGTTATGAAACCTCATAAAAAAGATCTGCTTTTTGTATATCAGGTGCAATCTGTGAATTAACTATGTCATTGTTCATTGCGCTTGCAGATAACCGAAGCGACGTTCCGAGAGATGTTCCAATAGTAACATAATCATTTAGATGATGTGAAAATAAGAACTGAGAAGATGTGCTCAACGCGATCCCTGCAAGATCCTGATCACTAATCACATATTGTAAATTTAAAGTACCACCCGCTGAAGTGTCATTAGCATAAGCACAACTCATCACAGAAAGACAACACGCTATGACAGACAACCTGACAAATATTCTACACACTAACTTGTACACCTGCTCTACCTCACCTTACAACCCGTGTATCTTTAAATCATAAATAAGTCAAGAAAAAAAATAATATTATGAGAATTAGTATATACAGATATGTTTTACATCTCTTTAGTAGAGCATTATGAACAGTAGCTACATTACACAAAATTCCAAGGTAAGCGTTTTTTATAGATTTGTGTGTGAGCCCAATTATTTTTGGAAAACAAGTAATCGGCCTAGTCAAATAAGATCATGACAGATGCTAACGATACAACACATGTTAGGACATTAGATTTGAATTCAATCAGCATATTAACCAGCTTTACAGTGTTTAAAGTGAGTAAAAATTTAAAAGCATATTATGCTCCATATCCTGATTAATTGTACTTCTCTCCTAATACTCGCTATACCATTACATATTTTCTTTCATTTTAGTGTGGCCCTTATAACACAAAACTTATCATACGCTGAAAGACACATACACTTGCATAAAGCTTGATCAACATAAATTTACCAAAACTATTACTTATACTTCTGTATTTAGTACCATAGTACCAGTTCCGTGTACAGTAAACAATTCTAATAATAGTACATGTGGTATTCTGCCATCTATTATATGTGCAAGACCATAGCATTCTTTTACTGTTTTGATACAAGTTTGTAACTTTGGAACCATGCCTTCGTTTGCAATACCTCTAGCAATAAGATTTTCCGCATCAGCTACTGATATTTCAGATAACAAGTTACCATCTACGTCAGTTACTCCAGCAACGTTGGTTAAAATGATTAACTTGGCAGCAGCAAGAGCATTTGCAAGGGCACCAGCTACTAAATCGGCATTAACGTTATAAGTAAGGTCGTTTTCACCACTGCATACAGGTGCTATTACTGGAATAAAATCAGATTCTTCAATAAAAAATAATAAATCTGTATTGACATTATGTGGTTCTCCAACAAAACCCATATCTAATATTTTTTCGACATTATTCGATTGATCTTCTTTATAAGTATAACAAATTTTTTTTGCTTCTATTAAATTAGCATCTTTACCGCATAGTCCGATGGCACTGCCTCCAGCTTTATTAATTAATTGTGTAATTTCTTTATTCAACAATCCACATAGTACCATTTCTACAACTTCTAGAGTTTCAGCATCGGTGACTCTTAATCCATTGACAAATGTACTCTTCTTGTTTATTTTTTTTAAAAACTCGTTGATCTTGTTCCCTCCGCCATGTACTACTATCGGATTGATACCAAGTTGCTTAAGTAATACAATATCATGAGCAAAACTTTCTGCTAGCTTTTTATCTACCATAGCAGCTCCGCCATATTTAATGATGAATGTTTCACCAGAAAACTGTTGTATGTATGGTAAAGATTCTGATAAAACTTTAGCCGTATTGAACCAATCGACATTTCCTCCAAATTGCGTAACATTTGGCCAATTATCTTTTTTACTGTAGTTATTTTTTAACACATTGTGCAATTTCATGAATTAACTCCTCTATTCCTTGTTTACGTTGGCTACTAACATTGATTATTGGGTATACAATAAAATCTAATTTAAAGTTTTTAATATAACTTGCAGTAATATCAAGCATTTCTTTTTTTGCGCAGTCAATTTTTGTTAATACCAGCTGATAAAATACTTGATGCAACTCAAGCCAATTTATAAAACTCAAATCTATTTCTTTTAATCCTATCCTGGAGTCTATTAGCAATATAACTTTTAATAAATTTTTTCTGTTTAATAAATAATATTTCATAAGATGAATGTAATTATTGATAGTTGTTTTATTTGCTTTAGAATATCCGTAACCTGGTAGGTCAGCTAATACCATTGATCCTTTATTAATGAGGTAGAAATTAATTTGTCTTGTACATCCCGGTTTAGAAGATGTTTTGGCATTCTTTTTTATTATTCGTTATCGCGTTAATTAAACTAGATTTACCAACATTTGATCTACCAGCAATTGCGATTTCTGGTGCTAAGAAATTGGGCAATAACCTAGCATTAGTAGCCCCTATGACAAATTCACATTTTGACATTATAGCTTTCAGGTTCATAAGTTTATTAGCACTTCATTACAAAAAATGTAAAGCATATTTAAATTATGCTTAAATATTAGCACATATAAAAATTTAAAGAAAAAAATTTACAATTGGTGTCACAGATGATACCATCGTAGGAGGAGAGTGTCTTGGTTATTGTTAATTAAGTGGTAGCAAAGCTATGAGCTTTGATAGTAGTTTATTGGAACTGTCTCAGAAGTTTTATAAATTAAAGCATATGTTGGAAGATCCGAGTAAGTTGAGTGTTAGTTCTTTTGTTGCTGCCTCAAAGGAATATTCGGAGTTGTTACCAGTAATATCAATAATAGACCAGTATAATAGCTTGCAAAGAAATATGGCAGATCTGGAAGAGTTAATAAATAATCCAGAAACTGATGTTGAGCTTAAAAGTTTGGCTAGGGAAGAATTTTATGAGCAGCAAAAACAGTTACCTAAAGTTAAGCATAAGTTGAAATTATCTCTTTTACCAAAGGATAAAGATGATGAGCGTAATGCTATTTTAGAGATTAGAGCAGGTACAGGTGGAGAGGAAGCAGCGTTATTTGTTACTGACTTATATAGGATGTATACAAAATATGCTGAGAAGAGAAATTGGAAATTTGAGCAAATTAACTCATCTTCAACGGGTATAGGTGGACATAAAGAGGTTTCTTTATGCATAAGTGGATCTAATGTGTTTGCAAGATTAAAATTTGAATCTGGTGTACATAGAGTACAGAGAGTACCGGAAACAGAGGCTTCAGGAAGGCTTCATACTTCAGCTGCAACAGTAGCAGTATTACCTGAAATTGAAGAGGTTGATTTAAAAATAGATGATAAGGATCTGAGAATCGATGTGTATAGGTCAAGTGGTCCAGGTGGTCAGTCAGTGAACACAACCGACAGTGCAGTACGTATTACACATATACCTACTGGAATAGTTGTTATTCAGCAAGATGAAAAATCTCAACATAAAAATAAAAATAAGGCTCTTAAAGTTTTAAGGGCAAGACTATATAATCTTGAAAAACAGAAGAGAGATGCAGAGATTTCACAAATGAGAAAGAGTCAAATAGGCTCTGGAGACCGGTCTGAGCGTATAAGAACGTATAACTTTCCGCAATCTAGAATAACAGACCACAGGATAAATCTAACGCTTTATAGGTTAGACGATATTATGAAGGAAGGAAGTTTGGACGAATTTATTGAAGCTTTGATAGCTGAAGATGAAGCAAACAAATTAAAGAACTTTCACATCTAGTGTGTTGTGAACTTTATTAAAAGATAAGGTTTTTAATATAAACCCTAGGAACTGCATACCATAAAACTTGCTATGAAGCACTTTATGTTAATGATTAAATATCTTGAGAAAAAGCCGATATCATTGGCGTATTATATGTATTAGCATATTTAATATATATCAAATAATATGCATGTTAAAACCTTATTGGTTTTTCTAAAGTAAATGTGAGTAGTGTACGTGGTATGCGGTTAATATTGTTGTTAACCAAATTTGTGAAGGAAAAGAGTTATCGGTAGATGATTCAAAGCCAAAAGATATGTTCGTACAGGAATGTGAAGTGCCTCAAGATTATGTTTGAACTGTTTTTACAGGTTTAGTACTGTTAATCATAAATACTTACAAAGAATTTGTGTTTTAGGTGGACTCGCTTTAGAAAGCTTTAAAGTATTCTTGATGTTATTATTAGAAAAATACAGTTTTGTATAATATCTTAAAAATATAGAGAGTGTACCTTACATTGTTTTAATGAAAGACACAATATTGGTATGTGAGTCAAGCAACGATCGTACATTAATGCAATTATTTATACTTAAAAAAGCTATATACTACAATTTACCACATTTCCACCACTATAATTGAGCTAACTGTATACGTCTTAACTTTCATGATGATCTGTTATTCCGTAATTAAAGAATATATATTTAAAGTACTAGGAGTCTTATGTTGAATCTAGAACGTTACTTAACAAAATGTAGTATATTAGTTATGAAATAACTTTAGAAGTTGCATGGTTTTTATTTGTCGTAAACAAGTCACTTTTTTAAAAAGCTATAAAGGCAAATTATCATGCTTGCGCAAAATCTTATGTATTTTCTTTCCCTGTAATAGTTTAAGGGATTTTAACAGATGTTTTCTAGTATGTGACGGTACGATGATATCATCGATGTATCCCCTAGAAGCTGCTACGTAAGGGTTTACTATTTTAGCACGGTACTCATCAATAATATGTTGTCTCTTGTCTTTATCTGTTTCATTTCGGAATATTATTTCAACTGCTCCTTCAGCTCCCATCACTGCAATTTCAGCATCTGGCCAGGCAAAATTAATATCACCACACAAATGTTTGGAACTCATCACTATATATGCTCCCCCATATGCTTTACGTACAATTACACTAACTTTTGGTACAGTAGCTTCTGCATATGCATACAGTAATTTTGCTCCGTGTGCTATAATGCCAGAATGTTCCTGGTTGACTCCTGGCATAAATCCTGGTACATCAACAAAAGTAATAATAGGAATATTAAATGCATCGCAAAAGCGCACGAACCTTGCGCCTTTTCTTGAAGCATCAATATCTAGACATCCAGCTAAATGTAGTGGTTGATTTGCAATCAACCCTACATTACAGCCTCCAATTTTACCAAATCCTATAATGATATTACGCGCAAAATCTGGTTTGATCTCATAAAATGATCTCTCATCACATATTTTTTCTAATAATTCGTACATATTATATGGAGTAGAATTATTTTTAGGTACTAACGTATTTAAAGATAAATCCTCTATATCCATACAATCCAAAGTTGATTGCAATTTTGGTGATTCCATATTGTTAGATGGAATGAAGTTCATAAACTTACGAACCTGTAATAATGCTTCAATTTCGTTGTTAAATACTAGATCTGCAATACCTGTTTTATTAGAATGCACCTTACTTCCACCTAGGTCTTCTTGACTTACTTCTTCGTATGTTACCTTTTTTTATTACATCTGGTCCTGTTACAAACATGTATGAAGTATCACGTATCATAAAAATAAAATCAGTCAATGCAGGAGAATACACTGCTCCTCCTGCACATGGCCCCATAATCAAAGATATTTGTGGAATTACACCAGATAAATTGGTATTACGTTGAAAAATTTCTCCATAACCAGAGAGCGAGTCCACACCTTCCTGTATTCTTGCTCCACCTGAATCATTTATGCCAATAATAGGAACCCCTAGTACAGCAGCTTTATCCATGATATTACATATTTTTTTTGCATTTGATTCGCTAAGTGATCCTCCAAAAACAGTAAAGTCTTGAGAATAAACGCACACTCTTTTACCATTAATTGTACCATACCCAACAACCACACCATCCCCAGGTATCTTGGATTTATCCATAGAAAAGTTTACAGATCTATGTTCAATGAATGTTCCATATTCTTCGAAAGAATTATCATCAAGTAAAACTGTAATCCTTTCCCTTGCTGTTAATTTTCCTTTAAGATGCTGTTTTTCTATTCTAGATATGCCACCGCCATTACGTGAATTTAGTTTCCTCTTCTTTAAGTCTTGTAACCCTGCAAAATCCATAGCGCCCATAAAATAATAAGAGTGGAATATATAAATATTCCCATCACATTCAGTGTATAAATTTCTTATAGCTATATATCAGTATACTCAATATATGCTATATTAAACTTCTACATGAATAATATTATATAAAATATTCTTTTTTTTCTATATAAAAAGTAAAATTTTATAATATTAATTTTTCCTAAAACTACAATATTGTGATGTGATTCAGAATATATATTTAGATGCATTACTTATCGTACTGCACATTGGATTGTTGTATAACAAGAACAATACACACAATCTGTGATCTTATTTTCGCAATTGCGAAAGTCAAAACGTATAACCCCAATGCCAGAAGGACTGCATGATGCTACAGTAAACTTGATGTTACCTTTATACTGGGTAACTATGTCTTTTGCTGTACGACCACGAGTCAATCCAGAAACAACATGCGCTCCTGGAGTAATAATAAATACAGGTTCAGGATCGTTCAATACAACATTATTAAAAACACTTTTACCTAGTAATAACATTAAGAATACTTGAAAGCCATCATTATTAAGTCCATCAAGTAACACTATTTCTTCATTGACATGTGATTTTTTATTTGTAACAATAGTGTACTTGTTAAAAATAGCTCCGCATAATGGACTATTATACAAGGGATGTTCTTCTTTACATACAATACAATCTAATGCTTTATCTTTTGGATGGAACTTCCCACTATCATAAACATAACGCTTTCCTGAAGATAAAAACGGAAGGATCCTTCCATTGAAATTGCCAGGTAAAAGTACTAAATCCATACACTACCTTTATATTCTTATTCTCAATTATTGATGATTACTCGATTTGCTGATAGGTCAACCAAAAACTGGCACAACCTATTAAATAGTATACTATTTAGATATGAGAAATCAAGTACTTTAGTATTATTTGAGTAGTAAAAAAGTTGTAAACTATATAGATAGTCCACTATTTCTTTTTAAGATTGAACTCTATATTTTCATCAATATTTTTTCCTATTATAAATAATTTTGATATAGGAAACTAAAATTTTACTTATTTTGTTCTAAAACTAACCTAATAGTTTACATAAAAAAACAGTGTTCTATTGATAAAGCACTGTTTTTTATAATTAAAGTTTTGTAAGAAGTATAAACTACTTGTTTAATTTACACACCAACTGATACAAGAAACCTCTAGCAATATCAAGTTCAATTGCTAATGGCAATGATTTATTTTCTTACACTAGTAGACTTTTCTGTATCTTCTTTTTCTGACGAAGATGATATTCCTTGAGCATATAGTTGAGATACATTTGTTGAAAATAACTCACTTTCAGTGTTGGGCATGTCTGGTTCCGTGTGTGATATACTACTACTTTCTGTAGTGTCTGTAGTTGATGGTTCATTTTCTTGAGATGATGAAAACACTCTACTTTCTTCATATCTTAACAATATCTCTAGTTCTCTCAACCTGTTTTCCTTTATATCTAGTTCTTTTGTTCTTTCTATTAATTCTTTAGTTTTTATATCCAATATTGTCTTTGACATATGTAAGTTATCTACTTGTGTTGCATATTGTTCTTTGCATAATAACTTATCAAATTTTATTTTTAATGCTTTCGCCCTGCATCTAAGTTCATGTGCTTTTTTTATAAGTCCTTCATTTTTTTCTTTACAATCTTGTCTCATCTTATCTAACAATTTCTCTTGTTCAAGTAATCTCATTTCCTCTCTTTGACGTAATATCTTTATTAGCGCACCTTGATTTCCTACTTCTCCAGGCTGTTCCACTCTTTCTCTTGACTTGCACTGCATATCTCCTAGTGTTTTTTCTTGCCCTTCTACCAATTTCCCTTCACTACCTAGCACTTCTTGACGTCTATGCAACTCTGTTCGTCCTGAACCAGTATTACATACACTTTGTAAAGGTGCTGCCGCTCCTAAATGTGACAGATCTTCTTCATCTGGTGCTACTTCTTTTCCAAGGAGATCGTATAATTCTATTAAGTGTTTAAAAGAGTGGTAAAACGTATAATATCTTCTGTAATAAACATCACATGTTATCCAAGCTTGGTACTGTAACTCACCGGAATACCTAATAGGATGTTTTGCTTTAATTATTATACCCCTTATGAAATCCGTGTTGTCTAGAGTATGGATTACACTATTGCTGATCCTAAGTCCAGTTATTTTAGAAGCTAGTTTACTTAGAAAATCACTAACTTCACGTGTAGTTACAGTACTTAACTCTTTTGATCGACTAGGTTCTGTGAAGCCATATGTAGAGTCGGTGCGACCATAGAATGTAACACGAAGATCATGCACGTTGCAAGGGCTGATAACTCTGTAGTTCATGACTTCTTCTGCAAGGAACGTTATACCTTGCCTCAATAAATCACCAAGAGAGAGACATTTTTTTTATTGACAAAGTAAGAGAGTATTCGTAAGATTCCCAACTGCCAGATAAGACGCAATAATTAAATTCTGAGCTCTCAACAATTCGAAAATGATTAAATACTAGATTAACAAGTATATCACAATGAGAACGCATGATATCACCAGCATCTTGTTTGGTAGTCATTGTATCAGAATAGCAAGTACCGAATAGATATTTTCTATCCGCAACATAATGTGCGCCATTGCGACCTCTAATACATTTTCGACTTGGGATTAACGCATATAAACCACACATCGATTTAATCAATACTAATTCCATACAATTCTTACTATATTAATAATATAGCTATAAAAATATTAATATTAATTGATAATATCAATAAAAAAATTTTAATTGATATAAAAAAGAATTACTATCTATGCTTTGGTTTATCATTGAAATAAAGTTTCTACATTTAAAACACCAGCAAATGGTCTTACACTTTGCCATTGACTTAATAGTGGTAGTTAGCATTATTAAAATTATTGAGTAAGTATTCAATATTAAATTCATTGGATAAATAGATAATATTTTTATAAATTAATTTGCCACTCATACACAAATGCGTAAGTATGTAATTCTGGCTGTTCAGAACTAAATAAATGTATCTACCTTTTACAATGATTTTACACATTTTTTACATATGGCTATACTACATAAGCTTGATGTAACTTGCATTCGCAAATCGTAGTTGTTAATTTCTACTTTTAATATTACAGCCTGAGATTTCACTAGACAATGCATCCAGACCACTTAAACCTCATGTAGTTTGCCATCTTTTTCTTGACGTTGTTTTTGCTTTCTACGTAGCAAATTAGTTTTTAACGCATTGGATAGCGCTTTTTTTCTATTTATCTCTTTAATTTTTTTTGACCTATTCATAATAAAAAGTAAAATAAACTAATTCAAGCCGTTATAGCTTAGTGGTAGAGTGCGTCATTGGTAATGGACGAGGCCTGGGTTCGATCCCTGGTAACGGCACCTATCTAATAATATAGTGATAAATAATTTTGTAAATAATCTTTATATTAGACGGTAAGTTAGCAAATATTGTAATCTATATAGAAAATAATTGTATATCCATAAATATTTGACTTTACAAAACTATTCATATACTAAAAAATTCTGATTTTTATCACTTAGTAAGATTTTCTAATTTTTATGTCGCGCCATGTAGTAACCAGATTTGCTCCTTCACCAACTGGGCATTTGCATTTAGGAGGTGCAAGAACAGCTTTGTTTAATTGGTTATATGCTAAACACAATAATGGAAAATTCTTATTGCGTATTGAAGACACTGATAAGAAAAGATCATCTAAGGAACTTATAGATTCTATTATTGACGCGATGGCATGGTTGAAAATTTCTTACGATGGAGAAGTAGTATTACAATCGAACAACATATCAAAACATGTTGAAGTTGTAAATAGATTGATATTAAACAACAAAGCATATTACTGTTATTGTTCTGATGAAGATATAAGTCGAGAAAAAGAAGAAGCTAATAAAAAGAGGTTTATATTATAAACATAATTGTGTATGGAAGGATAAAAATACGCTATCTAACAGCATTTCTAGAGTTGTAAGGCTAAGAACTCCAACGGAAGGTACGACATCGTTTAATGATGAAGTATACGGTAATGTTACAGTAAATAATGTTCAGTTAGACGATATGATTTTATTGCGTTCTGATAATACGCCTACCTATCTTTTGTCTGTAGTTGTAGATGATCATGATATGAATATAACACATATTATTAGAGGGACAGATCATTTAACAAATACAGCAAGGCAATTACTAATATATAATGCGTTAAATTGGGAACCACCTAAATTTGCTCATATTCCATTAATACATGATCAAAATGGAAATAAATTATCTAAAAGGCATCAGGCATTAGGTATACATGAATACAAAAATTCAGGTATATTACCGGAAGCTGTTTTTAATTATTTACTTAGAATGGGATGGAGTCATGATAATGATGAAATCATTACTATGGATCAAGCGGTAAAATGGTTTTCTATAGAAAATATCGGGCAGTCTCCATCGAGATTAGATAATAAAAAAGCTCGAATTTTTAAATAATTACTACATCAATATCACTGATGATAATGTGATTTTAAATATGATAATACCGATCATTGAAGAAAAAGTAGGTCATGCGATAAATGATATAAAAAAGGGATATTTATTAAAAGGATTAAGTGAGCTCAAAAAAGAGAACAAAGACTTTATTGAGTCTAGCAGACGAATCTTTATTTTATGTTGAAGATACTCCACGTATTAACCAAGAAGCTATCATGGTTATAAAAGATCATAAAAATATATTGAGCGCATTACATGGAGATTTATCAGAAATTTCACGAGAAGAATGGGATAGTAATATACTTACATTGACAGTAAAAAAATATTTCGCAGAGTCTCAATATCAAGATCGGCACAGTTTATCGTTGCTTACGTGCGTCCATCGTTGGGAGAATGAATGCTCCAAGTATTATTGAAATAATGGTTAATTTTCAACAAGAAGAATCTCTTAGGAGGATAAGATATTTACTAGATACTATATAGTGTAAAGTAGTGCTCTTGTATGTGTTTAATTTTCTAAATAGTAAATATTGGAATGATATCGAAGTAAATAGTGCTTATGCGATGGTATTATATAAATTTAGGATTAAGAAGACAAGAGTGTTACTATAACACTATTCTCAGTTGCTATTACAAATTATAAGTGTACTTAGTTGAAGAGTTTTTATATTGTCTGATATAGCGTATAAAGTGTAGTAGCTGTTGCACATGTTAAGTATTAATTAGTAAAGAAAATATTACAATAAATTATGCTTGTAATTTAAGTGTAGAACTTTAAGAATCCGAGCAATTCATAGTATTATGTGAATCAAAGCCGTGGTTTTGTTATCAATCCATTATAAAACTAAGTCTATAGAGAAATTAATAATAATATTTTAAGTTTTATAATTATTTCAAAACTTACAGTGTGACATATATTAATTTAAGTATGATTTTAGCTAAATTCTAAATAATTTATATTTACTTATTTAGAAACGTAACATTAAAATGTATTAAGGTATTTAAATATGTTTAGTTTTAACCCTGGAGATTCGGAAAATAGTGCAAAGTTGTGTGCTGCTGCGTGTATTGAAAAATCAAAAGTTGTTAGTTACATGGGTGGAGGTTACACCGATACCAACAATCCACATTGTACACCATTCGCGGTACTGTTACATTGTAAAATGTACTGCAATAATGGTGATACATCAAAAAAAGTCATGTATGCGAGTGTTTTATTTACACCATATAAAGATTTACTATCACAATTTTTAGAGGATTGTATAACTCAAGGAAAAAAAGCGACTTGGGAGTTATGGTATTGTCATATCAGCAAAAGCTATTGACAAAGGTGATGTAGGGAATTTTAGTGAATGTTGTGTTGTTTCTGCGGGAAAAAAAGGAAGTCATAACATTAGACATAAATCAGGAGATGATAAAAAAAATTTACAAATCGCATGGCACGTGTCTATCATGGTGACATTGTAAATGATTTTGATTATGGTGACACTGAAGAAGAAGATGAATATTATGAATTGCCTTGTGATTCCTGTGACGATAAATCAAGTGATAGTAAGTCAAGTGATAGTAAGTCAAGTGATGGTAAGTCAAGTGATGGTAAGTCAAGTGATGGTAAGTCAAGTGATGGTAAGTCAAGTGATGGTAAGTCAAGTGATGGTAAGTCAAGTGATGGTAAGTCAAGTGATGGTAAGTCAAGTGGTGGTAAATTAAGTGGTAATGGTAAAGCTCTGTGCAATCAACGTAGTGTGCGACTCAGTAGCGATATATCCGGTGACGGTATTATTCATCTTTATGATGTAGTGCCAGATTTAGGATTTGGTGGTAATTACTATCAATATAAACAACCTGTTAGTCAACAAGCTCCAAGAAACATTCCGTTACCACCAATACCAACAGGAAATATACTTCCTGGGCGAGTGTTATGTAATCCTGAAATGGGCAATAATTCCTGCATAAGTAGTGAAAGACAGTAAAAGATCATTTATTATAGTAGTATAAACGTCTATAAAAGTGATAATTCACTTATGTGAATGCGTCAGAAAGATCATCTAAAAAAGCATATGTTAATCGATTCAATCATATAAGGTAACATTCTCTAGGAAACGCTAACCTTGTATTGTTAGGTGATTTAGCTCCAGAATATTATTATCAAAAAGCTAAAATAGACAATCGTTAACTGTTTGCTTTGTTAGATATCTTACTGAGCGTGGGATTGTGTAACACATTAAAACGGGTTATGAGACTAATTTTTTTTAATATCAAGCTGAGATTATTATTAAAGCAAAGTTTTCAGAGATTGATTTAATATAAAGTTATTCTCTCAGATATCTATGTAATGTAATTTTCTAAAAGATCTTATATGAATGAAAAAGAAGTTAAGAGAGTTATTTGGTATAGTACTTATAAAGTATAAAAAAAAAGAGCATAAGAAAGTAAATTACTAAAGATGTAAAATATACAAGTATGATAACCTAGGTATTTTCAGAACATGTGCCGATTTATTTAATGAATTAGTAAAATGTTGGATATTATATCGAACTGTTAATATTTATTATAAAATAATTATTGTTTTTACTTTTCTTTTTACTTTTTCCTATATATATTAATAATTATATAAATAAAATTATAGTATATTAATATGGAAAAATTATCATACACAGAAAAGATTATAAACGATGACCTATGTAGAAGAATTATGAAATTGGAGTTTGGTTATGAAAAGTGTTCTTGCATAGGTAGTACTTCAAAGCTTACTGGTGCTTTGAGAGTATATACTTCAAAGGCCAACAAAAATAGACAAAACGTTGAACCATTTCTAGATTCTCTGTTTGTGTTAAAAGTGCAATACCCTACTGATATTATAATGGGAAAAAGTTGTCTGGTATCTAGAATTAATCCGCTATCGGATGCTGAAAAAGATAGAGGTACTATACCTGCAGATGTATATTTTTTTAGTAAAAAGAAAGAAACTTGTGAAGTTTATTAGTGAAGTAATTAACGATGATAAGCCAGGTGCTACTTTTCAGCTATCTGATTACGGTAATATTGTGTATACGAGATTACACAGGAAATCTACTACTCAAAAAAAGCTTTGACGAGCTTCGTGTACTAAAAGCTGTTCTTCGTGAAGAATGTAAATCTGAAGATATAGAATTTGCACATCGGGTTAGCTTTATTTCAAAAATGTTGAAATCTACAACGTGCGCCAGGACAATCAGAATGTGAAGTTAATAAGGCTTTTTTAAGTAAGGTTAAGGAATATCAGTGGATGCTCAAGTGTGTATACTTTTGGTGACTGTGCTTGCTGGTGGTTCTTTATTTTTAAAATATAGTAGAAAGTGGCCTACTACCCTTCCCTGTATTGCGAGACGATGTCACGGATCGCATTGTACCGCTGGGTCTGGATTGTCCTGCTCCTGTACCTATTTCTGAATCAAAAATTACGCTATTGCGCCGACTCGAAGATCTAAGTTGCGTCATGAATGACGCGAAGACATTGGAAGTAGAAGAAGTTGATGTTGACCTTTTCTTTTCTCCTAACCCTGTACAATGTCCACCTATTTCTGCTCTTAACTTCGATTGTAAAATTCCTAAAACTCGGTTTTTTGCCTCTTTTTTACTTGTTTCTCCTGTATCTACATCAACATATACGATTTCTCCATAAAGGATAAACTTACATCCTTTTTTAGAACCACACAAGAATTTGTCAATATTATCATGACGTACTAAAACATATGCACTACATTTAACCAAATCACTTTCTCCTATGCCTTTACGTAAGAATATACAAGAAAATGATCTTGCAACTCCGTATTAGCCAATAATCTGCCAGATGGTACTGCAATACATGCTTTAAATAAAGAGTCACCTGATGGTTGAATGCAACCTCCAGCTTTTCCCTTGGTACCGTTGGAGTACATTGTAACATAATTATTTTCTTCACGAATATGACCAACACACTTAACTTTCGTCGGAGCAGTAGATTCCATTCTGCATACAATAGGTAAAATTTCGCATAGAATGCTTGCTGCATTCTCAGTAAATTTATGTTCTTCTGCTTTTAACTTTTCCAATAAAATTTTCAAAACACTCTCTTCTCTAGCTTTTTTGCTCTTTTCTCCTGTATGTACTTCAACATGTACAACTTTACCACAACAACAAAGATTGCCTCTTGCTTTATAAGTATCTGAGAATTTTGTAATATCATTACGACCTACCAATATAAATACATTACACGTAACAGGTGAGTTTGTTTTTTTTTGCTTACTTGAAAGCTTGCGATCAAAATAACCTTTCAATTCTGGGTTAGCCAAAAATCTATTAGATGGCACTGCAACGGTTACCATAAAAACAGAGTTTCCTAATGGCTTCATCAGTTGTTTACCGTAAATATCTTGAGATAGTGTAATGACTGTATCTCCATTATAAGTATGACCTACACATTTCACTGAATCTGGTACAAGAGATTCCATTTTCCATAAAACACAAAAAACTTCACACAGAACACTTCTTACCTCATTTTCATGATTAACATGAAAAAAATCTGCTCTCACATCTGTTTTTGTTGATAGTTCCCTTGCCATATCAAAATAAAATTTTTTTAAACTTTTCTGTATGTGGCGCAACATATTTTATAATACCATACCTACAAGGATTACACGATTTTGTTTCATTCTCACTGATAAACTTTCCTAGGTCATTCTTAGGTACATAAATATACAAATCATAAGGTATAAATAAAGGATTTTGAGACGATGGTTTCGTTTTCACACATTCAGAGTCTTGTGACTCTAATACATAATAATCCAACAGAATAGGATCACCTGATAATATTTTAGATGTTGATACAATACTTACCACAAACAAAGAGTCTCCACGTGGAACTACTTCATGTTGTCGTGTATCATCAACATATATTTTTAGTTTACCCTACGTAGTATTGCCTATACACTTTACACTTTCTACTCTAGTTTCACAACATTGACAAAAATCAGCAAGAGCTCTACACAGACGTCGCATAACACTTTTTTCTTTTTGTTCAAACATACTACTCAATTTACTTTTTTCTTCTTCTAAGAACAAATTAAAGTCTTCATACATCTCTTTAGATATACCATACTGCCATTTATGAGAAAACATATAGTAACTGTTAATTATGGAAACAATACCTTATTATACATATATATTAATATATATAACTAAAAAGTTTATTAATTTTATGATATTACATAAAAATATGGCAATTGCTATCTTCATGATGTCATTTAATAAACTGGCATATTTTTTCTTTAAATATATTTAATTACTAATGATAATTGTATTTCAACCTATTTTTTATAAAGATTGATTCTATCGCATCATTTTCAATATAAGTTTTTATACAACAACTGTGTTGAGCAGTAAAATGTAGAATCAGAACTATCTATATATTACATAAGTGTGCAAAATTGTACTTACAATATTTGAATATAATTAGAAAATACCGCTGATTAACCAAGATTAAACGTGCACTATGATGAAAAAAGTATAAAATAAATTTTCTTAAATCAAGATTTCACAAGCGTGATATTTCTTTCATTAAAAGTTGGATAACTTGTCCATATTTTTTTAAGTTGAACAAAAGTAGGTTCAATAACAATTGAAAATAATGCATTTCATACATTAGTAATTAAAAGCATAATATTTATATTTCTAATTTAAAACACAAAATCATACAATGCGTTTCCTCTTTGAATTAGCCTTACGAAATAATAGGAATACTATTTAGTAGTAAATCTACATAGGCAACAATAAAAGCACTCTAAGTCCTCTATAAGGACATGATATATTAATAAATATAGATATTTAATAAAAAAAGTGGATATATATTAATAATTTTTTCTTTCTTTTATATTATTCTTATTATTAACTAAATAATAGTACTTTACATTCATAATTTACTTCCATGGTTATGCAGTAGTTTTGTAATGCTTAATTTCAGTTTAGAAGATCATAAAAAATACAATAAGGTTCTATGCAGAAACATTGGAAGCGGAGATCTAACAGTTCACAGTGCTTGTTGTATTGGCAATAGCGAAGGTCCTGAAGGAAAATTAAAAATATATCTTGATGCAGGTAATGGGTATGTTGTACACCCTGCAGGAAGAGAGTCTGTTTTTATTATGGAAATTAGTGTAAAAAAAGAAGAAGCATTATGTGATCCAATATTGGCGGAAAGTAAAGAATATCAGTCTTCAACAAGTGGTAAGCAATCTAGTATTATGTTAGAAGTGTACGCTGTAGTGCATTGTTCTTGTTTAGAAAATTTTGAAAAAAATATACTACGCAATTTGTGTAGAAATAAACATGTTAACTATACGAATCTTTCTAAGATTTGTTCTGTTAAATTTGCAAAACCAAAAACGTATGCTGATGCAAATATTACCCTTGATCTAGAAGAAGCATTATCAGAAGTTGGAGGATTAAATAGTTGTAATGCAGATTTTCTAAGGCTATGCAAGCCACAATCAATGGTAGCTGAAACATGTTTATCACCAGGATTACTGAGAGATGAAGTAAGTAGAGAAATTGCATACACAGCTGCACATAGTCACTCAGTATGAATGTATAAGGAGGAAATTCGATACACTATAGGAAATGATAATTATATAGACATTGATCTCCTATTGAGACCTAAATGAGGATAATATATTACTGGAGTTATAAAATGTAGAGACAAAAAGAGCGTACTTACGCTTTATTGTCCAATATGTAAAGACAAGAAATTTTATGTAGTTATTATCATTTTAAGTTTTTATCTTGCCTAGAAGACAAATTGATCTTCTACTAGAGTAAGTTTGTAAATATTATATTGTGTCGATAATACCGAAGTGGACATGCTAAACAAAAAATTATCTAGAAGCTAAAATGGGATTATGTAATTGGTAATTAAAACTTTTGTGTAAATGGAGTAAGAAAAGTATAAATTTATATTGCATCTTAGTAATGAATCCTTATTTAAATCATTAGGTAAAGCATCTGCATCATTTTTTATATGGACACTTAGCAAAATATGTTTCAAAGTTTATTAATTTATATTATATTTAGTTAAGTAATAACTATCGATGCTTAAACTCTGTGAATAGCATTTTTAAGTCCATTTCAATTGAACATTAGTTGTGAATATATATTGCACTGTCCACAAAAAGCGCAGAATTTTATAACTTATCTTATCTATTTAAAAATGTATACTTTTAGTTCCTATACTTAAAAATATTATATATTATACCTATAATTTTAATGATCTACTTATGGCTTACATGTACTTGTACAGGATTATAAAGAAATGATTATATAATACATTACCATACTTAGATGTGTTACTAACTTACGAGGTGATTATATGTTAGGTAGAAGCGTGGAACAAAAAGTAAAGTTTAATAAAAAAACTGTGTAAGAAAATACAAGAGCATCGAAATGTAGAGGTAGTTAGAAGTTATTGTATTGGTAAAACTCCTCCAGGAGGAGAGAAGATGATGGTGTTTGCTGATTGTAAATACAAACATAGAAAGCAAGTTTGCGAACCTGAAGGAAAATCATTATTTTTGTTAAAATGTGTTATACCAGAAGATATTATAAGATCCAGTAGAAGATTACATAAAAAGATTATGGAGTGTTTTGATAAAGATGATTTTGTACTTTTAGCTACATCAGTAAGAGCTCATGTTGTGGTTTCTGTAGATGAATGTGATTTAGATATGTTTAAATCCGAGATACATGATCCGCTTAATAAATGTAAAAACTCTACTTCCATAGCTTGTCATGTTGGAGGAACTTCAGAAGCAGTTTTATGTTATTTACCAGTCTTAAAACAAGAAGAACCTAGTTATGGTTTACAATATTTTTTAGAAAATGTATCAGGATTAGAAGAAATGAATATCTGTAGTGTGAATACACAGCAACGTCATTGTCTTAGATCTAGAATTTCATCTGTCCTTTCATCTGCAAAACAACATACTGCATGTGGCGGTGTTGCTTACAAAAAAGTTGTAAGATTGTAGACTACCAAATATAACAGAAGAAACACAGTAAAAGAATCACATAATAACCTAAGTAATGCATTTTATATACATATAACACTGAGTGATTTATGAGATAAACATTAATTACTTAATGCATTGATTCCATGCCCATTTGTTGAACTAATTATTTCTTAGCATTAACAAAAATATTTACTCATAGTTGTAAGTATTATATACTGCACAACCCGTAAACTAGATGGTTGTAGTGGGTCATTGTCACTTTTTTAGTGTATTAATGGGGTAGTGTGTGTTAGGTAAGAGTTTAGAAGATAAAAGGCAGGTTAATAGAGACTTGTGCTCGTTAGTTTCAGTGCGTAACGTTATTTTTACTGTACACAAATCTATTGTATTGGTAATACTGAAAGCGGATCCCAGTATGCTACTGTATGTGCTGATGCTACGTATAGAAAAGGCGAGCAACAGATTATTCCTAAAGGAAGATCGTTGTTTTTGTTGAAGTGCGATTTACCAGACGCCGTTGTAGAATATTGTGTGAAGCGAAAAAGCGTGGCAAAAAATGTAAAAGGCTACATCTTGTAGCGGAAGTAGAACAACATAATTTAGAAGAGTTTATTGATGCTGTGCATTGTAAGGTTTGTTCTAAAGGAAAACAGTGCGGTATGCCTATTACTCAATTTGCAAGGCCGTTATTGTTTTATTTTCCTGGTATGAGTAAAGAACAAAGTTTTTGTACACTTCGATATTCTTTGGAATGCGTAGTAAAATGCCAAGGCGTTAGGTATGCAGATGGTGCACAGCAACATGGATTGTGTGATGACACTCGCCTGCTGGTCCAGCATTCATCCGCTGAAGCAGCAGGTCCTTCATCTGATTTGTCTAGTGTTGAACCATCTTCAGTATCGCATACGGAACATGCAAGAAGTAAGTAGGTTGTAGTATGTGTAGAATAACAGCTCTTATGTTATTTCTATTCACATTGACGAGCGCTACCGCGATCAATATTTTGAGGTGGAACGTCTGTTAGTGATGTGGTTATGTCGTTTTTGCATGTATATTTGCAACTAGTGTAGACTAATATTGACGATACAGTACAAACAAGAAGATTAATGGCAATCATAGGCACAAGAGTATCTGGTCCTAGATCATTGGGGATTGTAGTATTGTCTAATTTGAGATAATTCATGATCTCTGGTGCAAAAATTATCGTAGCAGTGCTGATTATGTCAATGATGATTACACAACCAACTAGCATAAGTTTTAGTTTTTTGTGATGAGCGTAGTAATCGTTTACTGCTCTACTTAGATCCTTCTTACGATCTGTAGCATATACATTTTTTAGTTTATTATCGCGAGAGGACATTAACAGTCCCACCAACAGACAGAAAGTAATACCAGTAACACCTGTAAATAAGCTGATCGACGTTATAATATTATCACCAACAGTACTGCCAGTTTTCATGATTGGAAAATAACGTATCAGTATAGGAATTGTCAGATTGAAAATGCCAATTATAGCAATAGTAATCAGTAAACCAATTATTAAAGTTTTTATAGGTGATTTTTTATCTTTAAGTTCTTTATGTAAAACAGTAGTAATATTTTTTTTAACACTAGCAGGAGGTGTATCATGATGATCATCTACATCAGAAATATCAATATTACCATCAGCATTAGATTCAGCTTCACTTTGAGTACTATAATCATTACGCACCTGACTCTTACCCATACTAACACTATCAGGTTGTGTTTCTTCATCATCACTACTCACATCCTGTCCAAATCGTCTTTCATCTGCAGTATCACCACCACCAAGTTTATATTGTAACTTTTTACTATCACTTTCCTCAGATTCTACACTAGGTTCTACATCAACGGAATCACTTGTAGATTGAGCTTGCATACCTAAATTTTGTGTTTCTCCACCATCACTACTCACATCTTGTTTAAATCGGCCTTCATTTTCAGTATCACAACTGCCAAGATCACTCTCCTTATATTCTACACCAAGTTCTGCATTAACTGGATTATTTACGGCTTGAGCTTGTACACCTGAATGTTGTTGCGTCACCTCTGTCGTTGCATTAAGCATCATAAACCCCCCACTAAAATAATTAATCATATTATTATACTTTATTAATACAAATTAATTAAGAAATAACTTATCTTTAATATTAATTAAATTTAATTAATACTTTCTTGTAAAAATTATATTTATTTAACTCTGATAACATAATAAAAAGGATTAAGTATTATCCTTTCTCATAGCTAAATGTAGAATAGGCTCATATCATTTTTATCTGATACTAGCTTATAGCACATCAAATAACGGTATAAGAAGTGTCCTTTAAATAAGTATTCAAGATTGTAAAGACAATAAATCCTATTACTGTAAAGTATAATGCAATCTTTCGTAGGTTTTCTATCACCAATAGTATATTTATTAGAACTAATAGAAACAGTATTTATAGTGAAAAAGTATTTTTGGTTCTATGCTCAATTAGACGTTAGTTAAATCCAATCTCGAAAATATAAATGATAATCCATGGTTGATTTAACACGAAATTGACCTTATTGATATACGTATGTTTTGTCACTTTAAAAGTAAAACAGAATTCATATATGATGCTCTTTAGAAAAAAGAAAGCAATTTCTTCAGGTTTAACTTATTTGATTAAGAAGGAAAAATTTTTGATTGTATGTAGTACACTGTTACTTGGAATTTGCAATATTAACGTTCAAGAGTGATCGTTTTTTAAATTAAAATCCTGAATCTAATATGTGATTCTTTAAAATATTAAGCTACCAATTTCACAGCTTGTTGATATAGGTAAGATAAAAATAAGATACTTTAATGTCATACACATGCTTTTTCTTGTATTCGTAAGAACATATTTTCTTACATTAGTAAGTCAGTATTTAATAGTCAGCCTTTATTACCATACAAAGTAGAAATGCCTATGCGCTTCATCAATATCATACACTTCCTATACATATTCATTTTACTTAGATGAAAATCTCACACTTTCATTTTTACATTTAATCTGTAACCACACTTTCATTCTTTTTGTATTCCATGATAATCTCTTTTATTTTATCAGGAGTTAGTTTTTCATAATAGTTATCATTTATTTGTACTATTGGTGCATTAACACAAGCACCTAAACACTCTACTTCTTTTAAAGTAAACAAATTATCACTTGTGGTTTCTCCAACATCTATCTTTAACACCTCCTTGCATGATTTCAAAATGTCATCACTACAACACAGCCAACAAGGAGTTGTTCTACATACCTGTATCAAATATTTACCAGTATTAGACAGATTATACATAGAATAAAATTTAGCCACTTCATATACATGTATTGGCTGCATATCTAAAAAATTTGCTATGCAGTTCATAGCAGATAATGGAATAAAACCTCCGCATTGCTTTTGAGCAAGATGTAACAATGGCATTACTGCACTGGATTTTCTATCTTTAGGATACCTGCTTATTGTATCATTTAATTCTTTTAAATTTTCTTTGTTAAACTTAAATTCTTCATTACAGGTTGAACTAGTATCTTTTTTCGTATTAGTAGACATTACTTATTACCTATCTATTTCTCCAAATACTATATCTAATGATCCAATGATAGCTGTTAAGTCAGCTAACATATGACCTTTTGCCATCATATCTATTGCTTGTAAGTGAGCAAATCCAGGGGCTCTAATTCTGCATCTGTAAGGTCTATTTGTTCCATCAGATACTATGTATACACCAAACTCTCCTTTTGGAGCTTCAACTGCAGTATAAGTTTCTCCTGCTGGAACACTATAACCTTCTGAGTACAATTTAAAATGATGTATTAATGCTTCCATCGATTCTTTCATTTCAGATCTTTTTGGTGGAGAAATTTTCCTATCACTCGTTCTTACTGGACCATCTGGTATACCATTCAAACATTGCTCAAGCAACTTAATAGATTGTCTTATTTCTGCCATCCTTACCAAATAACGATCGTAACAGTCTCCTTTCTCTCCAATAGGAATTTCAAACTCCAAATCTTCGTATATTTCGTAAGGTTGGCTTTTACGTAAATCCCAAGGAATTCCACATGCTCTTAACATTGGCCCTGAGAAACCCCAATCCAAAGCCTGTTTTTTTGATACTGCTCCAATATCAACGTTACGCTGCTTCCAAATTCTGTTATTAGTTAATAAATCATCAATATCATCTATAAATTTAGGAAAAGTCTTAGTAAACTTAAATATATCATCAATCAGATCGCAAGGAACGTCAGCAGCTACACCTCCAGGACGAATATATGCGGCATGAAATCTTGCACCTGAAGCTCTTTCATAAAAATTTAAAATTTTTTCTCTTTCTTCAAACATCCACAATAAAGGAGTCATAGCACCAACATCTAATGCCTGGCTTGATATATTTAATAAGTGGTTCAATATTCTAGTTAGTTCACAAAAAATGACGCGTAGATACTTTGCCCTAATAGGTATTTCACATTTCAGCAATTTTTCTACACATAGAGAATAGGCATGTTCTTGAGCCATTGGAGACACGTAATCAAGACGGTCGAAGTATGGCAAAGCTTGTAAATATGTTTTGTGCTCAATCAATTTTTCTGTTCCTCTATGTAATAACCCAATGTGTGGATCTATCCTTTCTATGACTTCTCCACCCATCTCTAAAACTAAACGCATTACTCCATGAGCTGCTGGATGTTGAGGACCAAAATTTAAAGTCATCGGTGTAATCTTAACTTGATCTGACATGATTATAAAATTGCCAAGTACATGCATTAAATTATGTGGGTACTCATGCTGTTATGTCAAGAATACTTTACCTGCTAAAAATTTTAATTTTTGTATGAACAGACACATATCACAACACATAATACAAATCAAAACTGCAAAGAACTAATTCATTTCTACTAAAGAATATAAAACTTTTGTGTGAAACATTATTCATTTTCCACAATATAAAAATCAGACCTATTGTGTATATTTTCAGGAAGCGAGTTCGTATACAGTAGAATTCCTGAGACCAATACCACCCAAAGCAAAGATATAGGCAAAAATACCTTCCAACCAAGTCTCATCAGCTGATCATAACGATACCTAGGAATAGTAGCACGAACCCATATAAAACAAAATAGTAATGCTACTACTTTGAGTACGAACCATATAATCCCTGGAATCACATACAAAAAGCTAATATTCAAAGGAGGATACCAACCACCAAAGAAAAATATCACAGCCATTGCATTAATTAATATCATGTTTGCATACTCGCCTAAAAAGAATAACGCAAATGGCATGGATGAATATTCAACATTATATCCAGAAACCAACTCTGACTCTGCCTCTGGCAAGTCAAAAGGGTGCCTGTTGGTTTCAGCTAAAGCTGAAATAAAAAAAACACATGCCATAGGCAATAATAATAAATCTATCCAGTAAGGCATGCTATGTCGTGCTATAACTATTTCGCCCAATTTTAATGATCCGGTAGTTAACAATACTGTTACTATGGTAAGACCTATCGATACCTCATATGATATCATTTGTGATGCAGACCTAATTGCACCTAAAAAAGCATAATTGGAGTTACTTGACCATCCAGCTATTATAATTCCATAAACTCCAAGAGAAGAGATAGCAAGAATATACAACACCCCAACGTTTATATTAGCAATAGCACGAGGTATTATTATCTCATGTCCATTATTTATAACGACATCAGCACCAAATGGAATAACAGCCCACCCTAAAAGAGCTAAAGTAAAGGTAATAATTGGAGCAATAAAAAAAACATATCTTATTTGATTTAAAAGGTATAATAGGCTCTTTAATAATAAGTTTTATTGCATCAGCGAAGGGTTGGAGTAACCCAAATGGGCCAACAACACTTGGTCCTTGTCTTAACTGTATTGCTGCAATAACTTTACGCTCCATATATACTAAATAAGCAACAGAGATCATGACTGAAATTATTGTGATAATTATTTTTATAAATAATGCAGCACCACCACTTATGTAATTTAAAAAGTCTAAAAGAATATCGTAATAACGCATATTAACCTAACTTTTATTTGCAAAAGCCTTTACACAATTTGCCATTATAATCGAAGCACGACTAATTGGATCTGTCATATAAAAATTAAAATTTTTAACAATAAATACACTACTCTCTTCTAAAGCAATGTCAGTATTAACAAAAGTCCATTTATTCGAAACTAAATTACCAATGTTTTCTTCGTGGAACTGTTGCCCTAATGCCGACAACTTATTTCTCACACAATCTAGGCTATCATATTGCATATCTACTTTTAAATATTTGGACAACTCTGAAATAATCAACCAATCTTCTTTTGCAATTCCAGGAGGAGAAACAGCAATGTTTGTCCTCTGTACTCTACCTTCAGTATTAACATAAGTCGCATTTTTTTCTGTGTATGCTGCACCAGGTAATACTACATCTGCAATTTGAGCCCCTCTATCTCCATGATGACCTTGATATATAATAAATGAAGACCCAGAAGGTGTAATGTCAACTTCGTCTGCTCCTAAAAGATATAAAACTTCCATTTGACCAGAACCTATCCCATCAACTATATCAGGGATTATATTATTATTAGAGCTAGGAACGAAACCAATATCTAGAGCTCCAACCCTAGCAGCAGCTTTATGTAAAACATTAAACCCATTCCAATCATCTCTTACAACATTAAATTTTTCTGAAATTCTAACTGCTAAACCAAATATAGACCCACCGTTTTTACCTAGTAATGCATCCTGTCCTATTATCATAATAGGATTTTTTGCATCCTTTAATAAGTTAGAAAAAGGTATTCTCTCATACAATATATCTTCTAAAATTGAACAACGATCTCCTAAATTTTCTACTTCATAATTGAAATCGTTATATAATCCTAGGCTAGCAATTCTAAATCCTCCATGTAAGTAGCGTTTACGCAACCTTGCATTTATTATAGGTGCCTCAAATCTTATATTTGTATTTATTAATAAACACAGATCCGCATCCTTTATATTAGATATACCAGTATTAAACAAATACAATGACCTGTTATCACTAGGTAATACTGAGCCATCTTGTCTACATTCTATATTGTGGCTTCCTAGCTTATGCATCAGCTCTTTTAGCAAAAATATAGATTCACAGTCCGCTAAATCACCAACAATTGCTGCAATCTTTTTACCATCAGTGCTGCTAATCTTCTTGGAAATCACACCGAAAGCTTCTTCCCATGTTACAGGTAGCAAATACCCATCCTTTCTCACATATGGTCTATCCAACCTCTGTAATTTCAATCCATCGTAAGAAAAACGACTTTTATCTGATATCCACTCCTCATTTACTTCTTCATTTAATCTGGGTAATATTCTCATGACCTCCAAACCACGTGTGTCAACTCTAATATTACTGCATACAGCGTCTAATACATCTATCGTTTCACAATGACGTAACTCCCAAGATCTAGCTTTGAATGCATAAGGTTTTGAAGTTAATGCACCAACCGGACAAAGGTCTATTATATTCCCAGATAATTCTGAAGTAATACATTTAGAAATATATGTATCTACCTCCATACTTTCTCCACGACCCAAGGTGCCTAATTCATAACTACCAGCAATATCTGATAAGAATCTGATACACCTGGTACAATGTATACATCTGGTCATCGTATTTTCTATTAGAGGTCCAAAATTTTTCTTTTTTTACAGCCCTTTTTTTCTTGCTTATATCTGCTTTGACCTCTCCCATATAACACTGTTTGATCTTGTAAATCACACTCCCCACCTTGATCACAGATTGGACAATCCAAGGGATGATTAATCAATAATAACTCGAGCACCCCTTCTCTAGCTTTTTTTATCTTATCAGTATTAGTTTTCACGACCATGCCTTCTGCTACGGGCATCGCACAAGAAGCTACAGGTTTAGGTGGTCCACCAACGATTTCTACTAAACACATCCTGCAATTACCAGCTATAGCAAGCCTTTCATGATAGCAAAACCTCGGCACCTGTACGCCAGAAACTTCACAAGCCTGCAATACAGTCACACCATCTTCTACTTCTACTTCCAAAGAATCTATAACCAGCTTAACCACAAATTAACCCTATACACCAGCCCACTTTATTGGGTTACCTGAATCATCTTCTGCCAAATCGCCATTATCATACTGGCAAGCCATAAAAATTTGTCCCAATTCTCTATCAATATACTTAACTGGCTTTATAGCTTTACCATTGTGTATCTTTTGAGCTATACCCTTCTTACGTTGTAATGGATTATTCTTACTTGCTGTTTTCGCAACCTTAGCCCCCTTTTTTAGCCATAACACCCCCAGCTATAAACCACATATAATTCTAGCACATTTTATCATTTTGCTGCCTAACGTCAATAAATTATATAATTAAAACTTTTCATACTTTGTTGTTTCTAACGTGTTTCCCAAACCAGCATTAAAACTCACTATATCATAAATTATGTTTTGTTCATAAAATAATAGCTAATTTTTTTATTTACTTAAATTGACTCCTAATTTTCAAACGATAATAGATTCATGCCACTACGTTCTGTGACACAAAGACACAGCACCCACACACTGAATTAAGTCCATGTGATGTCATAACTTATAATAAAAACTATGCATCTATGTTTTGCACATTCAGAGCATTATTATTAATAAAATCACGTCTTGGTTCCACAAAATCACCCATTAGCACTGAAAATATCGAGTCAGCAGCTTCACAGTCAGATATCTTGATTTTAAGCAAGGTTCTTGTCTCAGGATTTAATGTGGTATCCCATAATTGATCTGCATTCATTTCGCCTAACCCCTTAAATCTCTGTAAAGCCATATCTCTCTTACCAAATTCAATGATATTATCGACCAAAGAAGTCGGTGAACTTATTTTTATGTTATTGTCTCTTGTAGATAATATCGGGGTATTGTCAAAAAATTTCTTCCACTTCATTACATATATTAACAACATGCAGGATATCTTCTGAATTCATTATAGAACTATCGATATGATATTTATCAACTAATCCATGCGATAATCTAAACATACTTATCTCACCTACTTCAGATATTTCAACACTCCATTTATATTCGCAAAAGACCTTATTCAGGTGATCAGATATCGCACACGCAGAGCTAAAACCGTACCTTTTAAAGAAAATAATTAACGATTCTAAAACATCTTGAGGAATGATCCTATTGTAAGACTTCGTTATTTTACTAATACTCATACATTGATGTAAAAGCTTAGATAAACTATCTCCTGAATAATTCTTATTTCCAGTGAGAGTCAAATCCTTTACTGCACTATTAATGATATAATCATGTAGCATGTCATCGTTTTTTATATAGAATTCTTTCTTATGTTTTGTAACTTTATAAAGTGGAGGCTGAGCAATATATAAATACCCTTTTTCTATAATTTCACGCATATAACGGAAAAAAAACGTTAGCAACAAAGTTCTAATATGTGATCCATCAACATCCGCATCCGTCATAATAATCACTTTATGATAACGTACTTTTTCAATATCAAAATTTTCAGCTCCAATATTGGTGCCTATTGCAGTAATTAACGATGCTATCTCTGCTGATGACAATATGCGATCTAAACTTGCACGCTCCACATTCAATATTTTACCTTTTAAGGATAATACAGCTTGAGAACGTCTATCGCGTCCTTGTTTTGCTGAACCACCTGCGGAGTTACCCTCTACAATAAACAACTCAGACAGTTCTGGAGACTTTTCTTGGCAATCTGCTAATTTCCCAGGCAAAATAGTAAAATCAAATCCGTTTTTACTCTTTATAAGATCTCTTGCTCTACGAGCAGCTTCCCTTCCTTTAGCAGATCTGATTACTCGTTCCATAATACTAGCTGCCAATTTAGGGTTAGTTTCAAAAATATTTGTAAGCTTTTCATATACTATGTTCTCTACAGCAGTTCTAGCTTCAGAACTCACTAATTTGTCTTTAGTTTGAGATGAAAATTTAGGATCAGGCAATTTTATTGATAATACACAAGTCAATCCCTCCCTTACATCTTCTCCTAGAATACTTACTTTAGCTTTCTTTAAAAACCCCTCATTTATTCCGTAATTATTGATACAGCGCGTCATTGCTGACCTGAATCCCGCAAGATGAGTACCACCATCCCTTTGTCGGATATTATTTGTAAAGCATAACATATTCTCATAATAAGAATCATTCCAATGCATTGATAACTCTAAACTAATTCCATGTTCGACTACAATTCCTTCTATATGAACAATCTGAGTTACAGGACTTTTATTGCGATCAAGATACTTCACAAAACCCGAAGTTCCTTTATCTTCTATGTCACCGGCTTTCAAACCAAAGGATGAGTTTAGTACAGGATTGCTCCTTAAATCTTTTAGATTCATATTAATATTAGAATTAAGGAACGACAACTCCCTTATACGACTTTCTAATGTTACATAATTAAAATTAATAAATGAAAAAAATATCCTTAGATGGCAAAAAAGTAATTTTAGTCCCTTTCTTCGTAACATTCTCATTAACAACAGATAGCTGCTTAACTGTTACACCATTCTCAAAACGCATAAAATATTCTTTATTATTGCGCCATATAGTTAATTCTAACCAACTTGAGAGAGCATTCACAACCGATATCCCAACACCATGAAGACCACCTGAAACTTTATAACTATTATGGTCAAATTTACCTCCGGCATGTAATTGTGTCATAATTACTTCAGCAGCAGACATACCCTCATCTTGGTGCACATCTACTGGTATACCTCTTCCGTTATCTATAACAGAAATTGCACCATCACTCTGAATAACAATATCTATTTTATTGCAAAATCCAGCAAGTGCTTCATCTATAGAATTATCAATAACTTCATATACCATGTGATGTAGCCCAGATCCGTCACCAACATCACCAATATACATACCTGGTCTTTTTTTTACTGCATCAAGCCCCTTCAAAACAGTAATCGAGCTTGCGTTATAACTGTCCATAGCAACATTATAGTTAATTAAGTCAATAAACATTATATATGTAGAAAAATTTAGATAAAGCAAAAAAAACTCTTTTTCAAATTTACAGTACCATTAGCGCACTTTATTTTACGTAATGTTAGTAATGAGTTCTTTTATATTTCAATAACTAAGTAGACTATGGTAAAATGTTAAATACTTTTTTTATTATTATAATGATGAAATACAAGTAATAATAAAGATAGTATTCCGAACAGAAACAAATTACTACAAAACCTCAGTTCTATTTTTAAACAATTATGAAAAATATCTTGCCTCGTGTTGTGAGTTACACTAGAAGTTGAGTATGATGCTCATGTTAGTTAAGATATAGGTTAACTGTTCATTATTTAAAAGAAACATGATTTTACTCAGAAATACAGATACTGTTGTCATCACTACTTGGTCAGAAATTACTTTAAGCAACAAAAGTATTCCTAGTGTTACTGTAAACACATCAAAGTGAATCACTTAGATGTTCACGCTTTAGCTATTCATATATTCTACTAAATTGATTCGTTGCTATTTTGCAATATCAAGAACATGCGACCGCAACACAGGATATTCTAGCTCGGACACATAGCCTGTTGAACCAGTATATCTTCACATGCTAGTTTTTACGACTTAATACGTGAGTAAACTACTTTTTTCTTCTTTTATGTACAATACAACTATCAAAACATATAAACAAATACTTCAATAGTTTATCTACACAAATTTTATACAATACATATAATAGAATCTAAAATAGTTCAGTTTTTAAACATAAACAGGCGTACAATGAGCACATTACTAGAAGTAAATAATTTCACATCTAATGATGTAGAATCTCTTTTTAAACTTACAATACAATACTTAAATAATAAAAACATTAATAATAATATTCTAAATGGAAAAGTTATTGTTAATCTATTCTTTGAAAATTCAACACGTACTCTATCTTCTTTCGAAATTGCTGAAAAATCATTAGGTGCACATTCTATTACTTTAAACGTCAGTACATCATCAATTAATAAAGGAGAAAGTATAATAGATACAATCTCCAGCATTAATGCAATGAACCCAGATTTAATAATCATAAGGTCACAATATAGCCAATTTATACATAAAATAGCAAAATATCTACCTAATTGCTATATCATAAATGCTGGAGATGGATATCATGAACACCCAACACAAGCATTTATAGACTATTGTAGTATACGCCATATAAAGAAAGATATTCATAATTTAAACATATCTATATGTGGAGACATATTACATAGTAGAGTAGCGAGATCAAACATAAGATTGTTATCTAGATATGGAGCTAATATATCATTAATTGCCCCTCCAACTTTAGTATGTAATTTGGCAGGTGTATCACATATATATCATAATTTGATTGAGGGAATACGCAATGCAGACATTATTATGTTATTGAGGTTACAAAAAGAACGCATTGTTAATTGCGTTATTCCCTCAGAAAAAGAATATTCCCACTTATATATGCTAGATCGTGAAAAAACTTTCATATACAAAACCTGGTGCAATAGTAATGCATCCTGGACCTATAAATAAAGGAGTAGAAATATCAAATGATGTTGCAGAAGAAAATTCTATAATTTTGTTACAAGTAAAAATGGGTGTTGCAGTACGAAAAGCTATATTGCATTATTTACTATACAACAATCAAGAAAGCACTAGCAATGCGATATAAAATCACTATAGAATATAACGGTTCCAACTTTATTGGTTGGCAAAAACAGAAACACTCATCAAATTCTATTCAAGAGATCGTTGAGGAAGCAATATTTAAATTTTCACAACAACGCGTCATACTATATGTTGCCGGAAGAACTGATGCTGGAGTACATGCTTTAGGTCAGGTGGCACATTTTGATTTAACAATGGATTTTGATGCATACGTTATAAGAAATGCAATAAATTTTCATCTTATACCACATGACATTGCTATATTGAATGTAGAAAAAACAGACGATAAGTTTCATGCAAGATTTTCAGCAAAAAAACGTCACTACCTATATAAAATTATAAATCGTTACTCACATTTAACTCTGGATTATAATCGTGCATGGTTAATACGTACCCCTTTAAATGTTAAAAATATGGTACAAGCAATAGAATACATGAAAGGAAATCATGATTTTTCTAGCTTTAGAGCAAAGCATTGTCAATCTAAGAGTCCTATAAAAACAATAGACGATTTACAAATTATTAACAATGGTCAATTCATTGACATTTATATTGCTGCATTATCATTTTTACATAATCAGGTACGTATCATTGTTGGAACATTAGTGGAATGCGGTAAAAATAATTTCCCTCCAGAATATATAAGGAATATACTGGATGCAAAAAACAGATCTTGCGCTGGTATTACAGCTCCATCTTATGGATTGTATTTTGTAAAGGTAGATTATTGACTAGAAAATTCTACATACTCCAACTCTACTAAGATAATTTATAGAATAAATGCACTTCATTTAGTTAGCAAATCTACTAGAATTTTTCTTAAGTTCGACCTATGAAAATAAGTATAAAAAAAACAATGATTATTTAATAATAATATAGGAATTCTAAATCTAGAGATAAATTGATTATCAAGTACTTAGTATAGAAAATTAACTAAATAAAACTTCTTTTTTAAATATCATTTTGTAGATTGACATATGCATTTCATGCTTATATACCACTAGGTCTACTTTTAGATCTTTTATATAGCATTAATACTACTGAAACTCTGAAAGTTACAGTTTATAGCAGGCTGCTTTTGGGTATTCGTTTTACTTGTGAGCCTAAACACAATTGCTACTGCCAGTGATAAAAATTATTCGTATCAAAGTGGCAGTAGTGGAAATGATATTCACCAGTCAATATTATTCCTTTTCCATATACTCTTGCTTATTGTACTAAAACAGAAAAAAAGCAGAATACTAGTCGAATAGGAGCGAAACTTGTATGACATACCAAAGTTTTACTCACTATGATTTTACGAACATAAAAGCCAATGTAAAACTCTACCTTTTTTCTTGATTAATCTACTACAATACCAACTCCACCAATCTTGCTAGTAGTTAATTAATAACAAACACGCCAATACTACCTCAAATATACCAAGAAATACTACCAGAGAGCCAACAACCAAACCACAAATTAAAACCCATCTACTAAGGCACGTCGTCTGTATACTAAGGTAATAACCTGCCACTGAACTGACGCAAAAAGCTATCATGAATGCCAGTAACTAATGTACCATTCTTTAATATGCGCATTAATTTCCTTTTTATCAACTTTGATATTCCTAATCTCTACTACTTCTTTAGTCTCAGGATCAAATATTAATTTAAGTACAATAGACTCATATTCCTTTGTTGAAAAGAAACGCTTTCTGTAAATATTATAAGAAACATAGTACCATATATTACCATCAACAATAGACGGACTTCCTATAAACTGCACTACTTGATTCTCAGAATCCCCTACCTTTACCTTATCCCATAGACCAATTTCTGAAACAGGATAACCGTGACGCATAACCGTGAAACTACAACCACTGATTAATAAAAATAGAGCTATGTAAATAATCCTAGCTAGCATAATACTCCAAGAATAAACACTCCGTAAACTACCATAATTTAATTAATTGGTCAATTTTATAAATCATATATTTTTACACCTAAGTTAAAAAAAAATACCTTTGCAAGGTCATTAAGCACGATACGAGATCAAAAAACACTACAAACAAAAACTTATTAAACTCTATCTTTCCAAAGCTTGACTAATTAACTTTATAGTATTATCTAGCCCGTACAATTTTATAAAAGATCCGAATCTAGGACCTTGACTTTGTCCTAATAAAATTTCATAAAAACTTTGGAAGCAAGATCGCAAATCATTAAAACAGTACTTCTTAGCTAAAGAAAATATACAGTTTTGTATTTCTTCAGCTGTAACGTCTTCTGTAAAGTCATTAAGCATGTTCTTTAATTCTTCCAATATAATCTTTTCATCATTATCTGGTTTTTTATAAATTTTATTAGGTTTTACAAAATCATGGTAATACTTAACAGAAAAGTCTACTAATTGAGATAATGTTTTATTATTTTGTAAGCAATCATTACTTTGATAATTTTGAATAAATCCCCACAGCACTTCACTGTTTTCAGCATTACAAGCTGATGCTAAATTTAATAATAAAGAGAAACTTAACCCAGCAATATCAATTAATGGTACATTTCCATTATGGATATGCCATACAGGATTATCATAACTAGGATTTTTATGATAATCATCTACCAAATATAAGTAATCATCCATAGACCGTGGTATTACATCAAAATATAATTTTTTTGCTTTTTTTAGGGTTCTGTAATATGTATAATGCTAAACTCTCGGATGGAGAATAAGACAACCAATCCTCTATCGATATACCATTACCTTTAGATTTTGAAATCTTCCTGCCTTCCTTATCAAGAAACAATTCATAACAAAACAAAATTGGAGGCTCACTACCTAAAATTTCGCATATCTTACTAGATAACTCCGCAGATGGTTGTAAATCTTTACCGTATGCTTCATATTTTACATTTAATGCTGACCAACGCATCCCCCAATCTGGTTTCCATTGTAATTTACATCTTCCACCTGTAACTAATGTTTCAACAACTTCACCATCTTCATCCCTGTAAGACACTGTGCCTAAAGTAGCATTGATATCAATAATAGGCACTTGCAGCACCTTCGATGTTTTAGGACAAATTGGCAAAAAAAGGGCTATAAGTTTTTTGTCTTTCACTCCCTAATGTAGGGAGCATAATACTCATCACTCTATCGTAATTTTTTAATAATAACAACAATTTTTCATCATATACACCTTCATTATAACACGATGTTGCACTTTTAAACTCATATTCAAAATTAAATAAATCGAGAAATTTACACAATAACATGTTCATATGGTGTCCATAACTTTTGTGAGTACAAAAAGGATCTGGCACTGTAGTTAAAGGTTTATCTAGGTAATTATACATCACATCCCTGTTAGGAATATTATCTGGTACTTTACGTAACGCATCCATGTCATCTGATATAACTATTATTTTTGTTGAAACACTAGGGGATATTTTACGCAACGCATTCATTATCGCTGTAGTACGTAACACTTCCCCAAAAGTACCAATATGAGGAAGTCCTGAAGGACCATAACCAGTTTCAAAAATAATTTCCGTACTTTCTCCAAATCTTTTTAAGATTTTTTCCGCTTCTTGAAATGGCCAAAACTTATACTGTCCCATCATAATATAGTTTAACTGATAGCTTATAATTTCATCATCTATAGCATAAAATGCATAAAGTATGCAAAATATATAGCACAATATTACATATAATCAAGGTGTTATAATAAAAAAGCAATGAATGCTAGACATATATGCAGATTTGGCATTTTACACGCATGTCTAACATAAAAAATCATTTTAAGACAATCGTGAAATATTAATTAAACACACTGAAGAAATGTGCTCCAACTGTCTAATAAAACTGTACACAAATATCACACATCCAACCTATAACTGTCTATAGAAACGCGCGTACATCAGGAACTAAAAATAAAGCACAAAAGTTCACATATATTTCAGTAACGCTATTGAATTGAACTTATACTGGATCATCATGCAAAACAACACGGCGCTGTTTTATTTTCTTATGTATAACTTCCTTCTTGCAATTGTTTGCAGCTTCAGATAAGCGAAATTTTATATAATTGTCCACAATCTCATTAAACTTATCCATGTGGTCACGGAAAAAGTGATCTGCTTTTTCTATTACATAATACTGCATACATTCACTCTTAATAGAACTGCTCAATCTATTAGCCAACTGAGACACTGCAGCTTCATCAGAAATACTATCTTGGTCACCCTGAATAATTAACCCAGGCACAGGACAAGGTGACAAAAACGAAAAATCATACTTATTTGCAGGAGGTGATACTGCTATAAATCCTTCAACTTCAGGACGCCGCATCATTAATTGCATCGCAACCCACGCTCCAAAAGAAAATCCAGCTACCCAAAAAAGGAGATGAGGCCATATTATTATTCTGGAGCCAATCTGCTGCTGCTGCCCCATCACTAAGTTCACCTATACCTTTTTCAAAATTACCTGATGACTTACCTACTCCGCGAAAATTAATCCTTAAAACAGAAAAACCATTGTTTGCAAATATATTATATAAGTTGTAGACAATTTTGTTGTCCATATTTCCACCGTATTGAGGATGAGGATGAAAAATTAAAGCAAGTGGAGCACCTAATGTTTTGTTATGATGATATTTTCCTTCAATTTTACCAACTGTACCATTAAAAAATATTTCTCTCATGAATTAACTTCCTTAAAAAAAACGTGAATAACGCAAGTTATATTAATAATAAGAAAAAAATTCAATTTGATAAAGTATTTTATGTATCTATATTTCAAAAAATCAAAAATCTCAAATATGGATATTTAACCTCAATTAACATGATAACAAAAAATGCACTCTATAAAATAAAGCCAGTTAGTATCATATCAATTTCAACAATAGATAAAAAACCTACTTGACACAAGGTATATTAATGGTGCATTATCGAGTCAAACAATAAGCTCAAAAGATGTAACGTAGGATTTTTTGTATGTTGATTACAACAAGGTTGCGCTATGCTATAATATTTATGGTGAAGTTGGCTCAAGAGTACTATACATCACAAGATAAGGTACAACCTAAGAAAATGTCGCGTATTGCAGATAGCCAATCTCTCTCCGAAGGTTACCTTGAACAAATTATTGTAAAATTAAAGAAAAAAGGATTAGTAACTGCTATAAAAGGTCCAGGTGGAGGCTATTCTTTAAGTATTGAACCAAAATCTATTACGCTTAATCTTATCCTCGAATCCATTGGAGAAAATGTAAAAATTACAAGGTGCAAAAAATGACATCGCTGGCTGCTTGTTAGATAATAAAAGATGTATTACTCATAATCTATGGGATAGTATAGGAAATTACATTAAAGACTACTTAAATAATATTTCATTAGAGGATATACTAAATAACAATTTAAAATTCAATACCGGACTAAACACCAACAATAGTGACCAGTACATATACGCAGATTATAACTCAACATCCACTATACTGCCTACAGTAAAGCGACAGCTGAATAGTTTGTCCTCCTTAAGCCTGTATAATCCATCATCAACGCACAAATTAGGACAAGATGCGAGAAGCATTATAGAAAGAACAAGAGAGGCAGCTATTAATCAATTAAATGCCAAAAATTATGACGTTGTTTTTACATCATCTGGTACAGAGGCAAACAATTTGGTAATTAATAGTACACAGTGTTATAAACATTTAATTTCTTCTACAGAACACCCGTCTATTATGAACTGTGCTGTCAATGCAGAATTAATACCAGTTGATTCTAATGGAATAGTTTATTTGGATGCACTAAGTAAACTTTTATGTAAGTTTAAGAATAAAAAAGTTCTTGTATCAATAATGACAGCAAATAATGAGACTGGTGTTATTCAACCTATTAAGGAAATTGTAGAAATATCGCATAAGTTTGGTGCAATAGTACATACAGATGCAATACAAGCATGCGGTAAAATTAATGTAGATATCAAAGATCTTGGAATAGACTTATTAACCATCTCATCACATAAAATCGGAAGTATTGCTGGAGCTGGAGTATTATTTTTCAACAGTAAAAAAATCAATATAAAACCTATGATATTAGGTGGGCATCAAGAAAAGGGGTTGCGTGCAGGAACTGAAAACGTTGTAGCAATTTACCTATTGCATACGTCATTAAATAATCTAAAAAATTCTGTAAATAGAATGTCTGTTGTTGAGGAGTTACGTGATAAACTAGAAGAAGATATACTGAACTTAGTACCTAAAGCTCAAATATTTGGTAAGAATGTAGCAAGGTTGCCAAATACTAGCTGTATTTCGATGCCTAACGTAAACAGCGAAATTCAAGTAATGAATTTTGATATTAACAACATTGCAATTGGTAATGGATCTGCATGTTCTTCTGGTATATCTGAACCTTCTCATATTTTAGCTGCGATGGGTGTAGCTGACGATATAGCTAGGAACTCAATAAGAATAAGTCTGAGTCCTAACGTTACAGGTGATCATATAAAAAAAATAGTAAATTGTTGGTATACAATATATCAACACAATCAACCAGTAAAATTAAACTAGGTAGAGTAATGCAAAACTCAGAACATATTATTAGCGTTATCAGCAAATAGGTTATAAAGATGGAAAAAGGAGCAAAACAACAGGTTAACTTGCCAATATTTCTTGATTACCAGTCCACAACAAAAACTGATGATAGAGTATTAGAAGCTATGATGCCATATTTTAAGCAATTTTCTAATCCTCATTCACGTAGTCACTGCTTTGGCTGGAAAGCTGAGTCAGCTGTTGAATTAGCCAGAGAAAGAGTTGCATCCTTAATAAGCGCTGAAGCAAAAGAAATAGTGTTCACCTCAGGTGCAACAGAATCTAATAATCTAGCAATCAAAGGAGTAGCAAATTTCTACAAGAATAAGGGAAATCATATAATAACGGTGCGTACAGAGCATAAATGTGTTTTGGATGCATGCCGTCATTTAGAAACTGAAGGATTCAATATCACCTATCTGGATGTACAAAGAAATGGGATTTTGGACTTAGATTTGCTGAAATCATCTATAACCGATAAAACAATACTAGTATCGGTAATGATGGTAAATAATGAAATTGGTGTAATTCAGCCAATAGAAAGCATAGGAAAGATATGCCATGAAAATGACATATTTTTCCATACTGACGTAGCTCAAGCTTTTGGTAAAATCCCAATAGATGTAAACAGAATGAATATTGATTTACTAAGTATCTCAGGTCATAAGATATATGCCCCAATGGGAATAGGAGCGTTGTATATACGCAAACGTCAACCAAGAGTACGCCTAACTCCTATAATCAATGGAGGAGGACAAGAACGTGGCATGAGATCTGGGACAGTACCTACTCCATTAGCAGTAGGATTAGGAGAAGCAGCACGTATTGCTCAAGAAGTAATGGAAGAAGAAAATATAAGAATAAAAGAATTGCGAGATACTTTATACAATGAAATAAAAAAACACCTATCATACGTTGTGTTAAACGGAGACTATGAACAACGTATTGCAGGAAATTTAAACTTGAGCTTTCCATATGTTGAAGGAGAATCGATAATTATGGCAATTAATAATCTAGCTGTAAGTTCAGGATCTGCATGCACATCTGCTTCTTTGGAACCGTCTTACGTTCTACGTGCTTTAAACATTGAGAAAGACCTGGAACATTCATCTATTAGATTTGGTATAGGCAGATTTACCACAAGAGCGGAAATTTTATACGCTGCAGAACTTATTATTAGTAGTATAAAAAAAATTACGTGAAATGAGTCCTTTGTGGGAAATGGTACAAGAAGGCATAAATCTTAATGAAATCAAGTGGGATGTACACTGATTTTTTATTATTATATAACAGGCAATTATGAGGTAATTTTATGAGTTATAGTGAATATCTTTTGGAGCACTACAAGAATCCTAAGAATGTCGGCACACTACCCAAAGAAGATCACAATGTTGGAACAGGGTTAGTTGGAGCACCAAGTTGTGGAGACGTAATGAAACTACAGATAAAAGTAGATGATAACGGCAAAATTATTGATGCAAAATTTAAGACCTTTGGATGCGGAGCTGCAATTGCAGCAAGTTCTCTAGCAACAGAATTAATAAAAGGTAGAACGATAACTGAAGCGCATCAATTGAAAAATACAGTGTTAGCAAAAGAATTAAGTTTACCTCCGGTAAAAATACACTGTTCTTTGCTTGCAGAAGATGCTGTAAAAGCTGCAATAAACGATTACAATATGAAACAAGAAAGTAGAAAAAATGAAACTTCTTCTAGTAGTTAATGCAAAGATTATTGATAAAGTCGGGTTTCTATATGGATAATGAAGTTTCTGCGTCTTGTGATGATCAAAGTAATGAATATAATTCGCAAATAGAATATTTTGTAGATAGCAAAACTACAGATAGGCCACCTGTCGTTATTACGGAAAATGCTATAAAAAAGATAATGTGTCTTATTGAACAAAAGAAAGGTACTGCTATCGGAATTAGAATAATTGTGAAACAAAAAGGATGTTTTGGTTTCAAGTACAGTATAGAATATGCATATGATATAAAATTATTAGATGTACGAATTACAGTAAAATATCGAGATGAAGATTTTACTATTTTAATCGATCCAAAAGCAATGATGTTTATCAACGGAACGGAAATGGATTACGTGGAAAATAAAATATCTTCAGGTTTTACGTTTAAGAATCCAAATGAAAAAGGAAGATGTGGTTGTGGAGAAAGCTTTTATGTATAAAGACTACTTTGCATTATTCAAATTAGATCCACAATTTTCTATAGATACGCAAGTATTAGAAAAAAACTATGTAGCGCTGCAAAGTAACCACCACCCGGATTTATTTTTATTGAAATCCGAGAAAAATCTAGCATTAGAGATTATAGCAGAGGTAAACAAAGCATATCAAACTTTAAAATCTCCTATGAAAAGAGCAGAGTACTTATTAGAGATCAAAGGAATTACTGTCAATAAAAACGAGATAAACAGTATAATAGAAGAAGTATTTAAAATACAAGAGTCAGATAGTGTTAATGTTCAGTACCAAATCTTATCGTCTACTAAAGCTATGGAAGATGCTTTTTATGTAGAAGATTTCAATGAAGCTGCAAAACAAATCGTAAAATTAAAATATCTCATGAAAATTCAGGATGATAGGAGTATTACTTAATGCAATTAATCAATATAACAGAACCAAACAATAGAAACACATTGGCATTTGGAATAGACTTAGGAACTACTAATTCTTTAATCTCTATGGTTGATAGTAAAGGTAAAGTTATCATATTTTCAGATGAAAATGGCAAATTCCTCATCCCATCAACAGTAACTTATACCGACCATCAAGTACAAGTTGGACAAAACTATCATAGAAGTAAAACCATATATTCAGTAAAACGATTAATGGGAAAGTCGATTAAAGATATTAAAGAATTACCTTCAGATCTGCTGTTTTATCTCACTGATAAAGGCGATAATAATATATATATAAGCAAGCAGGATGGTACATATGTTACACCAACTGAAGTATCAGCAGAAATTTTAAAGAAATTATGTAGGATTGTAAAAGATGGTACCAACTTGGAAGTAAAAAAAGTGGTAATCACGGTACCAGCTTATTTTGATGAAACAGCAAGGAAAGCTACAAAAGCTGCAGCAAATCTAGCCAGTCTTGAGGTACTACGTTTATTGAACGAACCCACTGCAGCAGCATTAGCATATGGAATTGAAAAATCAGAATGTGAAAAAAATATCTACATGGTATATGATTTAGGTGGCGGTACATTTGATGTTTCAATTCTAAAATTACACAAAGGGGTATTTCAAGTACTAGCAACTGGTGGTGATGCAAATTTGGGAGGTGATGATATAGATTATCTACTCGCAAAATTTGTGCATGATAAATACAAGCAAAAATACAACATTAGCGATGTTGTTTTTGATAGAAAAGTACTACATGATTTAATTCCAGATGTAAAATATGCAAAAGAATATTTGAGTAAACACAACAATGGAATTTTTACTTTTAAAATTGATGATAAGTTATTTCCTTATAAAATTCATAGAAGCGAACTAAATAACATAGTATCAGAGTTATTGAATAAGACTCTAAATATCGTAATGTCAACAATTAACAGCATAGAACTTAGTATTGATGATATCACAAAAGTAATATTAGTTGGTGGATCTACCAAAATGCCTATAATTAAAGATATACTAAATAACGTATTCCATGATAGAGTATTCTGCGATGTAGATCCTGAAAAAATAGTAGTTATTGGAGCTGCTTTACAAGCTAATTATCTGTCTAATCCGCATATACACAATAAAAGTATTCTAATAGATACTCTACCACTATCATTAGGCATAGAAACCATGGGTGGTATCGTAGAAAAAATTATACCAAGAAATACACCCATACCTGCATCCGCCACACAAGAATTTACTACCTACGTTGATGGGCAAAATTCTATACAAATTCATGTTTGCCAAGGAGAACGAGAAACTATAGAACATAACAAATCTCTGGCAAAATTCGATTTAAAAGGAATACCACCACTACCTGCAGGTGCTGCAAAAATTGAAGTAGAGTTTAAAGTTGATATGGATGGGTTGCTAACTGTATCAGCACAGGAGAAATCTACAGGAATAAAGCAATCTGTCAGTATTAACAATACATGCAAATTAGATCAGAAGGAAATAGAAGATAATATTGTTGATTCAATTAAAAATTTTGATTACGACATGCGCATGCGCTCAATAGCTGAACAAAAAATTGAAGGACAAAGAATTGTTGTTACCATTAAAAACGCATTAACTGAAAACAAAAACTTATTATCGGAATCAGAATTATCTGCAATGAACAGTGCCATTGAAAAAGCTGAGGAAACATTGCTCAGTGAAAATATCGATGATATAAAAGATGCAGTAAATAATGTTGAGTTGCAAGCATCAAGTTTTATAAAGAAACGAATGGATTTTTATTTAGAGAAATCTATTGATGATTGTAATTCAACAGTTAAATAACTTATATATATGGAGTATAATGTGCCATTAGTAACATTCATTTCACCAGATGGGAGCAAGAAAACATATGAAGCATATGATGGAGAGACACTATTAAGCTTAGCACATAGAAACAATGTAGATTTAGAAGGTGCATGTGAAGGTTCTCTAGCATGTTCGACTTGTCATGTAATAATCGATCCAAGCTGGTACAGTATTGTTGAACAACATAATGAAATTTCTGATGAAGAAAATGATATGCTTGACTTAGCATTTGGACTAACAGATACCTCTCGCCTTGGATGTCAAATTATTTTAACAAAAGAGCTTGATGGACTATGTGTAATTTTACCTAGCGAAACTCGTAATATCTCATTCGTAAAAAATAGTTAATTGGTTAGAAAATGAAATTTAACAGAAAGCTAATTATAGTACCGTCAGTAATCTTTGCATTACTCTCATCCTTATATGTAGGAATTTGGCTTGTTATAGCAACTCAAGTAAAAGCAACAATATCAAAATCTTTTACACACATTAATATAGCGTACGACGGTCATATCGAAATTACAGGCTTCCCTTTTATTCCAAAAATCAAAGTGTTAAATGTCAAAATCAATCCACCTTCATCAAACCTAGATATAGCAATTCCATCGTTATCAATAGAATATCATATATTGGACAACATATTAGAGATATTAGGATCAGATCTTACATTAATGTTAAAAAATTTAGTAAAGATTACAAAGGACAGTCCAGTAAATATGTTACACTGTAAATTGAATGATAAGTTTAGGTTATCAGTTAAACCAGCTGAAAATCTATTACTTTCACTATTAAAGAACAAAAGTGAAAGAAGAGCATATTTTACCTCCTTAGTATATGAAGACGGTGGTATCAGTTGTAATGGTAACAATAATACTATAGAAAAAAGTTTACTCTCAATTGAAACTAATGAATTAAAATCTCTAGATAACTTATTAATCAAATTGCAGTATAAGATAAATGCTCAAATCTTGGGTAATGTAAATACTAACATGAACTTAATAATAAAAAACACTGTGATGACTTTAATTATGTCAGATATTGAATTCAAACAAATTGATGTAGACGTGGATAATATATCCTTAAAACTTAAAGATTCGCTGGCATCAGCATATGGAAGGTTATCACTTCCTCTTTCTGTAGATAGTAAAATTGACGATGGAGAACTAACCATTGAAATAAGTAATTATAAAAGTTTTATTAAACGACTAATAGAAACCTTTTATAGTAAGTCAAAACATAATGATAAATTCCACTCCGCCTTACAGGAGTATATATATACGATATCTAAAAAAAAGGTAGTGATAGTATTGTTCTATCAATAAATGAAAAACTTAATCCTTTTGACTTGTTTATAGGACAAATTCCCTATAAGGATTTCGTTAGTAAATTAGAGTATATAACAAGTAGGTTAGAGAATCATGAAACTAAAAAGTAATTCAATATTCATTATAACATTGATATTGATATTAACGTGTTTTTCTGCTCACTCTTTTTTCGATAGATGAAAAATTTACTGATAGTAACATGGAATTGCGTGCAGTTAATTTGTTTAAAATAGTGAGATGTTTGATTTGTTCTGGAGAATCCGTTTATGAATCACAATCACAATTGGCTCGTGATATGCGCATGGTAATACGCGACAAAATTACAAATGGTTATGATGATGGCCAAATAATTAGTGAATTACGGGATAACTATGGTAATCAAATAATTATTATTCCTCCTTATAACTTACACACTTATTTACTATGGATATTTCCTACTTTTATTTTTGGAATGGGAGTATTTTTTAATAGTAAAGCTTCTTTACAGTAAAAGAACCTAAGTTTTTCTGCCATACCCTTTTTTGCTAAGTTACACAAGAATTCTGATACGATATAGCGCTCGCTATTTTAAGTGCGTTACACCTTTATAAGTGTTCTATAATAACAACACTCATGCTATATCAGTAATGAAACTAACTATATTATTTTATAAAAAACACGCATACTAAAAAAACTATTATTTAAAACTGAACCGCTATATTTCTACTTTTGCGCTGCTAGAATATAGTTTACAGAAATATCTTCAGATAACTGCCAGCAATTTTTTATCGCATTAAAACTTACCCCCATAATTTCTTTTAAGGATATATTATTACACAGAAATAAATTTGCAATTTCCGAAGGTTTAACAAATTTATGCCATCGGTGAGTACCACAAGGAACTAATTTCAAAATGTACTCTGCACCTATTACTGCATATAACAAAGACCTTATAGTCCGATTCAATGTAGACAAAAATATTATGCCATTACTATCTAATACACTACATACACTTTTCATAAACATTGGCAGGTTATCAACATGTTCAACTACTTCCATAACAGTGATAATATTATACTTTTTTTCAGCATTAACTAAATCTTCTATAGTCATACAATGATAACTCAAATTATGTAAATTACGTCCCATAGCATGTTTTCTAGCAACATTGATATTTTCTTCACTAGCATCTATGGCAACAACTTTCATACCTAAACGAGCAATTGATTCCGACAGCAATCCACCACCACACCCTACATCAAGAACTGACAGAGATTTAAAGTCAGTGTCAGGCATAACCTTAGTTATGTAGTCAATAATATATTTCATTCTCAAAGGATGGATTCTATGCAGGGCTTTTAATGGCCCTTCCTCATCCCACCATTTATCAGCTATCTTAGAAAATTTTAATAACTCACTCTCATTGACTGTTTTATTCATAAATCAGATCTATTTTTTCTACCCTTTGTATATGTCTTCCTCCAGAAAACTTTGTATTCAGGAATCTATGTGCTATAGATTGAGCTTCCTGTAAACTGACATATCTAGCCCCAAGACAAAGTACATTAGCATCATTATGCTCACGTGCCAACCTAGCTACCTCAGGATTATAGCATAACGCCGCCCTAATTTTCTTATAACGGTTTGCTACAATGCTCATTCCAACACCTGTACCACATATCAAAACACCAAATCCTAAAGTACTAATAACTTGTCTAACAACATCTTGCACATAATCTGGGTAATCTACAGGAACATCATGATCAATACAACCATAATCCTCTACTACATAACATAAACTTTCCAAATACAACCTAATAGCTAGCCTTAATTCTAGCCCAGCATGATCAGAAGAAATAAAAATTTTCTGCATAATTAATACAATTGAACATGATTCAATATTTATATGAAATAATATGAAAAAGTCAATATCATAAAACTATACAACCTAAGCGCTAAGATTTCTCTTTACAATCTCAAGAAAATGGTGTAAATGTAGTTATTATATAGTTGAAGTCTAAGTCTGTATGAATCAAGAAAAAGAAAATTCAGAAAATATAGTAAGGTGCACTTTGTCATACCTAAACAACATAAAGTCTTATGCATCTTCGTTTAGAAAAAATATAATAGAAGCTTTCGAATCTAACTTAATCGCAGAAGATCAGTTCTCTTACATGCTATCTCATACGACAAAATTTATAAAAAAGATAGAGGTATACGAAGATTTATTTTCCGAGATATATAGGAATCATATTGCGTGTGAGTAGATAAAAGTATACCATCTCTTGGTGTTTCTTGTTCGCTATCGTGCAATACTTATTCTTGTAGTTGCTGGTGTGAGTACATGGTCTTTACTTCCTGGTTGGATTCTTTGTTGTTACGCTGTGAATTTCTGTTTGTAGTCAGTGGTTCGTTGTATAGTTCGCTTCTTTCTTTTACCATGGAGAAGTATTTTTCTTTGTGTCCTTTTTTTTGTTCTTAAAAAAGTCCTCGTAATTGTACCTTTCCCCTTCTAACTTTAGGTCTGAGTTAATGTGAAAACATTCTACAATACAATCTTGAGCAACTCCACGTAAGCCTCCACAGCGTTGTATAAATGCGCGCAAGTGGGCATGTAGCGCCCACTATGATTGTTTATAGCGAATTCTTCCTTTTTTTGATTTTGATCATACCAAAACATATGCCTGGCATACATGACAATAATGTTGAATGGAAAAATGAGTAAGCACGACGACTGTATTCATAATTACTATGTATTTTTATACAATGTTGACATGTTACCAACTCTCCTTGAAGAGATATGGCATAAGCAACACATTCTTCAAAAGTTTTTCCAGTGTAACCTGACGTATCATATATTTTAGAATAGACTCTTAAAACACCTTTCTCATCGTTTCTTATAATTCTCGTGTGTGCAAGTTTTTCTTCTTTAGTAAAATGTTTTACTTTGATTTTTGATCTGTAATAGTCCATTAATCCACAACTTATTGATTCCAGATTACATTGTTACCGTGTACACTACTTCTTGAGATATAAAATCTGGACTTCCTCTATCAATGTTCAATACCCTCAAATCACAACCACTATCTAAAGCATACGCATAATTAAAGGCAACAGACACCTGCTGTTCCTTCGGTATACCAAAAGCTTCTTCATATTTTTTGTTAGTTGCAACTTTCCCAAAAGCTACTGCAACAGATTTAAAAAGATCATAAAGATCACGACTGTTTTTCTTATTTTCTTTTTTTTAACTTACCTAAAATTTGGGTCTGAGCCACATAACCAAAAAACATAAAAATACTAATATAGTGAGTGAAGCATGCTAACTTACTTTTGATTTGATAGCAAAGAAAACATCACAAAATTTACCTATAAAAACATGCCTTTCAGAAATAATTAATTCATATTAATATACTACATTTACATTTCTTAAAAAAACAATTATTATACTTTTTTAAGTGTCATACTCCATTTACAATAGTCATTTTTGTTATATATAATAATTGATGGATATCTAATGCCTTGCTTATGTTACAATGCATGATATAGGCACAAGCCATAACTTTATTTGTAGTCACTGTTTACCATTTTCGTACGTTGATTCATTAACAAATTATCTTATTTTGTGTATACAGGTACACACCATAATTGATCAAAAACTTTCTATGGCATGCTTTGTGATATATCTTATAAATAACACTGTTTATGCACTTAGTAATTAAATACTACTCACTAAATTTTTTATTAAGTTGATAGAGTTATTAAATATACTATTTTCTTCCTCAGTTAATTGTAACTCTATTATTTCTTCTATTCCATTTTTTCCAATAACGACAGGAACACCTATAAACAGATCATGTACTCCGTATTCACCTTTTAAGTAAGCCGAGCAAGATAGTATTAACCTTTTTATCATTTAAATACGAATCAAGCATCAATACAGCAGATTCAGCAGGAGCATAATAAGCTGATCCTGTTTTTAGCAAACCTACTACTTCCTCTCCTCCCCTTCTAGTCTTTTCTATAATTTCATCAACTTTACTTTGTGCAATTGTACCTATTTTTATTAAATCCGCAATAGACACGCCACTAGCTGATGAATATCTAATTAAAGGTAACATCATATCTCCGTGTCCGCCTAACACTAAAGAGTTAACATTATCTACTGAAATATTTAGTTCTTTTGCAATAAAATAAGAAAACCTTGCTGCATCAAGTATACCAGCCATCCCAACAACCATATTACTTGGTAAATTCGAATATTTATACATAGCTAAAACTATAACATCGAGCGGATTAGTAACTACAATGACAAATGCATTAGGAGCATATTTCTTAATATTGACTCCTATTTCTTTTATAATATTTACATTGGTATTAATTAAATCATCACGGCTCATACCTGGTCTTCTAGCTATCCCTGCAGTTACAACAATTGCATCAGCATTCTCAATATCAGCATAATTATTTGTACCAAATATCTCTCCTCCATACCTTCCTACAGCAGAAGATTGAGCCATATCAAGAGCTTTTCCCTTAGCCAACCCATCATTAACATCTAATAAAACTATATCTCCCAAATTTTTCAATCTACTTAAATATGCTATCATACCTCCAATATTACCCGCACCAATGAGAGCAATTTTTTTACGCTTAATCATATTTTAACCCTACCATAAAGACTAATGAAGTTTAGCCAATTATAAAACATATAACAACACTTAAATACTAATCTGAGTTTTCAATTTTGTTAGATTCTACTATAATACTAACATTAGCATTCTTTTCAAGTGCAAGAGGTTTATACAACTTTAAATAACAATGACAAATTTTTTCATCCCTTATAATATAAGAGAGCAAATCCGATGCCATTGTTTCTAGCAACGTGAAATTAGCTGTATTTACAAAATCAACCAACCTATTTTTAAACGCGCTATAATCAATAGTATTACCAATATCACGAATAGAATCACACGACTGCTTAACAGTCAACTCACAATCTATTATTACTTTTTGTTTCAACACTCTTTCCCAACATCTAATACCTACACGACAGTAAATAACTAATCCATTAATTTGTATTTTCACTTACACATACCTTTAAATATTATATAAAATATACACTACCGCATTATAAATTTTCAATAACAACATCAGATAAGTCTTACTTTATAATAAACTTTGCTGATATTGACCTCTATTTTTTATAAATATTATTTGTATTTAACTGCATATAGTATAAATATCAGTATCAAAATATATCTTAGAGTATTGCAAAATGTTTTTATATAAATACTTACCTTTTTTAAAAAAAAACGGACAAAATCAAACACAAAACGGCATATGTTATTCAGGAGGAGTAAGAAGGTTCAGTAGTATATTAATAGATTTAATAATTTTGATATTCATCTTGCAAATAATACACAATGTATATTCGTATTTCGTCATATATAAACAAGAAGATAGCGTAATGATAAAAATCATAGAAAAATACAAGATGAATGTATCGTTAACCCAACAGGAAACACATCTCAAAAACATATACATTTATAAAGTCATTCTCGGACAGGTTATTCAGATGATTGTGTTATACGTATATGTCACGTACAGTTGGGTCAAATTCTCAGCAACACCAGGAAAATTTATTACAGGATTAAGAGTGGTGAATGCAACAAACTTTCAAAAAAATAACACCATCTCAATCAACAAAGCGTGTTTTTGCAGCTTTTCTTTCCTGTATTCCGTTATGTCTAGGAATATTATGGTGTAATTTTAATAAACGTAAACAAACGTGGCATGACAAGATTGCAAATACTGTTGTGGTAACCAATGCAAGTTTAAAAAATTCTCATAATAACAATTGAATAAAAAATCTATATTACATATTTTTAAGTCTTAATTAAATGCTTTAAGTTATATTTATAACATATTGTTATTTAAGATATAATTCTACATTATTTATCTGTATTATTGCAAAATAGTATATATGTCTGCATTATTAATTTATGTTGTATCTCTTACAATGGAATTGTACTTGCATTTATATTTTTATGATTTATGTATTCTTATATTAGAATGCCTAACCACGTAAGTAACTGCCTACACATGTATTTTTACATAAGCTATGTTAGTAACTTTTTTACTCTACCCATTGGAGTTGCATACTGAAGTGTACTACTTCAAATATTAGAATTCTCTAATGAATATTTACTAAATACTCCAATGGTATTATTTTTAATATGCAATAATCCAGGGACAGAAAAGATGTGCGTGTCAAGAACATTCTTATCAAATCGCTACTTTCATTATACTTATATTCGATAACTATGCGTATCTTCCAAAAGTCACAAACAGCTTTTACAGAAATTCATAATCTTTGTAAATTTTCTAAAGGCCATCTTGCTTTTGGTGCAAAATCTAAATCTGAAACATAGCCCTTAGCTAAATTTTCAATACCTGCCCATCCAACCATAACTCCATTGTCAGTACATAACTCGCTAGGAGGATACAATATTTCAAAACTATTGTCATGTGCACACACTAGCATACGATTACGTAGCTGTTTATTAGATGCAACTCCTCCAGTAATTACCAATTTATTAATCCTGTGATCTATGGATTCTGACATCAGCATCGCATTTCTAATTCTGTTGACCAAGATATCACCAACACAATCTTGAAAAGATGCTGAAATATCACATACTAAGTTATGATCTATACACTGCTGATTTGCAATAATATTCCTTACAGCAGTTTTAATCCCAGAAAAAGAAAAATCACAACCAGAACGATGAGTTAACGCTCGCGGTAAAATAAAACTCTTGCTATTACCCATTAAAGATTTTTCCTCAATTATTGGACCTCCAGGATATTCTAGATTTAGCATTTTCGCAACCTTGTCAAAAACCTCCCCCAATGAATCATCTAAAGAAGAACCTAGCTTGCAATAATGCCCTACATCATAAGCTATTAAAAATTGACAATGTCCTCCGGATATTATCAATACTAAAAAAAGGAAAGTCAACTTCATAAAACATACGAATAACCAGGGCATGAGCCTCCAAGTGATTTATTTCAATTATAGGTTTATTAATCACACTAGAAATCCCTTTGGCCACCATTATTCCCACTATTAAACCACCAATAAGTCCAGGTCCAGCCGTAACAGCAACAGCATCTATATTTTCTAAACAAAATCTTGATTCTTCTAAACAGTTAATAATTAATCCATACAAATAATTAATATGAGCACGAGACGCAATCTCCGGTACAACGCCACCATAAGGAATATGTTCACTCTGCGAAAGAACCTTGTGTGACAAAACTTCCTTATCACTATTCACAATAGCAACAGCAGTCTCATCGCAACTTGTCTCTATTGCCAATACTGTTTTTACCATGTAATTGTCATAACATACTGCTATTCTATAGCCCCAATCTCTTCATAGTAACGCTTAGCACCATCATGTAAAGGTAAAACATCTGACCTAACCATATCTTTTATGGTAAGAGCCTTTAAAGCCCCAGCAATACCACGAAGTTCATTAATATGTGTTACCAGAGATTTTACAATTCTATACGCTAAATCATCACTCAAGTCAGTGGTCACAACCAAAGATGCCTTTACCGATATAGTTTGTACATCCTGTGAACTATTATACAAACTACCATTAATAACATCCTTTTGATAATAAGGGTACTTAGTATGTAAATCATCAATCAATTTATCATCTAAAGGAACAAATGTTATTGCACAAGTTGCTGACGCTTCCTGAATCAAAGCACTGGGATGTCCAATCATATCCACCATTACATCAATCTTATTATCACATAAAGCTTGAGCTTGCTCTGAAGATTTTAATTCTGCCATAACAGAAAAATCCTTTCTACTCCAACCTTTCTCATTTAGCAACTTGAGCATTGCCACTCTTACACCAGTACCAGGACTACCTATATTTATTCTTTTACCCTTAATGTCATCGATCACCGATATATTTGAGTTTTTTCTAACAACAACAGTAAGATACTCTCTATGCAATGACGATAATAATCTTAAATTGTCCATTGGAGGCATTTTCTCATAAAAACCAAGACCATTATATGCATAATACTCTAAATCTGACTGAACAATACTTATATCCATATTTGAATAACGTATAGAATTCAAATTGTACACACTACCAGTAGTAGAGGAAATGGAACAAATAATTTTATTACTGTCTTTACTATAGTCACTCACAATAAATTTGCATATGCTATTTCCTATAGGGTAATACACACCAGTCATAGAACCAGTACCAATCAAAACATACTGTTTACCATTTTCATCACCTACAGAGGCAACAGCATTACTAAAAAACACAACAATAATACACAAAGAAGTAATCAACATTTTTCTCATCAGTTTCGCCTCACATTTATAGCACCACGTATTATATTATAAAAGCCACTTAATTCCAAACTAGCACTACCAACCAAAACACCAGATAATTGATCTATGCTCATAACCTCCACAACATTATTACAATTTACCGCACCGCCATATATTATACTAGATGTGCTATTACATAATCTAATAATATCCAAAGCCTCAACTATCATGTCAACAGAAGGTATCTTATTACTCCCTATTGCCCAAACAGGCTCATATGCTATAACAAATTTGCCATTCTTAGGGAAAGAATTACAGCACTGATTTAACAAAGCATCTTTTAGCATATTATTTTGCCTATCTATTAAAGTTTCACCAACACAAACAATTGGTATTAGACCTGATTTAATAGCAGAACTTGCTTTTAACTGAACATCGGAATCAGATTCACGAAATACATTTCTTCTCTCAGAATGTCCAACTATTACATAATTGCACCCGCAACTATACAGCATCTGAGGACTAATTTCACCAGTATACCTGCCTTCAATCTCATAGAAACAATTCTGCCCACCAAACTTAATACTAGGAACACCGCTAACTAAACCAGACAATGCGGTAAAAGGAGGACATAAAACCACTTCAAAATCACACACCCTCGTATCAGATAATAGACCACTTAATCCTTCTACAAAAGAAGAGAAGCTAAGAGCGTCACCATACATTTTCCAATTAGCAACAACAAGCAATGACATAGAATAACTAAAGACTAAAACGTGCCGGCTACAAGAATCGAACTCATACCTCCTGGTTACAAATCAGGCGCTCTAACCATCTGAGCCAAGCCGGCTAGAATTTCTAGTAATTCTACAGATAATACTATAAAAGTCAATAGCCAGAAACTTATATTCTACATATCTAATTATAACATTTTGCAGTATGATTAACTGTAACAATAACTTGATGATTATGTAATGAATTATAGCAAGATAAATCCTAAAAAAAGAACTAAGCCAATGTTTTATTTCTTCAACTGACATTACAGACCAAATAGTCAATTATGCTGGCAATATAAGTGATTATTCAATAATAGAAATAGGTCCTGGACTCGGCACGATGACTCATTCGATACTAAAAAAGAATCCAAAGAAATTAATTTCTATAGAAAAGGACAATAGGTTATCATCAATTCATGATAAAATAGTCAAAGATTTTCAAGGAAAATACGAATTCATACTATCAGATGCATTGAATATTGATTTACGAAATGTAGTAAAACCTCCAGTAAAAATAATAGCTAACTTGCCTTATCATATCGCAACAGCACTATTAATGAAATGGACAAGCTATATAAATTTTTTTACTAGCTTTACATTAATGTTTCAAAAAGAAGTTGCAGATCGCATCACAGCACAACCAAATAACAAAAACTATGGCATTTTATCTATACTCGTTCAATTACTATCTGACGTACATAAAATACAAGACTTCGGACCAGAAATATTTTCACCACAACCTAAAGTACATTCATCTGTAATTAATATTGCCGTATTACCTAAACCTAAATTTTATGTAGATCATAATAAACTATCTCAAGTTTTAAAAATAACATTTAATCAACGTCGTAAAATGATACGCACCACATTAAAAAAACTTACTAATAATGCAGATGAGATCTTAGAATCTCTTAACATTGACAACAACTTACGTCCAGAAAACTTATCAATAAAACAATTTTGTCAAATCGCAAATCTTATATGAAAATTCATACAAAGATACTGTGAAAACCATACGCTTCAATTTGATTACTTAATAGAAACTAAATCACTCATTTTTATTATTCGCGAAAAGTTTATTAATACAAATTCTATATTTCTTTAACTGAGAATTAACTAGATAATAAATGTAATCCTACTCTACACATCACCAAAGTGGTTAATAATTCATATCAAATACGAAAATAATTTTATATGAAAATATACACTAGATTTTTGGTATACCTTTTGAAGTAGAATATTGGAAATTTAATGGAGAAGTGGGATACACTACGTGATATATATGATGACATGCCATTGCAGCTTCTGAAAATCCTATAAGCATTAATTTTATTTTTCCTGGATAAGTTGCTATATCACCAACTGCGTATATCCTGTCACGATTCGTTCTATAACTTACATTATCTACAATAATTTGATAGCCTTTTATTTCTAGTCCCCAATTCAATATAGGACCAAGATTTGCAGATGTACCAAAAAATGGAAGTAAATAATCAACCTGTAATGTAATCTTTTCATTATTTACAATATTTTTAACAACTACAGAATTTAACATACCATTTTTCCCATATAATTCATTAACCTGGTACGGAACAATAATTTTTATTCTACCATCTTGTGATAGACCTTCTATTTGTAATGCAGTATGAGGAGCACAGCGAAAATTTCTTCTCCTGTGGACCACATATAACTGTTTTGTAATCTTTGCAAGCTCTACTGCCCAATCAGCAGCTGAATCACCTCCTCCTGCTATCATTACACTCTTATTGCAAAAACATGAAGTTTGCTTGACTTGATAAAGTACAGATTTACCTTCGTAATCACAAACATTATCTATAGGAAGACGATTTGGACCAAATGCCCCTGCTCCAGCTGCAATTATAATAACCTTACATTGTACTATTACTTCTTTACTAGTTTTTATTAAAAAATAATCTGAATTATCTTGTACATCTTCAACTAATTGCTCTAATAAATATTGAGGATTAAACACTTCAGACTGTTTTTTTAAATTATCTATTAATTCTTGACCAGTAATTACTGGATAACCTGGTATATCATATATTGGTTTCTTTGGATATAAAGCCACACATTGACCACCAATTTCACTTAATGCATCAATGACACAACACCGCATTTTAAGCATACCAGCTTGAAACACAGTAAATATTCCAACAGGACCTGCACCTATTACTGCTATATCAGATATATAATCAGCCATATCTACTCACGCTACTACCAAAACATCATATAATACATTAAACTAACGCGTAGAACTTATCTAGTAATTATTACACAATAATCTGTCATATGAAGAAAATTAAGACAATCTATAAATACCAATATACATTTAATTTTTGTAATATAATTAAAAACAGTATATAAGCTAGCTGTAAAAATATGACAAAAAAATCAATCGGCTTTTTCCTATATAATAACAGAAAAACACCAGGTCAACAAAGTGGTTTACACGAACATAAAACTCTGATTTCGAGAGAATTTATCTTTATAATAATTAAAAACCTATCCAGCAATGGTTACGTCATTTATCCTTACTGTAGGTGAGTTTACTGAACCAAAAAATACCAAATCATTTGCAACTGACATTTCAGCAAACATATGTCGTAAGTTACTAGCAATAGTAATTCCACTTACTGGATAAGATATTTTACCATCCTCTATAAAAAAACCCAGCTGCACCTTGACTATAATCACCAGTAATTAAATTCACTCCAAAACCAAAAAGATCAGTAAGATAAAGCCCTTCTTTTATATCTAACATTAACTCTTCAACAGACAAATTACCGTTTTGTATATAAAAATTACTAACCCCAGGAGTAATTGATGCATTAGAATGTCTTACAGCATTTCCTGTACTCTTAAGCCGAAGTCTATTAGCTGATCGCATGTCTAAAATCCAAGTATTTAGTACGCCGTTCTCTACTACCAGTTTTTTACTTCCAATAATCCCTTCCCCATCAAAAGGCCTAGAGGAAATACCAGACATCATAAATGGATCATCTACTATAGAAATATCATTTGGAAAAACTTGAGTATTAATACTACCACTTAAAAATGAAGCTTCATTAGCTACGTTATCACCCCTTATCGCACTTGCAAAATTATTCAACAAGGTTCCAGCAATCCTATTTTCAATTATAATTGACATCTTACGAGTCTGTACTTTTCTAGGATTTAAACGATTCACTGCTCTTGATGCAGCTTCTTCTCCTATTTTTATTGGATCCCTCATATCACTAAAATTACATACAGAAGAAAAATCATAACCCATTTCCATATTATCACCTACACCAGCAATTACGGAAATACTACTCGTAAAATTAGATTTACTATAGGAACCAATAAAACCACCTGAAGTTGCTAAAACTTTAGTTATCATACCATAAGAAAATGACGATCCTTCGGAATTGGTAATCTTGCTACTACAAGATAACGCAGCATTTTCCATATCTGCAACAATCTTCTTACATTGATCAATTGTAACAGTAGTTTTATCCAATATCTTTAAATCATTACCATCTAACAAATTTTCTTTATTGATAATATCATCACTGAGAGAAATATAAGGATCTCCTGGAGTCAGCTTTGCCATTGAAATAGCCTTAGCTACAAGCTCTGCAACATTAGAGAACCCATTAGAAGATACGCAAGCAAACTGATTGTTATTTACAATCACTCTAATCCCTATTTTACATTCCCTAGATTGAATAATCTCATCGATACTATGTAAACGTTGTGACAACGACAATTTATCACTGGAGTAGATCACCACATCACCAGAGCAACCCATACTTTTTTATCTTTCTTACAGTATCCTCAGCTACATTTAAAATATCCAACTTCCACACTCCAAATTAATTAATGTTATAAAAAAACTCTCTCCTCAGCTCCATATTACTTTGAAAAACACCAGTAGCATAACTCGTATGTAACAATAAACCATTCTTACCTTTTTCTTCAAGACAAGAAATACACTCATGTACTGCCTCAATTACAACAATAACACCCTTAGGAAGCAAATAATGCTCTAAAGCTTCTGCTATTTCTATAGTTAATTTCTCCTGAAGTGACAACCTTTTTTGTAACACAATCGACTAGCTTAACAATTTTACCAACACCCAGGATTAGTTTATCTGGAATATACCCAATATTGATCTTGCCCTTCATCGGAACAATATGATGCTCACAATAAGATGTAAATTCGTTGTTTTTAAATATTATTGTACCATTATAGTTCTTGTCATTAGATAATACTGAACCTTGCATAATTGAAGATACATTTGCCTGATATCCATTAAAGAACTTCTTATAAAAATTTAACACACGTCCAGCCGTACCAGCAAGACCATCTCTATCTGGATCATCGCCTATCCATCTTATCAACAAATTAACCGCTTCTTCAGCTTCGTGATCAGATGGTTTACCATATTTCATAATGACTAATTAACTAGTTTAATGATTCAAATCCACTAATTATCTCTATCAAATCAGTAGTTATAGAAGCTTGCCTAGAACGATTATATTCCAATGCTAACCTATCCAACATATCTTTAGTATTACTATTTGCTGACTCCATAGCAATCATGCGGGCACAATGTTCGCTGGCAGAGTTCTCCAAAAACGCAATATACATTAGGCACAATATATAACTCAGATTTATACTAGACAACACATCAACATATGTTGGCTCGTATTGATAATTTTCTCTCAACAACAGACGAATTTCAATATTATAAGGAATCAAATTTTGCACAGTAGGTTCCTGAAGCATTGTACTATAGAACTTATTAAATACTACAGCAACACCATCAAACTGACCAAAATTAATGTTACTATTGTACATAAACAACTTAAAATGTAAAAAAATCTGTAACACATTTAACATCAGAAAATACATTTAATATCTTTCCTGAATACTGATTCAACATCATGTAATACGCTTTTTTGCCGAAGAATACTAATTTTACCTCTTTGCCATCTAATTCCAATTTTTTTTATATAAGACTTAGCAAACTTAATTACCATGTTATTAAAATTGCCACATAACCCCCTATCGGAAGACATTATAATCAATAAAACAGTACACTTACAAGACGTTCCACTAATACTACCACCCTCAGCAATTGCAGTATGATCGATAATGCTATGCAGTTCTGCTAAATATTTTTTCGCACTATCCAACCTTTGCTGAACACGGTGCAACTTGGCAGCAGATATCATCTGCATAACCTTAGTAGTCTTCTGTATGGATCTTATACTTTTTATTCTCAATAAGAGAGCTTTAAGATTAGCCATAAACCTTAAATTACAAAATACCTCACATCAAAGTATATTATCTCTGATTAGTTATACAAGAATTTTATTAAAATAAAAATTTTATACATAACATTCTAATGTTTGATAATAACACATTTAAAGAATACCCCCCACACATTACCCTCTTTATATTTACTTTCACTAATAAAAAATTTCACATTCCCTCACTAAGAAGATATAACTTTACTGCCATATTTCTTTTTCTATTCTTAGATACCTAGCATGGGAATGTTTACTACATTTAGAATCACACAAATCCAACACAATTACACTTCAATTTATTACTATGGGAATCTTAGAAATTAGCTAATTTATAGAAAAAAATCTCCCATTAAAAACCATACACGGATTTTAAACACTCTAATCATCACAAAATAATTTTGTAAAATATACTATACCTTATTCCATCTTTTCAAGCACGTATCAAAAATACACTTACCTTGGTTTTGATTTATCATCAGGTGATATAGAAGGGGAAGGAGGAGGAGACAAAGTGTGTAGTTTATCACTATCTAACGCTTCTCCACTCCTCATTCCTAACAACCCTTGAGCAATTTGCTCAATACTATCACCTACCACACCAATATCTGAAGAAGTACTGATTCCTGCACTTGATAAAGGTAGACCTGGCAGCGATCGACTAACAAGATTATGCTTATGTTGAGCTAAAGTACCAGATGGCAACCATCCACATTTGGACAACGCTAGAATTTCTCGCCTTATATCATGTGGACTACTGCTTTCTCCACCTTCCAAATCACAACTACTAGTAGACCTCCCGGGACTGCTCTCTTGAGCTTTATGTGCTCTATGAGACATGCTATACTCTCTTCCGCCATTCCCACACAATATATTTTGGTCAAGTATCTCAGGAAGTGAACGACTTCTTTTCCTTTTTGCTGACTCACATGGCGACGATGAAGTTACAACACTCTTACTTTGCATAAACTTATCATCATTTGTTTGTGCTTGATGTGTTGTAGGATACCAGGTATCTTCTCTTCCACCACGCTCAGATACTTTTCTACGTACTGCATCAATAAATCTATTAGTGGTACTCTTTTGTCCACTTACTGACCCATCGGTATGTCTAGTCGTGGATTTCAATTCACCATCACTTGATTGCACTGCAACATCTAAACCGTCACTTGGACCTGGCATACCTGCTGTAGGTTCCAATGACATACTTGTTGCATCAATACATGTTACATCACTAGTTTCAGAAGCGAAAGATGGAAAAACTTGACCAGAGAATAACAATCCACCAACACTTTGACTTTGCACATCTTGTTGCAATAACTGAGGAGATCGCATCTCATCATCAGATATTTCTTCAACAACAGTAACAGAAGCTCCAGACCCAACATCTAACTGACCAGATAATACACCACTCGCTTGAATTTCACTTGTTGCATGATATCCGGTACTTTTTCCCACACCATGCCCATATGCTTCATCAATAAATGATGTACTTTCCTGTCCAACCACTGACCTATCTATATGTCTGGTTGCGGATTCCAACTTACTATTACCTGACGGCGTTACAACACTTAAAATGCTATCTGACTGTGACATAGCCGATGTAAGTTGCGATGACATACTTGTTGATGCTACATTTTTTACATCACTAGTTTCAGAAGCGGAAGCTGACAAAACTTGATCAGAGAATAACCCAGCACCTGCACTTTGACTTTGTACATCTTCTTGATCTAGAGTACCTTGTGGTGGTGAGTCGTCATCACTTCTTTCTTCGCTATCCAATGACTCTACTGAAGCGCTTCTTTGTCGTTCTTCACCTAAATCAAATATCCTTTCCCTCCACCTTCCACTGGCCAAAGCATCTTTTAAACTTAATCCTCCAACAAAAATTTTACAGCGGTCAAAATTTATCTTTTCGCCATTTACACCATATTTTTTCGCATCTTCATCACTTAACGATATACTTCCATCAGAGTGTATAATGACATTAACCAACTGCCTTTTATCACCTTTAGGACGAACGGGCTGCCATGATACTTTAAGTTTTATAGATCCATCAGTAACAACATAATTTCTCTTACCACCAACACCTTGAACATATCCTTTATCACTATTAGAAAACTCAAACTTAACTGACTTAAAATTATGTTTTTTACAAAATTGACTGTTTAACAAATCACTGGATTTTAATGCTCCATTGTTAATCTTAGTAGATAATACACCACCATATATACCAAATTCCACATCCTCGCAACTCGTGTTTTGTGTTGATTTTACATAGGGCTTTAACTCTGTAGCACACTCAGTTCTGATACCATGATACCTTTTCCTACTCTCCACTATAGAGTCTAAAAGACTAATTGATCCGCATAATGAGTCATTTAATATCTTATTTTTATCAGCATATAACACCATATCAATAGCATTATAACCACAGTGATTTCTTGCATTAAGTGAAGCACCACGAGACACTAAAAATTTTACAAGATCAATATGCTGAGGTTTCACCATATCAGGGTGAGCCGAAGATATGAAAGATAGTAACTCACATAATGGAGTATTACCTTTTTTTATTCTTTTTGTTGATATCACTTCCAGTTGCCAACACCGAATTAACCATAACAAGTGAACCGGCAATAACGGCTTTATGTAGAGATGAATCACCAAACAAATCAGTATTACTTAGACGATCAATAGCATAATTACTGCATAGATGCTCATACAAAATATTATCACCTGCCCCAGCAGAATTCACCAACATGGAACAAAAATCACAATGATCTGATAATTTATGTTTACCAAATACCGATTCTAATTTCCTAAATACAGCATGAGCACCAGGAACACAAGCAACGGTTTCCACCGTATTTTCATATTTGGAGTTTCTAGTATTAAACAATAAATTTTCTAATAATGATTGATCTATTTTTTCTAAACGAGACACAACTGCACTGAAAAGTTCTACCAACTTTTCACCACTACTACTACTGACTTTCTGAGAAGCAATATCCAAACATAATTTCTGCAGAAAATTGTTACCTTCGGCATCTGTATTAAGCAAAGTCCCTCTGAGAATACTATCACTTAATATCTGATCTAATCTTGCAAGATTTACAGCATAAACATCTGCATATTGCGCTGCATCATCACTTACAATATCTACGCAAGTCTGATATAAGATATCATTAAATTTTGCTTTTATAACTTTAGATTCAGCAACTTCATCACTCAACCTACGAATTGAGTTACGTTTAATAAATACATCTTTACAGATTTTCAACCTCTTATTTTCAGCATTCTCTGCTTCAGATAGTGCTACTAATGAACTCATAAATCCATTAACACTGTCTGCATGAAAATTTCCTGAACTTTTGAGTCTTTCTCTTGATTCTTCTAGTATATCAAGTGGAGTATTACCAAAATTATTTTTTTGGTTAAGAGAAAAACTATGGTCTTGCAGCAATTTAGAAAACAAAGATTGCATCCTTTTATCAGATAGCTTATCGGGATATCTTCGAAAAAAACATTGCAAAACTATGTAATACAGTATTACCTTGAGGACCAGTAAGATTAGGATTTAACTTCTTGCTAGAACATAGTAAAGCCTCTATTAACTCAATACTACCATCTAAAAAAAGCACGTTCAATAATAGGTAATCCCGATAAAGGTTTATATTGGAATACCGCTACTGGATCAGCGACATTATTAATTAATCCTGCATATTGTATACTATCTATACCATCACGCATTAACATAATGAATTCATCTTGGCTATTCAATATTTCCTTCTTGGAGCGACTAATTATGACTTCACTTTCTTCAAATAAGTTTTCTTTTTTGAATATCACCATTCAATAAGCTTGCAGTCATTTCACTATCAGTTGATGATCTTTCATCTAAATCATCCTCCATTAAAGAATCTTGACTTAATGACCTTCTCTCTTGTTCAATACCTTCTGTGTGAGCTGAATCTTCTCTTACATCCTGTCTTAAATTTTGAACATCTTCACCGTATAATTCACACTCATCAAGTAATAACTGACCCTTCAAGGCGGGATCAGCAGTACTTTCCATCTCACTAAACAAATCCATTCGTTGTTGAGAAACAGTATATCCTCTCTCGCTTGCTTTCCTACTAAGATATCTACAAATCTTTTTTATTCCCACCGGTAAAAGCAGACAACAGAGTCCTCTTAGCATAACCTGCAGAAAATCTTTTTTTAAGGTTGCCATCCAATTTTTCACCTAACGACATTATCAACTTAACAGCTTCATTATGTGATCTAGTATCCCCCACTTCACCACTAGCAGCATAAGCCAATAAGCCTGCCTTTTTGTCATCTACGGCTGTGATTAATTTTTTATCATCTTCAATCAAACTGTGAAATTCAAACTTACCTTCACTATCTCTAATTGCACTTTTAGCACAAAGATGAGCTAAAGTTGCTTTGTTTGCTGTTAATGACTTTACATCTCCACATGATAATTTAACATTTTCATAACTTTCATAATCAGAATTAAGAGCAAGAAATTGGAAAAAAGATAATCCACTTGATTGATTAACATGATTAACCATTTTAACAATAAGAGCTTCTAGCCGTTTATTTCCGGTATCTTTAGCATGAGCATGACACTTTTTTAGCTAGCATAGATAAAAAATCTGCGTTCTCCTTTGTACATAAATGAAAAATATTATTACGCACAGGATCAGCACCAGCAAAAAAATTCTCAACATTAATTCGATCGATAGCATATGGACACAACCCTGGATACTTTACAGTTACATCTTTCATATGTTTAGTCATTGTACGTATTAAAGTACTATCAACTTTTACCTCATACGATTTTTCTAAACTATCATGACAAGATTTTAACAGAGATAACTCTAGACAATTTTGAATTTCAGGACTTGCATTTTCTCTCTCTGCAAAATCACATAATGATTCAAAAGATACAAGTTTACATCCATGATGGTGCTCTAATGCATCACTAACTCCCTCAAGATACCCTGCTGAGAAATCATAGTCCATCTTGATGAAACTTTCATTTCTATCAATAAGTTCATGTAATAATTCAAGATTATTAGATAAAATGGCACCATGTGGTGTCACACTAAGATCAAGTTGAAGTTTAGGATTTGCCTTTAAGTAATCACAACATACTTCTGACATCTTAGGAGAACACAGAGCTAATCCTAATTCACTTGCTTGCATAGGAGAATCAGGGAGCTTAAAATTTTGCATCCTGGCATTTAATAAATGTCCCAATATGCCAGGCTTATCCAGTTTAACAATATTACTTATACTTAATTTTTCACTTCTATCAACTGGATTAATAGCTCGCATATCCTCCAAAACTTTAAGAGCTACTGGATTATCATATTTAATAATACATGTAAGAAGCTTTTCTATTACATCACCATCAGAAGAAGCATGTATAATATGAGATATAAATGTATCAAATATCTTAGGTGTTATTTTCGATTTTTCTGCTATAATTTCCGGTAATGAGCTAGTCAACTGGTCAACAGAATAACATTCCATTAAATGTTCCAAAAACCTTGTATTTCCACATTTGCAAGCGTAGCTTAACAAATTGCATTTTCCTATTTTATGATTTACTAAACATATCTTTTGTTTAGTTTTTGACTTATTAATGTATGCTTCAATACCTAGTACTTCTTTTAGTAAAGTAACATCCCCAGATTCAACAACTGCTTTAATAAACCTTTCATCCAGAATTAAACTTTGTAACTGTTTAATCCCCATCTGCTGCTTAGCACGAAGAACAAAATCTCTACAAACCTTTATATTTTTACTTTCAACTGCTTTGTCAAACGGAGTAATTCCACTATTATTAGGCTGCAAAAATGCTTCTGCTAACACAGAAATCGAAAACTTCCCATCAAGAAAAATATCATCAAGTAGAGCCACTTGAGAATGTTCCAGGATAGTATGTAAAACATTATTATTATTTTCACCATATCTTACAGTTAATTCACGTGGTTTAATCTCCTTAAGAAAAATTCAACCATTGGCCTATTATACGCCATAATAGCAGCCTGTAATGGACTACATATAGTAGATACTTTATTTCCATTCAATATATCTTCAGGAAAAATTGATTTTACTTTTTTAGAATATGGAACAGACCTATACCCTGCAGATAACTTTTTCCAGTGCTCAGGCGTTCCAAATGTTGCGGTAACAGTAAATATACTATGTCCTTTATCTCCATGACTTCTAGTAGCATATTCTTTCGTATTATTAGAAAGTTTTTCAACAACCTCTTCTTTAAATACATCAACACTACCACTTTGTATTGCCTGCATATATTTTGCGAAAATACCAAGTTCTCCTACACGACCCATAGAGAAATCGCGATCTTGTTCTTCACGAGCAATACCTTTCAACAACTTTACTTTAGGTAGATATGTATGTTGTGATCGAGTTGAAACATCTGATAACAAACTACTATAAGCTTCACGACAATAAGCTACCACTTCTTCGTTATTACATGTTTCAGCACTGTTTAATATAATATCGGCTAATTGATGTCCACTTTTTTGTATACTCACTAATAAGTTCTTCATTAAGTTCTAAAATCGGTATAACTTCCCCATGATCAACTTTCGCAATATGACAAAGAGAAGCTTTTATTTTCTCCATCATGGAATAATCTTGATTCACAGTATAACTTAATTTATTCTCCTCTATAAGTTCTTTATGTACTAAGATTAAATACCTAACTAGTTCTGGATTTCCTGTATCTGATACAACCTCCAACAAGCTTTTTCCATTTTGTTCACTATATATAAAATCCTTATTACCACTTATTAATCCAATAACCTTGCCAGCATCACCTTCCCTAGCATGCTTAAAGGCAAGATCTCTTATCTTACAATCTATTATTTTTGTATTTTTTAAACACTCATCTAGACTGACGCTGTGAACTATACCTGACAACTCACTCGAGCTTAAACTGTTAATATTATGAAAAAGGAGATTCACAAAATTTTCAAGTTGCGTTGGTGATGATTCTTTGATGATATTATCCAGTAAACAAGCATTATTAGCTAACATACCTATGAGATCCATGATCACACCAGGACGCCTCACAACAATACTTTTATCGCTTAACATTTCATATATCATTTCTGGCGATATACTTCTTATCGTACTACTTATCGTACCACTTATCGTACTACTTATTTTTTGTACATAAACACTCACAAGATCCAATGGAGTTACTAAACCAACTATGGGCAGCACTTGTCTTATAAAATTAGGATTTTTTTACATTAACCATCTCACTCACAAAAACATTTTTGTTTATCAAACTGTTACGTTGCATAAACTCGAGTAATGCTAAATTTTGAGATGTTACAGCATGCTTTGTTAAATTAAGATCAAGATCAAGGTTAAGATCAAGGTCAAGTCTCTGAAGAATATCATTATACTCTCCACATTTATCAGCAGTATCTAACTTAGTATATCCATTGATTAGACTCTGCTTTAACCTTGGACGATCATCTAAACAACCAACCAACATATCGTTATTTTGGAGTATCTTGTAATTGTCTTCATTCAGATTCTCAATTAATGAATACTTTAACTCTTTTTTCTCTTCATCTCCTAAATTTTTAAGTACATATTGGATGAGTTGATGATTTCCTTTTTTTAACCGCTAAATTAATAACACTTTCACCATTTACATCACATTTCAGTAGATCACAATTCCTAAATAGCTGATCAAAATTATAAACTGAACCTTGTGTATCTTCTTTAAATAACACACTTCCTATATTATGCTTCACAAACAAATGAAATGGCGTTTCTCCATCGTGATTTTTTTCATTTAATAATGCTTTAGGACTTAATGAAGCATTCCATATTGAAGTTTCATCTTCAAAATCATTCAGTTTATCAAGTAACAACTGAACACGTAATTGGTTTCCATCAACTAATTTACACTCTTTAAAAACTTGATGGAATATGTTGCCATGTTGTGCATTCTTAGTAGATACACAACAAGGAAATTCTTTTCTATCGAATACCAAATTACAGAGCTCTATTTGACCATCACTGGAACCATCATATGCACCTACTATGGCATGATACAAAACTCCATGACCTTCACGATCAACAACCTGCCAATTCACACCTTGCTGAAATTTTCCTCTATTTAAACTATGTTCGTTAAACAACCTTACAAATTCTGGCCCAGCTTGCATAGCTAAAAACAAAGGATATTGCTTATTTTTATCTTCCTTATTTATTATATCATTATTACAATGCTCTAAGACTGCCCGGAAAATTTGAGTATCAACAACTCTTTTTTTCTTTAAGATGCAGACTAAGTATATATTGTAATATATTACTCCCGTTTTCTACTTCAGAACAAATCGCAGCAGATATTTCTTTCTTACTTGCTGAATCAAAAAAAGGCTTTTACTTTTATTATATCCCCCTGCTTTAATAGCACTATATAGATTCTGTCTATGCACGTTTATAACCTAAAATATTCTCAAAAAATGCCGTATTCTTTTAATTAAACTAGACACATTATTATAATATTAATAAAGATATTAATATTATATTAATATACCATAAATCACATACTAAACAATATGTATCGGAATCAGTCTATTTTACAGAAGATACATTAAGTGGATCAACCCATGTCACGTTTCCATCATTTCTAACATAAATCATATTAACCCTATTGTTTTTTGCATTAATAAATAAAAGTGCAGGTAAGGATAACAACTCCATCTCCATAATTGCATCTCCAATGCTCATAGTCTTTAACATGACTTCTTCCTCTATAACTAACCCAGAATTGTTACTACCGTCATAATTATCACCTTCATGACAATTTTCCACTACGTCTTTATCTAATGTATATCCAAAACACTTCATTTGTGCTTTCACTGAATTCTTATTATGACGATACTTATTAACCCTCTCACTCTTATGCTTTTGTAACTTGTGACATAAATGGTGAATAACATTATCTATTGCATGATATGCCGTATCTGACGTCTTAGAAATTCTTATAAATTCACTCTTCATATCACTAATATTAATACTAGCATTAAACAAATTTGCATCTTTTGACAAAATCACTTTTATATTAACGGAAGAATCACTTACAAAAAATTTCGCTATATAATCGCCTACACTTGATTCAACATAAGTCCTAATATTATCAGTAACATCAAAACCTCTAGCAGTAATAACTATGTTCATAAAATACGTCTTATAAAATTACATCACATTTAATAATATAACAAAACCTTGAAAATTTACTATACATCGTTATATTATATCGATATAATTCGTTGTCAACTGGGCTCTATTATAAGAAATGTTAACAAACTCTGTATTTGCGTTAAACCAAGATAATCTGGTGTCTTACATCAATGAGGTACATACGTTTCCTGTCTTGTCTCTTGATGAAGAAGAAAGGTTAGCAAAAAGTTGGTATGAAAATGGCGTTATTGCTGACGCGCACAGGTTAGTTACCAGTCATTTAAGATTGGTAGTTAAGGTTGCACTAGGCTTTAAGAATTATGGCTTACCACTTATAGAACTAATTATGGAAGGAAATATTGGGTTAATGCAGGCTGTAAAGAAATTTAACCCTAACTTAGGGTTTAGGTTATCCACGTATGCAATATGGTGGATTAAAGCTTCCATTAAAGATTATATACTTAAGTCGTGGTCATGTATAAAGATCGGTACAACGCAAGCGCAAAGAAAATTATTTTTTAGTCTAAGGAAAATAAAGAAAAAACTTTTTAAGTATGGACATAGTATTACAAAAGAGGACATTAAGTTAATAGCAGACGAATGCTCGATTTCTGAACAAGAAGTGGAGCAAATGGACAGGTACTTTACCTATACTGATAGATCGCTCAACGAGGTAATATTCTCTAATAACAATCAAAATCGTACGGAGTTACAAGAGACCATAAGGTGTAAAGATCCAAATCAGGAGGACACGTATCTACTCAATGAGGAAGTAGATATAAAAAGGTCTCTCATTACACAGGCTCTTGCAACTTTAAATGAGAGGCATCGTGATATATTTATCAGAAGAAGGTTAATTGAAGAGCCAGACACACTAGAAATATTAAGTCAGAAGTATAACATATCAAAAGAGCGCATAAGACAAATAGAAATGAACGCTTTCACTAGAGTAAAGGATTTTGTTATATCAAAAAGGAAAGAGTTCGGTTTACTACTTCATAACTAGCAGCCATTAAAGAGTGAATTCGGCTACCTACTCCCACTTTGGTTATCTTTAACGAACAGAGTGTCTGGCTACACATACAAGTAGCACTGAAATCATCCTTACCAATAGCTTAGTACAAAGATATAAAAAGTACAGATTTCCTCGTGACACCTTAGCACCATACTCACTATAACAATAGCCAACAGCACTAATTAATGAGCACATTCACTCATACAAGAAAAACCACCTTCGTGCCAAACGCAACGACAAATCGGAATACACCGGAAGATGAACACACCTAAATTCCAATAACAAAAAAACCAATAACAACACCGTAAGACATCCTACAATGTTAGACAAATGTTAATAGCCTTGTCTTGCTTTAAACCTGGGGTTCTTTTTATTTATTACATAAATACGCCCTTTTCTACGTACAATTCTACAATCTTTATCCCTTACCTTTGCAGACTTAAGCGAACCAATAACTTTCATCTTTTTCCTATATTAATCACACAACAACAAAATGGCGGAGAGAGAGGGATTCGAACCCTCGATACGGTTAAGCCGTATAACGGTTTAGCAAACCGTCGCCTTCAGCCTCTCGGCCACCTCTCCATCAAGACTCAATAAATTTTTACAAAGTTACATAAAAAATCCAAAGCACGACACGTATTATAAAAACTTGTTAAGTAAATTTCAATAAAATTCTACCCGCACTTTAATATGTTAAAGATATATCATGTAAACTCTTAAATATAAAATAATTTACAAATAAAAATAAACTGCTTCCGTAATACCGAATTAAGCATAATAATACTACATCAAACACAAAGTTAACATCCTTATGACACATGCTTTTAACTATAGTAAAACTACTCTGGAACAAAAAAAGTTAGATGAATTTTCCGAAATAATTGATGACATTACCACAAAATATCAAATTAAATTTGAAAACAAAATGGAAGATGTGATATCTAATTTTTTGGCTCACTTCCACCATTCTTTAGAAGAAGAATTGGCTTCACTGATAAAAAAAATATATTCCCATAATTTACAAACATTAAACAAATATCTTATAAACCACCTATTTAGTTCCAATGGTCTACAACACTTAAACACGTATGAAAAAGACACTATTGCTAAAACATTCAATAAAATTTCTTTTAGCATACTAGAAAGCTTAATTTCCTAACTATTTAAAAAATAATCAAACATTACAATGTAACAATAGGAGTTATATGCTAGAAAGTTCTATGTTATGCATTACACGTAAGGTTCTGCCTGTGTCATTACCTATTAGTCTATCAGAAGTAAAATCTTTCTTACGCGTTAATAACAATAAAGACGATGAATTAATCAATAATCTAATTACTATGGCATCTGAATATGCACAATGGTACATTGAAAAGTCATTAATGAAGCAAACATGGCAAATCTCATGCAGTAGATATATTCCTGGAAAAATACAGCTATTATTTAATCCAATAATAAAAGTCAATCATGTTAAAATAATAAACATGACTGGACAGGAAACCATTGTGGACCCAAAATATTATCATGTAGACACAGAACTATCATATATATCATTTTACAATCAAACCAACGTCAACAGAATAGAAATTCTATATGAAGCAGGACACATAAACAACTCACTAATACCTGCACAAATTAAACATGGTATACTATATCACGTTGCTATATCTTACAAAAATAGAGAATCAGAAAATATAAATAATTTAACTTTTATAAAAAGCATATATTCTCCTTTCCGTGAATTAAAATTAGTTTTATGACATATTCAATCAAAGAGATGCATAACCTAGTTGTGAACTTGTTAAAATCACATAAAGATTTAGCAAATGTTATAACTGATATATACGATATTATACCAAACAAACCATCTCTCCCATACATGCACATATATGTAAGCTACCTAAAAACATTAAATATATTTAACAATGATATGTCAAAAATACAATTAGCATGTAAAATTTATAGTCACAACTCTTATACATTATATAATATATTAAATTTAGTCATCAGTTTACTAGTAAACCATAAATTTAACATAGAAAACATTGAATACAAAATAATTCCAGAGTATAGCTGTAATGTAGGTCAGTACCAAGAAATTACACATGCAACACTAAATTTCACTATCTTAACAAAAAAAACCTATGTCAATACAGTTACAAATTAAAGATTTTAACAACACTTTCATTCCTTTAAATAGTATAAAAAAACTTAAGAGTTAGTCTACATAATAAAAATGAATATATTAAAAACATTTTATCATTTGGATGGAGAAGTACATTAGATAATTCGGGAAATAAATATGCTATTTTCAAAATTCACGGCATTATAGATAACTCACATGCAGATCAGCTTTTACAAAAATATTCTTTCAATAACAATATTATAGAATTCAAAATCATCATACATGAAAAAGAAATAATATCAGGCAAATCTGCTATTGAACTATACGAGAGATATTATGAATCAAGTAACTTTGACAACTTCAATGTAATGTTAATAAGCTCTGAAGAAATAATTTTTAGTAATTATTAATATAAATAAGTTAACATGATTAATAGTATTATTAAGAATAGTTACTATGCTGCCGTAGCAAAAATTAATATATATATGGTATACAACTGTAATAACTGCAAAACATTTTTAAAATAAACAAAGAACTTACTGCCATAGCAAAAATAGCATAAAATAATTCTTCAACTTTGTAATCCTTTGCAATATGAACATAATATCCACAACAAGAGGAAATAAGCTATAAGTGTACAAAAAATACTACGCTGAAAATACTTATTATAAATCCAAATTTGTCGCTTAATATAGTAGCTCTTTCATCAAAATAGTTAAAATATTTAATACTCTATTAAAAATAGAAACACTACATCTAGATTAATAAAAGATTTATATAAAAGTATTAATATAATAATATCCTATATTAATACCACACAATGTTTTCCCCGAATAAATCGAAAATTAAAGCGATATATTGTTACATAAGAACATCCCATGATCTTGATAGACTATTACTTGCACACAAATACCTAACAAGAATAAGGAAACACATACAGAAAAGAGAAATAAACAAAAGCATCAACAGAACACTTCATATCGAAAAAAAAGTACATAAACAGCCTAACCCACAAACTAAGCTCCACTTACGTAACATAAAAAAAACAATTAAAACTAGAAATCAATACCTTGCTAAGATCTACTATTGCTCATGAAATGGATCCTACACAACGAGCCGGGCAAACTAAACTTTCTAATATTAGATCTGCAAAAAAATTTGGTAGAGGAAAAAAAGCTAAAAAAAAAACTCGTTCTAAACTCTACATATTGCTCAGAATACTTAATTTCCTGTTCAATTTTTTTACAATGCCATTAACACCTTCATCCATAATGCATAGTAACCTCATTGTACAAAGTGCTGTTTTAAGAAAAAAAAAGAAATAACCGTAAACTTCAGTCGCGCATTCCAACCACAAAAACTAAGATCCACCTAGACAAAGTCATAAAAAGCAACAGTGCAACATACGCAGAAGATGCATTCAATGACACCGCCTATGCCTGCGTACCATGGAACACCAATTATAAAATAAAACACTAAAAGCAACGCCTTCCAGTTTAGAATAACACCTACACAAAAAAAACACAATAAAAAATGTATTTCCTATAACATAAAAATAATCGACCATGAATAATAAAAGTGCCTCATAATTTCTTAGATTTTCTAAAATTATGTTTTAAAACAGTGTCACCTAATAATCCACTCATTAACAATTGGCACATAAAAAGTAATGTCAGATAGATTAGAAGCCACTCTCAATGGAAAAATTAATCGTCTAATAATCAATATGCCTCCAAGATTTATAAAATCCATATGTGTTAGTGTTGCATGGCCATCTTGGATCTTTGGATTAAATCCCAAAGCAAGAATTATAGTTGCGAGCTATTCTCAAACATTGAGTGAAAAATTATCATTAGATAACAGATACATATTACAATCTGAATGGTATAAAAAATTATTTCCACATGTAATACTTTCAAAAGACCAAAACACTAAACAAAAATTTCAAACAACACAAAGAGGTTATAGATTTGCAACATCAATAGGAGGAAGTATTACAGGAGAGGGTGGAGATATTCTAATTGTAGATGATCCAATGAATCCTCTACAAGCACTAAGCAAAACTTACAGACAACGTGTATACAACTGGTTTGATCAATCTTTTATGACAAGACTAGATGATAGAAAACGGAGTATTGTTATCATTGTAATGCACAGATTACATACGGAAGATTTAACTGGATATTTATTATCAAAAAAAGCTTTATAATAAATGGCATGTATTATCATTTCCCATGATAGCAGAAAAAAAACAGACTATATATTCGATAGCTTCTCCGTGGAAATTTAAGCAAGGAAAAAAAATAAAACATATTCTACACACAAGAAAAGAAGGAGATCTGTTACACAAAAAATATGGGAACAAATACATTGAAGAATTGAAATCAGAGTTAGGATCATACGCATTTGCAGCTCAATATCAACAAAACCCACTTCATCTGTCAAGTGGCATTATCAAGTATAAGTGGCTCCAAAGATACACATCTTATAACAAAGAAAACATAACTCAAAGCTGGGATACAGCTTCTTCTATGAATAACAACAGTAACTATAGCGTGTGTACAACATGGTCCTATATAAATAACTGCTTTTTCCTACTAGAAGTACGCATGATAAAATTAGAGTACCAAGCATTAAAACAAGAAATAATAAACTTAGCAAATAATTGGAAACCTAATGCTATACTTATAGAAAAAAAGGCAAGCGGATTACAAATAATTCAAGAATTAGCTAACATTAGTACAATACCTATAATAGGAATTACTCCAACCACTGATAAAATAACAAGATTTTATAAAATAATTCCTATATTTGAATCGAGAAAAATATTTCTACCATACGATTCTCCTTGGCTTAGTGAATTTGAACAAGAATTGCTATCATTTCCAAACACACAACATGACGATCAAATAGATAGCGTGACACAATACTTACACTGGATCTACAATCACACCACAACAAATACTTTGTCCATTAGAGAACTATAGCACTAATGAATCTGCTTACATATCGCAATAAATTCAACTATATTAATAAGTAAGTAAATCACCTCTACTATTAAAGACATTAAGCAACCGTATTCAACATTGAATTATTGACTAATAGAAGCTTAGAAATATACTACCTTTAATACATCGTATTCACGTGTTATAATGAATACATACCAGTAAAATCAACAAAGCATATTATCTGCAAGAAAAATTTATAGATAAGCATGGAAACAAAATCTTTTCTTGTGTACTAACTACACTAATACATAACCACCATGAAATGACAATAAAACTTAACATATCAAGTCCATCTATTACTTAATCTATAAAAAAACTAGCAATTCATACAAAAAATATTAACTCGTATATATATTCTTAAGTATCATATATACTGATGTTATTAATTTAGTAAGTTCACTATGACTTATTATAAAAGGTGGCATAATATACACAATATTATCAATAGGACGTATCCATATATTCAACTCAATTGCTTTATGTATAATATAGTCTTTATCAATCAGATTACTTTCTAATTCTATTATTCCAGTTGCACCTTTTACTCTAACATCATTAACATAACTTAATTGCTTGAATACATCTAACTCTAACCTTAGCTGACTTTCGATTAAATTAACTTTCTTGATTAAATCCTGTCCTTCAAAAAAGATCAAGTGAAGCATTCGCTGCAGAACAAGCTAATGCATTTGCCATAAAGGTTGGACCATGCATAAAAGCAGTATTTATACTATTCGATAAAAATGCATTATACACTTCTTGTGTAGTTAAAGTTGCAGCCAATGTACAAAATCCACCTGTCAATGCCTTTCCAATAACCATAATATCTGGTACAATACCCGCTTGATCACATGCAAACATGGTCCCAGTTCTACCAAAACCTGTTGCCACTTCATCTGCTATAAATAATATATCATTGTCATGTGCAATTTCGTAAATTGTCCTTACAGTATCTGCAGAATGAATTAACATTCCACCTGCAGCTTGTAAAATAGGTTCCAGAACTATACCAGCAACATTCTCCTTGATAGAATGCACTACATTTATAAAATTATCTACTTCTTCTCTTGTTTGTGGTAAAGGCAATACAAATTGTGGAGGATGATACTTTTTAAACTTCGTGCCATGAATTGTTTCTGGATCAGATATTGACATACATCCCATTGTATCGCCATGATACCCATTGACAAAAGAAATAAAACTACTCTTTTCTGTATTCCCCAAGTTACGATAATATTGAACTGCTATTTTCATAGCAACCTCAACAGCGGTAGATCCAGAATCTGAAAAAAAATACTCTTTCCATTTTTTTCTTTGGAGCAATATTAACAAGACGCTTTGCTAAAATATAACTTTGTTCATGCGCCAATCCAGAAAACATAATATGAGACAATTTGGAAACCTGCTCCTGAATTTTCTTAACAATGTGTGGATGAGAATAACCATGACACACACTCCACCAACTTGATATACCATCAAGTAACCGAGTACCATCCTCTAGTATTATATAGCATCCATTAGTAGACTTAACTTTTAGTGGCAGAGTAGCATTATACATCTGAGTATAAGGCATCCATATATTTTCATATCCTTCATCAAACCATGAACAAGAACCTGTAGGCATTACAACTCTTCATCTATAAACAATATAGTATTATATATCATAAAACCATAAACAGAAACGACAACTTTAAAACATAAAGTTTAACAGTACTAGTACATAAAAAAAACAATGTACCAAACGGTCTTACTGAAGATCATCATAAAAGCAACAAGGTATAATTACCGTATCTAACATAGTTTATTAAGATAACAGACAGGCGCAATCCAATCTTTATCCACATCCTATTAATGGAAAGTAAAATTATAACAATACCCATCACGCAAGAAATATTCCATACTCAACATTACTATGATAGAAATGATCACAGGAAATGGTATAAAACATAAAAGAGAAATATCACAAAATACCATAGAACAGATTGACATTTTACCATACACTATCAAAATTCTTATTGATCGCTTAAACACATTAAGGAAGTATTTCCTCCCAGAGCTGTGGTGTTAATGGTTATGACCTTTTCAACCAGAAATCTGTGCAAATAATAAGGTCCTCCTGCTTTAGGACCAGTACCAGATAACCCTTGCCCTCCAAAAGGCTGTACACCAACTACTGCACCGACCTGATTCCTATTCACATATACATTCCCAACATTCACCCTATCAATAATATTATCAATGTTGCTCTGTACTCTACTCTGTACAGCAAATGTCAGACCATACCCTGTACTATTAATTTCATTCAGAATTTTATGTAGGTCTCCTTTCTTATAACGAATTATATGTAATATCGGACCAAATACTTCCTTCTTCAATTGAGATATACTTTCTATCTCATATGCACATGGTGGAAAAAAACATCCTTTTTCACAACTTTCATTCATTTTAACTTTACACAACAGCTTTCCTTCTCGTGACATCCTATCCGCATGAACCACCAACATCTCTCGTGATGCTTTATCTATCACAGGTCCTATATCAGTCTTTAACAGCATAGGATCGCCCATAACCAAATCCTCCATGGCTCCACAAATCATTTCAATCTGTTTTTCTGCTATTTCTTCTTGCACAAACAATACCCTTAACGCTGAACATCTTTGTCCAGCACTCTTAAACGCTGATGTAATCACATCATTTGTAACTTGCTCTATTAATGCAGAAGTATCAGTTACCATAGTATTTAAACCGCCAGTTTCAGCTATAAATGGAATAATGCCACCTTCCTTCTCTGCAATAGATTGGTTAATCATCCTTGCTGTCTCAGTTGAGCCAGTAAATACCACACCTCCTATTTTTTCATTCTTTAGTAATACCTCACCTAACTCTTTTCCATCCCCAAGTAATAAATGCAGTGCTTCTTTTGGTACTCCGGCATCATATAATAACTTTAATGCTTCGTATGCTACAATTGAAGTTTGCTCAGCAGGTTTCGCAATTACAGTATTTCCAGTCACTAATGCCGCAGCAATAGGACCAATAAATATTGCCAAAGGAAAATTCCATGGTGATATACACACAAACACACCTCTGCTTTTAAAATAAAGGTAATTGTCTTCCCCTACAGGACCAGATAATTTTTTGGACATCTCTAATTCCTGTCTTCCGAGAACTGCATAATAACGCAAAAAATCAACAGCCTCCCTTATTTCTGCAATGGCATCAGAAATGACTTTGCCTCCTTCTCTAATGAGTAACATTATTAATTTTACCTTGTTATCTTCTATTAAATCAGCTGCCTTTTCTAATATTGCAGCACGAGTAGATACAGAAACATTACTCCACCCCTTAAATGCATCATATGCTATATCTAAAGCTGACAAGGCATGCTTAGGATTAGCAAATGATACCTCACCTACAACATCATCAGAATTTGCCGGAGAAAACACCTCCATAAAATCATTCTCTAACTCCTCTCCATTTATAATCGACATTGCCCTAAATTTATAAGTTTGATAACACTTCATCTCTTCATTCAAATTCGCCAACGTAACGGAATCAGTAATATCAATACCCGCAGAATTAATCCTATCATGTCCAAATATATCCCTTGGCAATGGTATATTAGGATGAGGTAAATACTCTAAAGCTTTTGCCTTCTCCAATGGATCTTCTATTAACTGCTCCAATGTTACATTAGTATCATTTAATTGATTAATAAATGAACTATTCGCTCCATTTTCTAACAATCTTCTGATTAGATAAGGAAGTAAATCCTGATAGCTTCCAACTGGGGCATAAACCCTACATTTTATATTCGCAGCTAATTCCTGTGTAACATATTCGTATAAATTAGCTCCCATACCATGCAACCTCTGAAATTCAAATCCAGGATGATCTTTATCTGCCATTTCTAGTATTGCAGCTAAAGTATAAGCATTATGGGTAGCAAAACATGGATAAAAAGTATTCGACTTACTCAAAATCTTATTTGCACATGCCAAATATGACACATCAGTATATACTTTCCTTGTAAATACTGGATAACTACTTAGACCCAATTCTTGTGCAGTTTTTATTTCATAATCCCAATATGCACCTTTCACAAGCCTTACCATTATTTTATGACCTGACTTTACTGCTATATCTTCCACAAAATCTAATACTGAAAATGCTCTTTTTTGGTATGCCTGAACAGCTAATCCCAACCCTTCCCATGCATCTAAACTACTATCAAACCTTAACTTTTCAAGTATCATCAATGACATTTCTAATCTACTTGCCTCTTCTGCATCAATACACACACGAATGTTATATTTTTTTTGCTAATCCACATATTTCTAGTAATCTGCCTACTATTTCATCTAATACTTCATCCACCTGCGAAAATTCATATCTATTGTGCAACGCTGATATTTTCACTGAAATTTCATCATAATCCACTAAATTTCCTGTCGCACTTCCACCTTTAGACCTCCCTATACTATCTATTGCTTTCATATATTCACTGAAATATTTTTCTGCATCCCTTTTTGTTTTAGCAGCTTCCCCTAATATATCAAATGAGTATAACTCCCCTTCTTTTCTACTCTCAAGAGCTTCTGTGATATCTCTGCCCTTTATAAAATGCTTCCCCAATATATACATTGCTTGCTGCACTGCTTTCCTAATGATAGGCTCACCCATTGTTTTTAGTAGATTATTTACTGTACTAAACCATCTTGCATTGTCGCCTTTTTCTTTTAATACCCTTCCACCTATAAACAAACCCCAAGTTGCTGCATTAACAAATACCGATGAAGATCCACCTATGTGATTACTCCACATGTTATTTGCTAGTTTATCTTTTATTAGGTCATTGATTGTACAATCGTCTGGTATTCTTAATAAGGATTCTGCCAAGCACATGAGTGCTATGCCTTCATCATTAGACAACCCGTATTCCTGCATAAACGCATCTACTATACCTATATTCCTGTCTATTCTTATTTTTTCTATTATCTGCTTTGCAATACTATAAATTCTAATTTTAGAATCCTGTAATATTTCTGTTTTCTCTGTTAAATATCTTGCATAACTATTTTCTTCTACGCGATAGAACATTTGCATGCGTTTACGTATTTCATTTGGCGCTTGTAGTGCACTTATCATTTTCCATATCTCCCATCAATATTTATACTTGCAACAGTAACTGCCACCTAGCATTAGAACATTTAAAAAAATTCCCTAAAAGCTGATAATTAAACATACTAATAGAAAAATCAAACATATTGTTTATCATAAATATTAACTACATTCTATAAAAATTCATTCCTTATCATTCTTGTACGATTATTAACTGACAGCATAAAATAAAATACTTCAAACACTGTATAAGCTGGTAGCACACATCAAATATATACTAAATAATACACATCATTGTAAGCCTGTTAGAATTGCTATAAAAAAATTTTTTAAATTCATACATCTCACAGATATTATTAATTATTACCAAAATTTACACATAACCCACCAATACTTCATCACTTAAAGGCACGCACTCTTACCATGATGTAAACATTGCTTTCATAATCACACTTTTGCTTACAAATATCCCCACATTAAATCAACACAAAACATAGGATAAAAATTATTATCAACACTAATCTACTGAAATCGCACATAAAAAATTACACACTTTTGACCATCAATTACACTTTTCAATTTACTTTAATAATAACGTACATACATACTATACATCACTGGATCGACAATACAAAACATAACAATAATCAATTCATATAACCTAAAAAAACATACAACAATAAAATCTTAACATTAAAACAGAGCAACAATTGATTATAGAAAACATTATAATATATGTTATACTTAATAGTATATAAATTTTAGGGTTGATATGTTTAATTTATTACAAAAAAGATTTCTAATTACTGGGGCATCTGGAGGTATAGGACAGGCAATAACTAAAACACTATCAGAAGCAGGAGCTACGCTTTGTATTTCAGGAACAAAAGAACATATTTTACAAAAAATTGCAGAACAGTTATCAGGCAATATACATGTATTACCATGTGATTTGACAAATGATGAACAAATTAATAGTCTAGTTGATAATGCTTGCAAGTTCATGTCTGGAATTGACGGAATAATATGTAATGCTGGTATTACATTAGATAAATTAACATTACGTACTTCCGATGAAGATTGGCACAAAGTAATCAATACAAATTTAACTACAACCTTTAAATTAAATCGTAACGCATGCCGTGCAATGCTGAAAAACAGTCAAGGGAGAGTAGTTAATATTTCTTCAGTTATAGGATTTACCGGTAATCCTGGACAAGCGAGCTATGCTGCATCCAAGGCTGGAATGATAGCTATGAGCAAATCCATAGCAAGAGAATTCGCAAGTAGAAATATCACAGTAAATTGCATAGCACCAGGCTTCATTTCTACGCCAATGACAGGTGTATTATCAAAAGAACAATGTGGTAATATTATAAACCATATTCCTATGCAAAGAATGGGTACTCCAGAAGAAGTGGCTGCTGCAGTTTTATTCTTGGTTAGTGATGAGAGCTGCTATATTACAGGTCAAACTATACATGTTAATGGTGGACTGTTAATGCATTAATTAATCAATTAATCAATAGATTAAGAGACATGTATCTCTCTAGTAATTTACAACATAGAATTAAATACTGTTTGGCATTTTCTGCAAATATCATATATTTTAACGTATTCCTTCTAGCAATTCTAATACAACTAATTAGGATACCGTCTCCGCTTAGTGCTAAAAATTTGCTGTTAATCAATGTACTAATAGTTTTATCAGCACGCGGTATACTATTTCTATTAGCACTCCACGAATTAAAATCCACTGACTCTAGTATCAATAAAAATCCATTTACAAAATACAAAAAAAACAGCACATATAGCTGAATTATTGAGCACTATGATTGCAATAGTAATACAAGCAATTGCCGTAATTAAAGTAGCAATGGGCAATCTAGAGATAGTGGCAAGTAACAAATCCGCGATTCATGCTAAAGGAGCTGTGGATTTTACTTGCATATTAATCAAAATACTAATAGCCTCACCATTATTAATATACTTCAATTACCATCAAAAAAAAACAAATAAGGACATAGATAAACAAAATAAAATGGACGTTCTATTTCATTTATCTATAGCCGCATTAGCTGTCAATCTCATAGCATTTATTGGAAAGATTATTAACGTGTTAGAACAAACACAATCTTTTGCATTATTCAATACAGAAAATCACAGTAACCAAGGCCCGACTAACTATCCTCTTGGACCAATAATCAGGATATTATGTACTATAGCAAGCATAACTATCTTAGCCATAATGCTCAATATAGATTCATCCATCAATTCAGACCTTTCAAATGTAACAGATATTAAATATATGAGACTTAACGAATCGCGGGTGGCTAAGGAGGGATTCGAACCCACGACCAAGAGATTATGATTCTCCTGCTCTACCACTGAGCTACCTAGCCACTCTAATTGACCGTATAACATACGATCAACATAATTGCAATATATATCTCTGAAATACAGTATAATACACCAACTTATCATGCATCAATTTCCATTAATAAACAGACCTCCTTGTAAATAGAAAAATTACCTTATACTTATCTTACATAATATAAACATACAGAAAAAGTAGCATAATTTTATGATATTTAAGTACAATATATGAAATAAATTCAATACATATTATAATAAAACTCAAAAAATATATTGAAATAATTAAGATTTATTGATATAGATGAAGGAAAACACTTTTCATCATAAAAGCTACTTTCTCTGACATATTTGGTGTATGAAACCTAATGTCTCTAATAGGTAAACCGGTTATTTGATACAATATTCAAGTAATATTATGAAAAAGTTCAACAAATACAAACTTTGCAATTACATAGCCACAATAATAATATTAATGTTATGGAACATTTTTTTTATAATAAAATCAATATCAAGTATCCCACATTCCATCAAAAATGTCATATCGCAATACATTATAATATTACCAATATGCACAATATTACTCTATAGCATCAATGTATGTTATAACACAAATATCTTGATAAAGCACTTTCAAGGTAAAAAAACCCATTGAAAAAAAAGAGTTAGTTAACCACCTAGGATCTATAGTGAAGAGATGCGTTATTATCGTATTCACTATCTGTCTGGCAATCTTACCATATAACCAACAAATGCAAACTGCTGTTTCTATATTCAATATATTATCTTCACTTTTCACTATAGCGCATGGTTCAATATCATTAAATACAAATGTTAAACAGTTAAAAAATTTAAACAATGAATCAAAATCAACAAAATACGTAATATGGTCAATTACAAATTGGATTGCAAAATTAATTATATCAGTAGTAAATGCAAGTTTGACGTTTTCAAGTTTTTTTTATAAAATACAACTCTCTTGAAAAAAATATCTTCAAAATTTCATTATTAACAGGACACATAACGATTATAATTTCATTAGTGTGTATGAAAACTATGCAAGAAGAAGTCCCACCAGCATCATTAGATGCATATACAGAAATCACAGAATTCAACAATGCTACATCTTCTTTTCAAAATGGATCAATGCAACACATACTATAAACACAACCACTAACGGGAAACGATAAATTTACATATCAACTCTAACTATAAGTAAAATGACAATCTACCGCCATACGCATATACCCACAAGCTCTCTTATAAAAAAACAATAGGTTGAAAGCATACATATTCTAGTTAAGATCGCATACAACAGGAACGTGATCAGACGGTAAGTGTAATCCTCTAAGTTCATCATTAATAATGCAACAAGATAACCTATCTGCGGCCTGCGGTGACAATAGTAAACTATCTATTCTCAAGCCTTTATTTTCTTGCCACGCACCTGCCTTATAATTCCACCAAGTAAATTTTTTTTCATTCTCATTTAACATACGAAAAGCATCTATCAACCCTAAATTTAAAATGGAACGAAATCTTTCTCTTTCAGATTTATGAAAACATAATTTACCATCCATGATTTCAGATGCATATACATCTATAGGGTAAGATGCAACATTATAATCACCGCCTAATATAAAAATTTCTTCTTTTTTAAGCAGATGAAATATATATTCTCTTAACTGATCAAGAAATCCAAGCTTATATTGAAAAGCATCAGAATCAACATTCTGACCATTGGGAATATATACGCTAGCAACACGAACTTTGACGCCATTATACAAAATCACACATTCTAAATAACGAGACTCTTCACAATTATAAATAAAATCCTTAGAACTTAATTTATAGCATACACTGGACTTACAATCTAAAAAAAAAATACTTGTCACTAATTCTTCAATTGTGGGATATTTTGTTATAATTGCTACTCCATTTCTAGCCTTTTGCCCATGTACATAACATTTATATCCCAAAGACTCTATTTCTGAGAAAGGAAATTGCTCGTTTGTACATTTTATTTCCTGCAACAAAGCAATATCAACATCAGACTTAATCAACCAAGTGCATACGTGATTTAACCTCTTTCTGATAGAATTTACATTCCATGTTGCTACTCTTAAAGTCATGATAATTTTCCAACAAGTAGTACAAACACACATTAAGTAAAATATTTAGCATTAATATCAATAAACTGATTAGTTAAATCACATGTCCATACAGTAACATCAAAATTACCGGTATTAACGTCAACCTGAATATAAATATCTTTATTTTTCATATATCTATCGACAGATTCTTTAATGTAATCAGGACTAATTTCACCATTTCTAACTATAATATTATCTCCCACCTTTATTGAGACTTCGTTCTTATTTAATGGTTCCCCTGCTTTACCTATAGCCATTATTATTCTGCCCCAATTAGCATCACCACCTCCTATAGCAGTCTTTACAAGCGGAGAATTTGCTATGGAAAATGCTAAATTTCTAGCAGATTTCAATGAAACAGCATTTTTAACATCAATTGTAATAAACTTACTTGCTCCCTCTCCGTCTTTTACAATGAGATGTGCCATTTCTATAAGCACTCCTTTTAAAGCAATTTTAAAATCATCAATTAATTCATCATCAACACAACAGATTTGTTTATGGTCAACAAGATTCGTTGCAAATAGTAATACTGAATCACTAGTAGATGTATCACCATCAACAGTAATACTATTAAAAGACACATCGACATACTGACTTAACAATTTCTGTAGCACATCCGATCTAATATTAGCATCAGTAAAAACATATGCTAGCATGGTCGCCATATTTGGCGCAATCATACCAGAACCTTTACATATTCCGTTAAGAACAACTTTTTTTACCAGCAATTGATGTTTCTTTCGTTACCATCTTCGGAAAAGTATCTGTAGTCATGATAGCATTAGCAGCATCACCCCAGGGATTTCCAGAAATTTTCAATGTAGAATTAAGGATAACAGATTTAATTTTATCAACCGGCAAAGGAACACCTATAACTCCTGTAGAACAAAAGTATACCTCTTCGGTAGAACAACAAAACCTCTCTGCACATAATTTTGTAACTTCCATAACAACTTCATAACCATTCGCTCCAACAGCAACGTTGGCGTTACCAGAATTAACAACTAGAACTTTCGCTTTACCATAAGGAAGAATACTCCTACAATGCTCAATATTACTACCTGCTGTATAAGAATTTGTAAAAACACCAGCGACACTGGTATTATCCGGCATTTTTACTATTAAAAGATCTGGATTACCTGAAACTTTAATACCAGAAGAAAAGGAATACAATTCAACTCCATTAACTTCAGGCATTATAGGAAAGCTACTTGGAGCAAGAGGAGATATTGGAAATTTACTTGAAGTGGAAGTAACGTAGAAACCCTCAGCCATATCTATATCACCGATCATAATCTATATTTCTTAAGTTATACGAAGTATCATTGTATAATGCAAGAAAGTTATTTTAAAAACTAACTTCAAAGTACTGCATTAAATAAATGCGTGACACATTACAATATACATTTAGCATGCTCAATTTATAGTATCAGCAAAACACTCAATATAAATAAACCGAATTAACAAAAAGTATAACCCCACATTATAAATAAACATAAAACTCGAATAATTCAGTTCAAATTAAAACCATTTTATTTTAACAAATCACATTTGAACAAAACTATACGCGTATCTTTACTCTATTAAAGTTAACTAAAACGGACCAAACTTCCAAACTTATAGATAAAACACAACAAAAAGTCTACAAAACATAAAGCAGAAATTCAAATGATTATAACACATAGTTTATAGAATATATATAAAATAATTAAAGCAAAAATTTCAAGCCAACAAATATTACATGAGAATTTAACTGAAAATTTTTGAAAGTGATACATCACTGTATTTCCTTCCTCATCATAAATTTTGTTTGTATCATATTTCCAATAATTCTTTAAATAATTATATCCTGCACATAAGCTTGCTTTCCCATTATAAAGGTAACATAATCCAATTTCACTCTGCATACTGATACCATAATGACTAGCAGCACTATTTCTAAATCCCTGATAATTCAATACACCACCAACACCAACTCCATAACTTAAATATCCAACTAATTTGTTATTAATGACATAATTATATCCACAATTAATAAGAGCCGTAACACTATTAATTTCAAGCATGCTTTCTATCTTAGACACATAAACTTTTTCATCAAGAATCCTCTGAAATATATTGATTAAGTCTATTTTTTCAAAATCAGATAATTTTTGGATTGCAGTTTTTATATTTGCATATCTTACTTCAAATTCATAAAAAAAACCACTCTGTATCACATACCCAATTGCAGTAGCCAAATCTACATTAACTTGCTTATAATCCACGTATTCTGACCTAAAACTATCAGAATAACTTACGCCGAAATTATAACCCCCTTTAACGTAAACAGGTGTGGCCATTGCTTCATAACTAAATGCAACTACTACAAAATATATAGCTACATATATATAATTCTTCATAAGAAATATAAAAATATTAATTATATATCAGATATATAATTCTTTAGTAGCAAGTCAACATAAAAATTTAATCAACTAATGCCACCAGGTCATTAGAAAAAAAACAACATTATATAGTGAAACAAAGTTGTTAGAGCATGTGCCAACTTACAACAAATATAATTAAAGACAATCAGTAACCAGAGCTATATTGTAACAAGGTATTCTCTCATAGTAAAAATGACTTTCTTATTACAATGAATCTTATTATACCATACAAACAGACCGTATATCGCGACCTTGCAATTCTAAATAAAAAACACAGTACAGCATAACACAAAATATCAATTCATCTTCTTAAAAAGACAGCAAACATGTAGTAATGCTATATAGATCCTAATAGTAAGACTTCGATAAGCAATAAAAGAAGAATCAATACTCAATAAACCACATAAGTATAGATATAAGTATAGAATATTGTTTACCAAAACATACACTTTAAAAAATAAATGCTAAACCAAATATAAATCCACTAGATGCTAAAACACGATAATACTTAAAATTAACATCATCTTTTTTAGGCAAGATATAATTAATAAAATACCTATATCCGCTATATACACTAACATTAGGTAGTAACTTATATTTAATCCCAACCATAGCTTGCATCATAATCCTATTATCTAAAGAGCTATCTTTTAATAGTTTATTAACAAAACTCTGCATATTAATTCCTGAACCCAAATATAAAGCAAGATCTCTAATACTAAAGAAATTGCCAATATCATAGTACAAGTTAAACAAGACTTTATATCTACTATCAGTATTCCAATATAACTTTCTCATCTCCAATAATTCTTCACTCATATTTTCTGTATTAATAAACTTCTTTTTAGTCACATACATAATTTCTAATTCAGTTCTAAAATTACTTGGAGAAGCACTAGCACATATGTAACCCAACATTAACCCTCCACTATGTCCAAGCACATTATTTGCATTAAAATCAAAATCTAAATATCTATCTCCATTTTTAAATTCTAATACTTTTTTGTCATACCCATAAAATCCACTAATATAAAAATCACCTAGAAAATTATTTTTAATGCTTTTAGCAAATGCCATATTACCAACTGGGTAAATTAATGATAAAAATATGATCCATAAATACAAAATAACTCTCATCATACAAGATAGTTTAATTAATTAAATAAAGCATACGTATTATATAATTTTTTCAACACTGTTCTATTAATTAAATATGAAACCATCAAAATAAGTAATGAGTTGTCATTCTAATAAAAACGTACTAGAATGTTGAGTTTACTTACATACTTATTATATTTATATCATGAAAAAAATAGTATTAGCTTATTCTGGAGGATTAGACACATCGGTAATATTAAAATGGCTTCAAGAAAAATACGATTGCGAGGTAGTAGTATTCACTGCAGATCTGGGCCAAAATGATGACATGTCTATCATAAGAAAAAAAGCAGCCGCGTTAAATGTGAAAGAAATTTTTATAGAAGACTTGAAAGAAGAGTTCGTACGAGACTTTGTGTTTCCTATGTTTAGGGCAAATACTGTCTATGAAGGCTACTATTTACTTGGAACATCTATAGCAAGACCACTAATAGCTAAGCGACAAATTGAAATAGCACACCTTACTAAAGCGGATGCTGTTGCACATGGAGCTACTGGAAAGGGCAATGACCAAATAAGATTTGAATTTGGATATTATTGCTGTGATCCAAATATCAAGGTAATTGCACCATGGCGGCAATGGGATTTAAATTCAAGAAATAGCTTAATAGAATATGCAAAAAAAAATGGAATAGATGTTCCTTTAGACAAGGCTAGTGAGCCGCCATATTCTATAGACGCAAATCTATTACATACCTCATTTGAAGGAAAATCCCTGGAGGATCCGTATATTGAACCTGATTATACTATGCTTTCAAAATCAGTAATCCCAGAATTAGCAACCGATAAAGCAGAATATATAGAAATCTCGTATGAAAAAGGAGATCCATTTGCAATAAATGACGTAGTCCTTTCTCCAGCAAACCTGTTACAACAACTAAACGAACTAGGAGGTAAACATGGAATAGGAATTATCGATATAGTAGAAAATCGTTACGTAGGAATAAAGTCAAGGGGAATATATGAAACTCCTGGAGGAACAATACTTTTACATGCACATCGCGCAATAGAGAGTATAACACTAGATAGAGAAGCAACACACTTAAAGGATGAAATCATGCCAAAATATGCTAAACTAATATATAATGGTTACTGGTGGACTCTTGAAAGAAAGATGTTACAAGCATTGATTGATAAGTCACAGGAGAAAGTGAATGGGGTAGTCCGTTTAAAGTTATATAAAGGATCTGTTACAATTGTGGGAAGGAAATCTCAAAACAGTTTATACTCACATAGGTTGGCAAGTTTTGATGAATCAGAGGATTACAACCACACAGATGCAGAAGGATTCATTAAAATAAATTCTCTGAGATTTAGAAATCATTAAATTCTGGACTTTTATAGAGACGGCGCACACTTAGTGGTGATATATAACAGAGAGCTCATAGAAATAAGACCTCCGAGCATCTGGTATGGCTCGCCTATAGGCAAGAAATAAAATCACTGCAACCGTATGTATGACAAGCAATTGAAATTTACATACATTTTTATTAGTGTAGGACTAAATATATATTTAAAAGTATATACAGCATTATTGAATAGAAATACAAACTTAAGTTTTATTACATAGGCCATATATTACATAGCAATAATAAAAAAGAAAGATGTACAATAAAAAGCTTAAGGAATATTCATAAACAATCTTGTATTACTTCGCCTAGTATCAACACTAACTGTTGCACATTATGATATCACCGCGGAAAAAACTACTTTTACACCTTCAAAACAGCTAATTTATGTAATCCACACAGAAATAGTGTTTTGTTAAACAAGCACAATTATCTACACATTTTTCATTGCCGTTGTCGGTTATCATCAAAACTTTATTAATCAACAACAAGTACATTAAGTTCTTTTCCGGTATGCTTTCTCTTTCATTATATCGTAAGAAAGATGATACAATAAGAAAGTAGATGTTAGAACTCATACAATACACAATATAAACAAAAGACTTCAACAATATTGATAGATAATGACAGAATGAAAGACAAAGTTTTCACATAAAACTGTTTATTACAAAGTACCGTAAAGTACATGTAAGTAAAGATAATACCATTCATTAGTATCCATCTATGATATATCTTATTTCGTTATGATGTAGTACATCTTCAATATAGAAGACAATGATACTAATGGACAACACAAAGAGGTACAGCTACGGTAGCATAAGGCACACCAACCACTAAAATGAAACAATACAATGGGTATACCAAGAAATATTACTGATTCATCTACAAATCCAACTGCAATAGTTGATTGATTTTTCTTAGCTATGCCACATTCGACACCTTCTTTTATAACCTCTCCACCCACTACATTATATATATTCAAAGCACCACATACAACATTAGTTATTTGAGAAACAAAAGACACAAACTAAACCCATTACTACTGTATAGCTTTTCTGCTATATTACTTGATCCATGTAACACAACTATAAAAGCAGCGTTAATAAAGAATGTACAATACAAGACGTATCACTTGTCGTTTGTAAACTCTACTTTTACCAAATAGCCTAACTTCTTTATCATCAAATTAGAAAGATGAAAGTTAATATCCTGAAGTAAACACAAAAAACGCGCAGCCAGGAATTTCACAAAACAACGCCAAACCATACGCAAGCGCACATAGCTAAACAGAATAAAGAAGTTGCGGGGGCTGGATTTGAACCAAGCGACCTACAGGTTATGAGCCTGCCGAGCTACCAGACTGCTCCACCCCGCACAATATTAACCGAAACCATAAATTTATTTAGGCCGCTATTAATTATTATACTAAATTACTTAGACTGGCAAGAACTTTTTTGATTAGTAACTACCGCTTGAACCATATTACCAGGCAATGCAGCACTATCACCTACAGACACACCACTCATGCCTTTAGCAATATCTTCTATCTCTTCTGCACTAAATCCCACATTGTCAAAACCTCCTGATGCACAAGTTTCATATGCTCGCTCATCTGAGCTTCCTATAATATCAAATGAACTACCTGAACTACGTTTAGTATCAACTTCACTGTCATTCGTATTTGGTGCACCACCAACAGCTCCACCTACTTGACTACATGCACTTTCTACAAACGAAAATGAACTATCTGTATCAGATAATGAACTACTCGTCTCAGATAATGCATCATATCCACCACGAGCTACTCGACTCATCACACCTGTAACACCGCTTGCTCGTAATTTAGTACCACATGATACACCTATACCACCGCCACTTTCTTGTGAATCTACTTGTTCACCATGTGGCAAACTACCAGATGTTGGCGCAGCAGTAGTTCCAATAGCAGATACTGCTCTTGCCTTTTGCTCAAGTTCACCTATTTCAAAAAATACAGACTTCTTGAATCCAAATAATCTACGGTTTAAAAAATTTACTACCAGGAGCAATACAGCCCAATGGCGACTTACCTTCGCTATTAGTAGATAAAAACACATCCATATTACATAAATACATAAACTTCTCAGCATAGAAACTCTCACTTGATAAAGCAAGGTGTAGTGGTGTGTTTCCTAGTTTATTTCGTGTATTTGACAACGTTCTCGCAGCACCTTTTGACACATAACCCATAACCAGTTTCACCATCTTATCATCACCCGACTCAAGAGCTTTATGAAGTATTGTATTACCATCACCATCTTGCTTAGTTACTAACCTTCCAAACTCCGCTGCACCAATTCTGTCTAACACTAATTTCACAAGATCTAATTTACCAGTCTCAACACACAAATGTAGTAATGTTTTGCCTCCTGGACTCGTTAGACCTGCTACACCAAGTAAAGATCTCTTACTCATGGCTTTCACAGCCGCAGACGCAACTGCAAAGTTTGAACTTTCCACAGCTAAATGTAAAGGTGTATAACCTCCACTATCCTTCTGTGAAAAAGCTTCTCCAAGATTTATACCACTTTTTACCATCTCGTTTATAACATATCTAGCAAAATTTACCTTTTTACTCTTAACGAGCATATGGCACGCTGTATCTCCATTTGGCCCACACATAGCGACATCACATTTATGAGCCAATAACATTTTCGTCATACCTGAATCAAGATTTTCAACTGCCATCATGAGTAAACTATAGCCATTATGCTGATCCCCTGGCATATCTACTTTTGAGTTAACGTTACCGCCACCAACCTCAATTAATTGTTTAGTAGCTCCTACATTCCCGTTCTTTACAGCAGAAACAAGTGGCGATTTACCAGCTCCATCGTGAACTCTAAATCCACAACTTAATAATTCACCTAATAATTTATTATACCCACACTCTACAGATTTCTGTATAGCGTAATTCTTATCACTATCTGCATTAGTTTTCAGCTTTGTTTTTGAAGAAATTAATATCTTAATAATATCATCTTCTTTGTTATATGGACCTATGGCCATAGATACTGGAGATACACCACTTGTATTTAGGATATTAACATCTGCTGTATGTTGTACTAACTTTTTAAAAGCACTAACGTTTCCCGTTGCTGCAGCCACATGTAAAGGTGTGTTACCAGATGAATTTTGAACATTAACATCAATATTTTTTTTGGATAATAACTTTTTTCACAAGACCGGCATTGCTTCTATGAACTGCTGTATGCAATACAGTATTTCTAGATTCTCCCATTTGTTGATTAATATCTATGTCTACATTAGTTAACAAAGCCTCCACTAAACCCACTCTATTTTGTAAACATGCAAGATTCAGAGGTGTGATACCTATGCCACCTGGATCATTAAATTGACTTGTTGGTACATTCCTAGCCACACACTTTACAACATCTTTATCACCGAAGAGAACAGAAAGTTGAAGTGGAGTTAATCCTGCAGAGCATTGTTTCTGTAATAATTTTCCTGGATTAGGAACAGCATCAATAAGTGCTTTAAGTAACTTGAGATCACAGTTTCTTATGGCATTATGTAATGGAGATAAAGGTAATTCGCTCCTAGCCGCACTAACATACAACTCTCTTCCTGCATCCAACACATCCATTAAACAAAATTCTGACAAGTCTAAGGTATTTTCGCATTTATTTTCTTGTATTAACATTGATTCGAGTACTTCTGGACCATAATATTTCATCACAGCAAGACATACATTCTCCGCTGCCTTATGATTACCTTCAATACAAGCAGAATTTATAGGCATATTCCCATTAGCATCTTCTGAGAATAATGCTAACCTCATACCATTTTTGACACCCTCATCCTTTACGCCATCTAAAGATAATAAAGCTTTCATAACCTTTGCACTTTTCGCACTAGCATGATGTAATGCTGTATATCCTAATTTATCATGCGCAGCACAATCAAGACCACTTTGCTTTAATACATTCATTATTGCTGTTCTGCTACCAGATATTGCTGCGTGATGTAACACCATACGACCATCTACATCCTTCTCATTAATGTCAGCTCCACACTTTACAAGTCGAGAAATGAGTTTTCCTTTGTTGTAAGCAGCATACATAATTGGAGTGCGACCATAATAATCTTGAGTGTTTACGTCACCACTTGTTAATTTAACTAGTTGCTTTAAATCTTTTTTAGTACAATGAGGATTACCAACTACATGATGTAATATGTTACGTCCTTCACCATCTGGAGATAAAACTAGTGCTGCGGTTTGAGCACTACTCAACATAGACTCAACTACAGAAAATAATACTTCTGATGTAGCAGTTTCAGCAAAACAATGAACTGGAAGCTTTCCTGATTTGTCATAACAACATAAAGAGCCTTCATCCAATACTTGTCGTACTAACTCTTGTGAACATTTTTTATTAGCAGACAAGTAATGTGAAAAACTACGTCCGTTAAAATCTAAAGTATCAACTACCCCACCACCTGTACTATTATAACACTCCAATACTGTCTTAGGAGAACAATTTTGAGCAGCATAATGTATTGGAAGTTTACACTGAGCATCTACGACACCATATGGTATGGTTCCACATATATCTCTCATGGCTCCGATTATTTTACTACTAACATTATGTCGATAAGCAATGTGCAATAGTGTTGTTACATCTTCACAGTTTACATTTCCAAAATCATTAACGTTACCAGATAACGGCTCACACAATTCTTCACGCACTAGCTCTGCATTAGAATATAAGGTATTAACAATCTTTTCGACTTCGAATTTAGATAACTTACCATCAGATGTTAGAATTTTAGTACGAATATCATAAACAGGTCCTTTTGTTACTAAATCATCAGAACTCACAGAGTAACCACCAATAACCGACTCCCTAACGTTGAGCCACTTCTCACTGTCAAAATCCATGGCACTATATCCACTTGCTAATGCATACATACCATGACTGCTATAACTTCCTGCTTGACTTTGACCAACAAAATCAGGATCTTCATATATGTTCTCTTCTTCCTCACTGAATACTTCATAACCATGCACTTCTTCATCACTGTGTTCTGATCCGTATGGGTCAATTTCCATAAAATATGTTGAATCCGCTTGTGGTGAAGGATCGGTTCCCATTTGTCCCACTTCTGTATGTGTACCTAAATCTCTTGGTTGTGATGAAAGAGCTTCTGCCAGTTCCGCTTCTGAATGTACATCAAAATTTCTTGGTGGTAATGGAGGAACTTCTTCTTCACCGCCTTCCACTGCCGGTGTTGCTGATGCGCCGCCTTTATCACTACTACCTGAAGCAGCACGTTTCTTATAAACTTTAGCATATAAACTATCATCTGGTGCATTACCTCCTTCTGATAACGCGTTATCACTTACTTCACCTCCTGTCAATTGTTCACCAGATGTTTGTTCAGATTCTGTACCTTGTGGACCTTGAGTACCTTTACCTTGTAAGTCATCTCGATTGTTTTGTTTTGGATCTGTCATAAAAGTTTCCTATAAAGTTTATTTTAAGGGCTATAGATGTAAATATTTTGAATAGATTGAATTTCAAATGACTTTTAATAGCTTAGCAAACTTACATCTTCGCTAAAGTAGTAAAGATAATAACACTAATACTTAAAAAAACATTTAATATCATATTTAATCAGTGTACATTGTATACAGATATTACTAATTAGAATGACATCATCTCATAAGTTGTATCAAAAATTTTTCTATGTTCTTGGATAGCAAAACGATCTGTCATTCCTGCAATAAAATCACATATTATAGTTGATCTACCTATTAAATCAGCATCCATTGCTTTTGCACCCCAATCAGCAGGTAACATTTGTGGATCATCATAAAAAAACTTGAAATAATTCCTTTATTATACGCTTTACTTTATTTTTTTACTCTCCTTACTTTGTAATGATTATACAATTTGCTTCTCAAGAAATTTTGTAAGGTGATCTTGTAACGATTCATTTCAGCAGAAAAATTGACAAACATTTCACCTAATTTTCTGATATCATTTTGAGAAGATATACCATATTTTTCAACATTATTTGTTACTTGAAGTACTATATCTTCAATCATAATATCAACAGTTTTTCTCAAAAATTCACTAATAATTCTATTATCAGACATGACAAACTCTAAGTTGTCATCTATAACCTTTTTAAAAACTTCACCAATTAAAGGCAATTCTAATAACTCTTCTATAACCAAAATCTTTGCCCTTATCCCATCATCAATATCATGAATGTTATAAGCTATATCATCCGAAATAGCTGCAATTTGAGCCTCAGCACTGGAGAAGTCATAAAGATCCAATTTATAATCTGCATCATAATCCAACATAAATTTATGTATTTTCTTATTTGAATTAACAGCCCTCTCTCCAATAATAGGACCATTATGCTTAGCTACACCTTCTATAGTTTCCCATGTAAGATTCATACCATCAAATTTTGCATATCTCTTCTCTAGAAACGTTAATATTCTTAAAGCTTGAATATTATGATCAAACCCTAAATGATGTACAGCAACATCATTTAAAGCTTCTTCTCCAGCATGACCAAATGGAGGATGTCCCAAATCGTGTGCTAAAGATATAGCCACTGCTAAATCTTCATTAAAATGTAACCTCCTACTTAACGACATTGCTATTTGAGCAACTTCAAGACTATGAGTCAACCTTGTTCTATAATAATCACTTTCATAATTGATAAAGACTTGTGTTTTATACTGTAATTTGCGAAACGAGCTTGAATATATAATGCGATCACGATCTACCTGATAACAATTGTTACAGCAATCTTCCTTAAATATTCTACCCCTTGTTTCCATAGGATGACATGCGTATTTTGCTAGATTTAACATAGTTTATAATTTGACACACATAAAAATCATGATATAGTAGTTTGTTAGTTTTTAATTCGGTATTGCATATATGTCAAACTTAAAGAATGCAGACTTAACTCTTACAGAAAATGCTGTTAACAAAATTAAGTGCTTGATTAGTGAGGAAGAAAGTAGGGATGCTTTATTATACTTAACAGTTTCTGGCGGTGGGTGTTCTGGATTTCAATATAACTTCGATCTTGCCAATATTAGCACATTGTTCGCTGAAGACGAGGACGAGGATGATTATGATTTTCTTGACGATGACGATGAAGAATACGGTGAATATGAGGACGAACCCGAAGCAAAATGCAGGATGAAGTTTACGGTTTTTGATGAAGAAACAGGTAAGCCTCTGTTATTAACGGATCGAGCGTCTAATAACCTTCTCAGACACTCTGTAATAGACTACGTTGAGGATATAAATGGATCGAGGTTTGTGGTCAATAATCCAGCAGCAAAGTCTAAATGTGGATGTGGCAATAGCTTCTCTATATGAACTATGGTATAGTATTGAAGAAGCGTTTTTCTTTACTTGGGTTTTTTTGCGAGTGCGTTTTTTTACCTTGGTGGCAGGTTTGTTTCTGCGGATTTTTTTTGTTTGAGCCTTTTCACATACCCTCCGGATCGATGAAGAGCACCTTGTTGGTGGGGGACTATATATTCGTCAGTAAGTATACTTATGGTTATAGCAGGTATTCTTTCCCGTTTTCACCACCGATAATAAAAGGACGCATCTTTTCAAGGTTACCAAAAGCTGGTGATGTGGTTGTGTTTCGCCCTCCTAAACAGCCAAATCTTCATTATATAAAGAGGGTTATTGGAGTACCTGGAGATAGAGTACAGGTTACTAACGGGTTGTTGTATATCAACGGAAATCAAATGAGGTATGAAAAAGTAAGTGATTTTACTGATGATGATGGAAGAAGGATCACCCGCTACTTAGAAACATTATACAATGAAAATACCCATGAGGTATTGGATGAGGTTCAAGACAGTTCACTAGATAACACTCCTGTATATAACGTTCCGGAGGGGCATGTTTTTGTCTTAGGAGATAATAGGGACAATTCACGTGATAGCAGATTTATAACAGATGTTGGGTATATACCTATTGAAAATATTGTGGGCAAAGCTCAAGTAGTAGCATTGTCGTTTAAAAAAATCCGATGGTAATGGTAGATTACCTTTCACAATAAGATTAGACAGAATGTGGCATATGATTAATTAGATTTACTTATGACTTATAACAGGAAGCGCTTGAAATTATCTTTTATTACAAATTTAGTAAAAAGTATATTTGTTAATTGTAGAGGTATGTGTATTACTTTACACTACATGTTTAAGCCAAAAGTAACTCTGAACTATCCGTTTGAAAAAGGTCACTTAAGCACAAGATTTAGAGGAGAGCATGCATTACGAAAGTACAAAAATGGAGAAGAGCGTTGTATTGCGTGTAAGTTGTGTGAAGCTATATGTCCAGCTCAAGCGATTACAATAGAGGCGCAAGAGCGCAGTGATGGTAGCCGTCGTACAACACGTTATGATATAGATATGACAAAGTGTATATATTGCGGATTTTGCCAAGAAGCATGTCCTGTAGATGCAATTGTTGAAGGTCCAAACTTTGAATATGCAACAGAGACAAGGGAAGAGCTCATGTATAATAAAAGTAAATTACTTAACAATGGACAGGTGTGGGAAAAAGCTATTGACACAAGAATCAAAAAGAATAGTCAGTTTTATTAATGGACCTTTTACTATCTAGTGGATTAATAATGTTCACCCTTCTTGATAGGTTATTTCAAACTTTTTTCAAAATTATCTGAGTTAAAGTTTGTACACCTTATTATACAGAGTACATCTTGTCAACGTGTGATCATTTTAAATTGGGTTTACAAGCCTTCTCCAACTTGACATTATAGGTATATAACAAAAGTAACTTATTCCTAACTTTTAAAATCTTTTCATAACTTAAGCATACATCTTTCAATATCTCAATTGTATTGTGATCATTACAAAGTGATATAAGACTGTTGTTAGATTTTATTTTCTTGCACTTACTATCCAATAGAATAGCCATTTTTTCTTCCATAAGCTGAAGATCTTTCACCGTTACAAAATCCAATTGCCTTAAATATTTAATTTGAATATTAAGAATATTTATTATCTGCAACTTAATTTCAATAATATCATCTAATACAAGCATCGAATTAATCCCCAAAAAGTAGATTATATTCCATATTTTTAATAGAAAATTATTCACAAAAAATATCACTCTTTTTTCAATAACAAAATATCAAAATGTAGTTAATAAAAAATTCAATTTGACGCTTATAAGATACTTCCAAAATTAAATCACACAAAGAAAATCACTTTACAATTTCACTAAGCTTGAAACAGGCAACAACCGCGAAGATTATAAAAATCCACAACGTTACTAAGTGGATAACACTTTATATTCTAGTAATTCTATACAAAAAAGCAACACACCCACACAAACCTAAAACACTAATATTATTAGTATAAAAATGTAAATTAAAACATACCCTTACTAGACCTAGAAGCACGTTTACGCTCATTAGGATCTAAATACTTCTTTCTTAAACGAATAGATTTGGGCGTACACTCAACCAACTCATCACCATTAATAAACGCTATCATTTCCTCTAAAGTCATTATCTTTGGTGGTATTAATCTTACTGCTTCATCTGAACCTGCAGCTCTTATATTAGTCAATTGTTTACCTTTCAAAACATTAACATCAATATCATTTTCACGATTGTGAAGTCCAACAATCATTCCACAATATACTTTGTCTTGAGGTTTTATAAACATAACGCCACGATCTTGCAAATTAAAAATCGCATAAGCCACCGCTTCACCTTTGTCAGTAGAGATTAGTACGCCATTACTACGAGTTGGAATATTACCCTTGTATGGAGCATAACTGTGAAATAATCTATTCATAATACCAGTTCCATGCGAATCCGTTAAAAACTCTCCCTGGTAACCTATAAGACCACGTGAAGGCAACAAAAATACCATCCTTACCCTATCTTTTCCAGATGGACGTAAATCCCGCATGTCACCCTTACGGAAACTTAACTTTTCCATAATAACACCACTATACGTCTCATCTACATCTATAACTACTTCCTCTATGGGCTCTAAAATTTGCCCTTTATCATCTTTTCTAAATATAACACAAGGACGAGACACGGAAAGCTCAAATCCCTCTCTTCTCATGGTTTCTATCAGTACCCCAAGTTGCAATTCTCCTCTACCTCCAACTTCATACGCGTCACCCTGGGCCGTTTCTTTAACTGTAATAGCTACATTTGTTTCGGCTTCAGCTATGAGTCGTGTTTTAATCACGGTAGATGTTAACTTTACACCCTCTGTACCAGCAAATGGTGAATCATTTACACTAATAGTGATAGCCATAGTAGGTGGATCAACTGGAGTTGATGAGATAGGAAAGTTAATAGAAGTGTCAACAATGCTATCAGACACAGAGGCCTTTTCAAGTCCTGCTACTGCAATAATATCACCAGCTTTTGCCTCTTTCACTGGTATCCTTTTCAACCCTGAAAACGATAAAAGCTTGGTAAGCTTACCATATTCAACAACTTCGCCAGCCAAATTTAAAACTTTAACATTATCATTAACTTTAGCCTTACCAGCGTATATCTTTCCTGTTAATATCCTGCCTAAAAACTTGTCTGACTCTAACAACGTTAACAACATGCTAAAAGGCGCATTAACATCGTAAGATATAGGCTTAACATACTGAACAATTGCCTCAAACAATGGTACCAAATTTTCCCTATTATCAGACAAATTTTTAACACACCATCCATTTCTACCAGACGCATACAATATTGGAAAATCCAATTGCTCACTGGTAGCATCTAAGTTAATAAACAACTCATATATTTCATCTAATACTTCATCTATTCTACTATCAGGTCTGTCAACTTTATTTATGATAACCATCGGCAATAACCCAGCCCTTAATGCTTTCGACAGCACAAATTTAGTCTGAGGCATAGGACCTTCTGATGCATCAACAAGTAATAACACACCATCTGCCATTGACAGTACCCTTTCTACCTCTCCACCAAAATCCGCATGACCTGGAGTATCAATTATATTAATCTTTTTACCTTGCCAAATAATAGACGTACACTTAGCTAAAATAGTAATACCTCGCTCACGTTCCAAATCATTATTGTCCATTACTCTTTCGACTACATCTTGATTCTCTCTGAAAGTGCCACTTTGTTTTAACATACCATCCAATAGCGTTGTTTTTCCATGATCAACATGAGCAACAATCGCTAAATTACATATCGATTGATAATCACCTTGCGATAGCATAACGTCTCTTAAACTTTAAAAACTCTATGTCTAACTTATAACATACATGTTATTAATCAACAAATATTGATTTAACAATTATTGAAATTCTCTCAGCTAAAATCATCACTTTCGAAGTATGCTATCACACGGCACTATAAAAGATTACTTGTACAAACAACACAATCAGATGTTTTAAATGTGATTAAAAATGATTCTTTCATAATGTTAAGAGAAATTCTTATAGAATATAGTGAAAGTATATGATAAAAACCCTTATTCTCAATCTATACTTAATTACTACTACATCTGGCACACCAATCACAATATCAAAGGTAACGTAGATCCGGCAGAAACCATAGTTTAAGATATAATAAGTACTATTTGATAATTGAACACAATTTTTATCTTCATTTATAATAAAACTTACGTCTAATTCTACAATATCTCTTAAAACAATAACTTTATTAATCTACTTTAAAAGTGCTCTTTTATATATAATAAATCACACACATACTTAAGAATCTTACAAATAATTCTAAACAATACAAACTGTTTTAGAATACCTATTTCATGAAACGTAATTGTATGTGCCACAAAATAAAGGTACACCTCTTAAGTGTAAAAACAGCATTAGCCACTATACCACATGGTAACCTATCTTAACAAAACAAGGACAATACAATTAAATAAGCAATTTGACACAGCTATGCTGTAACTGTTAGAACTTTCAGCAATTTGCGTAAATAATTTTTTTCATCAGTTACAGTATTACCTACTTGACAAATTACCCTTGTACCAAAATAATCGAGATTTGGCAACCTGCCACAGAGATGATAGTTAATTCCTTTACACAATATTATAAATAATCACCACAATATTTCAAAATAATATAAGTATTGGCACTGGAGACATATGAATGCATGAAAGTACACACACTTTCATAAATTCTATACAATCAACACTGACTTCTTAAGCAGTAATAGTAAAACATACACCAATTGTTTATAGCCATACTAAATAGCACATTAATTCAGTAAACGTATACTAACAATCTAAGATTTTGTCCATTAACCGACTTCCCATATCAAAACCTGATTTCTCTGCATCACATTCTTTAAAATCACAACCCAAAAACACCATATTTTTTTCATTTGCAAGCATACAAGACATATGAATCGTTACTTCATCAATATATTGAGCAAGTGCTGCTAATGGTGTATTACATGATCCATTAATTGCTCTCATAAAACTCCTCTCAGCCATTACACTTACGTAAGATTTGTGACAATTTAAAACTCTAATTTTATCTATCATATCACAATTATCGGATTTACACTGAATACCAACCGCTCCTTGCCCTACTGCACTCAACATTATTTTAGGATCTAATACCTCATTAATTATATCACATTTATCTATTCTTATTAATCCAGCTTCAGCCAATATTATTGCATCAAATTCACCTGTTTCAGCCTTCGATATTCTAGTATCTATATTACCTCTAACAGGAACTATTCGAATATCAGGCCTTAAATAAGATAACTGTACTTTTCTTCTAATAGAAGATGTACCAACAACTGCACCAGGAGGAAGTGATTTCATATCACAATATTTAGAAGAAATAAAAACATCATATGGGCTACTACGCTTTAATATAGAAGCAATAACCAACCTATCACAACAAACTGCAGGAATATCTTTCATCGAATGTACAGCTATATCTATTACTCCTGACAATAATACTTCTTCAATTTCTTTTATGAATAACCCCTTGCCACCAATGTCATTAAGAGGAATTTTATCATTAATATCCCCAGAAGTCTTAATTTTAATAATCTGGACATCAATCTCAGGAAAATAGCTACATAACAGATTTTTTTACCTCTAAAGCTTGTGCCATCGCTAAAACACTTCCTCTTGTACCAATTTTTATATTCATAATAAATTAGAAAAATACTCACCAAAATTAACATTAACAAAATTACACTTAGACATAGTAAGGTTAACCATTTGACACAACACTAAATTTACTATATCTCACTAGGATTAAAAATAATACTGTCAGAATAACATAAATTCAAATGCAATATAACATCAAATACTTCATGCTTCTATACAGAAAATTTATATAACAAGACATGTTTGTGTTTACTAAAGTATATGATTCAAAGTTTCACAACTTTTAATATGGTAATACAGAACATACATTATTTATTGATTATGCAAAATTAAAGTTACACAAATATTTTGAATTGCTAAACGATCAAAATTTAAAGTAAGGCAATAAGTTGCCAGAATCAACACACTACACCTTATAGTAAGAACTTCAGATCAAATAACACTCAAGTTAGACTAATAAAATTACTATAAACAAAAAACTAAACATCGCAATAAAGTTGCCACTTAATAAACACTGTTCTCTAATAAAACATCCCCAGCCAAAAATAATGAACCACAAATTAATATTGTAGACTTCTTATTGTGATCTCCCACCTCTAATATCTTAGATATTGCATCTGTCAAAGTCTTAGATGCTACAGCATTTATGCCTAATGACAAGGCTGTCTGCAACAATTCCTCTGCAGTTTGTGCTTTAGGCTCAGACTTAACACAAATGCTAGACAAAAATTTTATATAAGGTTTTAAATTATTTAAAAATAACATGCTATCCTTTTCTCGAGTCATACCAATAATGACGTACAAGTCGCCCATGACATAATCCTGTATCCAACGCGATAACATCTCTGATCCAGCAGGATTATGTGCTCCATCTAAAAACAATTCCCAGGATTGAGGAAGTATTTTATACAAAAAACCAGTAGTAATTTTCTCCAACCTAGCAGACCAACTAGCTTGGGTAATTCCTTGTTCAATATCCTCGTATCCAATATTGTAACCAAATTTACCAGCAAGTATACTGCATGCAGCTATTGCATTGCCTGCATTTATTATCTGATGTTCTCCACGTAATGATGGTAAAGGAAATGATAATGTGTCAACACTATTTTTAAATAACATACTATTTTCCTTTCTATCACAAAACCAATCAATTCCTCCACGATATAATGGAACATTATTTTTTACTGCATAATACTCAAAAACTTTCATAATAGACGTTTGCTCTTGTGGAGCAATAATACAAGTCACATTTTCTTTCATTATTCCTGCTTTTTCAATAGCTATCAATTCAACAGAATCACCTAATACTTCTGTATGCTCTAAAGATATTGAGGTAATAATACTTAATATAGGATTTACTACATTTGTTGCATCAAGTCGTCCTCCCATACCGGTTTCTAATAATACAATATCTGCTTCAACTTGCGAAAATGCAAGTAACGTTGCTGCTGTTGTACCTTCAAAAAAAGTAAGAGGAATTCCTACACTTGCTTCCCTACAGGTTTCTAATACTTCATATAAGTGTCTATCAGATATCTTTTTTCCAGCAATGACTATTCTTTCATTGAATTCTATCAAGTGAGGTGAAGTGTAAACATGAGTTTTCAGACCTGCAGCATCTAAAATAGAACGTGTAAATGCTATACTTGAACCTTTACCATTGGTCCCAGCAACATGTATTACTGGAGGCAATTTCTTTTCAGGATTACCTAAATTATTTAATACCTGTATAATCCTATCAAGTACCATATCGGATGGTCTAAAGCCTAGAGGCTTTGGCCAATGTGGCATATATACCATATTTCACCTTCTAACCCTCATGATACAAAAACAACATTTAGTTATGTGTACTTCCATACATCTCATCAATATAGTGTAAATGCGTCTTTGCATATCTCATTCAATTATAGAAGATAATAAGAAAAAATACGTACCAGAACAATAACTATTAAAATAATCAAAATTTAATTGTTTTATCACAGATAATATGGTAACTTACAGCCACTTTTACCTATTTATTCAGACATGAAAGATATCTTGAAATTATCTATTGCAGAGATGCATGACAGTCTAAAAAAAGAAAGAATTCTCTGCCGTAGAGTTAACGAGGCTTTATATTGAATCTATCAATAATGAAAGGTTAAATGCTTTTATAACGAAGACACCAGAAATTGCTTTAAGCGGGGCTGAAAAAGCAGATTACATTTTAACATATGAAAAAGATAAGATTACTTCTTTAACTGGAATTCCGGTAGGAATTAAAGACATATTCTGCACAAAAAAATGTCAGAACAACAGCGTGTTCTAATATACTAAAAAAATTTTACCCCACAGTATGATTCAACTGTAGTAAGACGACTCCTCAATGATGGAGCTGTGATGTTAGGAAAACTAAACATGGATGAGTTTGCAATGGGTTCATCTAATTCCAACAGTTGCTTTGGATCTGTAAAGAACCCATGGATAAGGGCAGATGGAGTAGAAGTCGTTCCAGGTGGATCATCAGGAGGATCAAGTGCCGCTGTAGCAGGATTTTTATGTGCTGGTGCTCTGGGAAGCGATACAGGCGGATCGGTACGTCAACCTGCTGCATTTTGTGGTATAGTGGGTCTGAAGCCTACATACGGAAGATGTTCTAGGTTAGGTATGATAGCATTCGCCAGTTCTTTGGACCAAGCTGGAGTATTGACACGTACAGTGGAAGATGCTGCTCTAATGTTACAGTCAATTTGTGGATGCGATACTGCAGACTCTACTTCGGCAAATGTAACTGTGCCTATATTCTCCGATAGCATTACAAATTCAATCAAAGGTAAACGGATTGGCATACCAAAAGAGTACGAATTATCAAGTAAATATCAAGAATATAATGAAATGTCGGAAATGTGGTCTAAAGGAATACAATATTTAAAAGATGAGGGAGCAGAAATTGTACAAATCAGCTTGCCGCACACAAATTACGCACTTCCTGTATACTACATTATATGCTCTGCAGAGGCATCTTCTAATCTTGCAAGGTACGATGGGGTAAGGTATGGCACGCGAGTACAATTTGATGACATTAATAAAATGTATGAATTAACAAGAGGTAACAATTTAGGTACAGAAGTAAAAAGAAGGATATTAATTGGAGCATATGTTTTATCTTCGGGATACTATGATGCATACTATAATAAGGCACAATGTATAAGACGCTTAATAACAAACGATTTTATCGAATCCTTTAAAAAAAGTTGACTACATACTAACACCCACTGCCCCTAAAGAAGCCTTTGCAATAAATGAGAAGTTAGACACATTAACTATGTATCTAAACGATGTATTTACCGTCCCAGCAAGCTTGGCAGGAATGCCTGCTATTTCTGTACCAATTGGATTATCAAAAAATAACTTGCCACTTTCTTTACAGGTAATTGGTAACTATTATGATGAGGGAGGAATTCTAAATGTAGCTAGTATAATAGAAAAACATACAGGAAAAATTTTAGAATAGGTAACCATAATGGCTGGTCATTCACAATTTGCGAACATAAAGCATCGTAAAGGAACCCAGGATGCAAAAAGAGCTAAAAAAATTTACGAAACTAATAAGAGAAATTATAGTATCTGCAAAACAAGGATTGTCAGATCCTGAGTTCAACCCCAGATTAAGATCTGCAATAATTGCAGCAAAAAAAGGAAAAATTTACCTAAGGATAGAATTGATGCTGCTATCAAAAGTGCATCTAGAAATACTCAGAATGATAATTACGAAGAAGTAGTATATGAAGGCTATGGTCCGGGAAATATAGCACTAATAATTCAAACCTTAACCAATAATCGCAACAGAACAGCATCTGAATTAAAACATGCTTTATCGAAATGTGGAGGTAAATTAGGAGAGTCTGGAAGTGTGAGCTTTCTTTTTAAACACGTGGGCGTAGTAGCTTACAAAGCTTCAGCAATTCAGAGCTTTGATTCACTATTTAATACTGCTATAGAGCTACAAGCCTTAGATGTTGAAGAAAGTGTTACACAAGATGATATCCAAGAAAAAGTTTATCATGTTATTTGTAATGTTCAAGATTTTGGCAATGTCAGAGATCAACTATTCAAAAAATTTTCCGATGCTGAGTTTTCAAGGTTACTGTGGAAGCCAACTGATACTATAAAAAATAGAAGATAAGGAAACACAAAAGAAAATTTTAAATCTAGTGGACTTATTGGAAAATAATGATGACGTACAATATATATGTAGTAACTTTACTCTCTGTTAAACCATTACGATTAGAATATAACGGTACGTGTTGTATATAATCTTGCAAGCTGCAGTACAGTAAATACTACTGGTCCGAATAGATACATTCTTGTAGATAGCAGAGTTTTTTTAACATCTAGGAATTTTGTTTTTATCTAAGGTTAATCAATGAAGCTAACTCTTTATTAATGATTTATAGCTTGCCTTCTCAATGTAGGTTTTGTATCCTATGACTAGTTATTAGATTATGGTATTTATGTTAAAGTTCTTGTTATGTTTATTTTTATTGTATATTCTAATAAATCGAGTAAAATCCAACAGTTAAGTTTTTTCTTTTAGTACTATGATCAGCAAATCCTATGCCAGCGAGCAATTGTTCAACCTAGGTGAGGCTTTACAGCTGATTCGAGGTTGTCTTTGACGTTGATAAATTAGTAAGTTTATTATCTGATCTTGATGCTCAATGCTCTAGTGTGTCTCTGTGGTCTGATAATGCTTCGGCACAAAATATTATAGCCGAACGCACTAAGGTGTCTAGAACTTTGCACTCGTTTACAGAATTAGAGGAGCAATATGAATACTATCTTGAACTGTTAAATATTGTAGAGAATGATACAGATGAGCTACTGAATGAGATAGAGAAAGGTTTAATAATACTAAAAGAAAAAATACAAAAAAAGGAAATTGAGTGCTTGTTTTCTCAAGAAGCAGATCATAATGATTGTTTCATAGAAATACAATCCGGAGCTGGAGGTACCGAAAGTAATGATTGGTCTAATATGCTTTTACGAATGTATATTAGGTGGGCAGAAATATATCATGATTTTAAAACAGAAATTGTTTACAAATTAGACGGTGAAGAAACTGGGGTAAAGTCATCTACTATTAAAGTTACAGGAACTAACGCATACGGATGGTCAAAAAGTGAAAGTGGTGTTCACAGACTAGTACGTATTTCACCTTTTAACTCAAATGCTAAACGTCACACTACCTTTTCAAGTGTACTAGTCTCTCCAATAATAGATGAGAATATTAGTATTGAAATTCTTGAGAAAGATATACGCATAGACACTTATAGAGCATCTGGCGCGGGCGGTCAACACGTAAATAAAACAGAAAGTGCAGTTCGCATAACACACCTCCCATCAGGAATTGTAGTACAATGTCAAAATAATAGATCACAGCATCAAAATTTAGCCGAAGCGCATAACTTACTAAGGAGTAGGATATACCAATTAAAATTACAAGAAAAAGAAAAAAAATGACAGAAGAACATAATAAAAGATGCGATATAGGATGGGGAAATCAAATTAGGTCCTATGTAATGCACCCATACCAAATGGTAAAAGACATACGTACAGGATATGAAATTGGTAATATAAACTCAGTATTAGATGGAAACCTAGATCCATTTATTATATCAGCACTTACAGCAAAAACTAAAATCTAGCACTAACTAAGCTTTTTTGTGTTAAAAATGCTGTTTTACTACTCAGCATGGAATTTAATGCTTCACCATAATATACTTTTCTTATACGCAAAATCCTATCAGTGCGAATAATAGCACAACTACGTAAGTTAAACCTGTACAGCACTAATTTAATTTCAATACAAATTGCCATTATAACAATACCAGTGAACGTCTACACTTAATTTATATTGATTATTTCCTTTTTAATTATCATGCTACAATTTCTTTCTAATTCTCTTTGCTAATTTATTTTAATATAAAGAAATACAAAATTTTAACCAATCAATACACTCTGATCACACATCACGTTCTAATGATCCATGTTGCATTACACCACCACTAACTGCAACATTACTTGCTATGCAAGCTCTTTCTCCTTCATTAACAAAAACAATCTTTTCAACATTTCCTATTCTCATAGACGAGAATTTACTCTCAAATACTGCTACTCGACTCATATATTTATTTACTATATAATTTCTTGCACCATCAACTAGCTCGTAACCAGTGTACCATAGCTTATCACCTTTAGGAAATAACCTTCTTGCTACATGAAAAATCATCATAGACTCATAGTAAGGTGTATTACACTTAATTTCCTTATATAACATATTACTTAGCATAGATTCTGTTTCACATATAACACCTTCATACCCTCTACTACGTAATAAACATTTAAGAAAATCACATGTTGGAACCACATGTTCGCAATCCTTGTACGAAGCAATAGCACAAATACATCTTTCCAACTCATCTTCTAAATCTTCACATATTACTCTATCCAAACAATGACCTTCTCTCAGTAAACAATTTTTATGCATAGAACAAAATGTAAATTCATTCTTTGAAGCACGTACATCTTTAGGTTCCAAGTAGCGATAGTATATAAGTAACCTACCATTTTCTACTTTTGCAAATCTAATAGAAAAACCTTGAAGTTTTCGTATTTTTTCCTTTATCTTTGATGTATTTGCATCCACCTGTACAAATATACACAAACCTGGAGACTGTAATTTTCTAATATCTTTAACACCAAATAAGATTTTACATCCGAGAGTATCATCCAATTGTAACTTAAATTTTCTACTAGGTAACAACCCACGACTTTCCGATACATCAAATTCATTAGTACTACTACAAGTCTGAAAACGAGTAATATTGTTACCAGTTACTTTACTTAATTCTTCATGAGATAGGTGACCAAAGAAAGCAAGTATTTCTTTTCCTTTTTCTTCAGAACTCAATGAAGCTTGATCACGAAATTTTACAGTAATACCTTGAAAATACATTATCAAGTGTATAACACTAATAAACAAGCAAATAAATACGACCAACGACTGACCGATAAAGTAACTGTCATATGGATGTTTACCATTCAACAGACAAACACCAACTAAAGATAATGCAAAAAAACACACCAAGTGCAGCAGTAACAAGATAACGAGCACGAGATTTCTTATTCATAACTTTCCTCAAATAAATATTACCTAATCAATCATTTACTACTTGAATATAAAACACTTAGTAAAGTAAACTACTAAATCGCAGTGTCCCTAAACACTACAAAGGTATAAAAACTATAAAATCTATATTGACAAAAAGCACACACCATATAAGCCGCGTATAATGAGCTTTATTCGACACAAAACATCAGCAACACACTTTATTTTATACTATCATTTCACATGGTGCAACACTATACCAGTCAAAAGAAGGCATCATTTGCACTTAAGTATCACAAATAATTAACACATATTCCAGAGTTCAATCCTATTATATTAACAGTCAAGCCTAAAAGAACTTTTTTAACGATGATTTAAATGATACTTTGAACCATTTACTGTGGATCATACATTTAATTATCCAAAAACAACAATTCTTTTATTTTGTTACGCTATTTATCTCTATACTATATATGTAATCACAACAAACTAACATATACTTTAAGAGCAGGTGACGGTACACTGAATATATTACTATAAACACAATCCGCACACCCCGCAGTTATACTATTATAATAGTTATCAAGTACATATATCCACTACTAATTTTTAGAACACAAAAATACACCTCTTTCTTGCCATTTTCTTAGTCAGAGAGACAGTTTCAAAACGTATCTGCACATCATTTATAAATCAGACTTACTGAAGCCACACGTTAGATATATCATCTGGTAACAGTTGGTCTACCTCCCCCTCTCCTTTATAATACTATCGGACATTACAGAATCTTCACCCGCTTGTATATCTCCAATGATAGCTGATACTTTATCTTCACTATGAACTCTCACTGCATGACTTTCACTGGTTTCATATTCACGTGTACCTCCACATTTAATAGCGACATCATCAGGTTGAACCATTACTTCAACACTTTTACAATACATCAGAACAACCAATCCCTCAACACTTAACAAAAAAACATGATACCACAGAAATAACAATAAAAATGGTAGGCGGATAATCATATATCTTTTTCATACAAGCAGCTGCAGCTACAATTACTGTTAAAATTACACAAGACATTCCCAAAATAATCTTAGCTTTAAATTTACTCATAAGTTTTTCCAAATACTATTCACATAAACAATTAAAATATAAAACCAAATATTAATAATATTATAAACTATTAAAAACAAAGATATTTAAAAAATTAAATAGTTCCATGATTAATATAGTTTTATTAAATAATAGATGAAAAATTGATACGCATGTAGCTTGACATCACTTACTAATACGAGTTTATTTATTTTAACAATATCTGTATTAACTTTATGTATTACTATTTAATTCTTTATATACATAGTAACAAATATTTACCTCAATCACCATGTCATAATCAAATAAGCCACAAAGCCCTAAAAACACAATATTTAAGGAATACAATAGGACGGCTTATACTTTTTTTACCTTCTTTCCTGATCACCAAAAATTAATGTAGCATCTCCTTGATCATAACATAATCTCTGTACATATCTTTTCACTACATACACAACACTTGCAATCTTAACTAACTTTTTATCACTTCTACATCAATTTCTATCTCATCTAATCAGCATACTAAATATCATGTACAACTTTTCGATAAACTCATTTGTTTTCTTATTAAGACTCACATTCTGAATCTGATTTTAACTGCTAACTTATTAAAGAGTTGATGTTGTATATTTATTTTCTCGATCAGTACACACTATAAGCATTAGCTTTAAAAACACATTAAATCCTATATTACTGCTACTTATTTTCAATATTTAAAACAGCAGCTATATGAACACAACACAGTATTTTTAAAAGGTAGATTATACAATCCACTCTCAATATAGTATTAAGATAGGTTTACAATGTGCTTTTTCATTTCTTCTTTTTTGATCACAATATAGCTTTACAGTCCTTCTATATTTCTGACTTACGAATTGCATTGATCGTCATCAAACATTCTAAATACGCCTAAATAATACATTAGTTAATAAAAAACAATTTATATTTCTTACCTTTTCACAGATTAATTATCTGTAATATTATCCAGTTGTACTTCAGTACAACTGTTTATTGTTGTTATATAATGGGCTATAATAACTCAACCTTTTTTTACAGATCAAAACAACATTTTTCATATTCTCTAATATCTACATGTACACTTTGATAACAAATAAAAGTAGTACAATCATTCTACAATTACAGTTATCTAACCATTATTTTATAACTACTTACATCTGTGCTTAACATTATCGATACAATCCGACTTGGTCACACTCGGTAGCGTCATTTGACTTTCTTCTGCATAACGCATTAGAACAACATCTTTTACACTGCCTATTTGTATGGAAAAATCTTTATTACATAATACTGCTACATGCGATAGATACCTTTTTTACTACGTATTCTCTTGCATACTTAATTAACTCTTCTCCTGTACAATTTTTATCACCTATTGATAATACTGTTAACACACTAGCAACGTGCATATTTTTAGAATATGGTGAATCAATAATATTTATATCTAAATAACCCATTAGCATACTCTTAACTTGATTTATAAGATGGCTATATCCTTCTGAATATAATATTTTTTTAATAAACTCATTCGCTTTATCAAAATAGTAATCACTGTCATAAGAAGCAATAGCAAGAATATACGGGTGTATACTGGAACTACGACAATCTTCAGATATTAAAGAACTAACGGTGTTACCTTCATCATCTATATAGTAATCCATAAAGTTATTATATAAATTCAGTTCATATTGTTGACAGTGTATATCTCTTAATTTATCTATCATTTTGCTTAAATAACTACCATCTATAACTTTACCATTTAGATTAATATAATCTCTTATCCAACTTATTTTCTTATTTAAATTACTAATTCCGTATCCATATACTTTCTTTCTACATACCACTTGATCAGGAGGAAAATTACTTAATATAAACAAAGCCATCTGACCGTCGGGTTTATTAACCCACAAATCATCTACCTGATTTTTCTTTATAAATTCACTACCACGTTTTACTACAGAACATACATACTCTTTATTATCTGGACACGATTTAAACACTTTCTGTAATAACAGATCATAGAATGTGATACCGTTATCTACTGGAGTTCTTAAATAGATATTAGCAGTCTCTTCGTTTTTCACACACTCAGCATATCCATACCTTAAAAGCAAAGTTCCATCTGAAATCTCTAAAAGTTTAAAAAAATTCATACACTTCCCAATTTTTTCCTCAACCTCCGCTATATCTCTTCTTACTTGTGATACACTTGTGCCTACCTTAGCAAATATACATAAACCTGAAGTACCAACCTTAGCAAGGCTATCATTATCAAACAACATATCATACTCAAAAGTGCTATATAGTTTCAACTTCCGATCAGTAAGTAACCCTTTATTTTGTACTATGTCACAATTTGAAATTCCCTTGTCTAAAGAAAACCTCACCAATCTAATAACATTTCTACTAACATTCATTTTATCTAATTCTTCTTGAGAAAAAGGCATAAAACAAACAAACTCTTCCCCTTCTTTAATAGTAAATTGATTATTCCTGGATACTAAACAAGTAGGATAATTACGTTCTAAACATATAGCAAAAGTGACTCCAATAACAACTAGTACTATTACACCAACCAAAATGTTTAAAATTAGTGAATTAGCATTAATAAAATGATCTAAAGCTAAAATAAAAGAAAGTAACATGATAAACATTAAAATCGATAAATATAAAGTAAAAGAATAAAATTTATACATATATTTAATTAAATTTAATATTATTAAGTAAATACAACAAGAATAAGGTATCCTTTTTTACAAATGTATAAATAAAATAACATATGTACAAGAACATGAGAATGTCCTTTATTACATTGTAGGTTACAAATTACCATATTATTGCATTTTATGGCTTTTATTTATCACCAATACTGAGATAATAATCATTGCAATAACAACTAAAACAGCTGCGCATTAATTTACTATTAAATATTAATCTAAATTCCTTATTATTTTCATCATTCTTGTCTTGAATAGACACAGCTTCAATTGCTAATAAAACATATATACTTTACGTCGGTAGTTCTTTGTATTTTCCACAAAATCACAGATATACAAATTTAAGATCATAAATAAACATACATGTTGATACTTTCCACACCAGAACAGCAAAAATATTACACTTATGTCACTAAAGGATACTCAGACTGTGTACTAATATAAAAAAATGACAAGTCCATTATTCTAAATCTCTACCATGCTTACTTTAAAAAAAGTACCACAATTATAAAAAAATGCATTCATTTACAAACAAATATAGTTTTTCCATTACATGTTTTATAGTCAACTGTCTAGTGTTAATATTCTATCAATACCACCTAAAAACATAAACTGGTTCCCACTATTAAGATAAAACAAGATCATCGCTACATTTACTAAGCAACATACTCTCTTACAGTAGGCAGTACCTGTTTACAAGAGTCAGAGTCAACACTAACTTGAGATTTCGTTCCAGAAATTAAGCATATCTTCTGTATATACAAATCCATAGGAGAAAAACATTCTTCAATTAACATATGAGAAAGATACTTTCTTTCCACATAATCCCTCGCACGCATTATCAAAGCTTGACCAGTATAACTTCTTTCATCTTTATCCATTGATAACTCTCTTAATACATCAGCAATTTTTATATGCTTATATTCACTCGAATCCGCAATAATTTTGTCATTCAAAATCTTATCTAATACACTATCTACTTGATTTACCAAGTCACTATGCCCCGCTTCATCTAATAAAGCCCTAATACTTCTATTTGTTCGAATAGCATTACCATGATCACAATAAGAAGCAATAGCAAAAATGTATTTGCACAAACCCTCAGACATAATATCTTCATGCATTAAATCTGTTAATCCAGTATTTTTCTTTAGAATATAATCTTCAAACATCATATTATACAAATACGTATTAACTTTATTTTCAAAAAATAAACCTTTTATTGCGTCAACCAAACAGGAACTTGCTTGTTCATAACTCATCACGGTATCATTCTCAATTTTTTGCTCAATACTACTTAGTACATACTTAACTTGTTCATTCAATGCAGGTTCTAAATTATTATTACATAACATCTCATCAGGAGAAAACAGAGTCAATAAAGCAACAGCTTTCATACCGTCACCTGCATCAAGCCACATATCTTTTTCATTATTTTCCACATCACTTGGAAAAGATACAAAAAGTTGTTCTATTAATCTTAGATATCTGGTCGTCAGCTTGCCATTAAATCTACTATGAGACATCAAAAATTTTTTTAAAGTTTCCTTGTCTTTTATTACGTCACTATAACAATTATAGTAAATTTTAAATTTTTTTACCTTCTATTAATGCACTAACAATAGAAATATGAGCAGCATGTTCTTTAACCATCTTTTTCATATTTTCTAATTGACTTAATTCAAAAAACATACATAAACCCGGAGTATTAATTTCAGCAAGATCCTTATAATCAACAAATAATCTACACTGCTGATCACTACCATCTAGTTTTAATCTTAGTATTGCTGAAGGTAGTATCCCATAGTTCTGTACTATATGTAACTGATTACCTTTTGACTCATATCGTAATTCAAGGATATTACTCTCAATATTTATTAGATTCAACATGTCGTGAGGAATAGGAATAAATAAGATCAATTGATCTTCACTTAAAGTATGTGTTTTATCTTGAGATTTTATAGGAATACCTTTGCTACACTCAAATAAATCCAAAACACCAATAGTTATAATAACAGCCAGCATTACCAACGCTAAACCGTAATAAACATCAACAACTAATAAACCATTTCTCAACGCAATGAAACAGGCTAAAGCCGCAACAAAACATAGTAACAGTGCAAGGATGAACAAAAAATATTGCAATTCATTCATAAATTTTCCTTAAAATAATTAATAATATTTAATTATAATGTAGAAAATAGCACATAAATTAATATTTATAAATATAAGTCTATAGATATCAACTTTATATTTATAAAGATTTAACTTTTAAAATATATAAATTATATAATTGAATGGATTATTCAGCTTACATAGATCAGGTAATTTTACTAATGGGCTTTACATGTACATATTTTTTATTTGCAGGAGACGTACTTAACTTACCAATAGCTCCTTTCATATCTTTTTAAATTACTTATTTTACCACCCATATCTCTATAGTATCATACAGATATAATGCATATCACATCAACAACAGCTAATGTTGCTAGCAAATAACAATCACACTGCAACACAGTTAGTGAAATGATACAGCACCTTTACACCATACAACTGATCTTATACAGATTAAGTATTTAATAATAAACCAAAACTTAAAGCAGATACAAAGAACTATGATACTGAACACATGTTTCCCATTTGATAACCACTTGTCATTTCAGGTTCACTTACGTCATCACTTACGTCATCACTTACTTCCGATACTCTGTCATCCTTCATTAAAACAATACTTAGTCCACATTTTATTTCCGTAACAAAAGATTGATGCTCTTCACGAATCAAACCAAGCTTCATATACCTACTGTATATCATTGTTCGTACAAGACCAATTAACTCTATGCCTGTATATTCCCGACTCGCATCTTTTTCTATCACTCCCTCTTCTAACATTTTTTCTGACATTTCACCAATTCTCAATCTTTCATATACATATGATCCAACTGCAATTTTCTTATTTAAATAATTATCCAGTGTGACCTTTATTTTACACATCACGTCTTCAAAGCCTTCAGTTTTAAATAATTTGTATAGCGCTTTAAAATTAGCATTCTTACTACGATCTAGTTCATACGGATAAGAAGCCACAGAAAAAATATATTTGTATATTTCATTTTCTTCCAAATCTTCGCGCATTACATCCCTTACTCTTAGACGAACATCTGAATTGAGTCGAACATTATAATCAAACATATCATAATGAAACACACATCTTGCAACTTTGAATATTTCATCCGTATCACTTTCATGCGGTTTTATATTTTTCTGTGCAATATAATTTAGTACATAACCTACTTTCTGAAGAAATTTGGGTAACATAATCTCACATAAGATTGGATCCACCAACATTTCTTCAGAATCAAACATTCTCAAAAGACGTATAGCCAACTGAGCATCATATCCATCAATCCAGAATTTTCTTCCCTGATTTTCAGCACGTTCACACACAGGATACACAGATTCTTCATCATCTGGACACCTAAGCAAAAAGCGTAAGAGTAATTTATCATACCTAGAGACATGTGGTCTTGGTGTATCATTAATACACAACAAATACGATTTCAAACTTTCTTTACCTTTTATCGCTCTATAGCCACTACAACGTAATACCGCAGTCCTATTTTTTATTTCCATATCTATAATATTACAATGCAAATGCGACTTTATTACTTCATCAAATTCTCGACTATCCCTTATCCATAAACATAAACCCGAACCACGTATACCAAAAAGTTGTTCTCTGCTTTCTAATACTCTGTTGTGAAGATCATGGCATATTAAATATATTGGTTTTGAAGATACCAATCCTGTATTTTGTCTGAAATCGCACACTGAAGGCACAAGTACATTTTCCGATACTGCAATTTTGAGTTTAGCAACATTAAACATATCACTTATCTCTGCTAACTTAGCATCATGAGTTCGCAAAAATATGAAATATTCTTTACCTTCTTTATCTGGTACTGGTAATTGATCATGAAAAATTATTGGAACGCCTCTAACCTGGACCACAATGACATGTACAATCAGAGCAGCCAAATAAATAACTGACGCAGCCAAAGAAAAACTTAACTGCCCACCTGATCGAATCTTTTTAAACGAAAAAAGACTTATTAGTACTATAAACAATGCAAGTAGGACACCCAATTTAGTATAAAAACGCGATTTCGTTCTACTCTTACGTATTAATTCATCGATTAATCTCCTGTAGGTATTTATCATCTTCTTTTCAATTTAACACATTGGCTTCAATTATACACTAATACTAAAAAATTAATAGCAATTTTTACCTTTACTAATAAAAACACTTTTTTATATATTACTACTAATAATCTACACAAGCATTAATAAATATTAAGAATCATGAAATAATTGATATTCAAATTACAGTATTCTCAGTCAGTTATCTGTCATAAACTGATTAAACTCACTATTAACTATCCAAAGCAAAAGTTTTAACTACTACTTCCACTTTCTCAGCGTTATTAACAGCAACACTATCTATTTCCTGTATTGTAACAATGTTACTTAAGTAACTATTCTATACACTACATAATTAACATTTTTTAGATTCCATTTTCTAGCAAAAAATTTAAAATGTTTATGAATAACTACACCTGTGTCACATATTAACTTAATACATCGATAATATAAAGAATGTAACTCTTGATAAGAACCGCTCATGCATTCCTAAAATCAACAGCACTTTTCACTACTCTACTTTAGGCATTTTGCTATATGCTAAAATGCATGCCTCTTAAATTTACCATTGTCAAAAAATTATATACTATATCATCGCTTACTGAATGCCAACAGCATGGTCACTAACAACATTAACTTGTATACCACATGTTGCTTCACGAATTCCTTCATCCATTAAAACAATATCTGTTGAAGATTTGATCTGTTCAACATAAGTGTTAACAGTTTCACAATGTGTTATAATTTGATCATAATACATCTTATTTATCAGCGATCTTGCAAATTCAGTTAACTGTTTACCAGTATATTCCTCCTCTACCTCTCCAGGTATACCTTCCTCTGACATTATTCTTAAAAATTCAGGTATTTTTACAATATTATACGCAGACGTATCAGGCGTAATGTGTCTAGAAAAATAATAGTCTATCATATCACTATACCTTGTATTAGCACAATCAAAAGCGATGTAAGTCTCTTCTCTTAATAACCTTCTAATATTTTCCCTTAATGGATATATATCATCGCTACCAAGCTCATAAGTTGCAATAAAAAAAATTGATAAGTACATATTGCACTGCAAATCTTCACAAGTTATAGATTTTAGATCACTATAGGTTATAGACTCTAAATCTTTTAACTTCCCGTATCTCTTACATATCACCGATCTTGCCATCTTAACTAACTGTTCACCAGTAACTTTAACTTTTTCCTCCATCAATCCTTGTTTACATGCTTCTCTTAATAGCTCATTAATATTTAAATCTTTATATTGATATGAATCACACCTAATAGGTTTATCACCATTGGCAATCAGTACATCTTGCAACTTATCTACATCCTCTTTAACTCCAGCTAATTCCAATAACTCTTTAATATAATCATTCACTTGAACATAATCACCATCATGTTGACAAGAGGCAATAGCAAAAATGTATAAATATAACCTATTCTCTTTCAAACTTTTACGCATCATATTGCTCAATCTCAATCTAACATCTGCAGAAAAAGCATCATTGGGATCTCCATAACAATTAGGAATAACTATTTTCCCTAACAAATTGTGACACTTCATGAACCTAAATATGTTAGTTACATCGCATTCACTTACGGTGATACGCTCCCGCTTCACATAATCTACTAGATATTTGAATTGTTTCTCAAAAGCACTTCCTCTAGTTTCACGGAACCGTTTTCCATTTAACAACTCAACAGGACTCAACATACTTAATACATGCATAGCCATCTGACCATGCGGCGTATCAATCCAGAATTCTTTTCCCGCATTTTCAAATCCATATTTACTTTTCGGATACATCAATTCTTCATTATCTGGACAACTCTTAAACAGTGTTCTTATTAATGCTTCACCCCTACTAACATTATCACAACCCGGCATAAGACCTAACAAAAACGACTTTAAACTTTCCGCATCTTTAATTGGCTTACGCCCATCATAAGTTAACAATACACTTCCAGTTTCTATTTTTAAAGATTTAATATTAAAACCTAAACATTCTTCTTTTATTTTTATTAAATCTAATCCATCTCTTATCAATACACATAAGCCTGGCTTATCAATTTTAGAGAACTCTACCTTGTTCACTATTTTACACTGACAATCAGTATTTAATTTAAATTCTTTTGTCTTTGAAGGTAGTAATCCTCGATTTTCTTTCACATATATGCAATACCCACCTACATCACTATCGTGCTTTAATTCAATACTGCTAATAGTTAGGGAATTAATTTCTTCTAAAACAAGTGGAATAAATATAAGACATTCCTTCGGTTCTACATTTTGCGTATATCTTAATTTATTAAACACAGTTGATATATATTTAGTCCCATCTTCTTCATAAAGTTCTTTTTTAATGGATGACATTTTGGATATACGAATACTTCGGTTATAGATCATTAAATGTATAATATCAACAGACATACACATAACCAACACTAGCAACACTGTACCAAAAGGAATATCTCTTAAGCTTAACTGACTACTCTTAAATAAAATAAAACGTAATGAAACCAATAAAAGCGCTGTAACACTCACAACACATAAAAACAATTTAGACTTATTTCTATTCACAAATTCTTCTCACAAATAAATTCACGATATAACATATAATTAACCAATCACACTTAATCTCCACGCAATACTAATAATAAATTTATATTTGGTAAAACATGTACAACAGCCTACACTCATTGATACTAGTTTTTTTACTTTGGAAAATGGTAAGATGGTATATTCTCTCGTAAGCACATGTAATATTCTTCGAGCATACTCATACCATAAGCTAATAATATCATTACAAATATCCATTGATCTATACTCGCATACCATAGTATAATAGCTACACACAACTACGAATACCTATTGCTAACTTTTCAAAAATAAATATCTTGTACTAAAACTTTAAATATTTTGCACCATAGCAACAAAAAAATCAATAGCAGTGCTCAAATTATAGTAAAAATCCACATCAAGACATTAATTTTTATTAACTTACTCTAAAAAAATATACCTCTTATTAATACATTAGCCTCTTATTATTAGTAATAAAAAATTATCGTACGTGCATTTCTACAATAGTTTAAACGATGTATTTAATACTAATTTACATGAAACTACAGATCTCTTAAAGCAACATTACTCCTTACTCTTAAATCACTCATCTGAATGGAGTGTCCATCCATCAATGTAATGCCTGCTACAGCACCTATCTGTACAGAAAATAGTCTATAACTGTAATGAAAAAATCCAGCTTTACTGTTATACTTGCTATTTATAATAAATCTTGTAAGCTCAATTAATTCCTTACCAGTATATTCTTTTTTAGTAGATTCTTCATCTATGATTCCTTCTTGAAACATTTTCTCTAATAAACTGCGAACTTTTAGTATTTCATATTCCGTCGAACCACACTTGATTGCTGTATCATAACGATCACTAAGAGCAATTCTTATATCACACATAGAATCTGCAAATCCTTGTAATTTTAATAATTCTTCTATGAAACCATTAGCCTCAGTACATCTAGTATCATAATCAACATACTCTTCTTCTTTATAATCATTATCTCTAACATTGTAATGTGAAGCTATAGCAAAAATACATTTGTATATTTCGTCTTTTTCAAAATCCTCATTGATTAAATCCTTTAATGTGAAACGAGCATCTTCATATAGGCAGTAATAAGGTCTAAAATCAGCATAATCAATATAATACCAGTTGCACCTCACAAACTCGCATATGTACTTCACAGCGGAGTCATCTGGAATTATACCTTCCTCTTTAATATAATCTAGCAGATATTTTATTTTCTCATGTAAATCGCATTTATTAACACCACAAAATTGCTTTTTAGATAACATTTCAAATGGATCAAACAGACTTAACAAATATATGGCAAGTTGACCTTCATAACTATCAATCCAGAACTTCCCTTCTTTATTTTTATCTATTGGATATACAAGCTCTTTGTCACTTGGATAAAGAGTAAAAAGTCTGCCTAATAACATTTCATACTTATTAACAGCATATGGTAATGCACAATCTAACAATAATAATTTTAAACTTTCCTTATCTCTTACTAAAGTGCTACCATAACAATTAAATAACACAGTGCCATTTTTTATATCTGGACACTTAACACTATGTATTATGAATCTCTTCATGATTTTTTCTATTTTTGATCTGTCTTTTATCCATATACATAAACCTGGAACATTTATTTCAGCAAATTCCTCTTTACCTTTCAATAGCTTACATTGAGACTTGATCCCAAGCTTTATTGTTTTTGAATCCAATGATTCATGATTTTGTGTTATATATACATAATGCCCACGCGAAGCTTCACGTTTACACTCTAATTTAACAACATTATTAGCACTGAAATCGACCTTACTTAATTCCTCACTAAATGGCATGAATATAAAATACGATGCTCCTGTATATTCATTCACAACTGTGGTACTAGATATTATGGGAGTGAGAGCTTGTGTATCTTGAGACGAAATAGAAATTTTTTGACCCTCCTCCTCGGTCCCAATACCAGAATCATCCAAAAATATCATAACAGGATCAGATTCATCTTCTCTTTCAATTTCAACTTGTTCGATACCTTCAGATTGATTACCTTGAATACTGATATTCCGCTCAGTATCAGTATATTGGTCAATATCAACCACTTCAGAAATACATAAACTATAAACCATCCATACCATACACATAAGAAATGGCATCATAAACATATAAAAAACTATATTCTCTCTAGTTAATTTATCATTTCCAAAATAAATAAAACTTATCATAACTAGCATATGTAGTGAAACTACGATAAACAATATAAGATAAGTTGGACACTCGCTCATAAATTCACTTTAAGAAATCTAAATTAATAATGTTTAATTTAATAACACACTTAATACCAAAAACAATATTACTAATGCTTAAATAACAAATAAGTACTACATAGTACAGTGAAATTATTAAAAAATTGACAATTTATACTTTTAATTTTCAATATAGAGAATAGTTTTATTGCACAATATTGAAATTACATATGCGGGACTCTTCTTATCGTTAGCTACAGTTGTACTATATAGATTAAATAGTATATCTACTCTTAACATATGAAATGTGTTTTTAGAGTGTACTAAAAATTTAAAGTTCATATATTTTCTCTATACACATTGGTATAAAGTTCAAACATGCGTTCGCTCTGAAATACGTTCATTTGCATGATTATCACAACACTCAACAAAAGTTAGATCAAGTATTTTTTCATCCACCAAGCCAATACGTTGTCCTACGTTCCATACATATTCAGTAATAGATTTAATAGGAAAAATAAAACCTGTATCATCCTTAATTTCCCCAACAATAGTTTCAAAAGGCAAGTACTTCGCCATCACAGACTTATATCGTTCAACCACTAGTGACCTTGCAAAATCAACCAACTCTTTCACCACTGTTCCTTCTCCTACCTCATATGGCATACTACTTATGTTGAGGAGCCGATATCCTGCTGAATTTTTTTTAATTGGTTCGTTTACATTGTGGCAATCATCTAATACTCCATGCACTAGCTTCAAAACATCTTTATGTTGTACATTTAGCAACTCTTTAATCTGGCTATTTGTTTCTACAGGACAATCTTTGCTTATTCCAGTATCACTTATCTCATGTCCTTGATAACATGCAATAGCAAAAATGTATCTATATACTTCGTAATTCAAATCACTACAGATTTTTTCTTTTAAATTGGAATCATTAATACACATCTTACAATCTAAAAGTCTATATGCTCCACTAAGTCGCCCTCTCAAAACAAACGACCAGATATAAGAAAATCCTAGTGCTCTCTCAATATCATATTGACCAACAGTCATGTTGTTCCGCCTAATATAATTTACTATACATTCTACTGCCTTGCTAAAATCTTTCTTATTATAACATAAATTTTTCTTAGTTAACGCCTCTGTAATATTAAATATACTTTCTGCCGGATCAAACATCTTTAAAAGAGAAACAACTATTTTACCTTCATCTGAATCAATCCAGTATCGCCCTACTGCTTCATTGGTTGAGCTATCATCGTTACTTTCTCCTGGACATATAGGCTCTCCATCTTTTAAACTAGAAAACAAGTTCACAATAAGAAACTCACATATATTGCGGCGACACAGACCAAAATCCGGTGGAGAACTTAATAACCATAATTTTAGGTGCCTTTGATAGTCTATTGATCTAGACAGTTTATAAGTTAACGACACAGAGTAATTGCTTATTTCTAAACCATTAAGTTCAAATTCATCATATACTCCCATCAATTTTTTAATATTATTTTCGTCTCGTATGAATATATAGAAACCAAGATTACATTTACTAAACTCATAAACTTCTCTACTACTCAATAATTTACACTTACGACTACCATCATTTAGTTTAAGCTCTGTTACACGTGAAAATGATAATAATCCACCACGATGCACTATACGTATACAACCATCTCCTAAACTAGGATCATATTTAAAATCACTAATACTATCATTAACATTCACCATATCCAATTCTTCACTAGAAAGTGGTATAAACACTAGATATTCTTCTGTCTTTTCATCATGAATTATCAACTCATTGTGCATCATTGAAAGTGCAAATCTTTCACTAATTTTACCACACAAACAAACAATCATCATAACATATAATGTGGTATCTAAAGCAGCAAATACTGCATCCACATCAAACTTACCACATAAAAAATAAACGGTGACACACACTGCTGCTAAAATCAACAGAATAACAAGAAGTATCATAATCGGAATAACAAGGTCACTCATAAGTTATATTTAAAAAGTTAACAAATTTAATGAATCACGTCTAATTAATATAAGCAACCCTCACTCTAACATAAAAAGCTAGTTATATATAGCATTTTAATACAAAAAGTTAATAATATAATATTTATCCAATTCCATTTAATTTACAAATTAACTTTATAAGTTAAACCAATACAATTTATTTTTTGCATATTTTTTATTAAGTGCGGCCTTATAATTGGCTACAAAAGCTCATTATCTTATAACGAGTAGTTTAAAGTACTCGTATCACATTATTTTGTTCTGGCACAAGTACTAACAGCACTATTTATCCCAGTAGCACTTGCTTCTATCTGATTTTTTTTAGACATCAAAATGATGTTCGATGCATTACCTAACTCTACAGAGAAAGTCTTTTTTTCATCTAAGGACAATCCGATCTGCGGAATGTACCTCATCACTAGATACTCTCTTGCGCGTTTGACTAATTCTTCACTAGTATATTTTTTTATCGTGATCTATTGATAATTCTTTTAACACATAATCCATCTTCATATCTTTATAAAAATCTTCAACTTTCTTTTTCCGTATCTCAGAGTAAAGTGGACCATATTTGTCAAAATCTCTACAGATTATTAAGTAATTTGCTTTCCTAGTTAATGCACCATGTCCTGTCAAAATTAATAAATCTTTAATAAAGTTATTTGTTTTAACATAATCAGAGTTACCGTCATTATAACATGCAATAGCAAGAATGTACTTGCATATGTCATTTCCTTTTTCTAAATCTTTGCTTATCACACCACTTAACCCAAACACACCATTATTTGAGTTATAATCATCCCCTATAACAGAGTAAAAAGGTATTTCACCTTGATACTCCAAAAAAACATGCTTTAACAAAATTTAATAGGTTACAGAAACTAGATTCATCTAAAGTTATACAATTTCTCTCAACATAACTCAGTAGACATTCTATCCGCTCGTCAAAATCACCTTGTCCACTCTGATACAACTTCTTTCTATTTAACATTTCATAAGGATTACAAATACTTAATAAATACACAGCCAATTGCTCATAACTCATACCAAGCCAAAAGCTTCCTTGTCTACTAGTTGTAAATCCTTCACTTTCCTTCTGACATACAAATTGTGGATCAACTGTATAATCACTACATAATATTCTCAATAGCACTTCATACCTACTGCATCCACTATTTTTGTAAGGCTCTAATAAAAATAACTTGAGGCATTCTACATCTCTCACTACTTTACAACCATCACAAATCAATAACACGATTCCATTTTCCACATCAAATGATTTAACACATAATCTCACATAGTTAGAGAGTTTTCCTATCGCATTTTCTATTTTCAACCTATCTTCTATCCAGACACATAAATATGGATCACTTACGTCAGCAAGGCTTTCTCCACCAACTAATATTTCGCATTTAAAATGCGCATCCAATTGCAGTTTCAATGTTTCTGAAATCACTAAGAAATGATTTATATATTCTAATTTAATCATACTATCATTTACACAATTCATTTTATCCCATTCCTTCCAGGCATAATTCACAAACGTAAACATTGTATATCCTCCAACAGGAGATTGATCCTGAGATACTACGAAAACACCGTGATTTACTTTTTTAATAATAAGTTTATTTCTAAATACCTTAATATTCTTCCTATCACCTAGAATTAAATATAGAAAATGAACAACGCAAAAAAACAACTAGCATTAACAGTAGTATACCAAAAGCAATATTTTTTACATTTAACTCATTCTCTTGCAACTGAACGAAATATAATATAGTTGCCACAAAAAAGTATAAAAAATATAAACACAGATAATAAAGTAATCCTAGATATATTCACATACTCTCCCAACACAACAGATTCGGTTAGTTATAATATAAAGCAATTAATATTAATAAATATTAAAATAACTACATAACCGATTTAAGCATGATGTCAATTGTATACCTTCTTAACATAAAGCGTAATAAATAAAACTATTTTTACTAAATATATATAAATTTCATATTTACATACCAGAAAACACTATCAAAGGAGATATCCTTTTGTATTAATCACTCAGCACACGCTTTGTTATCATAAAACGTCTAGTCATTACTCTTTGCTAAACCATTAGTAGTAACACTAGTATCTAATAAATTACTTGCCACTTGATCTTCTACCTCTGCACAAAACACTAAATTTAGACCCTCTACATGTCCTATTCTTATAGGTACATTTTTTTCCATAATTATTGAAACTTTAGGCACATACCTATTCACTAAATATTCTCTTGCATGCCTTATCAATTCCCTACCAGTATACTTTTTACTACCATCCATTGATAATGTGCTTAGTAGACTACCATTCATATCTCCACAAGGTAACTCACCATCTATTACTCTATCCAAACAACCCTTTAGCACGTCGTGTACCATATTGAGAGTATCACTATGCATAAACATTAAATTTTGAATTAACTCATTTGTTGCAACAACATTGTTATCACAATCTTGATAGGAAGCAATAGCAAGAATATATTGATGTAACTTACACGTAAGGTCCTCATTTATTAAACCACTTATTCTTAATTCATTATCTTTGATCAAATGGTAATCATCACTCGTAAAACCGTATGAAAACACTTTCTCATCATCCGCATACATTTGCTTCTTTATAAAGTCTAATAGATAATCAAATGTAGATTCACTGGCATTTATTTTATTCTGCTTGATGTAATCCAAAACACATTTTATCTTATGATTTAAATTACCATCCTTATTTTCATGTACTTTCTCCCTACGTAATATTTCTGCAGGAGAAAACATACTTAATAAACTTACAGCAGCCTGACCATGATGCGTATTAATCCAGAAACTCTCATTGGCCGATATAGATTTATCATCACACATTATCGAATATATAGATTTCTCATCATTTGGACATGAGTAAAAAAATTGATGCTAATAACGATTCATATACAGTTACAGAAATATTTCTAGCGAAGTGCAAGCTACTATACTCACTAGTAACCATATCTCTTGACTCTAAAACAGACTTTAAGCTTTCCGTATCTTTTACTATTACAAGACAGCTATAATGTACCCATACAACCCCATCTTCTATTTCCGGAATAGAATTCAATAAATACTCCTCCGTCATTAATTTGTCTAGTATTGAAGGATCCACTGTAGTGAATATACAAAGACCAGAGTCAACTATCATGGTATTCTGATCTCTTAAGAATATTTTATAATGACTATTTTTGAGTTGTAATTTAAATTTTCGTGAAAATATAAACTTGCCCTTTTGTTTCACATAACACGTAATGCCATCCTCTTGATTACCATCTATCTGAGTTTGATCATACTTTAATTGCACAATATCACTCGTTAAACATATCTTATCTAACTCACCATGAATACAAGAAAAAAATATAGATATCTTTCTATGCCCAAGCTCTTCTTTTTTAGCTAAGTTTGTTTTTTTAGATTTTACAAAAATAGCCAACTTACACACCAGTAAAGCAGTTACATAAGTAATCACAACTAATATAGGTAAAAAACTGTCTTTCGATCTAAAATAACGAGTCAGAGCAGCTACAAAAACTACAATTGACATCAGCAATAAAAATAACTGACGCAATTTTAAAAAATTTGTAAAACGGGCAGTACCTGTCATAAATAAAAAAAGATTAATAATCAGTACAATAAAAATTCATATTATTAAACACGTTACACATACATTAAATACTTATAAATAATTTAATATATTTTTAATTATGTAAATAAACTACTATCTATGCGACATCAACATTATGATCTACGCAATAAAAAAGATTGATTAACATAATTGTCATGATAAACACAAAACTCATTAATAATAATTATATTATTAATTAAGTTACTACTCAAATCTTTTAAGTTATATCACAGTAAATTAAGTATATTATTGTTTAAATTCGATAAACATATACGAAACTCAGAATTTTTAATTTTTGAGTCTATATACTCGAACGTTACACATATCCACACTACACAGCATACGAGTTATTGGGTCACTTCAGTATCATAACAGACAAACCTATCACACTTTAATAAATCTTAAATTATTTCAAGTTACAAAAACTATAATCTTTGCTGAATCTTTATTGCATGCACTGCTTTAAAGCCGAAAAACATAGAAATCTTTTCTATAATTATTGGAATAGCATACTGTATATTAACTGCCATACCTCCACTATTTACTGCAACGTATAAAATCCCTGTATTAGTATCATTCAAAAACAACAATCTTTTTGGTTTTGTAACCTTAGCTATTTCCTCTTCAACAATGTTATTCCAATTTAAAAAAAGACGTATTTCAATTTTACTAACATGGCTTTTTTGGCATTTCTTCAATATTAACCCCTCAACTGCGGATCCTATACTTTTAGGCCCAGATCTAAACAACATATCAATTCCTTATTAACGATAAATATCTCCTTCTTACCATGGAACGTAACTATAACTACATTGTTCAACAATGTCATTTAACATAATTGCACTTGCACCTTCTTTCGCGCAATTTTTCTTAGAAACTAACACAACACTTTCTACCTTACCAACCTCAGTAGATAAAATCCTCCTAGGAACTAATGATAGACTATTAACTACATATCTTTTGACCAAGTGCTCCCTCGCACAATTAACTAAGTCTCGAAAAGTATAACGTTTCTCGCCATCCATTGACAACATCTTCAATATATCACGAAGACCCAGAGTATCATAGCAAGCCATGCTACTGTCAATTACTTTATCAAAACAACCATTTTCTAACACATATTGTACTTCACCTATAAGATCACAGCAATTTACAGAACGCAATAAGCCATGAATAAAATTATTTGTCATAGCAGCATCACTGCTATCCCTGCAGGAAGCAAGTGCAAAAATGCACTGATATGAACGATCTCTTAAATCCTTACACATTAAGTCATATAACGTACTATGATAATCTATACAATAACCTTGAACTTGATATAGAAAATTATATGAATATAATCTGCAATCCAAGTTACATAACACATTTTTTATCCTACCAAATACACTAGTAAGTATCTCTTCGCTTTCAATCACTGCACAACCTGCCATATTCATCAGTACCCAGTCGAGTTTACTATTTAAAGTTCTTGTAGTTTCAGGGTTAGGCAGATATACATCTCTGGAACCGGTTATAGATGGTAAACTAAAATTTCGTAACAGAAACATAGCAATCCTACCATCATTTCCATCAAGCCATAACTTCTTTTCTTCATTAGTAGTAAACTTATCAGATGGAAAAGATCTAAACACTTCCCATAATAGAACATCGTATATATTTAGGATAACTTCATTTTCAGATAATCGATCACACACAATTTCACTTTTTATTTCAGGCAAAATATTATCCACGACTACAGTTCTGGTACTACATAGATAGAACATAAGATCTTTGGTATTTTCTGCAAATTTTACATACTCACATTTTAAAAATGCATTACTGTCATCTCTTATTTCTGGATATTTAACACCCACCTCACTGATGAATTTTCTTGTCACAGTAGCATAATGTACATTCACCACTATAGCAATTCCTGAAGTATTCATCCATGCAAGATCTCTATCAGAAAATAATACCCTATGGTTACTACAAATATTTCTTTGTAATCTCAACCTTCTCGAAGGCATTAACCCACAATTTTGCACTATATCAAAACCAAAAGCTCCTTCCTCCGACCTAGAACCTGTCAACTCTATAATATTATTATTAGTACCTATTTTTTCCAATTCTTGTGGACTACACGGTATAAATATAATGACTTGTCGATCACGTTTAATAGTCAGCTCTTTATTCTGAGAGACTACAGCAACACCTTTACTAGTATGTGCTACTAAGTGCGTAATATTAAAAGACAAACAAATGACCACCAACAGTAAAACAACATTTAAAGCAATATTTTTTAGCGATAATGTATTGCCTCCATACTTAGCAGATAGAAAAAGCAATACTAGCATAAATACAAAAAGTATACCAAGTGTATAAATAGATTGAGATTTATTCATAAAATGTCCTTAAAAAACATAATTTCAAGAAAAATATTAATAAAATAGTTATATATAACTTCAATAAGAAAAAAGTACTTAAAACTTATTAATATGTTAAAATTTACTAAAGTTTATATTTATACTACAAAAAACACAACATATTTAACTACAATCTGTACAAGGTTATTTGATGACACTCTTAATACAACTTTTATTTACTAATTTATTAAAATACATAATTAAACACAGTTTAAATATTTAATAAATAAAGAAATTCTGAAAAATACTTTTTTTACTAGTAGTATAAATGTTAGTATTGTTAAATTAATTAAATATTATGTTTAGCATAACCAATTTTTATTTATAGTACATCTCACAAGCATATTGACAATGGCATACTAATTTATATAACTAACCAATACTTACACAGTAGCATAATAACAAATTCATATTGTATAGAAGTTCACGGTATAATATTACTTTAAATTTTTAATATGAAGAATCTGTTAATGATTTATTATTAATCACAGAATCATTCATGCGCACATAATGTATTTATGCTTACCTGCAGCTCAACCGCATCAAAGTTGATAAATTTTTACTATCTTTAACTTCAACGTACTTTATTGCTTGATACCTTAATCTTACTCAAATAATTTCTTAATTTAAGTAACAATTAATCACTTGATCTCCTACCACCATTAGTCTTAAATGCAACGTAAAGTAACAGAATTATACAAGATGACATACACACTTCTACCATTTCTTCTCACAGAATACGATATTTACCCTACTAAACCCAACATTATAATGCATACACACTTCACTAGTTACCATCCAGTTGATAAAGTATTGGCATATATGTTACGAAACGTGCAGTAATCACTACAATACTTTTAATGTCATCTAGATCCCATTCAATAACTCTTATAAAACATAAGGTTAACTATTACACAGATTGAACTAATAATATGGCTAAGTTGCTGATAGCACATTTCTATTGATTTTATAATACACAAAAACACCTTCTACTAATTGGTTTACTAAATAATATCACACACCTTCTTAAAAAGACATTCACTGCTTCATTGTTGGCAACTTACTTTCTTCTTGATGAAGAAAAGTGTCATAGGTTACAGAATTTATACCAGTCCTTGGTTCTGGAGATGTTTTAATAATAAAATTGTCACGCAAAAGAAAAGTGTAATGTTCTGGAGTAAATGGACGAAACGTAGACATTGAATGTTCAAGGTCTTCAACCACACAATCAATACTAGGATTTATTTTTTGCCACGCATCTACCATATCACACGCTTTTTTAATACATGTCCTTATTTTTTCTCCTTCATCATGATCAATCACAAAATAATATTTCAAATGAGAAACTAATAATAAACTTGATAAATGGTATACTGCACCTGCATGCCCTGCATTCTCATAACATAAATCATATACTGCTCTATTTAATAAATCTTCACGACATTTAATAACGCCATTAATTCTTCTAAATAATGCATCACTTAAGCATTTCCAGTTGGCAGTACCACAGACATCAATATTTAACAATTCAACAATTTTTTTAGCTGAGTTCATGAGTTCTTTTTTTGAGTAACCATCTAGAGAAACCTCAGATAGACGCATAATGGAAGCAATTACTGATCTAGGATATAAAATACTAAGCATAGGATTTTTTATCATTAATCGCGCTCCTAAATATAGGAACATAACATCTGCTCTGCTCAATTTTCCTTCCAATAAGTCTTTATACAGGATTGCATTACCATCATCAGTATTCGACAATACACCATAATGAGTGATCCTATTTAACACACCATCAAAAAGAAGTTTAAACGCTGGGTAGCAAAAAAATAGGTGCCCCTCCTGACCTGAGTTTTTCATGTTGTTCATGTATAGATTCACTTAACTCTTTTATACCATCTACATCATATGGGTTACTAGCAAGTGATTCAAGATCAGACAAAAGTTGTTTTGAAAATTTACTAAATACAGGGTCACCTATAATAGCCCTGTTAATGTACATATCAAGTTTACCAGAAAGTAATACCACTGCACCTATCAACAAAAGTACAAAAGGTACAGTAACTATCGCAATACTTATAATATTATTTGGATCAAATCTAATAACTTTTGCAAAATATAGTGCTGACTCCAACAATACATAGCTCAATACTGAACATATCAAGATTGCATTCACTATCGCTTTTCTATTATATCTCATAGAATTATACACAAATTAACTTATAATACACGTTATAATATTTAATAAAAATTAATTAAATATTATTTACAATTTTAATTACTATTAAAAATATATATTAATAACCTTAAATTCTTATATAAGTCCTTTATAATTTAAGGAATTTATTGATTTTCAAAGATGAAAAAAATCCCAATTAACCTTGTATGGAACTAGCAGATTAAATTTTTACACACTGTGTAGTAGTTCAATATTTCGCAGCATTAACCAACTACTATCTTATAAATCACAGCAGGAGAATTATTAAAGGTCATACCATCAATAGCTATGACATACCATATGTCACCTTTAGTCTTATTAATTCACTCATCGTTGAAGAGTAGTACGAGTATTATCTCGTGTTGTCACACTTGTTCGCACAAAAGTTGGTATGATAATACAACTGTCATAAACGGTATAATCGCATTCCGCTAGCTCAATTGCACTAAACGCTTCTCCTTTACTTTCTATATCATCAACTATATCAAGAACACCAGGATCTTTTTTCTTCAACACATTTATTATATCGTCCGCTTTTTTAATACCCATCCTTACTTTTTCACATTCATCAAGATCAGTAACAAAATAATATCTTAAATGAGAAATCGATAATAGTCCTGATAATACTTGTTTTTTCTCATCATGCTCTGCTTTTTCCCAATATGAATCACTCTTTTTTTCGTCTAATAAACTTCTATTACTTTCGACTTCATTATTAATTGCGCTATATATCGAACTACTTAATTGCTTCCAATCAGTAGCCACAAAAACCATTGCTGTTAATAATCGATTTATTGTTCTAGCTACATTCCTACGTTCTCCTATTGAGTAATCTTTTATAGAAATTTTAGATAAATTTACAATATAATGGATAATATCTTTAGGATATAATACGCTTAACATAGGATTTTTTACTATTAATTGCGACATTAACACCATACCAAGCAATTCCTTTTTTGTGAGTACTTCCTTCAATTTACTATAGGTCACTAAGCCATTATTGAATGCACCACTATGGATTACTTTATTTAAAAAACTATCAAAACAACCCTTAAACACCGAATGGAAAAGGATAGGTTTTCCCTCCAATAATTTAAGCCTTTCATGTTTCTCATGTAAAGAGCTAGATAAACGCTCACACTCTTTTTTCATCAAATGGTCTCTCAGTAAGTGATTTAAGATCAGACTTAACTTCATTAAAAAAGGTAATCAACTTCAGGATTTATACTAACACTTTTTTTTCTTCAATATACTTATCAAGTTTACCAGAAAGTAATAATACGGCACCTATAAGTAGTAATACAAGTGGTAATACAACATTTGTGATATCTATAATATTTCTAAAATTGAATGTTATAATTTTTGTAAAGTGTAATGTCAATATTGTTGACACATAACATAATACTAAAATTACTGCTATTCCTTTTACTATATTCTTGTTCATAAAATTGAAAATTATTAATTAATACTATAATTTTGTAAAGATAAATTAAATACAACTTATAAGTTAGTCGCATTTATTAAAAACCACTAAAAAAGACTGTCTACAATACAAACTATAACCCAAGGAATTTACTTGCTTTTAAAAGAAATTCTTTTTATTTTGAGTCCAACTACAGGACTAAATTCCACACCCATTGTGGCACATATACACAGTATATAAGCCACAACAGACACTCAACATTTCTCAACGCTATCAACTAATGTAACGCGTAACAGAATACAACAAACCTTAATCGCCCTGCGATACTTACGCAGTTTGCAGAGATGATTTCCCAGAAGTCTGAGAAGTAACACCATGTAAAACACCTGCTGCAGGTTTTGGCGATTGTTTTGCAGCATGAAGAACACCACTCACTTCCGAACAAGAATCACTAACATTAATGATAGTAGGATAATCATCACTTACAGCACCACTCCTAAGTTTATCAACTAAACCATCTATCATCTTTGACAAATCCACAGTCCCGTCTTGACTATTGACTTGACAATAGGAGTCTAGTACAAAATGAGTATTTTCAACAGCTGCTCGTACCACTTCATCCTGCACAAAATAGAATCCTAACCTAGGAACTAATAATAACTCTCTTAACGCATTTTCTCTTTCAGAAACACGCATTTTGCACAACGTATCACCATCTCCTGTACTTAACATGTCCTTTTGACTTGCAACAATGGCATTAACCGAGTTGAGCACACCATCAACTAATTTTCCATAACTGTCAAAGCCATAAACCTTTGCATTTAAGCATTTACTTATATTTCCACTTGCAAGTCTACAATCATCTAATGAAGAATTTTCTATACTAATCTTAGATAAATCTTCAATACAACTAACCATATAATCAGGATATAAGATACTCAGCATAGGATTTCTCATCATTAATCGCGCTGATAACACAACTTCCAGAACTTTTTTCGTGCCTAACTGACGTAATAATTTATCCACATCAAGTTTTATTTTTCGATCTTCACTTATTATTAATGATTGTGACACTAATGCCTGACCTAATAACAAATCAAAATTATTATTAAATCCTTGAAATAGAAAAACAGGCCCCTCCTTTTTTGAGTCCTTCACGAGTTTCAGCGAAATCCTTACTTAATTGCACATCAAGACCCCGACAACCCGCATGATCTTCAGACTGCTCTCTAACAATTGATTCAAGGTCGGAGTCAATTTCCGATGAAAGTTCAAGAAGTTCAGGAGCTATTTCACCACTTTTTCTAACATTTTCTTCAGCAGATTTACCAAGTTTACATGAAAGCAATAATGTAGCACCTACAAGTAGTACTACAAAAGGTGCTACAACTTTCGCAATATCTATAATATTACTAAAATCTAGCCTTATAACCTTTGTGAAGTATAATACCAACATTGTTGACACATAACCCAATACTAAACTTACCGCTATCCCTTTTTACTATATTTTTTCTCATAAAATTAAAAATTATTAATTGATATTAACTAATATACTACACATTTTATAAAAAAATAAATTAAATATAATTTATAAATTATTTATTTTATTAAAAAAATTATTAGAAAATGACTACTCATAATACTAAACCATACAAATTATAATTTAGGAGATTTATTAGCTCTTATTTTAATATAACTGAATTAGCGGATTAAATTTTATGTCTATTACAGCATGTGTAACGCATACCACTGGCCACAACAGACATTTCATCAATGTTATCAACTACCACCTGTATAACAGCAATACAATACAACATAACAAACTTAATTGCTTACACCAGTTGACACAATTATCACGCTAGTGAAGCAGCTGCCCCCCTTTTTCCCTGTGAAGCAGTGGAAGGAGTACTTTCACCACTTAGTCGACTTGGTTGTCCTACTTTAATAATACGACCTTTTTGCATCTTAAAAATAGTAATGTCATCTCTAACATCAAAAAAATAATGTTTACCATGCTGCAATCTAGCAATCTCATCAGCAAGATCAGGATCTTTAATACATTCACCTATTATACGATCCGCATCGTTAATGTCCGCAATTGATCTATCAGAAATTGCACAACAGTACTTTAACCTAGAAATTCTTAATAAGTTATTTAACTCTGCTTCTCGTCTAGAAGGCTCCATCGCATTCAATTCACTAACACTTGGTTTACTTAATGACTTACCTCTTTCATCCGTAACAAAATCCCGAGCAGATAGTTGATTACGTAATTCACTGTAACTAGCACAACCATAAACTCTTTTTTTCAACAATGTTTTTATCATTCCAGCTACATTTTGACGTTCTTCTTCTGAGTAACGTCCTACAGAAATCTGAGATAAAGCTTCAATATAAGGAATCTTATCTTCGGGGTACAAGATACCTAGCATAGGATTCTTCACCACTAATTGTGCAGATAACACTGCTTTTAGAAAATCTGCTTGACTTAAATTTCCTAATTCAGTATCATCGCACACAACCACTTCATCTTTAGATGTTTTTAATGCTCCAATTCTCGTCACACAATCTAACAACATACTGAAACAAGCCTCAAAACTTGAAAAGAAAAAAAACAGGTCCCGTATTCTTAATTTTTTCATGAGATTCACTTATAGACTCAACCGCATCTTTGAAATTATCTTGACCCACTGGTTCATTAACAAGTGATTCAAGATCAGACATAATTTTCTCTAAAAAGTTCATCAAATTCATGATTTGTTCTCGCATCTTTTTCAATATACCTATCAAATTTACCTGAAAGTAGTAATGCAGCACCTATAAATAGTATTGCAAAAGGCGCTACAATCTTTGCAATATCCTTAACATTGTTAAAATCTAGTTCTATAAACTTTGTAAAGTATAATGCCGATACCGCAGACACATAACCCAATACCAAACTTACCGCTATTCCTTTTACTATGCTTTTTTTCATAAAATTAAAAATTATTAATTGATATTAACTAATATAATATAATAATTTTGTAAAAGCAAAGTAAGTTTAATTTATAAATTAACTAAAAAAATTGATAGAGATGGATTTACTAACACTTAAAAGAAATCCTTTCTATTTTGATATATAACTAAACCAGTGGGTTGAGCGTTATGTCTATTATAGCGTGTGTAATGCATACCACTAGCCACAACAGACATTTCATCTCAATGTTATTAATTACTACCTGTATAACACAATACAACATAACAAACTTAATTGCTCATACCCGTTGACACAATTATCACGCTAGTGAAGCAGCTGCTGGTCCTTTTTCTTCTGAAGGACTAGGAGCACCTGTTGGATTTACTGAAGCTTTTGGTTGTTCTGCTTTAATAACACGACCTTTGCGCATCTTAAAAATAGTAATGTCATCTCCAACCTCAAAAGAATAACACTGCAATTCATCAATCTCATGAGCAAGATCAGGATCTTTAATACATTCACCTATTATACGATCCGCATCGTTAATGTCCGCAATTGATCTATCAGAAATTGCACAACAGTACTTTAACCTAGAAATTCTTAATAAGTTATTTAACTCTGCTTCTCGTCTAGAAGGCTCCATCGCATTCAATTCACTAACACTTGGTTTACTTAATGACTTACCTCTTTCATCCGTAACAAAATCCCGAGCAGATAGTTGATTATGTAATTCACTGTAACTAGCACAACCATAAACTCTTTCTTCCAACAATGTTTTTATCTTTCTAGCCGTATCTTGACGGTCTTTTTCTGAGTAATGTTCTACAGAAATCTGAGATAAGGCTACGATATAAGGAATCTTATCTTCTGGATACAAGATACCTAGCATAGGATTCTTCATCACTAATTGTGCAAATAACACCGCTCTTAGGAAGACTATTGGATGTGAATTTCTTAATTCATAATCATCACATACAACCACTTTATCTTTAGATGTTTTGAATATTCCATTTCTCACAGCATAACTCAATAACATACTAAAATAAGATTCAAAACTTGAAAAGAAAAAAACAGGCCCCGTATTCTTAATTTTTTCATGAGATTCACTTATAGACTCAACCGCATCTTTGAAATTACCTTTACCAACTGGTTCACTAACAAGTGATTCAAGATCAGACATAATTTTCTTTAAAAGTTCATCAAATGCAGGATTTGTTCCCACATCTTTTTCAATATACTTATCAAGTTTACCTGAAAGTAATAATGCAGCACATATAAATAGTATTGCAAAAGGCGCTACAATCTTTGCAATATCCTTAACATTGTTAAAATCTAGTTCTATAAACTTTGTAAAGTATAATGCCGATACCGCAGACACATAACCCAATACCAAACTTACCGCTATTCCTTTTACTATGCTTTTTTTCATAAAATTAAAAATTATTAATTGATATTAACTAATATACTATAATAATTTTGTAAAAACAAAGTAAGTTTAATTTATAAATTAACTAAAAAAATTGATAGAGATGGATTTACTAACACTTAAAAGAAATCCTTTCTATTTTGATATATAACTAAACCAGTGGGTTGAGCGTTATGTCTATTATAGCGTGTGTAATGCATACCACTAGCCACAACAGACATTTCATCTCAATGCTATTAATTACTACCTGTATAACACAATACAACATAACAAACTTAATTGCTCATACCCGTTGACACAATTATCACGCTAGTGAAGCAGCTGCTGGTCCTTTTTCTTCTGAAGGACTAGGAGCACCTGTTGGATTTACTGAAGCTTTTGGTTGTTCCGCTTTAATAACACGACCTTTGCGCATCTTAAAAATAGTAATGTCATCTCCAACCTCAAAAAAATAACGGTCACCATACAATTTACCAATCTCACCAACAAGACCAGGATCTTTAATACATTGATCTATTATATGATTCGCATTTTCAATGTCTGCACTTAATCTATCAGAAGTTGCAGAACAGTAACCTAATCTAGAAATTCTTAATAAGTTCCTTAACTCTTCTTCTCGTCTAGAAGGCTCCATCGCATTCAATTCACTAACACTTAGTTTACTTAATGACTCACTTCTTTCATCCGTAACAAAATCCTGAGCAGATAGGTGATCATGTAATTCATTGTAACTAGCACAACCATAAACTCTTTCTTCCAACAATGTTTCTATCACTCTAAATGCATCTTGACGGTCTTTTTCTGAGTAATGTTCTACAGAAATCTGAGATAAGGCTACGATATAAGGAATCTTATCTCCTGGACACAAGATACCTAGCATAGGATTCTTCATCACTAATTGTGCAAATAACACCGCTCTTAGGAAGACTATTGGATGTGAATTTCTTAATTCATAATCATCACATACAACCACTTTATCTTTAGATGTTTTGAATATTCCATTTCTCACAGCATAACTCAATAACATACTAAAATAAGATTCAAAACCTGAAAATAAAAAAACAGGTCCCGTATTCTTAATTTTTTCATGAGATTCACTTATAGACTCAACCGCATCTTTGAAATTATCTTGACCCACTGGTTCATTAACAAGTGATTCAAGATCAGACATAATTTTCTCTAAAAGTTCATCAAATTCAGGATTCGTTCTCGCATCTTTTTCAATATACCTATCAAATTTACCTGAAAGTAGTAATGCAGCACATATAAATAGTATTGCAAAAGGCGCTACAATCTTTGCAATATCCTTAACATTGTTAAAATCTAGTTCTATAAACTTTGTAAAGTATAATGCCGATACCGCAGACACATAACCCAATACCAAACTTACCGCTATTCCTTTTACTATGCTTTTTTTCATAAAATTAAAAATTATTAATTGATATTAACTAATATACTATACATTGTATAAAAATAAATTAAGTTTAATTTATAAATTAACTAAAAAAATTAATAGAGATGGATTTACTGACATTTAAAAGAAATCCTTTCTATTTTGATATATAACTAAACCAGTGGGTTGAGCGTTATGTCTATTATAGCGTGTGTAATGCATACCACTAGCCACAACAGACATTTCATCTCAATGTTATTAATTACTACCTGTATAACACAATACAACATAACAAACTTAATTGCTCATACCCGTGACATAATTATTACGCTGGTAAAGCAGCTGCTACTCCTTTTTCTTGTAAAGCAGTAGAAGGAGTACTTTCAACACTTAGTCGACCTGGTTGTCCTACTTTAATAATACGACCTTCTTGCACCTTAAAAATAACATGGCTATCTTCATCTTTAATCTTAAAAGCAGCACATTTAAACATAAACTTCTTCACATCATCACCAATAGGATCTTTTATAATATATTCACCTAGTATACTATCCGCATTATTAATGTGTGACGCTGCATCTTCAGAAGTCACATAATATTTTAATCTGGAAATCAATAATAACACTATTAACACGTCTCTTCTCTCAGAGGGACTCATTCTCCTCAATTCAACAGCACTCACTTTGTCTGATGACTTAAATGCCTGTATAACATTATACTGTGCAGTAAGCAATTGACGATACAATTGGATGTAATTAGTACAACAATAAACTTCTGTATTCAAAAGTTCTTCTATCTCTTTAGCTGCATCTTGACGGTCTTTTTCTGAGTAATGTTCTACAGAAATCTGAGATAAAGCTCTAATATAAGAAATCTTATCTTTAGGATACATGATACTTAGCATAGGATTCTTCATCATTAATTGTGCTGATAATACCATAATTATCGCTGTCGGATTAGGAATCATAGCTCTTAATCTATACTCATTTACAACTAATTTACCTTCACTTGTTTTTAATACTTCACTGTCCTCTGCATAATATAGTAATGAATCAAAATAACCCCTAAATTTTGAAAAGAAAAAAACAGGTCTTGTACTCTGAATTTCTTCACTAGATTCACTTGTAGACTCAACTGTATCTTTAAAACTCTCTTGACCAACTGGTTCATTAGCAAGTGATTTAAGATCAGACAGAATCTTCTTCGAAAGTTCATTAAATTTATTACAAGCAAACTTATAGTTTACACGATCTACCCCGATATTTTTTTCTCCTCCAATATACTTATCAAGTTTACCTGAAAGTAATAATGCAGCACCTATAAGTGGTACTGCAAAAGGTGCTACAATCTTTGCAATATCCTTAACATTGTTAAAATCTAGTACTATAAACTTTGTAAAGTATAATGTCGATACCGCAGATACATAACCCAATACCAAACTTACCGCTATTCCTTTTACTATGTTTTTTTTCATAAAATTAAAAATTATTAATTAATATTAACTAATATACTATACATTGTATAAAAATAAATTAAGTTTAATTTATGAATTAATTTACTTATTAAAAAATCAATAGAGACTATACAAACCATAATTAATTGGCTTATTAGATTTCAAAAGAAATTCTCTTTATCCTAACACATAGTTAAATTGGTGCATTAAATCCACACTTACTACAGCATATATAACATATACAATCAGCCACAATACACATAATTGGTACTTGTATAACAGCAATACAACAAACTTAATTGCTCCACAATACTGTTGACACAATTATCACGCTTGTAGAGCAGTTCCTCCTTCTCCTCCTCGTGAAGCAGGAGAAATAGTACCAGCAGTACTTATCATATTTGGTTGTTTTACTTTAACAATACTACCTTCTCGCATCTCAAAAATAACAGTGTCACCTTTAATCCTAAAGTAATCATATCCAATACGCATGGGTTTTTCCAAGTCACTAGCGAGATCATCATCTTTCCCACATTCAACTATTGTACGATCCGCATTACTAATGGCTAATATTACCTCACTATTGGTTATACAATAGTATTTTAACCTGGAAATTATTAATAATTTGATTAATACTCCTTCTCTTTTAGAACGACTCATACTCTTCAATGCACTAGTACTTATTCCATTTAATAAATTCTCTTTTTTGATCATATCATGACTCATGCTAGATATTTTATCATTTAATTGACTGTAACTAGTACAACCATAAACTTCTTCGATCAAACATTGTTCTATTTTTTTTAACTGCATCTTGAAGTTCTGTTTCTTCACAATGTCCTACAGAAATCTGAGATAAAGCTCTAATATAAGGAATCTTATCTTCAGGATACAAGACACTTAGCATAGGATTCTTCATCATTAATTGTGCTGATAACACTACTACTGCAAGAATTCTCTGATTCAACCTTCGTAATTTATTATTAGATGTAACTAACTTACCTTCACTCATTTTGAGTACCTTGGCTCTAATCATACGATCTAATAATGAATCAAAATAACTCTTAAATTCTGGAAATAAAAAAACTGATCCTCTACTCTTAATTTCTTCATGAGATTCACTTATAGACTCAACTGTATCTTTGAAATTATCTTGACCCACTGGTTCATTAACAAGTGATTCAAGATCAGACATAATTTTCTCTAAAAGTTTATCAAATTCAGGATTTGTTCCCACATCCTTTTCAATATACTTATCAAGTTTACCTGAAAGCAATAATGCAGCATCTATAAGTAGCACTGCAAAAAGGCGCCACAATCTTTACAATATCCTTAATATTGTTAAAATCTAGTTCTATAAACTTTGTAAAGTACAATACCAACACCGCTGGTACATAACACAACACTAAACTTACTGCTACTCCTTTTACTATACTTTTTTTCATGAAACCAAAGACTACCAATTAACATCTATTAAGTGTACTATATATTTGTATAAAAATAAATAAAATATTAATTTATAAATTAATTATACTTATTGAAAAAATCAATAAAGACTATACAAACCATAATTAATGGATTTATTAGCTTTCAAAAGAAATTCTACTTATTCTAACACATAACTAAATTGGCGGATTGAATTCCATACCTATTACAGCATATACATATACAATCAGCCACAATAGATATAATTACTACTTGTATAACAGAAAACAACATAACAAACTTAATTGCTCATACCCGTTGACACAATTATCACACTAGTGAAGCTGCTGCTTGTCCTTTTTCTTGTGAAGAAGTAAGAGCACCTATTGGATCTACTGAAGCTTTTGGTTGTTCTGCTTTAATAACACGACCTTCTCGCATCTCAAAAATAACAATGTCGCCTGTAATACTAAAGAAACAACATTCACCACATATCAATTTAGTGATCTCATTAGAAAGATCATGATCTTTCCCACATTGACATATTGTACGGTCCGCATTGGCAATGGCCGACATTACATCACTAGAAATTATACAATAGTATTTTAGCCTGGAAATTGTTAATAACTTGATTAACAGCACTTCTCTTTTAGAAGAATTCATACTCTTCAATGCACTAATACTTATTCCATTTAATAAATTCTCTTTTTTTGATCATATCATCACTCATCCTAGATATCTTATCACTTAATTGACTGTAACTAGTACAACCGTAAACTTCTGCATTCAAACATTCTTTTATCCCTTTAGCTGCATTTTTACGTTCTTTTCCCGAGTAAGATTCTATAGAAATCTGAGATAAAGCTTTAATATAAGAAATCTTATCTTCCGGATATAAGATACTTAGCATAGGATTCTTAATTATTAATTGTGCAGATAACACTGACATTAGAGGAGTTTCTAGACCCAACCTTCTTAATTTATTTTTATCTATAACTAACTCACCTTCACTCGTTCTAAATGCTTTACATCTCATTACATAATCTAATAATGAATCAAAATAAGCCCTAAATTCTGAAAAGAAAAAAACAGGCCCTGTATTCCTAATTTCTTCATGAGATTCACTTATAGACTCAACTGTATCTTTGAAATTATCTTGACCCACTGGTTCATTAACAAGTGATTCAAGATCAGACATAATTTTCTCTAAAAGTTTATCAAATTCAGGATTTGTTCCCACATCTTTTTCAATATACCTATCAAGTTTACCTGAAAGTAATAATGCGGCACCTATAAGTAGTACTGCAAAAGGCGCTACAATCTTTGCAATATCCTTAATATTGCTAAAATCTAGTCCTATAAACTTTATAAAGTATAATACCAACACCGCTGGCACATAACACAATACTAAACTTACTGCTATTCCTTTTACTATGCTTTTTTTCATAAAATTAAAAATTGTTAATTGGCATTATTTTATATATTATAAGTTTCATAAAAATAAATTAAACTTAATTTATAAATTAGTTTTTTTAAGAAAATCACCAAGAGATTATTTAATAATGCTGAACCACACAAATTATAGTTCAATGGATTTATTAAATTTTAAAGATAAAAAAGTTTCAACTAACTCCATACAATAGAAACTTTTTCATTTTAAATATCCAGATAGACTATCAGATCAGTTCTATTTATATTTAAATAGGTAAGTTAGTTATAGATAATAATTTTCAACCATATTAGTAACAGATAATTTTGATTTTCCTTTTGTTTCACATTCCTCTATCTTATCTCTAACATCCTTTTCTTTTTGTACACAATCCAGTATTCCATCTGCACAACGTTTAAAATTTACACACCATTCTTTACCGTCTCACATGTATTCACACAACAACTTATATTCTCTATATAAAGTATCAATAATCGAACTTTTCCTATACTTTTTTTAATGTTTTTCTATATCTATCAATTATACCACATAAATACCTTTCTTGATGTATGTGCAATTCACGTATCCTATCAAATGCATCTTTATCCATCACATGTCAACTGAGATATTCAATATCAATCTCAAAGAGATATTTAAAACATTTAACATAATTTCTACAACGCATCACATACCCCTCGTTACAGTGTTGCATAAATAGAAAAATTTCTAGATTAGATTTATTACAATATAGTCGTACTAACATTTACAACTGACTAAGAACATTTTTTTGATGTTTTAACATTTCACAGATATTATCGTGCCGTATCTCTAATTTACTCACATAGCTCTCAAGTTCACACAGTAGCGAATCTTTTCAAGGCTTTTCCCAGTTCATTGTTTGATCTACTTTCATTTTCAGCATACCTATTAAACATACAACACAATAACATAAAAGGTAATACTTCAATATTACGCAACTCAATAACTTCTAAAACATGCAATATTAGCGTTGTTAATGCATAGATTACCAATACAACAGCACTTACCAATTTTTTGTTACATTTTAAATGTACATACCAAATTGTATACTCAGACGTATCAGAATCTCGGTAGCAACGTGCAATACAACATCACTAATATATAAATATCTACTAAAACTATCACAACACTACTTATTAACTTTCTAATAAACTGTATAAGGAACTTTTGAAATTTAATAATAGTGACAGAAGTACAAAATGTTACAACACAACTAAAGACAATTAATCATCAACTCCTACATATACGGTCTTGATTAAAAACAGTAGAAATTTCATGATCACCCACAGTCAAACCTTTTTCAACTTCTACTTTTTCCTGGTGCCCAGCAAGATTAGGTTTAGTTTCCTCATCCACACCATATTTTTCATACAACTTTTCTTTCATATAGTATGATGTACATAACAGGGTTTCAAGTACAACATTACATGTACGTATTTTATAAACACAGTCTTTATACTCATTATATAATTCACAAATTTTCTCATTTTCTAAACTTGAAATAGCAAAATCTATCCCTACATAACCATGTTTCAATACTTCTAATTGTACCTTAATATCAGTATTTAGTTTCGAGCTTTCATTTTTCAGAGCATCAAGAGTTTTGCGATCATTTACTACACCAGCGGTAAAGTTATCTTTATATCTTAAATATTTGCCTACTGAAACATAATATTCTTTCATAAGTGTTTCACACGCTTTTGTTGAATTATACATTCCATTAAACGATGCTATGATATCACCAGTAACAACACTCAACCGCATTTCTTCGAGTAATTTATCAACAATTCCTTCCCTATATAACAGAGATTTATCAATCCGAATCTGCATTTCTTCGAGCTTTGTATGATATTCTTCTATCAACTTTAATATGTCCTCCTTACACTTATAAAGAGGATCATCATCTTGTGGCACACCGTCTGCTACACTTTTACTTAGCTGTACAGATTTTTCTAATTCTTCAGCTTTTGTAGAATCACTACTTGGTAGCACATCACCTACTACACTTTCACTTGGCTGTACATATTCTTTTGATTCTTCAGTTTTTGTAGAATCACTACTTGTTTGTTCAAATTTTTCACTGTTTTCGGAAAACTGTTTCTCACATCGGTCCTCTACAGCAATACACCTAGTCTTTTCATATTGAGTATATTTTTTAAGTTCATATACAAGAGATACTATACCACCTATACATAGCAATATAAAAACAGGCAGGGCGATTTTTACTATATTAACAACATTGTATTTGATAACTTTAGCAGCATATAGAACCAATACCATCAATACATAGCTTACTGCTATACCTACTATGATGTTATTCATTAATTTCTTGTTGTATCTCATACTTAACTACACATGTATCGATTAATTAATATTACAATATATCTAGTTAAAAACTAATGAAATTTAAACCAAAAGAATTAATAATTTAACTATTATTAATCCTACAATCTCTTTAATACATCTTTGATGTCTGAGATATCACATTACCATGTTTTATTTTCTACAATAAATGAAACTTCCTAGACACATCTGATTCAGCTTTTATAATGAGGACTGTTGCTTGGCTATTTGTGAGTTTGAACAGTTGCTTTTACAACTGTTTTTGCCCCTTCACTAGCTAGCTAGCCGATAATTTAGGAGCGCAGACTGTTTTCTCTGGGTGTGTACTTTTTTATACCTACTGTCAGGTCTTACTTGTAGTTGGGCATTATTTGTTGTCCTACATATCACAGGTTTTACAGTATTATCTGTTTGATATGATATGTCACCACGAGAATGTGCTCTCAGTTGCTCAGGAACTTTTTCCATTATAAGTTTCTCAAATATTTCTTCCTTTCTTCTTTGATACCGCTGACTTAATTTAGGATCGATGTTCTTTTTTAGCACACACATTATGCATCAAATCATCAATATCAATACTGTATTCTATAAGCTTTGCGCACAAAACATTTAAGAAGGTTCTTATTTTATAATTACGCTTCATATAATCTTGAAATTCTTTCAGAGCACTTTCTTCTCCTGATAGTTCATGCACAATTTGTTTTTCAATTGCTTGCTTAATTTCTTCTCTTTGTTCTAATACGATAAATAGTTCTTCTCCCTCCCATATGTTCTTATACATGTGGTTATAAATGCTAGATACATCATAACACTTCTTATAAGAATACTCTCTAATTGTGTATGCTTCATATCCCATGTATTTTTGTGTTAACTCAATACATGACCTAAAACACTCAGCATAATCTTCCAAGCATCTTTCTAGAAGCATAATTTGTTCTTTCACACATTTATGATAATCAGATTTACCCATTTTTTCCTTTATTTTACCAAGAATAACTGCTTGCTTGCCTAATGCTTTAATCACTCTATCCTTATACATTGACAATGCCTTAGTATTATTACTTATTCTAGTATTAATTTCCTTCAACAATCGAGGCATCCTAGTTTCATCTTGAGCTACTGGCATTACAGTCACTTCAGAAACACCTGGATGTAAAGATGACTTTCCTATAACCTCTATTTGAGTTTCTTCGGAATCACTACCTAATTTATCCTCATAAGATAATTGATTTTGTTGAACACTGGCCTCACATTGAGTCACTGATTTTTCAATTATTTTAGTAACATCTGTATGCGGAGATGACTTTTCTATAACCTCCATTTGAGTTCCTTCAGAATCACTACCTAATTTATCTTCACGAGATAATTGATTTTGTTGATTAATAGTTGATTCCTCAACGCCTTTTCCTAAATATTGCTTAAAAACTTCTACTGGTTCTTTTTTAATACATTCACAACTACCCATGTGCACATTATCTTCTCCTGCTTTAAGATATTCATCAAATTTACCTGAAAATAATAATATGACACATATAACCAGAAATACAAAAGGCACCATGGTCTTTATAATATTACTATTATTCAATTTGACAGCTTTTGTTGCATATAATATCAACACCGCTGCCGCATAGCTCACTGTTAAACCTTGTACTATTCGATTTACTACTTTTTTTCTATTATGTTTCATTTTTACATTATATATTAATTATTTTACTAATTATACTATATAACTTCATAAAAAATAATAAATATTAGCTTATCAGTCGGTTACGTTAGTGAATAACAATAAAAATAGTACATACAACACTATCACCTTTAATAAAATAGATCCAATATTAGTAAATTAGTAGGCCAAATCCCACAGCTGCAGTGTTAACTATTCTATAATAATAGATTCCTAACAATATATAATATACTAAGAAATAAATTAATGTTCTCAAATAGACACTCGTCAACAGGCCAATTGAACATGGAGTAGCGTGAATAACAAAAACACAACACTAACAAACTTTACAATTGAACCAGGACTTATTAATACATAACATTCTACACCGAGAACTACCTTGAACAAGAACAGTGTCCAACATTACCTGTCGTCACATCAGACATTTCACCATGAACATAACTACCGAGTTCTTCTATTTTTTCCTTACCTAATTTACACATCCTGAGGTATTCAGTTTCGCGTAAAGCAAGACCTTCACAATCTAACACTCTTACCAACCTACGCATAAAACGCCATGGTTCACCATGTTCTTCTAGAGCACAATACCCACGTGATACCTCTTCTAATTTTTCTTTTATGTGACCTGCGTTAACCTCATCACTGACAGACACCTGGCCAAGTTCTTTACTATATAACGCCACATTCAATGAAGACATGGACTGCCCCAACACACTACTACCTAATTTGATTCTCCTAGAACATCGTATGTAAGGTTCCATCACACCTTTTACCAAAAGCAGTTTGAAACCCTGAACACAAGGAAATATAAGGTCATTACTGTACACCTCTCGCCTAAGTTCCTCCATTTCCGCCTCTTTATTCTCCATATATGTTCTTATTTCTTCACAACATTCAGCAATTTTTTCCATTTCTTCCAATACTTCAGGCTTTACCTTCTTAAATTCTTCTAACTTAGCTTCTATATTAGCTTTTAACTCAGTTTCTAGATCAGCCTCTGATTTAGCTACCGGACTATCCTCTTTCAGTTTTTGATGATACTTGCTAGATTTACATGAAAGTAGTAACACAGCACATATAACCAACAATATAAAAGGTACTACCGTACACGCAACATTAATACCATCCAACTTAACAACCTTCGTTGCATATAATATCAACGACACCGACATATAGCTAACTAGAACACCTATTGCTATGCCACATATTAATTTTCTGTTCATATTGAATATAAAAAAACATACACATAATACTAATAACACATATTTATAAAAATATAAATAACATTGTTTTAACAATTAATATATTTTGTTATACAACCGCACAATTTAGATTATTTTTTATATAATACATGCATCATATACATACAAATGTCACCTTACGTACCTTAGTTAACAGAAGCATGTACACTCATTGAACTACAGCGATATGAATAGCACGAAGTAACAACTTGTTATTTAGAAACAACTATCACATTAATATACATTTGTTTGCATGTTGAACACAAACATCAGTAGGTACATAACACATTTCTTGCATCTTAGCTCGAACAGCTTGTTCCTTCAATATACAATCACTTAACTCTAAAACGTTAGCTCTCTGAGACTTATACAAAGTTTTTAAAGTATTACTGTGTAAATTAACCTTATTGAAATATGCAATGCATTTTCTTACTTGGTCCACATTTTGTGTACAACCTTTTTTTCTCTCTAGACTAACAACCAGAATTGCCAATTCATCACAAATTCCTTTCATATCCAAAACTGGGACATCTAATTTTTGATCTATCAAACTAGTTGTTTTAAGCTGAGCGTAACATTGTTTAGAAAACCCATAAGACCTATCAGTTACATATTTCACATCTTCTTCTACGTTTTCTATAAAACGCCTACTAGACTTTTCCCAACTATCACAATAATCTTTGTTCAAGCTGCGTAAGTCTTGTAGCAGGATTTTCAAGTCTAAGTCAATAACTACATTTTCTCTCAGCAGATTATTGATAACATGTCGTTGTGCTTTTAATTTTTCATAAAAATATCTTTCAGAGTTTAGAATCTCACACTTATAATCTTCTATTCTTTTTAATACCTTATTCTTGTAACATATGATTTTTTCTAGTTTAGCCTTTAATTGATGAAGAATATTAGGCTGCGCAACCGCGACACTACAACCATTTTCTATTTTAATAACAGATTTCCCTTCTATATCAACTACATCAAACTTTTCTTCATTCAGTTTAGCAATTATCGCAGCAATACCAATATCCTCTTTTTTTACAGTTTTCTATTATATCATCTACTGTTTTGATGCTTGTACTCATTGCTTCTGCTTCATCAAGATCACTTACAAAATAATATTTTAAATTAGCAATTTTTAACAAGCCTCTTAAAATTTTTTCTTTTTCAGAACAATCTACATCACCATCATACAAAACATCAGTCTTATACAATAAAATTTTATTGTCCTCGAAAATAACATTAAGTGATTTTGATAACTTACTACTTAATTGCTTCCAGTTATCACTAACATAAACTCTCTCACTTAATAACTTTTCTATTTTTTTTATTGCGTTCTCACATTCTATTTTTGAATAATCTTCTACAGAAATTTGAAATAAACTAGATAAACGTGTAATAAAGATAATCATTGACTTAGAATATGTAACGCTGAGCATCGGATTATTTATGATTAACTGTGCTGTCAACGTCATCAATAGTATATCTTCTTTGCTTAACTTTTCTTTCAGTCTATCATCACTCACAAGTATTGTACCATTACTACCTGAAAACACACCGCAGTTAATCGCTTTATTTAACAAGCTATCAAAATAACTTTTAAATTCCGGAAAGAAAAAAATAGGCCCTCCGGACTCAACTTGTGCATGAGAATTAGATACAGACTCGGAAGATACGCCTGTACCATCTCCCACGTCAAAGAGCCCATCACCAAGTGATTTGAGATCGGATATAGCTTGCTTTAAAAAGCTGCTAAACTCAGGATTTTTCACAACATCCTTACACTTACTAAATTTACCTGAAAGTAGCAACACTACACATATAGATAGGAACACAAAAGGTATTATAATTTTTACAACATTACCCAAATTCAACTCTAAAATTTTGCCAACACACAATACTAACACTATTAATCCATAGTTAACTAATAAAACTAATGCTATACCACTGACTGCTCTTTTATTGTGTTTCATAAATTATTGTATAAATATATTAATTACTCTAGCAAATATACTATATATTCACAAAAAAACAATAAATGTTAGTTAAAAGATCAGTTATAGTAATTAATAACAATTAAAAAGAACAGTGCCCAACAATAAAAAATAGAATTTTTTTCTATGCTAACATTAACTAAACTACCAGATCAAATTCCACAACTTGCAGGACAAAAAACCATAGTCAATATACTAACTAACCATAGCAGAAAGGCAACACCACTATATTTTATTATGCATCTCTACACTGAGGACTTCCTTGAACATTACAAACACTAGTACTAGTACTCACCTTATCAAACAGTTTGGACCGAAGATTTTCAATCTGCGTAGTACAATTATTTAAGTTTATCATTAGTTCACAACTAATTTCACATATTTCAAAACATTTAACCATCTGTGAAACACAATTTTCATAATCCACTACCTTTCGCAATTGATCTACAAAATCCTTTAACTCGCTACTTTGTTCTAGAGCACCGCACTTACGCGTCAATACTTCTAGTTTTTCCTTTATTCTATCCATTAAAATCTTGCTTAACTTTCTTAATCTTTCACTAAAAATTTTCGCATCTTTTACATCATTATTCGACAAGAGCATAGGATTAATTTTTACCATTCCTGCATCACAACTAGATAATGGTATCAGCTTACTAGTGTTTGATTTGATGTTACAAAAACAACCCTTGTAGTCCCTTATTAATTCAAATAATAGTCTCTTAAGATTTGGATCGGAAGCAAATACCTTACCATTAATATTCAAATCGGACTCAAATTCCTCCATTCCTAAATATTTGCACTCCATATATACTCTCATCCCTTTTAAATCTTCAGCAACTTTTCTTATCTGTGCGAATATAGAAGATCTTACTTGCTCACATTCTTCTAACTTGGCTCTCAATTGATCAATATCACTACCATCACACACAAAAGTAGTTGTTACTCCTTCATGGTCATCTACATAATCACTAAAATCTGCTACAGGTTCACAAGGAACAGAAAATTCTCTAAACAATTTTTTCCTATATAGATAGTTACATGGAAAACTAACACCATCATCACCGTACACACGACTTACTAGGCTATCAACACCATCACCATATTCTATAAACATGAACATTAACTCATTTAAAAACAAATCCACAGTACGCTTAGTCAGAATATAAGACGCAAAATTATCTTTTATTACGATGTAATCCCCCCTGTGAAATCTGATGCTCAATTCGTCTTTCCATTGCCATAATCTCATTTCGTTTTAGCACCAACTTAGCAATTTGATCACTTTCTTGCTTTATCCTTTTCTTTATGTTTTTATAAAACCTAGAACTACGCAAATCCAGATTCCTGCGGCCATGATTTACTTCGATCTCATAAAGCTCAAATCCCATGTGTTCTACCAGTAATCTAACAGATGCCTCTAAACACTCGGTATAACTTTCCACGCATGCTCTAAGATCTATAACATGCTTTTTCAACTGAGCATTAACTTGAGCATTAACGGAATTTTGAATATATCCCTCTGTATCATTAAGAATTATCTTCTGAGATTCTAATGCTTGAATAATAGCGCATTTTTTATCCAATATTGCACTAGCTTTACTAATCTTTTTGATATCAATCTTTTTTTACATTCCCAGCTTTACCAGTTACCGCTCTTGATGGTGTAAAAGATGGTGCCGCTATAATTTTTTTTCTAGTTTTTCTAGAATCACTAGGCCCACTAATAGCCTTTTTCAGTTGTCGATCTTTGTCTTCCTTAACACTCCCATCACTGCAACAATGCACATTACCCTTTCCTACTTGAATACACTTGTTAAACTCACCTAAAAACAGTAACGCAGCACATATAACTAAAGATATAAAACATATTATAGTCCTTATAATGTTGCTACTATCCAACTTAACAGTTTTTGTCGCATACAATATCAACGATACTAACACATAACCAACTAGAACAGATATTATTCCATTTATTACTTTTTTATTCATGAGTTACGTACAAAGTTAATAATTTATCATTTTATATTATTTAATTTAAATAATATAGTTTATTATTTAAATTAAATAATAAACAATTTCATATAGTTAATCTATTTACTAATAACATGGCATTTGTAATATTAAAATCTTTACGCAATTTACCTAATAACCTAAAAATTTATTCACATTTGAAGACAAAAATCCCAGCTACCTTATCGTACAATAGGAACTTTTTTCTTATATTAGCTAAGCTTTAACTAAACCAAATTTTAACGTTTTGTAGAACTACAATATGTATGTTATATTCCATTTATTCATCAATACACACAAACCAATATGTAACACCAGTCACATACCACTGAATCATACGGAATGTAACACAAAAAAACCACAGACCATTAACAATTGTACAACACAGCTAAGAACATTATGTCAATCTCTACTAATTTGCAGAGAAGCTCGCGCAACATTAGTACGAACGGATGTGGAACTACTTGCTGTTTCTTTCTTTGATGTTTCCCCCTGTCGCATAATCATTTCATTACACTCTTCTATCGCACACCCAATAAAAACTTTTTCTTTGATATATGCAAGAAGTTGTTCATAAACACTTACCCTACTCCTCAATACTGCCACACATTTTCCCCTTATGGACAAAAAATCTTTACTAAGAACATTGTACGATTTATATGATTTTTTAACATCAACACCTTGAACATCTACTAAATCTTGCATATCAGATTTCGATAGCATATCATTCAAGATTCCTAACTGCTCAGCAAAATTACCGTTTGCCACTCGTATTTTCTCAAGTAATACACGCTCTTCCTCTCTGATCTTTAAATCAGTACCATAAAACTTGACATACTTTCCGTAATTTTTGAATAATTCTTCCATTAACATAACATATTCTCGCCAACACATATCATATTTTTCATGTTGCACTTGTAAAGATTTGAATTGAGCTAAACGTGATTCATCAGAACGCGATAATACAACCATTTTTGTTTGAATCTGATTAGCATAATCCGCCATAGAGCTAATCAACCCATCACATTTTTTCTTCGCTCTTTGAATCTCAATACGGCTTCTTAAGCTAGACAATGTAACATCTTCCATAGTTTTCACATACGATAATCTTTCACGCAATCTTTTTAGATGGCTTACATAGTCAACCTTCCCATTAGGAAGCATACTATATTTCAAATAACCTGCTTGTTTCAAGCTTTGATAACTTTGAGAAGATTGCTGATTGCTAGATGACTGCTTTGCTTTAGGTGATTGCTCAGACACTGATTTTCCAGTTTTTGCCTCACTACTATCCATTTGTGTTAATTTCTCACCACCATCCTGAGAAGAAGACCGCTGCTTGCTGTGTAACTGCTCCGCCTTATGTGATTCGACAAGTACTGATTTTTCGGTTTTTACAGTACTACTACCCACTTGCATTAATTTTTTAACACCATCTTGAGGCAAAGATTTCCGCTTGTTGTGTGGCTGCTCCGCTTTAGGTGATTGGTCAGACACTGATTTTTCAGTTTTCTCCTCACTACCATCCATTTGTGTTAATTTCTCGCCACCATCCTGAGAAGAAGACTGCTGCTTGCCGTGTAACTGCTCCGCCCTAGGTGATTCGCCAAGTACTGATTTTTCGGTTTTTACAGTACTACTACCCACTTGCATTAATTTTTTTAACACCATCTTGAGGCAAAGATTTCCGCTTGTTGTGTGGCTGCTCCGCTTTAGGTGATTGGTCAGACACTGATTTTTCAGTTTTCTCCTCACTACCATCCATTTGTGTTAATTTCTCGCCACCATCCTGAGAAGAAGACTGCTGCTTGCTGTGTAACTGCTCCGCTTTAGGTGATTGGTCAGACACTGATTCTTTAATTTGCGTAGCATTACTTCCAGTCTGTGTTAACTCTTCACTATCCAACAATGATTGCCCAGATGATTTACCATTCACAGACCTAGTTTCTTCATAGTCAGTACAAAACTGATTTACAATACACAACAATATTACATCACATATACATAATAACGCAAAAGGTACTAAAGTTTTGATAATATTATCTCTATTTAATTCTATAATTTGCGCAGCATATAATATTAGTATTACTAATGTGTAGATAATAAATAAACTTACTACAATAAAATTCACTAACTCACGATATTCCATTTTGACACATTCCTTGAAGAATAAATATTAATTAATTTATTTATTAATATTTATAACTATAAAAATAAATAAATATAACATATTATACTGACATATATATTAATATTAACTTACTTTTTTTACAAATATTAAATTAGAGAAAGAGAATCGGAAACATAACATCCGCAATACCAAATTTTATTGATCTAAAAAAAGAAACAAAGGATGAGCAATACTGAAATACAGAAAAAAATCACAAATACTTTTTTCAGAATTACACACTAACTTGGTACACTTGAGTACCCTTTCATAGAAAGATCAATAATATCGACAACATAAGATTGCAACTGGATAGGTAGCACCGCTTCTTCCCGTTCCTGCTGATCAGTACTTTGCTGTACAGCCTTTGGCCCAATCAAAACATGGAACATAGGGAAACATAAATCATATCCATACCCAAATCCTTCAAAAACGAATTTCATTAAGATACAGTACCCCAAACACCGCCTATTAATATGAAGACTATAATAAGACTTAGGAGACATTTCAATTGTACTGTTATTATTTACTTGATTTTGAAATGCACTGTCTATGATGGCCCTGTCGTTTGTTGCTTGACCACTATAAAAACAAGTATACCTTAAACCACTCAACATAATTTCACCAGAATTGCAATATAGCTGTCCTTCATCAGTAGCCCGCAATACTTCTGCCTCCTTGAAAATTCGACAACATTGACCATAAAGATGAGTTAGAGGCTGGTTTAGTTTGTCCTTACTTTCCAAAACTAAAAGGCGAGCACATAACATTTCTACACAACTAGTGTAATCAGATTTGACTATCTCTGATCCTAAACTTAAGCAGGCTAGCTCCCTAATGCGATTAACAACGTCCTCAGAATAAAAATTTAATAAATCAGGAAAACAACAAGCGATCCTAGCCATTATTACTACATTTCTCAACTTGGACTCAACCACAGTCTTCTCTAAACATAAAATTTTTTGCTCATCAATAGGCACAACAGGATCAATTGTGGGATATAATTCAATTAACCCACTGCCAAAACTTGACGCAAAGCTTGTAAATAAGACATATGGTCTAGTTTGACTCTGATTTGCCATATCATCAACAGACACTTCACGACAAAAATCAGTAGGATTACTTATCATTTTGTCTAACCTAATATAACCCTCATAAATACTACGACAGATTTCTTTATAACATTCTAAACTTCTATCTTGCATACCCAACACCTGAATCTTGACAGAATTCATTGATCTAGCGAAAAATCTAGAAAAACCAGGCATGTCTTCCACCGTATCATTTTGATTACTATATAAAGCATTATATGCTTCCTCGCCATAGCTAGCTTTTAGTAAACGCCCCACAAAACTTTCAGAAGGTGACTTCGTTACAGGATCCACAACACCATAACTGTCACATATATGACCAATAACACCTCTCGCAAGATCAAAAGTGGTATTTATAGGATCCTGCGTATCTTTTTCGATACACAACAAATGATCACGTACCACGTAACCTACACATGTTTTTCCGAAAAAATTATCGACTATTTCTCGAGCATTCTGTATCCTACAAGCAGCCTTTGGCATTTGTATTGCAAAACCCGATTCTACCATTCCCTTTGCAGCGACAATAACTCTTTCATCAACATAACAATTCAGGGCTCCAGTTAAAGATTCAATTATCCGAGTCGCAAGATCTATTTTTACACGACAAATATCAATATCATATATACTATAATACCGTAAGGCACTCATGGAAAATAGCTTGCCTAAAACTTCAAGTTGTTGATCAACACTCGTAATTTTATAAAAGTCACCCTCAACACAAAGACCGGACATACAATCACCACTTGCATGTTCACAAAATATATTTTTCAATATCTGATGATACTTATCACCAACATAATACAACTCCTGACCCAACAATTCTATAATCTTATCACATGCGTTCTCACAACTTTCAACTGACACATCAGGTATAGGTATGCCACCCAAAGCATTAATCATTTTGAAAACAGACTCTGGATACATATGGAATAAAAACCCACTGTAACCAATAAACCGTGCACACAATACAGCAAATACAAAATCATCTTCACTCAATCTACTTCTCAGCTTCAACACATCATACACACCATCGGCTAAAGGTCCACCAGATGGCAAGTAACATGCATTAATTTTATCTAAAACTTTATCAAAAGACTTTTTTAATTCTAAAAAAAGGTAAGTGTTACAACAAGTACTACCATACACATGTCTCGGAGTAAAAGATCCTCTGTAATAAACCTCTACCTTTTCTAGACGTGAAAAGTGCAGAACCACTTTAAGCATCTGTAAACAATGAATCAATGGAACTAAACTATATTCAGTAAGTGTCTCATCACAATCAATAACAACCTCTTCATATTTACATTCACCACCTCGACCACGACATCGGTCAATCTCACTACTCTTTACATCATACCGATGATCATCGGGATCAGTTTCACCACTCTTTACATTATGCTTATGTCGCATATAAATACAAGACAAACACGCGGTTATCAAGCCTATAGATAAAATAAGTAACAGCGCAGCAAGGTGTACAGTAAGCCACACCGCTGGAGCACGCTTGTTAGAAACAAGATCCAACAGCTGCATAACAACAAATGTTGCAATATACACTACGCCAATCAACGCAATACAAGAAAAAGAAGTCAATAACAAAACTCTTATTTTACGAGGAACAGGCATAAGATAACTCTCTATCAGTTTACTTACGTATAACATATTTCTAATTAATTAACAAATTAATTTTTTTTAATTAAATATATCTTGGCTTTAATAATTAAAGATATTATGCATACAATTCGCACTAAATCTTCAATATTACTAGCAGCAAGAGGTTTTTTGACATCTGTTTTTTTTAATACTTTACTATATAACGCGTACATTAAACTTACTTATGCATACACATTGTCTTACATATCATTAACGATATAATAAATCCCATTAATAAAAGCTAAGAATTTAGCACTGTAATAAATATTAGTTAATCTTCTCTTAAATAATATATATTACTACCTCACAATAAACTCATTCACTGAAGCATTAGTAGGTTGTTCTTTAATACTTTCCATTTCATATAATTTATCCAACACAGCACCATGAAGAGCATTAACAACTTGTTCTTGTAATACTTCTGTTTCACGTAATTCATCCAACATAGCACTATAAGTAGCATTAGTAATGTCCATTCCATTAAAAATCCTACTAGAATCAAAATCTACAAAATGTGGTCTTTCAGTGACATTTTGTCCATCAAATTCAGTATTATTCACCTTAGTTAATTTATTAATTAGTTCATCAATTTTAGGCTTCATTCCTTCCATATCATATATAAAGCTGCATTTAAAACTTTGTAGCACACATAAATTATGGTAACACTGTGCACTATAATTTTTTGACCCTTCTTTTGGAATAAGGCAAGCATCTCTAATCAATTTTTTCATCCTCATAGTTAAAACTGCTCTGTTAGGGAAAAAATAAGTGCCACTCAATAACAAATTTCTGGTTGAAGTAACTAAATCAGACAGGCCTCCCACATCTACTATAGCTAATTTTTTTAATGAATACTCTAGTCGTTTTATCATAAGAATCTAACAAAAAAATTTCCGCAACAAACTACCCTGGCATAAAAAAACCATTCTTCTAAGTTCTGACCTTGTACCATAAACCCTTACTGTACTTGAAGAGTTTTCAGGATATAAGTCTAACAGATTAATTTTTGTGTCCTTAGAACCATGTTTATCACGAAATCTAAGTAACATTAAATCAAATTCTCGCTTAAAGTTTTTATGGAATACATAATTTTTATAATGTTCAAGATCCAAAATTTCCTTTACTTGACAAGATTTAAATTCATCAACACTATTGCCAATTCTCGAAAGTTTTAAATACAAATCTTTAGTTATACTAGCAAACGAACTTAAGTGATCGCAATGACTATTCATATTAGTGGTACTAATATTAAATCCTAAAGGATTAGTAAGAGTTTTAGGAGTAGATCCTCTAGTTGTAGTCTTTACAGATTTATCACCATCCCACTTAGCAGTACTTTTACCTTTTAATTCTGCAGGAACATTATGTTTATTTAGCACACTACCCTTCGCACCACTAACTGATAAATGACTATTACTGCAATTCATATTTGTAGCACCATTACGTCTTAAAGGATTAGTAGGAATTTTAGTAGTAGATCCTCTGGTTACAGTCTTTACAGATTTATCACCATCCTGCTTAGCAGCACTTTTACCTTTTAATTCTGCAGGAACACTAGATTTATTTGGCACACTACCCTTCGCACCACTAACTGATAAATGACTATTACGGCAATTCATATTAGTGGCACCACTGCGTCTTAAAGGATTAGTAGAAGTCTTAGGAACAGACCCTCTAGTTACAGTCTTTACAGATTTATCGCCATCCCGATTAGCAATACTTTTACCTTTTAACTCTGCAAGAACACTAGGTTTATTTAGCATACCACCAGTTGTAGTATCAACTGCTAAACTTACACCAGCGTGACTCGAACCATCACAAACATTTTCCTCAAAAGCACTACTTGACTCTGCTGATGAAGTATTACACGTACTACCATCTTCCAAACTGCCACCATTTTGCTTATCATCACAGTCTCTACAATCCTGCTTAAAGAATACGTGACAATCTGTCGAAGAACCCTTACCTGTGTCATCATTACTCCCCAACTCATCATAGCAGATTTTAGAATAGCTATCATCACATAATTTAGGAGAAGAATCCTTATCTCTGTCATCACCAATTCCTAATTCATTATCACTCATATTAGAACAGTCACAGCCACGCCACGACTCTAAAATAGCTATGATACCAGCTCCAATATCCATAGCCAGTATTATAGCAACAAAGACGATATATAACATGGCCAGTACAGCTAGTACAACTTTCTTTTTATCATGCGGAACAACCCCTGTCGTTGCAATTACCAGCATTGCTAGTGAGTTTACAACGAATAAGGTAATAAAAAAATTTCTTGCTAATTTGTTTTCTATCATAAAAATTAATAAAAAAATTAATAATAGACTCTAATATATCATACGATACTGAAAAACACAGTTAAAAAATATTAATAGCTTAAAAAAAATCTGAAATTTACTAATAAATTGAGTAATACTTTATTAATTAATAGGCCTAATAAAATAAGCTTTAATTTTAAAAATTTTTGAATTATCATACAGGTATTTATTTAACATCTTAAGTTTTAGTAAAAACCTTACAACATTACCACATGGGTTTGGTCTTTATAAACTCATAGTGTATATTTAACTTCACCAGCATCACTACACCCAATATATTGAAATTTTCGAAGGATTAGCTCCATTTTCCTTATCTACCATGTTGGACCAAAAACTGATAGTTTTATGTTTAACTTTATAAGAAGCAATACCACCATCAGAAATTCAGTGTTATAATAGAGGTTCTGGAGTTTAAGTTCACTGAAATCATCCACCTCTTTCAGAAAGCATACTTGAACTTTCTTACTTTTTTTAGCCTTGAAAACATTCCATGCTTTTTCCTATTTTTGAAAGAAAACATAAAATCATCAATAAAGTACTGTGCAATAGAATCTCTATTACACTTGAACAATGTATAATAAATAATACGCAAGCAGATTCAAATTCACTAAAATATAAATGCTATTGAAAATATACAGAAATCATTTAAATATGCCTTTAAATACTGTACTTGTGCTACTTAATGTTATAATCGCGAGAACGGTTGCTAATACTGCATTAAGACTCCATCCCTGTTTTATGTTTGTTTGCCATACTCATTATTTGGATACAATAACAAAAAGAACGGTACTAATCTGAATTTATATTATCGACAAACATCTGCTAGCAATACTGTGTTCCGAATAAATTTACTAATAAAATCACTTTTCATATGACCTGATTTATACATCATATTTCTGAAGATGAATATTTAACACTATATGTTTTTTATATTTCACTGGTTTCCAATCTTATTCTATCTTCAATTTTCCTTGTACATTACTAACTCCACAATCAGACTTTACTTGATGCTTAGCATCTCGATTACCAAGTTGATCATATGTTCTATCAGAATCACCATAACAGAAGTCAATAAATTCGGAAGGCACGCTTCCATAGGTAAAATATTGAAAACCTCGCGAAGACCACATTAAATCATTACTCAAACAAGAAGCTTTACCGTTTTCATATACATTCACACATAACAATACAACACCCAATATAAATAAAATTAACAATACTCCGAGAAATAAATAAGGTTTATCCTCATATATTATCTTTGAACAAGATAGCACCAATCCAACTGCTACAACAATAATTATCACGGCACCACCACAGTCTCTTATCATATCATGATTTTCCATAATACTTATCCCAATAAAAAATAAATTACATCTTTACTAAGAAATTATGTTTTTTTATTAATATAACTTAATAATACTAACAAAAAATTAATTTTTATTAACACATTGAATATCTAAGTAAATTAAGATAAAAGTACTATAAATTTATTCATCCATATGTATCCTTATTCCTTTTTAATAAATGACCTGCTTTATAATTACAGTTTTACGAGTGAACATTATGTTCACATATAAAACATGTACTGTAAAGTAACTACATTACTATGCACATACAGAAAAACATAATCATCAAATTAAGTTTAAATATTATTAAAATAGATTAAATATATTTAAGTAATAGGAATTTTACAAAATATAAGGATCATGTCAGTTGAATTCTTTATTATACCATTATATTAGCAGGATATGTATTAGTTGCTTCGTTGTCCGCCATTGCTATACTTATCAGGCACCTTTTTATAATCTCCTTCTAGAGGTACTACTTGTTATATTTACATATTTTGTATCTCAGGAAAGCGCTTCCTGCATTCATCAATTCCGCTCTTTAACTTTGCAGTAACTAATTTCCTAACTACACAAACCTATTGTTCTGCTCTTTCCTATTATAAAAATCCTTTAACATATTACATTATTTATTAGCTATTTCACTGAAGATTAGTTACAACCACAGTGTCATCTTATAATCATTATACCAAAATTATACCTGTCAAATATACGCACAGTAGAAAACAACTTTAAAAATATGACACGCAATATTCACAATTAACAAAGTACAAATCGCATATATTAGATTCACTTGAGATTTAAAATGCTCAAACATGTTTCCTATACTAACTAGCGCGTACCACTGAAAGTGTTAGAGATATCACTTATCTGAAGTATTAAATTCAGAATTTGCTAAACACCAATAATCAATCTACGATTTTTAATGCCTGAATAAATGCATTATGTGGAATATTAACATTCCCTATAGATCTTAATCTTTTCTTTCCCTTTTTCTGTTTTTCTAGCAATTTCATCCTTCTAGTAACGTCACCTCCATATAATTTCGCTGTAACATCTTTACGATATGGAGCTATAGTTTCACGAGCAACAATCTTTCCCCCCTACCGCCGCTTGTATTGCAATCTTATATTGCTGCCTTGGTATTAAATCTTTCAATCTAATACATATCTCACGACTCCTTTGTTCTACCTTACTTTTATGAATAATACACGCAAGAGCATCTACTGGTTCAGAATTTATTAAAATACTTAACTTAGTCACTTCACTATCTAAATATTCATCCATTTCCCAATCTAAACTTGCATAACCCTTAGATACAGATTTTATTCTATCATAAAAATCAAACACAACTTCGGATAATGGAAGTCTATATTTTAACAACGCTGTATTACCTGAGTATGACAAATCAATTTTCTCACCTCTCTTATTATTACATAGTGACATTACGACACCCAGATACTGATCTGGCACCATGATAGTAGCACAAATCCATGGTTCTTTAATGTTAGCTATATTATATGATTCACCAAAATCATGAGGATTATGAATTTCACGCATATTACCATTTTTAGTGGTAACCTGATAAACCACACCAGGAGCTGTAGCAGTTAAATCTAAATTAAATTCCCTTTCTAATCTTTCCTGAATAACTTCTAAGTGCAACATCCCCAAAAATCCACAACGAAACCCATATCCAAGTGCATTAGAAACTTCTATTTCAAAAGTAAAACTTGCATCATTGAGTTGTAGTTTTTTTAAAGCTTCACGTAATCGTTCAAACTCTCCAGTTTCATTTGGAAAAATACTACAAAAAACTACAGGATGAATTGTTCGAAATCCAGGAAACGGTTCATCACATTTTCTTTGTTCTTCAGTGATCGTATCACCTATTTTACAACTTGATAATTCTTTAATAGATGCAACAATAAACCCAATTTCACCAACTGAAAGTTGATCCACAATTTTTTTATGTGGAGTAAAAATACCGACATTATCAACTTGATATACAGCATTATTTGACATCATCATGATTTTCATGCCTTTTTTTATCACGCCATCTTTAACACGTAACAGAATTACTATACCAAGATATGTGTCATACCAAGTATCAACTAAAATAGCCTTCAACGGGTTATCAGATCTTCCACAAGGAGCTGGGAATCTAGAAACTATAGCCTCCAATACATCTCGTACACCTATACCGGATTTTGCTGATACAAGCACTGATTCACTTGCATCTATACCGATCATATCTTCTATCTGCAACTTCACTTTATCTGGATCTGAAGATGCTAAATCTATTTTATTCAATACTGGAATAATATCATGATCATTGTCTATTGCTTTATAAACATTTGCTAATGTTTGAGCCTCAACTCCCTGGCTACTATCTACAACAAGTAAAGATCCCTCACACGCAGCCAAACTTCTACTTACTTCGTACGAAAAATCTACATGTCCTGGTGTATCCATTAAATTTAGATAATAAGTTTGACCATCTTTGGCTTTGTATACTAACCTAACAGTTTGTGCTTTGATTGTAATACCACGCTCTCTTTCAATATCCATAGAATCAAGTACTTGATCTTTCATTTCTCGCTTATCTAACCCATTACATTCCTCAATCAATCTGTCAGCTAATGTAGATTTACCATGATCAATATGAGCTATGATGGCAAAATTTCTTATATTACTTTTATCCATATTAATCCAACTCCTCTTTTTTTATAGTGTCTACACTTTACTACCTTTTAAAGTAACAACTTCAAAAGTTGCAGAAATATTAACCTTATCTGCTGAAAAATATTGTTTATAATTTTCAAAAGTTTTTCTAATAAAAATTTTAGTTAATGGATATTCACCTTTAACACATAGCACAGTTCCTTGATCTATCGTTCTTAAATCCCTAAACAAAGCATGTATACTATTATACTCTATTTTAATAATATTAACATCTACAACAATGTCAGCGTACCCACTTTTTTGTAATAAAAAAATAAGATCTTGAACGTGAATAAAAGGTATAATTCTAGGTACAACTCCAACATCCATTTCTGCTCTAATCATTGAATGCTTTAATTCATAAAGAGTTTTATTGCCAAATAACGAAGCAATAAAAACCCCCTTGCTTTTCATAACATTATATATATTTAGTAACACACTGGACAAATTCTTTACATTATGTAACGTAACATTACTAACAACAGCATCAAAAGTATCATTGGGAAAAGGTAACCTTTCTTCCTCAGCCACTATTCTGCAATTATTTTGCACATTACAAAGCATATGATACGATATGTCATACTGAACTAACTGATCAAGAGAAGATACAAACTTTCGCTTTAATAAACTTTCAGCAAAATGCCCGGCTCCACAGCCAACATTCAGAACTAATCCAGCGTCAACTGGAAACAAATCAAGCCTATCTAGTAAGACATCACTAATTTCAGTAAATATAAAACCACTAGATCTATTAGAAGACTCCACGCACCTATAAAACTTCACACAACTACAACAAAAAAGAAGAATAAAAAGGTTCCACCATATACGAAAAAGCCTTAAACAATATCAAAAAAACCTAGGCTTCTTAGGCACTTCATGACCATTCCTACCATTATTAAATGAACGATTACCATTCCCGCCAAATCCCTGCGAAGACAAATCCTCTTTATAATAAGACCCACCACCAGTACTACTACGCCGTGACCTACCTCCACTACGTCTCTTTTCATAACTATGTCGATTATTACTAATATTACCATAGTTCTCCTTGAAACCACCGCTACCAGATGATGAATCTTCGGAGGAACAGCCATTTTTTCTTATATTATAAAGCTCACCATCTATAGGTTCACCAGTTTCCTGATCTACCCTACGCATAGATAACTGAATATGCTCACGATCTATGCCAATCACCAATATCTTTACCTTATCATTCAAAGAAATTACACTACTCACTGCACTAATGTGTTCATTCTTTATCTCACTAATGTGTACCAAGCCTCTCTTACCACCTAAGAAACTCACAAAAGCTCCAAACTTCACAATTTCAACAACAGTACCTTCAAAAACTTTTCCTATTTCCGGTTCAGTTACAACATCCATAATCATACTCTTAGCATACTCTACTGCTTCATTATTAACAGCATATATCATAACCGTACCATCTTGTATAATTTCAATTTTCGCACCTGTTTTTTCACAAATATCACGGATATTTTTCCCACCACTCCCTATAACATTACGAATTTTATCCTTATTTATAAAAATGGACTCTATCCTAGGAGCATGACTTTTAATATGGTTACGAGAACCTTGTATCACCGCATTCATTTTATCCAAGATTTTCATTCTTCCATCCTTAGCCTGAAGCAATGACTTCTCAATGACATCAATGCTTATACCTGAAATTTTCATATCCATTTGTAAAGCAGTAATACCCGCAGAAGTACCAGCAACTTTAAAATCCATATCACCAAGGTGATCTTCATCACCCAATATATCTGAAAGTATTATCAATTCATCAGCTTCTTTGATAAGTCCCATTGCAATACCAGCAACAGGAGATTTAATTGGAACACCAGTGTCCATTAAAGCTAATGACGCACCACAAACTGTAGCCATTGAAGAAGAACCATCCGATTCTGTGATCTCAGAAACCACTCTAATAGTATATGGAAAATCCGATTTTTCAGGCAGGACATAACGAATCGCTTTCCAAGCAAGCTTACCATGACCTATCTCCCTTCTTCCAGGAGCACGCAAAGCTGCAGACTCGCCAACTGCATATGGCGGAAAATTATAGTGCAATAAGAAATTCTCCCTCCTGTCACCGTCCAAATCATCAACTACTTGTTCATCCTGAGGCGTACCTAACGCAGTAACAACCAATGCTTGCGTATTACCACGAGTAAATAAAGCAGAACCATGTGCCTTAGGCAATACATCCACCTCAATCTCTATATCACGTATCTGATCAAACGAACGACCATCTATTCTAGAAGATGTCTTAGCAATTTGACAACGGACTAAAGACTTCTCAAAATCCTTTAATGCGCTGATAACATTCTGATGATTGCCAGAATCAACACCATCCATGCCATACTTTTCAACCACATCCGAGACCACTTGATCCCTTAACTTTTCCAACTCTATTGCTCGCTCTTTTTTAACAGTACGAGAATATGCTGAACTAAAGCTCTCACTATAGGAGGACTCGATATAACTAACAATAGAACTAATATCATGAGGCACAAACTCAATAGGTGAGACATTACTCTCTTGACTAAATTCCTTAATCAAACCGATAACCTGTTGGCAATTTTGGTGACCAAAAGCCATCGCACCTAACATCTGAGACTCAGATAATTCAGATGCCTCAGACTCAACCATTAAAATAGAATCTTCATTTCCCGATAAGAATAAATCTAAAGAACTACACGACATTTCATCAGCCGATGAGTTTAATAAATATCTACCCTCTGATAATAAATAACCTACTCTTGCTCCAATCACTAAACCGTTAAAAGGCACACCAGATATAGACAAAGCTGCAGTGGCACCAACTAACGCAGTAACCTCAGGCGGAGTCACTGTATCATATGACAGCAAATTACACACTACACTAACTTCATCATAAAAGCCTGTAGGAAACAATGGTCTTATGCTTCTATCAATTAAACGAGAGATCAATGTCTCTCTGTCAGATGGTTTACCTTCTCTTTTCAAAAAACCACCAGGAATCTTGCCAACAGCATAACTCTTCGCAACAAATTGTACAGTTAGCGGCAAAAAATCTACTGGTTCCTTACTTTTTCCTGTCACCACTGTCGACAGAACAGTAGTACCACCATAATTTACCATAACAGCGCCGCTTGCTTGTCTTGCTATCTTACCAGTCTCTAAAACTAAGGTCCTGCCCCCCCCACTCTGTAGATTTCCTTATCAAATTAAACATATATAATTTCCTACTTTTATAAATAAAATCAGTGAAAAACGTCTCTGATACCTAGTTGCTTTATCAACGATAAATATCTCTCATTCCCATATTTTCTTCTAATATACTGTAACTCATTACGTCTTCTGCAGACCAATACCATCAAACCGCGTCTGCAGTGAAAATCTTTTTTTATGAGTTTTAAGATGCTCAGTCAAATTACGTATTCTCTCTGATAAAATTGCACATTGTACAAAGGAAGAACCAGTATCACCTTTTTTCAGGCAATACTCACTTATCAATTCGGATTTTCTCTCAGGTGTAATTGACATACTAAATACCACATTCTCAAACATTAAAAACACGCACTGGCTTTATAACACTATTAACTATAGTACAAATCGCTACAGGTACATTACCCGCACTGACATAACAGATATCACAATTCCTTGTTACATACAAGCTATTTAACTCAATATTTTGACCATTTTTAATCTTTTTTTATTTGAACATCAGAAAAAATATCATTAAGATGTTCTATATCTTGTAAAACGTAGCTTAATGGCAGTAGATAACTGTGTGTTCTACCCTGGTCATGCAATTTCCTTAGCATTTCTAAAGTAACGGTATTCCTCTGTTTAAAATAACCTACTCTAACTCTCTTTAATTGAGTAACGTACCCCAAACATCCCAAACTTATTCCCAAATCTCTTGCTATAGAACGCACATATACGCCCTTTTTACACAGTAAATAAAAAGTCCGCATTATTAGCACTTTGATTAACCGACAACAACTTCAAATCCAATACATCAACATATCTAGGAGCTAAATTTACATCACGGCCACTTCTAGCTAACTTGAAAGCCCTTACCCCATTTACATATACAGCTGAAAAATCAGGAGGTACATGTTCTAATAATCCAATAAAGTTTGGTATTACCTTTTGTATCTCTTCCAGACGTGGTACCATATTGGTTCTCCTGATCACCTCTCCTTCTGCATCGTCAGTCGTCCTCTGTTCGCCCCATTGTACTGTAAATAAATAGGATTTTACAACATCAACAGCATAAGGCATAACTTTCGTTGCTTCTCCAATAGCAACAGGCAAAACACCAGAAGCCAAAGGATCCAGCGTACCTGCATATCCAACTTTTTTTAACATTCAAAATTTTCTTAACTCTACTAATTGCAGAAGCTGAACTTATACCACATGGCTTATCCAAGTTTATCCAACCATACATATCAATCTAATAACATCTTATGAAAAACAAGCTAAACTGATCTTATCACTTGCAATAGCAAACTAATAATTCAGCTATCAACTATAAATATTACAGAAGCAAAACAAAACTTACATGCAAACATAAAACTAAAGTAAACAAACGATTACAAACATCCATTATACTAAACACATACTTTCAATTAGACCTCATAGTACATTAACAAATCTAGATATTCAACAAAGAATTATGTCCATATTAATTACATAACATACCTGATAGGAAACTAAAAAACTAACCGCATACTCAATCATTTTGTCAAGCATATTACAAGTAATACAAATAAGCAGTATTGTTACCGACTTTAATTCAAAAAGTAATTCCATGAGTTAAATTACCACTTGAGCGTAAAATACGATCTAATCACAACCAACTTAATAGAAGTATTCAACTCACCTTTTGATTGTACATCGCGAACCACTATAAATAAATATGTGAAATACTATAAAAAATATCCATTAAACACCAGATAGTCTAGTTAAAATATATGCATTAAGATTATTACAGAGTTCCATATACATGCAATACATGCACAAAATACCCAAATAATTTGGAACTAAGTGACAACCTATTTACATGGATTAGATATTAACTCAAATATTTATTACAAGTACCCATAATAACATTATAAAATTGGTTCATCGTTACTTAAATAAGCGTATCCCTATATCATATTTCAGTGCTTGTAGTTAGAATATTGTTATCTCAAAAATTTATTTACAGATATTAAATTAAGCTATATAGCTATATGCGTTGGCACCCTTAGCTCAGCTGGATAGAGTTTTTGACTACGGATCAGAAGGTCGGGCGTTCGAATCGCTCAGGGTGCACCATCTGGGTTGATTTGCATCCAGTGCCATAGATCAGATCCATACCTTACCCGATCTCAATTGTGTACTTATTGCCCCAAACGCGTATTATCTTATAAAAAAATGAGTGCTTATTTATTTAATTATATGTTACTATCAATCGCACGTTGTCAGTTTGATAAAAATTTATGGCTATTATGGCAATTAACACATCAGGTTCTATATGTTCCGTAGCTATTATAAATCAAAATAATAACGTGTATTATGAGGAAAGCATATCTCACAATCAACATTCAGAATCTCTGTTTAAACTCGTTCATAAATTACTTGATAAATCTCAAAATTCGTATGGTAGCATAACAAATCTTGCGGTGGTAGTTGGGCCAGGAAGTTTCACTGGTATCAGGATTGGTATAGCTGCTGCCCAGGGAATAAGTCTTGCATCAAAAATCACTGTACACGGTATCAGTACACTAGAAATGCAAGCGTATTTAATATCCAATTTAACAGATGTTAAAAATAAAGAAATACTAGCAATAGTTGAAGTTCCTAATAATAACTTTTATTTTCAAACTTTTAATCGTCAACTTATTGAAACAAGTAAAATACAGACGATCAATAAAGATGATATCTCTAAGTATTCAATGCATGGCATAACACCCATAACATCAAGTAATTTTAACGCAAAAGTAGCAGTCTCTCTGCTGTCTTATAAACTACACAACAATTTACCTACCCTCAATCCTACACCCATATACTCAAACACTATATAATCGTCTAAGTTAGCTTTGAAGTCCGCAAGTATTTGCGCATGAATCCTGATTAAAACATTCTAAATTTAAAGATATGAAGCCTTAATCCCGTAACAAGAGCTGACATTAGGTATGTACTGTTAGCAAATCTCAACAATAGTATCTACACTACCTATATATAAATTTTTTAAACAATACTCTTCTACAAAAGTATTATTTTTTCAACCAATTAAGTAAAAACCCATAATATGATTAAATGAAAATATTTGCATGAGATTTTTTGTCTGATATATTAAGCACGTTTAACGCTGAGTGTATATTATATTATGAAACCCAAGACTTTTGTAAAACCACTACTCATAATTCTGTTATGTTCTTTAATTTTTGTAGCGTTTGGAGCGTCTTTTTTCCCTGGTAATCTTATTAAGGATAAATACGTTGCAAAGATTGGACAAGAAAAGCTATCCTTGCAAGACTATACAAATGCGTATCATGATGAATTAAGATATATACAACAAATACTTAACCGACCTCTAACGCCAGAGCAGATTATCCAGTTCAACATAAAGCTCTCTGTGTTAAACAAGCTTATTGAGAATAAGGTTCTTACAAAGTTTACTAATTCACTAAATCTTAAAGTGGGAGAAAATAGCATATTAAACCACATTAAAAACATAAAATTCTTTCAAGACGAAAGTGGAAATTTTGACAAAACAAAATTTAAAATCGGATTATCAAATGCAGGATTGACAGAGAGGTTGTATATAAATAAATTGGAAAAGGCTTTCCCCATAGCCATATTGATGAACTGCTTATTTGGTGGATCGCAGGACACTTATATCCAATACCACTCTGAGTTGATAACAAAGATTTTACAGAACTTACACCAATCACGCACTGTGGATATTGTTGAAATATTACCAACAACAAATGCTATTTCTCTACCAAGCATCGAAGAACTAAGAAAATTATATGAAGAAAAGCTCAAAAGTAACAGTTTAACCTTCCCAGAAAATAGAGTGATAGAATATGTAACAATTAATTATGAAAACTTCATGGATCAAGTAAGCGTAACACAAGAAGAAATAGACAAAAAAATAGAAGAGGAGGAACTAGATGAACAGATTGATATATTAAATCTGGTGTTTGATAATCAAGGTGACGCTGAAAACGCGTTAAAAGCACTGAATGACGGGACAAGTTTTGATAGCATAGTAACAGACATTGCACACACTACTTTAGAGGATATTACACTAAATAATATCACGAAAAATACACTTCCTGATAGTATAAGGGATAAGGTGTTTTCATTAAAAGCAGAAGACATTAGCCCCATATTGCACAGTATGTTTGGATGGCATATTATAAAAATAAAAAGCATACACAAAATATCACCTCAAGATTTACAAGAACTGACCAAAAAAATTAGTGAAAACATTCAGCATAGAAAGGCCAACGATCTTTTGTCTACAGAAATTCAGACCATAAATAATAAGATCAGTGATGGTGCATCCATTAAGGAGATAGCGGAATTATACAAATTATCCATAAAAAACGTCAATAGCGATATAGCAGGCAAAGATTTATCTGGTAAGGAAGTCATCCTACCGGAAACAAATTCCAACGCCATAATATTAGCTGCTTTCTCAGCAGAACTAAACAGGCCTTCCAACTTTACTAACAATGATGATTACTTTTTTAGTGTAAACGTCACTAAAATCAATCCATTAAGAGAAAAAAGTTTTGATGAAAGTAAGGAGCAGCTGGTAAACGAGTGGCAGAACAATTTCAAGATTCAAAAACTATCTGAGTTAACACAGGAAGTGCTAATAAAACTTAAGTCAGGAATTAATATACAAAATATTGAAGGTGTATCATTAAGAGCCAATCAAATGGTTTATAGAAATAGTGTTGCTTCTATAAACAACCCAGGTCAAAACTATCCAACTGATTTAGTAAGCGAGATTTTTAACCTTAAAAAAGGTGAAATAAGTAAAAGCCACCAGGATGGTGGAAATCCTTCGGAACAAAAAATGTTAATTGCAATATTAAAAGATATAAAAAATGCGGATCAAGTAAGCAATGTTGATCTTAAAAATCTTAAAGAGAAACTTGCCAATGACAATGTAGAATCGTTAAAAAACCAGCTAATAGCATACTTAATCAAAAAGTATTCAGTTAAAGTTAATCAAGATCTAATCAGTAGTGTACAATAGGTTTTACTAAGGTTCTTCATCATTAAGTTGGGATTATTATTTATAAAAATAGGAATTATTGCCTCATCAATGTTGTGTTTGTAATCACAAGTGCCGCTGTACAGATGGAGCTAATAAAAACATGCCCCCTTCGCATGTTTTATAACAGATTTAGCTTTAGCAAATTGCAAAACTTACACCACCGACCTGTTACTTTATAGATGTAAAAGTGCAATAGTACAAATATACAATCTAGTTAATTCACTCCCTGATAATATCACTCATTCACCAAGATAATATCATCTTAGATCATACATATACACCTCACAATACACACTAGCACTATACAAAACAACAAATAGTCATATAACTATGTTACATTACATGAAACCACAATATACAAAACCATATGTTAACCTATTTTAACCAATTATATCAGACAAAAGTAACTGATCAACAGAACTGTCGTATATAGCGTTTTCTCACTTATCAGAAAATAAAACCTTCCACAATAACTCTTAATAAAGCACAAAACTTGTCTATGATAACTTATCACACGCTTCCAAAATGCGGTTACAAGCTTTAGAGAGATGTCCAGTAGAAGTGGCATACGATATTCTAAAAAAACCCTGCGCTCCAAATGCTTCTCCTGGAACTACAGCAACATTGTAATCCTCCAATAAGTATTTAGTAAAATCCATGCTATTTTGTATTGTAGTACCGTTCCTAGTAGTTTTTCCTATTGTTTCCTTACATGAAACAAATACATAAAACGCTCCTTGTGGTTTTTCAACAGATAATAAAGAAGTACTATTCACCATATCCAACATTATATCTCGACGTGTCATAAAGACTCTATTTCTCTCTTTCAAAAACATTTGATCTCCACTTAAAGCCTCTACTGATGCAAATTGCGCTATGCTATTAGGATTTGTTGTACTCTGTGATTGTATTATAGAAATTGCGCTAATAACTTTTGTATCACCAGCAACATATCCAATTCTCCAACCAGTCATAGCATATGCCTTTGAAACACCATTTATTACAAATACTCTGTCATATAATCTCGGTTCCACTTGGGCAATAGTAAAAGATTCGAGGCCATCAAAGACTATTTTTGAATATATATCATCAGTCATCACATAGACATTCGGGTATTTCAATAAAACTTGAGCAATTTCCTTCAATTCTTCATATGTGTACACTAATCCCGTAGGATTATTTGGAGAATTTATTATTAACCATTTAGTTTTCTCAGTTATTGCAGATTCAAGTAACTCAGGAGTTAATTTAAATGTTTCATTACAATCAACAATTATAGGATTTCCACCAGATATTTTCACCATATCTGGATAGGAAACCCAATATGGAGCAGGAATGATAACTTCATCACCAAAATTTATTGTAGCCATAAACAAATTATAAATACATTGTTTCGCTCCATTTCCTACAGAAATCTGACTGATATCATAAGGCAAACCATGATCTTGTTTTAACCTATCAACAATTGCTTTTTTTAATTCTACAACACCGTCAACTGCTGTATACTTAGTCTTACCCGCATTAATCGCGTCAATGGCCGCTTGCTTAATATGCTGTGGTGTATCAAAATCTGGTTCACCAGCACTTAAAGAAATTACATCTACCCCTGACATTTTTAATTTTCTAGCCTTATTTGCAATTTCAAGTGTCGGTGAAGGTTTAATATATCCCACCCTTTCAGCTATAAGTAACATATTTAACCCAGTATTTTAAAATAAACAGAATGCATTCCAGTATACTTCAATTAATATTCAACTTCATTATTAATTTCACAATTTTCTTGTTATTCAAATATTATCATATACAAATATTACCCATCACCTAAGAAGTAGCAACCTTAAAAATAGTTCTTACTAGAAATGGTCGTCCTATATTGGTATAGCTATATCTCAAAATAATTAACATATAGTCACAGCATAAATAAACAAAACTTTAATTTAAACTACATTTTGTAATATAAATATAATTACAAAATCATTTAATTGTAGTATTAGTATTATTTGATATATGATAATTTTTGATGTTAATTAACTTTAGGTATTTTATGAATCTCGTAACAACGCAGGCCATTGATTTCACAGCAAAAGCTGTCATGCCAGATGACAAAATATGTGAATTCAATTTAAAGCAATACATTAGCGGTAAATGTGCTATTTTAGTTTTTTATCCAAGAGATTTCACATTTGTATGTCCTACAGAACTTATATCATTACATAACAGAATACCTCAATTTATGGAAAAAAATACGGAAATCATCGGTATTAGCACAGACTCAGAGTTTTGCCATAGCCATTGGCGCAATGTTAGTGTAAATAAAGGTGGAATTGATAAAATTAGTTTCCCTCTAATTGCAGATGATTCACACTCTATTTCCAATAACTATGGAGTACTACATAATAATAGCATTGCATTACGCGCAACTTTCATTATTGACGACAGTTTTATTATACGTCACCAATCAATAAATGATTTACCTATAGGAAGAAATGTAGATGAACTTTTAAGAATCATAGATGCGATAAAACACCATCAAATGCACGGAGAGGTATGTCCAGCTGGATGGATGAAAGGAGATCCAGCAATGGAAGCATCTCAACATGGTATTGAAGATTATTTGAAATCGCACATAGATAATCTTGAAAAAAGTACCATGGACAAGTAAATGACACAGACATATAAAACAAAAGTATTAGTAATAGGCTCTGGAGCAGCAGGGTGTACTGCTGCCATATATGCAGCACGCGCAATGTTGCAACCTATATTAATCACTGGAATGTGTCCTGGAGGACAACTCACAATCACTACAGATGTAGAAAATTTCCCAGGATTTGCTCATGCAATACAGGGACCAGATCTGATGGAACAAATGAAACAACAAGCTTGCAATTCTGGAGCTCAGGTTATATCTGATGAAATCAAAGAAATATGCTCGGATAGATATCCTTTTAAATGTAAAGGAATATTTGGCGATTACTATATTGCAGACAGCATTATTGTTGCAACGGGAGCTCAAGCGAAGTGGCTTAACATAGAAAGTGAGCAAACTTTTAGGGGGTAGAGGCGTATCTGCATGCGCTACGTGTGACGGAGTTTTCTTTACTGATAGTCATGTTGCCGTAGTAGGAGGAGGCAATACTGCTGTAGAAGAAGCATTGTATTTAACACGGCATGCAAGTAAGGTATTTTTAGTGCACAGAAGAGATAAATTACGAGCAGAACCTATAATGCAAGAAAGATTATTTAACAATAACAAAATACAAGTCATATGGAACAGTGTCGTAGAAGAAATACTGGGTAACAAAGAAAATGGAAAAGTTGAGGCTATAGTTTTAAAATCTGTTGATACAGGAAATATTAATACCGTTGCTGTCAAAGGTATATTTATTGCTATTGGGCACACTCCTAATACACAAATATTAATTAATAAAGACAACACCAACATTGCAGATTTAGATGGAGAGGGATATGTCATTACTAAACCTGGAAGTACAGCAACTAGTTGCCCTGGAATTTTTGCTGCAGGTGATGTGCAAGATAAAATATATAGGCAAGCTGTTGTTGCTGCAGGGTCCGGGTGCATGGCTGCAATAGAAGCAGCAAAATTTTTATCAGAACAGTAATAGGTGTTACATTTCGATGCGTTGTAACAAGGTAAAAGTACTATCGAGTTATTGTATAGCCGTTATGCAGGTCTCTGTTGAATATTTATGTATCATATTTTTAGGGTGAACAGACAAATAAAAACATGTTTTGTAATACAACTAATTGAAGAATATAGTATATTAAATATTGTTCATGAACACAGCTGTAATTAATTAGAGCAAAAATTGACAAGACCTGTAATGATAAATTATGTTACTCACGACTGACAGCACATCCTTATTAGTAAATGAACTAGATTCACTTAACGTACATAGCTTTAATAACAACAGAAAGATCTATTTATTATTCTACATAACAAAAAATAGAGTTTGATAATTAAATCAGCTGTATTATGATATGGAGCCAGCTCACACTAGATAAAAATTACAAAGCACATCAACAATACTGTTTTTCAACAATGTTCATATGCATGAGAGGTTTTGCTTATATAAGCTACAGAGAATAAGTAAAAACTATACTTCCCTATACATACGAGCCAGATAATAACAAATGATAACTTCTAACAAGAAACACGCTGCTTTATATACAATTACTGTCATTTCTTATATAGTACTAGATATATGAATGGATAATTTTTAAATAAAGTGATAGATGATAATTGACACATCAGACTTAAGATTTTCAAGAAGGATAAACAATTTATTTTTCAACCTAAAACAAAACATACTAAAAAATAAACCAAGCATTATTATTGATATCAATTTTTTAATACATCAGTAATATGAAGAACGAACTTTGACTAAGAACACCACAATAACAGATTCAAATTCTTTTAAAGATTAAGCATCAAATATACTCACTTACTCTACAAATAAACAACAATCAGAAGTTACATAATTCATATCAATAACGTTTTCATATGTACTTACATTGTAGCGCAAGTAAACTCTGTATTTACAATATAAATTTTGTGACTTTCATGTTTTCATATGTAGATAACTGCACAACTACATTTTAACAATATGCAGAGAAACTGCATAAAAAATTACAGTAACTATGTTGTATATACAAATTAGATACGGCACACAACACTAATCTACCCTACGGTTTTTATAAAAGTTTTTTAAGTGGTTCTGCACATTTGTAGACACAAAGACACTCACATCTCCGTCAAGACGCGCTATTTCCTTTACAAAACTAGAAGAAATAAACTGAGTATCCTCTGAAGCTGGTAAGAAAATAGTTTCAATTTTAGAAGTGAGTTTATAATTCACCCAACTCATTTGAAATTCATAATCAAAATCAGATATGGCACGTAACCCCCTGATAATGACAGATGCGTTTTTTTCTTCTGCAAAATATACTAATAATCCATCAAAAATCATAGTATCTACCATCATACCAAGCAACCTTATCTCATGCTTAATCATTTCTGCGCGAACTTCAGCGGAGAAAATCGTCTTTTTTTGTACAATTCCCAGCAACACCTATAATTAATCTATCAACCAGATTATAAGCTCTTTTAATAATATCAATATGACCAAAAGTAATAGGGTCAAAAGTACCAGGATATATGCCTACTTTCATAAGAAGCTACTAGCTTATAAAATGATATTATACCATGATGTCTTATTAACTTAAGATTATATTTTCTCTTGAATAACCTACATTTACAATATATAATCTAGAGGTTTGTATTAACTTATAGACTTGTATTGACACATTTATAGATGTCTACTTTTGTAATGCGAGATTTATATATAGACACTGGCTTGGTAGCTCAGTTGGTAGAGCAGAGGACTGAAAATCCTTGTGTCGTTGGTTCAACTCCAACTCAGGCCACTTTTTAATACATTCTTATGTACAGTTTTAGTTAGGCCTTTGTGACATGTTTGCTCACGCTGGTGGACAATTTTCTTGTTTTATGGGGATTCGATGCGTTACATTATACTGATGTTATTTCTTTTTTTTTCTACACCAGCAGCTGCATTGGAAGCAATATCGAATAAAAAAATAACTGTTGGGTTCTTGCGTACAGAAAAAGAAACTTACACTGAGGAATGGACGTTCTCAAATAATATCGCAGAGATGTTAGAACAGCTAGGAGCAGAGGTCGTACTCATCGATTATAACACAATAGTAGATTTTAAAAAAGTGAAAAATGAGGCTCTGGAAGAATCACAACACGATATCTCACTTCTAGAAAAAGTAGAATCCGATAAAATTCAAAATGTAGTGTATAACTTTATTACAGAACATAAAATTAACAGAATATTTATTCCAGGCAACTATTATAACCTAGATACTGAACCCTATGCACCTACTCCAAATAGGCAGCTTATTACTCATGCAATAGTAAAAATTGTAGAAAGTAATCCAAAAATTCACTTAATAGGAGTATGCGGTGGGTTACAAGGTATAATGCATGCTGTTGATGTAGACATTATTAGAGTGAATAAGATAGTAACGTCAAAAGAGGCAGTAGCAGCACATTCTATTTCTATGCCAGATCCACATAGAAAAAACGTAGATCTTCACAGATTACGAGTTGTACCAGGAAGTAGACTATCAAGCATAGTTTCTAAATACGTTAAACCAGATGATAATGGTTGGATTTCTATATACTTTCCCGATGCACATGGTGGTGTAGTAAATAATAATCAAGAAAACATAAAAAAAATAGAATCACTAGGATACAAAATAGTCGGGCTTTCTGATGATGGTATAATAGAAGCAATTGAGGACAAACATGGAAATATTCTTTTCCAAGATCATCCGGAAGCTTTAGCAATCAATGCAATAAAAGGGTCTGATGAAGATCTCAAAGATGATAATGATGCAAGGAGACGTCAAGCAACTTTATCAGCAATTGCCATTGTAAACGATTTTCTGTACAGAAATTAAAATTTTTTACATCACTTGTACTGTTGTTAATAATGTAGAAGGAGAATAAAGATTTTGCTTTACTAGGCATGAAATCGATATATATTTGTAGGAACCATATAAAATTGCTTCTTTTATATTTAAAATTAACCTGATATAAAAGAAGTGGTGGTGTTAGCGCTTTTGCCATTTCCGTTCTTCTATGTGATCGCAGTTATGTGTTTTTTCTGCCAACTCAATTAAGAGAGTTGTGTTCTGTTCGCTGTTTACATTCGAAAGCAAGGTTCTTTTGAAAAGTAAAACTACCAGTAGAAAAGTGCATTTAAACTTTTTCATCACTTGAACATTCAGTCACTTCTTCTCTACTTCACACAGATAGAAAATATAAAGATAACGAAATATTAACTAGTAAAAAAATAACGCACATGTATCTTCTTCTTAAAGTAAGAAAAACTACAGGTTTGTACAGAAAAAAATTATTTTGCCAGCAATGGATTTGTTATAATTGACTATTTAATCTGGATGTGATATGCGTAGTGTGATCCTCTTTTTTGTGATTAATATCTAATGCGTTTATCGAATTATTATGTACCTATACTAAAAGAAACATCATCCGATATATCAGTCACGTCACATGTGTACTCTTTGCGTGCTGGTCTTATAAAACAAATTGCGTCCGGAATATATACATGGTTGCCTTTAGGTTTAAGAGTATTAAAGAATATTGAAAATATTATAAAAGAAGAAATGAATCAATCAGGAGCTTTAGAGGTATTAATGCCATTGGTGCAACCAGTAAGTTTATGGAAAGAATCCGGGCGATATGACGAATACGGCCCAGAAATGCTACGCATGACAGATAGGAATCAAAGAGATATGCTTTTTTGGGCCAACACATGAAGAAGTTATCACCGATGTGTTAAGAACAACCTTAGCAAGTCATAAGAACTTACCATTAATTTTATATCAAGCACAATGGAAATTTCGCGATGAGTTGCGTCCAAGATATGGAATTATGAGATGTAGAGAATTTTTAATGAAAGATGCATATAGCTTTGATAAGGATCCGAATGGTGCCATTGAATCTTATAATTTAATGTTCAAAGTTTACATCAGAATTTTCAAGAGATTAGGATTAACACCAATAGCAGTAAAAGCAGATCCAGGTCCTATAGGAGGGCACTTAAGTCATGAATTTCACGTATTAGCAAACTCAGGAGAAAGTACTTTGTACTATGATCAAAATATCATAGAATTAATGAGTGACAACAATATTGATGTCGAAAAAATAAGAGCTATTTACACTGCAGCAGGTGACATGCACAATCCTGAAACTTGTTCTATTTCGTTGAAACATGTCAAAACAAGTAAAGGGATAGAAATTGGGCATATATTTTGTCTTGGAGATAAATATTCAAAGCCAATGAATGCAACTTTCTATGATAACAATGAGACTAAACCTCTACAGATGGGGTGTTATGGCATAGGTATATCAAGATTAGTGGGGGCAATAATCGAAGTTTTCCACGATGACAAGGGTATCATTTGGCCAGAACAAGTAGCTCCATTTAAATTTTCTTTAGTAAATCTATACCCATCAAATGGTAAATGCAGTCGAATTTCTGAAAGCTTACACTCACAACTAGATCATGACGTCTTATATGACGATACGGGTGATAGTGCTGGAGTTAAGCTATCAAGAACAGACTTATTAGGTATGCCGTGGCAAGTTATTATTGGAAAATCTACAGTAGAACAAGATCTTATTGAAGTAAGAGACAGATTAAACAAAAACACGTTCTTAATATCTGTAGAGCAATTTTTAAAAAGATTTAAAAAGTGATAGTGTGATGATTGTAGGAGTTGGTACAGACATTATATATATTCACCGTATATCGAATCTATGGAAAAAATTTGGTACTAAATTTCTAAATAAGGTATTTAACGAAAAAGAAATAGAAGATAGCAATAAATATGCAACCTTAGATGCAAAGGTAAGGCATTTTGCAAAACGTTTCGCTGCAAAAAGAAGCATATGTCAAAGCCTTAGGTACAGGTTTTAGAGGACCAATAAAAATATCAGACATTATAGTGTATAACACATCATACGGAAAACCAGAAATCACTATAAATAACAACAATACACCACACCACATTGAATTATCTATTAGTGATGATCGAGACTATGCACTTGCTTTTGTAGTTTTATACACCAAAACGTAATTTTAACTTAAAAAAAATTAAAATAATTTAAGTCATGCTACCATTATAATAGTTTCATGTACTAAATGGTAAAAATTTATTATTCTTTAAAAATTTGATCTTAAGTGCCAATGCGTTATATATTATTAAATTTTTGTTGCACATAAAAAAATACAATATGTATATTTATATGTGTTTCTTCCTCGGTAGCTCAGTTGGTAGAGCGCTTGGCTGTTAACCAAGCGGTCGCTGGTTCGAATCCGGCCCGGGGAGCGTATGAGTATGCTAAAGCCACGCACTTTTGATTTTATGCTTTTTTATTATATAAAAGGTGTGTTGACTTGTGTGAAGCATGTTATTATAATTTACTGTGTGCTTTAACACTATAGCAATAAAGGCATCTTGAAATAAGTGTATTGGACCCGAGGGCAGTGCTCGGCATCTCCACCTTGTTTATGGGGATGAAACAGGATCGACATGCATAGTAAAGGGGGTAGCTTTTGCTCGGTGAGAAAACAGCCGTTTTAAGTGATCAAAATTTATAAGTGCAAACGATAATTTCGTTTCCGCTAATGACAATTATAGCAGCGTTGAGTTAATGGCTGCTTAGTTTGTAATTGGCGCGGTTTTTTAGAGGGTTTTCCGGGCAACAGAAAAATCCTCTTTTTTTATAATAAGCGAAAACTTATTTATGAGTAATATAGTAAATTATCAGAAACTTATGCACACTGCCATGTGTGGCGTTATGAAAGATGCTCTGGGTATTTTGGCTAAGACAGGAAATTCTAATAACGTACATATTGCTATATCTTTTTTAACTGACCATAAAGGAGTAGTAATACCTGATCATGTAAAAGACAGCTATCCATATGAGATTACAGTAGTATTACAACATCAATTCAGAGACTTACAGATATTTGACAACCATATTAGTGTAATACTTAGTTTTAGAGGAAAAGAAGAAACGATAGTTATCACATACAATTCCATTATTAAGTATATAGATATTGAACAGGGCTTTGCATTAGATCTTGGGCAATACGCCAACGATACCGAAGACGACGAAGATGATACGGAAGAAGATAATAAAAAAGAGCCATCAGCAAAATGATGATAAAGATAATATAATCTTCATAGACACGTTTCTAAAGAAGTAATGCTTTACTGCGTTAAACATAGTGATGTATCATAAAATAAGTTTCCTGTTAAAGTGTTCAAAAACACAGAATGGTGTTGTTCTAATATAGGCAACTGTAGCAAATAATTTATGTACTTTATACTACAACAAAGTTCCAATTCATACTAGAAATGGAAGATCCAATGGATTCTATTGATATTAATACACTTTCATTGCCACCAAGGAAAAAAACATATGACACAGTCCACAAACCTTAAATTCGATTTAGTAATGCATAATCAGGCACACAAAGAAATTACTGTAAATGAAGCACTAATAAAAATAGATATGCTTATGAATAACTGCGTACTAGAATTGCAATGTAATACCCCAATAAAAGAAGTATTTTCAGGAGACATGTATATTATTGGTCCAGAACCAACAATCCAAGAATGGGAAAAACAAAAAGGACTATGTAACATACTATTACATCAATCAATGGTACTTCATACAACCAAACACTGGTTTAACGTTATGGATAAAAAAATAAAAATCATCTTTACACTTACAGCAATAATCTCTGGATTCCTAGTAACACAAATTCACACGTACCATCAAATGTATAAACCTATAACACATAATTAAAAAACAAGGTACGAATTGCTATACTTTTACTATGCTCAAAGTGTACTCTTATACAGAAAACATCGCAAATAAATTACAGGTACACTTACAATTTTTTTTATTTTAAAAATATTATGCCTTTTTTTACACTAAGAATAATTCTAAGACTTTGTACATTCTAAACATAAAAAACAATAATACCTAAGTATCAATAAACAATACAAAATCCACTGTTTTACAGATTTTCGATGCACCTAAACTGACGTTAACCACTTAACATTAATCTACATTTTCTAATATAGATTCATATTATGCAATATATAAGCTTAGCTCAACAAATATTCAAATATCTCTACACATCAACATTGCAAGTTAAACACAATTCAATAAACTCTACCATTTTTCTAACAAATAATTGCTATAATTTTTCTGATATAAGTTTAAGAGCGTCAGATAAAGACAACTGATCGATATCTGTACCCTTTTTTAGTGCAACATTCAGTTTATCACACCTTAAATAGAATCCATATCTTCCTTTACACAAGAATACTTCTTTATTATCTGGAGTAATACCCAAAGACTTTATAACCCCATTAGTAGAACTATTTGTAATAATATTAACAGCATCCTCAAGAGTGGTCTCTAAAAAATTATGTTCTTTTTTTATTGAAAAATATTTACCATCGTGCAATACATATGCTCCAAATCTTCCAAGCCCTAATTTAATTTCTTGACCAGTATCTGGATGAATACCTAAACTTACAGGCAAATTTAACATTTTTTCTGCCAGCTTTAAATCTAATGAATTGACATCCATATTTTTTGGAATAGCAGCACATCTACTGCCTTTATCAGTACCAACTTGTAAGTAAAGGCCATATGGTCCTTTTTTTAATACATATTTCTTGTCCGCTTGCAGAATCAACTCCTAAAACTTTAGGATACTGAGCAATTTCTACATCATGACCAAGATCGCTTCCAATATTCTTTGTATATTTACATTCAGGATACTTAGAACATCCCAAAAAAATTCCATTTTTACTAATATTAAGATTTAGTGTACCATTATTACACGCAGGACATGTTTTACTAGATTCAGAGTTATCAGAAGAAAAAATATAATCTTCCATCTCACAGCTAATAACTTTTAATATTTCAGCAAACTCTAACTTTTTTTACAGAATTAACATTATCAATAAACGAAAACCAAAATTCATGTAATACTTTTTTCCAAAAAATTTTTCCATTAGAAATGAGATCCAATTTTTCTTCTAGATCTGCAGTAAAATCGTACTCTACATAACGATTAAAAAAATTAATAAGAAATAAGTTTACTATCCTACCCCTTTCTGTTGGAAAAAATCTCTTTTGATTTAATACAACATACTGACGATCTTGTAGCACAGAAATAATAGATGCATAAGTAGAAGGCCTTCCTATACCTATTTCTTCCATTTTCTTTACTAAACTTGCTTCGTTATATCGTGCAGGAGGATTAGTAAAATGCTGATTGGGTATGACTTCATTTAAAGGACACTTATCATTTATTTGAAGTAACGGTAACATATCACTTTTATTATCATCATTATTGTCCCCATAGCCGTATACTTTATAAAATCCATCAAAAAATAAAGTTGATCCTACTGTACGTAAGGTTACCATTTTATCTAATGGTTCCAATTCTGCTATAACTTGACTAATTACAGCAGAATTCATCTGACTAGCAATAGTCCTTTTCCAGATAAGATCGTAAAGCTTGAGCTGTTCTGGTGTTAAATAGCTTGATAAACTATCAGGAGTAATTGTAATATTTGTTGGTCTAATTGCTTCGTGTGCTTCCTGAGCATTTTTCACCTTTTTTTACATACTTACGAGCAGATTCTGGTAAATATTCTTTACCAAACATCGACACTATAATACTTCTAATATGCTCTAGTGCTTCATCTGCAATATAAAAACCATCCGTTCTCATATAAGTAATCAGTCCAACAGTTTCTCCTCCAATATCAACTCCCTCATATAGTTTTTGAGCAACAAGCATAGTATTTTTCGCAGAAAACCCAAGTTTTGTCGATGCTTCTTGTTGTAAACTTGATGTGATAAAAGGAGAATAAGGATTGCGTTTTATATGCTTTTTCTCAACATTAACGACAAAATAACTACGAGATTCTACTTCTCTTACTAATTTATGGGCATCCTGCTCATTTTTAATATCAAACTTCTCAAGTTTATTTCCAGCATAACAACTTAGAAATGCAGAAAACTGTTTTCCTTCAACATTTTGAAGCTTAGCCTCAACATCCCAATATTCCTGTACAACAAACTGTTCAATGCTACTTTCTCTATCACATATCAATCTCAGAGCTACAGATTGTACTCTACCAGCAGACTTACTTCCTGGAAGTTTTCTCCATAATAAGGGAGATAATGTGAAACCAACTAAATAATCCAATGCTCTTCGTGCCTGCTGTGCATACACTAAATCCATATTTATACTTCTTGGATGCTTTATAGACTCGACAATTGCATTTTTTGTTACCTCATTAAAAACCATTCTATTAATTACAATATTATCATCAATAGCATTTTTTTCCTTTAACACTTCTACAATATGCCAAGCTATGGCCTCACCTTCACGATCTGGATCAGTTGCAAGATAGATCTCCTTAGTCTCCTTATTAGCTACCTGAATCAACTTACTAACATACTTTTCTGACTTATCAATTATCTCATAAGTCATAGCAAAATCTTTATCCGGATCAACAGAACCACTCTTTGCTGGAAAATCTCTAATATGCCCAAATGATGCAATAACTTTATATTTACTACCCAAATATTTACCTATAGTTTTTGCCTTGGATGGGGATTCTACTATAATCAAACTCATTACTGCACCTTAAGATTACTTCAACAACATCATTTTGCTATGCTACACACGAAAAAAAGAGATTAATATTATAAAATGATAATTTTGAAAAGAATTTTAAATTTATCGTAGTACCACACCTGACAAAACACCATACATTACACAAACATCTAAAAAACGCTCCAATACCACATCCATCACATATATTTAGTATCTTTTTTTTATTTTACAAGAGTTATAATAACAACTATTAACTCATTCCCGAAGTAGAGTAATAAATTTGCAGAAAAACCAAGAGTCATTTAACACACAACATTTTCAACACAAATTATGTAATTACCACACAATAGGGAAAAAACTGTGATATTAATAATCCTTATAAAATAACCTCTTTAAAACTACTGGTATCTGTAATATTATGTCATCTGCAATCAAACCAATTCCATAATGCTTTGCACATTCTGTATGTATCCACACTCCAGAACATGCAGCATTAAATGGAGTCATGCCAGAAGATAATAATCCACCTATAATTCCTGATAGTACATCACCACTACCTGCAGTAGCTAAGGTAAATGGAGCATTATTTATTACAACATTACCAATAGGATCAGCAATTACAGTATCAGGACCCTTTAAAACAATAACTGCCTTTGACAAGCGTGCTGCTTTCTGTACTCTTTCTACCTTATTGCCAGTTAAAGAGGGAAATATAAGTTTAAATTCCCCTTCATGTGGAGTCATAATCACGTTATGTTTAATCTGTGAAAAAAGCATTTCATGAGAGTCAGAAAACACTGATATGGAATCAGCGTCTAAAACACAATTTTTTTACCTAAAACATCAATAGTACGCTGTTTAGTAACATTATTAACCCCACATCCTGGTCCTATAACAATAGACGTAATCCTATCATCATTAACCACATCATCATAAAGTTTATACATAACTGATGTTAAACAACTTGCATACAACGGAATAGCACTACCATCACAAGCAATACTTACTATACCAGCTCCTATCTTCAAAGCAGACATTGCAACAAGCTTTGAAGCCCCTATGCACCTATTACCAACAGAACATACTAATGTATACCCTCTATTATATTTATTAGAAGTGTACTTTAATTTGGGTAACGTATCTTCCCACAGAACAGGAGTATTTTTGCGTATTGTAATTTTACTATAATTTACATCAATCCCGATATCTACAACATACACTTTTCCAGAATAATCACAACCCGGAAATAGTATATGTCCTATTTTTAACACAGAAAAAGCTATAGTAACATCTGCACGTATTGCACAACCCATCACTCGGCCGGTATTACAATTTATACCACTAGGGATATCTACAGCAACAACTATTTTGTTACAAGAATCATTAATATGTCTGAAAATATCTAATAACTCCCCAAATATATCACGCGATAACCCTATACCGAATAAGGAATCTATAATTAAACAGTTTTGACAATTTACAACATTATCGTAAGTGAGTGGAATAACCCACTCCCCCACAGACATCAGCAGTAGTATTATACAACATCAACACCACCGGCCACCCTAAATCTTTTAATATCTTGGCAGCAACAACACCATCCCTACCATTATTACCCGGGCCAGCAATCACAGTAACAGGCTGCTTTGGAAAAAGGCCAATCACTGCATCACTTACAGCTTTACCAGCTCTCTGGACAAGCTCACCGACAGGTACACCACAGCTTTTTTCATAGAAAAGAACCTGCTCAGCATTTAAAACTACCATGGAATGCTACCTTTTTAAGCTTATAGTAAATCCATAGGAATAACACGTCTACCAACAAAAAACACAAGAGTAACCATATACCTAAACCACCTTCTCTATACATTGATCACAAAAATCTTTCGAGGAACGACTAAAATGATTGATTTGACTTAGCCTTTTTTTTCTTGGTTTCACAAGCAAATTTAATACGCTCAAAGTCCCTTCTTTTTTTATGCCAACCATACTGATACATCGCTATTTTATTCTCTATCAACGCTATAGCACCATCATAATATATCACCATATCCATACCCTTCTTTTGAGCTTCAAGGAATTTTTCCCTGTACCTATCACGATAAGCGGGATCATTGAGCACAGAGTAAGTACCTGCACTTGATTTACTAAAAGTATCTGTTACTTGTTTCTTTATTACATCATGCGTGTAAAAACTCATTGTTATTACTACCTCACCATACTAAATATATTATTAGTCTTATACAACTATTTAATAATGTTAATTGTACCATATAACTACAACAAAATGATATAAAAAATATTGATACACCAAGTTTTTTCAAAAAAGTGTGGTTAAATTACAACTTAATACATATTAACAATTGAATAAAAACTCAAATTAAACTACAATCAAGATTACTTAGTAAAAACTTATTAACTTTTGTATTTATAAATATGCTATGCGCAATAAAATATTAAACAAAAAATCACGATATATACATAATTTATTTTCAGTCACAGATGCGGAAGTTGTATCGACACATCAACTTGTACATGATGATATATCATTGATACAACTTAACCTAGTGGAAGGACAAATACTACAACTGCTAATAAAAATGAATAACATAAAATCTATAGTCGAAATTGGAACTTTTGTTGGATCATCAGCTATGTGCATGGCTAAAGCACTACCACAAGATGGGCATATATACACCATAGAAAAAAATACTATAACCGCTAAAACAGCAAAGGATAACTTTGAGAAATATAATTTGTCTCATAAAGTAACAGTTATTAACGATACAGCGATATCAGCATTAGGTAAATTAACCAATACATCTCCATTCGATATGATATTTATGGACGCTACCAAGTCAGAATACTGTAATTATCTAGATTGGGCAGAATCTAACATAAAAAAAATGGCTTAATAGTTGCAGATAATACGTTGTTGTTCGGTAATATATATAATGGTAACAATATAACAAAAAAAGCATCCAAAAACACAGTAGATAAAATGCATTCTTTTAATGAAAGACTATCTGATAAAGATAAGTACCTTACAACTTTACTTCCTACAGAAGAAGGAATGACAATTGCATTAAAACTATTTTGAATATCTTGTCAACATTGAATGTTAATAAAAAAATTAAATTATCTGACCACCTTTTAATTGGTAAAATAATATTCATATAGCAATCTTACATATTTATATATACTATGTATGATAAATTAAGTTATATTAAAATGAAGAAGCGGCATACTGATAATACACAAAACAATAAGGTTGATTTTGTAATAAGAAGGTATGGCTTATCAATATACAAAATGTCTATTTTTTTAATAGCTCCTCTATTATGCATATCAGGTTTATACGTTTTTAATATATACGATAGCTATATTAACATAGTCATTAATTGTATTTTTACTAGCATTAGCATATTAGCAATATCAATACAACTTAAGCAATACTTACACATCATAGCCTCCGTAGAATACCAGAATATGATATTTGCAAATGCTTTAAATCACAATACAGAATTTTGCTTAATTATAAAAAATGACGGTAAGATCATCTATGCTGATGCAAGATTTTATGAGAGATTTATAAAAAACCAAGAAAGAAGATTAGACTTACCTGATATTCTAAAGCTAGGAAACATCAGCGATGAAGAAATCGAAGCATTTCAAAACGCATTAAAAAATAAGCTATCAATCAATACTTGTTTTTCTTTAAACACAAAAAATAAAATTTCCAATTTTACATTGATATTAGATCCAGTGTTGGAAAATCCAGAATTAGAAATCAATTGTGTAAAAACTGCAAACTTATTCTTTGCGCCTCTCGCAAGAGCACAAGAATACTTTGTACTCAAAGCTGTGAAAGTAACTAAAGAACAAGTATACGAAAGACTCATTCAAAAACACTGTGTAGGAGCTTATTTACTAAATCATAGAGGGGTTATATTATCTGCAAATGATACTTTTCTAAAAATGTTTGAGTTGAATTTTATAGAAAATGGAGCGATATTTGCCAATTTTATAGCAAAAGAATATAACAAAGAAAAAATTATAGACAATAATATAGTCACACTATCAACATCTACTGGAATTAAATTTAAGGCACACATTTCACAAGCTACCTTCCACGATAAAAATAATCATAGCTACATCTATGGACTTTTAACACCAGTAAATTACGACATTATTAATTACCACCTACATCCATGCTTCATGGAAGCACCTATAGCCATCTTACAGTGTAGCACAGATGGTAAAATTCTCAAATTCAACAATACATTAAAACGATTAATTAAACATGACAAGGATTACATTTTTGAATATATATTACCATCTTATAACAAAAAAATTAAAAAAATATTTTCAAAATAATATTGTTAAAAACATGTCATTGGAAGCACAGTTATGCAACAATTCATATGTAAAAATCTATTTTAATAAATTTATACATAACAATAATATGTTCATCATATGTTATATAACCGACAGCGAAGACCGTAAAAACCTAGAGATACAATTAGAACAATCACAAAAAATGCAAGCTGTTGGTCAACTCGCAGGAGGAATAGCACACGATTTTAACAACATTTTAACGGCAATAATAGGATTTTGTGACCTATTATTAATAAAACATTCTGCAACAGATGCTTCTTTTTCAGACATAATGCAAATAAAACAAAATGCTAATAGAGCAACAAATTTGATAAAGCAACTATTGGCTTTTTCAAGGAAGCAAACTCTTCAGCCTAAAATTCTTGACGTAAATAATATCATAGCAGATCTTCTACACATGATTAAAAGATTAATTAATGAAAGCATAGAATTAAAAATTCAGTACGAACAAAATATCAATTTGGTTAAAGCAGATTTATGTCAACTAGAACAAGTAGTTATCAATCTTGTAGTTAACGCAAGGTCTGCTATGGAAACAGGAGGACAACTCAGCATAAAAACCTACAATGTCAAAGCAGATACTTTAAAAGTAGTACTAAAAAACATGTTTTCACCAGAAAAAGAACAAATAGAAGATGGAGAATATGTTGCTATCGAAATTTCAGATACAGGTCATGGTATGGAAGATAAGATCATGAAAAAAATATTTGATCCGTTTTTCTCTACAAAAGAAACAGCCTCAGGTATAGGGTTAGGACTATCAACAGTATATGGTATAGTTAAACAAACAGATGGATACATATACGTAAAAAGTAAAGTAAATCTAGGTACTACTTTTATTATTCTTATACCTACAGTACATTTATCAAACAACAGCAATATTGAAATACCATACAATAAGTACCCAGAAGAAATAGTAAACCCCATAGTTCCACAAATTAATACTTCTACAACTATTCTATTGATTGAAGATGAAGATCCTGTAAGAATATTTGCTAGTAAGGCATTAACGAAAAAAGGGTTTAAGGTAATAGATATAAACTGTGGAGATCAGGCTTTGGAAATAATAAATAAACATGAAATAGATATTGTTATTAGTGATGTGGTAATGCCAAAAATTAATGGACCAGAAATAGCAGAAGAAATACTCAAAGTAAAACCAAATACCAAAATCATCTTTATTTCTGGATACGCCGAAGAAGTATTCAATAAATATAGCAACATAAATGCGCACAATATCAACTTTTTTATCTAAGCCTTTTACTCTTAAACAACTAACAGAAAAAGTACTTGAGATATCAGAAAATTCTACTACAGAATAACCGGTTTGATTTTTAGCATCCGGGTAGCAATATATAGTATATAATGTGTATTAATCATATAAAACTAAATAAAAAATATGTTTAATTTTCATAATAATTAAACGATAATACGTATTTAAATCGTATTAAACACTGCATATATGAAAAATATCTCTTTAATTTACACTACAGCTCCTAGTTATGATGATGCATACCGTATAACTAACATACTTTTAGAAAACAAGCTAATAGCATGTGCTAATATATTTAGTAACGTTACATCAGTTTATTTTTGGGAAAATGAAATACACAACAACACTGAATATGTCATAATATTAAAAACAGCAAACAGTTTAGCTCAAGAAGCTGCTGATAAAATCGAAGAAGTTCATCCTTATGATACACCAGCGATTATCACTATAGACCCAGTTAGTGCAAATGACAAATTCACAGAATGGGTTCACGATTACACCACTACGCTATAGCATAGTACCAATATTGACTAATACATTAATAGTATTTACATAATACTTAAACACAAGCTGTACACTGAATAAGGCTCATTACATGCTTTACAAAAAATAACCATTGAATAAGAAGCGTTGGATAACAATTACTCTCTATATAAACAAGCGGAAACTCTGACCAACATGCCTATAATACCTAAAATTATAAAGCTTTATAATACGAATCCCGTCACATACTTTCCTTAATAAGTAAGTACAAAACCTCTTATCATGTACCACATGGCAAAATGCGGCAAACCACATTCGCGATTTTCACAAATAACAAACTCTGAAACTAAAGTATTCTAGCATTAAATATTATCCAATCAGGCCGAGTACTTTGTAATAATTTGGCAGCAGTATCAGCACAACTTAATTCATTAAACAAAGCAAAACAAGTTGCACCACTACCAGTCATACGAGCAACTAAACAATTTTTTAATTTCTTGAGAACAAACAATATATCTTCAATCTCAGGAACAAACTTCAACGCTGCTTCCAATAAATCATTTCTGGCATTACAAATTAATTCCAACCAATCATCTTGCCTTACAGGAAGTTTATTGTATATTGATGGAGAAAAAGTGTCCTTCTTATAATTTCCAAATACTTTAGCAGTACTTAATGGTTTACCTCTTGGAGCAACGAGTACTATATACTTTGGCAATAACAACTCAGAAAGCAACAATATATCTTCTCCAACACCTTTAGCAAAAAGGGTTTTTGATTCTAAACACGCTGGAACATCACTTCCTATTTTTAAAGCTAGTTCCTGTAATAACTCGTACTTAATGTTCAACATACCACTCAATAAACGCATAACAGCAGCAGCATCAGCAGATCCTCCAGCTAACCCTGCAGAAACTAAGATATTTTTTATGACATTAACAAAAACATTAGTACGTACATTGCTATGCTTTAACAATAATTTAATCGCAGAGTACACAGTATTACTATATTTGTTGATTCTAAAATTTGAGAAATACACCCCACTCTTTATCGAATCTTCTATTGTTACTTCTAAAATATCATAGACATTAACAAACACAAATAAAGATTCTAAGTAATGACGTTGGTCACCTCTTCTACCAGTGATATGCAAAAACAAGTTAACCTTTGCTGGAGCTTTAACTAACAACTTCGGCATAACATTATATCAACCACCATTATATTATTAATATAAATACTACATTATGTAAAACACTCTATGATGACCACAAAATAGAAAATATTCAATAATTATAAAAGCTATACTCACACCTCAGTATGCGAATCACAATGGAACTTAGAAATTCCACCCTACCAATTAAGTGATATATACTCTTACTAAAAAAACAAATTTTTTTACTGTTTTCAAACAATTAAACACTATCTTTACATAATATACAAACGTGTAATTTACAAAGAAATAAACAACCAAACAATACTAATATTTATTTCTCTTAAAAATTCAAGTATCATGTATGCAATAACGGATTTTATTTAGATCAAGGATATTAATAATAAAAAAACATACAGATGATGGATATTAGTCAATTTATATCAGATAACCCAGTAATATTAGCCCCGATGACTGGCATAACAGATTTCCCCTTTCGTTCCATCGTAAAAAAATCTTGGAGCTGGATTATTGGTATCAGAAATGATAGCAAGTCGTGCAATGATCGTACAAACTAGACAAAGTTTACAAAAATCACAAGTTCATGATAACACTGCTGTACAACTAGCTGGATATGATCCAATCATAATGGCAGAAGCTGCTAAACTCAACGAAGATATGGGAGTAAAAATCATAGATATAAATTTTGGATGTCCTGCAAAAAAAGGTAGTTAATAATTACGCTGGATCGGCATTAATGAAAGACGAAGTTACAGCAGCAAGAATTCTAGAATCCGTAGTAAAAGCAGTAAATATTCCTGTGACACTAAAAATGCGTACTGGATGGGATAGTAATAACTTAAATTCTCCTAAATTAGCAAAAATTGCTGAAGAAAGCGGTATAAAAATGATAACCATACATGGTAGAACAAGAAAACAAATGTTCACTGGAAAAGCGGACTGGAAATTTATTAGTCATATAAAGAAATGTGTAAAAATACCAATTATAGTTAACGGGGACATAAAAAATTTAGGTGATATTAAAACATCGCTAAAAGAGTCACAAGCTGACGGAATAATGATAGGAAGGGGAGTGTATGGGAAACCATGGATCATTAATCAAGCACTACAATTTATAAAGACGGGGACTATTGTACCTGATCCATTACCACCTGAAAAACTACAAATTATTATAAAACACTATGATCACATGATAGAATACTATGGAAAAGATATTGGTATTAAAATGTCAAAAAAACACCTATGTTGGTACAGTTCTTCTTCAAGCAACTCTACAGAATTTAGAGCTCATATCAATTCTTCAAATGATTATCAATTTATCATGGATAAAATAACAGATTTTTTCTCAAGAAACTAGCGTCTCAGACGTTACTGCACTCATAAAAATATTGGTAAGCTTTCTACTATATAACTTTCATAATTAATAAAGTTTCTAATCTATTAATAGTAGTCATTATGTTTACACTTCATACGCTATGAGTAAATTTCAAATGAGAATGCTGTTTTTTATCATTGTCAAACTTTTAATCGATCTGTCTATGAAATCTCTACAATTGTTACTTGGATTTAGTAATTTTTAAATATAGTATTTCTTAGGAATGGAGGAAGATAGACTTTTCTAAAAAAACTAATACTATTAGTTAATGGGTTTACTATCTATTTAAAATAACAAATAAACACTTAAATTCACGTCCCAGATTGTGTATTTGACAACGTTAGTTGATTGACAATATGTTCATAGTATGATACTAGACTAGGTTTGTCGTTTCTCAATATATTTAGTTATGAAAGATCTACAAACAGATAAAGAGTTAATAAGGACTCTTGTTAGTAAAGGACTGAAACAAGGTTTTGTTACCTTCAATGACATCAATGACGCTTTTTCTGATTACGTATTGTCGTCTGATAGTATAGATGAGACCATATCTCTACTTCAAGACTCAGGTATCAATGTTCTTGAACAAAGTGATGAAGATGAAGCTAACAGCATAGTTGAGGAAAATAGAATCAAAGAAAGTATAGATGAAGACGATGCATCAGATACAAACATAAAATCCTGGGATTTTGGACAAACAGACGATCCTATCCGCATGTATCTATGTGAAATGAGTTCTGTTGAATTACTTTCTCGTGAAGGAGAGATTGAAATTGCAAAGAAAATAAAATCAGAAAAAGTAAATATGCTTAGATCGTTAGTCGAATCTCCAGTAGTATTGCGTACATTCATGTCATGGAGAGATGACCTAGTAAATGAACAGATAATGCTAAGAGATTTGATAGATTTGGATGCAAACTATAGATACGAGTTTCCAGAAAAGTTCTCTGAAACTGGGGATGCTGCTGTTTTAGACTATGATAAAGATTTAATAGATGAATCTGATGAAGACGCTGACATATCAGAAGATGAAGACGATGAGAATGTCTCAATACTTGAAATGGAAAGTGCATTACTTCCCAAAGTAGTAAGCATTTTAGACTCAGTAATCACGTCAGCAAAAAAAATTCTAGAGCTCAAAAAACAGCATCAAGGGAAAATCAATAAAACCATTGAAAAGCAATACAATGACTTACATGATAACATATGGGAGATGATATATCAGATTAAGCTTAGTAACTCTGCAGTACTGTCAATTACGCAACAAATATATAGTTTAAGTAAATCAATTGCATCGGAAGAAGCGAAAATTATTTCTCTTGCAGAAAGTTACGGTATACAGCGTAAAGATTTTCTAGATGCATATAATACAGATTCCGTATTACAAAAGAAAGGAAAGTCTCCTCAATGGAACAACATGTTAGAAAATGAAGAAAGTAATATCATAAGCATGTACGATAAAATAAAATCATTGTCTGGAGAAAACAATCTAGCTGAATTTAAAGCTCTAGTTACAAAAATACAAAAACATGAACGAGCAGCAAACCAAGCAAAACAAGAAATGATAAAAGCAAATTTAAGGTTGGTGGTGTCTATCGCGAAAAAGTATTCAAACCGTGGTTTACAATTTCTTGACTTAGTCCAAGAAGGAAATATTGGTCTAATGAAAGCAGTAGACAAGTTTGATTATAAACGTGGATATAAGTTCTCAACTTATGCAACATGGTGGGTAAGGCAAGCCATTACCAGAGCAATAGCAGACCAAGCAAGAACCATCAGAATTCCTGTGCACATGATTGAAACTGTAAATAAGATCAACCGCACATTAAGACAAATGCTACACGAAATGGGTAGAGAACCAACATTAGAAGAATTATCGTCTAGATTGAATATTAACGTTGATAAAATACGCAAGGTAATGAAAATTGTCAAGGATCCAGTGAGCTTAGAGAATCCTATAGGAGATGACGATAGTAGTACTTTTGGTGACTGCATAGAAGACAAACGAGCAGTGAAACCAGAAGATGCAGCAGTACTTGCAGATTTACGTGAGATAACCACAAAGGTTTTATCAACACTCACACCTAAAGAAGAGAGAATTTTACGTATGCGCTTTGGAATTGGCAAAGGAGGAAAAGATCATACCTTAGAAGAAGTAGGTAAACTATTTAACGTTACAAGAGAACGTATCAGACAAATCGAAGCGAAAGCTTTACGCAAGTTACGACACCCAAGTCGTGCAAGAAAGCTTAGAGGGTTCTTTTAATAAGGTATCACATTTTAAAATGTGGATAGTCTCATCTCATAAAAATTTCACGTAGCTGATACATAAAAGGCTAAATTAAGGATTTCTGTGGTATAATAATACTGGAACTGCAGCAGATACATCGAAAGCTTTATATTCTTGTAAAATAAGTTCACTTGTACTGCAATATCTTAAGGATAAAAAAAACAAAGCCGCATAAAACAAGATAACTAAAACATTCATGTTATAGAGCAATAAAAATGAATCCCATAATATTAGAAAGTATAGCAAATCCTTCAATTAGTACAAAGATTCACTTATTAGGAAGTATGCCATACAACAAAATATATTCCATTATTATGGCAGAAATCACAAATACATAAACCATTAAAAAATAAGCAACAACTTACATGAAATTAAATGCTTTATACCATTTCATTAAAATTAAACATAAAAACAAGTTATAGCCTGAACTTTTCAAGTATGCATAAAAAAATATAATTTAATCACGTATAAGTAACATCATGAAATACATTTTCAAGTATTCAATTAATTCTTGTATACCAGATATAAAATAGATATGCTTATAACAAAGTTATGTATATGTTGATCTCTTTAGAAAAACAATATGAATTATAATACAACATTTTATTTTGAAATAAGCACATCAAAATAATACAAAAACAAGTTGTACATTTATACACTTTCTTATAATTCAACAATACAATTCTGCTTTTGGTTTACATCATTTACTGTCAATAATTCCATAACTCCCTGAGTTTATTATCTATTTCTTGCGCTTGATTGGATAGTTTTTCCGCAAGATCATTTTTACCTATTAACCTCAAGTTAAAAATCTCCTCCTGAATGCATTGCAATTGATTTAAAAGCATAATTTTTTCCATTTCTTTTCTTGCAATATCTATATTACATTCTCTATTTTTTAGTGGAATAAAATTAGCTCTTGAATTTTCCATTTTTCTTAATACAAAATCTACTGTATCACCCAAATTGTTCTTTTTGAGTTCCGATAACAACATTCCTTTAGACACAGTACCGTTACAAAAAGCAACCTTTATATTTATAATATATTGCTGTAATTTATATAAATTCTCATTATTTATATTAAACTTAGAGAATTGATCAAAAATAACCGGTTCATCAAGCAATTCCGGAAATTCCATAATTATGTATATTACCCTTAATTGATCATACTTTTCTACTAAAAAACTCGGCACTCTTATATTTTAACTTATTACCCAATAATAACCCATTACCTAAATTTTTATTATTCAAAGACTTAGTTTTATTTTTCGAATACTGCAAATCATAAATTTTAGAGTAGAAATACTTCTTATAATATTTTGCAACATTGCTATCGCCAATCTGTTCAATGTAACATTTTACTCTTGCCTCTAACATAACACATTCTTCTGGCATAACAGAACTACTATTAGAGACAATCTTACTAAATTCATAATCCCAAATAAATTCTGATAATAACTTTGCACTATCCAGTATAGAAGATATGCTGCCAGGAGTTTCCTTTGTACAAACATCATAAGGATCACCGCCTGTGATAACATCAACAAACTTTATAATACACCCAGGCCTAATTAAAGATAATGCGAGAGATGCAATCTTAATAGACGCGATTCTCCCGGCAACATCACCATCCATCCAGACTATGATTTCTGAAGTTATCTCCCATAAATACATTAAGTGCTCAGTAGTCATTGAAGTTCCCAATAATCCTACTGTATTACCAATCCCTACTTGATGTAGCATTAGAACATCCATATATCCTTCGACTACTATAATTCTTCCTTGTTTTCTTACTTCACGTACAGCAAAATGTGAACCATATAGATTTTCCTCTTTTTTTGAAAACAAAAAACTCCCCCTAGAATTTAAATATTTAGGATTTTGTGTGTCGACAGTAGATCTGCCACCAAATCCTATAACATCTCCAGTAGAATTACAGATAGGAAATATAACTCTATTATAAAAGTAATCTTGATTTTGAGAATTTAACAAACCTGCATTTTTTTATATCATCTATACCAAATCCTTGAAACAATAAATACTTACTTAATCCTTGAACTGGTGCATATCCTAACCTAAACTTCTTTATTATACTATCAATAATTCTACGACTTCTCAAATACTCCATAGCTACAAAGTTACCATACAATTGTTTTTCAAACCATAATGTTGCAGCTTCTAATATAGGACTCACATTTGTTTTCTTATTAACATTTTGTGGTATATTAATACCGTACATTTCAGCCAGATAATTTATTGCACCTCTAAAATCCAAAGCATTAACATCACAAGTAAACTGTATAACATCTCCACTTGCCCCACAACCGAAACAATAGTATAAACCTTTCTCATCATTTACAGTAAAAGATGGCGTCTTTTCGCTATGAAATGGACACAATCCAATAATACTATTACCCTTTTTAACAAGCTTAACCTTCTGGCCCACTACGTCAGATAACTTAATGCTATTTTTTATAATATCTATAAAATTCATATCATATTACTGCAGATAACCTAACTTTAGTATAGAACATATTAATACCAAAAAAAAACAGTCTTAATGTCATTTATACCAATAACTTGAACTAACAAACATATCAGTTCATAGTTAGAAATCTGTTTCTATTAAAAATATCTAAAAATACTACAAATATGGTCTACAAATATCTATGACTTGGATTTGTTATTAATCTTTTCCAATGCACCAAAGTTATCCAACTTCGCGTAGCTAATATATACAATTTTGGCTCGCCATTCAATACTGTTACAACAACTGATTAGTTATATAAAGAATGATGTATCGATTGGTATGTTCAATCACTTAATACTATGTTATTAGAAAACACTCACAATAAAATCATACTTTTTGCATACTATTCAACAGATAAAAAAGATAGATACCATTCCATTATTTTAACCAAATAACTATCATGATTTCTTACGATTTGGCTTAATCACACACCACAATATCTACAGCAACAATCAGAATAACATAGAATCATGGTTGATAATAAACTATAAACACGAGTCATGTGTTAATCACGAATTTATTAAAAGCACTTTAAACATACTGCCCATATTTTCAGTCAATCTTAAAAATCCGGAAATTAAATCCCGCTTTTGCGTATCCAAAGCCTTTTCAATAAGTACTTGCAATCTTTCCTTAATACCAAAACGATAAAGAAAATCTTTCTGTGTTATAACAGCAGAGTTTAGAATAGACAAGCTATTTTTTAACATAGAAAAATCCACATGTGCAGTTATGTCACTTTTGCCTATATTTTGGAATAAATTGTTATATTGATGAGCTTTTACAGATTGTATAGTGCTCTTATATGGACGATTTATATATCCATAATCAATAATTACTGCTGCGCCATTATTTTGTAAAATTTTACATTCTATATATTTTATTATCGATATAGCTTCATCACATACTTCTACTATTGGATCATTAACATGATCCGGCACTTCAAACTTTCTACATACTTGTTTGTAAGTGAATTTAAATTCATCGTCCTCTACAATAACATATTTTTCGTGCCAAGAGTTATTAATATACAAAAACTGCTTTATAGGCAAAGCGTCAAAGAATTCATTAGCTATAACTAGAAGAGGATAATCAGGAATATCACGTATATTTTTACACCAAAATACTTTCTTATCCAGCAAAAGACTCTGTTGCAGCCTCTCTAATATTGGACTCACTTCCACAAGATAAATGGTTGTTGCTGCATAACATTGTTCAAATTTTTTTAAAACTCTAATAACATCACTTATTAACGTTCCTCTACCAGGTCCTAATTCTACTATAATAAATTTAGATGGTGATCCTATCTTTCTCCAACTCAACAATATCCATAACGCTATGACTTCACCGAATAGTTGAGAGATTTCAGGAGCGGTAATAAAGTCTCCGCGACTACCAAAAGGAACTCGTGTGATATAGTAGCCGTAATTTATGTCATAGAGAGCCAACCTAATAAAGTGGTCCATCGAAATCGCCCCTTTGCAATCGTGAATAACTTTTTTTAAATAAGAATCCATAAATAATTAATGTGTTATTTACAATAATATGATATAAAGAAGTAAATTTTGTTGTAAATTTGCTTAACGTTATGATGATATCTATTAACTCTCAGAAACATTACAATAAAACACCACTAGCTTACGTAGAAGACAACATTCGCGATATATACACTGCGCTAATTAATATTAAAAATCGCCGCTTTATTAGCAAAGAAGGCAAATCAAATGTCAGTTTTTCCTTTACCATACCATACAATGATAATATAAAAAGTTTAATAAGCCAAGCATGCAGCCACGATTTAATAAAGAATTTGTATTCAAGTAATATACCAACAGGTTTTTCAGAAGACCAAGTATTGGTTAATAGAAATGAAAAAATATCATCAAATGACATTAGCAGTCACAGCGAAAATCAAGATGCACAGCGGTATGAATGTAGTAGCAATGCTATATTAGAAGAAGACATTAGCTATGAAACGGCATACACTTTGTTATTAAATCTGCTTAATAATGATGTTAATTTACTGGAAGAAGTTTTGTCAATTGCAGGCGTTTTAGCCAAGGAAGGAGTATTGGTTGCTCCGGAGTCGAAAATAAAAAAAGAATATTTACAGTATGGTGCTTTATGCTCAAAAACAAAAGACACAAAAATCAAGGTAATTAAAAATGCCGGGAATAAAGAAATTCATTGTACCATGTGATTTCAACGGTCAGAGCTCGCCTTTTACTATATACATAGGTGAACCAAAGCCGGAAAATCACCCGGTTCAGCATCAGGATAATTGGTTAGCAAAGGAACGTGGTGGTAGTATACCAGAAAAGGTTAAAGATAGCTTAGCAAAGCTATACGCACTGGCACAAAAGAATGGTATTTGTTTTGCAGATCTATGTGTATATGCTTTAACAGTAGCTGCTCATAAAAATACTAAAAATCCATCAGAACAATAAATGTTAGCTAATATAATTTTAACTCTATAAGCGTAAGTCATGTCATATCTTGCTAGGTTGTTCTCTTATAGAGATAATTTTACTTACGGCTCTGCTTTGTTCCGTCTGCAATTATGGATCCTTTTAATATCTTTACTACATTACCTAAAACATACGTAAGAACCTATAACATCGTATATACATAAACGAATAGGACAAATTTAATTACTGTCTCTTCTTTCTACAAAGCTCACATTAAGCAAATGCTATAATGTCGTACAATACCAATACTATCACTTAATGTATTTACATATGACGTATAAAACTATCTACATGATGAAATTTAGTAACACATGCAATAGCGTGCCCACTACTAAAGCAAACAGAAATATTCAAAGATGAACTAATACATTAAATTAACTAACAAAATCTAAGAAAGATGCATACGAAACAGAAAACACACTTATACAACTTTCATTATAACAAACATATCATAGCAGACATTACTGTAGACTTAGAATTAAGAAGTATATGAACCCACATCCTACTCTATCCAAATTAATTATAAAAGTACACTCGAATACCAAAATCGAAAATAATACTCAACACCCCTGCTCAATGTTCTAAGCAGTACGTGAATACTTTATAATTCCACTTTCAAAAAAATTAAGCATGTTCACTCCATTTGAGAGTTCATCTAAGCACAACAAAAGACTCGCGTTTAACCATAATAACCTTATAAAACAATTACAAACACAAGCTCACAAACTACTTAATTATCTTCAAATGCTTCTTCCCATGTGCCTTCTGTAGCAGCACGTGCATATTCTGTAACTCTATTTTCAAAAAAATTAGTATGTTCCACTCCATTTAGGATTTCATCTAGCCATAGTAAAGGGTTTTTAGTAGTATCATATATAGGATCCAAATTTAACTGTAATAACCTTCTATTAGCAATGTACCTAATATACTCTTTTACCTCTCTAGCTGACAAGCCTTCAACATCCCCACATGCAAACGCTAAATTAATAAATTCATCTTCCAAAGATACAATAACTTTACATGCATCATATAACTCCTGTTTCAACGAATCATCCCATATTTCATAATTCTCTTGTATAAAAGTATTAAATAACTTGATAATTGATTCAGTATGCAATGTTTCGTCTCTAACAGACCACGCTATAATTTGCCCCATACCTTTCATTTTTCCAAAGCGCTGAAAATTTAACAAAATTGCAAATGATGCAAATAACTGTAACCCCTCTGTAAAAGCACCAAAAACTGCTAAGGTTTTTGCCACATGTCTCTTATCATTTTTCCTACATTCTTCAAACCTTTGCATATAGTCATATTTTTTTTTCATGACCTCAAATTTCAGGAACGCTTGATATTCAATTTCTGGCATTCCAATAGTGTCTAACAAGTAAGAATAAGCAGCTATATGTATAGTTTCCATATTTGAAAATGCAGACAACATCATACATATTTCTGTGGGCTTAAAGATATTTGAATAGTGTTTCATATAGCAATTATTCACCTCAATATCAGCTTGCGTAAAAAAAACGAAAAATCTGTACTAAAAGATTTTTTTCCTTAGGAGAAAGTACAGTTTTCCAATCTTGTACATCGTCTGCAAGAGGAACTTCTTCCGGTAACCAATGTATTCTTTGCTGGCATAACCAAGCATCATATGCCCAAGGGTAATTAAACGGTTTATAAATTGGTCGAGAATTTAACAATGACATTTCTAAGTAGTACCGAAAAAAACAACATAATTTTAAATAAATACAAAAAAAACTATAACAGTTATTTAATAGAAAAATCAACTAAGATTTTATCAAAATTTATAAAATCAAGCATTAATGCAAGATAAAAAATAACTCAAATAAAACATAAATTTATTTAATAAAAAAATATAAGTATTTAATTTAAAAAATAAAATACTTATATTTTTTTATATATAAATATTAAAAAAATAAATTGTGCATTAAAATTTATTCTTATATATAGGAATGTTTAACTTATATATCGAGAGTGCTATGCTTGCAGAAGATAATGAAGATCACGTTATTACTGAACGAACCTTACAAAAAGATATACATCTTCTCGTAGAAGAAATATTACTTATCTCTATACTAGATGTTGGCAATGTGATACCACTTTGCATAGTAGCAATGCTAGACACTCAACCAGATTTTTCTTCATTTAAAAAAAAGGTGTCTTGCGTACTACAAAAGTATAAAGAGTGGCTTACTCAAGAAAAACAAGAAGAGGAAAGCAAGCATCAGTACACATTTGCATACCCCCCTTATTTGACAGCAGAACGTCAGAAAACACATGGAATAACATTAAGGAGCTTCACACATTATACCATTATAACCAAATTGCAGTTCTTACCAATGGGGTAACAATGGAATCAAGAAATAAAGCTAACATCTACCACAAAAGCAATTACAATGGATTTATAAAGAAAGTTATTACTATACAAAACAACTTGAAATATAGAGTACAATATATAATACTAAAAGAATTTAGTGACCAATATAAAACAATTACCAATGAATCAATCTCAACATATCAAAGGAGATTACTGTGTAAAGTTATTCCAGTTCAACACGTTATAATAAAGGAATTAGTAGACACAATTCACAACTATGCACGGTATAAAACCTTCTTTTCATACGGTGAATACTTAAAAAGCTTATACGATATCTACAGGTCACGCATAATATATTCACAAGATGATACACTACAATATACAAATGGCGCCATTAATATAAGGTCTATAACCATTGATAATATATCTGATACTATGAATCCTTTATTGGAAAATGGATGTGAAATAAAAATTAAATCTGACATACCGGAGTACTTCTCAATATTTCTGGAAACCAGCAATATTACGATTTGCGGAACAGTACATGGCACCGTTTTTAATAAGTACGGAAGTATAACAATCACCAATGCAAAAGAATGTACTGGCAACATGGTAACTGTATTTGGTACTCTAAGCATCAACGGGAAAATACTAAATAGATCGTTGCAACATATGTTATTTGTTCCAACAAACTTCTGTGAAAAAAATAAAACTCAATTCTACAATGATCAAAAAAACAAATGAGTACGTAGAGAAAGTGATACGTTCATTTTCTCCAGAAGATGTTATCAACCCAAACATGCCAACAAGTATGAGTACAACACGGATAGAATTACAGAACCCTCAAATAAAGTACAGAGCCGTTATTACTTCTATAGCGTCGAATAAAACATCTGACAACAAAAATAACATTACACAGGAAGAGAAAGTTTCAACAACACATGGCACCACGTGTACTCTCGACATTATACATATCCTGAACCACCTCAACACCATAGACCACAGAGGTCAAGATAAACAATTACCGCATAAATTTTTTTACTAATGGTGTGAGTCAATTTCCTAATTACGTATATGTAGAAGACGAGAAATTAATTATTAAAAACTTAACTAAAACACTAGGAGATCACATAACATACTTTACATCTAATGGAACAATTTTTAAGTACCTCGAACCAAAAAATCAAAGAAATTGTTGTATATTATAAAGTAAAACAATTTACGTCACTAATATTACACGACACAGATGTAACTATATATGGTGATTTTTGTGGAAGTTTACATACAAACGCTGGTAATATTACCATTGTCGGACAGGTAAATAGTAACTCCAAAATTTCATCAAATAGGGGATCAATCAAAATTCACAGTCCTTCCTTTAACCCAAGAGAAGTAGTACTTAGCAACAGCTACGTAATGGCTTTTTCTCCAGAAGTAAAAATAGAAATCACTGGGCAAGTACTGGACTCTCCAATTCAAGCTGATTCTGGCACAATAACAATCCATCAAAAACGTGACCAAGAAGTTCCATCTTCATTGCTTACACAATTTGCTTCATTTTCCAAAATCTTTAAAAGCACACATATAAGGAAAATTTAACTATTGTTTTGTCCTTGGTATTAGTTGATCATCCACATAATTATTAATATGATGCTACTTTTGCATTATACTAATTCTGCATATTATTATTTAAGAGACATATTCAAGATACAGGCATACCAACATTACAAAGTTTTCTTCAATTTAGCTTTGATAATACAGCAAAATTAAGTATATAACTTCAGGTTCAATATATAACATGTATGTTCTGGTAGTAGTCATGTAAGCATTTTATGTAAATACAGTATCATAGCCACATTATCGTTCACAAGCCTAGCTATCAATAATTCACCAGTTATCTACCATATTCATGAGATGTGCTAAAAACTTATACTATTTTCTATACCAACGAGTGGTACCATCTTTATTGTCAGAAAGAACTATTCCTCTGTTTAGTAAAAGTTGACGTATACAGTCTGCTTTTTCAAAATCGTTATTCTTTTTTTGCTTTTTTTCTTTCGTATATCAGCTTACTAATCTCTTCATCATTATCAACTGTAAACCAACTTTGCCAAGAATTGTGCAAAATACCAAGAAAATTAGCAGTTTTTACAAAAGTCTTTGTTAAGCACAATTTTGCTTTTATATCAGATGTTTTATTAATTTCCGTAACCATATTATGTAAAACTGAAATAGCCTTAGGCACATTCATATCATCTTTTAGACAATCAATAACACTATTAGATATTTCTGCGTCTTCACCAAACGATAAATCACCATCTATAATGCTTAAAACATTGTACATACGATTGAGTGATTCTTGAGCATTAGCAAGCACTTCATCGCTCCAATCCAAAGGTTTTCTATAATGAGTGTTTAAAAACACATACCTAATCAACTCACCCTTCAACCCTGAATCTAACAATTGCCTGACTGTTAAAACGTTACCTAGAGACTTACTCATTTTTTCACTATTAACTGTGAGAAAACCATTATGGATCCAATATTTGGCATAACAACTACCAGAAAAAGCACAACAGTTTTGTGCTATTTCATTCTCATGATGAGGGAATTGTAAATCTGCACCACCACCATGAATATCAAAATTTTCTCCTAAATAACGATAACTCATAGCTGAGCATTCTATATGCCAACCTGGCCTTCCTAGCCCCCAGGGACTTACCCAACAACTTTTTTAACCTATTATCGACCTCAGTTGCAGGCTTCCATAGAATAAAATCCCCAGGATGTTTTTTACCACATTCAACATTTATTCTACTACCATAAATAAGTTCCTTTATATTACGCCCAGACAACTGACCATATGCAGGATAAGATTCAATACTAAAAAAACACAGTACTATTATATACGTAAGCGTGTCCTGATTCTATAAGCCTTTGTATCAATTTTATCATTACATTTATATTATCCGTTGCCTTCGGCTCATAAGTTGGCTCCAAACAATTCAATCGTGCCATATCTTCATGAAATGCCTTTATGTATGTTGAAGCAATACTGTATATACTTTGACCACTACTCTGTGCAACAGCAATGATCTTATCATCAATATCAGTAATATTTCTTACATAAGTAACTTTAGAAAATAACAACCTTAGTAGCCTAAATAGTACATCATATACAACCACTGACCTAGAGTTTCCAATATGTGCAAAATCATACACCGTAGGCCCACAGACATAAACCTTGACATTATTGACATCCAAAGGTAGAAAAGGCTCTTTAACGCCAGTTAAAGTATTATATATAATCATGCGAATCTTGATAAAAAAGAAAACATACTTACAACAAGTTTTGGCCCTAAGACCATTATCATAAAAGTCACAATAATACCAAACAATGATATAATCATTCCTATAATTACCATCACCCCATCTCTATTAAGCAGTCCTAAAGACATAATAGATACCCCACTAGCTGGAATAAAATTTGTCAAAGGCAGAGGTATGGCTATTGACACGGCACACAACAGAGAAACAAAAGCTATACACTTCTCCCCAAACCTGTTGAATATAAATAGCAAACGAGACTTTGTAAGTTTTTCTGCTTTTCTCAGCATAGGAGCAGTTTTTTCAACAATCAAAGCTAAAGTTGTACGCTTGAAGGACTTTTTTTCAAGCCACTTGGGCAACCAAGGAGCTTGTAGTCCCAACAACATTTGAAACGCAAACAAAAGCAAAGGCACTGAAAATATTGTAGTATATCCTGGAGGCACAGGAATAGGAACTGCAAGAGGTAATGAAAATAGCAACATTAATACCCCAAAACCACGCGCATGAAGTGCAGATTTTAATTCAAATAATGTAATCCTATCACTATCAGTATTACTAGTAACTTCCTCCAATAAATCTGAAACTGCCTTGTTATATTTCTGTGACATATCTTAATAAACTCATCTCCAAAACCATGTATTATATAACCATTAATAAAAGTAACATATAATTAATAAAATTTACTATACATTTCCACCATCCACAAGTAGTAAAATACTTTTAACAATTTATTGTACATTGTCAGATAGTGAATCTTATTTTCTAGAATCACCTATTTAATAGATGCACATATAATTTATTATGATTTATCGTACAATACATTCTATGTCTTAACTTAGTTAAACATTTACATTTATGCTGTGACTACTATCAACAGCAAAAACGTACGTACAGTGATTTTTAGAATAGTTTTCTTATCTGATTTACCACATTAACCAAAAGCATAAATATCATTAAATAGTACAAGCATATTTAAAATTATCCAAAATCACTCAGATATTTATAAATTTTACGCAATTTGTATTTTCTCACATACCTAAATAAGTTATTAATATCTAAACACTACCCATTTAAGTACCGTATCTTTAAAATACAACCATCGAATTGCAGCAATCATTTTAAAAATTAATTGCATTGTATTTTAAACAAGTATAATAGTATTTTAAGGAAAATAATTTACCATTACTATCGTCAATTAGCACAACTAAAACAATGCACAACAATTTCAATCAAAAAATTATTGATTCTGTCCTGAAGTCAATCACAGAAGAAGATGACCTCTTATTTAAAAGTTTTATTAAACTATTTTATAGTTTCTCTTATGATAGCTACATAACACTAGACACTAATTTTTTTTATCTATAGCACGTGATTTGTATGAGCTTATAAAAGTAAAAGAACCTGGGGAAAGCAAAGTAAAGATATTTAATATTGACAAACAGGATAATGATACTACGACCAATGCAACTGCTATCGAAATAATAAATGATAACTTACCATTTATAGTTGATTCCGTAATTATCACGATGAAAAAACATAATGCATCAATATATCACTACACTAATGCAGTTTTGAATATCGAGCGAAGAAAAAACCACATATGCACAATATCTCCAGCACAATCTTGCTCAACTGACAAGACAAGTGAATCCATAGTATACTTTATTATCAATCACATTGACGAAAAATTTCATAAATCTTTAAAACATGATATTGAAAAGACCTTACAATTAGTAAGTCACTGTGTTAGTGATTGGAAGCTAATGCTTCAGCATTTCAATGAAGCATTGAATACTATAAAATCTTTCAATAATAATCAACATGTAGAAGAGATTACATTCTTAGAGTGGTTAAGAAACGACAACTTTATTTTTTTAGGATACGAGGAGTATATCGCACATCAAGAAAAATTATCGATTAATCCTAAAATGAGCCTTGGTTTACAAAGAGCAAACATATGTAATAGTTCTACTACTATTAAAGATTTACCTCAATCCCAAGGGCATGTATACATAATACAGTCCAATATTTTATCTACAGTACACAGGTATGAATACATGATTTGTATTGGGTTGAGGATATTCAATCAAGATGATATTTTAGTAAAAGAGCATTGTTTTTATGGTTTTTTTTGCATCCATTATTTCTTTCCAGGACGCAAATTCTATTCCATTAATCAGAAGTAAGATAAAAGCCATTGAAAAAAGGGCAGGATTTACTAAGGGTGGGCATAGTAACAAAGCATTAGTTGATATTCTACAAAGGTTATCTAGAGATGAGTTATTCCAGCTTTCTGAAGAAGAACTATTTGAAATTTCGATGGGTATACTATCATTAGCTAACAATCCAAAAATTAAGCTCTTCGTAGTCAAAGACCAAAGCAACAATTTTATAAACTGTATAATTTTTGTTCCAAAAGTTTTAGCAAGTACTGAGCTCGCAAACAAAATGAGTTACATCTTAGAGCAAATGCTTGCAAGTAAGGTCGTTAACAACCACTATAATATGTTAAACGAATACAATTTAGTCAGATTACAGTTCATATTGAAAACACAGAATAAACCGCTTACCAACTTCTCAGAAACAGAAATTGAAGAAAAGCTAATTGCAGCATCCAGAAGATGGGAAGACAAATTGCAAGATGTCATGTGTTGTAATTTAGGATCCATAAACCCTTTGGTACATTATTTAACAGCATTCCCGCCAAGCTATCAAGAATACTTTAATCCTAAAAGTGCATATCACGATATTGTAAAATTAGAACAAGTGTGCAAATATAATACAACCGAAGCTGACCTTTATTTACTGAAAAACAGTGTCCACTATCAATTAAAAATATATATACCACAGGAAAGTAATCTCCAGCTTTCAAAAATATTGAGTATAGTGAAAAAAATGGGAACAAATATAATCCTACACCATAGCTACACTATCACAGCTAAAATTGCTATACATCTACATCATTTTATTTTATCAAATACCAAACAATCCTTCGACCATAACAGTATCAAACAGCAATTTGAAACTACACTAAAGAAAATATTCGCAAAAGAGATAGAAAATGATTACTTCAACAGCTTAGTAATATTAGCTAACTTGAATTGGAAAGAAGTAATGCTAATAAGAGCATTAAGTAGATACTTAAAGCAAGTATCATTTAATTATAGTCAGATTTATACCCAAAAAGTTGCCATAAAGTATCCAAAAATCTTATTTAATTTAATCAAACTGTTTGAGACCAGATTCAACCCAGAGTTAGCAAACGATCAAGAGTCTGATGCTATACAAAATAAAATTAATGAGCTCTTACTAGAAGTAACAGATGTAGTACACGATCATATTCTACGATCTATTTATGCACTTATCCTAGCAATTTTACGTACAAATTATTATAAGGGAAAAGACTATTTATCTATAAAACTAGATTCAAGTAAAGTACCTAACATACCGTTACCCTGCCCTTTTAGAGAAATATATGTCTATTCTCATTTATTTGAAGCTATACATTTGCGAGGTGGAAAAGTCGCTCGTGGAGGTATTAGATGGTCCGATAGGACAGAAGATTTTCGTACAGAAATACTAGGTTTGATGAAAGCACAAATGACAAAAAACTCTGTAATTGTACCAGTAGGATCAAAAGGTGGCTTCATTTTAAAGCGCACACCAAAAAAAAATGTAACATTATTAAAAAACACTGCTGTAGAGTGCTATAAAAACTTTTTTAAGAGGTATATTAGATATTACAGATAACATTGTGGATGAGAAATATGTAACACCTAGTGGCATTATAAAATACGATGAATATGATCCATATCTTGTAGTTGCTGCAGACAAAGGAACTGCAACATTTTCTGATTACGCAAATGAGATTTCTGAAGAATATAATTTTTGGTTAGGAGATGCTTTTGCATCTGGTGGGTCAATAGGATTTGATCACAAAAAAATGGGAATCACAGCTAAAGGGGCATGGGTAGCAGCACAAAGACATTTTTGGCTCATGGAAAGAGATATACATAATGAACCATTTACAGTAATTGGTATTGGCGATATGTCTGGAGATGTCTTCGGTAACGGAATGTTACTATCTGATAAAATACATCTTGTTGGAGCTTTCAATCACAACCATATTTTCATTGACCCATCACCCAATCCAGAAAAAAGTTTCCTCGAACGTAAACGTTTATTTGAACTTGCAGGATCTTCGTGGGAAGATTACGACAAAAGCTGTATCTCACAAGGAGGTAAAATTTTCAGTCGTAATTCCAAAATGCTAGATTTAACCCCAGAAATAAGAGAACTGCTTAACATCAGTGAAGATCAAGTTTCTCCAAACGCACTTATAAGATACTTATTAAAAGCATCAGTAAGTATGATATGGAATGGAGGAATAGGAACATATATAAAATCTTCTCAAGAAAATAATGCTGTAGTAGCAGACAAAGCTAATGATGCGCTAAGAATTAACGGATCTGAGGTAAGAGCATCAATGATAATAGAAGGCGGCAATTTGGGATGTACTCAACTTGGAAGAATTGAATATGCTGACAATGGAGGGAAAATTAACACAGATTTCACGGACAATTCCGGAGGAGTTATATGCTCTGACTTTGAAATCAATATAAAAATATGCTTAAGATTAGCAATGCAAAACAACTACATTTCTCTAGCTGAGCGTAACAAAATACTGGACGATATAATGCATGAAGTACCATCAATAGTTTTAGAATCTCATAACAAATTAGAAACAAAAGCTTTAATGCTAGAGTGCATACAAGCACAAAACAGAATAGAACAACACCACAGATTACTAAAATACTTAGAAAAAATTCAGGTCTTGAATCGAGACATAGAGTTTTTACCAAGTGATGAGGAAATCACAAAAATGAGTTCTGAAATGAAAGGATTTACCTGTCCTCAAATCGCAATATTGATTGCATATACCAGAATGTTTATAAAAAAATGAGGTCATGCTTTCCAATATTTTTCATCAGTCAAGTAATTTATCAAACTTATATGAATCTCAGTATCTGCTATCTTATTTTCCTAAATATATAAGAGACAATTTTGCACAATACATAAGACAACACCCTTTAAAAAAAAGAAATTTTAGCAACATGTATAGTAAATGATATAGTGAACAGAATGGGATGTATTTTTGTAAATCACATTATTGAAAATATCGGGATCACTGTTGAAGATATAATCAAGATATACGTCATAACCACGCATGTACATAACCTATATGAAGTATGGAATGAACTGGACAAATTAGATAGTAAAATTCACGTTAACACATATACTTTTTTTAATTAGAGAAGTACAAAAATTCATTGGTCAGGTTACTTTCTGGCTCTTAAGGAACTCTTCTAAGTTCACAAACATTGACACAAAGTTAGAAGCATTATCCTCACAGATATCAGTACTTGAAGAAAACATACACATAATTTTATGTAATGAATCCCTGGAAATATACAACAACACTTTATCTTCACTAGCTCAACACAACATAGAAGAATCGATAATAAAGAAAATTACTAAATTAAAATTCCTTACTGTTTCTCTTGACATTATATACTTAACAAATAGTTCCAATTTATCGATACTAACCGTAGGCAAAATATACTTTCAATTAAGATCATTACTAAATTTTAGTCGTATACGCGATCTTGCAGCACATATGGAATCAAGTTCTTCATATTGGCAACGCATTGCTATTAGAAATTTACTTGATGATTTAAACGATTATCACTCTATAATTACAGCAAATATCTTAAGACAAGGAGAACCTACATTGTCACTAGCAATTAAATTAGATAAAGTACACGATGTAATTAACGAAATAATTCAGGATTGGTATATAAAAAACCAAGATAAGCTGAACAGGTATTATAATTTTCTCAATGAAATCGACACAACTCAGCTTGATTTAAGTAAATTAATGCTTATAATAAAGTCTCTTGACATGTTTATTAATTAAAATAACTTTTAATGTTTAGTGTTGGTATATCGGAAATCGTTGTCATAATTCTAGTAACTTGTTTAGTAATTGATCCAAAAAAAGCTACCTTTTCTAGCAAAGACTTTAGGAGTCTACTATAAAAAATTTGTAGAAACAAAAGAAGAAACTCTGACTTATTTTAAAAAGGTCATTAATTGCACAGACACTCAAGATAACGATGGTGCAGTAATAAAAGAAATAATAGGAAATGACGGAAAAACATACAAAAAGTTACGAAATAAAGAAGATACCATATAAAAAAGAAGACCTATGACTGCAAAAGTATTAATAGTAGATGACTTAGCTGCAAATATTAAATTGTTGCAAGCTAAATTAATTAGTGAGTATTACAATGTTTTAATTGCAACAAATGGAATGGATGCCATACGGATCGCAGAAGAAAAACACCCAGACATAATACTATTAGATGTCATGATGCCAGAAATGGATGGATTTGAGACATGTAGAAGATTGAAATCCAATCCTGTAACTACATATATTCCAATAGTCATGGTTACAGCTCTTGATAACACATCAGATAATAGAGTAAGTGGATTAAGCTATGGTGCAGACGACTTCTTAACAAAACCTATAAATGATACAGCACTATTTGCAAGAATCAGATCATTAACAAGATTTAAAATGGTCATAGATGAACTAAGGTTAAGAGGTAAGACAAACTCTGATATGAGTGTATTAAATAATAGTATGGATTATGCGAATAAAATTGATGATGCCAGTATATTGATTGTAGATGAAGATGTAATACGCTCTGAACATATAAATAGTGTTTTACAAAAGTTTTTCCAACAAACCGTAGTTTCACATAATATAGATCAAGCATCAGGTTTGAGTAACATACAAAATTACGATTTAATAATCATTGATTTGGAGTTCTCTGGAGATGGATTGAGATTGTGTTCGCAATTACGCAATAAAATTGAAACACGTTACACTCCAATATTAGTTTTACTTGATGAACATGAAGATCCAAAGTTATTAAGTAAGGCTTTTGATATAGGAATTCATGATTATATAACAACCCCAATAAACAGTGATGAACTGATTGCACGAGTAAACGTACAAGTAAAAAGAAAAAGATATCAGGATGCTCTAAGGATTAACGTAGATAATAGCATGGCAATGGCCATAACTGACCCCTTAACTGGATGTTATAACAGGCGTTATTTTGACATGCACTTTTACAATATGATTAATGAATCACTACAGAAAGATAAAACTCTATCTATAATGATACTGGATATCGACTATTTTAAAGAAGTAAACGATAAATTTGGACATACTGTTGGTGACGAATTATTACAACAGTTCAAAAAAAGAGTATCAGATAATATACGTATCACAGATTTATTAGCAAGGTTCGGAGGTGAAGAGTTTGTTATAATATTACCAGATACAACAGTAAGTACGGCAGAACAGGTAGCAAATAGAATACTTACAGTGATAAAAGAAAGACCTTTTATCACAAGCATAGGTGATATATATAAAACCGTTAGCATTGGTGTAGCAGAAGTTCAGAAATCTGATATTGATAATATAAAGCAACTCATAGATAGAGCTGACAAATGTCTATATGAAGCAAAAAATACTGGAAGGAACAAAGTAATTGTACATTTATGAATGACAAAAGCATTTGTAGTAGATTAGCACGCCAACGGCACAAAAATGTATCACGTAAGTGTGCATCCTAATAATAGAGGGATATCTGTTCTGATGTGATGATGTATTTCCCAACATCAATTTTATATTCACACTTAGACAATCTTTTAATAAAAACAATAAAATTTAAGTAATCTTTAGCATATGTAAGATTTAATTCTATATCACCTGCACAACTTTTCCTTAGCCACAAATTCATGTTTTTAGTACCAAAGTGCAAAATAACATAAGTACGATATCAAAAAAATAAACTAACTATTTCACATAGGCCATATTTAATGTTTTAACATACTACTTCGCAACTTACATAATGCTGCTTAGTTCATTTCAATTTACACTATTAACCTCTATTATAAGATCTATATAAAGCTATTTTTCTGCATCATGAATAGAATAAATTAAGTTCACATGTTAATTAGCATTATAATAACAATTAGGACAATGGGAAATTATATGTAATAATAGTTGGCGGCTTTTTTATACACTGTTAAAAAAAATTCAGATAACAATGGGTAAATATTATACTGTAAGTGAAGATGATCAAGATATAAGAATAGATAAATTTCTCAGAAAAGTACTACAAATGCCTCAGTCTTTAATTGAGAAGTTTTTACGTAAAGGTATGGTTTTACTTGATAATATGAAAGTAAAATCTGGCACAAAAATTAAGACTGGAAGTGTAATTTATATAAAATATGATGGAACTATTTACAGTGAGAAAAAAGTTAATAAGGCTTATAAGGTAGATACTAGCGCTCTAGTTGATTTAATTCGTAACAATATTATATATGAAAATGATAACGTATTAGTTATTAATAAGCCTGCTGGCATACCTGTCCAGGGAGGTACTAAAGTTAAGGTTAGCATTAGCGACGTCTTAGATAAGATTAAAGATGGAGAACCTATGAAGATTGTTCATAGGTTAGATAAGGACACTAGCGGTGCATTGATATTGGCACGCAACATAAGAGCATGTAGGTCAATCATGCATGAATTTAAGAATAGAAAAGTTAAAAAGAAGTACCTAGCATTAGCTCAAGGAATTCTAGAAAATGATGCTGGACAGATTAATTATTCTATTATTAAAAAAAAGTGCGGTATACTTTTCGAGAAAATGGCAACTGACAAATCACATGTACAAGAAGCTATTACTTTGTTTTCTGTACTAAAGAGATTACCTAACAACATTTTGTTACTTGAATTACAACCTATTACTGGTAGAAAACATCAGATTAGAGTACACCTTTCACATATTGGATGCCCGATTATTGGTGATAAGAAATATGGGAAACTTTCTTGTACACTAAATGATCACTTACAGCTACATGCATATTCTATATCAATCAATATAGAAGGTAAAAATTTATCAATCATTGCTCCTATTCCATCTCATATGGAAAGTACAATCATAGATCTAGAAAAATCCTCATAGTATATCTCATAGTTTATTACATTTTTATATTTAGACTATAGTAAGCTATAGAAATGCATTCCTCACTACTTTTTAGTACACTCTCAACACAGGCACTGCAATATGCATATCAATATTACCTATTTCCACTGAATTTTTTTCTTAAATAATCACATAAAGTAAAATTACTAGCTATAAATAAGTCATTATCATATACAACTCTTCCTTTACTCTCTTCAATAAATAACTTTCCTACAGCTGCCTGATATTTATTAAGTTGAGAATAAATCAATGCATCATAAGATGCAGAACATAAATAAGAAAATCCCAAAGCCACAGACCCCATAGCACGTATTATAACAGCTTGAGAACTAAGCTGACTATCAATTATATTAACGTTGAGACGAGTAATAACAAAATCAATTATAGCCCTACTTATGCTTTGCTTGCCGCCTACATGCATCTTAACATAACGAGACTGTACATTTTCTGAAAAAGCACCAACACCTTTTTCTACGTAGAAGGTCTCTTTAAGTATTGGAGCATCAATTATAGCAGAAATTGGTTCACCATGACGAAAAAAAGCAATTACCGTTGCAAAATATGGTAGGTAATTTATAAAGTTAGTTCTACTATCTATCGGATTAACAAACCAAAAATTTTCCCCAACACTAGATACATCCCTAGTATCATCAAATATAATACTGTAATTCTGCCGATAATTATATAATCCTTCAGAGATAATTTTTTTTGATCTCAAGTATGCAGATCTAGTGAAATTACTCGCTGCAGTGTAAGAAGATTGCATATATCGAATTTCACTAAAATCCCTAATTAAAGCCTTAGATGACTGTCGTGCTGACTTTAGCATAATATTAGTAATAGAAGAAAAAATTACAGACATTTACAACCTCTTTTTGCTTTTCAATTGTAGACAATATACCTACCATAATCACAGAACATCATAATCAGTTACATAATGTTCTACTCGTAATTACTTCCAATAAATACAAAGCGAGCAACACCCATCACCATTGCACTCAGACAACACAAAACCAATTACACCCTTCTAAAAGAATGCAATCTCAAATATTTGAATATACTACCCTTTTGCCCGTTCATAATAACTATCATCTGGAGTATAAACAACTATTTTATCTCCAGGCTTGATAAATGTAGGAACACTAATACGTTGATTATTTTCCAACATTGCCACTTTATAAGCAGATGAAGAAACAGTCTGTCCCTTAATCACAGCTTCAGTTTCAATTACACGAAGGGTAACATAATCTGGTACTTTAGCAGATATGATCTTTCCGTTATAAAACATTAAAGTAATCACAATATTATCCTGCAAATATACACTCTTATCGCCCAGTATATCTTTACTAATCGTAAGTTGTTCATAACTCTTGAGATGCATAATAGTAATCATTGAGCCGTCACCATAAATATACTGATAGTCAGCATCATCAACAATAGCTCTTTTTTATATCGCCATCTGCACGAAACCTTTCATACTGCTTGGCTCCTGTTTTTAAATTTTTCATTTCAGTTTGTATATAAGCACCACCTTTACCTGGCTGAGTATGCATAACTTTTTACAACCAAATACAAAGCATTATTATGTTCCAATATATGCCCAGGTCTGATATCACTTCCCCTTTCTGCCATCTTTTACAAGCAATAAATTACAACTTCGAAATTCTATTCTTAAAGCCCAAGCAATTCAAGAAAAATAAACATCTATTCTGATCCTGATCACAAAATTATATAATTTAGTACTTTTAGCTTGAGGCAGATAAATTTACGTTTCATACCTACACATAGAAAAATAACTATAGAATCAACAGTACACAATTTAAATAACATTTATATTTGCAATTAATCATGATTTCACAATCACTTTATAAGTTAAAGATTTCACCAATCCACATTCAATTATCAATAGTTATTTGTAGAGAACCAGAAGATCATAAATATTATATAACATCACTATAAATTTTTTATCTTTAAGACTAATACTAGTTTTATACTCATTTATATAGCATTATTCATAATCCACTACGAATATGTATTATAAAATGATACAACACACTGATACAATAGAAGGTACTTAAAACTTGTCAGAATCCTTGTTGTACGTCAAATAAAACAAGCTTACATCACATCTACTTCAATTTTATTACATATCAGAAATGAGATAACGCTTTACAATTTATAATATAGAATTTTCATACCTCAATTAATATGTTACACTCTTACAAAAAATGTATGTTGAACTTTAAGCTTGCTAAACAAAACCTATATAGTAGGGAAGGATTAATAAAGTTAGACAATATATTCCTCTCATACTTACAATCTTCAAATAAAGATTTGTTTGATTTCCTAATAAAAGCACGACGAGGTAGTACTGAATCTCATACGTCATACATAATAGAGATTTCATACATAGTTGAAGAATTCATATCAAAACTATTCATGATTGAAAACGAAATAAAACTACAGCAAAACATACACAAAGAATTTTTAGAAATATACAAATGTAAAAGACTATTTATACAACGTTATGCTCTTAAGAAATACCCAAATATCGATAACTTAAACATACTAGATATAACACAAAAAAATTCAAAAAATATTCCAATTACCTATTCAAGAAAAAAATTTTGCAAAACAAGTTTTGTTATGGTTAGAAAATCAAGAAAAATATTTAGAAAATTTAGACATAACAGCTCAATATGCTGCATATATGGTACATTCACAATCAAATACCGAAAGCATTTTATTCAAAAACCAACAAAAAAATAGATTTCTACAATCTGGTACCTAGAATCACAAAAAATATTAATGGGTCAAATGTGATTACATCACATAACATTAAACATAGAGATGGATTTAATCTTACTCATAAACAACCCACTCTTTACCAAGCATTAAATAATTCTCATTACTGTATTTTCTGTCATAAACAAAATAAAGACAGTTGTTCAAAAGGGTTAGTAGAAAATAATAGTTCATTTAAAAAATCAATTTTTTCAACTGAATTACACGGCTGTCCTTTGGAAGAAAAAATATCAGAAATGAATTTAGTAAAATCTCAAGGATATCCTATAGCGTCACTAGCAATTGCTATGATCGACAATCCACTGTGTGTTTTGACAGGATATCATATTTGTAATGATTGTACAAAATCATGCATTTACCAGAAGCAAGACCCTGTTGATATTCCAATGGTTGAAACTCAAATAATTGATAACGTTTTATCTTTAAGTTATGGGTTCGAAATATACTCGTTACTTACTAGATGGAATCCTGTAAACTTTGAACGGCCATTTCCCAGTATCAACACAAATAAAAATGTATTAGTAGTAGGACTAGGTCCAGCAGGAATTAACTTATCACATCACTTGTTAAATGATGGACATACTGTAGTAGCAATAGATGGATTAAAAATTGAACCTTTACCAGAACATCTTTCTGGAGTTACTCAATATGGTGAAAGAACAGAATTTAATTTAATTAAAGACGTAAAAACTGAATTATATGAAAACTTAAGTGAACGTACCCCTTACGGTTTCGGTGGAGTATCAGAATATGGAATCACCGCAAGATGGGACAAAAACTATTTAAAAAATTGCAAGACTAATATTAGAAAGAAGAGAAAATTTTTCAATGTATGGAGGAGTAAGATTTGGTAGTACATTAACAATAGATAACGCTTTTGAAATGGGATTTCATCACATTGCTTTAGCAACTGGATCAGGTAGTCCAAATATAATAAAAGTAAAAAACTCTCTAGCACGTGGAGTACGTATGGCATCGGATTTTCTAATGTCCTTACAACTTACTGGATCTGCAAGAGCAGATTCTATTGCAAATTTACAAATTAGAATGCCTATTATTGTAATAGGAGGAGGATTAACAGCAATAGATGCAGCTACAGAAGCTCTTGCATACTATCCACTACAAGTAGAAAAATTTTTTTAAGATATGAGGTATTGGTAAAAGAATATGGAAAATCATACATAGAAAAAAACTGGACAGAAGAAGAAAAAATTATTGCAAATGAGTTTATCAATCATGCAATTCAAATCAGGAAAGAAAGAGAATCTTCAAAATTAGAAAACAGACAAGCAAAAATTATAGAATTATTACAATCATGGGGAGGAGCTACTATCGTTTACAGAAACAAATTATCTGATGCCCCAAGTTATAAATTAAATAGTGATGAAATAAAGAATGCATTAGCAGAAGGAATATACTTTATGGAAGACGCTCAGCCATGTGAAATGATAATTGATAAGTATAATCATATAAGCAATATTAGATTAATCGATGAAAACAATAAAAAAAATACGCTACCTGCAAAAACTATCATAGTAGCTATAGGAACTAAACCAAACTTAACTAGCATAAAAGAAAATCGACAATTTTGTACATTAAATGAGGACTTTACCCATACTTTTGATTTAGAAGGTAATAGCACAGAAATAATTTTGTCCACTAAACTCACAAAAAAAAGATAGCATTTTTATATCTCATGATAAAAAAGTTAGCATTTTTGGAGATTTGCATTTGCCATATAGAGGAAGCGTAGTTAAAGCAATGGCAAGTGCTAAAAATGGATATCCAAGCATCACAAAAGTACTGCATCAGCTTCCAACTATAGAAGACAACAGTCTTCGTACAAAATTAAACCATCTATTAAAGTCATATATAGTAGACATACAACATGTTACTAAAAATATCACCAAGCTTATTATTCGGTCTCCTTTTGCAGCAGCTAACTTTAAACCAGGACAATTTTATAGACTACAAAATTTCGAATGTAACAGCATTAATGTAGAAAATACAAAATTATCAATGGAAAGTTTGGCCTTAACTGGAGTTTCCGTGGATAAAAACAAAGGATTAATCTCAACTATAGTACTAAATACAGGTGGATCTAGTCACTTATGTACCCATCTTAAAAAAAATGAACCTATCGTTTTTATGGGACCTACTGGCACCCCAACAGAAATTCCTCATAATCAAAATATAATGTTAATAGGTGGAGGGGTAGGAAATGCAGTACTATTTTCAATAGGTCAAGCATTGCTATCAAACAGCTGTAAAGTTTTATATTTCGCTGGATATAAAAAAGTGGAAGATGTATTTGAACAACCTTCAATAGAAGAATCATCAAATACTGTGGTATGGTGCTGTGAAGAAAAAAGATCGAACCACGAAGAACACAGGATAAGTCTTATCATGGTAATATAATTGAAGCAATTCTTGAATATAACCATCACTTACCAGAGAATATTGATATACCATTACATTCTATAGACAGAATCATGATCATTGGATCAAGCCACATGATGGATGCAGTATCCTATGCAATATTTAACGAATTTTGTAATTTTTTCAAAAAAAGAAGTAAAAGTTGTAGCTTCTATTAACTCTCCCATGCAATGTATGATGAAAGAAATATGCGCTCAATGCTTACAAAAACATATTAATCCAACAACAAAGCAGGAAAGTTTTGTATATAGTTGCAATAATCAAGACCAATATGCGGACTATGTAGATTTTAAATTCTTAAATGAAAGACTTAAACAAAATAACTTACAAGAAAAATGTACGGCACTATGGATAGATCACTGCTTACACAAGCAATCATTAAACAGAAACACTATAAAAAAATTATAAACATATCTTTTTTCCAAGATATTAGCTTGTAATAACACTATTAGTAGTACTCATTATCCAGTGCTATTACAAGTATCTCACGAATAAATCATAAAAAACAGATGAAACACACAAGACAACCGTAACAATGACCGTAAAACACCCATTAAATAATGCCACTACATAGTTGCTAACACTGAAAACTTGCCTTAATGGAGAATAAGACTGTACCACATCAAACACACATTCATAAACTATATAATCATCATCAAGTTAGACTATAACACCGAATATTTTTCCTATGCCAAAACAATATTGCTTAACAAATAGAAGGAATACCAACTGTAAATAATCACTACCTTTGCTTAAGGAATATTAAAAATAAAAAAACGTTTTTTTATAAATCTTGTCTTAAGTACTCACTGAAACACAAATCCTACATAAACACCAGTCAGTTAACACACTTATATTACAAACAACAACATTCTTCAGTCCATCACAAGTACCTAACTTATATACTGGCTCACTGCACTCCCTTATGGTTTTACACACTATAAAAGCCGCAGCACATCTTAACGTACACACTCATGCATATTAAAAATAAACAATAGTAAAATCCTGTTATTTAATCTATATAAATAATCTAATTTATCAAATATTAATTGCATAAAATATTGCAAAGTCTATAATTCTCCAAAAGATCTGAGGTTAAGCAATGCTTTGTAATTTGATTCATAACATTCATAAGGAAGGATATATAGTTATAATGATATCGTTCTTTTTTATCTTGTATTGGATTTGCCATCTCTTGTAGTTTAGGAATAACTTGCCTAGTTGCGTCGTTACTATGCATATACTTTTTTCGTGATCCAGTGCGTGTCGTACCCGAAGGAGATCACTTAGTTGTTAGTCCAGCAGATGGGCTGGTATTGGATATCAAGGAAGTTAGTTCCCCTATAGATAATTCTACACAAGTAATGTGTATTAGTATTTTTCTGAATGTACTAAATGTCCACGTAAATAGGATCCCTGTATCTGGAATTATTAAGAGTACAGAATATATTCCAGGGAGGTTTATATCAGCTTCACTTAATAAATCAAGTGAACTAAATGAAAGACAAAGATTAGTTATTGAGTCTAAAATTGGCGATCACTTGATTATAGTGGATCAAATTGCAGGATTGATAGCGCGACGCATAGTGTGTCAGGCTTACGATGGTCAAAATGTTAACTCGGGAGAAAGATTTGGTATCATTAGGTTTGGTAGCCGTGTAAATTTATATTTACCGTTAGGTGTTCATATATCAGTATTTAAAGGACAAACAGTAATAGGTGGAGAGACAATCGTGGCATATTTGCAAGAAAATCCAGAACCGTTGACAGTTAAGTCCGTATGATGAAATTTATGAAGGAAGAACCAAACAGCAAATTTTTTCCCATTGCCAAGTTATTTCCGAACATAGTTACTCTGCTTGGATTGTGTGCAGGGTTAACTTCCATAAAGTTTACCTTTGTTGGTAAATGGGAATCTGCTGTAATGTTTATTATCATAGCAGCAATTATAGACGGTATGGATGGGAGAATTGCTAGGTTACTTAATTCTACCAGTGGTTTCGGAGCTCATCTTGATTCTTTTGCAGATTTTTTAAATTTTGGTGCTGCTCCAGCATTTTTGCTATATTTTTGGTCACTCAAACAAATTAAAGTAATAGGATGGATGCTGGTAATGATGTTTGTAATATGTATGTCAATAAGACTGGCAAGATTCAACATGTTTTTATATGAGGAAAAAACATTAGATTGGCACAAGTTTTTTTTTGTTGGTGTACCTGCTCCATTAGGTGCAATGTTGTCGTTAATTCCGATTATGCTGACCTTTTACTATAACAACAATCCACTGATAGTTGAGAATCTGTCTGATCAAAATAATGTGGCACTATATTTTGCTATAATTGCATTTTTGTCAGTAAGTAATATTCCTACATTCTCTGCTAAACATTTGTATATCCCAAAAAAACTTATCCTACATATTAGTTTTATTGTTTGGTATAGTTATTGTATTTGCAATAACAAAGCCATGGATTACATTTCCAGTTATTGGAATAATATATATATTATCAATTCCTATAAGTAGCGGATTGTATTTGTATATTATGTGTAAAAGTAAAAGAAACATATAGCACATACGTTCGTACCACTCTGCTATAGTGCATATTAAACGCTCATAAAAACAAGTGTGTAATTACACTACAACATAACAAAATCGGTGTTATTTTAGGCTTACTTGAGTCATAATCTAAAATGGTATGACATTTACCAAAATATCTACATGTTTAAACACACAAAACATTTAATACACTTTTACATGATCTAGAATTTATATTGCCTTGTTGATTTAAAAGAAGCTATATGGTACACTCAAATCTATTAAGGTGCTCACACAGACAGTATGTTAGAAATTCGTAATTTAGTATTGGCCGTCGTTTTATCTGTATTGATCATGATGGGATGGAGGCTTATATACGACAAGTTTTTTATTATACAACATGCTGCAGAAGACAATACGAGCTTTGAGTCTATGATTCCAGAGATTGATGACGCCTTTACATATAAATCACGCTCTGAAATCATAGACGACAACCTTAACCTGCGAGTCAGATTGTCGAATAAAAAAGATAAATGGATCAATCTCATTAAAAGGAGCACAGTTTGATGATCTAGTGTTTAGGAATTACCACATCACAACTGATCCTGACTCTGATGGAATAATATTACTCTCACCTGAAGGAACAGAAGGGGTGTATTTTGTTGAATTTGGGTGGATAGATCCGCAACACAGAATTACTCTACCTAATAATCTTTCTATATGGAACTCAGATAAATTAACTCTATCTCCAGATGATCCTGTCACTTTAACTTGGGATAACAAGCAAGGTGTCATATTCAAAATAAAAGTTACTTTGGACGATGATTATATGTTCAAGGTAGAGCAAATAGTAGTAAATAATACTGATGCTACAATCAATTTAATCCCATATGGAAGAATTAACAGATCTAAACACACAACGGAAAAATCTTACTGGATATCGCATGAAGGAGCTGTAGGAAGTTTTGGAAATACACTGAGAGAGTGGACGTATAAAAATATAGTTAAAGAAAAAAATATTAAAGTGCATCACCAAGATACGAACGATGATCAAAACCAATGGATTGGAATTGGAGATAAATACTGGTTTACAGCCATTATACCAAATGTTCCTCAAAAAAAGTAAGCTAAGTTTTCACGTAAAACACGGTAAGTCTAACGAAGATCGTTTCCAAGTAGATTTTAGTCACGATAATTATACTGCATCTCCAAATAAAACAGTTAGCAGTACTAGTTATTTATTTGCTGGCGCTAAAGAGTTAAAGTTATTAGACAAATACAAGGAGAGTTTAAACATTTCTCTATTTGATAAGGCTGTAGATTTTGGTATCTTATACTTTATTACTAAGCCTGTTTTTCTTTTACTAGAATATTTTTATGATGTCATAGGAAATTTTGGGTTAGCCATATTACTACTAACAATAGTAATAAAACTAGTAATGTTCCCTCTATCACATAAATCGTATGTTTCAATGCTAAAGTTAAAATATTTACAGCCAGAAATATTAAAAATAAAAGAGCTACACAAAAACGATAACGATAAAATGAGTAAAGAGATATCATCATTATTTAAAAAAGAATAATGTTAATCCTATGTCTGGATTCGTCCCCATACTGATACAAATACCAGTATTCTTTGCATTATATAAAGTGCTGTTTGTAACAATTGAGATGAGGCACGCACCGTTTTGTCTATGGATAAAAGACTTATCGAGTTTTGACACTACAAACATTTTGACAATGTTCGGCTTATTAAACTTTAATCCACCAATTTGTATCGGAATTTTACCTATTGTATTGGGTATTACCATGATAATTCAGCAAAAATTAAACAGCGCTAACATTTCCACTCAAGATAAAGTTCAGGCAAGTTTTGTAAAATTTTTGCCATATATTTTTATATTCATCTTTTCTTCATTTCCGACAGGGCTAATTATCTATTGGATATGTAGCAATACTATCACTATTATACAGCACTTAATGATAAAGCATTACATGGTAGGAAAATTCAATTTTCAAAGAAATATATAACTTATGGGTAAAACTAATTATGTCCAATAATTCTATAAAAGTATTAATTGTAGTTTCGCAATTTTATTCTGATATAACAGAGCTGTTATTAAATGGAGCAGTAGATCAGCTTCAAAAATATTCAAAATTTGTAGAATACGATGTAGTATACGTTCCAGGATCTTTTGAAATACCTGCAGCTATAGTTTTTGCAATAATGAGTGATAGATACAATTACAATGGGTACATTGCTTTGGGTTGCGTCATTAAAGGGGAAACAGATCACTACTATCACGTCGCTAAGGGAGTAAGTGCATCTCTTAGCGAAATTGCGGCTAATCATGCTGTACCAATAGGATTTGGAGTAATTACAGCAGAAAATTTAGAGTTAGCAATGGCAAGAGCAGATATGAAGAAAAAAACATTGGAGGGAACGCTGCTAAAGCGGCATTAGCTATGATCGAATTACACAAAAAATTTTTAAGTTAAAACTATGAAAAATAATATGCATTATCAGTCACTACGACATTCAGCAAAAACAACAACAAGGTTTCTTGCCATACAAGGCACATATTCAATGATGTTTAACAATTACACTATAAATGATTCTGGTCATTTGATTGACTATTTATACGAGATGAAAGAAGTATTAAATCTAATACAATTAGATGATGAGCTGCTATTTAAGATAATAAACACTATGTTAATAACATTTAATACTATTAACTCGACGATTGCAACGTTTCTAAGTGAAAAATGGTCAATGGAACGAATAAACCCAATTAGTTTATCCGTTATCAAAACAGCGGTTTGTGAGTTAATGTGTTCCAACACGGACACGGTGGTCATCATAAATGAGTATGTTAATATAGCAAGTCATATATTAGAAAGAGCAGAAGTAAATTTTATCAATGCCATACTAAACCAAGTAAAACTTATAACACGTCCTCTCAATAAGGATGCTATAAATTTTCATCATATTGAAAAGACGGAAAATTGCGCCGTGTTTAACAGCGCTTAAGCATAAAAACCACAACATGAGAAGTACATTTACGTATTATCAAAATTAAGTGGAAAATTGCTAGTCCTTATGTATCATAATACTTTTTCTTCATTTAATAGTTAATATGGTTAAATAAAATATGACTGCTTCAATTAGTGTACGTAATGCCCAAGAACACAATCTCAGAAATATTGACATAGATTTACCGAAAAATAAGTTGATTGTAATAACTGGAGTTAGTGGATCTGGAAAGTCTAGCCTTGCATTTGACACAGTATATGCTGAAGGACAACGTCGATATGTAGAAAGTTTATCATCTTATGCTCGCCAATTTTTAGATTTAGGCACAAAACCAAATGTCGAATCAATTACAGGACTCTCTCCAACCATTGCAATTAGTCAAAAATTTTCACCAAAAAACTCAAGATCAACTGTTTCAACCGTCACAGAAATCTATAATTATTTAAGAATTATGTACTCTAAAATAGGAATTCCATACTCTCCTACTACTGGATTACCTATAACAAAACAATCTCTTTCTCAAATAGTGGAAAGTATATCTAAACTCCCGCAAGGTACAGAAATTCTAATTTTAGGAATATTAATAAGAGGCAAAAGAGGAGAACACAATAAAGAAATATACGAAATAAAGAAACAAAACTACAAGCAACTTAAAATTAATGGCGTTACATATGATATCAATAACATACCTAAATTAGATAGAAATAAACAACACGATATTCATGTTATTGTAGATCAAACATTAGTGCTAGAAGACCACATGGATAAAATAACTAACAGCATAAAAACAGCATTAAAAATAGGCAATGGCATAATTCATATTGAAATATTAAATTTATCACAAGAATATGAAGGTCAGAAGTATCACAAAAATCAAATCTTAGTTTTTTCAGAAAATTTTGCATGTCCAGAAACAGGATTTAGCATAGAAGAAATAGAGCCAAGATTATTCTCATTTAATACTTCACATGGATGTTGTAAAACGTGTGGAGGGATAGGTAAAAATTATAGCATTGATAAAACCTTAGTGATAAACAATGATAATTTATCAATATTAGAAGGAGCAATAAGTCCTATCGGACCAATAGATACTAAAATTATCCACCATAAAATTAAGTCACAGTTTAGTTATCATTATGCAAATGTTATTTTATCATTAGCAAAACATTATAACTTTGACTTAACAAAACCATGGAAAGAACTTGATGACAATATACAAGATATAATATTATTCGGGACTAAAGGAGTACAAATACTCATATGTTATCAGAACGAAGAGTATAAATATTCCAAAACCAAACAATTCGAAGGAATCATAAACATCTTAAATAATAAAGAAGATATAGTCATTCAAAAATTGGCGGAGCAATATTCATCTATAAACACATGCAGCGAATGTCAAGGTTTCAGACTAAACCCTGAAGCTCTATCAATCAAAATTAACAATAAACACATTGGAGAGTTCACAAAATTATCTGTTGCAGAGGCAATATCATGGTGTGAAAATCTTCCATCACAGCTCAATGAACAGCAGAAATACATCTCACACAAACTACTAGAAGAAATTATAAGAAGGTTAACATTTTTAAAAAATGTAGGATTGGATTACTTAACACTCAATCGTGAATCTGGAACATTATCTGGAGGAGAAAGTCAAAGAATAAAACTGGCATCACAGATCGGATCTGGTTTAACAGGGATAATTTACGTGTTAGATGAACCTTCAATAGGATTACACCAACGCGACAATATATTACTAATTAATACTTTAAAAAGCTTACGTGATATAGGAAATACAGTAATAGTTGTGGAACACGACGAGGAAACAATAATAAATGCGGATTATGTAGTAGACATAGGACCAGGAGCAGGGAAAAACGGAGGTCACGTAATTGCAAGTGGCACACCAAAAGATATAATGGACAACCCTAATAGTATCACAGGTCAATATCTTAGCAATAAAAAAACGATTTTTCACTATAAAAAAAGATAACACTTTTGACAACTGGATACAGATTACTGGAGCCTGCGAAAATAATCTACGTAACATTGATGTAAAGATTCCTTTAAATTCTTTTACCTGCATCACTGGAGTTTCTGGGAGTGGGAAATCCAGTTTAATAAATGATACTTTATATAAATATGCAATTAGCAAACTAAATAAAACAAACTGTACATATGGCAAATGTACATCAATATCAGGACTAGAACATATAGATAAAGTCATAGAAATAGATCAGTCACCGATTGGTAGGACTCCTTTATCAAATTCAGCAACTTACATAGGATTATTCACTCATATAAGATCATTGTTTGCTGGACTACCATTATCTAAGGCTAGAGGATATAATATAAGCAGATTTTCGTTTAATTCTAAAGGTGGTAGATGCGAAACGTGTAAAGGTGATGGACAAATAAAAGTAGAAATACATTTTTTACCTGACGTATATGTGAAATGTGAGCAGTGTAAAGGATTACGTTATAACAGAGAAACACTAGAAGTAACATATGAAGGAAAATCAATATCTGATGTGTTAGATATGACAGTTGATCAAGCATATGAATTTTTTATTGATGTACCCTTAATTAAAGAAAAATTAGAGTCCCTAAGAAGTGTAGGAATGGGTTATATAAAAATTGGACAAACATCAAATACGCTGTCAGGAGGAGAAGCACAACGAATAAAATTATCTCGAGAATTATCAAAGCATTCTACAGGAAAAACTTTATATATTTTAGATGAGCCAACTACAGGACTACATTTTGCAGATATAGATAATTTACTACATGTTCTGTACAGGCTACGCAAGTTAGGCAATACGATCATAGTAATTGAACACAATTTACATGTAATTAAAACGGCTGAGTATATAATAGATATAGGTCCTGATGGAGGAGATGCTGGAGGTACAATCGTAGCAAATGGTACTCCTCAGGAAATAGCACAAAATCCCAACAGTATAACCGGAAAATATTTGAAACCATATTTGGACTTGCATAACAATTTACAAGCGTAAATATCACTACGTGTAAACTATGCAAAACATTATTAATAAAATTTATGCCTCGAAAATTATAGAACTCTAATAAATACTGCGTAACGTATTAAGACACCAAATTTCAAAAGGATTAAATTTTTAGTATCTAAATTCATTGTATTACCCACAGCCCAAAAAATCAAGCAACATCAACAATATCTCTTATACTTATATTTCAAACTACAGGATGGCACTCATAAGAAATTATCAAAAAAATAATCACCTCACAGTATTCCAGATACACAAGTAAAACACCTACAATTCAGTACGCACTACCTATTTATATAAAACAGTTTTTTTTACCATCACACATCAGCAAGTTCTCTATTAATTCAATACATAACTAAATTAATAAAAAAATATTATTGATAGTTTAAGAAAAGTCATTAACATATTCATAATATATTACACATCTACTATATGTACTATCATAAGGAAATGGTCAAACTAATGTAAAATTGTTCCAATATACTATAAGAAATTAATGAAAAAAAGCCATTTTCCCGTTTTTATACTAATTATTATGTTATACTTTGTTATAATTAGTGATATGATTTTGCAGTAAGGGGTGTGTAGCATATGTTAATAAATTGACATAAAATTAAAACTCTGTAAGTATTGAATCATTCTCTGAAGTACATATATGATGCAAATGTTTAATATTACTGAATATCTACCTATCTTAATCTTTTTGGCGGTTTCAGGATTTATTTCTTTTCTTTTTTCTGTTTTACCGATGCTCTTAGCCAACCGCAGTCCGGACGTAGAGAAACTTTCTCCTTATGAGTGTGGATTTGCTCCGCTAGGAAATTCAAGAAAGACTTTTGATATAAGGTTTTATTTAGTAGCAATACTGTTCATCATATTTGACTTAGAAATAGCATTCTTATTTCCATGGTCTATCTGTCTTCCGAACATAGGCGTGAACGGATTCTGGTCAATGATGATTTTCTTAATCATACTAACAATAGGATTCGTATATGAATGGAGTAAAGGTGCACTAGAATGGGAGTAAACAACATGACTAGAGGTAATTCTATCCTAAATAATCAATTTTGGCAAAGTTATAACCATAAGGGTTTCATGGTTACCAAATTTTCTGACCTAGTAGAATACGTATCAAGTTGGTCAAGGTCAAACTCTCTATGGCCAATGACATTTGGACTCGCTTGTTGCGCTGTAGAAATGATGCATACTGCAGCGAGTAGATATGATCTAGATAGGTATGGTGTAATGTTTCGTGCAAGCCCAAGACAAGCAGACGTAATGATCGTTGCTGGTACATTAACTAATAAAATGGCTCATGCACTACGAAAAGTATATGATCAGATGGCGGAACCACGTTATGTTATCTCAATGGGAAGCTGTGCCAACGGTGGCGGATATTATCATTACTCGTATTCAGTAGTAAGAGGCTGCGATCGTATCGTACCAGTGGACATTTATATACCAGGATGTCCTCCTACGGCAGAAGCTTTATTATATGGAATATTGTGTCTCCAAAAAAAAATTAATAGAAAAAATACTTGTACCACAAGAGAATCAAAGAATACGTCCACTTAACAAAATAGAAGAACTATTATCCGTAAGTAAACAATTTCACAATCCTATATCCAAATGATGTCGTAATGTTCTTCAATACTTAATTAACAAACCTGATGTTGTTACTGTAATAAAAATACACTCCCGCTTAACGATTAAGCTACACATGTGCGTATATACCCGTGCAATTATATCAGTAGATATATTCTATAATAATAAATAAATATTTTACTTAACAAAAACACATCACAATACCAATTAAAAACACATTCCTCCAACTATTACTAACTAGAAAAGTATAAATTAACCTTAAAATAAAAACATGATAAACACATCAGCTGTCTACTAATAACGATAAACAAAATATTATAAAAAGTGTTTTTATTAAAATACAAACATATATTTACCACTACCAAAAAATCATATTTCCAAGACATATAACATTCGTATATTTAAATCCTTAGGCAGTTTTATAAAAATAAAACATATTAAAAAAGACCAAAAACTCACCATTGTTTAGACATTAAATAGATTGTGTAATACTATAGTAAAGAAAAAATGATTATATAGAGAGGTACCTGATGTTAGATAATATTATTGAGTACATTAATTCATCTCTAAATGTAAAGTGCTCTATGCAAGATAGCATAACATTAGAACTACATTCAAATGTAGAGAATATTTACAAACACATTTCGTTCTTGCGTAATGATACAAACTGTAAGTTTTATAATTTGATTGACATTTTTGCAATAGATTATCCGAGTAGACCAGCAAGATTCGAAGTAGTTTACCTACTGTTAAGCATAACAAATAATATTAGGATATGCTGTAAAGTGCAATTACAAGAAAATGAGAACATTGAATCTATTACAAGTATTTTTAGTTCTGCAGGATGGCTTGAACGAGAAGTGTTTGATATGTATGGAATAGTATTTAATAACAACCATGACCTAAGAAGAATTTTAACAGACTATGGATTTTCTGGCCATCCAATGCTAAAAGACTTCCCTTTAACTGGATACAAAGAAGTAAGATACAATACATCAAAGAAAGAAGTAGCATATGAACCGGTAAATTTACAGCAAGACTTCCGATATTTTGACTTTCTTTCTCCGTGGAGAGAACCAAAAAAATGAATAAGTTTTTATATTGCTTGTAATGAAAAAAATATAAACATCCTACTAGATAAAGGTAGATTTAACTGTCTTATACGTTAATATTTTTTCCAGTATAAATTTGTAACGGAAACTAACTTCAAAAAATCACCTCTATTTGTTTTCCATGTTTACCAATTCGAATATTTATTCTGATGCTAATGAACTTTAATAAATAAAAAATTTCACACACAACCGGCTATGCCATAACAAAAAAACGGAGAGAGTTAAAATCAGATTAAAAAACTTATGGTTTATTCTTGTACTTACTAGGTCTGTAATTTTCATCATGCTTAGCCAAAATTTCATTGGCAACAAAAGATTCATCATCTACTACTTTTCCTTTTGCTACTACCCAACTACCTTCTGAAAACAAAGGAGGTAATATTCCTTTGTACACTACCTTAATCTGCTTTTCTAAATCTGTTATATAGAAAGAAATAAAGTCATGATGTTTTTCCATACTACCACTTATTACCATCCCACCTATTCTGATATCACTTCTACTAGGATACATCGCTTTTGATAATACTTCAGTTGGCGTATAAAAAAATGATATATTACTCTTTAACTTGCCTAATACAATAACAATTAACACTCCAAAAACAACAAGTGTTACAACAGTAAAAAGCAACCTTTTATATTTTCTTTTCATTCTTTTGATCAATATCTTTTAAAGTTTTTTTTACTTTTTGTTATAATCACATATTATAAAACAACTTAATCCTATCAATAAGCTAAAACTCGTGGTATACGCAAAGATTAAAAAAGTCATATAGTATAGTCCTTACTCACTAAAAGCAAAGATTCTAAAACATCAAAGTCTGTCATATCAAATTTCAAAGGTGTGATGGTAATATACCCTTCATCTATTGCTTTAATGCTTTCTCCATATTGATCTCTATCATGTTTTTCACGGGCTATCCTATTTATTGTGTAACACACACTCCCACCAACACCTCTGTTCTTTTTTATCTCGTTATATGGCATATACTGCCCTTGATCTGTCAATTTAATGCCCGCTGCAGGTACTAAAGGAAAATTAATATTCATTATAGTGGACTTATTCCAAAATGGAACGCTCAACAACATATTTATAATTTTTTTTAAAAATTTTCTTGGGTTTACCCAATTTATTGCTCCACTTTTACTATCATATTCCTGACTTAGTGCAATTGAAGGAATATCCATTATAGATCCTTCCGCTGCTGCACCTATAGTACCAGAATATGCTATATCATTACCTATATTAATACCATGATTTATACCAGACAAAACTAAGTCAGGCTTTTTATCCATAATTTCCCTTAATCCGAGAAAAGCACTAGTTGATGGAGTACTATTGACAATAAACTCAGTATCACTTACCTGATACACTTCCGTTGCAGATCTCAAACCTATTGATCTACCATAACCACTACAGTTATTTACTGGAGCAACTACCCATATTTCTGATGCAATACCCGCTTCTATCACTATTTCCTTAAGGATCTTAATACCATCAGCATGAAATCCATCATCATTAGTTAATAATACCCTCATAGAACCTTTATTTTAATAATAAACGCAGATTATAACATAAATATAACACTGATCCAGAAATGTATATAAAAATTAGGAATAATTATGATTTAAGTCTTTAGCATATAATTAGCAATTAACTCACTAAGTTGGTATCTAACTATTTGTGACTATTAATATCTTATTATATAACACGAATCTATTCCAGAACCTTTTTTGTAACAAAAAACAGAAGGAGTTAAAATCAGATTAAAATTTACGGTTTACTCCTATACTAACCATGTCTACAATTCCTATAATGATTAGCCAAATTTCATAAGCAATAAAATCTATTTCTCTTCGCCACTATCCAACCACCATAACTACGAACCACCATTCAGAATACCGCACATATCCATCATGCAAAATTTACATACAACCAGTTTTGACTCACTCATCATTTATTGACGATAGTATAAATTCAACCGCTTTTACAGGATCATCACTTAGAGTTATAGGACGCCCTATAACTAAATAATCAGCCCCAGCCAATACTGTATCTCTAGGATTTTTTATTCTTTTCTGATCACTACCATCATTTTCGAACCTAATACCCGGAACTACAAGATTAAAATCTTGATTACACCGACAACGCACTTCTTTCACCTCAAGAGGAGAACACACAATACCATGTAACCCTATCTCTTGAGCCAGTTTAGATAGAAAAACCACTTGTTGAGTTGCAGATCTATCAATACCAACTTCTTCCAAATCATAATCATTTATACTTGTCAGTACAGTTATACCTATTAGCTTAATGGTAGTACCAAGTATGGCGTCCATAGCCCTTACCATCATTTCTCTACCCCCACTAATATGGACAGTAAGCATGGCAATATTTAAAGATTTTATAACTGATATAGCCTTACTTACAGTGTTAGGAATATCATGTAATTTTAAATCAAGGAACACTGGAATTCCACAAGCAGATATCTTTTCTACTCCTGACACTCCATATGCAACAAAAAAACTCCAGTCCTAACTTTATCATAGATATCCTTCCATAAAGCATTCTTGTCAGCTGTAACGCTTTATTAATATCATGAGTATCTAATGCACAAATAATTGGGTTATGACGCATAAACTTTAAAACACCATAAAAAACTTAAAATAACTACTAGAACTAAACTACCAATCCGGAATTCACACTTTATGACCATGGTTAGTTTAACATATTCCTACTTTCACATACACAATCCAGAAAACAAAAATTATCTCCATTAATGAACCACTATAACTTATCGTGGAAGTTATTGTATTTTTTAAAGACTAATATTTCATTTGTAAATTAAAACCTAAAAAAATGCACATCACAATTCTACTATCTACATAAATACTAACTACATAAATACGTATGCACAACAAAATCACAGAGAAGAAAAGTGCTTCGAGCATTTTTTGAATAACCTAAGAAAATTATTAGTTGTCAAATCACAAACTTCCTCAAAACTTTTATCCCACAATTTAGCCAGATATTCCACGACAAATTTTGTTCTAGATGGTTCATTTTTTTGTCCACGATAAGGCTCAGGTGATAAAAATGGAGAATCTGTTTCTACTAGAACGCGATCTTTAGAAATAAACCTCGCCACTTCTTGCACAACTTTTGCATTTTTGAAAGTTATTATTCCTGAAAAAAGATACGTATAACCCTATTTCTATAGCTCTAATTGCTAATTCCCTAGAAGATGCAAAACAGTGAATAAGACCTACAAATGGACTCACTCTCATTTCCTTTTCTAAAATTTCCATCATTTTTTCATCCGCATTTCTAGAGTGAATAATCACAGGCAATCCTGTTTCCCTGGACGCATCAATATGGGATAAAAAATTTTGTTCTTGTCTTCCTGTTTCTTCACATTTATAAAAATCTAAACCAGTTTCACCTAATCCAACAACCTTATCATGTTGAGCTAAATCTACTAATTCACTCGCTGAAACAGATTCACCACATGCACTATTTATGGGATGTACGCCCACTGAAAGATAAACTTGCTTATGATTTTCTGCTATTTTTATCAAATTAGGAAATTCGACTATAGTAGTGCAGACAGTTTGCATTAGCCTTACATTATTTTCCTCTGCACGAAAAATCACATCCTGTATTTCACACAGATTAAAATAATTCAAATGACAATGCGAATCTACAATCATGCCTACTTACTCATATCAACTTATATAATATCTAAATACTAACGCAATATACACTAAAATGACTAACAATACATCTGTAGCAGTAAAAAAATAAAATTTACATAAATATGTAAAAACAGCAATACTAAACAAAATAAAAAATGTAATTCCTTTTCTACACATACGTTATCAATTTAATTACAAAAACCGGAAAATGCTATCTAGAACATACTTAACCTCAAGCTTACACTAATAAAACCTCAACGTAATTTTGTAATAACAATATTTACTACCCGTCTCGGAATAACATACACATTTTCTATAACATTACTTCCTATTCTATTCCTAGCTACCTCTAAAGCTAAACTCTTCAGATGTTCACCATCAATATCACTAGAAACTGTCAGTGACTTTACAAATTTTCCATTAACTTGCACAGCAATAGTAATATTTTTTTCAATAAGTAATTCTGAATTCGACTGAGGCCACATCTGCTTCCATAACATACCACTACCTCCTATAATCTCCCATAGTTTTTCAGCTATATGTGGAACAAATGGTTCTATTACTCTTACTAAAATACATATTGCCTCACTAATTACATAACAATTAACTGAAGTTTTTATCATATCACCAATAATATTGCTCAATTCACGAAATTTCGCTACAGCACAATTTAGACGACAAAACTCCAAATCATTTGTAATATCACTTAAAATCTTATGCACACATCTCCTATGATCTAAATCAACCTCTGGCATATCCTTTTCACTAAACTTTATATTAATTTGATCATAAGAAACTATCATTTTCCACAACTTAGCAAGATATCTACTCGCGGCTTCTATACCTTCATCGGACCATTCTATATCACGTTCAGGTGGAGTATCAGACAATATAAACAATCTAGCCGTATCCGCACCATATTTGTCAATAATGTGATCAAGGTTTACTACATTCTTTTTTGACTTGCTCATCTTTTCAGCTCTACCAACGGTAATATGTTTACCTTCTTGTATCATTCTTTTTGCATCCTCAGGAAACAAGTATCTACCCTGCTCATCCGAATAAGTAGCATGACACACCATACCTTGTGTTATAAGTCTAGAAAATGGTTCCTTGATATCAAAGTACCCACACTTAGTAAGCAACCTACAAAAAAACCTGGAATACAACAAATGTAATATTGCATGTTCTATTCCTCCTACGTAGTAATCTACTGGTAATAAGGAATTACACATATCTTTGTCTATCCCTTTACTAATCCCACAAAATGCCGCAAAATACCAGGAAGACTCAAAAAAAGGTATCAAGAGTATCTGTTTCACGTTCGGCATCTGCACAACAAGACGGACATTTTACATACTTCCAAGTGGGATGATTATCCAAAGGATTACCAGATTTTGTAAAATCAACATCTTCTGGCAAAATAACCGGTAGATCCACATTATCAACAGGGACTACACCACATTTTTTACAATATATTACAGGTATTGGACAACCCCAGTAACGTTGCCTAGATATTCCCCAATCATGTAGCTTATAATAGGTCCTCTTTCTACATATCCCTAACAATATAAGTTTTTCAACAATAGTTTCTTTTGCTTCATCTATTGTCATACCATTTAGAAAATCAGAGTACTTCATGACGCCAGGACCTATATAAGCCCCTTTTTCTAAATCAACACCAACTTTAGGAAAAATTACTTGTTTAATTGGTAAAGAATATTTCTTTGCAAATTCAAAATCTCGCTGATCATGCGCTGGACAACCAAAAACCGCTCCCGTTGCATAATCCTTTACAACAAAATTAACAATATATATTGGTAAATCTATACCTAAAAAAGGATGCTTTGCAAGCAACCCAGAATCAATTCCAAACTTCTCTGTTGCACTAGATGTGTCAGCTACTAACTTTTCTTTTTCAAAATTATTTATTAATTGAATAACTTCTGAATTATTAACATATTGTAAAATTGGATGATCAAAAGATATCGCAATAAACGATGCTCCAAATATTGTATGAGGACACGTAGTAAAAACTTGTAAAACTTCATCCACACCTAAAACTTTAAAGTCTATGATAACACCTTCAGATTTACCAATCCATCTTTCCTGCATTAACTTGACTTTCTCTGGCCACTGTTTCAATAATTTAAGATCATTTAACAATTCTTCTGCAAAATCTGTGATTCTCAAAAACCACTGAGACAGTTTACGTTTTTCCACAGCAGCTCCAGAACGCCACCCTTTACCATCTATTACCTGTTCATTAGCAAGTACAGTTTGATCAACAGGATCCCAATTAACCCATGACTCTTTACGATAAGCTAGACCATACTTTAAAAAATCAAGAAAAAATGCCTGTTCATGTTTATAATAATCTGGATCACAAGTGGCTAGTTCCCTATCCCAATCATAAGACAAGCCTATAGATTTTAACTGACATCTCATATTGTTGATGTTGCTTTTAGTCCAAACTTGTGGATTTATATTACAAGACAACGCAGCATTTTCTGCTGGCAGCCCAAAAGCATCCCACCCTATAGGATGAAATACATCAAGATTACAAGCACGTTTGTACCTAGTAATAACATCACCTATTGTGTAATTACGCAAATGACCCATGTGTATATTACCAGAGGGATAGGGAAACATTTCTAAAACATAACACCGTGCTTTTTTTTACACTAACATTAAAATTCCACTTCTTCTGTATATCTCGTTCCACTTCCTTAAAATCATAGTGCATAGCATACCGTTAAATAAAACACGTTAAGCCTACATTAGCCAACTCCTCTGTATGATATACACATTAGATAATTCAAGCAATACAAATACGCTGTCGCAAAAAAAGATTAAAACAATTTCTTCACTTTATTAACATAATTATTAAAATGTAAGTTTTGCATCTTTATAAACCAGGCAACAGACACAAAGATCATCACATTAGATACTTCATTATCAATAAATTATAAAGTGATTTAATATAATATTTCTAATATATAAATTAATTTATAGAGTAAATGTTACAACATAAGTATATAAAATAAAAAGCACATGACAAAAAATCATTTTATTTAACTTGTGGCAGTATATTAAAATGTTAATTACATATCTGTATAATTGAAGAACATAAATAGAAAACATATAAATACGCTTTATTACTGGTAAGTTATAAAATGATTTAATATAATATTTTTAATATATAAATTAATTTATAAAGATTATTTTATCTTTCTAGATTACGGTAGGGCTATGACAACAGTACATGATCAAAATGACTACAACATTAAATATAAAATATTGAAGTTAATAAAAGATATTACTTGTAAAAACCACTGGAACCAAGTAACCACTGCAAAGATCTTAGGAGTAGATCAGCCAAAAATATCTCAAATTAGCAATGGTAAGACAGCAGGATTCTCATTAGAACGTCTATTTGTATTTTTACTGCGTCTCAAGTGTGAAATAAATATAACAATTACCATTAATAACTCAGAAATTGCATTAATTAATAAGGGCAACGTGGCAACAGATTCCTTGCCTTCTATTAACCTTATAACAATACAAAAGGGAGAGTGACTCACTTGTGAAATTCATCTATTGCATAATTTTTTTACACATGTTAAAATGGTGTTTTACTCGCAGTTGGTTTGTCAATGTCACGTCTTACAGTTGAAGAATGTATGAGTCGTACTAATAATAAGTTTAAGTTGGTAATATTGGCAAGTCAGAGGGCTCATGATCTGAATTCTGGTGCATGTCCTGTAATAAAACATAAAAATGGTAAAAATACTGTTATTGCATTGAAAGAAATAGCGAATAAACAACTGGATGTACATTCTTTGTTTAATTTGTCGGTACAAAGGTGCAAAAAGTACATGGAGAAATTCATAAATTCAGACGAGCCGCAGACAGCTTGTAAAGTGGTGAATAATATGAGCATATTTCAAAAGGGTACAGCGGCTCATAATTTTAGTGAACTGGGAGCTAACTCAAACAATCAGGATGCAGGTTTTCTAGGAAGTAACAGTCTTTTTTCTGCACCAGAGGAAGATAAAGATACCTAGTCGAAAAATCAACAGGAATGTCAGATAATTTGCCACATCATGATTCGGCATTATGGGACTCTATAGCAGCAATTGCTACTCCAATTTCCAATAACAAGGTGCCGTATAAAAAAAGTAAGGCGACTAATCGTGATCCGCATCACAGCATCTTGTCGTATGATAAATGTGTAAGTGATTATATATCGCCCATTCACACTAATTTAACACGGGACAGTAATAAGCATAATATTAGTAGCGGGTTGAATCTTGACTATAATACAAAAAAGAAAGTAGATAAGGGGAAGTATCGCATAGATAACGTTCTCGATCTACATGGATATACATTAAATACTGCTTATAATGCATTGACAAATTTCATCATTAAAAATTACAACTTAGGAAATAAGTGTCTGCTTATTATTACGGGATGGAATAGTACTAATAAACACAACAATAATAGCATAAAAGGCAATTTTGGTAAATGGCTACAAAGTGAAAATATATGTGAAACAATATTGTACTATAGACAAGCTATTCATTCATACGGAGGGAAAGGAGCATTTTACGTTCTGCTTAAAAGTAAGAACAAAAAGACATAAAATTTTCCTATCCAGTAGTGATTTACTATAAGGAGTTGTTCCCAAAAGGTAAAAGATATTTTCAAGAAATCACATACAAAACTATCAGTATAAATAACGGATGTGTTGTGATAGTTACAGATGATAAAAAAAGTGATGACATATTAGTAAATATATCACTTGATACAGTAATTGTATGCGCAACACAGCACGATCAAACAACCAAATCCAGTATGCATATAAATAAAAAAAAGATATCTTACGTATACAGTGTTTTTTTATTTACTATGGATTGCTAAAGTGCATTTTATATCACGAAACTCGCGGTACAACATTTGTCCATAATCAGTACAATAAATCTCTCAAAACCTAAACTCCATCCTATGAACTTAATATAGCCTAACATTATACGAGATTATATTATACCAACATAATAAAAATTCCATAGTTACATATTTTAACAGCTTTTCAAGAGTTTAAATTTTTTTACAGATATGGACATTATATCAAAACCACATATACTATGCTTATATAATACTTTTTGGTAATATGAAAATGGACTTTGATACCCTTTTTCCTTCTTCAACTAAAGAACATATACCAGGCACAATTTATAACAATATTAAAATTGGAATGCGTAAGGTTTATTTTAACAATAATACTGAATCAATTTTAATATATGACACTGGAGGGCCACATACTGACCAAAAAGTAAAAACTGATATCAAACAAGGCATAAATAAATTGCGACTTAACTGGATTATAGACAGACAAGATACAGAATATTACAAAAGACAACAAATCAATGTAAATCCAGAAACAGCATTTCCATTACAAAGCAATAATGTATTAAAAGCAAGCAATAACAGGCCTGTGACTCAGATGTTTTACGCAAGAAACAACATCATAACTCCAGAAATGGAATATATTGCAATAAGAGAAAATTCGCTAAGACACAAAATCCTCTCTTACAAACCAACTATCATGGCACCAGAAATAACACCAGAGTTTGTTAGGCAAGAAGTAGCATCCGGTAGGGCAATTATTCCAGCAAATATAAACCATCCAGAATCAGAACCAATGATAATAGGTAAAAATTTCCTAGTAAAAATCAATGCCAATATTGGCAATTCGGTAGTAAGTTCTGGTATCGAAGAAGAAGTCCAAAAAATGATATATGCGATCACATACGGGGCTGATACAGTAATGGATTTATCAACAGGAAATAATATTCATGATATCAGAGAGTGGATAATTAGGAATAGTCCAGTACCGATAGGTACAGTACCGATATATCAGGCTTTAAATAAAGTAAATGGAGTAGTAGAAGATTTAAATTTCGATATTTTTAAAGAAACACTAATAGAACAAGCTGAACAAGGAGTTGACTATTTTACCATACATGCAGGGGTACTAAAAAATTACATTGGCTATACGGATGTTAGGCTTACTGGAATTGTATCAAGAGGTGGTGCTATTATGGCACATTGGTGCACCATACATAACAAGGAGAATTTCCTTTACACAAATTTTGAAGAAATATGTGATATAATGAAGAGTTATGACGTTGCTTTTTCTTTAGGAGATGGTTTAAGACCAGGATCTATAGCGGATGCAAACGATACAGCACAATTTCTAGAATTAAAAACACTAGGGGAACTTACAGACATTGCATGGAAATACGACTGTCAAGTAATGATAGAGGGACCAGGACATGTACCCATGCACTTGATAAAAGAGAACATGGAAAAACAGTTGTACTTTTGCAAAGAAGCCCCATTCTATACATTGGGACCACTAACTACAGACATTGCTCCAGGATATGATCATATAACCAGCGCAATTGGAGCAGCACTCATAGGATGGTATGGTACTTCCATGTTATGCTATGTTACTCCAAAAGAACATCTAGGGTTACCTAATATTAAAGATGTAAAAGATGGGGTTATTACTTACAAAATAGCAGCACATGCAGCAGATTTAGCAAAGGGAAATCCGTCTGCATACATGAGGGATTACGCACTGAGCTATGCAAGATTTAATTTCAAGTGGCACGATCAATTCAATCTATCCATCGACCCTGAAACAGCTAGATCCTTTCATGATGAGTCTTTGCCATCTGAAAATGCAAAATCTGCACATTTTTGTTCAATGTGTGGACCAAAATTTTGCCCGATGAAGTTAACACATAACCTAAAAACTAACATTACTTAGTAACAATTAGAGGCAGGTATCCCTCTAACAGATAACACATATTTAAAAAATCCAGAGAAATCTCTTTAACGACTACGTATAAATTCCTTGCAAAATAAATATAGACACTTTACGCGTCTATCTTAGCTAATCTTAAAAAAAAGCCAATGGCTATTCAATGATAGAACATAAATTATTAAAGAATAGATAACTAACAAACCGGCAATCAAAATACATATAATATCATACTCCTAAGCACTATGCGATCTTCCTCAACAAAAACTATGATAATTATCACTATCCTTAATACTAAACATTATTTTTTTAATTTGAAATAGTATATAACTTTTACCTAACCCGGTTTTAATAGTAAAATCGGAAAATTTCTGCCTATTATTTTCAGATAACTGTATCATAGTAATAAATTCAAATTCTTCCTCTGGTATACCACGTCTTAACACCCTTTGTTTCTGTAATAACTTACTAGTTTTTATGTGAATAATAAAATTACAATGATTATGAAAGTTAGATTCCACTAAAAGTGGAACATCAAGCACTACATACTGTGTCAACCTCCTTTTATGAAGTAAAATAAAATCTTTCTGTTTTTCCAAGACCTTCAAATGCAATACAGATTGAAATTCAACCCACAAATGGTTATAAGCAAAAAAGTGATTCCTTAAACTGATTTTATCAACAATCCCATTATTTATAGAATCAGGAAAATATAATCTAACAAGCTCCATAACATTCTTATCAAAATCGTATAACTCATGTATAACCTTATCTGCATCAAACACTGCTGCTCTAAAGAACTTTTCAAAATAACTGGCAACCAAACTTTTACCTGATCCTATTCCACCTGTTAACCCAAAAATAACCATGACATTACAATAACAACCTTTGCCAATACAGAATACAAAAATATATTATTTTAAAACCTATAAAACAGTATTACCTTAAAAATATAACTTAACTTAATATAAAAAATTCTAGACACAGCTCATGCTCTGCAGAATTAATCATGTACACACCTTAAATTTAACTCTTATGAACACTAATACTCTTGATTAAAATAAGATTTGTATAGTATAAATCTTTATTATTAACCACTTCTATTGAGCTAAACATTTACCCATATCTCAAAATGTTCCGTATGTAGCTATAGTTGCATACAACAGAACAACATATTCTTATTATAACTTTTATTGAGTAATATTCAACAGTACTGACTTTTAGTCAGTCAAATTACTAGTAAATTTTAGATACTTATACAGGCTATCTCATAAAACTACACTTCTGATTATTATAACAAGCTATTTAATAGTACTAGACTTTAATAAGTGCGTTAACCTTATTAATAAAATCTTTGGCCAACATGTTGAAAACTGCTCATAAAAGTATCTGACTTGTTTAAGAGCAAACTGTGTCATGTCACGTAGTTGAACCACAATAGTTCAAACCGATGTAGAACACGTAGAACCCAATATCTTTTTAACATGCGTGCGTTATTGCTGATTACCAAAGCTAGACAACTCCATACACCTAAGTCACTGATCTTCAATTTATATACTAATAAATCTTGTTTACAAACTATTACATAAATAGCCATTGTATATTTGTAAACTGTCACTATAGACATCTTCAATAATACAGTATTCCAAGTTAATATTACATATAAAACTAGAAATATAATTAACAGTTGCAGATAATTACCTAATATAATTAAAATGATACTTATATTATTAATAGTAATTTACAATATGATATCAAAAGTAATACAATCTCTCAAAAATGGGCAACTCGTGTGCTTTCCTACTGAAACTGTATATGCACTGGCCGGAGATGCATACAGCGTTAAAGCAATACAAGAAATATACAAAATAAAAGGAAGATCATACAATAAACCACTATCACTACTGGTAGGTAACATTGATAAAATCAAACAATTCTCTAGTATTTCAGAACAGACTGCCAAAATAATACAAAAACTTTCCCCAGGCCCAATAACTTTTGTATTACCAATTAATAATCATAATAAGCTATCAAAACAGTTTTTCGACAGTACTATTGGCATGAGAATCCCTAATCACCCTGTAGCCTTAGAAATTTTACATAATTTCGGTAATCCGATAGTTGGGACAAGTGTCAATATTTCCGGACAACCAAACGTAATTTCTTCGCACAAAATTCCTGAAAGCATCAAAAGAAACATTTCAGCTGTAATAGAAGATGATAGGCTAGTCAATGGAACCGAATCAACAGTTGTTGACCTAACTTCATATAAAATATTAAGAGCAGGTGCAATAACAGAACATGAAATTTTTGATATTATAAAAAGCGTTATAGGATAAAAAAAACAACACAAGATTGTTACAGTACTTCAAACACATAAGCCAAATAATCATTAAACAGTATCGGTAAATTAACACTAATTCAGTAATACATTACATTATGTTTTCGATTAAATATCTAAACACTAAATTACTCAGAAACTTAACTATAAGCATACTTTATACACGTCTTACATCATGCATAATATCATCCTAAATCATGATAAATACTATCAAGTCCTATTTGCCTAGCATTTAAAAGAAATTACTAATAGAACCCACACAACTTCATTCTGACAAATATTTAATCATAGTATAAAATCGGTATTTACAAAAAAAATATTCACATCATACTGGTAATGTCAGCGTTAAGATTTCACTTATTCGTGTAGATAATTTTTATGTATTTTAGAACAACTCTTTGCTTTATATGAAGTATAAGAATATACCAAATTCAAAGAAAATATATCTGATATGGATACGATAATAGGTCATACATCAGCAAAAAATATATTGATGCGTAATCCGCATATACAATCATGGTTAATCCACGGTAGTAAGGGTATCGGAAAGGCGACATTAGCGTATCATTTTGCCCAACATTTAACGCAATCCAAAAATTTCAATTGCTACAACCCAGATCTTCTTATAATTAATGACAATGAGGAGATCATAGGAATAGATAAAATTAGAAATATAAAAAACTTTCTCTATTTAAGCACAGCAAGATTTAAACATAGAGTAACAATAATAGACAGCATTGATAATCTAACGGTTAATGCTATTAATGCGATGCTAAAAATTCTAGAAGAACCGCCTAGTAACTCTACAATAATTTTAATCAGCCATAATTTACACTATGTACCAGTAGTAATAAGGTCAAGATGCTTTGCGCTAGGTCTATCAGATTTAGATTTTGCACAAACACAGCAGGTACTTCGAATAAATTTCCCTGATCTAGATTATGAAAAAGTAAGCCATATTTATCCAGGAACTCCAGGAATGATAAATCATAACATAACCAGTGAAATCCAGTTATATAAGGATCTTATTTCGATAGTTTCAAATCAACAAGACAATCAAATAATAGAAAACACCATAACAACCGACATTAGTTTTTACAAAATAGAACATATAACGTTAACCATTATGTTAAATGTCATAAAAGAAACATTAGGCATTGCAACAAACTTAAGAAACAATATTAGCTTAATGAATATAATAACAAACAAAAATCATATTGATAAACTACTATTAAAAACATCACAAATACAACATTTGATATTTTCTGCACGAAAATTTCAACTTGATAAAAGATCAGTAATGCTAAATTTAGTCAATATTATGCTCACTATACTAGAGTAAAAAAAGTCTTTCTTATTAATGAAAAACTTAGGTGACATACTTTCTTTTTATGAACCACATACAACTAATAACGATAAATTTATATAGTAATGAACACTTAGTGTTACCACGATAAAAAGCAATATAATCAGATATTATAAATTACATATAGGTACAACACCTAAACTGTAGTAAAAATTTTTATTAGATTCTGTATTATATAAATAAAAATTATCATAAATTTACTCAAGAAATTAAAAAAAATATTATTATCTACCTAAAATTACATGCTAATTAATAATGCTTTAATTAATAACAATAAATTCAGTTGACTATATGAACTAACCTAATATCCTAGGTTTATGTTCAGTTATGTAAAATTAGGAGTTTAAGTTATGAGTAAGGATATGGTAGTAAGAACACTTATGGCAGAGTTAGGATTAACAAAAAAAGATATCAAGTCAAGCTTATGATCTAGTAATGCTAAGCATACAAAATGCGTTGGAAACTTCTCACTTGATTAGGTTACACAACGTTGGAACGTTACACGTGATTCAATGTGCTGAAAAAAATATCACAACCCTAAAACTGGGAAACTGGAAACATTGGCTCCCAAGAAAAGAGTAAGATTTAGGTCGAGTAAAAAAATTATCAAATGCTATTAATCCATAGATGGCTAACAGACAGAATTAGTAATGGTTTTTTTCATTTTGTAAACAGATGTGCCTATACCGTGCAGTATGGCTTCACAAACTAAAAAAATGCCCTATATTAAGTGCTGATATATATGGTATCTTCGCTATAATAGCAGCACTTTCGTAATTTAGCCCGTGTCCGGCATGGCATCCTATGTGCTGTTGCTGATGGCAGTATTTTGCGGCTTTCATTATTTTAGATAATTCATCTTCTGTAGCATTATTACAGTACATTCCAGTATGTAATTCTATATTGTCAACTGATAACTTTTTTGCATAATCAATTTGATTGATATCTGGTTCAACAAATAATGTTACTTTTACATTGTTAGCATGCAATTCTGTAACAAAAGGCATTAAACGAGAAAAAGCACGTTCTACATCTAATCCTCCTTCTGTAGTAAGTTCTTGCCTTTTCTCAGGAACCAAACATACACATTCTGGCTGCACTGCTATTGCTATTTTCAACATTTCGTTAGTTGCTGCAATTTCTAAATTTAATGGAACTTTTAAACCATCCTTTAATCTAAAAACATCATCATCTTTTATATGCCTACGATCTTCTCGTAAATGAACAGTTATAAAATCTGCACCATGACCTACTGCTATATTTGCTACCTCAACAACATCTGGATAATGAGTATTCCTAGCATTACGCAACGTTGCCACATGATCAATATTAATTCCTAAAGCAATACTCGACATAAATTCCTCTTATACATCTATGGTTACAAACACATTATATACTATCGATAAGAATTTTACATAAATACTACATTTTGTTTAAACTATATCCTCTAACTTTAGAAGATGAAATATTACAAGGTTTTAATCTAATAAAATTCCACCCACATTGATAATTTAATAATAACTGAACTTTTTTAAAATACATATTCCGCATATAACTTACAAAAGGAGTATTTAAGGATTTATATATACATTTATCACGCTCAAACACTACAATTGGTAGTAATTTACAAAAATCTTTCCATCTATACCAGTAATGAAAAGAAAAAAGATTATCACTTCCCATTAACCATATAAATTTAACATTTTTAAATTTCTTTCTCAAATGTATTACAACGTTGTAACTATAACACTCCTCAATTCTGACAACATTTACTTTCCTACACCCAAAAGTTAATTCTTTAGATAAAATTAGCCTGTCTTCAATCTCATAGCCACCATTAAGTTTGAAAGGATTTTTAGATACTATTAACCACCATACCCGATCTACGCATAACTTTTTTTATAGCTTCCTGAGTGATATACAAATGACCATAATGCGGGGGATTAAAAGATCCACCTAATAATCCTATAGTTAATTTTTTTATCATTAATAATAATTCTCAAAAAAAATATTATATTAACTTGCAATACATATCTTAAGACTCCAATACTTATTCCATAACCTATAGGTATATCATAATAATTTATAAAAACTACACAAATGCCTAATAAATAAAACAGATACCAATATCACTACAAGCACATTCATTAAGAGCTAATTATCATCACAAATTTACCTTTTCAGCAAAAATAGTTTTACAAATATATATATCTCTAGTATTAGATTCTTAATAAATGTATTATATAAATGTTTCTTCTTCGCGTTATTAAGAGCTGTGTAATTACATATGGTTATTGGTTATATGCGTGCCTTTGAGTACAATGTTACAACATCAGTGAGTTAATTTTTAAAAGTATATGTTTTTTTCCCAAGATGCACCTAAGACTATATATTCTGGTAACAAGACTGTATCTCCAGAGAGCCTTCTGGAGGCAATGAATAGTGCACAAGAAACATTAGATAATGCTGCTAATGACATAGTAATTCAATATGTAGAACACGCAAAAAGAAAATTAATTGATCAACATAAAAGTCCTGAAGAAATTGAGCAGTGTACTTCAAGTCCAAGATTTACTGAGGAAGCGTCGGTATATGCTTCTAATATGCTAAGCATCAAAATTGCAGACTATCTATGCAGTAACAGTCAATTAGGAGAAAGTAAAACAAAAATACTAACTCGACGTCTAAAATCGTTGGAACACAAAAGAAGAAATCTGATATTACAGGGAATGTATAAGCTTTCATTACTAGCAGAGTTTAACAAAGTAATGCAAGATGCATCAGAAGAAGAATTTCAAACACTAATTGAAGTGATCATTGCTTGTGGACATTTGGAAGAAGATATACCTGTTCCAGAACAACAGCAACAACTAAAAGAAACCATAGAGTCACATGCGAGAGAAGGTACTGATTTGTTATCACTCCAAACAATGTCTGATGCGCTTGAAAGTTTTACAGGAATAGATATGCGCAATCCTATAGGCTCTTTAAAGAAAAAACTTAACTTTGGTAAAAAAAGAATCTGAAAAACAAATTTTAAGCTCCATAGACGAAATGACCCTAGATACAGTAATAAGTATACCAACACAATGCACTTATATTCTTTTGGGCGCTATTTCATTTGGAATGTCTAGTCTTGCAGGTGCGGTATTACCGTTAGCTCTTATTGGCATAATTGGAAAAGGTGCATATGGTTTAATTACAGAAGACAAAAATAAAGAGGGCACTGTCCATAACCCTTTATCAGAAAAAATAGTAAGCCAACCAGTAATCCGTGATCAACAGCAAAATTACTCCGCAATATTACAACGTCAAAAAGAAGAAAGTGAACAAAATACACCAACTGGAAAACAACTGTGATAACTCTTTCTAAGATCTCGCTCTTTAATTTAATCCTGTCAAGTAGTAAATGAAGAAAAAGTATTGTGATGCATGAGGATTAATAATTCTCCACTTAGTTTTAATAATACGTAGATGCGCCTTTCGCGCTGTTGCCTCATACTTGAGCGCTGTTAAACAGCACTATTTCTTGACCTTTCAATATAATAGAAATCCATGGCGCCATCATTTATAAGTGAAAGTCCCAAACTAAACACCAAAAACCCAACTACTACATTAAAACATATAAAGACTCCATATAATATTAATGATTGACTTAGAAATATTGACTACAGATCGATTTAACAACCCACACCACTACTACTACCTTAACATCCTAGTCAACAAACTAATATCATCCCTGAGCTTACTATCTGTTTCCATTAACTTTTCTACCTGCTTAACAGCATGAATCACTGTAGCATGATCTCTTCCTCCAAAACTTTTACCAATCTCTGGTAAACTTTTCTGAGTAAGCTTTTTTTGATAAATACATTGCTACTTGTCTAGGACGAGCTAATGTTCTTAACCTTCTGGTAGAATACATATCAGAGATCTTGATATTAAAAAACTCAGCAACTTTCTTCTGAATACATTCTAATGTTACTGACTTATGATTTGCACGTAATAAATCAGACAGAATATCACTTGCTGAGTCTAAAGTAATATTGCATCCCACTAACGAAGAATGTGCTACCACTTTATTAAGTGCACCCTCCAACTCCCTAATATTAGACTTTATATTTTTCGCTAAAAATTCTAATACCTTATTCGGAATATTAATACCCATTTTCTCAACTTTCAGCTGTAATATGCCTAACCTCAATTCAAAAGTAGTCTCATTGATATCAGCAACCAATCCCCAACCTAACCTTGATTTTATCCTTTCTTCAACACCATCCAAATCACTAGGCGACCTATCAGCAGATATCACCAATTGCTTGTTTTGATCTATTAATGCATTAAAAGTATGAAAGAACTCCTCTTGAGTACTATCTTTACCACTAATAAATTGTACATCATCAACCATCAATATGTCTACAGAACGGAATTGTTCTTTAAATAACATTATGTCCTTACTTCTCAATGCTGTAACATACTGATACATAAACTTTTCCGCTGAAAGATAAACAATCTTTCTTTTTGAATAAGACTTTATAACATACCAAGCAATGGCATGCATAAGATGAGTTTTACCAAGCCCAACTCCACCATATAGAAATAAAGGATTACTTCCAGATATTGGATCACTAGATTCCGCTACTCTTCTCGCCGCAGCAAACGCAAGCTCATTTGGTTTACCAACTACAAAATTTTCAAAAGTAAACCTAGGATCTAAAGGAGAACTCAAATGATCATAACTATTTTTGACATCTTTGCCCTGCTGATCTTTAACATTAGCTATCAGACTAGTATCTTGACTATTAACAACACAAATATCTACAGAACAAATACTCTGATCCTCATCTTGCCAATATTTTAAAATTTGATCTAAATAATGTACCAGTATCCACTCTTTAATAAATCGAGTGGGAGCAGAAAGTAACACTTTACCCCCCTCATTATTAACATACACCAATACACTCAACCAACTATCATATATAGCATTACCATAAAATTTGTGTAACTTACTTTGAATATCCTTCCAAATTACCTGGTTATCAGACTGAAGTTTTTCCTGTACAGAATCCCCTAAAAGCCAAGTACTAGTATCACTCATATAGCCAATCCACAACTACAATTATAATGTGAAAAACCATAAATCTTATTAATATACAAATTACTTAGAACTATGGCTTTCCACATTATACAATAGACAAACAAACTCATATATCAATTTTCACAAACACACTAAATCCTATACTAATGTAGTAATATACAACTAAAAACATATAAAATGAAACAAATATATACACAAAAACAAAGAAAATTAGTAATACTACACATCAATTAATAAGAAATTAAAACCATATTTTTAAATATTACATAACTCTATAAATACACAAAAAAACCAACTACTTGTTACCTTCAACATAATTAATATCAGGAGCATCTATTGCTTTCATACCTATAGCATGATAACCACCATCAACATACAAAACCTCCCCAGTAGTACCTTTACCTAAATCACTTAACAAATACAACGCTGCTCCTCCTACATCTTCTATTGTCGTATTTCTCCGTAAAGGAGCATTATACTTATTCCACGTCAATATATAATGAAAATCCCCTATTCCAGAAGATGCCAAAGTTCTAACTGGACCAGCAGAAATAGCATTGACCCTAATATTTTTAGATCCTAAATCAACTGCTAGATATTTTACACTAGCTTCTAATGCTGCTTTACATACCCCCATTACGTTGTAGTGAGGCATCACTTTTTGTGCACCATAATATGACAATGTTAAAATACTTCCACCATTAGTAGACATCATATCCTCAACCCTTCTAGCGAGATAAGTAAGTGAATAACATGATATATGCATAGACGTTAAAAAATTATCCAAAGATGTATCAATATATCTACCTTTCAGCTCATTTTTATCAGAAAAAGCAACAGCATGGACTAGGAAATCTATATTATCCCACTCTTTGCTAAGCCGTACAAACATACTATCTACAGAATCAGACTTAGAAACGTCACACTGCAATACCAACTTTACTCCTATGGACTCCACCAAAGGATTTATCCGCTTTTTAAAAATATCAGATAAATAAGTTACCGCTATATCTGCTCCATGCATGGCTAAAACCTTGGCAATCCCCCATGCTAAAGATTTATCATTAGCAATCCCAATAATTAACCCCTTCTTTCCTTTCATTATATGACTAGCAAGCACCTATATCTCCTCATTTCATTAGCCACTTTTTTAACAAATAGACCACTATTACAAAAACTTTCCAAGATGCGGGAGTGACGAGACTCGAACTCGCGACCATAAGCGTGACAGGCTTGTACTCTACCAACTGAGCTACACCCCCATAAACACAAGATTCATAATGCTAATAAGCACAAAAGAAGTTGTCAATAAGGTTTTAATCTTTTAATTTTACCTTAATCTTCCCCAACTTTTACAAAATACCGTATATTTTAATAACATTATCTAACATTTATTTCAACTAAGTAATTCAAAATATAAGAAAATAATTTTTTAAATAATATACTTAATCAATATTATTGATACATTAATTAAGGATAAATATCACCACTACTCATTGTTATACTTAAATTGGATTTCATGAATTTCTATACCATAAAACTATATAAATTTACTCTTAACAATATCGAAAATCCATTACCAATCTAGCATTAATTGCATTATTATAACCTAAATTACAATATAAATGAAACACATACTACATTTCCGTAGAAAAAAATATCTTTACCTTTTACTTTAATCCAATTGTCAAAATTAATCCAAAGCCTACTATCAACAGCGCACCAACACCGCAGAATAATTTGCATGACTATTATAAAAACTACTAGCACAAGCCCAGCACTACATACATTTTTTTATTAACTAACTGGAATAAACATTAAATCTTGTACACGTTTTACATACAACTACACCAATAAATTCGTACTAATTACCCATCTAACTTTTGTTTAATAATAGAATTTACTAGATCAGGATTTGCCTTACCCTGTGTTTCTACCATTACCTGTCCTACAAAATACCCAAACAATTTCTCTTTTCCCTGCTTGTACTGAGCTACTTTACTTTGATTATTTTTTAAAACATTCTCCACAACCACAGATAACACACCTACATCATTTATTTGCTTTAATCCATATTCATCCACAATTACTGCAGGTAGTTTACCTGATTCAAACATAATATCAAATACTTGCTTTGCTATTTTACCAGAAATTGTATTATTGACCATCAAATCAAGTAATTGTATTAAATGTTCAGCCTTTACTGGAGACTTATCAATAGTGACTCCAACCTTATTTAGTCTACCAAAAAGCTCACCTATTACCCAAGGTGCTGCAAGTTTTGCATCATGTTGTTCTACAACCTTTTCAAAATACGCAGCAACATATTTATCAGAAGATAAAATATCTGCATCATATTTGCTCAGTTTAAAATTACTAATATAACGATCTCTCTTTTGTATAGGTAACTCTGGTAAGGATAGTCTTACATCATTTATATATTGGTCATCCAATTTCACTGAAAATAAATCAGGATCTGGAAAATATCGGTAATCATGATTATCCTCTTTTGTTCTAATGACCTTTGTTTCACCCAAAGCAACATCAAATAATAATGTATTCTGAGTAACTATTTCCCCGCTTTCTAAAGCATTAACCTGTTTATTGGCCTCATATTCTATGGCCTGCATTACATAACGAATAGAATTAAGATTTTTTATTTCAGATCTTACACCAAGTTCACTACTTCCAATAGGTCTTACCGAGACATTTGCATCACAACGAAAAGAGCCCTTTTCCATATCTCCATCACACGTATCTATAAAACGTAATATCATACGTAATTTCTTCAAATATTCTGCAGCTTCCTGAGGAGATCTTAAATCAGGTGCGGACACTATTTCCATTAATGCAATACCAGCCCTATTAAAATCTAGATAAGTTTTATCAAACTCATGAATACTTTTCCCGGCATCCTGCTCAAGATGAATTCTTGCAATACGTATCTCTTTACCATCAGGTTCCTCTAAAACAATTTTTCCACCTGTAGCTATAGGATAATAAAATTGTGTTATTTGATATCCAGAGGGTAAATCTGGATAAAAATAATTCTTTCTATCAAAAGCTGAATATTTATTAATCTGACATGATAGAGCAATTCCAGTTCTGACAGCCTGGTAAATACAGTACCGATTTAACACAGGTAACATACCTGGCATTGCTACATCAAAAAGTGATACTTGCGTATTCGGGAAAGAATCATGGGCTTTTGCCGAAGCTCCAGAAAACAATTTAGAATTGGAAATAACTTGTGCGTGAACTTCCAGTCCAACTACTATTTCCCAATCACACTTATTTCCTCTAATAACTCTCATAAAAACACATTACCATAAAAACAGATATCAAATCAACGCTTCAACAGCAACAATACTTCCTTTGAACAATTGATCTCTTTGTTAATTACATAATTTTCATAATTATCATCTATTTTAGATAATTCATAGTGATAATTAACCATAATACCCATAGAACTATTCAACCCCTTTTCAGAAATATCAGCCATCCAATTTAATTGCTTGATAATCGCTCCGTTACTCAAATGAAAATGTGCCACTGGATCTAGTGCTTTACCATTATTCTTAGCTTTAACTAAATAACAAGCACACAATTTAAGAAATAAATTTTTTATATCTTGAGGTAACTCATCACACTGCTTGGCGTTAACATACGATATTATATCATCTATGGACATGGTAATCTTAAGATCATCTAGAAACTTAGTATTATTTGGCAGAGTTTTCGTAAGCCACCTAACAAATCCTGGTATTGGAGAGAGAGTTGCATAGATTTTAATATTTTGAAACTCCTCAGACAACTTATTAACAACACGTTTTATCAAAAAAATTACCTAAACTAATACCAGAAAGCCCTTTCTGAGTATTCGATATTGAATAAAAAATAGCTACTTTAGCATCCTTAGGATCTTTTGCTGGCACATGAGAATCTAACAACACTTGTATACTAGTAGTGATCTCATCAACAAGAGCAACCTCCACGAATATTAATGGTTCACTTAACATTTTATAATGAAAGAAAGAAAAACATCTACGATCTGAATCCAATCTATGCCGTAAATCGTCCCACGAAGAAATTGCATGCACTGCTTCATATAAAATTAGCTTCTCTAACAAAGACGCAGGAGAATCCCACGTAATTTGATGTAAATCTAAAAGACCGACATCAAACCAATAAGACAATATATTTCTTAAATCTTTTTCTAATGAAAAAAAAGAGTTATTTTTATCCTTTAATCGCATTACATCCGCTCTCATATCGACAATAAATTTTAAGCCGTCTTGTAATGAAATAAACTGTTTAAGTATGCGAAATCTAGGAGATTCTAAAACCGTCATCAATTCAAATTCAAGTTTTCCTTTTTCATTTACATCTACTTGACTTGTATATTCTCTAATTTTATTATCTATTTCAGTCCTATCAGCGCTAAATTTTTCATTCAATAATTTCAGGAAATTTACTTTACCAATATCGGATAAATTAAGATATAAATTACCAAGCGATATAGTATTATACCTTGCTTTGATTTCTCCACCTTTCGGATTAACACACTCATTCATCTTCTCATAGAGATTACTAATGTCCTGATCTCTAGTTAAGTCCTTATTAATGCTACCAACCCAAGAAAATATTGCATCGGCCATTTCACCCATAACTTTAAACACACTAGTTATTGTTTTACTTTTTATTACTGGCAGAGAATTATCCATCGTAACCCATGTTTAAAGCAAATACTTTAAATAAACTATTCTACATCATTAGTCTATTTTTTTTAGACGCAACAATAAAATTATTGACGTATTTATTAGTAAAGTATGATAATGGTACTCGTTAATTTATATCAAAGAACACAATTATGTCCACTATCGGCGTCAATAAAGTAATTTTAATAGGTAATTTAGGTAAAGATCCGGATATCAGAGTAATGCAAAACGGAAAAGAAATGGCAAGCTTTTCTATCGCTACATCTGAAAGTTGGATAGATAAAACATCGGGTACACGTACAGAAAAGACGGAGTGGCATAACATAGTAGTGTTTAATGAAGGCTTAGTAAAAATTATAAAAAACTGTATACGTAAAGGAAGTAAGATATACGTTGAAGGATCGTTGAGGACAAGAAAGTGGACGGATCAAAACAACGTTGACCGTTACACAACGGAAGTGATTTTACAAGGATTCAATTCAGCATTGTATATGTTAGATTCTAAAAATGGTGCACTAGACAACAACTCTGGTTCTGACGGATATACGGATGAAAGTCTTAATAAAGACGGATTCCAGAATAATTGCGATGACATTATCATTGACGATGAGATACCATTCTAATTTTTGCACTCTCGTATATAACAAAATATCACAGTTGTGCAACTATTGACCTGTGTTTTGTGCATACGCGTGCATTTGACAATGCGTAGTATGTCGAGCTGCGATCTATGAAGCATGTACAAAAACAACTGTCCCGTGATACTTAATATTAAACAACAGATTCGTACTCTTGTACTTCACAAATGATAATATTGACCATAAGTTAGACTTATATTTTACACACTGTTTATAAAACTCTCATTAAAAATAACCAATAATAAAAAGCATTATACAAAAATGGCGAAGCAATAGAACATAATGTACACAATCCAAAACACATGGATAATACAAGAAACAAATACTTAGAAATGTGTTATTACAAATGAAAAATGGTTGCATCAAAGTGAAAAGAAACTCAAGATATATTAATTCCAAAAAGCACTGTAAAATCCGCAAGAAACTATATTCTAAACAGCACCAACAAACTAACCGACACCAACCACCTATCTCACATATATATCATCCTACCTTAATATACAAACCTCGCATTACAGAAAACCAACCATTAATAAACAATGCCAATACCAACAGCTATCTTGATACAAATTAGTAAAACACTGCCCAAAACACAAAACATTACCAAACTAGAAACAAGAAAATCCAAAGATTATACTAAAACTCTATCGAATACTCTCTCATATTCTATGACCTGTTTATCTTTTTTAAGACAATACAACCCGTATAAAGAAATTAGTGCATAAAAATCCACACAAAATATGGGAGATATATTTAACTTAGTAACATTTACTAGCCATAAGAAAATTACTGGAGTAAGAACACCAAAACATCCTATTGCGATACTATAGGAAATTGAATACCCGGTTTGCCTAACATTAACTGGGAATAAGAGCATTATTACAGCAGGAAGAGGTGTTGAACACATACCTAGTGAAAACGCTATAACAAAGTACGTAACTATAGATTTAGCGCCAAAAAAAACATATAATAGGAGTTACAACCACAATAAAGCAAACTTGAAGGCATAATGCAACGGTTGTAGTTTTATATAGTCTGCACACAAGGGAACATATACAACACGACGTTATTACCGTAAGAACTAATAAAGCATATTCTATTAGACCAACATTTCTTTGTACATCTAAAAATACAAAAAAGGTATAGAATAGAGAATTACAAAAAAGGCATAAAAATAAAAGTAATTACACAGGACCTTTTATAATGTAGCATTACGTCCAGAATAGGAACTTTAGAAATTTGCTTCTTACTTTTATAATCTAAATACTGCCTACTTTCTTCAATAGAATTACGTAAAAAAAGGCAAAGTTAAAGACATCAATAAACCTATAACAAAAGGAATCCTCCATCCCCAAGAATAAAAATGAGCTTCTGGAATAAATGCATAACATAATTTAAAAATAAAACATCCAATTGCACCACCAAGTATTGCTATTATAAAGTGTCCACCCATCAAAAAAGAAATATTACGAGTGTTCTTTACATTTTCTGCCATCAACACTACAGAACCTATCTCACCTGCAAAAAGATAATCCCTGTAAAATACGGAATGTCATTAACAAAATGGGAGAGAATATACCAATAGTATCAACAAGCGGTAAGAAAGTAATACCTCCCACTGACATAATAAGTAAACTTGCGGAACCTAGTAAGGCAGTTTTCCTGCCATACCTATCTCCAATGTACCCAAATAACAACGATCCGAAAGGCCTAGCAAAAAAGGCTAAGGAAAATGACATAAATGATAATGCCAAAGCAAAACTTTCAGTCAAATAAGAAAAAAACATCTGACTAAATATACGGCTAAAATTTCCGTATACTAAGAAGTCATAACACTCTATGAAAGCACACAAAAGCACCGACAACGTAGGCTTAATACCTAAATTTTTTGACATTTACATCCTGAAGATTATACAACAATCATCATAATAATAATCTTTAAATATATATGTCAAATTATTACTTCAAGATAATCACCTATATAAGCTATTATGATTATTCAATTAATAACAGCCGAACATACACAGTAGACATATAGAAACTACTCATATCGCACTAATACATAACTGAACAAACTATATTATACACAATTTATCCCTACCAGGAATTTGTAGATGTCAACTAATACACCTCATTATCTATAACAACAAAACTAAACAGTTATATAATTCATCAATTACACATGTACATTTCGATAGTTTTCTTCAACTACATTATATTTTTTAAGACAAAAAAGACCATATAAGGAAAACAATACGCAAGAATCCAAGTAAAACATAGGAGATATACTTAACTTAGTTACCTCTATTAACCATAGACAAACCGCAGGAGTAGCTCCACCAAAAACTGCTGCAGCGACACTATAGCAGATCGAAAATCCTGTTTGCCTAATATTAACTGGAAATAAAAATACTAATATGCATAATATAGGAGCTGCATATATACCTAGCACACTAGCTAAAATAAAATACGTAAGCACGGAATCTAAACCCAAAAAAATATATAATAGGAGATATACATGTAATAAACAGTACTTGAAATACCAACACCACATTTTCAGGCTTATATATTTTAAATAAAGTGATAGGTATAAATGCCGATACCAATATTGTTAGCGTTAGAAGGCCATAAGTTGACATATCCACTTTCTGTTGTATGTTTAAAAATACATAGAACATATAAAATAAAATATTAGATACGCCTACTAAACTGCATGTAATCATACAAACCTTCTTGTGATGCAATATTATATCTAGAACAGGAACCTTAGAAACCTTGCGACCAGAAGCATAACTCAAATATTGATGACTTTCCTCAATAGAACTACGCAAAAAAAGGCAACAACATAGTCATTGCCAATCCTATAAAAAAACGGAATTCTCCATCCCCAAGAATAAAATTGAGCTTCTGGTATAAAATTATAACACAGCTTATACACAATACACCCAGCAGCACCTCCAAGTACAGCCACTATAAAATGCGAACTTACCACATATATAAAATAATGTTTTTTTGCATTTTCTGCCAACAGGACAATCGCTCCTACTTCACCACCAAAAGCTAAACCTTGTAAGATACGGAACAACACTAGCAAAATGGGAGATAACATACCTACAGTCTCAAAAAGAGGTAAAAATGCAACTCCCCCCACTGATAAAATTAACAAAGTCGCAGAGATAATTAAAGAAGTTTTTCTGCCATACTTATCCCCAATATATCCAAACAATAATGAACCAAAAGGCCTAACAAAAAAAAGTTATTGCGAATGTAATAAAAGATAGCATCAAAGCTAGGCGTTCACTAATGTGAGAAAAAAACATTTCACTGAATATGGCACTAAAACTCCCACACACTAAAAAATCATAACATTCTATAAACGCGCATAAAAGTACAGACAATGTAGACTTCGTACTAGAACTATGTGACATATATATCGACTCTCTAGAAAAGCGCATTCTTTCATTCTTTCTTTTTTGATGTCAATAGCTATTTAACAATAGAAATCTTCAATTAATTGACAATTATTCTATACTTATAAATATGTATTTTATTTTTTTCTACTTAATTTCACTTATTTTTAATACAAGATACTTACATTAAAAATAGAATTTTTATTATAATTGATATATAAAAATGCAACATCTTACGCAAATCAGATGCTAATTTACAATGTATATTATCTAATACAGTAAAGTCAGTGATTCAAAAACATATAAATCACTTACTGAAGCATCTTGAGACTTTTTCCTAATTCTAAGATCATAAAAATTACAGAGATACATAAGTCAAATGGTCCGTATTGCGTTGTACATTTCTCCTAACTTATATTTTGCTGAACGTTCTTATAACGAGAGAATTGAATAAATCACATACTCACATACAAATCCCTAAACAACACATCAAAATCATAAATCTATGGAGAATTTAAACACATTACTAACATACAACAAACATTGCATTTTCACACATACAATTTTAAAACTTATTTCTGTGAGCTATAAAGATACGATACCAACTATCCAACTACGGTAAGCAATTTCCCAAATAATCTAATGCTAATTTATATTCAAACAATAATCTCAAGTTTTAATTTTTCTATGTTTTTGTAATAATTTAATATACATTTCCCAGGTCATATCCGCTATATTGGGAAACAAACAATTTTTTATACATGATTAAAATATAACAAATGGTAATATTTCTAAATGTCAATTATTTTAAATGACAATTCATCGTAAGCTTGGGCAATTTCCAAAAATTTCTATAATTATCTAATATGTTATGTAATAATAACATTTCTAAAAATTTTTCCATTTTAGCAATAACCAAAACATATCTTCCAATTACAATAAATAAAAGTACCTATCTATCAGATGCAACACTCCATTCCTTAATACGCGTTAGAAGATCATAATCAGCATATCTAGATACATCATAAGATGCAGTAAATGGTTTTCTATATTTAAGATATTCGAATATTAATTGTTTTATAGCATTCTCTAATTTTCCCATAATTTCAATATAATTGTCTACAGGAACTATTTTCATATCTTCTGAACTTATTTTCCAATACATTAAACCTGAAATATTCCTTTTCGAACTTTGCTTCACTGTTAGTGCCTGTACTATCATTTGTAAGGCAACTCCACAATTAATATCCGATTGTGAAGGAATGACCCCCGTCTTATAATCAATAATCACAACACTTCCATCCTTTAAATATTCTACTCTATCACACTTAGATATCACCCTAACATCACCATTAATTTCCCAAGAGAATAGATGCTCTGTAACAATCTTGTCAATATAATGACTTCTATCTGTGTTCATCCTACAAAATTGCTCAGCTATTTTTTGAAATTTAGGCCATAAAATAGTTTCAACATGAGGAAAATTTTTATACCTGCCTAATAACTCTGATTCTGCAATTTCTATTAAGTATTCATACTTTTGTTCATCCATATTACTTGATACATATTTACGTAGAATATTATGAATAACAATCCCAAAATTCCTCATTGAGAACTTCTCATTGATATCCTTGCACGGCAAAATATTTAAAAGATTATTTAAGTAAAATACATATGGGTTTTTTACTAGTGTTTCTAATGAAGTTACAGACAAAACACTAAATGCTGCTAACCTTTTACTAATTTCTGGATTAGGCTGAGGCCTCAAACATGGTAAGCTTTTTAATCCACCTTGTGTTTCAAACCAATCCTTATAACTTAAACCCTCTAAGTTATAGAGTTGTATCAGAAGCTTTAATCTTCTAACCCAGATAGATTCTTCATTTATTTTTCCAAAGCTTTTTAAAGACTGAGTAATATAAACCTTATTTGCATAAAAAAAGCTATAAAGCATATATCCAAAATAACCTTTTTCCATTTGAACAGAAGGCAATCCAAGCTTAGCACGTATCCATCTATTTAATAGTGCACTACTCGAACCTACACTATAATTTACTTCATTAAATCCTGCAAAAATTACTATATCCTTCTTAGATAAATTAACACAGGATAACCTATAATCTTCTGAAAAAAAATTGTTACGTAGAATTGATGTCAAAATCTCATTGTATAAACCTATCCCATATATTTCAATACCATGACATGAGTTTTGAAAATTACTAAAAAATTCTTCAATTCTATTGTGATCAACATCACCAAATATTATACTGCCCTTTAATAAATCATATATACACGCAACATGAACCTTTACTATAGAAGAAATAACACTACACTTCACTGAAGTCAAAGGTAGTATGATACTTGTTATTTTTTCCCAAAAAATGCAATAATTCCGGTACATTTTCTCTGATATCGTTGTCTATACTAGTAAAATCGTAACTAGAATGCAACCTAATAACCTTGAGTTCAAAACTGGAGACCAAAGTGTTATAATCTTCTTTAATATACTCTAGAGTAACAAAAGGATGTTTAAGTAGCGACAGCAATGATATAGGATTCCATTCACTAATAACAACGTCTAGTATATTTAATACGAAAGAGAATATAAGATAATCAATACTAGACATATCCAGTAAGTTATCTGAGTTTAATATAGAATTTATTCTTCTACTTAACATTGCATTGTTTGTGAATACAGTAATATCTCGACAAGAATTATTCTTGATAATCATAGAAATATTTTGAGCTTCCTCTTCATCTGAAGCACACGTAATTATGCTAATACGGTTGTTATAATCACATTTCTCAACTCCATATTGATGATATTTTTCTAAAAATAGGTTAAAATTAAATATATTATCTATAAATGCACAATGATTTTTCCTTCCTAGAAAAACAATATCCTTTCTATTAATCTTTAAAACATCTAACAAACTTTTTATGTAATACTGATAATGAGATTCGTCTAATAATCGCCAATCTTTCTCGCTAATATGCATATCTATATATGGAAGTATTATTTTACTGTTATGCATCTCATACAAAGCTTGAATAAAGTCGATAAAAAAAACTATTAAATACTATCCCAGCAGAAATCACAGTGTAATTTAATGTTATTTCTTCAAAATATTTGACCAAGTTACTTAAATATAAACTCCTATGTTCTAATATGTCTAAAACCTTTTCTTGCGATAATACTTCTCTCCATTTTCTAGACAATGCAGAAAGAAATTTAGCAGCTTTTTGGCAATGTTCTGGGGAGTCATATTCAAATAAATTTTCTAAATTAGATAATGGTATACAGTGTACATACATCTCATTTAATAAAGCAGACAATTCATAACTTAAAGATATCGGATAATCATCACCATTCTCAAAATTCCATGATTTAATAAACTCCATCAATAATAAGATCTTCTTTATAGGACTGATAATTTTTATCGAACTATGCTGATTTACTAATAGATCCTGATCTATATCTGACAACGAAATAATCCTAATTTTAACAAAAACAGCATCATCACAGTATAGTCTCAGCTCATTACTTAATGACTCCACATCTTCCTTACCAGGTACTACAACTATAACGGAGTCAAGTGCTGCAGTATCACAAAATAGACTAGATGCAAATTCTGCAACCACAGCAAAAAAAAGATTCAGAACAATGAACTGAAAAAAACCTTTCCCATTAATACACTAAAACATCATAAATACACAAAATATTAGAAGTACTCCGCACCCTTTTTTTTCTCGCCCAGCTCTAGCAAGACCTTCAATAAGAGCTATAAATAAACCCCTGAGTGTAAAAGAAAATGCACACAATATCAATAATAACTTATAATCAGTCACACAACATACATAGCACGCTTTACATATCTTAACACTAAACTTCGCTAGTACTCCAACTACTATGGACCCACGAACTTTCACTAATTCTTCTAATAAGATACATGATTCTATCAAACCCTGTTATTAATATTTATCAAATAATCACACTTACTGACAATAACAGAAAATATCCTTACTTAATAACCCTAATCAGTAAAGAAGTATAGATATGAAGCCAACATTAATACTCAACATCCTCATCTACTACAAATTAAAAATTCACACAACACTTGCTGATATATAAAACTAAACAATAACATCCATATGAAAAAAATGACATTTCACTGTTATATTTTGTTAGACCGATTGCTAATTAATGACAGTAAAAAAAGATAAAGTAACTACCATAAATTTTTATTCAATGAAACTATTACACATTTTAAATAATCTCAAAGTTTATAATATACTCAACTTTTTACTATATTCCCTAAGCACAGAAATTTTCTACAGACACATAAACTTCAAGTAACACCCTAATGATGCAGTTTCATTGATTCTACAACTACAAATAAAATTAACCAAGCATAATTCTATGCTTGGTAGTCCAATATAAACCTCAAGACATTCTTTCTGGTCACAGATTTTCATCTATCTTGCTAAGCATTTCAAACAAATTTTTCTTGACCATAATGTACAATTCTGTTTAAAAACGAGTTGATATTGCCAGGGCAAATAGTATAGATTCTTATAGGTTATAAAACGGCAACATGGAATTTCCAAGCACTAGACTGAGACGTAAGCGTTCAACCAAGTGGTTGCGTAACCTAGTAAGGGAAAGTCATCTGTCAGTAGATGATCTTATACTCCCTTTATTTGTGCACAACCTTGAAGAGACATCATCACCTATAAAGCAACTACCAGATATAAAAAGGTATTCCATCACTCGGTTACTGTACATGGTAGAACAAGCCGCAAATTTAGGGATAAATGCTATTGCACTATTTCCAGTAGTAGATAGTCATTTAAAATCTGAAACAGCAGAAGAAGCATTCAATCCAGATAATCTAATATGCAAAGCAATAACAGCAGTCAAAGCACGCGTGCCAACAATTGGTATAATAGCTGATGTTGCACTAGATCCTTATACAAAATCAGGACATGACGGAATTATTATCGACGAAAAAATTGACAACGATGCAACCATAGAAGTTCTATGTAAACAAGCCTTAGTATTAGCGGCATCAGGTTGTGATATTGTAGCACCTTCAGATATGATGGATGGAAGAATTAAAGAAATCAGAAACTCACTAGACAATTGTAATTTTCAAGATACATGCATATTATCTTACTCTGCAAAATACTGTTCTAGTTTCTATAAGCCATTTCGTGAAGCTGTAGGGTCTTGTTCAATGTCTCAAACAATAGACAAAAGTACTTACCAAATAGACATTGCAAATATGAATGAGGTAATACTTGAAGTGCAAATGGACATTGATGAAGGTGCAGATATAGTTATGATAAAGCCAGGTATGCCGTACTTAGATGTTATTCAGTGTATAGCCAATAGGTACAATGTGCCTATATTTGCATATCAAGTAAGTGGAGAATATGCTATGATTAAAGCTGCATCACAAAATCATTTGCTAGATTACAATGCCGCAATGTACGAGTCTTTACTATGCTTCAAACGTGCAGGGGCAGAAAGTATAATCACTTATGCTGCAATAGACATAGCAACTATGCTTCTCGAAGGAAAATAAAGATTTATTAATAGAACAACAGTTTTACTCACGATATACGATAATGTGTGATTGTACACATGTATATTGTAGCTCTTAAAGATACAGATAAGAATTCTTAAGTTTGTAAATTCTACACAAACTGTACAATAATTACAAATAAGTAATATTTCACCGGAGTCTCCTCATATACATGACTCAACACCAAAAGTTAAGTCATAATTGAAATATATTCAAAAAGTATCCTAAACATTTAAAAAATACGCTCAATTTTGCATTTTAAATTCATACGCAGAATTAATTTATGTAAAAAATAAATCTTGATATATATTAGACTTACAGCAGTAACGAAAACTACTAATACACAAGCATCTCAGACCAACATACTAAGACTACTTGGTAAAAGCGTCATTATCATATAACGTTATTAGCAAAGAGTACATCATAACAACACACTAATAAATTACTAAATCAATAGAACCAATAATGCTCTAAGCCTCTGCATTCGTGATGCAAAAATGGACACACCACCACCCATATCTTGATATTAATTTGTATACAAAGCATATAACCTATCTCAATCTATAAGGTACATAATGTACAACAACTTTATATACTAAACTCAACCATTATGGTTAAATCATAATAAGACAAAAATGTGAAACAAACATTTTGCGAGTATATTATTAAAACAAAAAATTGTATGCTCCAACGAAGTAAGAGTGTGTATTACATTCTAAAACATAGAAAAATAAGAATTATTGTTATATTATACTTCCTAATAATTAAGAAAATAAACTTATAAGCTTATGTATCGTCCATCAATTTTTATTTCCCAGTTAAACTATATATCTGAGAATACTGAATACAATTACAAAAAAAATTACAAGATTGTACCAAGAATCAATAAATCTAGAATCTGATATAGCAATATTTTCAAGGTATGCGATATCAGGATATATGCATGAAACACCTCTTTTATCACAAGATTTTTTCAACGAATGTACTGATACTATAAATAAATTAGCACTACAAACACAAGATAAAAACACAGCAATAATTATTGGAAGTATCAAACGACAAGATAACATAATACTTGAAAGCATCTATTTAATTCAAGATGGAAAAATTACAGAACTCATAGCGTTCACACCAAATGCTACGTCAGATATTTATACCACTTTTTCAATTAATCACACAAACATACTACTATGCCCTATATCAGCAACACCTAAATTACCTACATGCAACAATGATACGCTACTACTAATTATGGACAGTACTCCGTATATGAAAGATATTGACTTACGAAATAATTTAATTTTGAAATCAACACTTAATAAATATGCTGTATATATAAACCAAGTAGGTGGATACAATAATGTAACCTTTCATGGAAAATCTTTCTTCACCGTCAACGGACAATACAACTTCTTGAACATGTGGAAAGAAGACAGTAGCATTTATAAAGAAAGTTTTAAAAGTACTAACACTGCAGTAACATATAGTAATATCGAATCAGACTATCAGGCACTTATGCTTGCACTAAGAGACTACGTACACAAAAATTCTATGACTAGTGTAGTCATGGGATTATCTGGAGGAATAGATTCTGCACTTGTAGCATCAATTGCAGCAGATGCATTTGGACCAAACCGTGTCCATTCATTTATGTTACCAACAAAATATACTTCTCAAGCAAGTATCACTGACTCTGAAGAATGTGCAACTAGACTAGGAATTTCTTACAAAATATTGCCCATAGAAGAAATCTTCCAAATCTCGCTAACAACCTTACACAACATTTTTGCAGACACTCAAGAGGATATAACTGAAGAAAATTTACAATCTAGAATTAGAGGTTTGATACTAATGGCATTAAGTAATAAATTCAAATTCATGCTACTTTCAACGGGTAACAAATCAGAATCATTAGTTGGATATGCAACATTATATGGAGATATGTGTGGTGGCTTTGCACCAATAAAAGATATATATAAAACTAAAGTGTACAAGTTAAGTGAATGGAGAAATGAAAATATACCGGTAAATAGTTTATGTAAAAAAACTAATATTATTCCTGCTGAAATTATGGTAAAACACCCATCTGCAGAATTACGTCACAATCAAAAAGATCAAGACACCTTACCCGACTACATAACATTAGATTCAGTTCTTACTCTACTAATTGATGAAGGTTATTCCGCAAAAGATGTAGTAAAAAGAGGTTACAATGCTAAAGATGTGAATTACATAATAGACTTGATAAAAAAGTCTAATTTCAAGAGAAAACAATCTCCTATCGGTCCAACAATTAGTTCTACATTAATGAATAGTCTTTCTACTCGTTCACCAACTAGCTGATTAATATTATTTAGTTTATGTAGAAATATAAACCTGTAGCACAGATAAAAAACTTACCAGAAGCATAGGTTCACTGACCCAATCATGAGCTATTTTAAGTCAACAACCCAACCGCTGCAGGTAGATATATTCAAAAAACACCTAAATGAAAATGATAGAACATTTATCCCACTATCTTTACTTAACGTAAGAGATATAACGAAATCAGGGCTAACGCCTTATATAATCTACATCCCTAGCTCAAAACATTACCTAGGGAAACAAGTAAGCTTATCTCACAATAATTTACTGTATACACTTTTTATTCACTTAATTAAAGTAATTTAATATAAGTACTAAATTTCACTAAGAAAAGAACTTACAATTCAACAATTTGGTATAAAGTCTATGTATACACTAACAATATAGAAACCAATAACCAATCGTGATCACCCAACTATACCTTTATAGCAAGTTAACTTACCTACAACATGTCAATATCAAAAATTAACATCAACTACTTATCTATTACACAAAACAATTCTGCTTCAAATGTTTTTATACATTACTCATCAAGAGGCAATCTATCACTAACATTGCTACATTTGGACATATAAGCTTGTTCACGAGTCCTAATGACCTTAGTATGTATATCTCTATACATTCATAAAGCAACACAGAAACTTATTAAATCTGAAAAGGCATACTATAAACAATAAAAAATACCTATCAATAATCAATTAGTGCTATCCCTGTTAATAAGTCTTCATTCACCTTTAGCTTATTCATTAAATCTTCTGCTCTGTCTAGCACCGATTGCGGAAAACCTGCAAGCTTTGCCACGTGTATCCCATAAGATTTATTAGTTGATCCAGGTATTATCTCATGCAAAAACACTACTTTTCCATCCCATTCCTCTACTTTCATACAAAAACACTTTATGTGCTTTAAATATTTGTCTAATTTTGACAATTCATGATAGTGAGTAGCAAAGATAGCTCGACTTTTATTAACATTATGAATTTGTTCAATAACCGACCATGCAATTGACAATCCATCATATGTTCCAGTTCCTCTTCCAACTTCATCAAGTATTACAAAAGATCTATCAGTAGCTTGGTTAATTATTGCAGCAGTTTCTGTCATCTCTACCATAAACGTAGAATATCCAGATGCAATATTATCGGAAGCTCCCACTCTACTAAATACCTTATCAATAACTCCTATATGAGCATATTCTGCAGGAACAAATGATCCAATATGTGCTAAAATTCCTATTAATGCATTTTGCCTTAAAAAAAGTACTCTTACCAGCCATGTTAGGTCCAGTAATCAAATGTACACTTTGCGTCGGTGAAAGGTTAATATCATTGGCTACAAATTTACCACTACGTTCAACTACAGGATGTCTACCTTTACGAATATTAAATTCATAACTATTATCAACTACAGGCTTAACATAGGAATATTGTACTGCCAGTTCACCAAAAGAAGTTAACATATCAATCTCAGCAATAGTATGCGCAGTTATCGATATCTTCTCTGCATCTTCTATAATTCTTGTACATAACTGACCAAAAATCTTTATCTCTAAACTGATAGCTGCATCTCTAGCAGAAATTATTTTACCCTCTAATTCCTTTAACTCATCCGTAGTATATCTAATACTATTAGCTAAAGTCTGCCTATGAATAAAATCTTTATTATCTATTAGATAATTAGATGAAACCTCAACATAATAACCCAAAATGTTATTATATGATATCTTTAGATTTTGAATATTAGTAACAGTACGATACTTAGCCTGCAATTCATGAATCAAGTCACCACTGTAATTTTGAATATACACAAGCTCCGACAATTGTTTATCACAATCCGGATTAATAAATCCTCCTTCCTTAACATTACTCACATTATTTTGTATTAACGTATCACTGAGTGTTTTACGCAAATCATCATATTTCCCCAACCTTACACAAAAATTACTAATAATATCTGAGTCAAATTTACCCAACAATTCTAATAATTCAAAAACTTTATCTAACGTTAATTTTAAAGCATACAAATCCTTAGGTGAACATTTAGCAACTTTAACTCTCGTTAAAATGCGCTCTATATCTGCAATACCTTTTAATGTTTGCCTAATATCTCCACGTAACACCTGATTATTGATAAAAAATTCAACAGCATTTAATCTACGGTTAATAGCATCAGAACATGCAAGAGGAGCTGATAAACATCTCTTCAATAATCTACCACCACATGCTGTAATTGTATAATCCATAGAAGAAATTAAAGATCCTTCTAAATCCCCAGACTGTGTACAGAAGAGTTCTAGGTTGCGCAATGCGGCTGCATCTATAAACATAAAGTCACGTTGCACATAAGCCATTGGAAATTCTAACTTAGGCAAATTACCCTTTTGAGTAGCCCTAACATATTCCAATAAAGATCCACATGCAGAAATTTCTTCATTTTTTTAAATCTCCAAATCCTCTTAATGTAGATATTCCATAAACATTACATAAAGTATTATAAGCTCTATTTACATCAAAAAAACTATTTGAATACTGAGTTATGGAAAATTTATGCCTTTTTAATGCAGAATACATTAAATCTAACTCTACTAGTTTATCAGAAATCAATACCTCTTTAGGGTTAATACGAAATAAGTCACTATCAAGCTTGTTAAAATCAGTAACACAGTAATGGAATAGTCCAGTAGACAATTCCAACCACGAAATAGCATAACTATTTTTAACATCAACTATACATGCTAAATAATTATTCTCATTCGCCTCAAGCAAAGAATCTTCTATTATGGTACCTGGAGTAACTATCCTTACAACATCACGCTTTACTAAAGATTTATATCCCCTCTTCCTCGCCTCTTCAGATGTTTCCATCTGCTCACAAATTGCTATTTTATAGCCTAACTTTACTAGTTTATTCAAATAAGACTCGCTGCTATGAAATGGAACTCCACACATAGGAACATTTCCTTTCTTGGTCAGTACAATGTTCAATATCTTAGATGCTTCTACTGCATCATCAAAAAATAATTCATAAAAATCACCTAACCTATAAAACAACAAATACTTTTTGTATTGATTTTTTAACGCTATATACTGTTGCATTATAGGAGTCATACCACCATCATGATTCACTTTTTACCTATTATTAACCTTTATCTTACAGTATATTACATGTAAGTATATATGAAAAGATAACGAGTAAAGCACTAATTAATAAAAGCTAATTATTTGATAAAAATATTAATAATATGTAATGACATTTTATCAACTGTATCTTATAATTAAGACAGCGTGTAGCTTTACTTAGACACTAATTATGGTACTAGAATGTTTGCTTTCTTAAAGAAAGGCGCAACTGTTGTTATAAAACAAGCAGCAAAGGTGGCTATGACACCAACTACTACGGAACTACCTCATCAACGAAGTATAGGGAAGATGATCTCAAGCGTCCTTCCAAACACAAGTCAAGAAAAAAACTTTGACCTGGACATGCACAACAGAACATATAAATTAGGCATAGAATTACCAGGTAGTACAAGGCTATCTGGACATCAGAACGAGGTTGCTCTCAAAGTTCCGAGCTATAAACTACCTCTTGAAACTCTACAGAAGTTTGCGGCGTGGCAGGAACAAGGAAAAGAAGGAGATGTGGAAGAAACTAAAAGCGGGATCGCAGAATCGCTTCTCAACCCTTCATCAGCAGCTAAAGAATCAATAAATAGAAAAGCTGCAGATAAACACTTTGACCAACTAAAGGAACTTGACACGAAGTTAGAGTCCATAGGTGGAAAAGTTATTGTAGAATCCACCAAAGGCAGTTACAAGAACAGCCTGACTGTAGAAATAGACGTGTCTGATAAGTCACCAGAAGATATACGAGAACAAGTAAGATTAGTATTACACAGTCTGGACATAAAAGATGAAAAGCTTGTGAAAACCTTTTCTGAAAGGCTGTATAAGTCGTCTATGAACACAAATGTCACTTCACCAGATCAAGATATCATACAAAAGAAAAGAAGTACTCCCAATGCTGATCGCAAGAAACAAGCGGCTCATGCCTCGCCGGATCAGTCAACCATGGATGACACATCGGATACAATATCAAGCCATGACTTCTCACTTACAGACCCTGGAAGAATGCCTTATACAAAGAGCAGTGTGCAGAACCCAGATATGCTACTAGAACAACAACGTCAGTTGCTAACTCGGAAAACTAACGAAAGTAAATTCCAACAACACGTCACTCATGGGTTACAAAAAGAATTAGAGGAAATAGCAGGGGGTCTATCTCAAGATATCACTGCACAAACAGATGATCAAACTCAGTGTAATGTAGGCAGTAAAAAAACACAAAGTAAAGGAAAAATACATGCAAGGTAAGATAAACAGTTCTTATGACGATAATAATGTCTTTGCGAAAATTTTAAGAAAAGAGCTTCCTTGTAGTATAGTATACGAGGACAAATTTGTATTGGCATTCCACGATATACATCCACAGGCTCCTGTACACGTCTTAGTTATTCCAAAAGGTAAATATATATCATTTGATGATTTTATTGATTCCTCAACTAGCGTTATGCACTTTTTCTCTGTAGTAAAAAAAGATTACATGCAGGTTACAACTAGATAAAACTGGATATAGAATTGTTACAAATCATGGAAAACAAGGGGGGACAGATCGTTCCACATTTTCATGTGCATATCCTCGGTGGAAAACAGCTATGAACCGTATCTGAGATAATATGTCTGCCATATCTGACTGTTCTTGCCAGGTTAATTGTTAAATTACTGCTACCATGTGATTAGGATGGAATAACTGCGATTTTCATTCCAACATATATCCGTAATCGAATAGCATTCAGGTGATCAAAACGCACTGAGTTGGCACTTAAGACATCACAATTAACATTAAGCGACAGATATTTTGATGCTAACATATATTCTATAAACTAATAAGTCTACCTATTTCATGTTCTCAAAATTTAGGACAAAAACAAGCTTATAATACTATGATAATCTCAATTGTTAATATGCAGTTGACAATAATAGACTACTATATCTATACTAAGGTACTGAGTTGGAGTGAGGTTTGAGTGTCTGGTTCATGTTTAAGGGGGATGTTTACTGCTTTGGTTACTCCATTTAAAGGTGATTTTTCTATAGATGAGGATGCATTCTGTAAATTAATTGAATATCAGATTAGTGGTAATGTGCATGGATTGGTTCCATGTGGAACTACAGGTGAGTATCCGACTTTAAGTTTTGAAGAGTATTGTAGAACAGTAGAGTTATGCGTTAAGGTCACGAACAAGCGTGTTCCAATAATAGCTGGAGCAAGCTCAAATTCTACGCAAGAAGCTATCAAACGTACGTTATATGTTCAGTCTTTGAACGTAGATGCAGCTTTGGTAGTTGTTCCATACTACAATAAACCAACTGATGAGGGAATATATCAACATTTTAGGGCAATACATGATGCGACTAACATCCCTATTGTTGTATATGATATACCAAAAAGAACTGGTGTTCACGTAAGTGATAGTCTAATGGTGCGTATCTTATCTTTGCCTAGAGTAGTGGGATTGAAAGATTCAACTGGTGACTTGAGCAAGCCTTTTAACTTAAGGCTATCGGTGAGTAAAGACGTTGCTTTGTTTTCGGGCGATGATTTTACATGCTTAGGATTCAATGTTCATGGTGGATCTGGGTGTATCTCTGTAGTTTCAAATGTAATACCTGAAATATGCTCAAGCATGCAGGACTCTTTTTTTTCTGGTAATATGAAAGGTGCTATACATGCAAGTGAAACGATATTTAAGTTGTCAAAAGTGCTGTTTTGTGAGTCTAGTCCATCACCAGCGAAGTATGCTTTAAGCCTAATTCACAAATACATATCTCCAACAGTCAGACTACCATTAGTAGAGTTGACTCAAGAAAATAAGTTGAAAGTTGAGTGTGTGTTGAGTGAACTATCTCTTATTTGAACTCATGCATTGGGCTTTAGGTGTTTGTATCAGTTGCAATAAAGATTATAACAATAGTGGAAGTGTGTTCCGTGTGAGGTATTGTCTAGTATTTGTCCACCAGTCAGTAAAACATGCCTTAACTATTTAGGTATTTAGCGGTTATTCTCGTATTATAAGGAGTTGAATTCACTTAGGTAATGAGTTCGTACTTGAGATTTACGTAAGTGAATATCTGGTAACATAAAAAACTAATGGAATATATATTATGCGAGAAAAGAGTGTGTTATGCTTTTCTACATTAAAAAGTTTAAAGTGCACTAAAACAGCTATAACCAATAATATAGTCGTTGGTGCAGATAATATGCTTGACATGGTATATTGTCATCAAATACAATGGAAGGTATAGATTTCACAGTTTACACTTTCCGCCTCCCATTCTTTCCTTAGACTTTTTTATCTTCGCACCTGCTTTTCCGGACCTTTTTCATACTGTGATACCTTATAAAACCATAAAAATTTACTAAAATGGAGTAAATATGACAACATACACACCAGAAATTCAAGAATCTTTAAATAGTCTTACATCCTCATGGGAAGAGTTTAAATCTTTAAACGAAACAAAACTATTAGATCTCAATAAAAAAAGTTCTGCATACCCATTTATATTAGAAAAACTAGAAAAAGCAGAAAATATAATTGAAGAACAAAATGAGCGACTAGAAAGACTTGAAATATTATCACAACGTCCTATAATTCACGATGATAAAAACCTTAATGAAGATTACAACTATAAAACGTTTACAGAATATCTATCTAAAGGCAGTTCCAAGAAAGACGATTCTTCCTTAGATTCATCATATTTAATGCCACGCAACATATCGCTACACATAGAGAAAAATTTGACTAAAAATTCAATAATGAGGCAATTATGTTCTATAGAAAAAATATCGGGTGACAGTTTTGAGTGTCTACTTGCAGAAAAAAATGAAACATCTGTCAATTGGAGAAGTGGATCTGAAGTACTTGATACCCAATTACCTAAGATTAGTGTTCACAATATACATCTATACGAATTATATGCACAACCACAAATTACAAAAAAATTACTGGAAGACTGTGTAATAGACATAGCAAACTGGCTAATCAATTATTTGGTAGATGCTTTTAGTCGAGCAGAAAATAGAGCTTTCATATCAGGAACAGGAAACGGTCAACCACGTGGGATCCTATCATACATAACAGATCCTTCAAAATCCTCTTCTTCAAGTGACACTAACTCTCAAGACACAAACTATCCTTCAATTGAAGTTATAACATCTCAAACACTAACTAGTGATGCAATAATTAACCTTTTTTTACTCTCTAGATGAATATTTTGCTTCAAAAGCAGCATTTATAATGAATAGAAGCGTATTACAAGAAATCAGATCTCTTAAATTGCCTTCTGGACAATACATTTGTCATCCAGGATTAACTTTAGGATCTCCTGATACACTAATGGGATTGCCAGTATATCAAACATCCGACATGCCCATACCAACTAACACAACACACCCTATTATAGCACTTGCAGATTTTAAAAATGCATATAAGATAGTTGAAAATAACACCATAAAAACTCTGAGAGACCCTTTTACAAGCAAACCTTTTGTTAAATTTTATACAACAAAACGAGTAGGTGGAGCAATAATTAACCACAGTGCTATAAAATTTTTAAAAATTACATCACACAATACAACTCAGCAAGATGAAGACTAACCACAGAGTACATAATCAAAAATACACATCATCAACTTAAGCTACCCACAACACAAAAAACCATATATAACAGTAGTAGATTATAATAAAAGTATTTTTGTTATAATCTACTTGAACAGGCATGATAAAATCTCACTTTGTTCTTCATTATGCATACTCATATAACCAGACGCAGTGGCCGCGGAAGCAGGACGAGATATACACACTGGCCTCTTAGCTTTTAGATTAATTTTCATTAAAGTATTCTCAATATAACCACAAACAAATCCCCAGGCTCCCATATTTGTTGGTTCTTCCTGACACCATATTACTTCCGCATTCTGATAATTTTCCAATACAATAGCCAACTTCTCTTCTGGAAAAGGATAATACTGCTCCAAACGTATTACTGCTATGTCATTTATTTTACTTCTATCTCGAGTTTCAATAATATCAAAATAGATTTTACCACTACATATTACAACTCTGCGGACTTTGTCATTACTACATAGAGAATATACTTCACCAATTACAGGAGAGAAAGATCCAGTGAAATCATATAATCTAGATACTGCCATTTTATGACGTAACAAAGATTTAGGAGTAAAAACAATAAGCGGCTTACGAAAATCTCTGCATATTTGTCTACGCAATACATGAAAATAATTCGCTGGAGTGGTACAATTCACAACTTGCATATTGTCTTCTGCACATAACTGTAAATATCTTTCTATCCTTGCTGAACTGTGCTCTGGACCTTGTCCTTCATAACCATGTGGCAACAATAAAACTACCCCACTACAACGTAACCATTTAGTCTCAGCAGAAGATATAAATTGATCAACTATAATCTGTGCACCATTTGCAAAATCACCAAATTGACCCTCCCACAAAACTAAAGCAGATGGAGAATTTGTACTATATCCATATTCAAATCCCATTACTGCATACTCCGACAATGGACTATTGACTACTTCAAAATTTTCTTGTGGTACACCCAAATTATTTAAAGGTACATAAGACTCTCCTGTAACTTGATCTACCAACACAGCATGCCTATGCGAAAACGTACCCCTACAACAATCCTGCCCTGATAACCTTACTTTCACATTCTCCGACAATAAAGATGCAAAAGCTAACGCTTCTCCAGTTGCCCAATCAATATTTTCACCAGAAGATACCATATCAAAACGTGCAGACAACACCTTTAATACTTTTTTTATTTCCATTAAAATTTTTAGGAATATTCGTTAAAGCACGAGTTAGATTCAACAATCTTTGCTCTTCTACACCAGTATGAGATAAATAATCTGAAAAATTACCAGGTACAGGCCTACGAAAACCTGCCCAAATTCCCTTTAACCAATCAACTTGTTCTGGTACATAATGCTCAGACTGTGTAAACTCTTCATTAAGCATGTTATGAAACTTAGTTTGTAAAACTTTAAATTCCTCTTCAGAAACAACATTCTCACTAATTAATCGTTCCTTATAAAGCTTCATAAGAGTTTTATGTTTCATGATACAATCATACATGATAGGCTGAGTAAATAATGGCTCATCACCCTCATTATGCCCATAACGACGATAACACACTATATCAATTACCACATCTTTGTTAAACTTTTGCCTATACTCTACAGCTAATTTAACAGCTGCTATTACATCTTCAGGAGAATCTCCATTCACATGAAAAACCGGTGCATCTATTATTTTTGCTACATCTGAACAGTAAAAAAGAAGATCTTGTATCCTTTGGATCTGCTGTAAAACCTACTTGATTATTAACTATTATGTGTATCATACCGTGAGTTTCATAGCCAGATAAATTACTTAAAGTCAACGTTTCTGCAACAACTCCTTGACCGATAACAGAAGCATCACCATGTACTAATATTCCGACTATAGAAGACTTATTACAGTCTTCCAATAGATCTTGTTTTGCTCTAATTTTTCCCATAACAACAGGATTAACAGCTTCCAAATGAGAAGGATTAGGTAATAAAGATAAGTGTACAACTTTATCATAAGATACTTGACGGTCAGAAGAATACCCTAGATGATATTTCACATCACCAGAAACATCTAGGTCCCTTGGATATGCAGTACCTCCATTAAATTCATGCATAATAGCTTTATATGGTTTTTTCATAACTTTTGTCAATACACTCAATCTTCCACGATGCGCCATCCCAATAACTATTTCACGAAAATTAAATATAGGAGATAAGTCAATTATTTTTTCTATAGCAATAATTAAAGAATCTCCACCTTCTACAGAAAACCTCTTATAACCTGGATATCTGGTATGAAGGAATTGCTCAAAACCTTCTACCTCTGTTAAATGCTGCAGTATAACTTTTTTCTCATCATTTGACACCTTACGACATAAATTTTCAACTTTATCCTGCAACCAAAGCCTTTCTTCATGATTTCTAACATGCATAAACTCATAAGCAAGCTTGCCGCAGTAAATAGATTTTAAAGTATCAACTATATCACCTAATGTAGGATTACTTAATCCCAAAACAGAACCAAATGTACTAAAAGGACTGATATTACTCAAGTCAACATATTCGTGACAATTTAGATTACCAGCTACATGCAATCCTAAGGGATCTAAGTCTGCAGCAGTATGCCCATAAGATCTAAAAAAATTTATTAATCCTGTAATCTTAACATAAGAGTCATCAGTAACATTTACAGTGCTCGACTTATTATCCACAACACTCACATTCTCATGAGAATATAAACCACTGGAAAAAAAAACACGCCACCTTGGAGAAACAGAGTTACTATCTTCTTGATAGCGCTTATAAGCATCTTCTATGACATTCGCATTATCACCAAATAAACAAGTTACATCCTTCATGTTCTCACCATTTCCAAATTCCAACAAATCTAAAGCCATCGCAAAATTTCACATTACTTAAACTAAACACTTACGATAATTCCGTAAAGCACGATAAAATACACATCAGCAAACGCACTACAAGCCACATCACCGGCATCGCCACTTTCTTGAGTTTGTAAGTGACTTGAATAGAAATTACACAACTGTAAAATAGGTACACTATAATTTTTCCTATAGAAATCGCGATGATATACTATCATATGTATCCAAAAAACTAAACACGACATACTACACATGTCCCCACCATTATTAGGATTTAATTTCAAAATTGTTACGTTTATTATTGCTTATAATAAGTATAATTTCTACATAAAAAAATTTTATTCAGCATTTCATAGAAAAAATTACTATACACTACATAAATTGTACAGAAACCTACCAGAATATGCTTGACTAACACAATTATTTATACTACCATTACGGTGTACTTGCTGTTCCATGGATGTGTATTTTTTTTCAATGTGCAGGTTGTGAGTATCTTTGTTGTGCTGTTCTGTTACAAACTACAGGTGTAGCTCTTTATACTTAACCACTCAAAGTGTAAGAAGTATCATAAGGGTTGCTCTCTCTATGGTATGTCGACGTGTCCCCATATTTTAGATTATAAATAATGCAGACTAAATAGTCCGTAATGTTAATTACAACTTAGTATTTGATAATTAATTCTTGCTATAATCCAAAGAAATAAAATATATGAAAAACATTAGCTCTCAACTAAAACAACATTTATCATCTGAAGTACTTACCATTGCAAATTGTTTACAAATTACCCTACAAAATCGAAACATAATAGGATTAACCGATTTCGACCAAAGCATAGTTATTGACAACATAACCTATGAATCAACACCAGGATTAAATATAGATATGTTAAAATATAATGCTGTTACTGGTCACAGCACAAAAGTAGAAATCGCCATTAATAGTGATATAATGAAAGAAGAACAAATCGCTTCTGGAGTATATGATTTTGCTACAGTCAGAATATTTCTTGTAAACTACACAGATCTTGCTCAGGGAATTATAACTTTATTTTGTGGCAGTATTGAAAAAAATAACTTTAACCAATCATAAATTCATAGCGGAGCTCAACAGCTTATATAATACTCTCTCTAGAAACATTGGGGACTTTTTTTCATCTTCATGCAGAGCTCAATTTTGTGACAATAAGTGTAACCTAAATAAAGAATTGTTTACTAACACTCATAGCATTACGAGTATAATAAGTAATCAAGAATTCGAATGTATTCATCTAACTAATATTGATAACTACTACACGTACGGACTAATAACATTTATTACAGGAAAAAACAGCAATTTCACATTAGAAATAAAGTCTCATAATAAATCTTACATCAAACTATATAATCCTCTACCATATGAAATATCAATCGATGATAAGTTCTCTATAACTGCTGGCTGTAATAAAAGTTTCATTACATGTTGTGATAGATTTAACAACAGTATAAACTTCAGAGGAGAGCCTCATATCCCAGAAATACATTTTTAAGTAAATGAGAACCACCAGTCCATCACAATATTGGATAATAAGTTTAATATAAACACAGGAAGTCATCATAACAATAATTTATATAATATACAACAAACTTAACTTTATTACTAATGAATCGAAATACGACATCACCAAATAGATTCTGCATGCAAACATATAGCATAAAATTATATGAACAAAGCCATTTTATATATATCTGAATTACAATCTACTCCTACACAATAAAATACAACCAACACAATACTTAACTGATCATCCATCATTACACAAATAATCATACAAGAACCTCGCATATTTAATAAATCTTTTATGGAGCTATTTCATGTCATTAATTATACTATCAACCATTGTAAACAGCGTTAAGGAGTCCATCGAGAAATTTATTTCAACAGAATTAGGAAATATTACTAATCAAGACATAAAAAAATTACATAAATTTAGACAAAAACACTCACGACAAACATATACCAAGAATAAATAACTTAAAAATTCAAACATCTGTTTATGGAAAAATGATTCCTATCCTATACGGAACAATGCGTATAGCAGGAAATATAATATGGATGGACGAGATAAAAATAACACAAAACAAAGAAGTAGTTATTACAAATCATCCAAATAAAAATATCAATACTGAAAATTCCGTACAACATCAATATCACACAAGTCTAGCTATAGCAATATGTGTAGGACAAGTAAAAAAAATTTCAAAGATATGGGCTAATACTCAACCATTAAACTTAAATACATTAACATATAGACTTTATCCAGGTACAGAAGATCAAGAACCTGACCCACTAATACTAAAATTAATGGGTAATGCTCCAGCATATCGCGGACTATCATATATAGTAATAGAAAGTTTTTCATTAACGGACTACAAAAATCATATACCAAACTTCACATTTGAAGTTACAGCACATCCCATTCACTATATTAACCAAGAACACATAACACAAAAAATTAAAAGCATAAATATCATCCCAGGATCAGGAGAGTTCACATACGATACAAAAATACAAATGAAAATTTCCCAACAAAAAATTGGTACTCAATATGTTCCTTATGGGAAAGCTCAAAAAATTAACAGCCACAGTAACACAAAAAAAAGCAGATGCTTTGATTTCTTTAGATCAACTACAAGAAACTTTACCGAACATAAAATGGGTGTCAGTTGTCGTAAATTGGTACGCAGACAGCTTAAACATTAAAAACTGTAATATTTATCCAGCTGTTGAATTCATTAATGCTACCACAACACCTGACAATTGGTATGTTGCAGGAATAAATAGAGAAACAGCAAGACAAATTCTTAGAGATCTAGACAATAGCATTGGATATGGTGGTACCATTAATGATAAATCATTAATTAGATATATCAACGAGCTTAAAACGCGAGGATACAGAGTATTACTATATCCCGTAATACTGATAGACACCAAAGATAGACCATGGAGGGGTCATCTTACTGGTAACTCTGAAGATATTAGTACATTTTTCAACAATCAGTACAATCCATTTATCAAGCACTACTCTAATTTAACAAAAGGTATAATAGACGCATTTATAATTGGTTCTCAACTTACCGGATTAACAAGAATAACAAATAGTTCCAAGAAATATCCAGCAGTTGATGAACTAATAAAGTTAGCAAATTATGTAAAAAATCAGATGGGTAATAGTACTATTGTAACATATGCAGCAGACTGGAGTGAATATCATTCATACAATGGATACTACAACATGGACAAATTATGGGCATCACAAGACATCGACATAATAGGTATAGACGCATATTTCCCGCTAACAGATACTCCACAACCTATTAATGGATTCACAGAACAAGACATAATAAATGGATGGTATTCTGGAGTGGGATACGATTACTTTTACAAAAATACTGAAACAAAACGAAAGAAAATTTTATACACTAAAGACAATAATCAATATGCCTGGAAACGCATAGAAAAATGGTGGAACCAACATCACATTGATGCCGATAATACTGTTACTCCTTGGATCCCAAGATCAAAGAAAATATGGTTCACTCAATACGGATTCCCCAGTATAGATAATTGTACAAGTCAACCTGATATATTTATAAAATACCAATATAATCAAAAAAAATATCCTATGTTTTCCAATGGGTATGTAGACTTTCATGCGCAGAAAATCGCTATTAGTGGTACTATTAAAGCATGGGATAACTCTGATATGGTGGAGCAGATGTTTCTTTTGGGCTGGGACATAAGGCCTTATCCACATTTTCCTCAACTACAAAACATTTGGCAAGATGCAAAAGATTGGCAAATCAGTTATTGTGTACAAGAAAAATTATCATTATTGGAAATATCCGATATCATTTACAACTTGTTAGTTAGCACAGGAATAGCAAACAATCAAATAAAAATTCAAGATTTAAATCATACAGTAGATGGATACGCAATCACTGAATTACAGTCCGTAAAGTCTATATTGAACACATTAAAGGACATATATCACTTCGAAATATTAGAGCAAGAAGACAAATTAAGTGTTATCCCAGAAAATCAGTTATTCCAATATAATATCCTAACAGAAGACATTGTATCTGAAAATAAACACTATCTTCAACAAATCATCAAAACTAAATACTCACAACTAGTGACTAGTATTAATTTCATGTACATAAACAAAAACAATGACTATAAAGTAAGTTCACAACATGCTAAAATACCCTATTTACAAAACACAACAACAGAACATATACAAGTTCCAATTGTTCTAAATGATAACCAAGCAAAAACAATAGCAGAGAATATTTTAAATAAAAAATCAGATAATAAATATAATTTTCACCTTACACTTCCAATAAAGTATGTTTGGCTTAATGTAAATGACGTCATTCAAGTACAATACAATAATCTGTTATATAAAATAAAGATTACAAACATTTATTTAAAAGATCTTTCTCTCAATATAGAAGGAATAAGATACAACAACTCACAAATCATTCAATACTTCTTTCCTGATAACAGTAATGGTCTTAGTATAAACCACATAGAACACCCAGTGCATATACTTGATTTACCATGCATCCAGAACATGGATAATGTGTTATATTTTGCAATCACTAAAACAAGACCAAACTGGAAGGGAAGCATTCTTTATTCATATGAAGACAAAAATGAACATTATAAGACTGCCATATCTGTAAATACTGAAGCAACTACTGGAATTACAATTGATAATTTAGGTATTGGCCCAATTGCTATACCAGACAGAAAAAGTAAAGTTACAATTGTTTTAAATGCAAGGCAACTATATTCAACTAAATCTCTGTTTACAAACAACAATAACCTCGCATTAATTGGAAATGAGATAATCCAATTTCAAAGTGTTAAACAAACAGGACAAAATAAATATCAATTAAGTCATATGCTTAGAGGAAGATTTGGCACAGAAGAATATGTTAACCAACACAAAAAAAGAAGAATGCTTTGTATTACTAGATAACCTACCTTGTATAACAGTCAGTCAATCATTAATAAAGAAATCTTTAACATACAAGTTAATATTTAAGGAATCCACATCACATGAAGAACAGATAACATATGTATACCATGCGAATAATTTAAAACCATTAGCTGTAACACACGTCAAAGGTAGGCGCGATACATATAACAATTTAACAATTAGCTGGATACGAAGAACACGTATTAATGGAGAATGGAAAGATAATACCGATACACCTATAGAAGAAAAATTTGAAAGTTATGATATTGAAATTTTAGATGACCAAAACATAATAAAACGCACAATTACAATAAATGACAGGACAACATATACATATTCTGCTAAACAACAAAAAATAGATTTTAATTCTGTACAAGAAAAAATTAATATTAGAATATACCAAAATTCTGGCATAGTAGGTCAAGGGAATGTTTGTAAAGCAACATTATAAAAGTATTGCAAGCAAACGTTAAACCACTCTTATGAAGATATATTAGACACACTAACAAATGCATTCTGTAAAATAATAAATATTAATCAAAGATCAACACTTTCTACACCGATTTGCTAAAGAGCATCTGTACACCATAAACTACATTTATCCTATTTATCTACACTAACTGTGACAGTAAATGCTACAATATGTTATCAAATTTAACCTATATACCTAAAAGTAACACTTTAACACCACACATTTAAACATATTTCACCCATTTATAACTAACCATATAATAAATATGGAACTGACGGTACCATACAAACTAACTTTTGACAAATCTTCAATAATCTAACACAATGGAATGTCGTTTTAGATTTGTTAATGCTTTGAAATAAAAATAGTTGTCTATAAAGTCGATGCAGGGTTTATATATAAAGTCATACGGTTGTCAAATGAACGTTTATGACTCTTTGATCATGGAAAATATTGTAAAGCCGCTCGGTTTCACTGTGGTTAATGAGCTGTCAGATGCAGATATTGTTATACTAAACACCTGTCATATTAGAGAGAAAGCGTCGGAGAAGTTGTACTCAGAACTGGGTAAGATAAGAAAAATACAGGAAACTAAAAATTTAACTATAGTGGTTGCTGGATGTGTAGCACAAGCAGAAGGAGAAGAAATTTTTGAGAGGGCACCATTCGTTGACATAGTAGTAGGACCACAAAGCATACATACATTACCAGAACTCATTATCAAAGCCCGTAGGATAAAGAAACAAGTTATTAATATTGATTTCCCTGTAATTTCAAAATTTGATTCTATTCCCGTAGAAGAATATACAAAAAAACCAAGAAACTTCAGCTTTTATTTCAGTTCAAGAAGGATGTGATAAATTTTGCACATTCTGTGTGGTACCATACACACGTGGTGAGGAATATTCAAGAACAGTAGAAGCAATATTTAGTGAAGCATCCATTTTAGCAGATTCTGGAATAAAAGAGATAGTCCTTATTGGACAAAACGTTAACGCATATCATGGCACGTATAAGGGTTGTGTGTGGGACTTGGGTAGGTTGATCCAATATATTGCCAAAATATCGGGTATAGAACGCATAAGATACACTACATCACATCCACGCGACATGCATCAATCTTTATATGAGGCACATGCACTTGAGTCAAAACTGATGCCATTTATTCATTTACCAGTACAATCAGGTTCAGATAAGATATTGAAAAAGATGAACAGAAAGCACACTGCCGAAGAGTATGTAAATATTGTTAACAATTTGAGGAAACAGCGCCCTGATATTTCTTTTTCTTCTGATTTCATAGTCGGTTTTCCTGGAGAAACAGAAGAAGATTTTGAAAGTACAATTAAACTAGTAGAAGAAGTAACATTTTCACAAGCATACAGTTTTAAATATAGTCCAAGACCAGGCACACCTAGTGCAGAGTATGTAAATCAGATCCCGGAAGAAATAAAACTACAGCGTATTCTAAAATTACAAGAATTACTCCGCAAACAACAGCTTGCTTTTAATCGGAATATGGTGGGTCAAGTTTGCCCTGTATTGTTCAGTAAAAAGAAAGGAAAGTTTGAGAATCAAATTATAGGTAAAACCCCACATATGCAGTCGTGTTATATTAAGACGGATAATCCAAGTCGATTTTACAACAAAATATTACCTGTTAAAGTAACTGATGCATACCAAAATAGTTTAACAGGTACAGTAGATTAATTTATCCTTATATTGAAGAAAATTTTATATCTTATGCATCTCTCGCCAGATTGCGTTATGAAACAACGCCGTTTGTCAAACATTTTAATGTGTAAAGTTATTTAACGAATAGTGCTATTTGATATGATCATAATTAGAAAACATCATTTTTTTACAGAAAGTATCACGACAGAAAAACAATAAAATAAAGGATAAGAAAACAATTAAAGGCATAACCAGACTTACCTGTATTATATCGTATTTACTTTGATACTCTAGAAATAACGCTATTATAAACATAATTATACCACCTGAAATAGACATCAAACAATTAATAACTGAACAAACTGTACCTACTTTATTTTCATCTACAATATCTGTACCAATAGAAAAATTTAGCATATGACCACCAGATGCACATCCAAATATAAACATCAGAAAGCATAAAGTATAAAGATTGTTATCATATAACAACAACATCATCAAACTTAAACATTGCAATATACAGACACACATAAATACATATTTCCTATTTTTCAAAAAATTAGAAATGAAATTAACTAAAGGACATCCTATAGCAAAACCCATCCATATGATAGAGTGTACAATACCTGAATAATAACTATCCAGATTCATGGCTATTAATAATTTTTGCCCCCATAATACAGCCATTGACAAAAATACCCCAAACACCAAACTACCTGTTATTGTAAACAACAATACATTTTTCACTTGTACTACTTCAACAATAAGACTAAATACTTTTATTAGTATACCCACAAAATTAGAATCACTGGACTTTAAATCCTTAGATTTCTTACAGTCACTTAAAAACAATGTTAGAACCAGTACAGAAATTTCAATGTATTCTATATATTTCATCAAATTTCTCCAAGATAGTCCTGACAAAATTAAATACGTATATGTATATTCCATAAACAAAGAAGACATACTATAGATTGTTTGCACTAACCCAAACATAATGCCTGAAATTGAAGGAGAAAAGAAATTATAACTAATATATCCAGTGCCTACAAACCCAAAAGATGCTCCTAATGCCAGAAAAATCTGTGAAAAAAAAAAACAACCAACATATTCAGCATGAGAAAATAAAAAAAGTACCAATAGATATAAATACCATAGATATAGGCAATACTTTTTTTTGCTCCATAATAATCCAATATCGATCCAGTAAATAGTTGAAAAATTGAAAAACACCACATATGAATTGATGCTGCTAATGCAGTATGCGTAATACTTAAACACAAATCTTTGCTAACGTAGAGGTTTATTACAGCATAAGCTACTTGAAAATTACTTCCACATACAAGTACCAATACACTTATAATCCAATTTAAAACAGGATAAAAAAAACAACATACTACACTCATAATAACTGTGGTAAATTTCCACAAAGATCGTTTAAAATTGACAAACACTCGCAAATGTCCAAATTACAGATCAAGAAAAATATCGAGACCTATAAAATTCCCGCAATTTACATTTAGGCCACTAGTAGACCTATGCAAACAATTTATACTAAACTCACACGATAGTAAATTTTCCTTTAGGTTTCAATATACAAAAATTAAATTACTTCACATTTTATTATTTTTAATTCACTAACAAAGCAATCATTTCAATAAATAAATTCTATTTATCATTAACAACTAGACTACAAAATTTTTATCTACTCTACACATTGAAATATCTTACCGCACAATAATCAGAGAATTTTACCTTAATTGAACGTCAAATTATTATCCTTAATCCTATTCCATCTGTGAATAAAATAATTGCTGAAGATCTATTTACTTGTTATATCCTATATTCTATTGATACAAGTGATCAGCTATCCCATAATTATTTTAATAATCAATCCAATTACCAATAGTGCCCATATAATGTCTCTACTTATACTTACGTTTGAATGATTCAATTGCTTGTAATTGCTTATCACATCTAGACTTTTATCAACCTTTCTTAGAAACAATGGTATATTGTGTACAGTATGACATAAATAAGATCTCTTTAGTTTTTGACAATACTTACTTTTTTTAATAGCATACTTCTCCATCCATAATTCTGCTATCTCCCACATATTAACATCAGGACACAGTTGTCTACACACACCTTCAACTAGTACTGTAGTTTTCTGTAACAGGAAAAGCTGAGGTTGCAATTTCATATTAAAATCACCAGTAATTTTAAAGAGTTGAGTCAATAATGCTGATATAGAAATATTTTTGGTATTCTTGCCGACTATAGGCTCACCTATAGCACGACACGCTGTAACAAAATTATTATACTTTGCATCAACATATCCAGCTCTATAATGTACATCAGCAACATACTGATAATCCCTTTTTTATAAATCCTACAAGTATTTCTGTAACATACATACATGTAGCCTTGTCCAGCCTTCCAGCGATACCAAAGTCTATAATTATAATCCTTCCTTTTTTTGTCCACCATAAGATTTCCTGGATGCATGTCTGCATGAAAAAAACCTATATCTATATACTTGATTGCAAAAACAAAATATTAAATTTTTTACCAGAGTTTTGCAATGCTCTGAATTATAAACATTATATATTGGAATAGCATCTATCCACTCCAACGTCAATACACGCCTTGTAGTTCTAGTCCAGTCCACTTCAGGTATATAACAGCCTTTATCATCTCGAATATTACATCTTAACTCTTCGGCATTCGCCGCTTCAAAACGTAAATCTATTTCCATTTTACATATTTCATGAAATGTTTGAACTAGCTCTAATAATTGAAACCTCCTTAAATTTTTAAAATTTTGCGCCAACTTCGCTAGCCAAAACATTAATTTTATATCTCTTTCAAAGACCTTTTCAATATGTGGTCTTAAAACTTTTACAGCTTTTACATTACCATCAATATCTTTGGCTTTATGTACTTGCGAAATAGATGCTGCAGCAATTGGTTTTTCTCCAAATTCACAGAACACTTCATTTATCTTACATTTGAAGTCCTCTTCTATAATTTTTACAACATCTGCATAAGAAAAAGCTGGTAATTTATCACATAAACACAACAAGCAACCTGCCACTTCTTCCCCCACAATATCAGCTCTAGAAGACATAGACTGGCCAAATTTGATAAAAATTGGCCCTAATTCTTTTAATGCCATAGTAATTTTTTCTCCTTGAGATTTTTCTCTAACAGACCTTTTAGCGAAAAAGCAAGTGTAGGGTAATATATTATACCTTACTAAAGTATTCAATATACCAAGCAATAGAATTATATTAGAAAAGACACTAAGCATAAGATGAAAACATTTTCAAAAATTTTTCATTTTTTACGATCTCATCAGGAGAACCTTCACAATAAACACTCCTATTAATACATATGACACGGTAAGAATTTGACATAACAAAATGCAAATCATGAGAAGTCATAATCACACTCAAGTTATATATGGAAATTAACTTATTGATTAGCTTATAAAAGCTATCTTTTGCATTGAGATCCATACAACTTACTGGCTCATCCAGAATGATTAAATCCGGATTAAGCATCAAACATCTCGCAAGTAAAACCAACTGTAATTCCCCATATGATATTTCTGACATCTGCCTATTCAATATTTTAATAATATTAACATCTTTCAATACATCACTTAAACTCAACTTTCTTTCCCTTTTAGTATAGCTAGAAACTAAAAAAATATTCTACAGTCATCGGAATAAGAGAATTAACGCTAAAGTGCTGCGGCAAATATCCTATAACAAAATTTCTTGTATATTCTACTAACCCTATATAATTTTTATATATTCCAACTAAAATACGAATTAATGTCGTTTTTCCTCCGCCATTTGGACCTAGAATTGTCACAATTTCACCAAACTTAACTTGAAAACTAATATTATCAAGAACTTTTTTCTTAGAGTAAAAAAATGACAGATTCTCAACATTTATAATATAGTCATTGACGCATTTACCATCATGTGCAAGAATTTTCATTTTACTGAACAATTTATGAAACATATAATCCATCTTTTTTTCTTTTGCATATTACTACATCCCACTATAGGATATTCTGTACCAAAAATTATAGCAACTATAAACCCAATATATTCACTGGTTAACGCAGTTACCAGTGAAGTGACACAACCGACTTTGTTGATTGATGATCCCATATCTATACACAACTATATGTTAAAACCATCAGATAATAGAAAATTAAAAGATAGTGATATTATATTCTATGTAGATGACAGGCTTGAAACTTTTGTAAATAAAATAAAAGGAAAAGCGTTAATAAAACTCTCAGACATAGTAGAATTGTTGCCATCAAGATATGACTCTAATTTTTCTTACAAGATTCATACAACATCAAATGACCTACATATCTGGTTAAATCCAGAAAACGCAAAGAGGATAGTTAATCACATCAGACTAGTACTATGTGAAATAGATCCAGAAAATGCAGAAAGATACAACTACAACGCGAATTCAACAATAATGCAGATTACAGAGCAAGCAGAGATAATAAAAAATTTGCTTAATCCTGTAAAAACAAATCCCTACATTGTTACTCACGACGCATATCAATATTTTGAAAAATATTTCGGACTAAATTTCATAGCATCTATTTCTTCAAACCATGACACAAATATAAGTGTAAAGAGGTTAGCCTACATAAAAAAAATTGTTACCCAAAATAAAATAAAATGTATTTTTTCCGAATCTCCAAACGAAAAGATCAAGAACTTATTTTCTAAATACCAAGTAAAGTTTCAAGTCTTGGATCCCATTGGAAAGTTTTCTACAACAAATAATTCATATTTTAGTATCATGAAAAACATTGCTGATAATTTTCTACATTGTTTATCATACAATTAGTTTTTAGATACATAACGTATTTCACAACCATTAGATCAATCCAAACTCTAGTACCGTAATACATCATAATTGCTTGATGCCATTTTAAATGCAAGTAGATTCTTTATAATTGAACCTCACTAAAAAATTATACCGTCTCATAATAATACTAAAAATACACATTAATAATTATTAAGCTAGTACACAATATCACTATGTATTAACTGACATAGCAAAAAAACTTACACAAATGTACTTCTTTCTTGGTGATAAACAATACAGACTGGATATTGATGTACCACAAACTGAAATAGGAAATATTAACAGATCACATGTTAAACACCATTATAGACAATAAATGTTAAAGTCACATATAGTCACTAAGTTAAAAGGGATTTCTCTTACTAATATCATCATTTGTTGATCTTCTATTCTTTAATTCATCAATAATTATCTAAACCTAGGAGGCTAACATCCAAAATACCCAACAACAAAGATCTATCACGTAACATTTCCTCTATAAGAAAAATACTACACATAAATTTATGAGTTTATTTCAGTGTAAGTTAATATAACAAAGTTATTATATAACATACCTAGAGGATAATGCAGCACTCAAGGTGCCCTCGTCTAAATAATCTATTTCTCCACCCATAGGAATACCACAAGCTAATCTAGTCACCTTGACTCCTAAATCTCTGACCATTTGAGTAATGTAATGGGTAGTCACTTGCCCATCCATAGTATTACTTATTCCTATAATTACTTCTTTTATATCAAACTTTTTTATTCTATCCACAATGCTACTTAAATTCAACTGATCAGGACCTATACCATAAATAGCTGACAAAGTGCCTCCTAACACATGATATACGCCATGATATATTTTACCCTTCTCAAATGCCCATAAGTCACCTAATTCCTCTACTATACACAATAATTGACGATCACGCGTAACATCAGAACAGATACTACACGGAGATTTTACATCTATATTGAAACATATAGAACATTCTTTAGTCTGAAATGCTAAATCCTGAATACCTGATGCTAAAGGCAACATAATTTCTTCCTTATTGCGTAGCAAATAAAGCACTATCCTCCTAGAAGAGGATGGCCCAAAATTAGGTAATTTTGCAAACATACTAATCAACTTACCAATATCCACGCCATCCCTCAATAACTTAAACGTCACAAACAACCTAATAACGACACAAATGCCCACGACACTAGAGAAATTCAATCCTATAAATGGAATACAAAAAACGCATTTCAAGTTAAAATCTATAAACAATCTCTCTATCTGTTACACAAACCAACAAAAAGAAGGATATAAACAAAAATTAGAGAAATGTCAAACATATGTGAGAAAAACTGTATCAGAAAAGTATATGAACCCAGCTAACGATTAGACTCATCCTCTGTTGACGCAAGCTTGTTGTCTTTTAACTCTTGTTTTAAATTACGAATACCCTTACCCAAATCACTCATAACATCTGGTAATCTGCCTGCACCAAAGAGGACTAAAATGATTATCAAAATTAAAAAAATTTGCCACGGACCTAATGTCATGATGAAACTCCTATAAAATACAAAACTATACCTTAAATAATAAAATTTTATTTAAGTCAAGCAAGATAAATATAGTATCGCCAACTCTTGGTAATACTACATTAGTAAATCTCATCCAATACGAATGATTATTCACATAAACACATACCATATTATTAAAAAATTTTATATGTTCTACTACAGCTGCTGTTCCTCCGTCTGAATTAGAGACAATTGCTTCAGGCCTTATACAAACAATCACCTTTTCCCCATCATTAAAATTTTTCACCGGTATTTTTCCTATTGGCAATTCAATAGAAGAATCCTTCACCGTACCAACAAAATGATTAATTTCACCAAAAAATTGTGCTAACATGTAGTCCTTTGGATTATAATAGATCTCATATGGAGTACCATGTTGAACTATAAATCCGTCACGCATGACGTATATTGTATCCGCAACTTCTAGCGCCTCCTCTGGGTCATGAGTAACTAACAACACAGTTATCCCCTTGGATTTTAATAATGACAATACACTTCTCCTAATACTGATACGCAGTGCCGTATCAAGACTGGAAAACGGTTCATCTAGCAATATAATTTCAGGTTTTTGAGCAATTGTCCGAGCAATCGTAACTAATTGTTGCTGTCCTCCAGAAAGCATATTAGGATACATATCCTTATATGTTACCATATTAACAGATTGTAATATATTCAATGCAATATTAAATTTTTGTATTTTAGATGAACCTTTCACAGCAAACATTACATTTTCAATAACAGTTTGATGTGGAAATAGAGAAGGATGTTGAAACACTAAGCCAACATTACGTTTCTCAGTAGGTACGCAAAAATTACCACCGGCTACAAGTTTATTATTTATGTATATAGAACCATAACGTAAGTCTTCTAATCCAGCAATTAGCTTTAATACAGTAGATTTACCACATCCAGAAGGACCAAAAAGACAAATTACTTCTCCCTGGTTACAGACTATATTAACGTCACTTAATGAAAATTTACCACTCTTATATTTGTAGAAGACATTTTCTAACCGTAAACCTATCATTAATAGACCTTCAACAAGCTAATGTTATAAATGAACTATATGACTGCAACCCACGTAACCATGAGTACATTTCACAAATAAAAGTCAGACACTCCAATATATTATTCTTTTTTTATTTTACATGCAAGTAATACAAAAATTATGACAAAAACACTTATTCTTTTACTTCAGTACTCACAGACAATATTAAAAATCTACAACTCAAACAATAAAGATTCTCATTCTTCTCTAATATACATGTATCTTGAATAATACAATAACATAATATATCATGTAAGCTGACAATTTTTGGAATGTTATGTTCAGGCTTATATTTATAGTTTTGATAATATTACTTACAGGTGAGCAATGTCATGCTATGGATAACACAAATCCAGTAAGAATAAAGCTGTCTATAGGATCATTAGATATCAAAGATAAGAAACTTGAAGTAGCAGTAAAAGTAACTATACAAAATGGCTGGCATATCTATTATAAAACACCAGGAGACCTTGGACTACCAACATCTTTTCAATGGCAAGAAGAACTATTTAAAGACGTCCAGATACACTGGCCTAAACCCTTACGTCATACAGATATTGTTAATAATAACGTGTTCCATAGCAATATTTACAAAGACATGGTAGTGTTTCCAATATCATTTACTCTTAGAGATAGCAAGCACGGCACTAAAGAATTAAATACCATTTTACGTATTAAGTATGCAGTATGCAAAGATATATGTATCCCACAAGAAAAAGTAATTATACTAAATCAACTGCTTCAGGATTATAAAAACCGACAAGTAACTCAATTAATTAATTTCTGGAAAAGCAAGTAGCGCGTTATAACGCAACTGCAGCAAAAATCACGAATGTCTACTTACAGTGCCGTTCAGTTCAGTACATTACAATCCTAACAATCTATTTAAGAATTAATGAATTTGAAGTTAGGGTAAGCAACACTTTCGTGTACTACACAATACCGAATTTAAACTGTATTGATATTCCTTCTGAATATTTCGGTACTAACTATTGCAAATTTGAAACTTACTTCATTGCAATTCTACGTAGTCTACAAGTGTAGGATCTCTCATATTACTTAAGTGCCGAACTATTCAAATATAACACACAAAATATTTACATTTTTATGATAGCAATGGACACAAGTGAACACCATAACATTTTACTCACACTTTACATAATGAAAAAACTACCTCACTAAACTATTAACCTCAACACTCTAATAAAATTAGTAAGTAGGTGCATCTCTCCTTTATTACAATTACATGCATATCATTTCCTGGATGTAATCGTAACAAGATATACCACAAAAATATATAAATTCAACATTACAATAGCAATACATATCTTCTAGCAAAGTAGAACTTTAAAACATAAATTACTATTGCATAAGACTACAAAACCTGATACAAGTTGGGCTGTTCTTATACATGAATTTACTATGGATACATTGTACCATTTCCCGCTTTGTCCGTTCTCAAGGAAAGCACGCATTTTTCTCAAGGAAAAAAAATTCAACTTTCATCAAATCGAAGAAAATCCGTGGAAAAAACGTGAGGATTTCATCAAAATTAATCCTGTCTGTCAGGTCCCTGTACTCATTAGCGGACAGCATGTAATTGCAGATAGTCAAGCGATATGTGAGTACGTAGAGGAATTATATGACAGCATGTCTCTACTGGGCAGTTCGTTATATGTAAGAGCCATAATACGAAAACTAATATATTGGATTGATTACAAATTTTACCATGAAATTACAAGACACATAATAAACGAAAAAATATCAAAAAGCTACATAAAAGCAAGTCCAGATTCTAGGTTTATCCAAGCAGCAAGACAAAACCTACCTCCTCACATTAGATATATGGAACGCCTACTTAGTGTCAATAGTTGGATTGCCTGCAATGAATTTACCCTGGCAGATATTACATTAGCTGCACATATATCAGTGTTAGACTATATGAATGTTTTTCCATGGCACTTAACTTCTATACTGAAGGAGTGGTACTCTTTAATAAAATCCAGACCATCATTCAGTGACATACTAAACGATAAAGTAATAGGGATGACACCTCCTGTACATTATAACAAGCTAGACTTTTAGCTACAAACAATTCTATTTGCTCACACAAATAGAACTACCAGTTTTACGCTTTATCAGTGTATGATTAAGTACATAACAAATTTATTTTTATATGACATTGCCCTATATAAGACTACCAGCAGGCTACTCTCTAGAACACCATAAAATTTTATACAGTACAAACTATGAAGCAATCAAGCTTGCAGAATGTGGTGCCAAAGACGGAATTATCATAACATCTGATGAACAAATCAAAGGAAGGGGAAGATATGGTCGAACATGGTATTCTCCAAAAGGGAATTTATACTTCAGTATTATCATAACAAAATTTGTAGAAGTATTCCCTTTCCCATTTATTGCGGCATTATCTGTTGGAAAAACACTTGAACAAATACTAGAAAATGACAACCGTATAACAGCAAGAGTACAATACAAATGGCCCAATGATATACTCGTCAATGGAAAAAAAATATCAGGAATATTATTAGAAAGTAGGATATGTAACAACACACCACAAAAATGGATAATAGCAGGCATAGGGATTAATATGTATAAAGCTCCAGAATATGCCACAACAATACAAGAAAATAAATCTGACTTTACTTTATCAAATTTGGAGCTATTAGAAAAAGTTATGTATCACTTTGATAATTTTAGAACAGATTATTTTAATAACGGGTTTGCAAATATAAGAAACTTATGGCTTGAAAAAACATCACATTTAAACAGTAAAATAACCATCAAAAATCACGACCACATCTATACTGGGAAATTTCTAACAATAGATATGAATGGAAACATGATAATAAAGCAGCACAATAAAACTATACGTATAGCTTCATCAGGTGAAATACTTAATCAAACCACAGACTAAAACCATAAAATACAAAATTTACTTATATAATCAATTGACAACTACAATATAGAAGTGTACTACAATGGCGTGAGTCTTCTTTCCCGACACACAGTTTTTCGGCGTTTATGTTTAGAACAGGATATAAGTTATTTATCGTAACTTTCTGCAGAGTTATTTAACTAAACAACTTATGGAGTGACGGATCTACAATGGTAGAGGAATAAGTATATATTTATGTAGAACAACTACCGCACATCAATTAAACTAAAATTTTTAAAAATTAATATATAGTTGATTAAATTCATTTTTAATATATTATTAGCAGATGTGGGTCCAGTGTGTGATGGTATTTATTTTCGCAATATAACACATAAAACGCAGATAGTCGTATAGGGTTGGTAGTATGCACGGTAATAACAAACCACTTAGTAAAAGTCAAGTATCACTTCACCAACAAATTTTGTCAATTATAGGAAATAATCAGGCAAGTGGTAGGTCGCTGTTGTCAAATCCTTTTACTTACTTTGTGGAGGCATTTAGAAGGAGGATTTTTAACAAGAAATGCACTTCACATGAAGCTTGTATTCTCATAACTGAGGAAGTACGTGACATCGTAATTACGAGTGGAGCGACAGCTGATGACTTTGCAATAGTAATTGGAACAATTAGTGCAGATCTTTCACTGATGGATGGAGAAGTTATCTTCTTTTTCATTTTAGCTAAACAATTAGTAAGGAAAGTTTGTGAAGATCTTTTAACTAGAAATAGAGAAGCATTTTCTTCAGGTGACATTGAACGCGTTGTTAGTAGCGGTGAAGTTGTCTCTAGTTGTCAATTAGGTGACGTTTCATATTATGTAAAATTTCTAGAAGAAGAAGTAAATTATAGACACAGCACTGCTGCTGTTAGAGCGGCACATAAACTTTTAAAAATGAGATGCCTCCTTACTGCGGAAAATCTGCTTGCTAGAGCTCTGGCATATGCAGTTGTACGTATAGGTTCCGAAAAACATTTAGCAACAATACAGGCACAATTTTCTATAGAATTTGCATCTTGTGTCTCTCTTAATGTGGTTGGTGTTACACAAGATTCCAGAGCCGCAGTCATGGAATTACTTGATGAACAATACAGAATACAACACCCCATTTTATCTATGGCACTAAATATAACTAATAAGTTTAATACAAGTGCCAGTAACATGTGTACAGGTGTATACATTTCTGCTATTGTATCGATCTTCCTTACACGTCTGTATTCTAGGAGTGCTTTCTTTCGAATGCAGCATGATTTATCAGGAGCAGCTAATTTAAGTTTTTACAGCACACAGCACTATACTCCATACAGCACCAACGGTAGCACATCTGTAAGTACAAACATCACTATACCTGAAGACATATCTGAATTCTTCCCAGAAAGTTTTGGTATTTATAATGGACTTCCTAGTTACTTGCCAACAGTATTAGCTACAACACAATTGTTTTTTGCGTTACCTTCCACATTTCTTACACAACATAAAAGGAAGTTTATCTTACGACAAGTTCAAAATAAAAGTGCCAAAACAGAAGTCTCTGGCCAAGATTATAGGAATTTCTCGCTTGCACTAATTGTGCGTTGGGCAAGTAATGTTGTTATGCAACCTTTAGATATCATAACCCACCCAATAAAACATTCAGTTTTTCAATGGAGTGTTTTTAGATTATTTACGCCACTTGCATGTTTAGAAGAGCCTTTAAAAGAAAAACTTTTATCAAATAGTTTAGAAAAGCAAAGTCATCGCGATCGTGGTGGCAAGTTTAGTACAGATTTAAGATTAATGTATGCTGCCGGTGCAATCATACTCGCGCTTGAGATGACGGATAAGTACCTTAATTTTCCATCAACAGCATGTACAGTACTCATCAAGTGCTCAAGATTGTTAGCAGTATTGGTACCAGTCGCACATAACAGCATGAAAGACAGGTTAGTTTATTCTAGAGGATTTGAAAGGTTTGTGCTTGCAAATGCTGTAAGAGCTTTAAGTTCACCTGCCGTATTACCATTATATGACCAACTTGGTGATAAACTACGCTATGTCAGTTTATTGTCTGCAACAGATGCATTATTAACTGTGAACGCTGAGTTAGTTGCAGGAAGTGTAATGAGTCAAGTTGCTGGTGTAGAAAAAAATATTGCTACATGCAGTAGTACGATAGAGAATGCCATATTCGAAGGAAAAAATTCTTCCTTAGTAGTTGTATCTACAGAACTTCAAATACAATTAGTGCAAGCAAGAAGTACTGTAACCTTTCTTGACATGATGCAAAAAAAATCAGAGAAAAAAAATCAAAAAAAACCTAAACAGCAGAATCCTACTAAAGCTTCACTAGAAGCAGAAGAACGAGGAAGTACAGGGTTTACAGAATCAGAATTAGCACGATACCTTAGCATAGCACCAAGGTATACACCACCAGAAGATTATTACTCTGATAATGCTCAAGACACAGCAGTAACGGCACGTGATTGCCATATTGCAATTGGAGAGGTTGAAGAAGAACCAGCACCTACTGCGGAACCAACAAATCACAGGTTTCACGCCCAAGGTGAACTGCTCGAAGTTATAGTTGACAAACCAAGACTAGCGGCTATGCGTTCCCCAATATGAAAAAGCCACTGCTTTGTTTCAAAAATACAGCGCTCCTCCTCTACCAAAATGAAGTCACCAGTCCGCTGCAAACCGGAGCGGGAGAAGGGGATCGAACCCTCGACCTCTACCTTGGCAAGGTAACGCTCTACCAGCTGAGCCACTCCCGCGCAATAAACATTAAATCATCACAAGAGAGATAATAAAATAATAAATATCTTAGCGCAAGAAAATTATCATCACCTTTTCCTATATATTGTTAATAATCAAACTCACAAAGCACATTGCAGTAAAATACAATAACAGAAAATTGATTAACGCGACTATATTGCATATCATATCTAACAAACTCAACATTTATGGTAAAAATGAATTCAATTGGAGAAAAACAATGATTAAACGTTATAGTAGACCTGAAATGTCATCAATTTGGGAAGAGAACAATAAATTCAAAATATGGATGGATATAGAATATCACGCATGTGCAGCACAAGTAAAGTTGGGAGTCATACCTCAGCATATACTTGATAACCTAAGCAACAAAATTGAATATTTCGATATCAATCGTATAAATGAAATTGAAGCAGTAGTCAAACATGACGTAATAGCATTCCTAACATATATAGCTGAATCTAGTAATTCAGACATAAGATATTTACATTACGGAATGACAAGTTCTGATATATTAGATACATGTTTGTCAATACAGCTGAAACAATCTTGCGATTTATTATTACATAATATAGAAACTATACTAGATATTTTAAAACAAAAAGCTATAGAAACAAAATACATGCTATGTATAGGTCGTAGTCACGGGGTACACGCAGAACCAATCACTTTTGGTTTAAAACTTGCAAGGTTCTATGCAGAATTTAAGCGTAACTATAATAGATTAAAAATTGCTCAAAATGAAATATCAGTGTGTAAAATTTCTGGAGCTATGGGTAACTTTGCTAACATTGATCCATTCGTTGAAGAATACGTAGCCAATGCTTTAAACTTAAAATCAGAACTTATTTCTTCACAAGTAATACCAAGAGACCGTCATGCTATGTTTTTTGCTACCTTAGGCGTTATTGCATCTTCTATAGAAAATATAGCAATAGAAATCCGACATCTTCAAAAGACTGAAACTCTAGAAGCAACAGAATATTTCTCACACGGACAAAAGGGAAGCTCAGCAATGCCTCATAAGAAAAACCCTATATTAAGTGAAAATCTAACAGGCATTTCTAGAATAATACGCAGCTATGTAACCCCTGCTTTAGAAAATGTTGCATTATGGCACGAAAGAGATATATCACACTCCTCCGTCGAACGCTGCATCGCTCCAGATGCCTGCATTGTCACAGACTTTGCATTAGCCAGGTTAGCAGACGTACTAAGTAATATGATATTATATCCCAATAATATAGAGAAAAATTTAAATCAATCAAAGGGATTAGTATTTTCCCAAAGAATATTACTTGAGTTGATTAAACATGGATTAAAAAGAGAAACAGCATATAAAATTATTCAAGACAAAGCATTAGAAACGTGGAATAACAATAGCTATTTTTTAGATGAACTAAAAAAAAGAACCCCAGGTACTAGAATGTATAGATAATAAAAAATTAGAATCTTTATTTAATTGCAATTATTACACTAAGCATATAGATGCAATATTCAATAAAATATTCAAGGAGTAAATAGTTAATACAATTACTATTCATTATTAAATGAATGTTGTTTTTTAATTATAATTAACAACTTACACGCTGTTATGCTGTATATTTTTAGTAAAAATTATTAAAAAAATATAGGATCTTTACTAAAAAAACACTAAATATCTAAAAGAATAATTAACTAAAATATGAACAACGTAATCCTATATTAAAATAATAAATAATTATTATTGACTATTTACTATTTTTCAATTACAATCCTACTATATTAATTACAGAAGATTAATAAATATGGCCTTGCCTTACTATCAATGCATAACCATTAGGTAACACACACTTTATCTTACAAGGTAAGGCAAGGTCTCCATCTGATTATAGATACAAACTGGTTCAATCATCTATGTGTTTATATTGTATACACTTATGTGTCATATTGCAAGCAGTTTTTGCGTGATTGTGACACTGCGCCACATCAATTAAGCAATATTAAATAAAAAAGAAAAACAGCCATTTATAGGCCCAACTTAACATTTCTCACTGATATAGATGTCACTCAGAACCTTGTTCATTCTTTCAGCGAATTCGTTCACATCTTTTAACTCCTCACCTTCAATAAGACATGCTTGACCCAACAACAGGTGCAACATATTGTCCAGTATTAAGCTTTCTCCATTTTCAGCATATTCATCTATCATTTTACTGATAATAGAATGCTTAGGATTAATTTCTAAAATTTTCGTACTTTTATAATTAAGCTGCTTTTGCTCTCTCAAGAACCTTTCCATTCTAATATCCATAGAACCATCCGCCACAGCCAAGCATACCGGACTATTTGTCAATTTTTTTGAAATTCTAACACCGCTTACTAATTTATCAAGAACTTGAACTGCATACTTAACAAACACATCTATCTTTTCTTTAGAGCGAACACATTCATCCTCGTCCTGTTTAATCTCTTCACTTGTTTTAATGTCAGAAAGCTTTTCTAAATCCTCATCCGCACGTATGACTGACCTCAAAGGAACCTTTTGATAATCATGCACCACATTAGTCCAAAAGTCATCGACAGGGTCAACCAATAATATCACTTCTATTCCACGACTCATAAAACCTTCCAATTGTGGACTTTTTTTCACAGAATCCAGATCATTACCAGTCAAATAATATATGTTGTCCTGTTCTGGTTTCATTCTTTCGATATAATCTTCTAAACTAATTAATGAATCATTGCTATGTGTACTATAGAAACGACATGCTGATATCAGCTCTTCACGGAACTCCGTATTCGTAGATTCACATAATCCCTCTTTTAAAACTGAACCAAAGTTATTCCAAAACTTCGCATAATCTTTAATATCACTTTCAGCTTTCTTCTTAAGTTCAGACAACACCCTCTTTATTATAGACTGCTTAATCTTATCAATAACCTTATTATTTTGTAAAGTTTCACGACTAATATTTAATGGTAAATCTGAAGAATCTATTATACCTTTCAAGAAACGCAAATACTGTGGTATAATTTGCACATTATCTTCAGTGATAAATACTCTGTTAACATACAACTTCACTGAACATTTTCTATCAGGATGAAACAAATCAAACGGCTTAATAGATGGTATATATAGTAAATTTGTATACTCTACTGCTCCCTCATTTTTATTATGTAATATCATCCATGGTTCACCGCCTACATGAGCTACTGTACGGAAAAAGTTCTGATGTTCTTCGCGAGATATTTCATCCTTTGATTTTGTCCAAATAGCGGACTCACTATTTAACTTTTCTTCTTCTCCATTATCATTAACAAAATAAACAGGATAATTAATATGATAAGAGTATGTAGTTATAACATGCTCAATATGAAACTTATCAGTAAACTTAGATTCTTCAGGTTTTAATATCAAAGTAATCTTGGTTCCGCGAGATATTTGATCACCTTCTAGCTGAGAGATTAAAAATTCTCCATCTCCACAAGACCTCCACTGATAACTCATAGATTCTCCAGCCTTACGAGATTCAACTATAACCTCATTTGCCACCATGAATGCAGAATAAAAACCTACACCAAACTTACCTATTAACTCAACAACACCTTGAGAAGGAGCATCATTACTATTAATTGCATCCAAAAACCTCTGTGTACCGGAATGAGCTATAGTACCTAGATTATCTATTAGGTCTTGCCTATTCATACCAATACCATTATCACGTATATACAACCTATTCTTATCCTGATCCACGCTGATAACGATCTTAAAATTAGGATCCCCATCTATTAAATCCTGATTAGATAAAGACTCATAGCGTAATTTATCACAAGCATCAGAAGCATTAGACACTAATTCTCTTAAAAAAATATCTTTATTAGTATAAAGAGAGTGTATAACAAGTTTCAATACTTTCCCAACTTCTGCATCAAATTTTAACTTTTCAGAATTTATAACATCTTGCATATTAACCCTCTCAAATCACTATAGGTAGATAAGTAACAATTACATAAACTATTTTCAAGTTTTTCAAACTCACTAATTTTCATAAATTTGTAATAGATCCATAGAGTTCTTATACACCACTGGGTCAGTATCAAAAGAACTCACTATTTCCTTTATCATCCCAACAGCATCATTTATATCACCATTTTTGATCATAGAAGCTGCTATTAATTCTCTTATAGACGACTTATAGACATTTGATTTCTCAGACAACAATTGTTGAACTTTATTCTTTAATAAATCCAAGTCATCACCTTTAAGTAACATTACAACTTGTAGATATTCTGCTAACTCTCTTAATTCTGGAACAAGACTTTTATCAGCAGCTAAATCTGCGTATACAGATTGCGCTTTATCCACCTGATCCTCACTATAAAGACTTGCCAACTTAAATTTAGCTAAATACTGATAATTGCACCCACCGATGCTAGCAACATCATTTAATATTCTTATCATTTCATCACTACTAACTTCATTTATTAAAGCATCATACATCATATCACCAACTTGATGTGACTTTTTCTCACTACGGTTATTTAGCCATGAAAATGTTCCTGCACACATCAATAATAAAACAAGTATAACAACGGCAGCCCACTTGAACCGTGTAATAGTACCAATTATGTTTAACCACATACAATATCCAATTAATTTACAAAGACATCATCAATGTAGGAAAATAAATGCATATAGTCAATCATTTTAGATAGTCTCCCATAACTATATACTACATAAGTTTTAAGATTACACACAACACAGCTACTAATAGGACTACATAAACTTCTACAAAATTTCTTTATAAAAAACCCATATCATACAATTTATTTAGATAATGATCCACCAATTCGACACAGAACTATCACATAGCATTAATTTTAATAAGTATAATTTACATTTCACTCACTCAGACGATTTTACCTTTATATTCACATAAATCTCGTACTATACATTCACTACATAACGGCTTTCTCGATTTACATATATACCTACCATGTAACACCAACCAATGATGTGCATATAGCAACCATTTTTTTGGTATTACATTTAACAATGCATTTTCTGCTTTTAACACATTATCTTCCTTAACCAGTCCTAATCGGTTGCTTACTCTAAATACATGAGTGTCCACAGCAATAGCTGGCAAACTTAACCAAGTATTTAAAAAAACATTTGCACTTTTTCTTCCTACACCAGGTAATTCTATAAGAGCATCAAAATCAAAAGGTACAACACCATTATACTGATCTACAATAGTTTTACTAAGAGCAATAACATTCTTAGCTTTGGAATTGTATAATCCTATTGTACTTATATAATTTTTCAGATTTTTTTCACCAAGAGATAACATTTTACCTGGAGTATCAGCAATTTCAAATAATTTGCCTGTAACCTTATTTACACTAACATCAGTAGTACGTGCAGACAGAACTATTGCTATTAACAGAGTAAAGCTATTAGTATACTTTAACTCTATTTGCGGATGGCGATTATGTTCTTGAAATTTACTAAATAACAAATTGACTCTTCTTCGATTCATCGATCTCTACATACAAAAATTCCCTATTTCATATCACTAAAACCTTTCTTAGCACCAATTATTTTGCTATTAAACTACCCCCCCCCTCTTGCTTATTAAGCTTAACAAAACAGCACACTGAATACTTCTATCAAACTTATATCAGTAAAACCGATCGCACATACAAAAAAACCCTTGCAACTATGCATCATCAATCTCAGCGTCCTCTTTAGCATCAATTACTTTTGCTACTGAAACAACTTTTTCATGCTTATCAGTCTTAAATAAAGTAACACCCTGAGTACTTCTGCCAATAATTCTAATATCACTTACAGCAATGCGTATTAACTTACCTTTATCTGTAATCAAGATTATATGATCATTAGACTCAACAGAAAAACTTGCTACTACGTTACCATTACGTTTAGTTGTTAGAATATTTACAACACCCACACCACCCCTTAAAGTGGTACGATATTCATATGCAGAAGTCCTTTTTCCGAAACCATTCTCAGTTACAGTTAAAATAAATTGTTCATTCTGTACCATAGTCATAAACACATCTTGTGCTAATCCAAGCTCGGACAATACACCAGCTATATTATTACTAATAAAACCCTTTTCTTTAACACTAATACGTTTCTCTAAAGGAACCTTCAAATATAGATCTTTCTTATCAGAATCTATGTCCATTGCAACTAGTATAGACATAGAAATTACATGATCTTCTGCGGAAGATAACTTAATTGCCCTTACCCCATCAGACATTCTACCTTTGAATTGGCGTACATTATTTACAGAAAATCTAATACTTTTACCTAGCTTCGTGGACAATAAAACATGATCTGTCTCCCTACATACTTTAACAGATATCAAAGTATCGCTTTCATCCAGTACCATAGCTATTTTACCATTACTAGGTACATACTGAAAATCTGACAACGCATTACGCCTTAAATTGCCTGATGCGGTTGCAAACACAATATCAGTATCCTCTGCATTATCAGGCAGCGGCATAACACTAGTTATTAATTCATTCTCAGCAAGAGGAAAAACATTCACTAAAGATCTTCCACGCGATGTAGGTTCCCCCAACGGAAGCTTATAAACCTTCAACTTATATACTCTACCAATATTAGAAAAGAAAAGTACGCTAGTATGAGTACTAACAACAAAAAGATTAGTTATTACATCTTCCTCTCTGATAGCTTGCCCAATCCTTCCTTTACCACCTCTCCTTTGGGCACGATAATTTGAAAGTTTAGCACGCTTGATGTAACCACTCATAGTTACAGTAACAACCATATCCTCTTTTGGAATGAGATCTTCAATATCAGTTTCAAAATGAGAATAATCTATAGTTGTTTTTCTAGGAGTAGCCAACTTTACTTTAACTTCTTCTAATCCATTTTTAATGAGCTGAAGCAAAGATTCTTTGTTTTTAAGAAGTTCAGTATACTGTGTGATCATGGACACCATGGACTTTAAATCAACTTCCAATTTCTCTTTTTCCAAACTTGTTAAACGCTGTAACTTCATTTCCAATATGGACTTTACCTGTACACCAGTCAACTGACAAACATCATCAACCACAATACTTTTACTATCAGCAACAAGCTCTATCATTTCTCTAACAGAGGCCAAAGCATCCCACTTACACTCTAGTAATCTCTTAGTAGCCTCCATAGCATCATGAGACGATCTAATAATAGATATCACCCTATCAATATTTAATACAGCAATATACATACCTATATACAAATGAGCCCTTTCCCTAACCTTTCTCAATCTAAATTGCGTACGACGAGTCAAAACCTCCCTTCTATACTCAATGAATGTTGATATTATCTCAAGCAACGACATCACTTTTGGCTTATTATTATCCAACACGAGAGTATTGATACTGAAGCTTGTCCTTAATGGAGTTAAGCCCAAAATTTGATTCAAAACAACTCGATGAGATACTTGCTTTTTCAATTCAATTGCAATTCTAATCCCCATCTTATTAGATTCATCACGTAAATCTAACACCCCTTCTATCTTCTTCTCTTTAACTAACTCATGAATACGCTCAATAAGCTTTGCTTTATTTACTTGATAAGGTATTTCATCAATAATTATCGCCTGTTTACCAGACGGTAAATCTTCCAAATGAGTTTTTCCCTGAACAATAATAGTCCCCTTTCCGGTTGCAAATGCAGAACGTATACCAACATCACCTAAGATAGTACCTCCAGTAGGAAAATCAGGTCCACGAACAATACCCATTAACTCATCTAAGGTGATTCCAGGATTATCGATATATGCCATACAAGCATCTATCACCTCACCTAAATTGTGAGACGGAATGTTGGTTGACATACCAACAGCAACTCCACCGGCACCATTGACTAATATATTAGGAAATTCTGCAGGTAGCACTACCGGCTCTACTTCATTTCCATCATAATTAGGACGAAAATCCACAGTATCTTCATCTATATCATTCAACAAAAAAATGAGCAGCTCTTGCCAATCTAGCTTCTGTATAACGCATAGAAGCTGGAGGATCACCATCTACTGACCCAAAATTACCCTGACTATCAATCAATGGTAATAACAAAGAAAAATCTTGTGCCATTCTTACTAATGAATCGTAAATTGCTGCATCTGCATGAGGATGGTACTTTCCCATAACATCACCAATAACACGAGCTGCTTTTTTATACGGCTTACCATAATCATAACCGGACTTATACATGGAATACAGAATCCTTCTATGAACAGGTTTTAAACCATCTCGTATGTCAGGAATTGCCCTGCTAACTATCACGCTCATAGCATAGGACAAGTAAGAATCCTCCAATTCTTGTTCTATAGAAACCGGTATGACATTATTAACATCACTCATCTAATACTTATTAACTAACCTTAAAAATACACAACACATCTTAATTCTCAAGAGCGGTAAGGTCAAGCAATTGTTTACAGAACAAGGACAACATACACAAATACTAAACACAGGTATTGCACAAATATCATAATGACAATGAGGAGGATGTATTTCTCTAACAAAACTCAAATAACCACCAAAAACTTTCAGTGAAATCCAAAGTAACATATCAATAAAAGATACTAATGTATATTCAAAAGATAGAACACATAAGTATGCATCATGCCAAAGAAACATCCTATATAGAAAGCACTATACATACTATTAATTTTGGTTAGAAAACTATTTTTCCAACTTAACATTACATCTTACTTTGACTGTACAACAAAAAAATATAATATATTCAAGGATAATTAATTTATCACATTATGGAAGATTATATCACTTCGCTTAACGCAGATCAGAAAGAGGCTGTTATTAATATCAATGGGCCCATTTTAATACTAGCTGGAGCAGGCACAGGTAAAACCAGAACTGTTACTTCAAGAATAGCATATATCATCAATAACAATTTTGCACTTCCTAGTCAAATCCTAGCAGTAACATTTACCAACAAAGCTGCAAATGAAATGCTTGCAAGAATTAATGCATTAACTCCTACGTATAATATATGGTTGGGAACTTTTCATGCAATAGCTGCAAAAATTCTAAGACAACATGCAGAAATAGTTGGACTAAAAAAACGATTTTACAATAATCAACGTAGATGATCAACTACAGGTGGTAAAAACTATTGTAAATGATATGCATCCTGAATATGCATCGGATGCACATAAGATCATATTAAATAAAATACAAAGATGGAAGGATAGAGGGCTTATACCAAGTAATATAAATGGAACAGAATTATATAAACCTATCAATACAGTAGCATTAAGTGTTTATCATCTCTACCAGGAAAGATTAAAATTTCTTAACTGTGTGGATTTTGGAGATCTACTATTATATAACATTCAAATATTTAATACACAGCATAATACCCTATCCTATTACCAAGAACAATTTAGATACATAATGGTTGACGAGTATCAAGATATAAATACCATTCAATATTTATGGTTAAGGTTATTAGCTCAAAAACATAAAAATTTATGCTGTGTCGGAGATGATGATCAATCCATATATAGCTGGCGCGGTGCAGAGATAGGAAATATATTAAAATTCTCTGATGATTTTCCTAATGCAAAAGTGATACGTTTAGAATGCAACTATAGATCAACATCCAATATATTAGATGTTGCCACAGCAATAATCAACAATAACAAATCCAGGCTAAGAAAAAAGTTATGGACAAAAAACAAACAAGGACAAAAAGTTAATTTAATGAAGTTCTGGGATAGCAAATCAGAAGCCCAATATATATGTGAACATATAAAAAAATTTACGTGACTATCAGTTCAACGAAACAGCTATTTTAGTAAGGGCAGGATTTCAAACAAGGATATTTGAAGAGTATTTCATTAAGTATAATATACCATATAAAATAATTGGAGGTACAAGATTTTACGACAGACAAGAAATTCGTGATATTATTGCTTACCTGAAAATCACGTCAAACTCAAGTAACGATATTGCATTTGAAAGAATCATTAACAAACCAAAAAGACATATAGGAGCAACCACACTTAATAAAATATACTTATGTGCAAAACAAAATAATACTTACTTTTTAAACGCTGCAAACATTCTAATTTCACATAATCAATTACCTGATAAAGCATCTAGATCTCTAAGTAACCTGTTAAATAAAATTAGCTCTTGGAAAGAGTCTCTGTCGTCAGATTCAATATCAAATACTGTAAAAATGATAGCCTATGACTCAGGATATATAGACATGTTAGAAAATGAAGGAGAAAACGGATTAGCAAGAATAGAAAACATTAAAGAGCTTTTTTCAGCGTTACTAAATTTTAACGACATAAATGAATTTCTAGAGCATATTAGTCTTGCTACAGAAATAGACTCATTAGACTATGATGACAATTATACTTACATAATGACTTTACATGCAGCAAAAGGTTTAGAATTTCCTGTCGTTTTCCTGCCTGGATGGGAGGAAGGAGTATTTCCACACGAAAAATCTTTACAAGACAAAACAGGAGAAGCATTAGAAGAAGAACGAAGGTTAGCTTACGTAGGAATTACACGAGCACGTGAACAACTATTCATATCGTGTGTTGCAATAAGAGATATGAACAATTGGCGTCAGCAAATGAAAATATCCAGATTCATTAAAGAATTACCTGCAGAACACGTACAGGTTGTAAAGAATATTTCAAACTATTACTAACAATTTAAAACGATAAATGACGTTAACCAACTGAACTTATGATTCGCACACACAGTACACAAGGACAACATAAGCAGCTAACACAACTATAAATACAGTACAACCTCTAGCAGATGATACAGTGAGAATATTTCGAATACATTAACTATGCATAATCATAACATATAAGCATGTAACTAATCATGCAATGCAATACAAAAAAAGATTAAAATACCAACAAAACAACAAATAACACACATATTCACTAGGAAATTAGGACGCACAATTAAGTACTAATATTTACAATGAATGCGTCTAAATTATTACACAATCTTACAAATCAGCGATACACATACTACATGTACAAAACAAGTACTATCAAAAATACTTCAATTTTAAAGAGTTCCTGTAAAATTATGTATATAAGTCACAACACACAATTATTTTTTATAAATAATCCGTAGTTTATCTTTACAACCTATAAATAAAATCATCATACAGCGCTCATCAATTATTAATAGTAACATTATTTTTATATTATTTGATATAGTCACACTGATTAATAACATGTATTATACAGCGGTACGTTGTACAAACCTAAATAAAAAAACACCAAGTAGTAATAAATATTAATTTTGTTACAAATTCAGCACTATCCCATTATCTTTTTTTAAACTAAAAAGTGCTATATTTGTATATTAATTACGAAAGAGCTTAATAATGTTAAATTACAAAGTAAATATAGATACAAAATTATTGGATATTCCATTAGTAAAGTCCTTAACAGAGATTGATTTTGACGGTATTAGAAATACCGAACATGAAAACTGTAGTAATGGGGAACAGTTCTGGAAAGACATACACAGATCTGAGACAAAAGTTAACGGACATCGTATTGACTTCTATAAACTAAAAACTGAATACACGCGCCAGCACGGTGAGCAATGTGAAGGAAGTAATTATCGTGCAGCTTCATTACAAGTACTAAGTAAAGCATTTGCAGGTGTTTCACAACGCAAAGTCTCACGTAATATTGTACTTGAGTGCATAAATACATTACACCAAGGAGGATTACACGGCACATTATATTTAGGAATAGGAGGTAGTCTCATACCAGATATTCAGAAAAATATGTGTGCTAACCCCGATGCATTAATTGTTCCTATAAATCAAGATTCCGAAACTAACGTTGAAATAGTTTCAGAACGTGCTGTATGTATAACACAAAGACAAACAATAGATTATTGTACACCACTTGAAGAAAAAAAGCTATTTACTGTATACTGTGAATTATCATTTCACATGAGCGACATAGGCAATGAAAAAGTATCATACCACAGTTTAACAGTGTCAGCTCAAATGCCAAAAGCAGCATCAAAACTTATACTTACAGAAGCTGTCACCACACCAAGAAATGTGATTACTCCATCTGCATTTCAGAGATTACGTTTACGCATTGCTGGTAACGCTCCTAACGAACAAGCAGATACAATTCAAGTAATCCAACATAATGACACTTGTAAATTAACATATAACTCAAAAAATAACAGTGAATATACAGTAGTAACAACTACACAACCAGAAATAGAACCTATGAATCAAGGAGAACATACAACAATAGACAACCTAACGGTACAACAACGCAGCGTTACACAACAATCAAAGTAATACGCTCTTTGTGTCTACAGAAAATAAATTTTTAGATCAGAACTATATTAAATGGTAATATCTATAGTCAAAAGCAACAATACCAAATAAGTAATACCAGTAGTGATAAACCATTTACATTTATTCGCCAAAAGCACTATTATGATTTAAAAATTATTAAGACGTGTATAAAATTAAAAAGCGCTTCTGTATCATAACTACTTAATTATAGAATTATATCTCTAGCACTATTCCACACCTATTAGTATAGATATATAATACACTAATTTATATTAATAATAGATAATTAATTGATTATTTAAATATGTCACTTATTATTATATATTTAAACAGACAACAACAACACATGTTCAACAAACTTATAACAAGTTATGCGGTTGCATCACAATTAAAAAAATTTAGTATCAAATCTGTCAGAAGTGTAGTTACTCAGGATTGTAAGAGCGGATTACAAACATGGAAAGATCTAGCTAGAAATGACCTTTCTGTAAACGGGCATCCTAGTGGCTTAAATAGAAGTATCCAACGATTTGATAACAGTAGTGTCGCGCTACACGGCACTCAATACCGTCAAGTCTTATGTGGCATGCTTAGTTCAGCGATTAGTCGATTTAGTGCATACTCACCTAATAAACCTCTTCAAAATGAGTTAGTAAATTTACTAAACCAAGCATCTTTGCACGGCTCATTACGCATGGGAATAATGCAGAATATCACTGATAGTGTCAAAAACATCATCATTCCGGGTGGTACAGATGTAGATGTTCTTCCAATAACGGAACACTTTACTACTGACGTCAAGGTGCTATCACCCAGTGCAGCAAAAATAACTTATATAGAATTCACAAGCTATCAATCACAAGAGCCAAAGGCAGAACTATGTAAATTATCTTGTCGACTTTCTTTTTACGTTCACACATTTCGGGATTCAGTAGTGTATTCCAACCCATCACTCTCACTTGAAGCACCAAGTGGTGTATCAGACGCGTTATTTAACAGTAGTGCAATCACATGCGCAAACGCACTAGCTGTGTGCGCAAATTTTTTTTTGAGATTACGTGCATTAATTACCAACAGTCCACTCACGAGAATTCCAATTTGCAAAATAACAAGTGGGGCAGAAAAGTCTACAGTAACATGCTCATTACCGTCAAGCTACATATGCACAACAGAAACACACAAGGAAGAAAATTCTCAGAAAGACAAAGCCGATACACATACGCATGCAAAAACAGGTGAAAAACAACAGCAGCATATTCCCACCGCAGTACAACAATTAAAAGTGGGAATAGGAGAAGGAAAAAAAGGAGCTGGTAGAAGTGTATAAGAATAAACACAATATCCATTACAGAGCTATCATATCAATTAAGGAGTTATAAAGTTACTTTATTATAGTCAAATAGTTTTATGTAAAGACAATGTTGATGACAGTATTTATGTCTAACATAGCATAAGCAAAAATTAAAGAATATATTAATTATCGTGTACCAACTAACATATAAATCACATACATTTATTTTAACAATATTATTATTTTGCTTAATAAAAAGTATTAAAAACTATATAATATTGATGTTAATATAAAGAATCATTAACATAATTATTTAATATGAACAAGAAGATCATCGCTATAATAGTCATCGTAATACTGTTTGTCGTGTTTTTATTGTTTTACAATAGATACTGTGAAAAAATTATCTTCGATAAAGAAATAACCTGTATACCAAAAGACACCATACAACAAATGTTCTATCCAACAGATGGTCTAAGACAAAGTATCCTTACCGGAACAGAAGTTTTAAATAACATTTTAAATAATAAATTAGATATTGCAATATCCGGCACAGATAGTGGTTTATTCCAACAAGAACTTAAAAAAAGATTAAGCATTTATCAAGCAAGGAAGCATCATTCAGATTCATACACAAAAAAGACACCTAAATTATGTTTCTACATCACTAAATATAACATCTAAGCTGGAATGTTTTAATCAATACCATGACAGAATTATCTTAGCTGCAACTTTTGATTACATACTAACAGAATTTCTGGATAAAAGAGTTGCAGAGTGTACGATACATGAAGTAATAAGTCAACTTCATGAAGAGGGATACGAACAATTCGGGTGCAACATACTAAGCAATATATTTAAAAATAAAAAGCGCGATCATATTATTGCTCCCACACAAAAATCCATAATACTAACAGCATGTAATGATGACACAGTTGGTATATGTGTGAGTACTAGTGTGTTAATATATAAGGTCAATGATCAAAATGCAAAACATTCCTTGAATATTAAGTTTATGTGTGACATACACAATGTACAGTCAGTAAAAGAAGGTATTACTACATTATATATAAATACATACTTTACAGTACACATCCCTTACAGCATGAAACACTGTATAACAAAATCTGCTATTCAAACTACGTATGATGATTATTATTATCATTATACTCGAGATCCTCAATACTGTACCTTAGCTATATTAGCAAATCATAGAGCTGATGGTATATTTACCGCAGGTTATGTTGTGCCAAATCCACAATTTAAAACACTATCTCAAACAGTAGTGGAACAACCTACATTAACAAAAAATACTATGTGAAAGAAATCTTCATATTACAATTTACAAAATTCACAAGTGATACATACCAGAACACATCATGAACAACATACAAATACCAGAATTACTATCATAATAGTTCTATTATTCACAATATTGTCGTAATAACTCTACTCTGCTCAGAAACTGAATATATTTCAGAGAGGAATAGGTAATTATTAACTACATGGATATTATACAATAATAAGAGTTATTGTATTTATTTAACACTATGGTTACAATTAGAGGAGTAATGGTTAGATATGTATTTTATACCGGTAACGTTCCTATTAGAATTAAAAAAAAATTTACCAATTTATGAAAATATTAATTACTAGTCATACAATAAAAACATTCAAGGTTCTCAAAAATGGATCCTATACTTACAATACTAATTGTCGTTGCGACAACATTACTATCCGCACTAGCTATAGCAGCTGCGGTATTGCTGTACTTACATACCGCTCGGTCTAGGCATGAAGAGTATAAAGAACCATTTCTCAGTTCAACCTTAAAGTTATCGAAAGAACAAACAGCAGCTCTTATCTGTCAGGTGCCATCTAAAAAACAAATAAATCAACACGCCATGAAAGGCAGCACATCAGCGGTAGATTTTAGACGTCACAAATATGCTATCGATGGTAAATTAATTGATAATTCGTCAATAGAACCACAATTGACTAAGTTTTCAAGAATACTTGAAGGACAGATGACAGAAAAAACATTAACTGAAGACATAGTTAAATTAATGCACAAACACAAAGATATACTAGTGAGTGCTCACAAAGTAAATGATGCACAATGTGAACTACTTAGTGACAGAATTGGTATGGTAGCAATCTTTGAAGATATGTTTAAAAAAACACAGTGGCATAACACCTAATCCAACCCTCCTACATAATATAGTAACTCACATTAATCAGTCTGGACCTGGTGGTTCAGCACATTGGTTTTTCCTGGGCAATCATTTTGTAGAAGGCCAAATACTTGGGCCATTTACTGAGCATTCAAGCGTAAGTGATGTTATAACATCATTCACACCAATAAACGAAGATAAAATAATGTGCAGAACAAGTATGAATATCGAATTATATGATAAGGAAACGTCTAAAAAATATGGTGTCAATTACGCACTAAACTATACTATATCATCAAAAAAGTGCGGACCATTTCTCATACACATTATATGAAAATGTGACCATAGACTTGACCATGCCTAAAGCGATGGGTCATCATTGTACAAATCTAGGCCCTGTTAGTCGTACAGCACGCAATATGGACGAAGTCATACTGACCACCAAGAAGAAAACTGGAGGTAAAATATTATTTACATACTCTGTACCGAGTCTAGTAGTTCCTTCAATAATCTCTAAGGATAGCCTAGCACTTTTAGAACCAGAAATGGAAAACGCTAAAACCGACCAAGTCTTTGCAGAGCAAAAAAAACAACGTTAACCTCCCATTTTCCTTAAACATATTTTACAATAATTTAGCAATATGGCTATTACATATTTTTCTAAAAATGTGCCTATAGCATCACAACAAATAGTCATTTATAAAAATGGAAGCCAGTATTCCTTATATTTTCAACAGTAATTTCACCAATAGTTAGCCTCATACCCTTCTATTAAATAAATGATTAATAAAATAATCATCTATGAAAATAGTATTTTAAGATTAATAATATCTATAATAATTAAAATGTATATGTGTGTTATGTAAATTTTACTTTATAATAACTTAATATTTTTAATTTAATGTTTTTAATATATTATTAAAAACTTAGTTTATGAACAATACACACATTCTATCAGCATCTTTAAAAACACTGCTAATCCTTGTATTGATATTGATAGCCGTTACGATACTTTATTACATCATCAATAATTATAAATTTCAGACTACAGAAACAAATCCTATAGAACAATATTTATCCACTTTATCAAATGTAGATATGCCACGAGTCATGCTTGCTGATATAGATAAGCATGACATTATAAATGGGACAATGGGATTACATGGCTTGTCCAGATCCTACATCATAGTTAATGATAAAAAACTCGACGAATCAAAGATCCAACAACAATTATTTCAGCACTGTACGTATCCAGTCACTAAGTCGGAAAAGGCACATTTTAAGTATCTAAAAAATTTAAAATTAACCATCTATTCGCCAATGAACTGTTCAGAGTTCCGTCCTAGAACACTAACAGCCACATTTTTAGAAGATATTTTTGCACAATCAAAGCCATTAAAGAAAATTTTTAAACGTTTATCCCAAGATATAATACCCCAAAAAAAACATAATTCACGAATTAGTAACGCATGCTAATCAAGAAGGATACATTTGTTTCATACGCAATATAGTAAGCAAAATTATTAATCCAGAAGGGAATGAGCAAAGCTATGCTCTATGGAACGTTACACCACACATATCAATAAAAGTAATAAACAGCCATACCATAAAATGCAAAGTTAAACTCGAGAAACTGCCTATATATGAAGAGAATGCTTTTGACAAACCGGCAATACATCACATAAATACTTCACTAACTTTTACAATGACATCAACACCAGGAAACGTATACAGTTATATATCATATAAAGATATAAAATTTAAATTAGATTTCCCAAACGCTATGAAACAACTTACCAAGAAAACAAAAACAGCCAAGCATATGCAGCTAAAAGTATTACGTACTGCACTTAAAAACAGAAATAGCTTAGTGTATCAGTTACCAGATTTCATATCCCATGGGCTATTATATACCACCTATCAAGATCAAGGTATACTGGATACTGATTTGATAGATCAAGATTCGGCAAATCCATATAAATACGTTGAACCCTTACAAAGGCGGAATTACATAGTGGCGTAGTTGTATCAAAGATAACACGTACAATAATACATTGAATAAATACAAGATCCTATTTACTTTGATATCTATAAAACACATGAACACTTATAAACAATTTAATCTCACATTTACAACAGATATTGCTAGTATTAAATCGATTCACAAAATAGAATACATTTCCAATAATACTTCGCAATATTTACTATACCAAAATAAACATTTACAAGCTAAGCCAGATAGGAACTTATGAGTTGCTTATTAACTAATATAACAAAACTTGTTATTGATAACTTTTACACATACATATCATAGAAAACCATTGTTATTATCACGAAACTAACATTATCTATAATAATGCTACGTTTTACATATGGAAAATACAGACATAACAGAAATTGTAATCAAATATTTTCGATAAAACTACTTGAATTTTTACTCAGGCATTTCATAAGTAAATATGTCAATTGATTGATTAACTCAATATCTTATAAATTACTTTCTATATAAAACCTGTGATATCTCACTACCCAATACCTACAGATTGACACTTATAGAATGTTATATTATATCACCCCTAACTATCGAAGTAGTTACTAACTGTTACAGTTTAATGCCTGGAGCTTAAAAGAGCATCCAACTATTAAAAAGCACTCGTACACAACATACCAATCTCAGTATACATAAAACCATAACTATTCTTACCCTTAAAACAACTTACACATGATTTATGTGATTATATTGCAACACTCTTGCACAAAATAATCTCATATTTCATATACAATGTGGTACAAAATAAATTTTATGCTAAATTGTAAACTTAGAATAAAGCATCACTATATCAGCAACATATGTTACTTTTTAACCAATTAATTCAGTCTTCTATCGGGTATTCTTCTGATTATTTATACTTGATCCCCAATAATCCGCCAGCTATTAGAAAATATAATAATATAGAATTTCTTCAAACAAAAAAGCTTGTCTACGCTAGAAATAGAAGAAATTATAAAATCAATATTAAAGACAGAAGAATATGATATATACAAAACTCAAGGTTTTTTCAATACAACATTAAGCTTCAACGATTCTTACCAACTACATGTACACACTTCATACAGTAACCAGAATTTTAAACTCACAGTTGATATTGTAAAAAAATGAACCTATAGTGAAATCAGAGCTTGAAAAAGAATTAGATATAATGATCAACAAATTACCAAAAGGGTTACTACTATTTACCGGAAATACATACAATAGCAGCAATCACACTATACCATTGATATTACAAGAAATTAATAATAATCAAAAAAAACATATTGTAATTTTCAGTGATAATAATGTATCCATCCCAAAATCAAATAATTCTCTAATAAATACATACAATTTATCACAAGCTGAACCCACATTTATTAAAAATCAAGCAGCGGATATCATCTTGTTAGGCAATTTTAATAGTATAAATTTAATACAAACAGCCATTATATGCATCAACATGGGGTTACCAGTCATAGCTTTCATTGATGCAATTTCGTGTTCATGTGCACTAGAGTCAATCGCAGTACTATTTCCACATAAAAAATCTATTCTCAGCATACTATCAACACATCTTATAGCAATAATAACACAAGTATTTATAAATAGAACACCATATTCAGATGGTTTATACCTATACGATATTACGGAATGTAATGCTACTATACAACAATACATAAAAGAAGATAAGTTATTAGAGATCAAGAATTCAGGTATAATAAAAAAAATAAATCAACTCATAGATGACCACCAAATACATTATCACGATGTACAAGAAATATTAAAAAAAACTGTCATACACAAACGAATCAAACACCGACCTTAGCAATAATGATTTTTTTTAATAGTCGATCTTTCTTGAGAATTAAAATAAATACACCCACGACATGTCGAAACACTATTCTGTTGGCTAATCCAAACCAGGAACACACTAAAGTTACAACACTTATATGCCATTAACAACAATGCGAGCCAACTTACCGTATCCAGAATGCCAGTGATCCTATATACTATAAATTTATATATATCCACACAAACATTATCTTAAAAATAAGGTTACAACACCAACTCACATAGTAAAACCAATAAGATTATTAATATCACACTAAACTTGGAACCATCAAAATAAACTTCTGGCAACTTATCGTAAGCTATATACTACCTTTCATATCTCTTTAACTAACAATGCGTCCCTAGATTACTTACATTAAATATCAAACTGTATACATTTTCTACATGAATATAAATCCATAACGCCTCATTACCTTAAAGTAACTAATGTAAATTAATTATATACTTTATCGACAAAAGTTACATGATATAATACCAGAAAATGTTTTGTAAACCATGCTCGATTATTTTAAAATAGACCCACTAGTCAATGGAAAATCCCCATTAGCAACAACTGCAGTTGTTGCAATGTCCGGAGGAGTAGATAGTTCAGTGGCAGCAGCACTACTTCATAAATTAGGATATAAGGTTGTTGGAGTGACTTTACAACTACATAATAACAACAGTGCAAAAGGGGCATGTTGTGGAAATCAAGACGTAAGAGACGCAAAACAAGTAGCGGCAAGCATTGGATTTCCTCACTACACTCTTAACTATGAAAAGGTATTTAGAGAAGAGGTAATTGAGAACTTTATAGATACATATACACAAGGGAAAACTCCTATACCATGTATAAGATGCAATCAAGTTATAAAATTTAGAGACTTACTTAATACAGCAAAATCACTTGGTGCAGATGTTTTAGTTACCGGACATTATATTAGAAAAATAGAACAAGATCACGACATATACGTATACTCCAGCAAAGATTTAAAAAAAGATCAAAGTTATTTCTTATTTGCAACAACAATAGAACAATTAAAATTTCTTAGATTTCCGCTAGGAAATTTTCAAAAAAGATGATATCAGAAAATTAGCAAAACATCTTAACTTACAAGTAGCAGACAAACCAGATAGCCAAAATATATGTTTTGTTAAAGATACATATAAAAATGTAATTTCACAACTAAGACCACAAGCAATAAAGAAAGGGAATATTATAGACATTAGTGGAAACATATTAGGAGAACATACAGGTATAGTAAATTTTACTATAGGGCAAAGAAGGGGTATAGGACTATCTTCTAAAGAACCATTATATGTAATAAAACTAAACCCAGATACTAACGAGGTAACAGTTGGACCAAAGTCTGCGTTGTTGGTAAATAAACTATACATAAAAGAAATAAATTGGTTAATCAAAGATAAAATTCCATATGAAGGGTTAAATGTTAAAGTAAAACTAAGATCATCCCATGTAGGCAGTACAGCAATTATTTACCCAAGTGACAACGGTAATGAAGCGACAGTACTATTGCAAGATAGCTATTGTACAGTTACTCCTGGTCAAGCATGTGTCATTTACAATCAAGATAGGATGTTAGGTGGAGGATGGATATGCTAAATTTAATTCAAACTTACTGAACATAAAAATAAAATACCACACACTCCGTTGGAGAAATATTCTATAGCAACAAGTAGGTTATGTGGCTTACAACATTTTCCTGATATTGTAGTTCTGAGTAGCATAGTCATATAAGCCAGCGAAATATAAGATTAACAGACCTATCTAACAAAAACTTACTAATTACAAACCAATATTACAAAAAATTACTCAACAGTTTTCTAACGGGCATGTTATCTCACAAACACTTTCCATCGTTAATCCTAATCCATTACTGAAAATGCACACAAACTAAATTTAACTTATTTGAATCTAATCAAAAAAAACTCTCACACACGTCCACAAATTCCAATTGTACAATAATTTATACTCCCGTATGATCTATGCCTTCAATACTAAAAAAAATTTCTGTCTCATGTCATATCGCTTAGCTACTCATCAGTATTGTCTACCCTACTCAAACTATAAAAAAACATAAACATTTTAAGAAGGATATAATCAAAAACTTTTACTACAAATAGTCAACAAAAGCTTTATATTATCTTCGAAATGCCAATAGCAATTTTACAAGCTTTTTTTATAAAAAAAAAGATAATATATTATGGTTCATTGCGCTGTTGGAATTATGACACATGGCAGTATCCTGATGCTCTAGCTCTTCATTACGGAACTGTATGATTTTATCTTTTAACTCACCGTCGTCCAAAGTTGTTATTTGAGTCTGATAATGATCACTTATAACATCCTCAACAGCAACAGTACAAGCCATAGCAGCGTCTTCACCCATTAAAGCTGTTGTGATGCCTAGCATAACTCCCATAACATGCCATAACGGCAAAAAAATCGTAGGACGCACCCTTTTATTTTTCATTACAGAATCAAAATAACTAAAATGACGCTGTTCTTGTTCTTTCATTTTGGTAATTTTATCCCCAACAGGTAGCTTACGAAAAACTAATTCCTGGCCTGCATATATACATACTGCACCATATTCCCCAGCATGATTTACTCGAATGACCTGCTCTAACAAATTATCTTTTTGCAACATAGTACTTTACAAACCAACAAACCAATGAACACATATAAAATCACATTTTCCAATAACCGACAATGCGTTCAAATAAGATCATACACACTTATCTCTCCCAACACACTGCTTTACAAATAAGACAATACCTAACACTAAACACAGTAAACAATATATAAGATTACATTCAGCCATAGATAATCCCATAAACACAACATTAGGGTTACCACAAGATACCACAAAATTTGTATTCAATAGGGCATTTTTTAGACCATCAAAAGTAATAGACTCCACACTATCTGCACATCCTATAACATCCGCTACCCAACTATGTTCAAGAGCAACGTGATAGCCTGAGATTAGTATATTTAAAATATAACATAAACACATAGAGAAAAAAATCACGTTATGCGGTTTGAATAAGTATATGAAGAATAACCCCATAACAATAAAGTATGGAATACGCTCATATACACATAACTTACAGGGAAGCATCATAAACAAATATTGAGCAACATAAGCTACAAACAATGCAACAAAACTGGCTATAAAAAGTAAAATTACACTATAATTTTTTATCATATTCATATTTTACCTGAACTTTATCAAAGTAAAGATGTAATTATTAAGAGCAACTGCATCATGAACAGTCAGATCAAAACATATAAATGCAGCAAGATACATCACTATCAGCGTATATACAACCAATATTAATCCTTCGGACACTATTGAAAGACAATTGTTATATAATATCTGCAAACTAGAAATAGGCCAAGGTTTTATTATTTCAATAATATTAAACACTACAAAAGGTATTAAAAAAAATATTAAAAAATGCATAAAATCATTAAACCAAGCAGGACATATAAAAAACACCTTGACATATCTTTCTATAAAGAATTGCCAAGTAATTATATATTGCAAGTATCGCAGGCATAGATAATGCCACTACTAGAAGTTGCCCTAGTGCTATTTGTACAACTATAACATCACTTCTATCATCAGCAGAACTGTTGGATTGAAATACAAAAATTGATATCATCGCTATTACAAAAAGGCCTAATGATATTTTAAAAAAAAACGAAGCAACTACTGCCGACGTTACTATTAACCCATACGATATATAATTCATACCATATATTAAATAAAATAATATATAACCTAATAACAAACACACCACAGCAGTCCAATGACTTTGCCATGCTGGCAAATACCCAATACCTAAAAAAAGTACTGATCAACCTAGTAGGTAAAACCTTCCCTATAATCTTTATTAAAATCTGAAACCAAGAAACTAACATATACCAATATAAATCATATTAACAAAACCAACCAAAGACAAACCTTTACCTATATCTTAATCTGACAAAAAAAAGAAATACAAATAGTTATAATTCATGTTACTCACAAATATGCTAATTAATAAACCTATAAACTACTTACTCTTAGTACCAAATAATTACTTGACTACCAAACAAATTTATTACTATACTCGCCTGGTATTTACTTAGTTATTTGTTTTTATGGCTAAAAAAAGGTTCTACTTTGCTTGTGAAGCTGGTGAGCAGTGCGAAAACTGGGTTTTTCTATGTAAAGAAGCGTAATCCTAAGAAGTTAATTAATAAGCTTTCTTTTAGCAAGTACGATCCCGTGGCAAGGAAGCATGTATTGTTCACTGAGGAGAAGCTAAGGTAAGACGGTGGAACAATGTGCTGGTCCCACTCCTTTGTATTCTTCTAGGAGTACAGTATCTAATTCTTGTGTGCATTGTGTGTCGGCGTTATGTGTTATTCCTGGGTCTATGCTGTGCGCGCATTGTGTGCTGTCGCCGCTTTTTATGGATGCTGGTTTTGAACCGGATGACCTTGAGGGTGTTAGTCCTTCGTTAGCGCTGTTAGCAGAGCTTGGGCTGTGTGCGTGCTTAGTGCACTCTGAGTTGTTTGTATTTGCTGCAATATTGAAGAGATCGGTTCGCTCTGCGAGTTTGTTGTACAGGTGGATATTTAGGACCATGGAGAGCAATATCATGTAGACCATAAGTACACAAGATGTTATGGTGCTCAATAGCTCAGCATTTATTAGTGCGTTTATACTTGCGCTACCAGCCATGAGTTTAGCAAGTATCAGAGCGCCTACTGTTATCACAGAGCTTAGTGCCGATAATATAAGTAGTTTTTTAACAGAATACTTTTCTCTCTTTAGCTGCCTGTCGCTAATAATACGATAAATTCCTGCTGTTATTAATTCGCTACTTATTAATTTAGCGACATAGCTAATACCATCCTTAGCAACCAACCTTTGTCTTTTATCTGCTAGCAAGAGACTAATAATCTCAGCATTGCGCATCTTTATTGCAATATCTAATGGAGATTCTTGACACTTATTTAAAGACATTAAACTAACATCTTTATAAGATAATATTTTTTTTACATATTCAACGTTACAAGCACGAACAGCTTGATGTAATAAAGTATTGCCACAACTGTCTTTACATTCAAAAATCTTGATTCCATAAATTTTAGTACTTGATCTATCACTCATACAATAATCAAGCAATAAAAAGGCACAATCTAGTCTACCATTTTCAATAGCAAGATCAAAAGCAGTATAGCCAGCATGATTGCGTGCAGGCACAACTTTCTCCCAACCCAGAAATAAAATATTTAACAACAGATTAAATCTACCCTGCATAACACATTGATGTACTAGAGTATTCCCCTTACAATCCACAGATGTTATAGGTGTATATCCTTCGTTATTTTTAATGAAATAATCAACATTACAGTTATAGACTAAGTATTGAACCAGGTCCAAATGACATTCTTCAATTGCAAAGTGCAAAGGTGTACAGGCTCTAGCAGAACTTCGTAGTTCATCAATTTCTCCATTATGATTCCGTACAACAGCTTGATCATTAAGATTCATGCCAAGATCTGCACAACACTGCATATTAGCCACATGACCACCCAAAGCTGCATGATGTGCAATACTTCTGCCAAAGTTATCTCTAATAAATACATAAGATGGAAAACGCTGAACTAGTAACTTCAGTGATCTAAATGCATCAGATCCTGCAGCCAAATGTAGAGGTGTTAAACCAGATTTTGCGGGTAGTGGCATAATCTGCGGGTAAGTATCAAGTAAAAATCTTATGCATTTTTCCGCATTATATATCGCTGCAAAGTGCAATACCGAATAACCGTATCCATTTTGTTTATTAATATCAACAGAATATTTACGCAGCACATAACTTAATAATCTAACATTATCATTCCTTACTAATATAGACAAACCGCTGTCTTTGTCAGGGCCATAATTCATATTCATAATCTTACCAATACAAGCACTATGGCCTACTTTTGATAGATCAGATCTTAAATGGTTTGACTGTACTATCCTTTTGTTTTCAAAATCAACTAAACACGCAGTCCTTACTATATTCTCACATGATAAATTGCATACACTTTTCAACAATTCTTCATTACTACAGATTACTTCAGTAAAACTGTTTAACTGCGCTAGCATTTGGAAATTCTTTCTAGCACTTAATTCAAGATTATAAACTACTGCGCCTAACAAACAATCAACACATTCTAAAAAATTATCAGAAATTTCAGATTTTTCCTGTATTACTTTACGCAATGCATCAGTAGCTACTTGTTTTAGTATACTATGACATTCTTTCGCTTTTAAAATATTGCATATACATTTTAATGATTTTACATCTTCATTTTTTAATGCATACTGCAACGCGTTGACTCTTGGTCCTAGTGCTGTATAATCCACATTTTTGTAACCAACATACTCAGTAGAAAACGTTCTTACGTAAGTATCTGGTCTCTTAAGAACACTGTTAAAAACTAATTGAAGCAATAGTTGTTTTTGTACGGAACCACAGGGAAAGACTAATGCTAAACTTCCAAGATCACACACAGTGACACGACCCCGTGATCCTTCCTTCAGAGAACTGTTTAACCCTATTGATTCAACTGAACGTAGAATACTATATGTTCCTCCTTCATCTAGGAATATAACAAAACTGGAATCCGTCTTAATTTTACTTTTTCCTTTACATTGCAAAAGCAATAATACCTCTTCAAAAAAACAAGAGAAATCACCAGTTCTTGATGCACAAGCCAATATCGCATTCAAATGACCAATAAGACTATGTGATATACCTTTTGTTTTCGTTTTTTCTAAGGCTAAAACCTCTTTTTCTGATAATGGTGTATTGCTATTACTACCACAACTCACTCGAGCTTCACTTACCAAACATTTATTTTCACGCTGCAAATTAGTAACATCGTTATTCAACATACTAATTATCTCTGTTTTACTATAGAAAATATTGTATAAGCTAATAATATAAAATATATATGAACAATTGTGTGTTGTGCTATACTGTCACTTTTCAAGTTAGTTATTAATTTACACAATACAGGCAATTTTAGGAGAGTATGCAATACGCCATAAAAGATAATTGAATATATCTAAATGACTAATCCAATTTGATTTTTCTTTGACTGCAACAACAATGCCCTCATCGATAGAGCTTTGAGTACAAAAAACACTATTTCATACATAATAAAAAATAATCATATTCGACAATGTTCACGTATAACTTTCTTATACTAAACCCTCATAATATCTTTAAATAACTTGATCGATGTTTATATTGGAGTCTAAGCATACGTTTGCAATATTAATATTATTAATACAACCTACAAATAATCTCTCAACATGCACAAGACTCGCATTAACAACAATATATATTTTAGTAATCACGACTATACACAAATACTTATATTAAGAATACAGGATAGATAAAAAACATAAATTCCAAATACCTAGATAGTACTGATAACAATATGAATGGAATTTACAGGAGAGCTAGGCACTTCCGATAAAATTTGTATATTAACAACAACGACACCACAATAAACATAAGTGTTATATAAATATCACAGTAAAACCACAGTAAATTCGTCAAGAACTGAGGTAACCACTAAAAAAGAGTTCAATATAACAGCTGCGATTCAATACACTTATCCGGTTTATAATAGCATAAACAAATTAAATTCATTGAAATATATCAAAGTCTACCATAAATGCTCTTGCTATTATAGTTAAAATCAATATTTAAGTATATTTATTAGAAATAAATGCAAACAAAAAAATAACAGAAATGAATTTTTACACTTTATATAATAATCACATCACTTTGCAGTAAACTTAACCTAAAAACATCAATTAGGAGGTCTATGCATAAAAAAGTTACATACTAAGAAACCTCGAGTAGATCAACATATACCACCAAATCATAGAGTGAAAATCTACCACTTGGAAACATATTACCAAATGAAGTTTTAAGTTTCATACTAAGTACACTATGAAGTGAAGAACTATCAGCAGCTGTAAGAAGTAATATCAGATGACATTACAGAGCAAAAGTAAAAGCGCCATCAGAGAGAAAAGAAATAATACCACATGGCAACACAGCAGGAAAAGAAACTATTTCTACTTGCCTTGGTAGTAGTACTACAATAGAAAAACCGAGTAAAGAAGGTCCTAAAAAATAGATTAATATGTATGCTGCCACAACTAGTACATCTAAACATTAACCATAGTAGCAGCGTGGTGTTACAATAAAATAACTTAACCTTTTTAATATAAATGGTTATCTGTTTAGAACATTTATACCAATACCACACCAGAAATTCAGAACTTATATGTACTCCAAATCAAGTTATATAAGAATTTATCAACTAAAAGAACTATTATGGAATATTAAGAAATAATCCTAATTATGTTTCTAGCTAAAATAAAAGTTACACAATTCTCATAAAATATTATGATGTAAATTCTATAATGATATAATACACCAATCAGTACTATGCCAAAAATGATGTAGCACAAGGAATTATATCAGAAAAGCAGTATGAAATCAAAAACGATCTTCCATAAAAGACCATGATCACATACAATTTCACAATGATTTTATGTTAACAATAAAATGCATGTATTAACCAATATAACAAATTCAATGCTTATAAATTTATCATTGAACACATCCTAGTAACTTTATTTATACTTTAACTATATTGCGCTTAACTAAATAGTTGCTCTCATAGCGACAGCAAACCTTTGTATAAATGTAACATAGTCAACAGGCATCAAATGAAAAAGTATTTTTCCTAATAAACAACTAAAGCCCATAATCCGGAGTGCGTTTATAGAAACAAGGATATGGAAAAAAACATGAACTGCTTTACATACCAGCATGCTTATTCTTACAAAACAGCTACCCATAGCAAGGATGTAGAAATAATACAGATGACAAATCACAGATAAAAAATAAAAACCACAAATTCTTATTATAGAAAATAATATTTTATTGAAAATCATTCGTTCTATAATCTACAAAAAACTCCATGCTAGTAGCAAATAATCACACTATGGTATGCTTATCAAACAAAAAACAACTTTAAAATATAACAAAGCCATAATTTCTAAAATAATATTAACGAAATCTAGGATTATCATTTATTGAGATAATGTTATTTTTACTACATATATGTAAAAGGAAAATTATAAGTCCATCTGATAAATATGAAATATACAAACCGGTAGATTAATTGCGTCAAGATTCCACTAATTCAGTATATTTATACACCAAGCAGTTAAGATATTTTTACCATAATACAAACATTTTAGACATATCAACACCACATTTCTGTCGCAAGATATACTAATAAACGAGCTAATCTTATACAATAGTTAAAAAATATATTGAAATTTATTAAAAAACTAATATATTTCATATATTTATAAATATATACCTTATGTTATACGATGCCAAACATGTGAATCTAGAAGAGATATTGAGTGAAATACTAGGTACAACGGATCTTTGTTACCCTACTTGTGCAAAACACTTTTTACTGGCTGTTCAATTTACTAAACATCAGGACACAGTTAGCAGGAAATATACGGATGTTACCAATAGGTACACTGCAGACCAAATAGTACTACACACAAGGTATATGACATATGTTTTATACCTGATCCACCTGGAAACTAGTATAAGAAAAGATATCACTCATAAACGCAGTTTCCTAAGATTAATAGCAGGGATACAGGAAGATAGTAGTGACATGATATCTCAAGCAAACGGTGGTCTTTTGCTATCCCAACTGTACTATATTGCCATGAATTTACCAAACCTATTAATTTTAAAGATGAATGTAAATCCACTCTGGATACATGAGACTATATATTTTATGCACTGCTTAAACACATTCGGTAGGCTACATGCACTATGCCTAAATGGCTACTTTGAAGACTTAAAGATCTGTCATTTAGAATTTAAACATACAGTAGATAGTCTAGCTTCCGTCAGTAAAGTGAAATACCTATTTTTAAACAATAATCTACTATGTGCCATCAGTTTCTTCACTAAGTTAGAACTCATACAAATTTCGACGAATTTTGATCGCAATGATCATCTAGCAGCAATAAATGTTATACAGTTGCACAGACATTTTAATCAAAGTCTAAGGAGTTTGAATAGAATATTGTTACCTGGTGCACAAATAAAAGCTAAGCGTGCTTCTATCACTTTTAGCAAAGGCTCACAAAGGCACACTATCGAATATTTTTTCAATACCAGTGAAACAAAGAATTGTGAAATCAGTAATAATGATTATTCAGGTATATTTAGTAAGCCATATACTGTTGATGTATCACTGATAGCAAGCAGTAATGAACCTCAGCGGAAAACATTAGCATCGCACTCTAATCCAACAAATCCATCCATCATTCAAAAACCACGCGACACATTACCACTCGTAATTGCTGAAGCTAGACATGTAAAAAGCAATCTAGATTATCACAACGTACCTGGTAATCCTGTTAATCATACTCCTAGTAAAGCAAGAGATGATGCTTCGCAACAGTGTAAAATATCAACACCACATTCTACTCCAACAAATCTTACTGCCCAAGAATTAATCAATCCATTGCTACTCCTAGTCAGTGCAGCCGAATACCTAGAGCGTAATCAAACCGGTTACAGTAAATTTGTTAGTCCTGACAATACTGACAAAGTTCATTCTCAAGAAACTCAAGCATCTACATCACAATTGGCCATAGTGGACTACGCTCCTGTGAATCTATCCACTTCTTCAACAACAGAAAGAGGTATCCCACATAATAGCAATGCTGTCCAAGTAGCACACAATGCTCTAGGACACAAAACTATTGAAAGAACGTACAAATCAAGAAAAAGAAAATCAAGCAATGAATATAAAGGCCAAAGCAGTGTACGAAAAAAATATCGGAGGTAGATGTTAAACAAACATCATTAACATGTATGACTTACGAAGTATAGTATACGCTTTATCAGAAATATAAAAACTCTATCAAGTCACTACTGCATGACAACCTTATAGATGGCCAGTTACTAGTCTCTTGTATCGAGTAGTTGACTACTATGTTAGAATAGATTACAGCAGATATAGTAATTTACTCAATGTATTAACAATTTAATATTTACTTCATAGCATTTACATACACAGCAGTATTACAAAGCATGTTTATTCTTATCAACACAACCAATCAGTATAAAACAACTATAATTCACCAGAATCACTTCCAAAAATAATAGATTAGCATCATAAATTATAGCCATATTCACATTAAATAGGTTGATTCTTATACCCATATGTTATATATTACACAAGGTAGGTATGGTTTTTGTTTCGACTTAAAAAAGGTATTACAAAAATTTTACTTTATTAGGTTTCTAAGTTATTATATTGTGAGTTTAACATTGCGTGCGTTAAAGTAGTGTTTATTGCATTCATTTCTTGCAAATTTATGTTTAATTAATATGTGTAGTTTTAATTTTTAATGGATAAATTATGGAAAGCAATGATGAAAGGTTGGAAGAGTCTATAAAAGATACTGTAATTAAAATTGTAATTGACTGTTTAAAGCTTAAAGATGAACAAAAAGCTACTCTTTCTGGTAGTACTAATTTAGCAAAAGACTTGAATCTCGATAGTCTTGATTTCGTGGATCTGGTGATGTGCTTAGAGGACCATTTCTCTATAGAGATTTCTGATGAAGAGGCACAAGGACTTGAAACTATAGACAAGATAGAGGAGTATATTCGCAAAAAGCTATCAAAGTAGAACTAATTGTAGGACCATTATGACACTCAAGAGGGCCGTGGTTACTGGGTTGGGGTTAGTAACTCCTATAGGCAGCAATGTAGAGAGGGTGTGGGATTTTCTGTGCAGAGGAGTGTCTGGCATAAGGAAGATCAGTAGGTTTGATACATCAGATCTCGAGTGTAAAATAGGTGGTCAAGTGGTGATGAAATCTGAATCTGAAGATTATACATTTGATCCAGCAGGATTTATTCCAGAAAAAAGAAATAAAAAAAATGGATACTTTTATCCATTTTGGTATCGCATCTGCAACTCAAGCAGTGGATGACTCTGGCTTATTAGATTATAAGGCTCTTGACCACAGTAGAGTAGGTGTAATGGTAGGGTCTGGAATCGGTGGGCTACCATTTATAGAAAAAACTACTATTTGTTTACATGAGCGTGGACCGAAAAGGATTAGCCCTTTTTTTCATCCCTGCAAGTTTAATTAATCTATTATCTGGTCACATATCGATGAAATACGGATTCGTAGGATTAAGTGATTCGGGTGTAACCGCATGTGCGACAGGAGCACAAGCTATAGGCAATGCAGCGAGAGTTATACAATCTGGTGAGGCAGATGTCGTAATAGCAGGTGGGGCGGAAAGTGCATTGTGTCGTTTAGGATTTGCTGGATTCTCCTCTATAAAAGCACTATCAACAAGGTTCAATGATACTCCGGAATTGGCATCGCGCCCCTGGGATAAACAAAGAGATGGTTTTGTTATGGGGGAAGGGTCTGGAATAGTGGTAGTGGAGAACTATGAACACGCTAAAAAAACGCGGAGCGAAAATATATGCAGAATTGCTAGGGCATGGCATGACTGCAGACGCATACCATATAACTGCACCTCACCCAGAAGGAAAAGGAGGAGCAAAAGCCATGGAGCTAGCTTTGTCTAGTGCTAAGTTAAATTCAGAATCTATAAACTATATAAATGCGCACGGTACTTCCACTCCCCCTCGGGGACAGCGCAGAAATTCAAGCAATAAGAAAAGTGTTTAAAGATGATATATATAAAACCCCAATATCATCAACGAAATCTTCTATAGGTCACTTACTTGGTGCAGCAGGAAGTGTTGAAGCAATATTTTGTATACTTGCTATGAACACAGGAATTGTACCTCCTACACTGAACTTACATCAGTCTTCTGAAGATCCAAAATTAAATCTTGTACCACTCAGCGCGCAGGAGCATAGAATTAATTACTCTATGTCTAACTCTTTTGGCTTTGGTGGAGTAAATATATCATTAATTTTAGGAAAGCTAAAGTAAGGCATTTTGGTAACACATTACACTTTGATTGTTGGAATATATACTCGTAAAGGAAATGCGATAGGCACTGGGTTCACATTTAAAACTTGACGCGTTGCTCCTTTGAATAGCATACGCGTTGCGCTACACTCACTAGAGATATTACATCTGTTTTAACTGCTCTAAAACAATTGAGTATTGCACTTTTCAGAATTTACTCTAAACTTTCGCATGATTGTCAGTAAACACGATTGATAGATTTCGTAACTTTTAAAACAACATAAAAACCGTTGTTTAGTAAGGCAAATCAATTAATAAATACTTTATTAAAAATATTTAACATACAACGTACATCAATCACTTACTATTCTCGTAGTAGCAAGAATAAAAAAATTAAAAATGCAGCACACTATATTGATATTTTAAAAAATCATAACATAACTATTTCTTAACAACAAAAACCCATTAAATACGGTAAACTTATTCTTTGATATTAACTTTTATAACATATAACTTAACCAATGATATACCATAAACCCACTAGCAAGATAATAATTGAATTGAAAAGCTTGCCCGCAATTACTCTTTACATGTCAGAAAATATTCTCACAACAGGAACTATAAAAAGCAAAAATAACTCCTATTTCAATTACAAATATAAGCATCAAAAATATTTGCAGAATACATCTACTAATTATTTGATTATTTATAATTAATATCCTAATTTATATTAACATATTAATTAATGAACTCAATTATGCACGTTCAAAAAGAACTGTCTCATCAAGATCTGGTATCATGTCTCAGATTAATAAGAACACCAAACATCGGACCATCAACATTTTCTGCACTAATTAAATTATATAAAACTTGTCAGAATGTATTGGAAGTTTTACCAAATTTAATAAAAAGATCTCAAGTCAATAATAAAACCCACACTATATGCTCCATTGAAGAAGCTGAATTAGAAATCGAAAATACGCACAAGATCGGAGGAAAAATAATTACAGTATTCAACAAAGACTATCCAGAAGTTTTACGCAATATTCATGATTATCCACCAGTTCTGACAACGTTAGGAGATTTATCTTTACTTACAAAAAACATCATTGGTATAGTTGGTAGTCGCAACCCATCAATTAATGGAAAAAATTTTGCTTACAAATTATCATATGAACTAGCTAATGCCGGCTTTGTTATAGTATCAGGACTGGCAAGAGGAATAGATAAATCAGCACATAGCATAATTTTCCAACAATTACCTACGATTGCTGTAATGGGCAATGGTATTAATATAGTATATCCAAGAGAAAATACAGACTTATATAAAACCATAATAGACAAAGGAGGATTAATTATTACAGAATTTCCATTTTCTATGTCACCAAAAGCACATTTATTTCCACAACGTAATCGTATTATTTCTGGATTATCATTGGGAATAGTTGTTGTTGAAGCTTCAATACAATCAGGATCACTTATTACAGCAAATTTTGCTTTAAACCAAAACAGAGAAGTATTTGCAGTCCCTGGATCACCATTTGATGATAGATGTAGAGGTAGTAATAGCCTGATCAAAAATGGAGCAAAGTTAGTAGAATCTACAAAAGATATAACTGAAAGTTTACAATTTAATCATAAACACCACATTCAAAATTCATTTTTCAATCATGCCACAAAAGCACACAAAAGCTCTCATGAAACTGACAACGCAAAAGACTTAATTCTACAGCATATAAGCCACAGTCCCGTAGAAATTGAAGAAATTATTGCTTCTACTAATTTAAGCATCAGTAGTGTTTTAATAGCGCTAACGGAACTAGAGACATTAAAAAAAATAGAAAGACTCCCAAACAATAAAGTTGCTTTAATATACTATTAATTAACCTTATTCTACACGCAATATTACTGATTAGTAAAAAATTCTTGTTTAAATGCTCATAACTAATTACGCTACAGATTTTAAGTCAGATAAACTTAACTTTATACAATTTATTTGGCCTAATTAACCATTCTGTCATGAATAAATGCAGAAAGTTATAGAGCTGTCTAATCATCTTATAATACATAAAATTGATTTTTGATACATAAGTTTGAACTATTGAATCACAAAAACTCATTTATAAACTTGGGAAAATCACACAAAAATGTCATTCCACACAAGTACTTATTCAATACAAACTTAGTCACGTAATAAAGCATCAGATGTACACATTATTTCCGTATTAAAAAATTTCCAATGTTATGAACAGTGCATACAAAACAAACAATTATACAAAAGTATATAATTACTTATGAGAAAAAATAAGTATTAATGTCACACAAAAGTTTATCCAATAAATTCACTATTATGTGAGAATAGTATCCATTGATAACTATATTATCTTCTTGCAAAAAGCTTATCCAATTCAAGTAAACTCAATTCAACATAAGTTGGCCTACCATGATTACATTGCCCAGAATGTGATGTATTTTCCATATTTCTCAGAATAGCATTCATTTCAGCAACTTTCAATTTTCTACCACTTCTAATAGAGCTATAGCACGCTATTGTACCACATACGTCCTTGATTTTATCATCCAAAAATAAAGTATCTCCTACCTCCACTATGCTATCAAGTATACTAGTAACAAGTGACTTAACATCAAAACTACCAAAAATTGCTGGTACTTCTCTTACTATAACTGACAAACTACTCAACGGTTCAATAAGTAAACCCAGTTGCAACAGTTTTTCTTTATACTCAATTAGTAATTCCAAATCACAACTACTACCTATTTCAATAACTTCAGGTATCAATAGTATCTGACGTTTTATTCCCTCTTTTTCCATAACCTGTTTCATATATTCATAGGTTAACCTCTCATGCGCAGCATGCTGATCAACAATGATGATAGAATCTCGCGTTTGCGATATAATGTATCTACTATGTATTTGACATAAAGCACAACCCAAAGGATAATCGTCAATTAACAACCCTTCTAATTTTTTATTATTTTTTGTTCCGAGCGTGCCACTCGATTCTGGCGTAATCGTATCGGTTGCGTTCATAGAAGGCAACTGTTGCAAGATATTATTTGACGAACTAATTAAATCGATTTCCCGATATGCATCAAAACTACAGACTTCTTTTTCTGCAGAGTCTTCATAAAAGTGTCGCCTATCTATTTTAGATGCCCTTAAATCACCAGCAGAACATTTTTGTCCATCACTACTGTTAGATAAACATTGTTGTACACTAGAAAACTCAGAAGAAAAACTACCATCAATATCTTTCAAATATTTCGCCTTGATAATACTATCCCGTATGAAAGGGTCATCTTTAACATTACCAATAGATTTCAATTTTGTACGCATGTTAATAGATAATACATCTCTAATTGCACCAACTACAATTTTATATATTAATTTTCTATTTTGAAATCTAACCTCGGATTTGTTAGGGTGAACATTAACATCAACCTGATCACATGGTATATCAAGATGCAATACAACAACCGGATATTTATTTTTTTCTATAAAATCACTATAAGCATATCTCACTGCTCCTATTAACATACCATCGTAAACAGGACGACCATTGACAAAAGTATATATAAGGCTTGACTTACTACGACTTAATGTAGGCAATCCAATATAACCCGTCAATGTAACTACTCCCTCTTTAACATTTACTGGTAAAGAATTTTTATAAAATTCCGGCCCCAAATTTTTTATTTCAGACAATCTATCAATATTTGACTGCTGTTTTAAATATTTAAATATCCACTTCCCATCAACAGACAAAGAAAACTTAACACTATGGTTAACCATAGCCAATTTATTAACTATATCAATAATAGATTGAACTTCTGCTTTTTTCAGTTTTTAAGAACTTCAATCTATTAGGAATTGCAAAAAAACAAATCCCTTACTTCCACACAAGTACCACAAGAAAGCGAATTTGGAGTTAACTCTTGTGTTTTCTCTCCTCCTTCAAACATTATTAGCCATGCAGTTTTAGAATCTTGGTACTTCGATATCATTTTTATTTTACTAACGGCTGCAATAGAAGCTAATCCCTCTCCCCTAAATCCTAAAGATTTGATCTTGGTCAGATCACCATCGGGAAGCTTAGATGTGGCATGACGAACGAATGCAATTTCCATACATTCTTTTTCAATTCCAACACCATCGTCACTAACAAGTATTAAATTACGTCCTCCACATTCTACAGTTATACTAACAGAAGTAGCTTCAGCATCAATTGAATTTTCAACTAATTCCTTAACTACGCTTGCTGGACATTCTATTACTTCCCCGGCAGCAATTTTATTAATTGTTTTAGGATCTAATAGTACAATTGACATACGCTAATACTCAAAATGAGACACAATGCAATAACGCACACTAAGCAATAATAGTCCTATATTATCACAACTGTAAAATACTTAATTCACAAATAACAAAATTATTAAATAGCAAATCAACTTAATTACCATTACTTTCGACAATACAAGACATTCTATCGATGCAATCAACTCCTTTTTAAGCTGCGATAATTAATGCCAACTTGCTTAACATTAATTTTTTGATTACATGTTAACAACAATACTAACACCAACTTGCTAACAAGCTATTCTTTAAGATAAAAAAATGCATACCCTATTACTAGTCAACTATTCACACATGCCGCAAATTATACTTCTATTATTATGGCATACTTTATAATATCTACACTTTCAGAAGCAAGACTACTCTATGTCCACCCGCTTATTACCATTGATAGTATGTGATACTCAATTTAACACTGTCCCTACAGACAGTGTAATAGCAAATTATTAGACAACTCTTAAAACTCACTTTTTCTACTAATAACAAAACACGATCTCTAAAACAGCAGAAACTGCTTAAGTAGATATAAAACTGATTATACCATTAAAAAAATTACTTCTTGTATATTTAGGGAATGCAAGCAGTAATTTGAGTGTCTCAACAGCCAAAAGCGTATACCTATCTATAAAATAAATATTTGATTAAAACATAATGTACACCACGATTATCAACATCCAAATATCCAATATGCAGATTACACATACTTGAAAGACTTCTCTAGTAATACAAAAGATCAAGTCTCTTGAGTACAAAAATTAATCATGCCTAGACCTTATATAAAATAACTATCATACTATAAACTACAGACTTCTAGATTGTTTTCATATAACAACAGATTTCAGAAACCTTTTTCTTCTAAATCACTACTATAAGGAAAAGTTAATGTTACTATCGTACCTAAATTAGGTTCACTTTTTATCTTGAACACTCCATTCATAAGCTCAACTAGCTTTTTACTTAAAGGTAACCCTAATCCCGTACCTTCATACTTACGAGCGTGTCTACTATCTACTTGTCCAAAAACAGACATTACCTTATATAAATCCTGTTGTGCTATTCCTATACCATTATCAACCACTTCAACAACAATAACCTCATTTTTAAGATTATATTCTACCACTAATTTCACCACCCCATTTTCAGGAGTAAATTTTATCGAATTAGATAACAAGTTAATTATTACTTGTTTCATCCTTTTAGGATCTGCAACCATAACCACTTTTTCAGAAGGTAGAACTTTCTCAAGGCTTACTTTTGCCTGCTCAGCCTTGTGAACCATCATATTAAAACATGAAGATATAATTTTACCCAAATCAAATTTCACAAACTCTACAACTAACTTATTAGCTTCAGCCTTAGAAAAATCCAGAATATCATCAATTAAACTCAATAAATGAACACCAGAACTATGTATATCATCTATGTATTCTTTATAATGAGGATTTTCTATAGCACCCATAGATTCGCTTTTCATCATTTCTGAAAACCCAATAATAGAGTTCAGCGGAGTACGCAACTCATGACTGATATTCGCAAGAAATTGCGATTTACTGATATTTTCTTGTTCAGCCATCTCTTTTGCCTCTTTTAACTTCAAATTAGCATCATACTGTCTACTCAACACCTTTGTATTTCTATAATATATACACCAAGTTATAACTATAAATATGATAATAATTAATGCAACTATCAATAGAAATATAGTATAAAAATTTACGATAAAACTAGATAAATTTTCAGACCCCTTAACAATCTTTAAAAACATCAAAGGATTGTTATCTTGATCATCTAACGAAAATATAGGGAATATTGAAGCGGTAGTCGCACTGGCACTTACCTTATGATCTACATATTCTCCCTTTAACAATGAGTTCATATCTTCTGAACTAAGTAATAAATCTTGATCTGCAATATCATCACTACTTTTATTAGAAAATATTATATTCCCATCTATATTATACAAAATAACATGAAAATCTTTGACTCCACTCAAAGCTTTTAAAAATTCAGCACGTAATTTAATTAGCAAATTCATATAGTATGTATTGGTTCCCATATGACTTGGAGCTTTTGCCAACAATCGAGCATATTTATTGATAACAGAATTAACGAGTATATCTTTAATGTTTACATTGATTTCCTTTGATACCTCATATAAATAATCATTTTTCAAGTACAGATGCGTATATCCAACCGCAAAAAAACAAAATAAATACCAAACACGTTAACAATAAAAAGCGAAAGTACTTCATATCTAGTTATTTACAGTATTAAATAATATTTATATGGCATTCATTTATAAACTTTTTCTTAGTTGACATACAACAATATTATATTATATAGTCAGCTGCTGTTATGTTATTAACTTAACTGCACAATTTACGGATTTTGGAGTATTGGAGTATTAATTATGAATAATTCACCAATTTTACCAGTTTATGCACCTACTGGCGTTACTTTTTCACATGGTACTGGGGTTTACCTGTATGGTCACGATGGAAAAAAATATCTAGATTTCCACGCAGGGATTGCAGTTAGTTCATTGGGACATGCTCACCCGGCATTGTTGAATGCGTTGAAAACACAATGCGAAAAACTGTGGCATTTATCAAATTTACATACAATACCTGAAGCTATAAAGTTAGCACAAAAGTTAGTAGATATCAGTTTTGCTGATAAAGTGTTTTTTTGGTAATTCAGGAGCGGAATCTGTAGATTGCTGTCTAAAAATAGCAAGGTCATATCAATGTGGAAAAGGCAACAATCAACGTTATAGATTCATCACAATGACAGGATCTTTTCATGGGAGGACGTATGCTGCGTGTTCAGCAAATGATCCAAAAAAATTCTCTCCTTTACTTAAGCCATATGTTGAGTGGTTTGATAGTGTAAATCCTGACATTGCATCTGTAAAAAAACGCAATCAATGAAAACACGGGCGCAATATTGGTAGAGCCTATTCAAGGGGAAGGTGGAATAAACTTACTCGATGATTCTTTCCTGAAGGAGTTGCGAGCTATATGTGATCAAAATGATATGCTGTTAATTTTTGATTGTGTACAGTGTGGCTCCGGAAGAACAGGAAAGTTTTTTGCTTATGAGCACGTTGGCGTAACACCTGATATATGTTGTCTTGCGAAAGGGTTGGGGGGAGGTTTCCCTATATCAGCATCTTTAGCAACTGATAATGCCTCTCAATTTATGAGTGTCGGTATGCATGGTTCAACTTTTGGAGGAAGCCCTCTTGCAACAGCTATTGGTATGACTGTAGTTCAGGAAATTTTGAAAGATGGATTCCTAGAAAATGTAGCTAAAAATGGTCAATATCTACGCAAAAAACTAGAAGAGTTAGCAAATAAATTCTCAGTAATTGAACAAGTCAAAGGTAGAGGGCTGATGATTGGGATAAAAGTCAATACTGATAGCGGAAAATTGATGCACGGGTTAATAGATCGTGGACTACTAACCAGCACTGCAGGTGGTAACGTTCTCAGGATAGTGCCTCCTTTGATAATTACTCAACAAGAGATCGATGAAGGTATAGCTGTTTTGGAGGGTTATCTACAGGACAAGCATTCTAATTAAAACAATTAACTTGATCCTTAGTGTTTTTTCTGCTACAATGTAGGCCTGTTGTTTGAGTGTGTTGCTTTTTGATCTAGTAGCTCAATCGTTTTCGTAGTGTATGGTGTGAATTAATGTTAAGTGAAGAAGAACCTTCATCATCGCGTTCAGGATCGCAAGTTAGTTTGCTATCTTCAGAGGAAGATGATGGAGAGGTGCGTGGCATCGCGCCACAAACAAGGTGGAAGTCAGCTCTCAATATTAAGTTAAGAAGTGTAGATTTTGACAAGTTGTTCTTGCAAATTTCTTTCATTATATTGGTTGTGGAGGCAGTATCTGGTACATTCAACTTAGTAACGACTTATGCTACAGTTCCTTCCCGCGTTAAGGACATATCTGCGATTATCTTTTATACCCTCCATACCATATTAACACTTTGCATGATTGTAAGTTCAATACTTGCGATAAAGAAAGCAGTAAATAGTAAAAAAGCTATACCGCAGTCAAAAAAAGAAATATCATCTGCAGAAAGCAAATTACTGATACGTCAAAATAATGTCAAGATTTCTGAAAATTCCTTCACTCTTATATCGCACATGTTGTGGGTTACAGTTTGTTTATCAGCATTAACAATGCAACTTACAACTGGTAACCCGATACTTGAACAAGCATGTTTATTTCTTTCAATCATTGTTCCTGTATTGTGTATAACTTCTTGCATCTTAAGGGTGTTAGATGCAACGATGGAAAATAAAAAAAGCTCTTCTGATAAAAGAAAGCACACACAGAATTTAATGTCGCTATATGCCTCTCTTATACTTTTTGAAGCAGTGCACTGTGCGTGTCACATAGTTGAAGCACTAGCTCTCAACGGTAGCTTGCAGAATATTTATAATTTTCAAAATAGAATAGTACTGTACCTGGAAGTGTTAACGACATTGACGTTTATTGTAGCATTCTTTATCGAAAGCTATCTACAAAGTAAAGCTGATGCTCAAGCTCCTACTAGTTCGTTAGATAATCTAGAATGTAGCGGTGAGAAGCGTCCTCTAATCACAAAATAATCTACTTACCTAAAGTGCTTTTTTGAAAAAACTGTCTTTTTTGAGACGAGCTGGAGTAGAAGTCCTTCGTTATCTCGATAAAATAGACCAAGACTAAGGTAAATCCAAAGTAATGTTCAGTTTTCAGATTGCACGTAAATACAGAAAGCCGCCACCACCACCCATACCAAGTGGTACATAAATTATTATCATATAACATATCATTTTATGCACTCATTCAAGTAATATTTCACGTTTACCAGCACTCGTAACACCAATAATACCATCTCTTTCCATACGCTCTACTAAATTTGCGGCCCTATTGTACCCTACTCTTAATTGCCTTTGAATATAACTTACAGATGCCCTCCTATCTCTCATCACTATCGAGACAGCTTGCTGATATAATTCGTCATCCCTTTCAAGTATGTCATTATCTACATAATCATCATAATCTTGTTGAACTTTTGTAATATCCTCTATGTATTTTGGAGTACCTTGAGATTTTAAATATTCAACTACATCCTGCACTTCACTATCGCTTACAAATGCACCATGCACGCGCATTATTCTTCCTCCAGATACCATATATAACATATCCCCCATACCAAGCAACTGCTCAGCCCCTTGTTCCCCAAGAATTGTTCTACTATCTATTTTTGAAGTCACAGAAAAACTAATCCTTGTAGGGAAATTTGCTTTGATAACTCCTGTGATCACATCAACAGAAGGACGCTGGGTCGCCATAATTATATGAATACCAGCTGCTCTCGCCATTTGTGACAACCTCTGTATTGAAGATTCAATTTCTTTTCCAGCAACAAGCATTAGGTCTGCCATTTCATCCACTATGACCACAATGTAGGGAAAAACCCTAGGTTCTATTAATATTTTTTCAAAAATTGCTTCTCCAGTATCTTTATCAAATCCTGTTTGTAATACTTTTTCTAGAGGCCTGTTTTCACTTATTGCTTCTTTTACTTTATCATTATAACCAACAATATTACGTGCTCCTACATCTGACATCAGTCTATAGCGATTTTCCATTTCACTCACTACCCATTTCAAAGTAGCAATAGCCTTCTTAGATTCGGTAACTACTGGAGTAAGCAAATGTGGAATAGAATTATAAACTGACAACTCCAATACTTTAGGATCAATCATAATCATTTTACACTGATCCGGAGTCAAACTATAAACCAATGATAAAATCATAGTATTAATCGCAACAGACTTTCCAGAACCTGTAGTACCAGCAATAAGGAGATGTGGCATTTTAACTAGATCAGCTATTACTACTTCTCCATCAATTCCTTTCCCTAATGCTATAGGCAATTTAAGTTGAGAATCTCTATACTGATCACTCTCAAACAAATCACGTAGCATTACGATTTCTCTATATCGATTAGGCAATTCTATACCCATAACATTCCTGCCTGGAATAACCGATATACGTGTAGATAACGCACTCATAGAACGAGCAATATCATCAGATAATCCTATAACTCTTGATGATTTAGTTCCGGCTGACGGTTCAAATTCATATAGTGTAACTACCGGACCATATTTAACATTAACAATCTTACCATGTATAGAAAAATCCTTAAGTACCTTATCAAGCAAATCAGTTACATCATCATCCGAATGAAACTTTTTCTCTTCTACTGAGTTAGATTCAGATAGATATTCAACACTGGGGAGTACAAATGGTCTAGCTTTTTTTTTCCTTAATTATCTCATGAACATCGTGGGAAGCGATCTCTTTACCATATCCCTCTTCCAACTCTTTATCATTCTCCCATCCATCACTTTCATCCCACTCTTCTCCTTCTATTCGATCCCTTTCATCTTCCATTTCCTCTATATCATCTTCCTCACTTTCCTCATCTTCATCATTATCATCATAAAATTCTTCGCGTTCCTCTTCTTGATAATCTAAGGTTTCTTTGAAACAATTTAGATCATGAAATTTTTTATGCTGCTCTTGCACACCAGAAAGTGCATCTGCAACCATAACATTACCAACACCATCTGATTTACCACAATCATGAAACTCTTCATGTCGTTCCTGTATACCAGAAATTGCCACTATGGGTACAGCACTACTAGTGGTATGAACTTTACAAAGTATTTTATTGCGATACATCTCTAATAGAACCTTATAGTAATGTACAATTTTTTCCCGACCTACAATTCCTAAGAAACCCAACAATATTGCAAGAATTAACACAGAAATCGGAACATCACGAAAACAAGCACATAAAATACCTACACGATAATGTTCACGTATGATCCCAAGAGGAATTCTTGATAGAAGGCTACCTACCCCGACCATGACACTCAAACTGCTAACTAGATACAGATAAACATTTCTATCAATACGATATATCACACTGATCGTGAAAACTGCCATTAAGACAACAACTAGAAAACTTGCCACTCCAAATACTTGAACTAAAAGATCAGATATATGAGATCCAACAACTCCACACAAATTCTTTATAGGATAATCATTTGCTGAATTAAAAAGACAAATCTTCAGCGTGGTACGTCAAAATCGACAAAAAAACAAATACCGTAGAAGATGACAACAAAAATACTTTAAGAAAGAAAAAAACTTATCAAATACGGGCTTCATATTAACAACTCTCTTATCCAAAGTAGTAACGCAAAGCATATCTCACAAAATTAATAAACATCAACAGTATAAGTGGTGACAGATCAAAGCTATAAGATACAGTAAAAGGCAAAAGCTTTCTAATGAAATTCAAAACAGGAGACATCAACCTAGATAATAACAAAAAGATAGCATTCACAAACTCATTATACCTGTTCACTATATTAAAAGCTATAAGCCAACTCAATACTATCCACAGCACCAAAGAAAAATTATAAATACTTAATAACATATCAAGTAAATATACGATAGGATGCATAAATTAAAAACTCTCGACTCATCTGAATATCAAAACGCCTAATAGTATAATACACTAAAATTATAGTCAATAAAAAGAGAAAAATTCAACTTGAAAAACTCAATATTATTACTTATTATGTAGGGTTTACTTTAGCATTTGACCTCGATGGTTCTATTAGTAGCTTCAATATTCGTTATACTTATACTGCTAATCTCATCAGCATTTTTCTCTGCTGCAGAAACAAGTATAACTTCAATTAGTAGTTCACTCATACATAAGTTAATGCTACAAGGGAATAAAAGAGCTCAGGTGATTAACTCACTTAGTCAAAAAAAGAAGTTGGTCATCAATACCGTATTAATAGGTAATACTATTATAAATATAACTGCCTCTTCTATTGCAACAGCTGTCTCAATTGAAGTATTAGGACCACAAGGAATATTGTTTTCAACAGTTACCATAACACTGTTTATACTAATATTTTCCGAAGCATTACCAAAAAGTTATGCCATACTTAACCCAGAGAAAGTAGCCCTTCTCATATCCTGCCCATTATCGTTTTGTGTATTAATTTTATCACCAATAACTCTATCTATACAATACACAATAGACTTTATATTAAAAATTTTACATATGCATAAAGATAATGAGATTATCTCTGCGGCTGAGGCTATGCGTAATCTAATTTCCCTACATGATAGTCAAGGTACTATGCTAAAGCAAGACTTAGATATGTTAAGCAGTATATTAGATTTAGCAGAAACTGAGATTTCGCAAATAATGACACATAGAAAAAATCTACTCGCTTTTAATATAGATACAAATATCAATGATCTGATAAAAAAAATACTGGCAAGTTCTCATAGTAGAATACCACTGTGGAAAAACCAGGAAGATCAAATTATGGGTGTAGTACATGTCAAGGACGTGATAACGTTAATAAGAGAGAAAGGCAAGAATGTAACACAAGAAGACCTTTACCAAGTAATGACAAAGCCGTGGTTTGTTCCAGATACAACATTGTTAAGTGTGCAGCTTCATAACTTCTTAAGAAATAGAAAACATTTAGCTTTGGTAATAGACGAATATGGAGCCTTGCAAGGAATAGTAACACTGGAAGATGTAATTGAAGAAATTGTTGGTGATATAACTGATGAACATGATGCTACTACAGAAGCTCCAATAAAGAAGATTTGTGAAACCATATATCACATAAATGGACACACTTCTATTAGAGATATCAACAGGCAACTACGTTGGAATTTACCTGATGAAGAAGCATCAACACTAGCAGGTGTAATTGTATACGAGGTTGAACGTATACCTGAAGAAGGAGAGGAATTTTTCTTATACGGATTATTATTTAAAATACTAAGAAAAAATGGCCACACTATTTCTATTATTCAAGTTGATACATCTCCACAAAACATACCTACTCTCAAACATAAAGAAGAATCTCAACACTAAATTCTAATCACTATATTTTCCACGAGTAACAGGAATTACCGGTATACCACAAATATTAACTTCACTTCGAGAATAAGATAATGATTCATAAAGCAAAGCACTATACACTTTTAACCATAAATCTTACCACAACACCAGATACACTACTCCCTATAACATTTACAGCATAACTATGATGTCTTAGATATATCATCAATCAACATATAACTTTGCATTTTGCTAAAAATTCACTAATAGTTTTGTCAGGAAAATCACTATTAATAACTGCAGAGACCACTGCAACTCCATTGACACCAGTTTTAATAACAGAATCCAAATTCAACAAATTAATTCCACCTATAGCTACAATTTTAGAATTTAAATGTTTAACCCAATAATCTAACAAATCTACTCCCTGCGGCGTAAAATTCATACTTTTTAACATTGTAGGAAAAATAGGACCAAAAGCGATATATGAAGGACGTAGATACTTAGCTATCGCTAATTCATAATGACAATGAGTACTAATCCCTACTCTTAACCCTGCATTAAATATTTTATCAAAATTTGCACTTTTTAAATCTTCCTGTCCAAGATGTACTCCATAGGCTTTATATTTTATTGCTAACTGCCAATAATCATTAATAAATAACTTGACACTATTTTGACATGCAATCTGAATACCTTCTCTTATTTCATCTTCTATTTTCTCTACAGATTCATTTTTAATTCTCAATTGAACTACTTTAACACCTAGACTAATTACATATTTTAACCAAAATAAATTTGGTACTATCTGATAAAACCTTATAGGCTCAAAAATAGGATGAAAATTTTTACCAACATAATTACTTCTATCAAATATAATCTCAGGAAAACATTGTTGATCTAAAAAACTAGAGACTCCAGTAATAGACTGATTAACAAAAGCTCTGGCCATAACTAAAGCATCTTTTTTGAAAATCAGAACAATTCAAGCACTTACTTACTAATGTACACGTCTTTTTATAGGCTAGTAAAAAGCTTTCTTTAACGTTATGTTGTATTTTATTATACAAAATCCACAAGCCCTCTCTTCCATCGAAATAATAGTCCTTACTTTTATCACATTCATTTATTACATCAATCACATATATATTCTTCTTCTTTATGGAATACAAAAAATTTACATTCTCAACTATCTCATCCACACTCTCCAGTTGAATACTACAACACTGTACTAAATCTTCTTTGTCAATAATACAGACTTCATTCAAGTCGCTTTCCATATACAAAAACATTAAATAAAAAATTCAAATTACACGATAGGATCAACTGCAACAAAAAGTAATCAAGTTTTTACTATGTTCAACAACACACAAATACATAACTGCAAAATATACTGAACCATAATCACAATAAAAATACTAATACATAAATTTATCAACTCATTGAACATTACAGAATTACACGTACAAATAACACGTTACCTATTGTAACTATCAATTTATCGATATAAGCGTCATAAATTTCATCATACACCATATAGTTAAAGATACTCGCCACCTTCACTGTTAAAGAGCTCATACTATATAAGCATACTAGAGACCACATCCTAGTAGATATATAAATACTACTATACAAACATACTACAATCACATAATTTATTGAATAGATATTTTTTTCAACATACCATACAAGAACCAGTACACTACTAAAGTTACGGAAAGTGTTTGTGATACTCTACACAGTTACAGAATACAATATTACTAGTGCTGCATTTTATTAAAATACTGGATAATCGTTGCTGCTATTTCTTCAACAGATTTTTGAGTTACGTCTATGATAGGCCAACCATTCTTGACGCATATTTTTTTTGTTTCTTTTATTTCCATTAACACATGTTCATAATCAACATATTGGTAGTTATTTTGATTTTTCATAGAAACTAGCCTAGTTTTTCGTATTTCTATCAATCTATCAATATCAATAGTCAGACCAACAATAAGCTTATCTTTCATATTTGACAAATCTACAGACAAATTAATGGAATGTACCAACGGTATATTTACCACTCTATATCCACGGTAAGCTAAATATATACTAGTAGGAGATTTTGAAGTTCTAGAGACACCTAGAATAATTATATCAGCTTGATCTATGTCCCAAAGATTCTGTCCATCATCATGAGCAATCGTATAATTAATTGCATCTATACGTGTAAAATATTCATCATCTAATCCAATACCAGTATTAATATAAGGATCCTTTTTAATGTCCAAATAACAAGAAATTTCCCTAATAATATGTGATAGTACAGGTATACACGGTATTCCCTGTATAGCAGACTTTTGTTTTAAATATTTTCTTAGATCGTCGTCGAACATTGTATACATGATAAAATTGTACTTATCACCTTCAACTGACAACATGATCTTATCTATCTGCTCATAATTACTCACAAATGACCAAACAAACTTATTAACCTCTATAGATTTAAAATGCTCAAGCGCGGATCTAGCAACTAAAGCAACAGTTTCACACGTGGAATCAGAAATTAAATGCAGATTTAAAGTAACAGAAGTACTCATACCAAATATATACCTGACAATATAAATAGACATTGCAGAAAAACTGCTTTATCTAAGTATACACACACAAAAATTACAAAATAAATAACCTAAACCTAAAATCTTGACTTGCAACCTTTTTCTACAAGCCAAGGTTAAAAACGTTAAAAGTGCACTATCCTAAATATTTATGTTGCAAACCAAAAATTGTATACCGACAATCTAAATACCAACCTTTATTCTTGTATTTACAACACATAACTCAATAATAAAACATAACAGAAAAATTTTTAACTTTGAACAGCATTTTACTTTCTAATATACCGAAATTATTTCGTACATGTCCATCCGAAATATTACATCAAGACGGCGTATTTTCTCAGGACTGACTTACCATTTTTCACATTCAAACTAAAGACATACAGCTAAAATACAGCCTGGCAAGAAGTAGTGAAATTGCAACTCTATATAACTACACTACCTTAAACACCTTTACAATCAAAACACACCACATGTCCTCGAGATACTGATTTCATTTCTTCAGCAGTAACACACACATTACACGATACACATTTTACAGTACCAGGGACTAACTTATCATCAATTACAATCCTATCATCAAAAGTAAAACAGTCGCCCTCCCATAAATTATTCCTATTTCCAGTACTTTTGAAATATTCTAAAATTCCTCCCTTCAAATGATATACTTTGCTAAATCCCAAATCTTTCATAAAGGCTGTAGATTTTTCACATCGAATACCTCCCGTACAATACATAGCTACAACAGGATCTTGATCTATTTTATCAGCTGCCCAAGAAACAGCCCAATTTGGAAAATCACGAAAACAATCCGTTTCTGGATTTATAGCATTCCTGAATTTACCAAAATTAATCTCATAAGTATTCCTGGTATCTATAGTATACACATCAGACCTAGAAATTAAGTCATCCCAATCTTGCGGATTAACATATTCTCCACATATAGAATCATCAAAATCTTCAATACCTAAACATACCAATTCTTTTTTTAACTTAACTTTCATTTTAGAAAAAGGACTATATGTAGAAAAACTTCTATGATCCCTAATGTTTCTTAACCTATCATCTAAATCTAGAAAAGAGAAAAATTGATCCAAAGAATTTTGACTACCAGATATTGTGGCATTAATACCTTGTTCAGCTAGAATTATAGTACCCTTTATACCATGTTCTATACAAAATCCCCTTAATACAGGCTGAACGTCATAATAATTAGACAAATGTACAAAACGATAAAAAGTTGAAATAACGTATTTCATATCACATTTCTCTCTCATCATCCATATTTGAATATATTTTATAAAAGCAACACTGTCAATTGAACATAATTAACTAAACTTAACTACAGAACTAAGATAAAAAGAAAATATTACTCGACACAAAATCGTTAACATTAAAACAATTTTCAATAACACATTGCTTAATGGAGTATTAAGCAAAAACAACAAAATCAAAGAGTTAAATCATCATTAGTATTGCATAACGACACAATAGAACACTACTTAAGTACACAATTATCAAATTCTTTTAAATGCATACCATATATATCTGCGACACGCAAGCAACTGAAACCTTTCCTGACTTTCTTCACATCATGGACATTACAATATCAACAATAGATTAGTGCAACAACACACCATCTTATATACGTACACATTTATACAATCAACCTCTACCTATCCATTAAACCTTATAATTATCGCCTACAATAACTCAGGCTTTATTCTTTCGCGATACAACTATGTCATTCAATCACAACACATATATAAACATTATTGACATAGCTAACGTATTACAATCTATTCTCGTTATCCGATAGAACATCCTAATACATCATGACCACGTATAAAATCATCAATATTACATGAATTCTTTCCTTCCATTTGTACCACAAGTGGCACCAACACATCATCTTTACATTTAATATTCATCTTAGAATTAATTATTGTCCCAGATTGTAAATTTTGTATACCGCTATCAGAATAATAACTAGCTTTCAATACCCTCAATCTCTTTCCATTAAAGAAGAAGAAAGCCTTAGGATACAAAGCCCTAATTTGCCTACATATATATTCAGCAGTCTCGTTAAAATCTATATGAAAATCTACTATCTTATTCGTATACGTTGCATCAGCGCTATTCTGTTTAATAGGAACTAAGCTATCTATATTATCCAGTACTTCAATCAACATTGAGCTTCCAGACTTAGACAATTTTTTACTTAAAGTATCAATATTGTCCTGTTCGTCAATAGGAATATCCATTTGTAATAAAATATCTCCTTCGTCCCATGATTCATTCATTTGCATAATAGTAACTCCAGTTTTTTCATCACCAGATAAAATCGCATAGTGTATTGGAGCTGCCCCACGCCACCTCGGTAACAAAGATGGATGTATGTTTATACATCCGTACTTGGGTATTGATAATACTTCTCGTGGAATAATTAGCCCATATGCAACTACTACGATGACATCTGGATTTAATACCGAAATTCTTTTCTGTTCATCATCATGTTTTAAAGATTTTGGGGTATTGACTACTATATTATTTTGCTCTGCAACAATGTGAACAGGCGTTTTAGTAAGCACATTACCCCTTCTCCCGGCAGGTTTAGGAATCTTTGTATATACAGCAATAACCTCATGACTCTTCCTCTCTATAATAGAGCACAACACAGATACAGAGAACTCCGGAGAACCCATAAATATTATTTTCATACAAAGATCTATTCAGTTACATACAAGCATATTTATATCAAATCCACAAACAAGGCAAGTATACTACTAAATTACTTTACAATAAAATCATAAAATAATACTATGCTGGAAATAGAGGTGATTACACCTTTCCCACGTATAAAATTGGGAGAGATATTGCGTAAACTTGTTACCATATTACAAAGCAAACCAATTGAGACGCATGTGATGCTCTGTAAATTCGATACTTTCACAATATTGACATGGCAAAATATTTACATACCCAAAAGTAAGACAAACAGCTCTTGTATAATACATACCTAGGCAATTTATTAAAATTGTATACTTGCATCATAAATACACATTGGTGCTTTGGAAAAAACAACAGCCTGTAACTTGCAATCTTTCCTCCAATGTAAAAATGCCGTTGTATTTCAGAGAAACACTTATGTGTTCTCCACTGGATGTGAGAATCACAGACTTAAAGAAGAACCCTATAATCAAATATATACTCGAACTTGATTACAATCGCCATAAAACAAATGACACAATTAACAAATTTTACATCATTACCAGAGTAAAATTCATAGTTCCCAAATAAAACTGATATAACGCACACTTGCAATAAAGTTACATCTATATCCAAACATGCAACTCTTCTGGTAAGAATACTATAAACACAACTGAAACACATTACAAAAATGACGCATTTCATACACAATAGAAGGCAGACCTCCACTTACTTTAACCAGAACAAACTTGTGCTTATCAATTTACTACATATTTCCCAATTACAACAATCCCACAAACAATACCAACATAGCAAGTACACATCAAAGTAGGGCTGGTAGGATTTGAACCTACGGACCTCATCGTTATGAGCGATTCGCTCTCACCACTGAGCTACAGCCCCGCAATGTATTAAAAATACAAGTAATGTGAATTTGTACCATATACACAAAATGTTGACAATAAAAATTAATGATAGTCACAGAACAAAAATAGAGAGTTATACACAAATTACCGATATAGAACAATCTTACCAAAACACACGTTGCCTAATTAACTCACATCAATTCACTTAGCATACAACTGTGTTACACAATACCAACTATTGAGAAGCTAAACACACTTGTTTTCTAGAAAGATATTCACCAAATACAACAGTGCTGCATATCTTTACTCTATATCTTATGATTCTTAATAAACAACACTTCCGCACATTTTAAAGCATGTAGACTCTATTATATTGTGAACATATCCCTAAATACTACATAATTCCAATCGCATAAATGAGTTGATAAAAAACTGTGCAACATGACATTCAAATTGTACACTGATACCCATTGTAATCAGATTCTACATGATGTACACACCAGCAAACACGAAACTAGACCTCAGACAAAAAACAGGCACTCAGAGCTACAACGCGATCAAAGACGTACCACAATTAAGTACATCAAATTAAAGTTTGTTAACCATGAACTATGAAACCTCAATGTTGTACTGCATCTAAATCGTCAACCTCCGCCATACCGTGCACCACAATATGATCTTGTTTTACAATGTCTACAACTTGCCGAATTAATGCATGACTAATTACCTCGTCAACATTAGAAACAAAAATTAACTCCAGTCCCTCTTTGATATTATCTGGAATTTCTACGACATCCTTCTCATTTCTAGATGGTAATATTACTGTCTTTATTCCACTCCGCAGTGCAGCTAACAACTTTTCACGCAAACCACCAATGGCAAGTACCCTACCTCTTAAAGTCACCTCCCCAGTCATAGCAACAGTTTTCTTGACTGGAATATTAGTCATTAATGACACAATCGAAGTACACATAGCTACTCCCGCAGATGGTCCATCTTTTGGAACTGCACCTTCAGGCACATGTACATGTATATCATTTTCTGTAAATTTTTTGGGATTTATGCCGAAATGTAAACACCTAGAACGTATATAACTGTATGCTGCCTTAACAGATTCTTGCATTATTTCACCTAGCTTCCCAGTGTATTTAACTTCACCTTTACCAGGTATTAACACTGACTCTATAGCTAATATATCTCCGCCTGAATCAGTATAGGCTAACCCTGTTACCATACCTACCAGATCCTCTTTTTCTATCACGCTAAAAGCAAATTTTCTTATTCCTGCATATTTTTCAACATTATCCGCATCTATATGGACAGACTTTACCTCCCTATTAACTAATATCTCTTTTACTGCCCTTCTCATAAGATGAGCAATTTCTCTTTTAAAACTTCGAACACCACTCTCCCTGGTATAGAACCTAATCAAATGGTATATTGCATCATCAGAGATTTTCCACTCCTTCTCTTGTAATCCGTGATCTCTATACAATTTTGGAATCAAATGAGTTTTAGCTATTTCTAATTTTTCATTTTCTGTATACCCAGATATATTGATCACTTCCATCCGATCAATTAATGGCTTACTTAAATTCAAAGTATTTGCAGTTGCAATAAACATAACATTTGAAAGGTCAAACTCTACCTCTATGTAATGATCTACAAAATGTTTATTGTGATCTGGATCTAATACCTCAAGCAATGCAGCCGTGGGATCTCCACGAAAATCAGAACCTATCTTATCTATCTCATCTAAAAGAAACAAAGGATTACATGTCTTTGCCTTTTTTATTTGTTTAATGATCTTGCCTGGCATAGCACCTACATAGGTCCTGCGATGCCCTCTTATTTCTGACTCATCGTGTACGCCACCTAAAGACATACGTACAAAATTTCTGCCTGTAGCCTCGGCAATTGATCTGGCTAAAGAAGTTTTCCCTACACCAGGAGGACCCACTAAACATAATATTGGACCCTTTGGTTTTTTAAGACGTTTTAAAACCGCTAAAAATTCTAAAACTCTTTCTTTTATTTTATCCATTCCATAATGATTATTATTTAAGATTTTTATGGCATTATTTATACTAATCTTTGAATCTGAATACTTTCCCCATGGCAAGTCAAGAACCCAATGCAAATAACTAGATATTATATTAGCCTCTGGAGACATAAAATTCATCTTTTTATACCTCCTTAAATCAGTCATAAGACGCTCTTTAGCTTCATGAGATAGCGGGGTCGTATTTATCTTTTTCTCAAACTCAGCAGCAGAATCTATATCAATATTAGAATTATCTGTTTCCTCTAATTCTTTCTGTATAGCCTTTAATTGTTCATTTAGATAATAAACTCTTTGAGTTGTTTCAATTTGAGATTTTACACGATTACGAATCTTTTTTTGAACATTCAGAACACTGATTTCTAATTTTAAAAAATCATATATCTTTTCTAACCTTTTAGTAACATTAAAAGTTTCAAGAATCACTTGCTTATCAGAGACTTTGATACTTAAATGTGATGCTATAATATCTGCCAGACTACTCAACTCCTTCATATCATAAATTGATGCCACAGCTTCTGCCTGTATTTTCCTACTTAACTTATTCCAATTATCAAATTCACTTAATACTGATCTTTTTAGTGCTTCAAGTTTATCATCAATTTCCAAAGCCGCATTTTCATATACAATTGATACCCTTGCTTTAAAAAACATACTATCTTCAATAACTTCTAATACCTTAGCTCTACTTTCCCCTTTAATAAGAATCTTTACAGCACCATCAGGTAGCTTCAACAATTGAACAATATCTGCTACCGTGCCAACTTTATACAAATCATCAGACCCAGGATTATCAACAGATCCATCAACCTGAGTTAATAACAAAATTTTGTAATTGTTATGCTGAGAAGCATATTCTAAAGCATTAATAGATCTCTCTCTTCCGACAAACAAAGGGATTACTACCTGAGGAAACACTATAGCATCACGTAAAGTAAGTACTGGTAGTAAAGTTTTATTTTTCATATAATACACCTTTAATGTTTTAAAAACAACTGCGAACTTACCATTAACTCTTCAACCATTTCCTTACTAATCACCACTTGATTTGAGTTAGAACTTCCTGGACTTTCAAACATCAAATCAAGCAACAAAGCTTCTAAAATAGCACGCAATCCCCCTAGCACCAGTTTTCCTTACAACAGCCTTTTTTGCAATGACTGATAATGCGCTATCATCAAATTGAAGACTAATATTATCCATTTCAAAAAGTTTCTGATATTGCTTCACTAAAGAATTCTTTGGCTCAACCAGAATACGACATAAAGTATCCTCATCTAGTTCACCTAGAGACGTAATGACAGGTATCCTACCTACAAATTCTGGAATTAATCCAAACTTAACTAAATCTTCCGGTTCAGTATAACAAAAAATATCTTTATCCTTTGATAACTTCTGCACATTTGCTTCAAATCCCATACTACTTCCTCTATGACGTGATTCTATGATCTTATCTAATCCATCAAATGCACCACCAAATATAAATAAAATATTATCAGTATTTATTTGTATAAACTCTTGATGCGGATGTTTCCTACCACCTTGAGGTGGCACAGAAGAGACTGTGCCTTCAATCACTTTTAGTAAAGCTTGCTGCACACCTTCACCAGACACATCACGAGTAATAGAAGTATTTTCGGATTTTCTAGATATTTTATCTACTTCATCAATGTAAATTATACCACGCTGCGCAGCATCTACATTAAAATTAGCAGCCTGCAACAACTTTAACAATATATTTTCGACATCCTCACCTACATACCCAGCTTCCGTCAAAGTAGTAGCATCGGCCATAGCGAACGGTACTTGTAAAACCCTGGCTAAAGTTCGCGCTAATAACGTTTTTCCTGAACCAGTAGGTCCAATCAATAAGACATTTGACTTAGAAATTTCAACATCGCTAATAACACTTGAATTTGATAAACGCTTATAGTGATTATATACAGCAACTGACAAAACCTTCTTCGAGTGTTCCTGACCTATAACATATTCGTCAAGTACCTTCTTTATCTCTTGCGGTTTTAAATCAAGAGTATCCATTTTCTTGTAAGATCTACTTTCCTCTTGCAATATACCGCTACACAGATCTATACATTCATTACAAATAAAAACTGATGGTCCAGCAATTAACTTACGCACCTCACTATGGATCTTTCCACAGAAAGAACAGCTACAAGAACTCTTATCGTTATCCGCCATATCTCTCCAATCTTAATTACCCTACCACAATATCGAGACGTCTTTCAATAACTTTATCAATGATGCCAAAATCCTTAGCTTTTTCAGCCCTCATAAAATTATCCCGTTCCATATTTGCAACAACTTCTGACAAATCCCTCCCAGTGTGTTTTACATAAATATCATTAAGTCTACTTTTAATATCTAAAATTTCCTTAGCGTGTATCTCTATATCAGTTGCCTGTCCTTGAAAACCACCTGAAGGTTGGTGTATCATAATTCTAGAATTAGGAAGTGCATAACGCATACCAGGCTCCCCCAGCAGCCAATAAAAGTGATCCCATAGAAGCAGCTTGCCCTAAACACAATGTAGAAACCTTGGGTTTTATATATTGCATAGTATCATATATTGATAAACCTGCAGTAACAACACCTCCTGGAGAATTAATATACATGGCTATATCCTTCTCTGGATTTTCTGATTCCAAAAATATAAGCTGCGCAACTACTAAACTCGCCATATGATCTTCTACCGGCCCAGTTATGAAAATTATCCTTTCTTTCAACAACCGCGAATATATATCGTACGCACGCTCACCACGACTAGTTTGTTCAACCACCATAGGCACCAAGGTCATATAATCCTCCCAATAACCACTAAACACCATCTAATTAACACTAGTTACATAAATTGTACAACTATATATTCTCAAACATAAGGTTTATGTCTCTAGTAGTCATCACCTTCTTGTCTTTCTTGACTAGCCTCATTATATAATTAATAACTTTATCTTCAAGTACTTTCCCATTAATATAGTTTGCAAAATTCTTACTAGATCTGATCATTTTCAACACATCACTTAAATTTACTCCATAATCAGTATAATTGCTTTGTATAAAATTAAAAACATCAGACTCTTTAATGACAACCCTATTCTGATTAGAGATTTTCATTAACAACATTCCAAGCTTTACACGCCTAACTGCTTCTTTTTCTACATCAATTTGCACATCTTCCCCAATACTACTTATTTCTTGGTTTATTTTATTAATTTCCTGAGCAACAACACATTCTGGAACATCCATAGAGTAATTTTCATCCATATAATCAAACAATTCTTTCTTAACTATAGTAAAGCTCATTTGATCAAACTTTTGCTTTATTTTTTTCTAGCAAAATCCTCTAACTCCTCTAGACTTTTAAATCCATAACACCTTGTTACACTTTCATTATCTTCAATAGCTTTAGCAGCAAATATACTCTTAACCACAACCGACATATCTGTAGTCTTTCCAGCAAGATAAATAATACTATAATCATCAGGAAACGTCAGAGGGAAACTTTTAGCTTCTCCAACTTTCATGCCTATCAATTGATCTTCAAACGCCTTTATAGTCGCATATTTACCAACAACCAAAGTAAAATCCTTAGCATCTCCACCCTTTAAGATCTTGCCTTTCACTTTGTTTTGATAATCGACAACTACTTTGTCTCCTGCTTGAATTACATACTCTGGATCATCTGTTACAATAAAATCGGAACCCTGTTTCTTCAAATTTTCTATAAAATCATTTATATCATGCTCTTGAATATCGACTTCAATATCGCTTAAAACTATATTATCGACATGCACTAATGGAGCCTCAGGCATGATTTCAAAACTAAGTTTATATACTAAACTTTCTTCTTTATCGCTGCCATAAAATTGATAATTAGGATAAGAGATAATATCAATATTTGATGATATTATTTCACCAAACTGATTATTTTTCACAAATTCAGAAGATGTACTCTCAATAGTCTTCTTCACTACACTACTTACAGCTTCATTTAAGTACTCTCTTTTTTACTAAATCAATTGAAGCCTTCCCTACCCTAAATCCAGGAACTTTTGCATTTCTAGCAATTTCTGACAACCTAGAATCCAACTGATTTAAAAAATATGTCTTATCAACAACAAACTCATACTCACGTTTTAACTTACTATTTAAAATTTCCCTTACTACATAACAACCAAGCATATCATAACACCCTTCCTGATCACCAAAGTGCGGATAGAGGGACTTGAACCCCCACAAGTTTTACCTCACTAGGACCTAAACCTAGCACGTCTACCAATTCCGCCATATCCGCTCAAAATTTACTGCTATAAACCAACAGAACGATTAAATGTTAAATTATAGACAATAATAAGATAATACTCAAGACTTTATAACAGTTAAAGAAGCACACTACAACAAAATCATAACTCCATATAAATTTGCCAAACATACATGCACTACATACTTCCTAGGATAATTATTTACAAGAAGTGATCCTGGTGTGATTTGAACACACGACCGCCTGATTAAGAGTCAGATGCTCTACCAACTGAGCTACAGGATCTCAAGGTACTATTCACTAGTTAATTAGCGTAAACTTGTATTGCTCTCTTGTCAAATTTAAACACACTAAATAAATATAGATTCATCATTTCTTAACATTGCATTAACAATAGAATATTTCTAACCAAAACTAAAGTAATTTTATATTTTTCCATACGATAATCTTGACTATTAAGACTATCAGTTATACAATGGTACGGTGCTAATTGGCGTAAAAACAGAGTTTTCGTGCTGCGATTAAGAATTAGGTGTATCACATGAAATTATTAAAGGCTTTTTTTCTTATACTACTAGTATGTACTGTGCCTGGATGTTCTATCTTCTCAAAAAGAGAACGCAGAATTAAAAGTCCATGTATCAATTCAGTCGATAATGGCAGACCTTGCCACAAATATCATGTAAATGATCATTGGCTAGACCGTCGATAGTTATATATCAATGCTTATATGAATGAGATAGTTTTGTTGCATATTATTAATATATAATTTTAAGTGTCTTGTTGTAGAATTAAGTTGTCAGTTTTTCACGTAGAGGTGGTGTGCAAATATATACGGTTATAGCCACATGGTTCGGGTGTGGTAACATAGTTAAAGCTCCTGGAACTGCTACCAGCTTCAGTACAATTCTACTTTCTCCTGTCGTCATATTTAACAACTTGCTCGGTGTACTTCTCATCGTACTAATATCTGCTGTAGGAATGCTTGCAATTCCAAAGTACCTGCTTGACCATCCTAATGTAAGTGATCCGGAAGAAGTTGTAGTTGATGAGATCGTGGGTCAACTTATAGCATTTACTCTGCCCATAATTTTTTGTAGATATTACCAATATATACCTCAAGTTTTTGACATTTCATACATATTACATTACATAAAAGCATTTATTATCAGTTTTATATTTTTTTAGGGTATTTGATATAACAAAGATATGGCCAATAAACATTATTGAGCAAATACCTGGTGCTCTTGGTATAATGTTAGACGATATAATTGCAGGTATGATGTCCTCCATATGCACTATATTTATTATTGCTAAAATAGGTATTTAGAGTGGAAAATACACACATTTCTTCTTTGGTGACAAGTAACCTAAAAGATTACATGATATATACAACACAAATATCAAACCTAGAAATCTACAACTTTGAAAACATTACACTAACTATCAATGATAGTAGAAGCTCTTTGCTCAACTTTGCATTCCATAATATTAATTACGATATCAATACTGAATGCAATGAAAATGCTATAATAAAAGTTTTAGAATTTCTCAAGGAAAGAAATATTGAAGCCACGTGGCCAGTAGATTCGCATACAAAAAAAACTAAAGACAATGCTTGAAAAATTAGGATTAGTAAGTGTAAGTCTTCCAAAAAAAGCAATTGCATCAATAGAAAACTACTTTATACCAGATACAAGCAGAATAAACATTATACTGGATACTGTAGATACCAAAGAAAAGCTATTAGAACTCGACAACATTGCTTCGAAAGTGTTCTATAGCGATCCCAAAGAGGTTGCAACATTTTTAAGAGGCTTAGTAACCCAGAGTAATGTTAACAATTTAAAATTCTTCCTGGTAAAGTGCAATAATATAAGGGTAGGTATATGTGGAATGTATGTTAAAGATAATGTTGTCGGATTTTACAGCGATGGTGTACTTCCTGAATATCGCAACAAAGGTATAGCTAGTCAAATGGTGTTAGAAAGGATTAAAATAGCAAAAAAACAATACAAATGCATTTATGCTGTTGCTCAGTGTATGAAGCCTTCTGTAAATCTTTATAAAAGATTAGGATTTAAAATGCTCGGTAGTTTATCCCTATATACATCTTGAGCATAAGGAATTTACTAAAATTACAATAAGTCAAGAAGATATATTATTATGTTTACTTATATTACTATTTTTTTGTTGATATTTGTTTTAGGACTGTTGCTTAATGCTTATTATAATGCTAATACTAACATATGTGCTTTAAAACATAATAATAATCTAATCAACAGTTTATTATCAACTTTAGGTGATGGATTTTATCTTTGGGATGAAAAACGACGTATAGAGAAGTTTTCACCCAATTTACAAATCCTACTCAACACAGTATTTTATTCTTTTGACGAATTTGCTGATTTTTTTGAGGAATCAAAGGAACTACAAAAAAAATTCACTGAAGCTAAAAAAGGTTAATAAATCCTTCACTATAGATCTCAAAGGACAAGATACAGAAATCTACTGTTCTTGCTATGGACAAAGCATAGTTGACAGTAATGGACAAATAGCTGGGGTATTGCTTTGGGTGCAAAACATAACAAATTATAAGCTGTCAATAACAAGTTTAGAATATGAAAATATAAAACTTAAAGAAAATTTATTAAATTATACTGATATACTAAATAACTTACCCTATCCTTTATGGAAAAGAGGTAAAGACCTTAAAGTCAAAGCCCATAATTCATTTTATTCGGAATTTATCAGGAATAATAGCAGCATAGACATAGATAGAAATGAACAACTCATTAATAGGAACAATAACCAAGTAAGACAAAAAGTACAATACGCTATAATTGACAATGAAAGAAAATTATATAACATGGTAGAAATTCCAATAAAAAACTCAACAGAATTTATTGGGTATGGAGAAGATATAACTCGCATCAGCTACTTTACTCAAGAATTAAAAAACTACACCACCTCACAGAAGAACTTATTAAATAATCTCCCCAGCGCTGTAGCCATATACAACAGAGATGGTTCTATCATATTTTACAATAAAATCTTCACAAAATTTTGGCAATTAAACCCACTATGGTTGGATACACATCCAAATTACTCAAGTATTTTACAAAAGATATATGAAAATAGTAATCTTTTAGATAAAGAAAAATTCGATTTGGTACACCAGCAACAACATGAAATATTTAAACACATTACAGAACCGTATCATGGTACAATGCCTTTAAAAGACAATATTACTCTTAAAGTCATAGTAATCCCAAACTTCAAGCAGGAACTAACTTTCATATATAACCAATAAACCTACTGTCATCTACAAAACAACCAACCTAGATATGCTATACAGTTCTTTCATATCGCTACCAGAGAACACGATTATTTATTATCGCGTTCCTCACTCCAAGCCAATTGTATTGATTCAAGAATTCTCTCATTACATCCATTTTTATCATCATCAAAGCCAGGCAATCCTAGAATCATTAAACGCAAATCTGTAAATCTGGTATTGAATATATCCTGTTCCGGATAATTTTCTTCTAAAGATATAGCTACATCTTCAACATCAACCCATTTCATAACAAATAACATCCTTTATTCTAAGATTTACCAAAAAAATATATATATTAACAACATAATAAATAAAAACCTAGTTATACATTATTACATAACCCTAGATATACCTTTTCTCAAAAATCACGTGCCAATCACAAATTTAATGGCAAACAAAGTAGAATACGCCCAGAATATCATAAATATTCTGATGCTATATGAGCCTGTTTGTGTATTTTAAATAATATATTTAGTAAAGAACAAACAAAATCTCGACTAAGAATTTTTTGAATCATATTTCACACTTTCTGGTTAGACTCTCAGAATCACTGGTCAATTAGCACGACGTAACAAGTTTTATCTCAAAATTACGCAAACACAAAATTTATTAGCACTTCACACAATTAATTTTACATAATTACATATTCTCAAATATATAAATAATGTAGTTATTAATCTTAAAAATAGCCAACACCTTATCATATTTATCTTACTACAAATCTATAAAAATACATTGACATGTACTAATAAAGTTATGATACTAAACACGTGGTTTTGTCTTTGCAAAGCTGAGCGTTTATGTTGTGCATTTAAGAATATTGGATATTCTTAATGTTTGTTTTGAATCGTTTGTTAAATAAGGGTATATGGTAATACAGAGAAAATACAGGGCAAGTCGTAGGTTGGGTTTAAATCTGTGGGGTAGATCCAAAGATCCATTCAATACTAGGAATTATCCACCTGGTCAACATGGTAGCATGGGCTATAGGAAGCCGTCTGACTTTGGTAAGCAGTTTGCGGCGCATAAGAAGTTTAAGTTTTACTATGCTATAAGCAGTAAGCAGATGCGTAATATTTTCTTGAAAGCTTACAAGAAAAGGGGTGACACTGGCGATAATTTTGTTGGGTTGTTGGAATCTAGGCTGTCAAGTATTTTGTATAATTCCGGGCTTGTGCCGACTATTTTTTCTGCGAGGCAATTAATATCTCATAAGCACGTGTTGGTTAATGGCAAGACAGTGAATATATCAAGTTACGTTGTAAGGCCGGGTGATGTCGTAAAGCTAAAAGAGAAGGCAATGAATCTGCCGGCAGTTGTTGCTGCAGTACAGTCCCAAGAACAAAAAGTACCTGATTATTTAGAAGTTGATACTAAGGAGAAGTCCATAAGGTATTTAAGGATACCTAAGTATTGTGAAGTACCATATCCAGCAAGCATGGAAGTAAATTTGGTGATAGAGTTCTATTCTAGGTAGTTTGTTGTAGTGCCCATGTGGCGGAACGGTAGACGCTGCGGACTTAAAATCCGTTGACCGAAAGGTCGTGGGAGTTCAAGTCTCCCCATGGGCACCAGAGAGAGGAGTTCACTTGAGAGCTGCTGTGTGTTGTTTTATCGGTTTATCGGTTGTTTTATTATATACTACAGGTGCCTTAAGGTATACGATAGAACAGAAGTTAACCGCTATTACTAATCATTTGATCCAGAGTGCTAGAATTGTAAATAATTTATCACACTAAAATAAATCGTTTATAGAACTCGTCCGATGGCGTTGTTGTAAAAGTTAAGACAATACAAATAATAATTGTCCACATGTCACATGAAGAAGCACACACGCATCTTATACAAAATCAGAAAAACATATAAACACCCCATAACTTTCTGGCCTAAAAAAAAATAAAAAAATTCTAACAGAATATCTAGGAAAAAAATCTTAAAACAGTATAATACTTCCATGACAGGGTATATAAATTAATGAAAGAGCAACTTTGTAAATTAATTGATCGATATGTAATATATGGAGTGACTATACTGCTCGGAACAGCGGTGATGTTGATTATTAAACCTGTACTTACACCTTGCTGTACCGCCATGGTTATGGCTTATCTTCTTGATCCTCTAGTTAATAAGTTACAAAAACTTAGACTATCAAGGCAATTTTCTGTATTCATAATCTTGTTGTTTTCAGCATGCATTATTGGAACATTCTTTATCATTTTTATTCCAACTGCTTATTCACAATTATTATCGCTAACAAAATTCCTTATAGAAAAAATACCATTAATACAGAAAGACAGCATAACTTCTTTCCTACAAAAATACAACATAATAGATTATGAAGAAATAACAAAAAGCCATAAAATCCCCTGAGTCATCTCTTGAAAATTTATTAAGTTACGAAAACATAAAGTCAATAATAAGCATTTTTGTTGGTTTAATAAAAAACCTAGACATCATACTTTTCAGCGCAATAAATTCCAGCATAAGTATAAGCTACACAATTTCCATAACTTTAATTACTCCCATATTGCTGTTTTATATACTATGTAACTGGCCACACATTATTAAGCAGGCAAATGCACTAATTCCTCTGAGACATCAGGAAATTGTTAGGTCATATACAAAAAAATAGACCAGGTAATTTCTGCATACATAAGGGGTCAATTAAGTGTATGTTTAATCATGGCTACATACTACACCATATGCTTTAGTTTAATAAATTTAAAATATTTTTTAATCATAGGATTGATATCAGGTATTATGACTTTCATTCCATACATAGGTACTATCTCATGTATAATATTAAGCTCTATTATTACAATGCTTCAGTTTGATAGTTGGACCACATGCAGCATAGTATTAATAATATTTATTGTTGGGCAATTAGTTGAATCAAATCTCATAACTCCACTTTTAATAGGTAAACAAATAGATATACACCCCATATGGATAATTATAGGGATGATAACATGCGGTTCACAAATTGGGTTTATAGGAATAGTACTATCAATTCCTATTACAGCTATAGTAGGGGTATTTGTTAAATCATTTGCTACTCAATATATGAATAGCAAATTCTATAACGAGCTATAGCCACAAATAATATACGAAAATTATAGTTTTCATTCTCTTCATGACAGAATACGACTGGCTATATAAACATGGTAGGATCATAAGAGTAAGTTTATTACTATTGATTAATATTTGTACAGTATTAACCCATCAAAATAGCATTATCGACGCATGTAATTAACATATAGATAAACTTTTTCAACTAAAATCTTCTAACTAATCGATATCTTTATTAATGTAGATATAGTATGCTAATGTAACAGCAACAGCATTACTATTATAATCTAAGTAATGAATTTACACTCGGTAATAGATAAATGCAATTAACACTATTTGACGTTGAAGACAGTCATTCATACCATTATCACGATTACATACTATTAGAGCAAAACAGAGAAACATACAACATGTTGATGGACCAACAGTGGTATTCTTTTATTCTATATGGAAAATCAGGATCAGGAAAAACCCACCTTACACACATATGGCAAAAACTCAAGAATGCGACCTTTATTAACCAAAATCTTATTAATGCTAATGAAAAAGACATAGGGAACGTAATTTCAAGTAACAACGCTTTCATAATCGAAAATATAGATAACATCAATAATGAATTATCGATATTGCACTATTACAATTACATCAAAGAAAATAAAAAATTATTATTAATGACTTCTTCCATACCTCCTAGGTTTCTTAATTACCATATAAAAGATCTAAAATCTCGCATGCTAGAGACTATGAGCGCAAAATTAGCAAATCCGGATGAAGAGTTATTAAAAATTATGCTTATAAAGTTATTTGCAGACAAACAGATACATATAGAATTGAAGGTCATAAATTATATTTTGAATAATACAGAACGTTCTTTTCAAAACTTAAGCAATATAGTAAAATGTATAGACAGGGAACTGCCTTATTGTAATAGTGGAGTTACTATACCACTTGTAAGGTCCATAATAGGAAAAAATGACTCAGTATCAGTATAAAGGAAAAGTATTAACTATAGCAGGGTCAGATCCAAGCGGAGGAGCTGGAGTTCAAGCAGATATCAAAACCATATCATCACTAGGGTGTTACGCTGCAAGCTGCATTACATCAGTAACTGTACAAAATACAATTCAGGTTTATAGTACGTATGACATGCCACAAAACGTCATTCAACAACAAATAGAGGCTATTTTATTTGATATAAACATAGATGCTATTAAAATTGGTATGTTACCCTCTTTTGAAGCAATAATAGCTGTAGAAAAATCTCTACCATTAAACGTTCCCATTATTGTAGATCCAGTAATGGTATCAGCATCAAACTTTAGATTAATGAATGATAATGCGGTTTCTCATTTTATAGAACATATAATCCCCAAGACAACAATAATCACTCCAAATATACCAGAAGCAGAAACTTTAGCTCAGACTAAGATAACAAATCAAGATGATATGATAGCAGCAAGCAAAACAATAAAATCCCTAGGAGCAAAATCTGTTTTAGTTAAGGGCGGACACATATACCAAGAAATTATTAACAACATTTTACTAACAGAAAATAACCAAATTCTTAATTTCTCACATAAAAAGAATTTTCAAAGGTGAGTTACATGGAACAGGTTGTACCTTGTCTTCAGCTATTGCAAGTTTTATGGCACAAAAAAAGACGGTACATGACAGTGTAAATTTAGCAATTCAATACATTCTTACAACTATAAAAACAGTACCAAAAATAGGAAAAGGTAACAACCCAGTATTCCATAACTATAATACTATAAATACTGAAGACAGTAAAATTTAAAGCATTCTCTTAACTTAACACTCTTTACTGTCACATACAGATAAAGGACTATAATAAAACCAGAAAATTCAATCATACTTTTATTGAAAATCTAATATACATAGATATTTTATATTTTTGCATATACAAAAAATCACGCTACAATCCCTACCATGGGTCACACATTTAAAGAAGAATTTATAAATTGATAGACACGCACGTGATGCTAAGAGCAGTACCTAGTATTGGCAGGCGTATAATGCGATATTTCTTACTTTTTTACACGCCACACAACGTTGTTTTTCATGAAGGTTATATAATAATAGAAACACTGAGCTAATTGCGTGCCTGTTTTCTATCAGCTCATATACACAAAAAAGACTATAAACCCTTACTAAAACTTGGCGCCTTCCTTTGCTTTGATTTTTCTGTACTTATATCATCACTAGTTCCATATAAAACCTGCGCACTTAAGTCTCTACCAATACTACCTATTTCTTTTAAATCGCTATGGCTAATTTTCTTCTTCTTACCTTGCCCACCATTATCATGTTCTAAGTGTTCACTCTCTTGTACTACAAAACCAGACTCACTACCCAGATTAGTTTTTAAGTACTCTGCATCCCCACAAAGCCTAGCTTTACATAATAAAAATGATTTTGAAAAACTCATGCATGAAGTTCCTACATCTTCAGCCATTGATTTTAGTGAATCAACAATGGCAACTGCATTCGCTCTTACGGGCACACACTTCATATTACAATTATACATACCATTTACTAATCCACTAGGTAATCTTATAATGCTTTCAGTAAAATTAGCAGAACCCATTACAAGAGAAGAAGCAATAGAAAACAAACTAGATAATGCAGATAGTGTAAATATTAATAATGAAGAAAAAACGGTATTTTCCTTTCCTACTAAAACTCCAGAGTGTTGATGTATTATTTTTTTATCGACTTTATCAGAAATACTGTCAGCCAACCAATTTAAACCATTTGCCACAGCAGATAACAAACCAGCAGATAATCTACCTGCACAGCCTATAATTAACCCTGACATATTAAAGGGCAACATAAGTAAAGATAGAAGAATATTTACTTCCTTAGTCTCATAATTTACAACAGAAAAAGAAAAAAGGATAAACTTCACATCGAAAGTTCGCAACTACATGCCTATTACGTTTTCCTACAACAGGATCAACACATTTAGCCCCATCATAAGCAACAACTAACACTTTATTTTCTTCTAATTCACTCTCAAAATCTAAATAATGATTTTCACCAGCAGTATTAATAGCAAATAACTTATTGCCTTTAACATCCAAAACTTCTCCTCCACCACTGCCTACTAACGGAGAAATGGGATATCTTTTTCCTCTATATAATAAATGTTCTCCAACAATTTCTAAACCAACTTCATGACACTTACTAGATACGTATTTACACTCTTGATGATTATGCAACACCGGTACTTGAGCAGTACAAAGAACTTTTTGATTAACAGCAAATCCAGGTAATTTTTTCGCGAGTTTTTACAACCCCTAAATAACCATATGCTGTACGCGCAAAATCGAATACCCCAGAAGCAGGAGTTTTTATACGGTTAAACCCACGCCTTAATGCCTTACCTAAATTACTTAACATACTAAATCAACACAATCTATTAACCTATCTACTATATTATATAATAGTAAAGAAATTAATATCGAAAATATCTAATCGACTAATCATAACGAAAACAACACTACAATTCCAAAAAATAAACCCGCCAATCAAGAAACCTTTAATTTACAAATCAGCAGACTAAAACAGACAACAAAAACTCTCTTCACCACATAAGCCATAACAAATTACACGCCTGTGTACGTGAGTTCTCCAAAAAGTTAATGACACATATACAAAACTACAAAAGTCAAAAACAGCAGAGTTAAAATGACAATCCCTTTGATAAAAATAAATATACACGTCCTTAACACAGCAGAATGTATATAATCCTCTAATATGACTTGTATACCAAGCACTGCATGATAGAAAGCAGAAACGAAAAAGCACAACAATACAATAAGATCAAGTGTAGAAAAATTAAAAAAATGTATGTGAAAGTCTGCAATAGATTTAGAAATCACTGAAACAAAGCCCAAAAACTTAAATAGAAACCATATAGAAAAAGGCAACAAGATAAACGCTGTAACTCTTTGAGCTAACCAATGATACACTGAATCATTCGACATAGTCCTTTACTTTAACCATTAAACCAAAAAGAAATTATAAAGTATAAAAGATGATAGGCAACATAAAGCTATAACTATCAATCCAGTAACCTTCACTGCAGACTTAGTTAAACCCAACCCAAAATCCCACAATATATGTCGTATACCGTTAAAATAATGATAGAACAGAGTATTTAACCAAACAAAAGCCAAAAATTTAAAACAGTACAATGAGAAACAAGAGCTAGCCAAGAAGCTATAAACACCATAAACCAATTCAGGAAATAAAACACAAGAAATAAACGACCAAGAAAGAATCAACAATCCTATAAATAACAATATACCAGTCAACCGGTGCGTAACAGAAAGCACAGCAGCAATAGGTAACTTATATACCTGCAAATGTGGAGATAAAGGCCTCATGCTTATAACACTACTAAATTTCGACAAAAACAAAGGAAACTATATACCTAACCCAACAAAAAAAACACACACGCACAACAATATCTCTAAACACACAACTAAAGTCAATTTTAACAAAAATAGAAACAAAGACGGCGTAGCACATTATCAAAAACGTTACTAAAAAATAACACCAAGATAAAAAGCCTAAAAGGAGGTAATCCAGCCGCAGGTTCACCTACAGCTACCTTGTTACGACTTCACCCTAGTCACTGACCCAACCTTAAATGGCTGCTTCCTTTCGGTTAGCACACCAGCTTCGAGTTAAGCCAATTCCCATGGCGTGACGGGCAGTGTGTACAAGACCCGAGAACGTATTCACCGTGGCGTGATGATCCACGATTACTAGCGATTCCGACTTCATGCTCTCGAGTTGCAGAGAACAATCCGAACTGAGACAACTTTTACGGATTAGCTAAACCTTGCGGTCTCGCAACCTATTGTAGTTGCCATTGTAGCACGTGTGTAGCCCACCTCATAAGGGCCGTGCTGATTTGACATCATCCCCACCTTCCTCCAGTTTATCACTGGCAGTTTCCTTAGAGTGCCCAGCATTACCTGTTGGTAACTAAGGATGAGGGTTGCGCTCGTTGCGGGACTTAACCCAACATCTCACGACACGAGCTGACGACAACCATGCAGCACCTGTGTAAGGTCCAGCCGAACTGACTCCCTCTGTTAGAAGGGATACGACCTTCATGTCAAAAAGTGGTAAGGTTTTTCGCGTAGCATCGAATTAAACCACATGCTCCACCGCTTGTGCGGGTCCCCGTCAATTCCTTTGAGTTTTAGTCTTGCGACCGTAGTCCCCAGGCGGAGTGCTTAACGCGTTAGCTACAATACAAAGATAAAATCCTCACATTTAGCACTCATCGTTTACAGCGTGGACTACCAGGGTATCTAATCCTGTTTGCTCCCCACGCTTTCGCACCTCAGTGTCAGTATCGAACCAGATAGCCGCCTTCGCCACTGGTGTTCCTCCTAATATCTACGAATTTCACCTCTACACTAGGAATTCCGCTATCCTCTTTCGACCTCTAGTCTAGCAGTATTAAAAGCAGCTCCAAAGTTGAGCTTTGGTATTTCACTTTCAACTTACTAGTCCACCTACGTGCCCTTTACGCCCAATAATTCCGAACAACGCTTGCCCCCTCCGTATTACCGCGGCTGCTGGCACAGAGTTTGCCGGGACTTCTTCTATAGGTACCGTCATCATCTTCCCTATTGAAAGAGCTTTACAACCCGAAGGCCTTCTTCACTCACGCGGCATAGCTGGATCAGGCTTTCGCCCATTGTCCAATATTCCCCACTGCTGCCTCCCGTAGGAGTCTGGACCGTATCTCAGTTCCAGTGTGGCTGATCGTCCTCTCAGACCAGCTATAGATCACAGCCTTGGTAAGCCATTACCTCACCAACTAGCTAATCTAACGTAGGCTCATCTAATAGCGATAAATCTTTCCCCCGCAGGGATTATACAGTATTACCCATCATTTCTAATGGCTATTCCATACTACTAGGTAGATTCCTACGCATTACTCACCCGTCTGCCACTAACAACCACCCGAGCAGCCAGAAGGCTGCCCGGGGATTATTCGTTCGACTTGCATGTGTTAGGCTTGCCGCCAGCGTTCGTTCTGAGCCAGGATCAAACTCTCAAGTTTGACAAGCCATAAAACACAGATATGGCTTGAGACTCATGCAAACAAATTCAACAAATACGTCAATGCATGATAAATAAATTAGCTATTATGCATCGCCGCCTTTATTTCTATTTTATTATTAAACTATTCAAACAACTTCATCACTATGATGCTTAGCCATGGCTTGGATTATAATTAATATAAAACCAATGTCAATACATTTTTTAACACTAACTTAAAATAAAAAATTACATGATCCTGATTTTAGCTCCATGTCTATTAAACAATTTTACTACTGAAATAAAATCACTTGTCTTACTAATGTTTTTTATCCTAATATAATCATCAGAAGCCATGCCAATAATCATAAACGATATCGCGATCTTTAAATCATAACAGGCATTTACCAAATTTCCTCCGACAATATTACCAGAACAACCATAAATAATTAAATCATCATCTCTAGTTTCTATTCTTACTCCACACTTTATCAATTCACCTATCAAAATGTTCAATCTGCGAGCTATAAATTTTGCATCTAATATTCCGCCCAAAACAGTTATACCATTAGCATACGCAGATATTATTATCATAACTAAGCACTCATCAATTTCACAATCCTCATTGATTGAACAACTAATTCCATGTAAAACACTAGTCCTGACCAAAAGGTCGACTATTTCTTCTCCTATAATGTTTTTCCTCTTATTAATAAAAAAAACATTGCCACCCATCTTCACTAAAATCTCATAAAAATTTTTTATCCTATTATTAAATAAAACATCAAATATGATAATTTCCGAATCTTTTAAAATTAAAGCTATAGCTACAAAAGATAGCATGAAAAAAAGTCATTAGGAATACAAATGTCCCTAGAATACAATTCCTGTTGACCAAATATACTAACCTGCTTTTTATCTATAGAATACTCTACTGATACATTAAAGTATTCTAACATAGGTGTAATCCTATCCCCATCAACATGATCAACTATCGTCGTTACTCCATACGTATTCATAGCAGCAAACAATAATGCAACTTTTACTCCTTCTTCTTCAGTTGTATAGTTTATAGGTAGCATATCTATACAGCCAACTAAAGCAACAGGTAATTTATGACCATTTGAAATAAATCTCGCACCCATTAGTACCAAAGGATTTATTATCTCACCGATATTTAAATCACTACATCCATGCAAAAAAGAAGTGAAAGGACAATTAGACAGACATCCCATTATCATATAAATAGATGGTTCACATAAACACAATGCATCCTTAGAACAAATGAATCCTCCAACTCCTACCCCTTGTACAGTGCAAATATTATAATTTTTGTTATACTTAATATTAACACCAAGTAAATTCAAAGACTTGATAGTCTGCACAATATCATCATTAAACGCAATATCATAAATTTTAGTTATACCGACCGCCTGAGACGCCAATACCAACGCTGCATGTGACATAAAACTATCCTTTAGCATATGCACATTCCCACGTATATGATTTACTTTCTCAGATATAACTATCACGGATATCACCTCCCCCATACTACAAAAGAACACAACGTTAGTAGGATATAACTATCGTAAAACTTATCAATATTTTGCTACAAACATTATATAAATTCTAGTCCTATAATGAATTAAAATATACGATAACTTCAAGGCATTATACTTTCTTTCATTAAAAAATTAAGTGGAAAACCCATCTTTTGAGAACATATTATTAATCCTCACTACAAAAAAACCTACCTTGATGTGCTAATCCTTTATTAAATATAAGTCAAAATAAATACTACAATTAGAATATACACCTTAACTACTGGGTCATACATGTAATCACTACATTTAAGAACAAGGATTACAACACTTCTTAAATAACTTCACTACAACATTTATACAGGATTTACATTTATCACTGATAGCGAGACAGCTGAATACACAAATTTTACTCACTAATAATTTACAACAGCTTCTGATACACGGATATTGCCATTAAAATCAACTACATTTTCACTTTTAGCGTATTGCATTATTAATAAATATTCAAATCAAAAAAACCTAGAAAGTACATTATTGGCTATAGCACACATAGGAATTTAAAATACCTGAATATTTAGTACTCTTCAAATTGTTAAATGCTATTATGCGTATTAAGTTCGTTACATAATAGAAAAAATGTATAGATTTATTCCAAAATACTATTAACAGTAATATCTTTTACCCAACTTAATTTAAAAATTTGAATAAAAATTATAGGAGTAATTAAGAAAGTATTTGGTAATTGAATCATTACATGATTATCTGGAAGTAAAAGATCAATAAATATTATGGTAGTACCACTATCCTTTAATAAACTAGACAATTCTTCTATTACAACATTACTTGCAGTATCAACATATATAGTCATACTCTTTATGACAGAAGAAATTTTCCTCTCAAAACTGTATATATTCTTGCCTAATAATCGAACTGAGGTACTGTAAAAAGCGTTATCCATTTCAATAACAACAGAAACACCACTGGTAAATAAATCCTTATTATCTTCTATAACATTTCCATTGTAGAAAGTTATTTCGTGAATATTATCAGGGTCAGAAAGAGTTACAACTGCAAACTTATCCCTATTCGTAGAACGAACTTTAACGCTAGAAATTATGCCTACAATCCTGTTATTATAGGCAGATCTATCATCATAGTTAATAAATCCTATATTCAATTTTTCTAAAAGACACTTATAGTTTTGCATAGGATGATGGTTAAGATAAAAACCTACAGAAGAAAATTCGTTATTTAACTTTTCCTCTTTAGTCCAATCATCAGTTTCTGATAATTTATAATGATTTCTATCATTAAATAAACTAAACTGGTTAAAATTAGCATTATACTTGTTATACTCAATAATATCCAAGAATAGACACACTGATTCAAAAAGCTGTTTTCTATTATTATGAATACTATCTAGAACTCCACCTTTAATAATACTTTCCAATATTTTCTTATGTACACATTTGGTACTCACTCTATCAATAAAATCCCATATATCCTTATAAGCAACATCATCTACTATTTCTCTTGCTGAGTGTTGTCCTACATTTTTAAGAGCACCAAGAGCATATCTAATAGATGATGATCCCTCAATAGTAAAGAATACCCCAGAAGCATTAATATCTGGGGGTAGTATCTTTATACCATGTAATTTTGCCTGATGACATAACATCTCTAGCTTATCTTTATCTGTTATATCTAAATTCATGGACGCAGTAAAAAAATTCGAGAGTATAATTAGCTTTTAAATAAGCAGTTTGATAACTAATTAAAGCGTAAGCTGCAGCGTGTGACTTATTAAATCCATATCCTGCAAACTTCGCTACTAGATCAAAAATATAGCTTGCCTTTTCTTCTTCTATTCCATTGCTAACAGCACCATTTATAAATTTTCTGCGTTGATTATCCATTTCCTCCTTAATTTTTTTACCCATTGCACGTCTTAACAAATCTGCTTCACCTAGACTATATCCAGCCATGATCTTAGCAATTTCCATTACTTGTTCTTGATAAATTATCACTCCAAAAGTTTCTTTAAGAACATCTTCAAGAATTGGGTGTATATAATCCGGTTTTTCAAGGCCGTGTTTACGTGCTATGTATATAGATATATTATCCATGGGACCTGGTCTATACAGAGAAATTAATGCTATAATATCGTTTATATTGTCTGGCTTTAATTTACTGATTACTTCTCTCATACCTGAACTTTCGAGCTGGAACACCCCAACAGAGTCTCCTGCAGATAACATTTCGTACGTTTTTCTGTTATTTAAAGGAATGCTTGATATATCAACGTTTTGACCACACCTATTAACTAAATGGCAAATCTGATTTATTACAGTCAATGTACGCAATCCTAAAAAATCAAACTTAACTAACCCAGCTTTTTCGGTATACTTCATACTATACTGTGTAATAGGAAGAAAAGATGTATTGTCATAATATAAAGGCAATAACTCCTCTAGTTTCCTATCGCAAATTACAATACCTGCAGCATGTATTGAAACATGTCGATAAAGGCCTTCTAACTTCAAAGATATTTCTAATAATTTAGCAACAGTCTCATCATCATCACGTTCTTTCTGTAAGTTTTTATCCATTTCTATTGCTTCAGATAAAGTGACAGGCTTAACTGGATTATGAGGAATCATTTTACAGATTCTATCCACTTGAAAATAGGGAATTTGCATAACTCTACCCACATCACGAAGTACAGCCTTGGCTTGCAACTTACCAAAAGTTATTATATGAGCAACATAACCATATTTCTTTCTTACATATTCTATAACGTGATCCCTCTTTTCCTGACAAAAATCAATGTCAAAATCCGGCATTGAAATACGATCTGGATTTAAAAATCTTTCAAAAAATTAACCCAAATTCTATAGGATCAAGATCCGTAATCTGCAAGGACCATGCAACAAGAGACCCGGCTCCAGATCCCCTTCCAGGACCTACCATTATATCATTTCTCTTACTCCAACATATAAAATCTGACACTATTAAAAAGTACCCAGCATAATCCATTGAAATAATAATATCTAGTTCATAATGCAGCCTTTCATAATATTTCGACATTTGCTCTCTAGATAAATTGTTACCTTTCAACCGATTACTTAAACCATTAATGGCCTGACTCGTTAATTCCTGACTCTCATTTCTACCACTTGAACAAGGAAAATGGGGTAATATAGGTTTTCTAGTCTCTGGCATAAAAGAACAACGCTGTGCTATTAACACAGTATTGGAAATTGCCTCTGGAATATCCTTAAATAACTCACACATCTCACTGGAAGACTTAAAATAATGCTCTTCTGTAAACACCTTTCTATCTTCCTGAGCAACATAATTACCACCTGATATGCAAGACAACACATCATGCGCTAAAAAATCTTCTCTTTTTGCAAACAATACATCATTCGTAGCAACTAATGGTATATCTTTTTCATAAGCAAATTTAATAAGTGTTCCCTCTATTTGTTTTTCTTCTTCTACTCCATGACGTTGAAGTTCGACATAAAGATTTCCTTTAAAAGCAAGCAATAACTTATCTATAATGCCATAATCAATTACATTTCCTAACAAAAGTTGAGCCAAAAAACCCGTCATAACCCCCTGTTAGAATGATAATTCCATCTTTTAATTCAATAAGTCTTTCTAAATCTATCCTGTTGATCTTACTGGACTGATTATTTTTAAATGAATTGCTAACAAGGTTAACAATGTTATTATATCCAACTTGATTTTTAACTAATAATACCAGTTCTCCAACATTATCACTGTTATAACTTATCATTATATTACAACCTACAATAGGTTGCACACCAGAGTTAGAAGCACAATCAGAGAATTCTAAAGATCCAAACAAATTTCCCGAATCTGTTAATGCTAATGCAGGCATACTACATTGCACACACAAGCTCACTAAAGAATCTATTTTCACCATCCCATGAAGCAAGGAATAATCACTGTGGGATCTAAGATGAACAAACATTTGATTCATAATTACCAACTAATACGCTGTTTCCATAGTTAATCTATATAACACACAATACAAACATGCCTTTGACAAAGCTATAAGAAACTTGCAAAGCTAAGTCTCAAATTACTGCATTCTATGTAATACTTAATTAATGAACAGATATACAATAATAATTCATAACAACAAACCAAAAAGCAAGACCAAGAATAAATCGGATATAGTTTATAGTAATTACTAGTTGGCAAATTATAAAATACCATCCCGCCACACTGCACACACATAATTCTCGTTATGCACACCACCACATTCAAAAAATTATCCAAATTAATAATATATGCTACTACCCTACCGCAACTACATGCGTAGTTTATTGTTTTGCTGATAGGTAGTAGCAAAATTTACGTTCTCTACTTTACACAATTACATTCTGTTTCACCTGGATCACACTCTGGTGTTAAAGTTGAATAAAAAGTAAAAATAGCATTCTTTCGTGCCACAAATGTATAAGTTACACCATTATTGTTGTAAAGACACTTTTTAAAAGTATCATTACTTAATTCTGTATTACTAGAAAACGCCTTATACGCTTTTGTTGCATTCAATATGATCTCATTAGCATGTGTAAAATCACAACCTTTTTTTAGGATCAATCACTAAGTAATGTTGAGGATTTCTAAACACTACACCAATTGTATAAACTTTATCACTCACTTCATCAAGGACAGCGCTATCATAGTGTCTACCAGCCCAATGATTTTCTTGAGCCTGTAAATAACGTCCAAAGAAATGCAGACCACCTAATTTAAGTGCTCCAGGCTGTCCACACATTATATGAGCAAAAGCCTGTTGATCAAACCACAACCTTATTAGTTCCTCTTTAAATTGTGCAAGATCTGCATTGGGAGTAAATACTTGATGATTTAATTCTTTATAAAGTTGATCAACATATTCTTTGTATTCTATATCATCTAACATTATTTTAAAGAGTTCTGCTTTAGGATTATTAATCCAACCTCCACAAACATTTAGAACTGCTCTATCAAACTTATTAAGTTCAGGAACAACTGGCAAATTGCAATTATCATCTTTAGCAACTTTGAAAAATGGATTCATAATAGACTGATTTCTTATACACCCATAAGAATTCGTATTACTTTGACTTTCTAAAACCTTATTAGGCACACGAATAAACGAACAAGCAGTCAAACCGAATAACAATAAAACTACACAAAACCATATATATTTGTAAAAATTCATAACATTACCTCTTAAATTACCTACAAAGCTAAAAAATCCTACAGTACCTTGATTACGCAAAAATTCAGTAACCACGCTTGTTATTTTATTTAGGTAATCATCTACTTAATTAAAAATACCACATAATCTGCCAAAGTTTCTATAATGTAGGAATTTACACATCAATGTATTTAATGTCGAAATAATATACAGATAATAAAAATGTAAGAACCCCACATTCAAAATCACAAGTGAGTGCACATGATTTGTTAGTAACAAAATCATTATACAAAACCTTGTAACAAGAAAAAACCAACACACTTACCTATCCATAAAAAAAGTAGATTTATACTAAAAACAACTAGGCAACACTATACCTTAGTACTTTTGTAGAAACAACAAAAACTAGACAATAGAATGGTCGAAGTAACACTATAAACATAATTAGAAAATTACAGTAATCCATCTTAGTACAACAACATAATTAAACAAGGCAAAAGGAAACCAACATAGAGTTTACAAAATGATCGCTATGTGACTGTACTCCATCTTAATTAAGCTACGCTTAGCACGAGTAACAAATCCCTATCTCAAGCATCCACATTCTGTTTTACCTCTTTCACAATGTGGAGTCAAATCTGGAAAGAAAGTAACAATAGAATTTTTTACGAGCTATAACTACATAAGTAATACCTTCACTATTATAAAGACATTGCTCACTTCTTTTTTTACTTAATTGTGAATTTTCAGAAAATCCTTTATAAGCCTTTGTAGCATGTAATATTATTTCATTAGCATGTAAGAAACCGTAGCTTTTTCTACGAGAGACTTTCAATTGACCGATAGGATCTTTGAAGTTAACCCCAACTGTAAATACTTCATCACTAATTTCATCAGCGAGATTATCATCATAATATCTACCAACCCACCTATTTTTTGGGCTTGTAAATAACGCCCAAAGAAATGCATGCCACCTAATCTACGACGTTTAGGTTGACCACACATAACGTGGGTAAACCCATGTCGACTAAACCATAACTCCACTAATTCTCTTTTAAAGGTAGAAAGATCCGCATTCGGAGTAACTACCTGATGATCTAATCCTTCATATATCTCATCAACATACTTCTCATATTCCTTTTTATCTAATAATTCCCTAAAATCTGTCATTTTTGGAACACTACCCCAATCACCACAAATATCCAAGACAGCTTTATCAAACTCATTAAGCATGGGAATAACTGGTAAATTATGACATTTTGCATGTTCACCCGTTCTAAACAAAGGATTTATCCCAGAAGGATGTGTAACACACTCACTAGGAATATCAATAGTGGGTTCACATGCTATTAAGTTAAGCGGCAATATCAATAAACACACAAACTTACAAAATTTCATAACATCATCTCCTAAATCTAAATAATAAAACACCAACCCACTAACATGAAAGGAATACCACATTGTATTAAAATCTGTCTGTTGACTCTAAATACTTGCCTATTAAACTTTTGTCCATATAAAAACCATATAATGAAATGGGTGTGTTATAATATAAAACTAATATTAATAAAAAATTAATGAATATTATTAAAAAAATAGAGAGCAAGCTTACATCAGCACTAGATGTACTACAACTCCAAATAATGGACGACTCATTAAAACATAAGGGACATAATTTTCATTCTATCTCTAACATTTCACATTTGAAAATACGAGTAGTATCTAATGATTTTTTAGAAATAAGTAAAATAAATAGACACAAGCTCCTACATAAGATTCTAGAAGATGAAATAAAACTCATACATTCAATTTCTTTTTCTCTTTACACACAGGAAGAATACAATAACCTATCTAGTCACATTTAAAACAAGTGCTAAAGTAATAAATTTTTTATACATGTCATGGATATAAATCCTTTCTGAAGCAAGTAGAACAGATCACACTACTACTTAAGACCCTGAAGAATAAATAGAAGTTATAATCTTCTATGTATAATTGAAAAAATACCCTCAGTATATAATTAACTATAACCAGAAAAAATATATTCATGTTTCCTATTTAAACAAGATACAATTTATTACATAGTCATAACTGACACGTGATTGTTTAACGCTAATACTAACCCGTAACATTAATGAGAACATTAACAAGATTTTGAATATCATTTTCCAAATTTTAGCTTTTCATATAATACAATACGTACTACTCTACTGTTTATTACATTAATAAAAATTCTTCATATAACAACGATCTATTATAGAGAAATACTTAACTTTATAACTGACAATCAAAACTCGATTTTCTTTCTACTTTTCATCTAATATATTAACTTTCATACTATTTCACACAAATATGTTGTAAATTTAGCAATCCCTACCTACAGATAGTTTTCCATATGTATGCTTAATTAAACATTTTATATGACTATATCAAACATATCTAAGTACATTAAATTTATGATGGTTATTACGTCTTTTCATTTTCAGTCCAGGTCTTATACAATAACCCCCCACCTCGTAGCCTCTAAATCATTAAGACAGCTTCAATAATTAACTCTTATTATTTTCAACTATGGATATAGTTCTAAAACATCCCATCGATGTTCAATATCTTTTCTGGTATACTGATACCTAGTATGAATTCTATGTGAACCTTCCTGCCAAAATTCCATTAGCATCGGAACAACTTTCATTCCAACCCAATAACTTGGCCTAGGTATTGGTTTTCCATAAAATTCCTTCGTCATATTTTCAATAGAGTCAATAAAACTCTTCCTACTCATTAAAACACCAGACTGATCAGAGCACCACGCACCTATTTGACTACCACGGGATCTAGATGCATAATATTTATCTGTATCTTCATCCGGCAACATTTCTATTTTACCCTCAATTCTGACTTGCTTCGAAATATGTCTCCAATCAAATACAAGAGCAACATAGGGATTGCTTTGTATTTCCTGACCTTTACGACTATTAATATTTGTAAAAAAATACAAAACCCTGACCATTGTATTGTTTTAATAACACAACTCTAGCTGAAGGTTTAAGGTCTTTGCTACATGTGGCCAGCACCATTGCCGTAGGCTCTTTACAAGGAATCTTTAACATTTCCTCATACCACAAACTAAATAATTCAATAGGATTACTCTCAGTCATAATAGAACCTTATATACTTAAAAACATCAAGACAAAGCAACATCGAAACTCAATATAAAAAATATAAAATAAGATTATCTTAGTTATTTTTGTTCTAATTACATAGCAATACTACACAGAAATACACATTGTCTTAATAATATCACAAACATAACAACAAGTTTAACTTTAATAGTGCTACCAGAAACCCTATCTATGTAATTACTCTTTCTCTTATGATTATAACAAAAATGCTATCAAAAAACCGCATAAGTAAAACAATATTACAGCACTTCATCAATAATTTTTCTTCACAAATAAGCAATAAAATGTATTTTTAAAAGAATAAAACATTATTGTTTGTAATTTCTACCATACATATTTACAGCATTCTATAACGTGTGTTCCCTCAAAATTTATGGTAGACTGCCTCCATACTTAAATGAACAAAATTCCCATTTATAAAGCAAAGGCCTCTAGTAGCACTCATAAAATTTCTAATCCAATTCAAACAAGTAACTTCTTAGCAATTATACCAAAACTCTCAGTACCATTATTATATACTTAATAAAACATAAAATATGATTTGCAATGATGCCATTGCACACTATACCAGCTATATTATAACAACCACTTTAGAAGTTAAGATAACTAATATAATTTTTACAGTGAGTATTAGATTCGACTACATGTATGAATACTAAGAAGATGCTCCTAAAAAACAAATTATATTTGCTTAATTCTCTCATCATCTAAAAGTATCTCACAGAACTCATCTATCCTACTCTGGTTATCCTGCAGAATTTTCTGAGCATCTCTTTTTTTACATTTCGAATATTTTCTGATGAAGCATCACTAAAGTCACATGCAGAGTACACTATATTACCAGAGAGTCTATAGTAGGTATGCTCCTCCCTAATGAGTCTATCCATCTGATAATCTATAGCATCTAAACCAGCATCAATAATAACAAAAATTATTTTACTAGACCAATATAACAAAGAATTTTTTAAATCCGAAAAATCTTTATTAACAGTACCGCATCCCACAGATAAACAACATATTTTTTCTTTTGGATACAATATTTGTGTTGCTGCATATGCTGCCACTACAGGATTGTTGGCAACTATAGAACTGTCAATTAATAATTTTCTTTCATTCCCTACCATTACTTTATGCGGAGTAAAATAAGTAGGAGCAGCAACAGCACCCCTCACAATATCGCGTATTTTTACATCAAGGTATTTATCTACCCAATTCCTAAACATTATTGTATCACTAGAACACAAATCATAACTCGGCACTAAAAAGTTCGACATTAAGTCTTTCATCGTAGTATCACCAAATACTTCTCCCAATACTTCATTCAAATTCTTATCAGAAAACCTAGGTCCAAATATTAGCGGCAATGCACTAGAACCAGAAAAAATCTTACTAGAATACTTAAGCATTAAATCTAATACGTCACTTGCACTATACTTTGGCATGCCATTCATATTTTTAAGATAAAGTGCTCCGCCTATAACACTACCAACTGAACTACCAGACACTAAATCAAATACTTTAGATAACGGTTTATTGATCTTCTTTTCTATTGCTTCCAATATGGTTGCTGCAATTATACCCCTAACTCCACCGCCATCTATTGATAATATATATCTAGTCATAATCAAACTCCTATTCTTGTAATTAATTTATTAACAAATATAAATTTAACACTATATCAGATTTAAAATAATATCAACACAACTAACTTATACAATTTTTATTGAATAGACTGGTATCGAAAACTACTCTTAATATAAAGTTAGTTTTATAGTTGTAGTTCAAACATATACACTAAGGAACTGGTATTGTATTTTACACTTTTACCTCCGTCATTTTAACTTTCAAATCAATATACTAATAAAAACATAATAGTATATGACTTTTCTTTAATAATTACTTAATGCATAACCTTATGCTACATAGTCACTTATAAGGCCACCAGCTGGAACTGCGTGAACACTACCCACTCACATATAACTAATTCTGTCCTACTGAATTAACATTATTTACATTACAATTTATGCTAGAAATAGTATCCTCTTATAGGTAAATGAACCAGATAAAATCCAATAGCTAATGAGAAAGCCTACGATTAATAAATCTGACACCTATCTCCACGCAAGCACTATTTATACTATGATCAAGACCAGAAATAGCATGGCTTTCTACAGGCACATCATTATCTGACAAGAAACTAACACTACTACCAAAAAATGAAAATGGTACCACCATATCTTCCGTGCCATGAATTATGCAAACATCGGGCCTCACATTTATTTTATGCTTTAAATAATTTGGACATATTATAGCACCTGAATAAGATATTACAGCAGCACATTTTCTCTCTCTTAACAATGCTATATGCACTGCCAGCATTGCACCTTGAGAAAACCCAGCTATAACCAGTTTGTTATCATTTAAGCCAGAGCTTTTCAACTGCAAATCTATAAAATCATTCACGATGACAGCTGTTTTTTCCATATCAGAGAATACAACATTTTCAGAAAAATCACGTCCTGCAAACCAGGCATAACCAGTATCACCATACTTAATATGAGCATTAGGAGCGACAAAACGAGTATTAGATAGCAATCCACCCATAAGATGACCTACTGACATAATACTATCACCACTTGCTCCTCTTCCGTGAAGCAAAACAACTAAAGCATCAACAGAATCTCCAGAAGTAAAGCTAGGCCCATCAACCATTACACCCATAATATACGTACCACATATCAAAAATATACAACCAATATTATCCAATTTAACTAGCTAAACTATACAACATTAGGTTCATGAGTTTGATTATAATACAGAATAATCAAAATGAAAGCAGATTAATTAATGTATCCACAACATACTATGTACATGCCTTAGATCGTTTACTTACATAAAATACTATCCAGTAATTAATAGCTTACAGGATCTTTATATTCATGATGTGTAAGGTATATAAAAATACTATTTTCAACAGATAAAGTAACGCTATCCCTAGTTTTGGTCACAGTATAGATGGTACTAATGCAGAGACAGAAAAAATTAGCTTCAAAAACATAAACTATACAATAACACTCAATGAAAAAAAAAAAAATCATTACATACTTATGACAGGATGATCAAAAATTGCTTCGCCTACCATATACAACACAACAGTGCCATTTAGTAATAACTGACACAGAACAAAGAAACTCTATTGTAATTTTTAATGATTTACAAGATAATCTATTTTAATCAATTACGTAAAAATTACCTTTATGAAAAATCCTTTATGGGGAGGAAGGTTTGTTAAGTCCTCTAACGATATTATGAAAAGAATTAATGAATCAATTTCATTTGACAAAACACTATATGAAGAAGATATAGCGGGGTCTATAGCACATTGTAAAATGCTAGTGAATCAAAAAATTATTAGCAAATATGAAGGACAAGTCATTATACACGGATTAGAAGTAATGCAGAAACAAATTTCATCCGGTACTTTTGAATTCAGCATGGATCTAGAAGATATACATATGAATATAGAACACAACTTAAAAAAAATGATAGGCAATATAGCCGGAAAATTACATACAGCTAGATCAAGAAACGATCAAGTAGCTACAGATTTTAAACTTTGGATAAGAAAATCAATTATAAAAATAAAAAAAAGCAGTTATACGAATTACAATTAACCTTACTTAACATAGCTGAAACTAATTATAATACTATTATGCCAGGCTTTACACATCTGCAGATTGCTCAACCCATAACATTAGGACATCATTTCATGGCATATTTTGAAATGTTAAAAAAGAGACTATTCACGTTGGCAAGATTTATACAAACGTATGAATCAGTGTCCTGCTGGATCTGCTGCATTAGCAGGTACATCTTTTCCTATAGATAGACATTTTGTCGCACAGGAACTAGGATTTGACAGTCCTACAGAAAATTCTATGGATGCAGTATCAGATAGAGACTACGTCATTGAATTCTTATCAAATGCGTCAATATGTATAATGCATCTATCAAGATTAGCAGAAGAAATCATATTATGGTGCAGTTGTAATTTTAAGTTTATCACACTCTCTGACAATATTACAACCGGAAGTTCAATAATGCCTCAAAAAAAAGAACCCGGATGCGGCAGAGCTTATTAGAGGAAAAACCGGAAGAATTTTTGCAGCACTTAACCAAATATTAATCGTGATGAAAGGGCTACCATTGGCATATAGTAAAGATATGCAAGAAGATAAAGAATCTTTATTTGATGCAACACACAACTTAATGTTATGTATAGAAGCAATGAACAGTATGTTGAACAATATCACTATTAATAGTGATAATATGTTAAAAGCCGCAGAAAAAGATTTTTCAACAGCAACAGACCTTGCAGACTGGTTAGTAAAAAATCTCAGTTTATCGTTCAGAGAGTCTCATGAAATCACTGGGCAAATAGTTAGATTAGCAGAACAGAACAGGTGTAAACTAGATGAGCTAACACTAAAACAAATTCAAGAAATAATCCCTTCTGTAAGCACAGACATATTTTCAGTATTATCAGTAAAAAAATTCCGTAAACAGTAGAACTAGTTATGGAGGAACAGCTCCTATTAATGTTATAGAAGCAATAAAAAAAAGGTAAAGCATACCTTAATGACATAGAATCTCAATAAAACAATAAGCATAGAAACATATTACTAGCACAACTGCCAAGCACATTTTATTTTTTTGTAGTGTTTATCAAAAATCAAAATAAAGCTATATCTATCCTAAAAAGAGAGTAGCGCACACTAAAATAAATAATCAATAAAACTTAAACAAATATGCTCTTCAAAAAAATCAATAAATGCGCATTGTGAATACTAACCTCTCTAAGACAATAAGCCAAGTATGACACTCACTCTAGTAAAACGAAAAACATCTTTCTAATAAATAAGTATTTATAACAATAAGAACTTCATAACTTCCACCTTATAAAATCTCTTGCACTAATCTATAAATACAATTTTTCATGGTTTAACAATAGCCATAGATACTTAGGACTTATATAAAAATTCAAGTAATCTACAAAAATTTTGTAATTGGCAGAACGTTAACAAAAGCACATTCCATATATCAACACTAGTATAACTATAATATAGTTTTACATATTAAAATACCAATCCCATAACATGAACCCACAACATTCAACTAACACTTCGAATATATTCTAACATGATTAATAGAACTACAGTACGTTCGTTAATCTCTTAATAACATAGGAACAAGAAAAAATGGTTTCCCAGTACACATCAAGTAATTACTTTTCCTATTAATTGATATGTAAATGTACAAACATCGACACACTACATTTTTGAGTATAAAAAGCAGTCAAATGTTATAAATGGTTTATATAGTTCACAGGGATAGTATATATTTGTAGGTCTATGTAAACATCATTCTATCTAGGGATTGTAACATACAATAACTTTCTCTATAGTAAGACTCATCTTAGGTAATTATCAACTTTTATGCCAATAAAAGAACAATGACAAAATAGGGCCAGGTATCAAATTACAAAAAACCTTCCAGATAAAAAACAAACTGCGGCACCAAAAGTATTATTTCAATAAAACAAGGCACTGTTACCTACCACTGCCAGTACTAAGAATGATAGGTTGTCAACAACATACTTCTACAAATTAAATAAAGCAATTTAAAGGCATCTAAATAAGAATAATCCAACACACACTACTTTATTATGGAACAACACATTAACATTATTCCATCACCTATAAAAAATATGTGCACTAATACTTAAAAACCGATATAACATACTTATACTACATTCCTAGAGAATTACAAAGCAAGTCACACACTACCTATCCAATAAATTTAGTATCACATTTTATAACCCCTCCATTAAGAATATTACTTTTTATTCACAAGCAATATATGTATAACACTATGATCTTCTTGAGAGATACTATGTACACAATTATTTTTTATGTTATCTACGACATTAGCCAATAATATGCCATTCAAATGATCAAGTTCATGCTGTATACATCTAGAAAGCCACCCATAGACCCTAACTATACATTCATTCCCCAACAAATCTGTATATTTAAAATCCATGTGTTTTGGTCTTGTAATATTAATTAATCCATAAGATTTAGCTGACGAACACCCTTCAAATAAATCAACAGTTTCACCGGAAAAGCTGAGGACCTCAGGATTTATACATACCATATTTTTACCATGTAGCGCATGGTGTCCTGACAGAACTTTTATATCTTGTACAACATCAAATAACCCACTAAACATGTTTATGATGAACATTCTACTATGATTACCAAGTTGAACTGCAGATAATCCTATAGTTCTACTATGTTCCATAACTTTCATCATATCATTAGCTAATGCTATAATTTCTTGATCTATTTTTTCAATAGGGTGAGATATAGCATGCAAATTTCGTAAATCTTGAACATTATCAACAGATAAGATATTCATATTATATTCCTCTCAACTTTTAGTATAAGCAATTTACAGTATAATTCTATATATTTCATTATCTTAACAGTTGTTATACATATTTATTAGTTATACAAGTAGTATTTTTATAAAAAACTGATATAATCAACATGCATGTCTATAAATTAACCATTAAGTACTGTGTCACCATTACAACGGATATTTACTAATCCCTTATTTTGTGTACCTCCAGAAATTGCACATAGGATAGCGATTTTTGCATTAAAAAATAATCTCATTCCTATAAAAAAAATCGAAATCCCAAGATCTCTTAATATCAAGGTCTTCAATAAGGTTATAAGAACACCAATAGGAGTAGCAGCTGGGTTTGACAAGAACGCGGAAGTAATAGAACCTTTATTAAAAATTGGATTTGGGTTCGTTGAAGTGGGAACAGTCACAAAATATCCTCAAAAAAGGGAATAAAAAAACCTCGCGTATTCAGGTTAATCAAAAAAAATGCAATCATTAATAGATTAGGATTTAATAACAAGGGAGTAGATTTTTTTAATAAAAAAAGTAGATGATATTAAACTAAACCATTGTACTTTTGGAATTAATATAGGATTTAATAAAAAATCATCAGATCCCATCCAGGACTACTTCGACTTAGTAAAGAAAGTGTACGGATTGAGTAATTACATAACTATTAATATATCATCTCCCAATACTCCTGGATTACATGAGTTTCAAAAAAAAGGATTTACTATTAAGGTTGTTAACGGCCATATCACAGGTTAGAAAACTCGCAGACTATGCGGAATCTATACCTATAATGCTAAAAATCTCACCAGATATTAGTGACAAAGAAAAACAGGATATTGTAGATTTATCAATAAAATATAAAATCAGCGGCTTAATAGTAAGCAATACCTCATCTCAACATGAAAAATTGTTAAATCAAAATACAGTTATGTATGGAGGGCTAAGTGGACAACCGTTGTTTGATCTATCAACTCAAGTACTATCTGAAATATATAGAGTATCTCAAAAAAAACTACTACTAATAGGCTGTGGTGGAGTCAGTAGTGGATACCATGCATACCAAAAAATAAAAGCTGGAGCATCACTAGTACAACTATACACTGCCATAGTCTACAATGGATTCAATATAGCAAACAAAATAAATTTGGAACTAGCAGACCTTTTAGCTTCAGATGGATTCCCCACAGTGAGTCATGCCATAGGTTATAATAATTAACGGAATCGAGTATGCCAATCATAATAAAAATCTTAGATCACAGCTTCTATGACAGAAAAAAATTAAACTTTTTTTTCTGCATATTGCTTTCCTAGATCTAACAGTAGCCTGTATAATTCTACATGAGCCAATATGTTAATAGCAATAGACATAGGTAATACAAATGTCAAATTCGCAATTTGTAGTAATAACCAAATAATGAAGATAGTAAGGATTTCATCACAACAAACAAAAACAAGTGATGAATATTTTTTCTACTTAAGTCTAGCAATAAAACAATTAAACACCGTTAATACCATTAGTAACATTATCATATCAAGCGTAGTACCTCGCATAACAAAACCAATTATAGAATTAAGTAAGAACCACTTTAATATAGAACCTATAATACTAGACAATCCCCATGCAGATATTTTTAACATTAAGATAGATCTGCAAAGCAAAGCACTTGGATCGGACAGATTGGCCGACATAATAGCAGCAAGTTATTTATACCCTAACAAAGATCTACTAATAATAGGTATGGGAACCACTACAGTATTTAATTTGTTCAATCAAGATAAAAGTATTTACGGACAAGTCATAGCACCTGGAGCACATATTTTAGCAAAAAGTATGAGACAACACGTAGCATTACTACCAGAAACATCAGTATTAAAACAGAATAAAGTAGTACACAATAATATATACCATGCAGTAGAATCTGGTGTATATTGGGGATACATTTCTATGGTTGAAGGAATGATACAAAAAATAATGAAGGAAGAAAAAAAGAACCTACATATAATAGCGACAGGAGGAAATTCTAGCTTGTTTAGTAAACATCAGAATACTGTTGATGTTGAACCGAATTTAACAATCAATGGTATAATGCAGCTGCATCAGGCGCTACATGGTAAAAAACACATCAGTGAATCCAAGTTTTAACAATGCATATTTTTCATTGTATTACTCAACAAATCATACGCAGAAATTAGAAAAAACTATAGGCACATTAAATTTAAGCTAACTTGTAAAGTACCAACTTTTTTTTGACGTCACACAAATTCCTTAACCTAAATCCTGAGGCACTTAAGGAGCAACATTTATATTTCGAACACCACAACATGGCCCACCATATCAAACAATGCTCTTTAAAAATTAGAAACACAAATTTCTTTGATCTTGCCATAATACACTCCAATATCAATACTATAAATACAAGCCACAAAGCAGTTAAATATACCAACAACATTTCTTTATCTAACACTATTTTACTCAAACAATAAAACTAATATAGTACCAACCACAGCACACAACTTTCCATAGAACAATTTCCAACTTAATCCATTCTAATATTAAACTCATCTAATTTAGAAAGACATTCATTGACCAAAATACCTCTCATTTATCGCATGTAACCTTCTATTACATATGAAAATACCTTAAATATAAAATTACATTTTGGTGCTAGATACTGTAACACATTCAAGATTTATATCATCTAATGATTCAAAATCAATATGCCATTTACTATGCTAAAAAGCTATATCCAACACACAATTTTCTGTACTATAAAACAATCTTTTAGTACTCTAAAATAAGCAGCTGTAAAATATCACTTATTTACTCATCCAACTTGGGGAGGAAAAAATAATACATTTGTTTTTTACGTCTGTACTATCCATAAAGACACTTTAGCCTTCTTCCAAATACATCATAACACGCAATACATTTTGACAACACCAACATCTTATTTTCAACTATCATTGTTTACTATCTTTAAAAATACTACCATCACAAGTACATTCTTTAGACACAGATATTTCTCTAATTTTCTGAACTACATTTATATCTACATACGACAATATATTTGACAAAGTAGCCTCATCAATGTAAGAAGCTATCAGCAGGAGTGAATTTATGTCCAACAACTCAAATATTTTTGCAGCTAATTCCACTGGCATATTCTTGTATACTTTCGCCAGGCCATACATTTTCTGAGTGTCACTTTGAGGATTGGAATCAATTAATGCCAATATTTCTCTTTTCGTTCTGTCCAAATACACTATTTGTTTTTCATTATTTCGCTTAATTGCTTTTAATAAAATTTCTTTTTCCTTTAATTCCTCCTCCCTTTTTTTAATAAATGATAATTCAACTCCTGCAAATCTATTACAGAAACAGATCCATCGCTGATTGAAAGCAATTGTGCTTTCTTCTTTAAATTTTTAGTAGTATCTTTAATAGACGCAACGTTGTTTACTATATGAAACGCTACCGCTTTATCATCACTAATCCTGTAAAAATAGTGTAATAAAAACCCACCTATGCAAAACATTAATACTACATTAATAATAAAAATCACTTGCATATTATAAAAATAATTCTATTGTCTCTCTAAGATTGAGTAGTTATAATAAAATACTATGGTGATTTAGCAATAAAATTATTGTCACTTTCCATAAGTCTCGCAGTATAATTGGAAACATTTTGAAAAAAGACAGTGAAATTGTTTTTTTACTTTATTTACTTTGTGGTTGACATTGTCGGGATATTTTGATTCATTCTTCATAGTATCTGGACTGGCAAGTTGCACGGCTACATTGCTGATGACAAAAAGGTTAAGAAATACTATACTGCAGGAACACGGCTACACCTACCGTATATCAAGTAAAAAATTTTTTTCCAACACACTTCACTTTCTGTACTATTGCTATTGGATAATACAACAAGCTATATTGTCTAATTTGCACATTATTAAAAAAAGTATGGAATTTCAAAACAAAGGTTGACCTACCAACTTTTAGAGTAGTACAAACCAAGCAAACTACTAGTTTTGATGTATCAATACTTGCAAATTCTATTACATTCACCCCTGGAACAGTAAGTATTAATGTCACAGAGTCTAGTCCGTATAAAATAAGGGTTCTTGCTATAGATGAAGAATCAATTTCTGGTGTAGCAGATATTGATAGTCAAGTTTTAAACATTTTCAAAAGAAATCAAGCTCACACATAATTAACGTGTTACACATTTTTCTATAAATTTTTCAAAGGAGCAATATCATCAGTTTCACTGGGTGCCATCAGACACCAAAGACTATACTACAACTATCCTTTACATCTTATAGAATAGATTTTTCATAAAGAAACAATGACTATAAACATGAGATAGCAAAAGTACTCACAAAAATTTTAGGCTACAACATATCTATTAATATAAACTATTAATCACGTATCAACCTCGATCTTAGTGAAATGGAAGCAGTAACAACATACAAAGGACCAACACAGCTAATGGAATAAGCAACCCATATTAAATATATAATCAGATCAAAAACAAAAAAATTTCAATAACCAAATCACTGTTATACCACGAACATACAGACGACCGAAAATCACAAATTACACAGTCATACTAAACATATATCCTTTTCTCTTCAGGTCACCAATAACAAAAGACTATAAATCACTCATAAAGCAGTCCATTAAATAAACTAGAAGATATGCAGTATTAAAACATCCTGTACCATCACCTTTCTTCAAAGAACAAGAAAGCTCACGAAGTAAAACACTCTAAACAATCAAAACGCATTTTTCATATCGCTTTTAGATCTGATAAGCTCTTGATTTTCAACACTTTAATACTATTACCTTGTACACCTCTAGTACCGCTAAGACTATTAAGTGCACTATGTACAGGTGCGCCGCCAAACTGCAAACTCTCTTGACCTCTATGTACGGCACTGTATCTAACAAGTTTTTCTTCCATCAAGGCTCTAAATTTCGGAATATCGAATTTTTTAACTTTTTTATCTATATAATTGCGAAATCCACATTGCACACACCTATCAGTATTTAATTTAAACACAACATTTTCTTTAAAATAAAATTCACAATGAGATGCATCAATGTAATTAATTACAACACTTTTATCGAAAAATACATATGGTATTCCCTTTAAGCAAAAACGACCTTTATTAGCTCCAGAATGAACATATACATACACTCCATTTCTACAATCTATATGGCCACCAAGTATATCTCCTTTAATTATTAAACCAGAGGTTACTGTTTCAATCGTACCACCCTTAACATCTCCATAACACTCAAGTACACTATTGAAAACTGAAATTGATGCAAACTTCATTATGTTACCCCTAATGATAACTTCGGAGTCAGGACCTTTACCTCTACTACCTCTATTACCTTTATGCACAATTTTCGCTTCAGCTTCAACTGACCCAAAAACCCTTATTCTTGCATTTGAGAATATACTACCTTTGACATTACCATACACAGTAACATTGTTACAAGATAGAGACAGAAATCTGGAAACATCACCTACTATAAATACGTTAGGATAATCAAGTAAACTCAAACCACACCTTTTAGCGATACCTGAAAAAGAATAAGACGATACAATTAACTGACCCTTTATTTTAAAATGACGAAGGTCAAACTGAGTTATGTGTACAGAATTAAACACTTCAAACATTTGCTTTAATTCCTTAACATCCTCCAGATTTATTCTATCCATATATTTTTGCACTTCTGCTTTCACTAGCTCCTTACTTACGTTAAACAACACACTACCTGTTCTTCCTGTATGAAACAAAGCATGAACAATTTTCACATGTTCAAACACCCGACTTACATTTTCCAAGCTATCAACATATAAAGGCAACATTTTATAGTTGCGAATGCTTTGATAATATTTAGTGCAAGGACTAAAATCTTTAAGAATAGCGGCCATACACTTACTAACATTTGAATTATCCATTACGCACATCATTACCCAATTTAGTAAAGGAATCCCTTTCAAATATAGTTCATCCGTAAATCTAAAAGTTTGACAGATAGCTAAATACAAATTGTCAAATACCGATCCTACAAAGTGTTTTAACATAGAAACATTAAAAACTCTGTGCTTATAGTACCTTTTATCAAATACAAAACTTTTTTATACTTTGAATATGAGACTTACCACTATTGCACGATTCATCTCCAGATGGATCTTCTTCAACCCAACATACAGCACTACTTGGCCAAATACCATTCATAGATACTGATCTTCTTACTCGACTAGTAGGCATGTTTCTTATGTCACCATATACACTCTTAGTAATAGCAAAACATCTCCTGTTCCCTTCTGACAATGAGACGGGCTCTTGATATGCATCACCAGATGACGGCCTATCACCTGCCTTATCACAACCTTTCCTAAGATCCGTGCCCATTGAGTCAGCAGCACCACACACACCTGGGGTAACATACTGTTCTTGTGAAGCTTCTTCTCTACACGCACTACTAGTTGAGGCTCCATAATTTACAGCTGTAAGACTTTGCTTTAGTTTCAGGTTAACAGTATGTTCACTTCTTAAGTCACCAGAAGCATCCACTGCAACAGGCTTCACATTACTATGTGCTGTGTGCTTTGCACCCACGCCACTAGTTGATGATCGACCATCCACAGTACCAAAAGCCCCTACCAAACCTAAGGCAGAATGCTGTGCCGACTCCCTATCAACATGTAATACATTTTCGTAATGAGGCTCTTTTTTTACCATCAGCACTAGTACGTGAATAAGCAACGCTACCACCTTTAAGAACACGTTTTTCAGCAATTGGCAACCCACGTTTCGCATGAGCTTGGCTCCCCAGAGCATAAGATATAAATGTTTTTAATAAACTTGCCACTATCAAATTACCTTGTTCATCATGTTTTAATAGTGTATTCTCAGCTTTTACCACAATATCATGAGATTCTTTAGCCAAACTACTCTCAATATCGGATGGTGATATAGTAGGGAATATGCGCATTAATGTTTCTTGACCTATTTCTGAAACTAAGATCTTAATTAACTGATCCAAACCACCAGCTTCAACTGCCAATAGTCTCAATAACCCTTCTTGATCTCCGTATTTCATATATTTTTGCACAAGAGACACATCAACATCAACTGATGTTCTATTAGGCAATATATAATTGCTAACCACATTATCTGTACGCACACCTACCGTAAGTTGATCTCGTTCCATATCATCAGAAGCCGTTTCACATGTTGGACTATAGGACTTAGCTTCAGTACCTTGTCCTTCATTAAATGATCCAATTGGAGACAAGCGAACATCATTACTTGCAGCAGTTAATGATTTACTACTTTGAGGTTCCATATTCCTATTAACAATACGTACAGATCCTAAGATACCGTAGCTAGGATTAATTGTCCCAATGGTTTGATCCTGTTCAACACCAGAAGTCGACACTTTATTATACACTGGACTGTCACGCAATATTCTTTTATCATCCAATGGCTTATCAAAAACTGCAGTTGTAGTCTGACTTTGCTGCACCTCAGTACCACGAAGATATGAGCCAATCTCTTTGTAACAACGCAATTCATCATCATCCATACTCGAACTTGGATGCAAACTCTCACTCCCACCAACTAATCCTGAATTCAAAGGTTCTATATGGCTTAATGCACCACTCCTCAACTCCTCCAGCTGAGTAACTGAGGTATCATTTTGTTCTAATACTTTCTCACACTGAGTAGAGAACACCTCACCAGTTGCAGGATCACATACTTGACCTTTATCACCATGTACAGCTCGCACAGAACCTTCACCATGAATTTTATTCATATAAGTCAAAAATGCCTGAAAAGTGGAGCCTATTCCTCCTGGAGGGAACATATTATCGACTAGATGGCTTCTCTCCTCCATTATAAGATCAGTACTACTTTTCTCCTCTATGACAAGATCAGGAGGTACAGCATTCAGGCCATCCATAGATTTAGATAAAAACATATCAGGAAATATCACCTTTAATTTCTCTACACTTATTTCGGAAGACAACATGCGAATTAATCTACTTCTATTACCCACCTCTAAGATTAACTTCCTCATCAGCATGTCCCTGCCAGATTCAGACATTAAACAACTCTTTATGCTGTGCTCATCTATTTTACAAAGCATCACATCAGAACACGGATCATATCCTACATCACAATGAGTTGAAGCACCGCCTTGAGCACCTTGAGCAGCATGGTCATCAGAAACACTCTCACCAACACAAAGTTCAGGAGCAACTGTTTCAGTAGTATCCAAGTCAGACTGGTGAGAAGTATTTTCATAAACAAAATCTTTCTCATCATCTCGTGAAAGAACACCTGCACAACCACTTCCTTCTTCACTAACGACAGGTAATCTCTTTTCCCCTCCACTAAAACTATGCGAAGCATCTATCTTATGCTTTTTCTCCTTAGGGATACGACCCAAGGTTAATGTCTTATCTATCTCACTTTTACTCCTTACTTTTTCCAATTTCATTAAATACAATACGGTTTTTAACCTTCTTAACACTGAAGTTGTAGACACCATAAGAGATTTCATATCTTCCACGTCCCTTTCTATTTCAGACGAAGCGAAAGCTCCTTTTTCCAATTTTAAAAGGCGACACTTTATTTCAATTACTTTCAACAAAAAACCACTCACAACATCAAGCAGTCGGATAATCGATGCAAAACCATCATTTTCTTCAACTACATCATCGTATACAACAACACTAACACTTTTACAGAAATCCGATAATGCTTTTACCCGATCCCTTTTATCCTTACTATTAATAGCACGCGCACCCAACATAAAATCACTCTTACATGTTTTACATAATGTACTTTCACTAGCAGGAATTAATACACTCAGAGTGGCAATTCGTGACTCATCATTAATAAAAGTGCTCAACTTATATCGAAGAGCGTCCGCATGAGAAAAAAAACTAGTTATACATGCAGAACATATTACAGTTAAAAAATCAACTGCAACTTCCCCCTTCTGATTGCATTGCCTATTTACGATACGATACACCGCTTCACACAAAGCATGTAATTCATCCTTTAATATCCGTATTTCTTCACCGCCAGGAAGGGATCCTACATCTGGTCCTACCTTTTCAGGAAGAACAGGTTTCTCACTACTTCGACTGGAATGGACACGAGGCGCGGCAGCACAAAATTTCAGCATCATCAGTATTATATACCTAAATTAACAAATAACTTCTCTGAGCATCTAATCTCATCACTTCAATCACATAAACTCCCCATCTTGCTTCACATAAATGCGTTAATACACTAATCCTATCTACGGCACACCACACTGGCCTTAACAGAAGACCATCTGTATTCACAGATGAATAAGAAACACTTAAAAAGGCTAGCACAATAGCCTCACTAGCCTTGATATTACTTCCAGATGGCAGACTTACAAACACCACTTCACGGGCTAAGACAGCAGAACTCACATACCCAAAACACTCACGCACCCAACACACTCACTCCAATTTTATCGGAGCACAATTAAACGACCTAGGCATCTCACTCCTTACAGCATCAGCCAACTAGCTGACACAGGACACCTCCACCTAACACACTCGGTTTGGGCCAACGGCAGAACACACCCCCCACCACATAACACACGCTAAATAACGAGTTGACGATACAGCCTCTCCAAAGGCTCTACAAAAAAAGCAAGATCTCACACAGACCTACATACAGAATGAGCAATTTACCATCTACAAAATTTTCTACCAACCTCCCAAAACAACGCCACAAAAAAATTCCCGCGCCATATTAATACCAATTAATATATAAACACGCCACAATATAAATAAAAAAAAATAATACGTCAACATAAAAAAATTAATATACTAAGTAAATATATTAATATTATATAATAGTATTGATATAACAAATTAAATTTAATATGCGGCTTATTACACACTTTTCTTTAACAATTTAGAATAAAAAAATTATAATTAATTACATAATTTTCCAATTGATACAGTGGACAAGTAGGATAAATTTTATGCCAGACTTCTCTATAGAACATGAAATATCAAAATCGATAAACAAGAAAAATTGTATCATAGTAGGAGTTGATGAAGTAGGGTATGGATCACTAGCTGGACCTGTAGTAGCTGCTGCTGTTTCTTTCCCAAGACATGATAACAATATCACATATAATATTGACGATTCAAAAAAACTTACTCCCAAGGAAAGATTAGAAATATATAAAAAAATTACTCCCATTGTAAAATGGCACGTAGGATCTGCCAATGTACAAGAGATCGAACAATATAACATACTAAATGCTACACATATCGCAATGACAAGAGCAATTACTGGATTAGATTGCCAAATAGACTATGTAATAGTAGATGGAAAGAAAGTACCACACATCCAATGTAACGCAAAATCCATAATAAATGGAGATAGCATAAGCACATCAATTGCTGCAGCATCTATAATTGCAAAAGTTACAAGAGACCAACTTATGGAAATACTTCATGCACAATATCCAGAATACAATTGGTACAAAAACAAAGGATATGGTACTAAGCATCATTTAGAATCTTTATACAAATATGGTAAAACAGTACACCATAGAGGTACATTTTCTCCAGTATCAGAAATCACTAAATTTTACCAACAAAAAACAACACATGAAAAATCACAATTTCCCTAAATTTACAAGAGATACAGCATTCACAATGTATAATAATGGTGACAAAACCAAAACCATTTCGAAATTTTTCAACGGTTATTTCAACATAGGATTATAATGTTAAAGTACAAAACACCGAAATAAGAGCACCAGCTCTTACACTGAGACATCATACAAACGCATACAAGATTTAAGCCTTACGGTATAACAGATCCCTTAATCTTCAAGACTATAATGTCACAATACAGTAAGTAAAATAACACAAATAAGAAAAAAAGCCCAACATAGCTAGATGTAGTACTTTCACTTTAAAATATCCAGACAGCACATTAATTATACCTCCCCATATTGGAGCCCAGGAACACACTAAAATCAACAACATTAAAATTAACTTTATATAAAAATCTAATCCTCCATAACTATCCAGTGTCTTGTGATATTCTATACGTGCAAAGATTATCAATCTACCTAAAATCCAATTAACAACACATCCCAACATAGCTCCTACTGTTGCTACCAGCACCATCAGTAGATAACTATACCCTCCAAAATAACTCATTATTTTAAATATTAATACCCCATTCAATGGCAAAATAAGAGCAGCCACTAAACTATCAACAAATAATAAACTATAAACCTCTAACATTTATAGATGTACCTTTATTATCATGGGACCGGTGCGATTTGAACGCACGACCTCCAGATTAGGAATCTAATGCTCTATCCTACTGAGCTACGGCCCCAATATCCTGTCCAATCATATCCATTATCTACATAATGTAAATAAATTTTCACCTGTTCATATAAAATCTACAGTAAACTTACTACTAAATTTATAATACCTTAAGCTTTACTTTTTTTTAATACGCTTAATACACATACATATTAAATACATTATTAGAATATCGTGAAACTCCAAAGAAACATTTCTCTATACAATCCGTAGCTCTTTAATTAACACTCTCACACATATAAATAAAAAATACTTCTGTACATATATAATAGTTTAAGTAAATATTATAGAAACTCTAAGAAGCATTTGCTTACATATTATTCTATGTTCATTATTCGAGCATCATATAATACTCAAAAAAACATACTATATTTTCCTATTAAAACCTATACTTAGACTACAGACATTTTTTTGTTTTTACTTTTTCATTATGATCAAAAACTGTCACATAAGTTTGAAGGTAAAGTTGAAATGATAACAATATTGATTTTCGATAAAAATTTTACACGTATAGACGATAACAAACTTACGCTAATTTCATCTGTTTTAATATTTCACACAATTTCTTCACATCTGAAAATTTATGATTCATGCCAAACACAAATCTAAGTCTCGGAGTAGGCGAAGTAGGCGGACGTATTGCAATAACCAAAAATCCTTCTCCCTGCAAAACCTGTTGTGCATGCAAAACAGTATCTATATCTTTCATAACCAATGGTACTATATGACTATAAGGTTCTGAAAGATTCAAGTTCTTACAAAAAAATTTCGCCAATTGAAGCGGGACATTCTCAATACCTTTACGTATAATATCTAGCGCAGTACTTGCAGTGGCAAGTATCATTGGTGGTAAAGCAGTTGTATATATAAAAGTTTTAGCCTTATTTTGTATATACTTTATAATGTGTTCCGATGCACACACATACCCTCCCAAAACACCAACTGCTTTAGATAAAGTACCAATATACACATCGGAATTAGTACAAGGCATTAACCCAAAACTATGAGCACAATCTGTTATGAGAAATGAATTATACTTTTCTGCTAATTCCTTAAGCCGATCAATTGGAGCAATATCACCATCCATACTATACACTTGTTCAACTACAATAAAACAATGTTTATGTAAGCTTCTATACTCTCTTAATATATATTCGCAGTGCCGATAATTATTATGTTCAAATCTATAATTCTTAGCCTGAGAAAGCCTTATACCATCAATAGACGAAGAATGTACTAATTTATCTGAAACTATCATATCATCTCTACTTGCCAGAGTAGAAATAACACCTACATTTGCCAAATAACCACTACTAAACACCAATGCTTTCTCTGTCCCATATAACTCCGCCAATTTAGATTCCAAAGACTCATAAAGAATATTATTACCAGTAACCATTCTTGAAGCACCGGCACCTACACCATAATTATTAATTGCATTCACAGCTGATTCTTTCAATAAAGGATGTCCTATTAAACCCAAATAATCATTACATGAAAAAGATATTAATCTCTGACCACTGTGTAGAAGTATATCACTACCTTCACACCTAGTAACTGAAGGAAGTTCCCTATACATATTATTAACTTTTAATTTGGCTAGCTCTTTATTTATTTTATCTAACATATAAACAAACTCATAGTTCTGATGAAAAACATATCCGATTTACAAATTGTATAGTTTAGAATACATACAATCTTAATGGAAACAGATATTACAAATACATATCTAATATATATCTGACACGTTTACAAAGCAGTTTTCAAGTTCTACGCAACTACAAACTGACAAACTGATATTTTACTTAGCAAGTATCTGGTACAATCGCATAATATTCATTAACACCAGATAAACACAAGACCATCAACTCATAACATAAATTGAATAATCGTTTGTTCTATTAATTATAATATGAATTATATACGAAACCAACAAACACCAAACCTCTCATTGTAAAGAAGTAGAATATCTAACACCCTGTAAACCACACTTACTAATGATCCACAAAACTGAGACACCGCTGCGCACACCTATCATCAGAGAACCAACAATATCCTAACACTTTTCAAAACAATCAACATAGCATTTATAAGACAGAACAACTTACTAATAATCAATAATATTCCCACTATCTTTATACAATTCTTGATCACAAGTACTCGTACCAGAATTAATAAACGATGGATCTTGAAATTCACTATTATAATACATAGAATAGTCATCTCTATTCAACAAAGACAACTTCTTTATTTTATTCATTAAGAAGCCTGTCCCTGCGGGTATTAGTCGCCCTACTATAACATTTTCTTTGAGACCATATAAAGAATCCTCCTTACCAGAAAATGCTGCTTCCGTTAGCACTTTCGTAGTCTCCTGGAATGATGCAGCAGATACAAATGAATTAGTATCAAGACTTGCTCTAGTAATTCCCTGAAGTATCGGAGCATATTTAGCTGGCAATTTACCCATTTTGACCATATTACTATTAGTCTTGACAATTTCTTCCGTGTCTACATTTTCTCCCATTAAATACATAGTATCACCAGGCTCAAATACCTCAACCTTTTGCAACATCTGCCTTAAAATCACTTCTATATGTTTGTTGTCGATACGAACACCTTGCAACCTATAAACTTGTTGGATTTCAGAAATCATATAATTCGCTAATGCCTCAACCCCCAAAACACGCAATATATCATGAGGATCAGGATCACCATCCATTAATAGATCCCCCCTTATGAACAAAATCCCCCTCATTAACGATAGTGTGCTTACCCTTAGGTACTAAATATTCAACAGGTATCAACTTATCATCCACCGGTTTAATAAAGATACGTCTCTTAGACCTATAATAATCTTTCCCAAATTCAACATAACCATCAATATCACTTACTATGGCATGCTCCTTCGGACGGCGTGCTTCAAACAACTCAATTACTCTGGGCAAGCCACCTGTAATATCCCTAGTTTTTATAGATTCTCTTGGAATCCTGGTTATTACATCTCCAGCATGAACCTTCTGCCCATCTTGGACATTCAATACTGCCCCTATTGGTATAAAATAATTAGCCTCAAGACCATTAGATAACATCACAACATTACCGTCATCGCCAACTAAAACCAACCTAGGTCTAAGATTAGCGCCCTGCAAATGCAATTTCCAATCAACCACTACCCTGTTAGAAATACCTGTAGACTCATCTAATACTTCATTAATTGACACTCCATCTATTAAATCCATATACTTAATTATACCTGTCTTTTCTGTAATAATAGGCATTGTATAAGGATCCCATTCCGCAATTTTCTCTGTAATTTTTACCAATTGACCATCATTAACATAAAGTCTTGCACCATAGGGTATACTATGACGCATTTTTTCATTACCTACACTATCAAGTAACACTATTTCACAAGATCTACTCATGACAATCTGATTACCATGCCTATCTTTAACAATATTGCTATTCACTAATTTTACTTTAGCATCCAACAGTGCTATTAAGTGTGAAGTTTCAATACCCCTCATCGCAGTACCACCTACATGGAAAGTACGCATAGTCAACTGCGTTCCAGGTTCACCAACAGACTGAGCTGCAATTACACCTACAGCTTCGCCTATTGATACAACATCACCAATAGCAAGATCTCTACCATAACATAACGCACATATACCCTTTTTAGCTTCACAAGTAAGAGGAGACCTAACCTTAACAGCATCCAATCCTGCTACTTTAATCTTTTCGACCTTTGCCTCATCTATTAGCTCCCCAGCCTTAACAATCAACTCTTCACTTATCGGATGATACACATCAACAGCAGCAACCCTTCCCAATATAATATTATCTAAAGTTTCAACTACGGTACCACCCTCAATAACAGATCTTACAGCAAATCCATTATGTGTCTTGCAGTCGTATTCAACAACTATGCAATCTTGAGCAACATCAACAAGCCTACGTGTTAAATAACCTGAATTTGCGGTTTTTAGAGCAGTATCCGCCAATCCTTTTCTTGCCCCATGAGTTGAATTAAAATATTCGAATACATTTAGCCCTTCACGGAAATTAGATATTATAGGAGTTTCAATAATTTCACCTGAAGGTTTAGCCATCAACCCCCTCATTCCTGCCAACTGCTTCATTTGCGATGCAGACCCTCTTGCTCCAGAATGAGCCATCATATAGATAGAATTTAACTTACTTTCCACATCATACACAGAAATAGCTTTCATCATATCCTTAGCTATAAGGTCAGTACATTTAGACCACTCGTCTATCACCTTATTGTATCTTTCACTTTTTGTAATTAGACCGTCCTGATATTGCACAGAGAACTCTTTAATCTTTTCACTAGCATTATCGACGTGCATTGGCTTTGTATCTGGAATAATCATGTCTTTACATCCAAATGAAATACCAGATTGTGATGCATATTTAAAGCCGAGAGACATTAACTTATCTGAAAATTCAACAGTTTCACTTTGACCACAGTTTCTATATACCAAATCAACTATAGAAGTAATCTCCTTCACAGTTAGTACTTGATTTACCAAATTGAATGTCAAATTCTTATGCTCTGGAAATATTTGCCACAATATCAACCTACCAGGAGTTGTATCTATAATCTTAGAGTAATACGAAGTACTACCATCTGATAAATCATCATTACGATAAGTCATTCTGTACTTAATTTTACTGCATATATGTATATCCTTGTTATGCAACGCATACTCTACATGACTAAAATCACCAAAGCATAAAACTTCATTTTCATTTTGAACCTGATCCTCTAAAGTTAAGTAATATATTCCAAGTACTATATCTTTAGAAGGAACAATTATAGGCTTCCCATTAGAAGGACTTAAAATATTATTAGTAGACATCATTAATATTCTAGCTTCAAGCTGAGCTTCTAAAGATAACGGAATATGCACTGCCATTTGGTCACCATCAAAATCAGCATTAAAAGCACTACATACTAAAGGATGCAATTGTATTGCTTTACCTTCTATTAAGACCGGGTCAAATGCTTGTATACCTAACCTATGCAAAGTAGGAGCCCTATTCAATAGTATAGGATGCTCATGTATTACTTCATCTAAGATATCCCAAACTTCTGGTTTTTCATTTTGTATCATTTTATTAGCCAACTTCACTGTCGGAACAATGCCATACATTTTCAGCTTTGAACAAATAAATGGCTTAAATAATTCTAGAGCCATTTTTTTAGGTAATCCACACTGGTGCAATTTTAAATTAGGCCCAACCACTATCACTGACCTACCAGAATAATCTACCCTTTTTCCTAGCAAATTTTGTCTAAAACGGCCTTGTTTACCTTTCAGCATATCACTTAACGACTTTTTATAGCCTACGCTTCCCGCTTTATTAGAAATGTAGCTACGACGTGTACTGTCAAAAAGAGCGTCTACTGCTTCTTGTAGCATTCTTTTTTTCATTACGAATCATAATCGCAGGAGGGTTTAACTTCAATAATTTACCCAACCTATTATTACGATTAATAATTGTCCTGTAGTGATGATTTAAATCAGAAACCGCTGGCCTACCGTTTTCTAAGGAAACAAGCGGCCTTAAATCAGGTGGTAAAATTGGAATAACCGTTAATATCATCCACTCTGGCTTATTTCCAGAATTTATAAAATTTTCAACAATACGTAATCTTTTTTACTATTTTCTTTCTCTTCATCTCTGAAATTGTAGATTCCAACTCAGCTCTTAGGCTCGCATTAATAGCATATAAATCTAGCCTCACCAATAATTCTCTTATAGCCTCAGCTCCAGTTAATGCAAGAAATGCATCCTCTCCATAATTATCTTTTGCCTGATTATAAGCACTCTCACTGATCACTTCACCTTTAGACAACGGAGTTGCAATAGGATCAATAACCACAAAATCACCACTATACAAAATATTTTCTATTAGCTTTAGTGGCATATCAAGCAAAGCTCCTATGCGAGAAGGTAGAGATTTCAAAAACCAAACATGTGCTACAGGAGATACAAGTTCTATATGTCCCATTCTTTCCCTACGTACTTTTGATGAAGTAACTTCAACCCCACATTTTTCGCACACTACACCCCTGTAACGTTTTTTTCTGTACTTACCACACAAGCATTCATCATCATTAACCGGTCCAAAAAATTTTAGGACAGAACAACCCACCTTTCTCAACCTTGAATGTACGGTAATTAGTAGTAGAAATATCTTTAATTTCACCATATGACATTGCTCTAATGGTTTCAGGACTAGCTATAGATATACAAATCTTATCAAATGATTGTGCAATACTAGTATAGCCATATAAATCCAACATCTTCATACACTATTACCCTTATTATCATTACTAATTTTTTACTTCAGTATCACTATTTAAAAAATCTTTGTCTTGTTTTAAAGCAACATCCAAACATAATGAACGCAACTCTTTCACCATAACATTAAAGGATTCAGGTATACCACATTCAAAATTACTATCACCCTTAATGATAGATTCATAAATTTTGACTCTCCCAATAATATCATCAGACTTTACAGTAAGCATTTCTTGTAAAGTATAAGCTGCACCATAAGCTTGTAACGCCCAACATTCCATTTCTCCGAAACGCTGACCACCAAAATGAGATTTTCCACCCAATGGTTGCTGAGTTACTAACCCATACGGACCAACAGATCTTGCGTGTATTTTATCATCCACCAAATGATGCAATTTAAGCATATATATATACCCTACAGTAATCTTACGATCAAATTTTTCACCAATTCGCCCATCATAAAGATCTACTTGCCCTGAAACATCCAAATCAGCTAATTTTAATAAATTAGAAATTTGACCATCTTTTGGCCCTTCAAACACAGGAGCAGCCATTGGTACACCATCACGTAATCTTTCCGCAAATACCAACAAGTCAGTATCACTCATGGATTGGATCTTGTATTTCAAATCTTGCCCATCATACACTTGATCTAAGAAATTTCTTAAATAAAATATCGTTAACTCGTCAATATTATCTAATATGTGACCTATTTTCTTTCCCAAATTAACAGACGCCCATCCCAAATGTGTTTCCAAAATTTGTCCAACATTCATACGAGAAGGTACACCCAAAGAGTTCAATATAATATCAACGGGAGTCCCATCCTCTAAGTATGGCATATCCTCAACAGGTACTATACGTGAGATAACACCTTTGTTACCATGTCTACCAGCCATTTTATCACCTGGCTGTAAGTTATGTTTTACAGCAACAAAAACTTTCACTATACATAAAACGCCTTGTGGCAGATCATATCCGTAATTGAGTTTATCTATTTTTTGATTGAATTTATTAAAAGCATTCTGAATCATTGAATCGAATTTCTCCTTCAGGTCCTTAATTTGGGATAACACCAACTCATCAGATAAATTTATATTCCACCAATCTTTTTTTGGAATCGACTCTAAATAATCAGTCATACTTTGACTATTATGTTGTACTCCAGAATTTATCAAAACTCTTTTCAATTCATCATAGAAGTACTCACTCACCACATCAATCTCATAATCTCTCTCCTTAATAAAGCCATTAATCTCATTTTGCTTAATTAAAAGAGATCTATCATTTTCTTCAACACCACGACGTACAAAAACATGCACATCAACCACTGTCCCTTCCACATCAAGGGGTAAATACAACGAAGAATCCACACAATCAAATACCTTCTCTCCAAAGATAGTAACTAGTAACTTCGTTTCCGGTGGCAAAGAAACTGGAGGTCTCGGGGTAACTTTACCAACCAAAATATCCCCTGCAGAAACCTCAGCACCAACATTTACAATTCCAACATCATCTAAATGAGACAAACTATCTTCATTAACATCAGGCACAGATCTCATAATTTTTTCCGGGCCAAGTGCTGTATCTCTTACTACACACTCAAACTCTTCTATATGTATCGAAGTGAAGACGTCCTTTTTGACGACCTCACTTGAAATTACTATTGAATCTTCAAAGTTATACCCCTGCCACGACATAAAGGCAACTAAGACATTTTTACCTAGAGCAAGCTCCCCTTGATCAATTGCTGACCCATCTGCTATAACATCATTCGCTTTTACATAATCCCCAGGTTTCACTAAAGGTTTCTGGTTAATACAAGTATTATGATTAGAACGTTGAAATTTTCTCAAATTATAAATATCAACACCCAAATATTCATTTTTTTCTTGATCAAATGCACGAATAACTATATACAAGCCATCTACTCTATGAACAATACCCCCACGCTTAGCCAAAACAACAGTACCTGACCCAGCAGCAACTATTGATTCCATGCCAGTACCAATCAAAGGAGCATCTGCCTTCAAAAGAGGAACCGCTTGACGTTGCATATTAGAACCCATCAGAGCACGATTTGCATCATTATTCTCTAGAAAAGGAATTAAAGACGCAGCAACAGAAACAATCTGTTTTGGAGAAACATCTATATAATCAACTTCCTCCCTTTTAACCATAACAAAATTTCCATCATGCCTACAATAAAGCATATCATCAACAAACTGATTATTCGCGTCAAGAGTAGCGCTAGCATCGGCTATATAATAAATACCTTCTTGCATAGCCAACAAGTACTCCACCTTATCAGTAACAACACCTTTCTCTACTTTTCTATAAGGACTTTCAATAAACCCATGTTTATTAATACGAGCATATATTGCCAAGCTACTGATTAATCCAATATTCTGACCTTCTGGAGTTTCAATTGGACATATTCTTCCATAATGTGTTGGATGCACATCTCTAACTTCAAAACCAGCCCTTTCTCTAGTTAACCCACCTGGTCCCAATGCAGATAACCTGCGCTTATGCGTAACCTCAGATAATGGATTAGTTTGATCCATAAACTGAGAAAGTTGAGAAGAACTAAAGAAATCCTTTAAGACTGTAGCTAAAACTTTGGGATTCACAAAATCACATGGCATAGCATTATCAAAATTCACAGAAGACATGTAATCCATAATCATCCTTTCAAGTCTTAATATCCCAATCCTAAACTGATTTTCAATGAATTCACCAACAGATCTTACTCTTCTATTACCAAGATGATCTATATCATCAACAGAACCTTCCCCATCTCTTAACAATACCAACTTTTTTATCACATGAATTATATCATCCTTGGTTAATACTGTAATATCCTCACCAATATCTAATCCAAGATGATCATTCAATTTAATTCTTCCAACAGTAGACAAGTCATACCTTTCTTTTTCAAAAAACAAACCATCGAAAAAAAGCTCTTATAGTATCTAAACTAGGGGACTCACCAGAACGCAATACTTTATATATCTCAAAAAGTGCATCTTCATAAGATATATTTTTATCTAAAAACAACGTATTTAAGATGTACGGACCAACAGTAAGAAAATCTATATTTAGAACAAATATTTCTTTTATGTCAAACAACTCTAGCTTATTTACATGCTCAGCTGTAATGTTTTCTCCAGCAGATATAATCACAACCTCTCCTGTCGGGTCTAACAAATCATTCGCAATAAACAAACCCTGAATTTCGGCAAACGGTACTAAATATTTAGTAAATCCATCATTGGATAGCTTTTTTTGCCATTCTTAACGTAATTCTCGTATTGGCTTTTACTAATACATTGCCATCTGTATCCATAAGATCATATGACAACCTGACACCCCTAAACCTATCTGCAACAAACGGGACTATCCAACCTTTTTCACATTTTACATAATGTATTTTATCATAAAAAGTGTCTAAGATATCGTTATTGGATAACCCTAACGCCCTCAGAAGCAAAGAAATTGGTAACTTTCTCTTCCTATCTATACGAAAGTAAAGTATATCTTTTATATCAAATTCAAAATCTAGCCACGATCCCCTGTAAGGGATAATTCTAGCAGAATAAATTAATTTTCCGGAACTGTAAGTTTTTCCTTTATCACTATCAAAAAAACACACCTGGAGAACGATGCATTTGTGATACTATTACTCTTTCTATACCATTAATAATAAATGTTCCATGGGAGGTCATGGTAGGAAGTTCCCCTATAGAAACTTCCTGTTCTTTTACATATTTGACGCTCTTCTCTGAAGTCTCCTCATCTACTACATATTTCACTTCTTTAAAAGAAACTTCTTGAACTTTCCACACTATAAAACGCAATACTATACGTATAGGAACAGAAAAAGTAATACCTCTTTTTATACACTCATACTCATCATATTGTGGCTCACCAATATTATAACTGACAAATTCAAGAACAGCTCTACCTAAAAGATCCTGTATAGGAAACATAGATTGAAAAATATTCTTTATCCCACTCTCAGTATTCTGATCTATCCCAATAAATGCATCATATGAATCCCTCTGTATTTTTATTAAATCAGTCAAAGAATCCTTAATATCTATTGATTTTGCATAAGACAACCTAGGCACTGAATTAAAAGAATTTAACACATATTTAGAATTTACAGAAGAAGACATTAAAATCCCTCAAGATTAATAAATTACAAGTTATATAAAAGTTACTATTTAACACTGACTTTCGCACCAGCATCTTCAAGTTTTTTCTTAATCTCTTCTGCTTCTTCTTTCTTATATTTCTTACCCTCTATTAATTCTTTCGATCCTTCTTTTTCAACAAATTCTTTCGCTTCCCTCAATCCTAAGTTAGTGCATTCTCTCACTGCTTTAATGACAGAAATTTTCTTATCTGCATCATAACCATCAAAAACGACAGAAAAATCTGTTTTTTCCTCTGCTGAACCAACTTCAACTTGACTACCACCTGCCACTGGAACTGCTGTCAACAAACCACCCCTAGGAAACCCTAACTTTTGCTCCATTTTATCTACTAATTCCGCTGCCTTACATAGATCCAAACTACAAATTTGATCTACCAAACTATCTATATCAACAGTACTCATAACAATTAACCCCAATCAAAATAAAAAGAATAAAATCTAATAATACAGCATTACTCTTTGCTGCCAACAGCTTTTAAACATAAAGCTAACCTTACAGGAATACTGTAAGATATCATACTCATGATTTGTGCATGTAATTCTCTTAAAGATGGTAAACTAGCAAAGTACAAAACTTTCTCACTATCCAACACTTGATTGCTATCATATGCACACAATAAATCTATCTTGCCTTTATCACTCTTTATAAACTTTGCAAGAATCTTTGAAATCACTACAATATCATCCGAGTAAACAACAAATATAGGACCAAAAAACTTAGCGGCTAATTCTTCCCTATTCATTTTTTTTAGAGCAATACGAGATAAGCTATTTTTCACTACCATCAACCCACTATTAGCCACCTTTAATTCCTTTCTTAAAGAAAATAAATCTTCAGCTACCACACCATGAAAGTTAGCTACTATAAAACACTTAAACTTTGTAAATAAGCTCTCTATTTTGCTCAAATGTAATTCCTTATCACTACGCTTCACTATTCTTACTCCAATATTAATTATTTAAATTTTCTACCTTAACAGATTTTCCCATGGTCGAAACAATAAATACATCCTTGAAATATAAACCTTTCACAGTAGCAGGTTTACATTGTCTTATTGAATTAATTACCGCATTAAAATTTTCCAGCAAATCCTCTATAGAAAACTTAACATTCCCGATTTTCGCATGAACGATACCAGTTTTATCAGATTTAAACCTAATTTGACCAGATTTTATCATCTTAACAGCTTTAGCAATATCAAAAGTTACCGTATTAAATTTAGGATTTGGCATTAATCCACGTGGCCCTAAAATTTTAGCAATAGAAGAAACCGATGCCATAAAATCCGGAGTAGTAAGACACCAATCCACATCCAATTTACATTTTTTCTTCTTTACTTCTTCAATCAGCTCTTCATCACCAACGATATCAGCCATAGCATCCTTAGCCATGCCTAAATATCCTCCCTTGGCAAACACTGCAACTTTCACTTCTCTTCCTAACCCTTTAGGCAATACAACACATCCCCTAACTTGCTCATCAGACTTCGAAGCATTAATATTAAGATTTACTGCAACATCTACGGATTCACAAAAATTAGCCCTAGCAGATTCTATAACTTTTCTTAACCCCGATGCAATATCATAAACTTCACTACTCACCAACGAATTCATACAACTTCCTCTAGTGTAACCATCTTATTAATTTATTCCTCAATCACAACAATGCCCATAGAGGATGCTGTACCAATGACCATTTTAGCAGCAGCCTCCAGAGTATCAGCATTCATGTCAGACATCTTACGTTGAGCTATCCTATAAACATCTGACATCCGAATTTTCCCGACACTGTCTTTCCCAGGATTTACGGAACCTTTATCAATCGCAGCAGCCTTTTTTTAATAAATATGACACCGGAGAATCACTGATTGCAAAACTATACGACTTATCATTATAAATTGATATCCTAGCAGTTACTAAATCACCAACTTTATATTGCTTACCTTCACCACCCGTAATATCATTAAACTCCTTACAAAATTTAGGCATCGGTATTCCACGAGGCCCCAAGACAGAAGCAATTTTGGGCCCAGGATTGGCTTTTCCAGCCTCTATAAGCAAATTTATCTTAGACACTAAAACAGCACTCACAATTATCCCTCCACTTTTTGTATATGCTCTAATTTGAATTCTATCTTAGTCAACCTGCCAAATATCATAACACTAATTCCTGCAATTTTTTTTATCTTCATTGATATACTCAACCTTACCATTAAAATCCTGAAACAATCCATCATTAATCACAACTTCATCACCAATTTCAAAACTAACATCACTAGTATCATCTACCACACTCTGGCACATCTTCTTACGCATAGACTCCATTTCACAACTCGAAATAACTTTAGGTACACCAAAGTCATTATTTAAAAAACTTAACACCCTGGGTATACTCTTAACAAAACTCATAGTATTCTCATTCAAATTCATATATAAAAACACGTAGCCAGGTGACAGTTTTCTTTTTACCAATATTTTTTTATTGTGCTTAACCCTAGTAACTTCCTCATATGGGATAAACACCTCACAGAAATTTTCCTCTAAACCCAACACCCGAGAATTATCTAGAATAGCTTGACAAACCTTTTCCTCGCTACCAGATGATACCTGGATAATATACCATTCATATTTCATAAATAACTCCAAGTATTATCTTAATCAATTTTAAAAATAAAAAAATCCACACAACAAAACAAAACAGACATAACAGCAATTATCAATATCAACACAAATAGAAAGCCCATAACCTCACTCTTAGAAGCCCAAGAAACTCGCAAAGCTTCCTGTTTCACTCCAAGCAAAAACTTAGCGACACTAGTACTCATTATCAAACCACCTATACGCAACATCACCAAAATGGCAGGAGTGACAGGAATCGAACCCATAACCTTCAGTTTTGGAGACTGACACTTTACCAATTAAGCTACACTCCTAATAAACTTCAAACACTTACATACATTAAATACTTTACTCCAAAATTTCAGTAATAATACCAGAGCCCACAGTTCTACCACCTTCACGAATTGCAAACCTTAATCCCCTATCAATGGCAACTGGCTTATCTAGACTCACTTCTATATTTATGTTATCCCCAGGCATCACCATCTCTACCCCGTCCGGTAACTTTATATTTCCTGTTACATCAGTTGTCCTAACATAAAATTGTGGCTGATAATTTGAGAAAAATGGAGTATGTCTACCACCTTCTTCCTTCTTCAATATATATACCTCTGCCTTAAATCTCTTATACGAATGTATTTGCCCAGGTGCACTTAACACCTGTCCCCTTTCTACATCCTCCTTCTTTATCCCTCTTAACAATATTCCAGCATTATCCCCTGCTTCTCCTACCTCTAATGCTTTATGAAACATTTCAACACCTGTACATACTGTACTTTGTACATCTCGCAACCCCACTATATCTATCTTATCTCCGACTCTTATCACTCCTCTCTCTATCCTTCCTGTTACTACTGTACCTCTACCAGGTATTGAAAACACATCCTCTATTGACATCAAAAACGGCTTATCTTTCTCTCTCATTGGAAGACTTATTTTCTCTAGTGCATTCATTAACTCCATTATCTTTTCACTCCACACACCCGACCCTGTTTCTTCCTCTAATGCCTTTACTGCAGATCCTCTTACTACATCTATATCATCTCCAGGATACCCATACTTTGTCAATAACTCCCTTATTTCCATTTCAACCAACGACAACATTTCATCATCGTCTACCACATCACATTTATTCATCCATACTACTATATCTTTCACACCCACTTGCTTAGCTAGTAAAATATGTTCCCTTGTTTGAGGCATTGCTCCATCAGTTGCAGACACTACCAATATCGCAGCATCCATTTGCGCAGCTCCCGTTATCATGTTCTTTATATAATCCGCATGCCCAGGACAGTCTACATGTGCATAATGTCTGCTCTCTGTCTCATATTCTACATGCGCTGTTGAAATGGTTATCCCTCTTGCTTTCTCTTCTGGTGCCTTATCTATTTCATCATATTTTACACTCTTATTCCCTTCCCCACTAAGTCTCTTTGCCAACACTGTTGTCAATGCCGCCGTCAATGTTGTCTTACCATGATCAACATGTCCTATTGTACCTACATTTATATGTGGCTTCCTTCCTTCTACCATAATTTCACACCCATTATTTATTTTTTATCTCGTTCGCTACTATATTATCAGGCACCTGCTCATAACAAGAAAAATACATGCTATATTGTGCTCTACCCTGAGACATAGACCGTAAATCTTTAACATAACCAAACATCTTTGCTAAAGGAATGAACGCTAATATTACTTTAGTATTGTGACGATCCTGCATCTCAGAAACTCTACCCCTTCTACCATTAATATCACCTATGACATCCCCCATATACTCATCAGGAGTAATCACCTCAACTTTCATAATAGGTTCAAGCAATATTGCCCCCGCTTTGCTAGCCATATCTCTAAAAGCACCCTTTGCAGCTAACTCAAACGCCAACGGACTAGAGTCCACCTCATGAAATGCACCATCAACCAACGTCGCCTTAAAATCAATAACAGGAAACCCTGCTAGTATTCCGCTACCTCTAATAGCCTCCAATCCACTTTGAACACCAGGAATATATTCTTTTGGTATAGCACCGCCAGTAATCTTATTTTCAAACTGAAACCCAGAACCAGGAGGCAATGGCTCAAAAAATATATTTACCTTTGCAAATTGTCCGGCTCCACCAGTTTGTTTCTTATGAATGTACTCAATTTCAACAGATTTAGTAATGGTCTCCCTATATGCAACTTGTGGCGCACCTATATTAGCTTCAACATTAAACTCACGACGCATCCTATCCACTATAACCTCAAGGTGCAATTCACCCATTCCTTTGAGGATAGTTTGCCCACTCTCAGGACTAACACACATACTAAGAGACGGATCCTCTGCAACTAATCTACTTAAAGCTATTCCCATCTTTTCCTGATCTGCTGTAGACTTTGGCTCTACTGCAATTTCCATAACGGGCTCAGGAAATTCCATACGCTCCAAAATAACAGGATAACCTGACGAACACAATGTATCACCAGTCACAGTCTTTTTTTAGCCCAGCTAAAGCAACAATATCACCTGCTCTTGCCTCAGTTATATCCTCTCTATTATTCGCATGCATTAGCAAAATTCTACCTATAGATTCAGTAGTATTTTTAACTGCGTTCAATACTGTAGTTTTACTTGTCAACTTCCCTGAGTAGATCCTTATAAAAGTTAAAGTACCTACAAATTTATCAGTCATCACTTTAAAAGCCAATGCAACAAACTTTTCATCGATAGAAGATCTTATATTCACAGTTTTACAATTTTTAACATCTAAAGCTTCTATCATAGGAACATCATTAGGTGCAGGCAAAAAATCGACTACAGCATCCAATAATGGTTGCACACCTCTATTTTTAAAAGCAGATCCACATAAAACAGGTACAAATTTTGACTGAATCACTCCTGCACGAATGCAACTCTTTAATAAGGGAACAGATATCTCCTTTCCCTCAAAATACAAACTCATCGCTTCATCACTAAGCTCAACTGCACTTTCTAAAAGCTTACTTCTATATTCGTGAGCCTTATCAAGCATATCCTTCGGGATCTCGCCATAAGAAAAGCTCGCTCCAAGAGACTCCTCATCCCATATAATCGATCGCATTCCTAACAAATCAACAACTCCTACGAAATCTTTCTCAGATCCTATCGGCAATTGTAGCACCAGCGGGGTCGCACCCAACCTATCAACCACCATATCAACACATCGATAAAAATCTGCCCCCATCCTGTCCATTTTGTTCATAAAACAAACCCTAGGAACATTATATTTATCTGCTTGGCGCCATACTGTCTCTGACTGAGGCTCAACACCAGCTACACCATCAAAAACAGCTACTGCCCCGTCTAAAACACGCAAAGACCTTTCGACTTCTATTGTAAAATCAACATGCCCGGGAGTATCAATAATATTAATCCTATGGCCATTCCAGAAACACGTAGTAGCTGCAGAAGTTATTGTAATACCCCTCTCCTTCTCTTGCTCCATCCAATCCATAGACGCAGCACCCTCATGTACTTCACCAATTCTATTCTGCTTCCCAGTATAAAAAAGTATACGCTCAGTAGTAGTTGTCTTCCCGGCATCTATGTGCGCCATAATCCCTATATTTCTACACTTAGATAACTCGCTATCCATGCTCACTAGCTTATCTCCAAAAAATTAATTTAATTAAAGCGAAAATGAGAAAATGCTTTATTCGCCTCAGCCATCTTGTATTTTTCCTCCCTCATCTTATATGCGCCACCACGCTTATTATAAGCTTCCATCAACTCGTTGCACAAGCAATCCATGTACATTTTACTGCTACGTTTTCTGGCTGCAGCTGCTGCTTTAAAAATCCAACGCAAAGCCAAAGAAACCGACCTATCCTCTTTAACTTCAACTGGAACTTGATATGTTACACCACCTATCCTACGAGAACGAACTTCCATCTGCGGCATAACATTATTCAGAGCAGCACTAAAAATTGACATAGCACTCTCACCTAGACGAGATTCCGCCTTACTTAAAGCTCCATATACTATCTTCTCAGCTATCGACCTCTCACCAGAACGCATAACAACATTTATAAAACGTGCTAACAATAGACTATTATACTTTGAATCAGGAGAAATAACTCTCTTACTTGCCCTACGACGACGAGACATATACTACCAATATTAATTAACTTTTCTTCACACCATACTTTGAGCGTGCCTTCTTTCTATTTTGTACTCCTCTAGAATCCAATGCTCCACGTATGATATGATATCGAACACCAGGTAAATCTTTTACACGACCCCCTCTAATTAGTACAACCGAATGTTCCTGTAGATTGTGTCCTTCACCAGGTATATAAGCTATAACTTCACTACCGTAACCAGCGATTTTTACCCGCGCAACTTTACGCAAAGCTGAATTTGGTTTTTTAGGTGTAGTAGTATACACCTTTACACACACCGCCCTCTTCTGTGGATTATGCTGAAGTGCAGGCGCCTTATTTAATGAAGAACGAGATTTCCGTGGACTACGAACTAACTGATTTATCGTGGGCATAACGTGACAACCTTACAGTTTATTTAAAACAAAATGATATCCTGCATCTTACCAGAAGCATGCGTTACTTATAAAAGAATCGCGAGTCTTAGTCAATAGAAATTTAACGATTTCTCAAACATTACAAGTCAAGTATCGTATATATATTCATTAAAAACTAATTGCAACTATTATATTTATACCAGTACCCATATCAAGCATTACAAATATTATGGATAGAATTGACTAACTTATATTTTCTTTATATCAACTAACTTAACCACTACTTAATATGGAATTGTTTCACTTTCTCATTAAATTGATTATAGAATGTAACTACTGTATTATCTTCCTTATCAGATTCCTCAACTTCAATAAGTGCAAATCCAAAATTTAATCCACTCGTGATTGTATCTGCAATAACATCTCCTATTCTAATATCTTCGACCAACAACCTACCCTCAGGAACATTGTGAAGTAAGGCTCCGCTATTACCAACTATCATTTGCATAGGGATATGCTTTTCCTGCACAGACCTTAAACTTAACATCTGAGATAAATGTACATGCCCTGATAAAATCGCAGAAACATTATCAGGGAATAAATCACCGAAAGCTTTAACTTGAGCTAGATTACCATGATAAACTCCTCCCTTTCCCACGTCAGAGTATGACCATAAAGGACGATGTGTTAAAAACCATATCGAAGAAGATTCGTTCTCTAAAATAGGTAAAAATTGTTCATTTAAATTCTTCACTTCTAAGTTCGAAACAATTTTTTCACTACCAAATGATGAATCAAAAACATAAAAGTCTATATTCCTATCATCAAGTCTCTTAGCATTAAACATCCATGAATCTGTAAAGTTTTGACACTCACCTGCAGCAATGAGGTTCCCATGAGGATCTAAATATCTAAACCAACCCATATATGCACGATTACAATTTTCATGGTTCCCCCTCACAAATAAGAATGGTGATTTACTGGATAATAACATAGATGCTTCTAACCATTCAGCCTTCCAGGTGGCGCTGTTATCTCCATGTACAGTACCACAATTTTCAACATTAACACACTTAGCCGCCCTATAAAGATAATCCCCTACATGAATTACCAAATCTGGATTATGCTCACCAATATGATGCAATATTTTCTTTAAAGGCCACTTTTCCGAAGATGCACAGTGTTGTTCTCTTAATTCTCCATGCCGAAACGATATTATGCACCCAGTATCTCCTATAACTGCTATCCTGCGAATTTTGTGACTGAGAGAAGGAATGCTCCTACCATCGATAGATAATTCTTTAGTAAACTGAGAGACTAGTAATTCACACACTTTATCACTAAAAAAGGTCCTTTAGCGGCAACGCCCTCACATTCATTTCCAATTCTCTGCCATCTACTTTTACCATGGGACACCCTTCTTTTTCCGAGATCACAGCCCTAACACTTAACAGATCATTATCTACAACCTGAGACCACATAAAGAAAGGTTCGGCACCAGCAGACATAGATACCAACGTAAAAAATATAAGAAAATATTTTATCCTAATCATAAATCCCCACTCACATAGCTCTCGATAATGGCGCCGACATCTGAGAATTGATTTCATTAATAACAAAATCCGTGGCTTCACACTTCATATGCTTAGCATTTAGATTATCAATAAAATTATTACACACCCCTAAACTTGCACCTAAAAATCTAGCAAAAAAATATAAACCTGCCAGAGACATCCCAGACGCTAATACTACATCATATATATTCAAAATCAATACTTCTTCTTGTACAAACAAAAAAATTACGTAAGAACAAGAGACATCCAGTAAGAATACAAACATAGGTAAATATAATATTACTTACACACCTCAACACTAGTATAGTACCAACTTCATCTTTATTCATCAATTTTCCTGTACCACCAACATTATGGACAATCCTTAACTTTAACTTTTGGTCCACATCATCTTTAGATTCCACAGCGGTAGTGCAGACAACAAATTTAACATAAGACAATACCAAAAACACAATTACTGACATACCAATCAACCAATTAGATTCTATATCAAAATTTCTATTGTTATAACGCGTTAATAAAAATAATATCGCACCTATAATATATGCTAACAAACATAGCATACGCACCTGTTCTAATACATTAACAATCTTCCTACATTTGGTATAAGCACACGAAAACATTAATAGTATCCCCCCTCATTAGAAACAACAAAACTATGTGTTACCACACTAAATCACTGAACTCCTCACTGCGCAAGTATACGCTAGTTCTTCCACATTCACATCTAAAATACATACGGACTTATAATAACTTAAAATTTTAACTATCAAGAACATGTTTATTCCAAAGTTTAGTAATAATTAATTATTCTAATACTTTCCTTCAAACAATAAATAAGGTATGCTAGTCATTAAGTTTTTATGATGTACTGATAATGAATACTGATGATTTGTTGTTCGTTCCACTAGGGGGAGTTGGACAAATAGGAATGAATGTCAATTTATATCATTTTAAGGGGAAGTGGATAATCATTGATTTCGGAGCTGGGTTTGCCGATGACAACATGCCAGGAATAGACATGATTGTTGCTGACATTAGTTTCATTAAGAAAAATAGAAAAAATTTACTAGGTATAGTTCTAACTCATGCTCATGAAGATCACATGGGAGGTATACAATACCTATGGAGCGATTTACAATGTCCAATATATGCAACAAGATTTACAGCTACCTTATTAGAAGCAAAATTGAAAGAATATCAAATAAAAGCTCCTATAACAGAAATTGATGTAACCACAAGGCTAAAATTAGGTCCTTTCGATCTGGAATTCATAAATTTGACACATTCGATACCAGAAATGAATGCAATTGCGCTGCATACTGAAAAAGGTATAGTGATACATACAGGAGATTGGAAGTTAGATGATAGTCCAGTTATTGGTCCTGTATCGAATACTCAAAGATTGAAGGAGTTAGGAGACGAAGGAGTTCTGGCACTCGTATGCGACTCAACCAATATTTTTACTAAAAATAAATCTGGGTCAGAAGGTGAACTAGGAGAAAACCTATTCAATATTATAAAAGCCTGTGATCAAAAAGTCGCTATATCATTATTTGCTTCCAACATCGCGCGCATTAGCACCATATCACAAGTTGCAGCAAAATTAAATAGAAAAATAGCGATATTAGGAAAATCTCTTATAAGAATGATACAAGCTGCGCAGAATAGTGGTTATTTACAAGATATTCCAGAATTCGTTGATATAAATCAAGCAAATAAACTTCCGAGTAATCAAGTGTTATTACTTTGTACTGGTTGTCAAGGCGAAAGATTAGCAGCTACTGCCAAACTTGCTAATAATTCTCATCCGTTAACGAAATTAGGACGTGGAGACATTGTCATTTTTTCTTCTAAGATCATTCCAGGTAATGAAAAACGTATATATAATGTATTCAACAATTTCGTTAATATGGGAATTAATGTAATAACAGAGTTCATGGAGCACGTACATGTATCAGGTCACCCATCCAGAAATGAAATATGTGTCATGTATTCGTTAGTGAGACCTAAGCTATCCATTCCTGTACATGGAGAATACATACATATGCATGAACACATTAAAGTTGCGCAACAATGCAATGTAGATGAGACAATTATTGTTCATCCGGGAGACGTAATAAACATAACTGAATGTAAAAAAGTAAATTCTGTAAAGTCAGGTTATTTTGGAGTTGACGGCAGCTTCCTACACCACCCACAAGGAAACGTGATATACATGCGGAAAAAGATGAGAGACTCAGGAATCGTTATAGTAACACTCATTTTAAACAGTAGAAAGGAGCTATTGAAAGAACCTAGAATTTTTGCTCCAGGAGTATTAGATTATTATGACAACCATATCGTTAAAAAAATCTCAGCCAAAATAAGCAGTGAATTTCATTCAAAAAAAAGTACATAACATAAAACATTTTGTAGAAAACATAATCTTTAACGCTCTAAAATATGATATAAAGAATAAGCCATTTATTGAAGTACAAATAGAATACGTAGATTAACTAACCTACATCTATAGACATTATTCTTTTTCACATAAATTCGAGGTTATTATATCCATCGTCATTTACCTCGATACACTGTTAGCTTGCATAATACTTGCCGATAATCAAATTAAGTTCTAACAGATAACATCCTCAAACATTGCGTCACAAATCTCTTAGGTTTTAAAAGTTATAAAATAAAGTTACAACAATCCAATACCCAAACAATATTTTCCAAATTGACTAGAAAATTTGAGCATAAATGCATAATGTCACTTGTATACATAAAAACATGTGTACTTAATCTATCAAGAGCAAGTATTATTCATTTCAGACTAGATTTCTGGCAATAATTCGCAATGAATAATTTTTAAAAATATATCAATAAAATTATTCACATTGCTGAACAAAGAACTCATCCAAATCCACTGGCTGCTTTTAATCAATAAAAAAGATAACTCATGGAACAGCACTTACCTCATGATCAGAATTCTGTATTCATATAATTCTTAACTCTCTGGAATAGTTATTAGATTTATGCTTGTCACAATCATTCTAACATTGTAATGTTAACGCGATTTGTTTTAGCTAAAGCCATGGATAACTACTCATCAATAATAAAAGCGACAATATCACTAATACCATTTAACGGCGTATCTAATGATACGTTATTAAAAGCCTGCACAAACTTAGGTTTAACAGAAGATTTTTGTAAATTTCACGATGGAATATACGATGTATTGAACTACGTAAATGAAAACCTGATTAGTTTTATCACAACTGAATTTCACAAAATAGACAATACAGACAATTTAAAAATTCGTGAAAAAATACAACACGCCGTCCAATTATGCTTAACATACTATACGTCGCTACCAAACTACAGGGAATTGCTAAAGAGCATCTTGTCTGCAACACCAAATAATATATGTTTTTTTACTCATTCTTTATATAAAATAGTGGACCATATCTGGCACTTAATTGGAGATACATCAACTGACTTTAACCATTACACTAAAAGGGTTACGCTAGCCTGCATATACACATGCACTATTCTATATTTTATCAATGACTTTTCAGATAATCATACTGATACCATTCTTTTTTTAGAAAGACATATAAACAATGTAATACAGATACACAAAGTGAAATCTTATATAGCTAATAAGGTAGAAAAGTACAATATATTCAAGGTCAACTTTAATTAAGGATAACATATCAAGTAGAACATTAAACTGGCCGTGATACCAGAAAGCATATCATACTTTCTATACAAAAAATTTTAAGTAATACGGAAGGTTGGACAAAAATTAACTAAGGAAACACAGTCATATTGCCCAGTAACAAAACTATATAAAAACTTTCACTAAAAACATTTAACATATTGTTCCACCAAATGTACACACTAATGCAAGTACATTAATTAAAGAGTATACTATAAAACCTTCTCATTTATTACACTAAAAACCAATTCGATTATGAATAATATAATTCACCAATATATCACCTCAATAATAAAACTAATTCTTTAAAGAATCTTTCATAGACTTAGAAAAAAGCAAAACCATAATTCTTAAATAAACAGATCAGTATAGATTTTATCTACAAAGGTATTAAGAACTGTTAAGTACAATAAAACATTTGTAATAACCAAAATTTCATCTATTCAAAAGTAAGTTTTGAAGTAAGCAAACATGTTTAAGAAATTTATTTGATAAATAGTGCATTATAATATTTACCAAATGTGCTATAAATTAAGTGTGTACACTTATTGTATTATATTTATGTATAAAAGGCTCAAAAATCTTATAAAAATGGGAGTTTCGTTACCGAAACTTTTAGGTCATAACACTTTGCATACAGATAAAAGTGAAGAAAGAAAAGGATCTAACATTTTAAAGAAATCATTATCAATAGTAGATGGCATTGTAAATTTTCTGTTTAAACATACGAAACAAGATTCAATAAATGAAGTATTAAAGGTATCATGGGGGCCGCTATTTACCGGCTTCATAGTTATCTTATTGTTTTTTGGTGTATTTGGGATGTGGGCAGCAATTGCCCCACTAGATGGATCAGTAATTGCACAAGGAGAAGTAATTTCTTCATCGGAAAAACAAATAGTACAACATTTAGAAGGTGGTATCATTGATAAAATTTTGGTGAAAGAGGGAGAATTAGTAGCAAAAAACCAACCCATAATATATTTACATAATACCATAGCTAAAGCTAATTTAGATATTATAAAAGAACGCATGCTTGATTTGCTTGCAACAGATGCTAGATTAATAGCGATAAAATACGATTACAAGTCTATAATCTTTCCGGAGATTATAAACAACTTATCGGATAGTAAAACAAGGAGCCAGATTATAAAAAATCAACAACAGTTATTTGAATCTCATAAAAAAAATGTATCTGGACAAATTAACATTTTACAACAGCGAACAAAACAATTACGTCAAGAATTATCAGGATTAGCTTCTCAATTAACTTCAGCAACAACTCAACATCAACTTATCAGCGAAGAATTAGAAGCAAAAAAGAGTCTTTTAAACGACGGATATATTAGTAAACCATATATCACTGCTCTTGAACTACAACATGCTGAATCCGAAGGGAAAATAGGGCAAATTAAATCTTCTATTGCATCAGTAAATCAAAAAATTGGGGAGAACAAGCTAGAAATAATTAATGTTACCAATAATGTACAAAATAAAATCAATATTGAGCTCAAAGATATAGCTTCTGCAATTGCGGACCTAAAAGAAAGAATGAAAACCGCACAAGACATATTAGATAGAACTACAATAAGGTCTCCTCAATCAGGAATTATAACAGGATTAAAGTACCATACCGAAGGTGGAGTGATACCGCCTGGCGCCCCAATCACAAACGTTGTACCATTAAATGATGACTTGGTTATAGACGCAAAAATACAAACAAAACATATAGAAGAAATTCTATCAGCACAGTCAAAAGATAGAAACATAGTATCATATGAAAACTATCAAGGATTAAAAGCAAAAGTACGCCTCAGTGCCTACAATATACGTAAAATTGGACTAGTGGATGGTATAGTAACACAAGTATCAGCTGATGCATTAACTGAAGTCAATGGAATGCGTTATTACAAGATACAGGTAATAATACCAAAGACACAATCTGCTAAATTAAAAAATATGAGGTTATATCCTGGAATGCCAGCAGAAGTTTTCATAATAACTCAGTCACGTACTTTACTTAACTACTTGTTTACTCCGATAACTAGTACTTTTGAAAAAGCTTTCAATGAAAGATAATATCATGACATTAAACTTTAGTTACTTATTAGAGAGTGATAAATGCCTTTATAATGATCATAGATAAACCGCTTTTAATCGAATACTAAACAAATCATAGTGGATTATGACGGCTCGTTTATTCATCATACAATAAACATCAATTGAAGCTCTGCATTAATCCTTAGATGCTTTAACAGTATGCATTGCTTAAAAGGATGCGATCAAATAACAGTTATCTGAGTATCGATACAATTTTGTACGTACACTATTTAAAAGGTAACACTTAAATACAAAACTATGTAACCTAGATAAGATATGGATCTTTATGTCTCCTGAGAAAAAAGCTACTAACAGTAGGTTATATAGTAATCTATATGTAAAAAAAGCTTCTAATAAAGTTACACCTACATAAAACTTAGTAGATTATGAGATACTTGTGTATTTTGTTCATATAACAAAATTAAAAAAACTTTAAGTACTACAATATTTATCCACAGCAAATCACTTGAATAATACATTCAATGATAAAATAGACTTCCGTATTTACTTACATCAACATTAGAATATGAGCCAGTTTGTAATACAAACTCTACAATATAACCTTGCTATACTTAGATTTGTCATATTGAAACATCTTACATAACATTACTACAGATATTAACCCAATCAATACTATTACTAAAGCATAGGGAGCTGCATCAGTATATCTTTCATCACTAATAAGCTCATACATTCGAGTAGCCATAGTATCAAAATTAAAAGGCCTGATAATTAACGTTGCTGCCAACTCTTTTATCACATCAACAAACACCAATAAAAATCCTACCAATATACTTTTTTGGATCATTGGGATATGAACATTGAAGCATGTAGAAACGATATTATGGCCCATTAATGAAGATGACCAATCTATCTCTTTTGGAATCTTATTTAATCCAGACTCTATAGGCCCCAAAGATACAGCAAGAAATCTAAAAAGATAAGAATATATTAATCCGAAAGTCGTACCAATAAGAATAAATGAAAAATAAGAATTAACAAAACGTGATAAACTACCTAATAAAACCATTATACTTACAGCAACAATAGTATTAGGAATTGCATAGCCCATAACAATGAATTTTATTGCATAAGATAATGATTCTCTCTTTCTAACGATATATGACATAATAATTGATATTATAACAGCAACGACAGCAGTTACTAACGCAATGCAAACACTATTAAGTATAGATATATAAAATCTACTATTGGTAATCAATATTCCAATTTTTCCAATAGTCCAATACAATAAAGGAATCACTGGAATTACAAACCCCATCAATATCGGTACCAAGCAGATAAAATATATTAGTGCAAGCTTAAATTTACTTTTAACCAACCAGGTATGATAGTACTCAGTATTCATTTTTATTGTTGAGTAAGATATTCCTTTACCACGGAATAATTTTTCTAGTATGATGAGCAGAAATATAAAGAACAATGCCATAAAGGCAAATAAACAAGCTGAATACTTATCATGTAACAGGAACCAATTCCTGTATATTCCCCTAGTGAAAGTATCTATTGCAAGAAATTGTGGCGTACCAAAATCAGATATTACTTCCATTAGTACAAACGATATACCAACAGCAATAGCGGGGCGAACTGCAGGTAATGCAATACAAGTTAAAATTTTATACCTAGAAGAACACAACGTAGTTGCAACTGCAACAGTGCTACGAATTGCTATTAAACCTGTTCTAACTAACATATAAACATAAGGATATAGGTTAAACCCTATAATAATAATTCCCCATCCTAAGGATTTAACACTAGGAAAATAATAATCTCCCTTACTCCAATGAAACATTTCTCTCAAAAAAATCTGCAAAGGACCAGAAAATTCAAAAATATTCACATAAACATACGCAACTATATATCCTGGAATCGAAAGCGGCAAAAAAAGAGCAACTTCAAAAAAATCTACGTCCGAAAAATGAATAATAAGTTACAAACCAAGCAGTCGCTATCCCAATAATCAGACTAATTGAACCAACACCTAACATCAACGCAACAGTATTATAAGCATACTCAGGCAGAGTGGAAGTTAACAGATCCACCGTTTTATCTTCAGTAAATATGATGGAGATCAAAGAAACTATCGGCGATACAAACAATCCAACTAATATATATACAAAAACATTCCTTGAAAGATTTGCAAATGACACTATATTCGAGAATCAGTTATTACTCAATTGTTAAGATTATACAGAAACAATAGCCATCAGTCACTTAAAACCTTACAAAATATTTTATTGATAATATTTCCATGTATATTATATATAGGCATGTTAGCACGTTACGGTATTGTTGATTAATGAAAAAAAAATATCACATTTCTCTCAGAATAATGCATTGGTTAAGTGGTATACCAATAATACTGATGCTAGGTATGGGATTTTGCATGAAAATGAAAATGTTTCCTGATAGCTACCCCATAGGACAAGTATATGCTTTACATAAAGCAATAGGAATAACCTTGCTATTTTTGCTAGTGCTACGTGTAGTATGTAGGTTTAGCTCAGTAATACCCCAGTACCCAAAAAGTTTCCCATATCATTTAGTTTTAGCTTCTAAGGCGACACATGTCGGATTATACATTACTTCTATAACAATGGCTACATCAGGTTACGTTATGTCCTCAGCTTCAGGTAAGGCAATAAAAGTTTTATCACTCAACATCCCATTACTAATTGACACTAACAAAAATATAGCCAATGTTGCACAGCAATTGCACAATATTTGTGCGTATATGCTATCTGTCTTAATAGCATTACACATATTAGCAGCACTAAAGCACAAATTTATAGACAAAGATAATATTTTTCACCGTATAATGTAATAGAGTTATTATGCTATCAGAATTATGGAAGACAGGAACAGAGTTTTTGGGCAGTAGTTTTGCCATTATGGGTGGAGCAATGAGCTGGGTATCAGATCCTTATCTGGTATCTGCTATATCCAACGCTGGAGGGTTTGGAGTTTTAGCATGTGGTTCTATTAGCCCTGAAGAATTGAAAAGAGAAATAATACTTACTCAGCAATTAACCGATAATCCTTTTGGTGTAAATTTAATTGTAATGCATCCAAATTTAAGCGATTTGATTGAAGTATGCATTAAAACAAATATTACACACATAGTATTAGCAGGAAGTATTCCAAATAGTGCAATAATAAAGCACATTAAAGATACAAAAATTAAGACCATGTGTTTTGCTCCATCTTTATCCATTGCAAAAAGACTTGTCAGGGCAGGAGCAGATGCACTAATAATAGAAGGAATGGAAGCAGGAGGCCACATAGGGCCTGTCAGTACTTCTGTGCTCGCTCAAGAGATACTACCACACTTTAAACAAGAAGGGTCACTAAAAAAAGTTCCTATTTTTATTGCCGGAGGAATTGGAAGAGGTGAAATGATAGCTCATTATCTAATAATGGGAGCCAGTGGGTGCCAAATTGGTACACTTTTTGTATGCACTCATGAATCACGTGCACATAAAAACTTTAAGGAAGTATTCATTAAATCCTCCTCTAGAGATGCAGTATCATCACTACAATTAAGCAAAGATTTTCCAGTAATACCGGTAAGGGCTATACAAAATGATGCAAGCAGTAAGTTTTTAGAACTACAAAAAGATGTTATTAATTTGTACTGTCAGGGGAAAATTTCAAAAGAAGAAGGACAGCTTAGCATAGAAAAATTTTGGGCTGGAGCATTAAGAAATGCAGCAATCAATGGAGACATAACCAATGGATCCCTTATGGCTGGACAAAGTGTAGGGATGATACGAGATATACAAACTACTCAAGAAGTCATTAATAATCTTATATCGCAGGCGTGCAATTATATAACTTCCATACAAAAGTTAAAAACATCAACCAATTAATACGTATTTCTTACAACCACATGCTTGTGGTGAATTATGTGGGAAAAACATAATTTAATACATGCCTCTCGTAATCATGTGTCGTAAGCATTGCACTCTGTTAGTTATACTAAATAAACATCTATACTATTTAAATATAGCGTTTAGACTGTTCCTTTATGTATAAATCAAAATAAATATGGAAGAACGATTACGTCATATTTGTAGTAACTTTACATTATAGTATAACCTCTACTAAGCGACCTTAGAGTTACCATATTTTTTACACTTACAAGTTAATGTATAACTCTTTTGACTTTCACTCTTTCCTAGGATGAAATACTTTTTGCAAACAATTTTCTATTACAATTATTTCACAGGATTTTATTAATAAACATGATTTCTTTCGCAGAAATATAAGATCTACGAAACAAGCATGTGATTACTTTATATTAGGAAATTAACAAATGATAACCCGTAAATGCAAAAAGTCTTAAGTAACTTGACATAATACCACCTTGTTATAGCATATAGTTCAGTATATTTACACAAATTTTTTATATATCGGAGCGTGCTGCAATGAAAACCACAAAGTCCATATTAAACATTTTCTTATTACTTTTCGCAATTTTCATAGGATATTCTTATATTACAAAAAAAAACATATTTCAAAAACAACACCATGGTACAACAGAAATAAACACATCTAATAGAAGTGATATCAATTCTAGTTTCAGTTTAATAAATCAAGATGGTGTGACATTAAACAGCAAAGATTTTCTAGGGAAACATATGTTGGTCCTTTTCGGATTTTCCTCTTGTCAAAGCATTTGTCCAACGGAGTTAGGATTAGCATCTGAATTGCTATCACAACTTGCTGACGAATCAGATAAACTACAAGTAATTTTTATTACTATTGATCCACAAAATGATACAGTTGATAAATTGAAGGAGTTTCATGAAAAATTTGATTCAAGAATCCAAATGCTAACAGGAAGTCCAGAAGACATAAATCAAATAATAAAAAATTACAAAATTTATGTTGGACAGGCAGATGAGAGTGGTCAAATTAATCATTCTGCAATAATGTACATAATCGACAAAGAAGGGAATTATCTTACGCACTTTGTACCTGACCTAGAGTCAAAAGAAAATCAAATAGATAAGTTACTATCCTTAATTAAACAGCATCTTTGATTTAAGACTTAATTAATAAAGAGTAGTACACACTTTTACGTACATTTAGCATTTTTACAGGTATGTCTGATGAGCAGGTTTTTTTTAGTATTTTTAATACTAATAATATTCACATTTAATGCTAGTGCTGAACAAGTAAGAGTTGTTGGCTCATCCACAGCATTTCCGTTTATCTCAGCTTTAGCGGAAGAATTTGGAAAGTTTTCAGATCATAGAACCCCTATTATAGAATCTGTCGGCAGTGGCATGGGGTTCAACATGTTTTGTCAAGGTACAGGAAAAAATACTCCAGATATAGTTATGTCATCCCGAAAAATTAAGGAATCAGAAGTTGAATTGTGTAAAAGTAATAACATTAATAATATTATAGAACTAATCATAGGATACGATGGTATAGTAATTGCAAATTCTAAAAACAGTGAAAAGCTAGACTTTACTAAACAAGACCTATTTAAAGCTCTAAGTAAATACTCTACAGTAGATGAATACGTTGAAATCATACCAGCAAATAATTATCACAATTGGTCCGAAATTAACAATAGGTTCCCTAATATTGATATTGAGATTTACGGACCATACAAAAATACCGGAACTTATAGTATTCTCATAGAAGAAATAATGAAAGATTCTTGCACAAGTAACCAAAACTTCATCGATGTGTACCCTGACCTTAAGAAAAGGCAAACTGTATGTAGTGCGATACGCAATGACGGAAAATATATTGAAGTTGCAGCAAATGAAAATATCATCATACAAAAAATTGCAAAAAATAATGATGCATTTGGCATCTTGAGTTTCAGTTTTCTAGTACAAAATCAAGATAAAATACATGCGAATAAAATAGCAGGAATAGAACCCAATTATGATACGATTGCTTCAGGAAAATATGTTTTATCAAGGCCTATATACTTATATATAAAACAGGAACACGTTAATAGTTCTACTACTCTAAAGGAATTTATTAGGGTCATTTTAAGAGAAGATTCCATTGGTAAAAATGGATATCTAATAGGTTTAGGATTTATCCCTTTATCAGACAAAGATTTTCAAGCAACAAGAGACCTTATTATTAGCAAACTAGATAAGGATTGAACATAGTTTGGACATAAACGTATTATAAATTTATATGTTTATGATATTTCATAGTCATAATTTATTAAAAAGAGTTTGACATAATTAACTTGTTATTGATATCATTATTGCTCAATTTATCTATATAGGAGGAATTTCTTTGGTTGAAGTCATAGTTTACCATGGAGATATAGAACAAGGTATACGCACCCTCAAAAAAAGTTGCAACGTGAGGGTAAGCCCAGGCAGATGAAGATCACTCATCATGAAAAACCATCAGAGAAACGTGCAAGAAAAAAAGATGACTGTGAAAGAAGAAGAAAAAAATTGCATAAAGTACCTCACGAGCCGCAGTTTACGAGATTTCAAGTCGGTGCCAGACATTCTCAGATAAGAAGACCTTCTCAATCTACTAGTACTATTAATGAGTAAGAGTATGGAGCTATCTCTAGTTGTAGCTCCTTTTGTACGTAGAAAAATTCAATAAGCCATGCAGTGAAGAAGGTATACTAATATGAATGTCCATGAATATCAAGCAAAACGCATACTGAGTGACTTTGGTGTCAACGTTCCGAAGGGAGTGGTAGTGCATTCGTTAAATGAAGCTGACGATGCAATAAACAAGTTGAATTCAAATATAATCGTTGTTAAAGCTCAAATCCATGCAGGTGGCAGAGGGAAAGCAGGAGGTGTTGCAATATCCCGTACAGCAGATGAAGCAAAAATGTCTATAAAAAATATGCTTGGTTCGACTTTGGTAACTCATCAAACCTCAAAGGATGGACAAAAAGTAAGAAAGGTGTACTTAGAGGAAGGGTGTGATATAAAAAAAGAATACTATATAAGTGCAATTGTTAATCGTAAGAGAGGTCGAGTAAGCATTATATTTTCAACTGAAGGTGGAGTTGATATAGAAGAAGTAGCATCAAGTACTCCGGAAAAAGTTGTTACATGCGATATTGATCCAATATTCGGATTTCAAGGATTTCACGGACGTAGCTTATGTTTTGATAGCAATTTAAGCCTAGGCCAAACAAGAAAGATCTCTGATATTGCGGAAAAGATATATAAAGTAATGTTAAGTACTGATGCTAACCAAATAGAGATTAACCCTTTAGTTGAAACATCATCTGGAGATTTCATTGCCCTTGATGCAAAAATGAATTTTGATGACAACGCATTATATCGTCACCCTGATATTCAAGAACTACGTGATTACGATGAAGAAATTAAAGAAGAGATAGAAGCATCAAAACATGGGTTGAGCTATATCAAGATGGACGGTAACATAGGCTGTATGGTTAATGGAGCAGGACTTGCTATGGCAACCATGGATATCATAAAATACTATGGAGCTGAACCAGCAAATTTCTTGGATGTTGGTGGTGGAGCGAGCCAAGAAACAGTTACTGAAGCATTTAAGATTATTTTGTCAGATAAAGTTGACGGAATATTAGTTAACATATTCGGTGGTATAATGCGTTGTGATATAATTGCTAATGGTATTATTGCTGCTATACAGGAAATAAGTATCAATGTTCCGCTAGTTGTAAGATTATCGGGAACAAACTTTGAATTAGGAAAGAAGTTACTTGATGATTCAAAATTAAATATAATCACAGCAAATGATTTAAGCGAAGCAGCGTACAATATAGTTAATATAGTCAAAAAGTAGAGGCGATATGTCCATTTTAGTAGATAGGAACACAAAAGTTATATGCCAGGGATTTACTGGTGCTCATGGTACGTTTCACTCAGAACAAGCCATTGCTTATGGAACAAAAATGGTAGGTGGTGTTACTCCAGGAAAAGGTGGGACATATCACCTAAACTTACCAATTTTTAACACAGTTAAACAGGCTAAATTGGAAGTAGGAGCAGACGCTACTGTGATTTACGTACCTGCATCATATGCTGCTGATGCAATATTAGAAGCAATTGATGCAGAAATAGAACTTATAATTTGTATTACTGAAGGCATACCTATTCTAGATATGGTGCAAGTTAAACGTGCTCTACTTAACTCGGAAAGTACATTAATAGGTCCAAATTGTCCAGGAATCATTACTCCAGAAGAATGTAAGATTGGTATCATGCCTGGATATATACATCGACGCGGCCACATAGGTGTAATATCTCGTTCTGGAACATTAACATATGAAGCAGTAGCACAAACTACAGAAGTTGGGTTAGGACAATCAACTTGTATTGGTATTGGAGGAGATCCTATACATGGTATGTCTTTTGTAGATTGTATGAAATTATTCATTAATGATGCAGACACACATGGAATAATAATGATTGGAGAGATCGGAGGGTCAGAAGAAGAAGAAGCTGCAGAATTTATAAAGCTCTCAGGAATTAGTAAACCTGTAGTTGGGTTTATTGCTGGAAAGACTGCACCTCCTGGAAAACGCATGGGACATGCAGGAGCAATATCATCAGGTACTTCAGGTAGCGCTGAAAGTAAAATAGAAGCTATGAGAAGCGCGGGTATCATTATTGCAGAAACCCCAGCAGTCATAGGAAAAACAATGTTAGAAGCTATGAACACAAGAAATTAGCATTAGTGCTACTGCTAATAAAGCGTATTTAATGCTTCATAAATAAAGGCGCTGTGTTTTTGACAATGCAGGTTGCACTGTCTAAGTATTAAAGACATTAATCCGTCATTCTTGGTATGCATGGTGTCGTGCGTTTTGATACATACTGTAGTTAAGATTTAAGTTAATCTGGTATGTTTTTTTATTTTTAATTTGTATCAACAACTTCGTAAATAAAATGTCATATTTTAATTCTACGTAACATAGGTAGTACATTAAGCACCAAAAATATTGATCAATTCATTTTTTTACGTGAAATATGACATCTGTATCTTTAAAATATTTTCCACTAATTTGAGCTAATTGAGCACTGCCTCCACCTTTGCCTTCTACTATATTACTTATCGTTTTTACAAAATCTACAGCTTTAATCTTACTGTGTAAATTACTCGCAACACCTATAACACATACAACATTGTGATCTACAATATTAGAAAACAATATAATCATATTACTACTAAGGTGCTCATTTATAAACTTTCTAATAGCATCAACTGGTACATAGTTCAAAGTACCGTATAAAAAATTAATGTTTCCTATTTTTTCAGTACTAACACCTTGTAGATTAATCATATTAAAATAAACATCAGATAATTTTTGTCTTAGCTCTTGATTTCTTTTATTAAGCTTATCTATCTGTACTAATACACCACTTACAGGAGCTTTGACACTTTCAGCAATTGAATACAATATCTTTTCTTGTTGCCTAAAATAATCCATCGCATACTGACCTGTAATAGCTTCGATTCTACGTATTCCACAAGCAACACTGGCCTCGGTTATTATTTTGAAACACCCTATTTCACCAGTATATTTAACATGAGTTCCACAACATAATTCCTTTGAGTCTCCTATACTAATTACCCTTACCCCATGATTCTGATATTTCTCAGTAAATAATGCAACGGCTCCACCAGTAATGGCATCTTTTAAGTCACATACACGAGTAATAACATGACTATTTGCCAGTATTAAAGAATACACTTTATCTTCAATCAAAGCCAGCTGTGCATTTGTTAATGCAATACCATAACTAAAATCAAACCGCAATTTGTCATGACTGACCAATGATCCTTTCTGTATAATACTACTATCTATTTCTGACCTTAAAACATAGTGTAACAAATGTGTTGCCGAATGGTTAGCACATAAATTTTTCCTTCTTTTATAATTAACTTCTGCAGACACCATATCTCCCACAATCAAAGATCCTTTTTTTGATCACACATTCATGAACATGAAGGTTATCTAGTACTTTTTTTGTATTTATTACTTCAACAATATTACTACCATCAAGTAGCTCTTTTCCTTGCCTTACAATTACACTTAATATCCCAGTATCCCCTGTTTGACCTCCAGACTCAGCATAAAATGGTGTTGTATCTAATAATACATCAACTTTATCTCCAACATTAGCTGCCTCAATACTCTCATCATTTCTATGTACTATTGACAAAACTTTAGCTTTAGCATCATAGTGTTCATATCCAACAAATTTCGTGTCACCATAACATTCTCTAATATCCATCCACAATTTCCCTTTCATCTGTTGCGCAGATTTTATAAAATGGTTAAGCTTAGATCGCTCTTTTTGCTTACCCATACCATCATAAAATCCTTTTTCATCAAATCTTATTCCTTTTTCCTTTATAATATCTAAAGTAATATCAACTGGAAATCCATAAGTATCATACAACTTAAAAACAACATCACCTGACAAAACATCACCTGAGGATAAATTAATTAACTCTTTTTCAAGCAATGGTAACGCTTTAACTAAAGTACTTCTAAAATTCTCCTCTTCTATTTTTAAAATTGATACTATCAGATCCTTAGCATGAATTAACTCTGGATAATAATCTGCCATATATCCACAACTTTTTTCATCAATTAAAACAGGAAAGATTTGATGCATTAAGGCACCATTATATTTTAACATGTATACATAACGTGCTGCTCTTCTAATTATACGACGCAAAATGTAATCTTTTCCCTCATTACCTGGTGTTAAGCCTTCTGCTATTAAAAATGCTGCAGAACGCACATGATCTGCAATAACTCTATGTGCAAGTTCATTTGTATTATTACCTGATTGTTTCTTTGATACTTTTATCAAATCTCTAAATAAATCTATATCATAATTATCATGTACTCCTTGCATCACAGATGTAATTCTTTCAAGCCCCATACCAGTGTCTATACATTTTTTGGGTAATGCACATAGTCTACCATCTAAACTTCTATTATATTGCATAAACACCAAGTTCCATATTTCTGTAAACCTTGCACCATTTTCCTCTGGAGTACCTGGCAAGCCGCCTTTTATATCCTCTCCATAATCATAGAAAATCTCTGAAGATGGACCACACGGTCCTGTATTTCCCATACTCCAAAAATTATCATTAGTTTTTATCTTTATTATTCTATTATCATAAAATCCACTAATTTTTTTCCATAAATTAAAGGCTTCGTGATCATCATGATATACTGTAAAATACAGCTTGTTCTTATTTAAAGAGAGTTCCTTTGTAACAAAATCCCATGCTAACTCTATAGCATGTTCCTTAAAGTAACTACCAAAACTAAAATTACCAAGCATTTCAAAAAAAGTATGATGCCTATTCGTATATCCAACATTTTCTAGATCATTATGCTTACCACCTACCCTTAGACACTTTTGACTTGACACAGCCGCACTTACATTTGCATTACTAGCATCAATAAACATATGTTTAAACTGTACCATACCTGCATTAGTAAACATCAAAGATGGATCATCTCTAACTATTAGTGAAGAAGACTGGAAAATCTGGTGACTATTTTTTGCAAAAAAATCTATAAATAATTTCCGCAAATTACTAACTAAATTATTTTTCATCATCTGTTAATCTTCATAAAACATAACTTACATAATAAAAGTACACTTTTGATATTACAAAGCACCATAAAAGTGATAGAATAAGGTTGACTTATACAATAAAAGTATAATCTTTAAACTACGTGTGTAAAAAACTTGTAAACTTTACTTATTAAATAACATGATACTAGTTACAATATTATTGTCCATTGCATTATTAATAGGAAACTATCAGAAAATAAAACTTACTTTTGAAGATAGATTTCATATTATAACTTATTTAAATAGTATTTACCCGTTCATTGTTTGTTACTTATTATACATTCAGCATTTTAATACAATATTTATTATTGTAGTATTCTCTGTGTTAATTTTAGCATTAATAGCAACATATATAGATAAAGAATTTATATTACTAAAGTTTATCATGTTTTTATCTGTGGGGTTACTATTTCTTATTGTGACGTGTATAATATTGTGCTTAGCTTATGAATCAGCATTATTTTTTAGCAAAGTACCTATAGCCGATTTCCTGTTTGGAACCAACTGGCAACCTGATCCAAACATTATAAACGGAAAACCAGCAGGATCATTTGGAATACTACCATTACTTAGTGGCACATTTCTAATAATTGTTGTTGCAATAACAATAGCAGTACCTTTAGGATTGTTTTCTGCAATTTACATAAGTGAATATGCGAGCAAAAAGGTACGATACATAACCAACACAATTTTAGAAATATTATCAGGTATTCCCACTGTAGTGTACGGATATTTTGCTGTAGTATTTTTATCGCCATCAATTAGAAGTTTAGCAAGGTATTACAACCTTAATGCTCAATCAGAAAACGCATTAGCGGCTGGGTTAGTAATAGGGATCATGATCCTCCCATTTATTACTTCTCTTATAGAAAATGCTATACACTCAACGCCAAAAACACTACGATACGGTTCCATGGCACTTGGAGCATCACGAGCTGATACTATTTGGAACATAATTATTCCTTATGCATTACCGAATATTATAAGTTCAATCGTACTATCAATATCAAGGGTAATTGGAGAGACAATGATTGTACTAATGGCAGCCGGTATAACTGCACATTTCAGTTTCAATCCACTACACGCTGTAACTACAATAACGGTACAAATTGCTACAATCTTAACAGGAGACCAGAATTTTAATAGCATACAAACTTCATCTGCATATGCTTTAGGACTCACGTTGTTCATAATAACGTGGCTTCTTAACTTACTAGCATTATATATTACAAAAAAAGCATCCCGACCATCTAAAATTCATTAACTTATATGTTGAACTACACATTAGACTATTTTAGTAATCATTTTAACGTAGCACCGTCAATAGGAGTGGAATTAGAGTTCTATTTTGACAATATAGATTCAAATGATATTAGCTCATTAATTACTAGTATTAAGGAAAAAATACTACCCTTTAACTGTAATATAACAAAAGAGAAAGACAATTTACAATATGAAATACAAACGTCAAACACTACTGATATTTCTAAGCTTACTTTTGAACTTACTTTGATCAAAGAAATCTTAGAAGATAACGCAAACAATTTTAACGGAAGCATTGATTTTTCTGCAAAACCATATTTAGACAGACCAGGAAGTGCATTCCACGTTCATGTAAATTTACTTGATCTTAACAATAATAACTTATTTTCCACACAGAACGATAAAATGAGTAGCTATTTATCCCACAGTATAGGAGGACTGTGTACCCTAATGAAAAAACATATGATGTTTTTTGCTCCAAATGAGAGTTCTTACTTAAGATATATGCATGCAGACATAAATACTCCTACAACTATAAGCTGGGGAGGAAATAACAGAAGTACTGCTATTAGAATACCAAACGTTACTACAAATCCAAAAAAATGTAGAATAGAGCATAGGGTCCCTGGAGCAGATTGTAATTATAGACAAGCTATAACATCAATTTTACAAGGGATAGTTTACGGAATAGAAAATAAAATACAACCGCCACCAAAAATTTACGGAATATCTTCAAATATTCAATATAATTTAGAAAAATTACCATCAAACTTAGATGAAGCAATAAGATATATGCTAAATAAATGATGCTGTTTTTATAAAAGCAAACTAACATTTACGAACTATGCAGAGATGATGATAATATTCTTATAACTCTGATGAATAATTGCATGAGCACACAATTAAAAAAACCAATAACGCACATCTACATAATAAATTTGCACACCGGTACGCATAATAAAATGTACCTAGACAACCTTTGGCAAAGTTCTACGTTAGAGAGACTGCTTGAAAACAAATAACCTATCATTGCTAACAACATGTATTGAGAAATACCTTCTAAATTAGATTCTCGCACGTACCATAAATCACTAACAACTCGTCACGAGAAAAAATTTTATCCGAATAACTCAACTATCATCAACAAAACATACAAACAGCACTATCATACAAAAAATCTGTGGTTTTAATAAAACACTTAATTCTCTAACTGAAAAACAATTGTAAAGCTATTACCCAAAACTTATTTACAATGCTAAATGTAAAACTGTAAGCCATCATAGCCGACTATTATATTAGCATTACTAGAACTCCTTATGTAATCAATCAAAGAATAATATTCTAGATAATGACTCATATGAGTGAGGATAGCAACTTCTGGCTTTAGTTCTTTTATCCAATCTAAACATAAGTCTACATGAGAATGCACAAAGCTTGCTTCATATTTTAAACAACCTAGTATTAATACTTTCTTTTTGTATAGAAAACCCCAAGATTCTTCTGGAAAAGATTGGACATCAGTACAGTATGCTACCTGATCATTAAATATAAACCCATTAGAATCAACCGTTCCGTGCAGCTGTTTCACAGCCAATATACGGAAATCCCCAATTGTAAACTCCTTGTAGTGATATATCACATTAACTGTTAAATAGCGACACCTTTTCCAAGTAGATACAAATTCACTAGGAATAAAAAAATATGAGTTACTAGCAGTTAATGAACACAGAGTATTTATATCACTATATATAGGAATACTATGCAGTCCATGCTTAGGTTTAAAAGGTTGAAGATCAGAGATACCATCACAATGATCAGAGTGAAAATGAGTATATAGTACTGCATCTACAGACGATAAATTATTCCGCAACGCCTGAAACCTCAAATCAGGAGTAGTATCAATAAGCAACGTTGTACTGCCACTTTCGATAAGTGCTGATGATCTCATTCGTTTATTGTACTTTAAATTTGACACACAGGCACCGCAATCACACCCTACTACTGGGACGCCACCTGATGAACCGCAGCCAAGGATTGTTACTTTCATAAAAAATCAACCTGCATCTTTTGTGAGAGATATCACTAGTCAACTTATTAGTCAAGTACATAAATCACATTCTATTATACACAACCACCAACTACAACAGTGAATTATGCTTTTTTTATACATACTTCGCTACAATCCCCCACACACACTGAACACGTAGGTTCACCAGAAATTGACAACTTTGTCTGTGTAACTTTCACTCAAAAAAATTATCAACCAAGTTAATTACGCTATAGTAGATACACTTATACAATTAATTATCTTGCTCTATATTCCTACCTTGAGCATATATGGTATGCAACTTCACAATATCCACATCTGAAAAAAATATACTTCCAATTTTTCCAACGTTAAAATTTCTCTTTTCTAATTCCACAGCACGTTTTACTTCTAATGCGTTGTCCTCTGTAATTTCTGCATTTTCCTGGATTAAAGTTCCCTGTACTGTAGAATAAAACTCGCACACTTTAGATAAGGCATGCTCAATTTTATTAGTCTCAATATTCATATTATTAGTAATCACTCTTACCAAATATTCAGACATCATCCTTATTTTTTCCTTTGGAAAATAACATAAAGTAACACCAGAATCATCAACCTCTGACATTTTACATCTATCATCTATTATTCCAAAAACAGTATACCGGACTTTATTATTTAAAAAATTCATATTACAGGTATAACCTGTGCAATTATTCAGTGCATATACAAGGCCAAGACAATTATGCTGACTGGCTTTGCATTCAATACTCGACATAATACAAAAACCCATTATTAGTATTACGCTAGCTCTCATCAATAAACCTGCCTACTATACTGTATAAATCAAACGAAATGCTACCGTTTACAATATGTAAAGTTTCCCCTTTTTAAGGCTGATTGTAACACTTTATCTGTAACATCCGTATTTTTCTCAATACTAAAACTAATAATCTTAACATATCCTGAAATATCATGACGTATCGCATTAATGAATGAAAAAACTTGCTCATCACTAATAGATGCAAATTTTATCTCAATATGCCTCTGAGTTACATCTATGTGTTGCTTATTATAAACATCATTAACCACTTTAGGGCTAGATATACTTATCTGAGAATTAAAAAAGGTAATATTTTTTACACAAATCACTTATCAATGTTCCTAAATTTTCCTCATAAACAGTGCTATATATATTCGAAGTTGATATTTCCTGCCATAAAGTGCCACTATTGTTCAACATCGCTTCATGCTTATGAACATTCATAACTTCAAAGCTTAACTTTTGAATTTCGTCAGCAACATGTAAATTATGTTGCATTATATAAAAATTAGATTTACACAGATAGTATAATGTTACAGATAAAATACATAACAATGTAAAACATACTGATATCTTGATCATGCAGTATCTTTTTGATAATATGATGTTCACTCTTTCACTTCTCCAGTTTAATCACAACAATCTTCTGATCATCTGAGATATCAGGTAAAGAATCTATCACTTCTACTTTATAGTCCTCAAATTCCTTTGTTATGCTATCTTTTAGTTTATCATAATAATCCAAGAATTGCTTTTCTTTTGTAAACTTCAATAGCAGCTTGACTGAAACACCTCGATCATTAGTTTTCAATGATAGATAACTAATACTAAACCCCACCAAATCAATTTTGCGTAACCGCAATACCAAATCAAATGAAAAGAAATCATCTGCTAACAATAGTTTATATACATCTATTGTTTCATACATTTCATTAACTTGCCTTACTCTACTATCTTGGTTAATTTTCTCAACCCTAGACGTCAACTCTTCTTGACGAACAAGTAGATTTATTTTTTCGTTATAGTTACTATTTATTCTAAATATGTAACTTATATTGAGCAAAGACATCAATGTAATTAAACATAACAGAGACGGAATTATATAAGTATTAAGAAAGAAAATCTTATAAAACAAACTAGTACTTTTGCTATGAAAAATCTTTGACGGATTATCTTCCGTAATCGCACACAATATCACAGTATCACAAAACTCACTCATAATACCAGCAGATTGCTTTAACATTAACATTTTCGATAATTCATATGGAGTAAGAATATGACTATTAATATGCTTAAAATCAAACGACAACAAACTAGTTTTGATACTACTAGAAGTTATAATATACAAATCAATAGCTGACCCTTTAGTATATCCAAATTTAACAAGATGTAATACTGTATCACATATCTCTTGATAAACTTTGCCAGCGATAATATCTGATAACATCTCATCTGAAGATATAATAATATTATTAACATGCACTATCTTCCCTCTATGTAATACAATCTGTCTAAAATGATTAGTTTTAGTATAAGCTATAAATATAGTCCATTCGCTACTATTCTTATTATGAAGTTTTAACAATTTATTACAAATACAAGACAATTCAACCGGTAGTAATAACATTCCACAAAAATTACCTGAATTGTCCAAAATAATTTCTAATAATCTCTTAGATAAATCATTCAATCTACTTGCAACAAACATATAACGCCAATTCTTATCTACAGCATTGGGTTTAGTCAATAAAAACGCAGAACCTATGTCACAATCACTCATAACATTATCAAGGCTCATTTTTACTAAAGATCTGGCAACTATTCCACTGCACATAGGGATGCTGTGTTCAGTATAAATTTGATCAGAGTTATTTAACACGAGGTATATCAAGGATTTTTTTATATTCAGCAATACACCGGATAATCTTTGATAGAGTTACATCCTGTATATCCTCAATAAAATACTTATCCCGTATTACACCACCCATAATATTGAGCATTACAGCACCATTATCCCCTACAGATATAACAATCCTATTCTTGGATATCCTAGAAAAAAATGACATTACTTCTACACAAAATCATGATGTTAGAAACCAAACAATGCATACCACAATTCTACTATATAACAGTAAACATGAGATACACTAATAAAAAAACCGGAAAATAAGACAATCAGATTTTTAAGAATTAATACTATTTAACACAAATGTAATAAATAAAAGAACCAAATTCATACACCTCCATAAGACATTGTACGCATTTGAATATCATTTACATTTCGCACATGGCCATGGCGTAGGTCAAGTACTCGCATCGGTTCACTTGGCACCCTGAGCCTTCTTCTACCAGTACCAAGACAGCTCACTATACGCCTTTTCACATCATTACAATCGAAAACAAGGTTAAACGCATTCTTAAGGAACATAATAATGACAGCAACAATTACCACTGAACCAACAAATACTCCAGTATGTATCTTACTCATAGAATTATCATCAGCAGAAAACGTAGAATTTACATAACTGCTATTATTGGTTAATAACGAACTGTTGAATCCACTTACGTTACGTGTCATAAAATTAAATGCAGCAGCATTCATGTAGTCACTAACATTCAGACTTTCATTACGCAATACATGTCTTTTCATAGTCATTCTACGTTGGACATTAGATTTAGTGGTAGTATGTTTCACATTATATTTCGCTTTTCCATTTGAGAATTTACGTTCAACACTTGAAGTATTACCTACATATCTTTTCATATTATCTTTATTTACCTCTAATGAATATTCCTTGACTTTACGTCTTCTATGATTCACAGGCACATCATCCACTTTACTCGTTAAAGTTGATTCTTTTATAGTATCTACACTAGCATCAGTAACACTTTCAGCTGCTGTATAACTTGGAATAAATGACCGCAATGGCTTAGACATTACCAACATAGATGTTACATTATTAAGTGCACCATCCTTATCACTTTCAACATACTTTCTAGATTGACTGGATGAACTCCTTCCTGTCACAAGATTAGTAGTTATAACTGGAGATATTGTAGCCCGAGTAACACTGCTACTAATTGATGAAACCTGAATCACAGAATACGTTGAACTACTAGGTACATCCCTCGCAGAATGGTCAGATACATAGCCCTGTCCCGCTGATTTTGTTGCAGGACCCCCAGTATATATTTGAACATCAGTCATTGGAATAAAGGATCGCAATGGCTGAGACGTTACCAACATGGGTGTTACATTATTGAGCGCATCATTTATATCGCTTTCTACATGCTTTCTAGACTGATCAGACAAACTTATTGTAACCCTAGGAATATCATCCACAAAATAACCAGGAATAATTGATTGCAGTGGCTTAGCTGATGTAAAAGAAGCATCACTAGTCGTTGAATGTTTCAGCATCATATCGTCTATGGATGAAGCATCATTACGCATACTACGTAAGATATCCTGAGATCGCACTTCTCTAATGTAAACAGAAAAATTAGGAATTTTATCATTCCCATAGGTTTGAGCACGTATACTAGTAACATTCGCATATGTAATATTACTTGCAGTAGATATATCGCCAGTAACAATATGTACCAAATCCGCAACGCTACTTATCTGCTGACGCTGCATTCGCATCACATCAACATGTGTAATATTTCCAGATCTCAATTGCAATTCTGACACTTGGTATCTCACTACACTACCTGTCCCTACACTTACCATCACTATAGAGTCGCCAACATAATTTACATACAAAGCACTAACATGCTCTCTAACCTGCAAAAAATCATATATACATAACTGCTTACCTGCTGTACTACGAACAATAACCAACTGTTTTTTGTTATATCTACTACGACCATGTACTACACCAATGTAAGCCACATAAGTATTCTCCTTATTACGGACAACACCAATTGCACTAATACCACTGACAGGAATAGCGTACTTATCACTATCAATTAAATCACATGAATAAGAGGGATTGACAAGACATCTTCTTACTCCATAATTTAAGCTATAATTCAGTGATATTTCATATATATTGGAAAAGAACTTGTAATTCGAAAAATATTTTCCCACATAAAGAAAATTTAAGGAGTGATCAAGATTTGATACGATAATTAACCGATCACGGTATTTCCCATAACCTATATAACCAGAATATTTAAATAAATACTCATTGTTAAACTTACCGCGTCTATTTCCACTAGGCTTTATAATTCTAAATTCGTTATCTCTATATTCCAGTGTCCACATTACATACAATCTATCTGCAGTATCACCTCTAACATCATGATCAGTCCTTGCAATAACGACAATTCTACCTGGCCTGTCTTGATTCAAAACAACAGGATATCTGACCTCCTCTGTTGTAGCTGAATCAGTACTAGTTAAATACATTTTTCTCGTATTAAGTAAGGATATACGAGTGGAATAATGCACTTCATATATTTTTAGCAACAAGTTCCTTTTCCCAGATTTTCCTACCTTTTCAGGGAGTGCAACAATCAAGAAATCCTTGCCCAGGACTTTCATAAATAACATCTCTGGCAAATAACCTTTTACTACATTCCTGGAAATAGGATAGTCATTAACTTTAGTGTAGTAAGTAGAATTACTATCTTGGACCTCACATATTATATCATTTTCTACAAGACCACTCCTTACATAGTATACAGAAAAAATTTTATCATCCTTCTTCAAAAAATTAATACCATATGCCCCAGAAATACCAGTACTAACTGTTTGATTATATACCGTGCCTTCCTCTACACTTTTAGCGTTTGTTCGCTGTAAAACATTCATAAATTTCGCATAAAAAACTAATGATATGGATAATATTATAAATATTTAATAAATCAATATTTTTACTTATTTTTTTTATAATTATGCCAGTCCAATTATATATAGGACACCCTCATATAGATAGAAAAACGGCAAATCTATAACTCTCTAAAATGTTAAACTTGCAAATAATACTATTACTCATTATTATTGTCCTTATTCAAAGTGACGAGCACATGATTGAACATGAATTCCTTATAATTGGAAGTGGGCCAGGTGGATATATGGCCGCTATAAGAGCTGCACAGTTAGGGTATGATGTTGCAATAGTTGAACAAGAGCCCGCATTGGGTGGGGTGTGCCTAAACTGGGGATGTATACCTACAAAATCATTACTGCAATCTGCATTAACTTACCACAATATGAAAAAAGCAGATGTTTTTGGAATTGATGTAAAAGGTGTAACGTACAATTCTAGTAAGATAATAGAACGGTCGCGCAACGTAGTTGAAAAGTTATCCGGTGGAATTGTTCAACTAATGAAGAAAAACAACATAAAGATTTACCATGGAACAGCACAATTATTGGGTAATGGAGAAGTAGAAGTTTCAGATTCCTCAAATAAAAAAATTAATATCACATCAACACACATAATTGTTGCAACAGGAGCTCAAGCAAAAAGCCTCCCCAATATAGACTTTGACAACAATATGGTATGGAGTGCTAAAAATGCAATGATACCAGATAAATTTCCTGAATCTTTGTTAATAATCGGAAGCGGAGCCATTGGAATAGAATTTGCAAGTTTTTACAATACATTTGGAACTCAGGTAGCAATAGTAGAATTAAAAGACAGCATATTACCACTTGAAGATCACGAAATATCTGAACTAATGCACAAAATTTTAATTCAGAAAGGAATTAAAATTTATACAAAAAAGCTCAGTCACAAAATTAGAAAAATTTAACAACCATGTTAAAGTTCAGGTATCAAACACAATAGATTTACAGGTAGATAGGGTTATATTAGCAGTAGGAGTACAGCCTAACACTGCTAATATTGGCATCGAAAATACACAAATTAAAATGGACAATCTAGGATTCATTATTACTGATAGTCATTGTTGTACAGATGAACCTGGTATTTACGCTATAGGTGATGTTGCAGGGTTACCATGCTTGGCTCACAAAGCAAGTCATGAAGCAGTATTATGCGTTAACAGTATAGCCATGAAAGAAAACAAAATTACGGATGATTCCATACACCCTTTAAATAAAAGCAACATACCTAGCTGTATATTTTCAATACCACAAATAGCCAGCATTGGGCTCACTGAATATCAAGCAAAAAATCAGGGTTATGATATTAAAATCGGAAAATTCCATGCAAACTGTAGTGGCAAAGCTGTGGCAATAGATGAAACCGAAGGTTTTGTTAAAGTCATTATAGATAAATCCACAGGAGAACTACTAGGTGCACACATGATTGGAGCAGAAGTTACAGAAATGATTAACGGATATGTAATATCAAAACAAACAGAAGTAACGGACAAAGACATCATTTCATCCATTTTCCCCCACCCAACACTCTCAGAAATGATTCATGAAGCAGTATTATCATCAAATAATGAATCACTCAACAGTTAATTAACAGTGTTGATGTTCCTTCCAAACAGGCAATCAAGCCGTGTAATTTAGCTCAGAAGATATTGTGACAGCGATACAACAAAGTTGCTTTATAACTAAAAACAGTTAAATTAAAAAATAAAATTAACTTTTATTATCTCTATAACATTTCAATAAGCACAGATCTTTATACCTTCTATAAACATCAACTTTCAACACTTAACTGTTTATAGACCCAGCTATAGACCGATAGATTCGGAGAGAATAACTATTTTAGTTTTCTTGTATTTACTAACTATTCATCATATCAAAAAACTCATTATTATCTTTTGTGATCGACAACTTATCTCTTAAAAATTCCATTGCCTCAACAGCACCCATAGATGACAGTAACCTTCTCAACAGCCACACTTTCTTTAAACATACATTATCTATCAGCATATCTTCCTTTCTTGTACCAGATTTCGAAATATCTATTGCAGGATAGACTCTCTTATCTGATATCTTTCTGTCTAATATTATCTCGCTATTTCCTGTACCTTTAAATTCCTCAAATATTACTTCATCCATTTTTGAACCAGTCTCAATTAGTGCTGTAGCTATTATCGTCAATGATCCTCCATTCTCTATATTTCTTGCTGCTCCAAAAAATCTTTTAGGCCTTTGTAAAGCATTAGAATCTACACCACCAGTTAACACTTTTCCTGATGATGGTATTACTGAATTATACGCTCTTGCTAACCTTGTAATTGAATCAAGTAGTATTACAACATTCTTTTTACGCTCTACCATCCTCTTTGCTTTCTCAATTACAATCTCTGCAAGCTGTACATGCCTATATCCTGGTTCATCAAACGTAGAACTTACTACTTCTCCCTTTACCGATCTACACATGTCCGTCACTTCTTCTGGCCTTTCACCTATTAATAAAACTATTAATTCTATGTCCGGATGATTCACAGAAATTGAATGCGCTATTTGTTGCAGTATTATTGTTTTCCCAGCCCTAGGAGGAGCAACTATAAGCGCCCTTTGCCCCTTCCCTAACGGAGCAACTATGTCTATCACCCTCATGCTTATATCTTTTTTTACTTAGACTGATTGGATCATTACACTCTAACAATATCCTCTCTTCCGGATATAACGGTATTAAATCATCAAAGTGCACATACCTTTGCAGCTTCCCCCATATCTGTAAAGTTTATGCTGTGTGCTTTCACCAAAGTAAAATATCTTTCTTTTTCACTCGGAGCTCTTATTTCTCCACTTACTATATCACCTGTCCTTAAATTAAATTTCTTTATTTGACCTGCAGAAATATATACATCATCACTACTTGCAGCATAATTTGCTTCAGGAGATCTTAAGAAACCAAATCCATCGGATAGTATTTCTACTACCCCTCCTCCTAGTGCCGCTCCACCATCATTTACAACCTTTTTCATCAAGTGAAAGATTATTTCTTGTTTCAGCATTCTGCCATTGCTTACCACACCCAGATCTTCTGCTATTTTTAGTAGATCTTCTATGCTCCTCTTCTTTAATTCACTTAAATCCAATATTCTCACTTCTTCTTTTGGAACTGCTATCTCTATTTGTTCTTCTCGTGATTCTGATCTTACTTCCTGTCCCTCTTCTCTTTCTAATACAACACTCGTCGCAGACTCAGACTTCGCACTTTTACTGTTGCCCTTCCTACTGACATACCTTGTTCTCTTCTTCTTATTTAACACTATACACCTACCAATTCAAACTAAAGCAAAAAAACTGCGAACCAACATACACCCTACCTAAAGGAAACTTAAAACCTACTATTACACTTGTAGTAAAAGACAGCACTAAAAGTCAGAACTTCAAGATATTTCGTTTTTGATTAATGTCAGTCCAGTTCAAGCCAATCACATAAAACACTATCCAATAACTAAAACCTATCAAACTTCATAACACAACACACTCGTATTCAAACATTATCAAAACCCAAACCAAAGTGCAAGACACAAAAAACCAGACAGATACTGACGAACAACACTACATTTAACACTGGACAACAAATCCAGGAATTTTAAGTACTCCAGTTCAGTAACAATTAGAGCGTAGTTGGAGGTTATAACAATTTATTATTACTAAGTAAACACTTAATCACAACCTGTCTACTACACCTAATTATCCGAAAAATCGTTGAACCTGATATTTTTAACCCTTCTCTCTCTTTCCGCAACTATCTGAGCTTTCATAATTGCCTCATCAAGATCTACCTGGGTACACAAACCTAGCAACACAGGATCCCTAGGTTTAATATTATTTGAATTCCAGTGTTCCTTGTTTCTAATGGCAGCAATAGTAAATTTTGTAGTACCTATTAATTTCGCAATACATACATCCTGCATTTCGGGACAGTACTTTAAAATCCATGCCACTGCATCCGGCTTGTCTCTACGACGCGCTACAGGCGTATAACGCACACTCCTTTTCTTACTTTTCTTAAAATTTCTATAACTTATCAGTCTAGGTATACGAGTCGGATCATTTTGGCAATATTCAATTTCCTCCTTAGTAACTTGTCCCATCGTAATAGGATTACACCCAATAACGCCTTTAGCAACCTCACCATCAGCAATACCTTTAACTTCCAACAAGTGTAAATTGCAGAACTTCGCTATTTGCTCAAAAGTCAATATAGTGTTATCTACTAACCACACTGCAACAGCTCTAGGCATTAATGGTCCAGAATCTTCCAACGTAGAAGAAGAACCTTTAGAATTAGAAACCAAAGGAACATTACTATTTGACATACAAAATATCTCCAAAAATAAAACACAAATTATTTAATAATACCTAGTACTTACAATTATAATTGTTAACCATGCACTTTGCAATAACTATGTTAAAGTCTTAATCAGTAAATACTATTGAAAATTAAAACCTCCTATCAGATGGTATCACAAATATTCATAACATTTTATTAACGTACAACTGCAAGACACTCTGTTCACCAGTTTTCACAACAAACCCAGAAAATATACTTGACACCATCAATATTAATGGATTATAAACTTGCTTGTTTCTAAAGCTTTGGGGTAGGGATGCCAAAATTGAAAACTAAGTCTTCGATAAAGAAGAGATTTAGTGTGACAGCGACAGGTAAGGTAAGATCTACTCAATCTGCAAAGAGGCATGGTATGACAAAAAGGAGCAAGAGGAGTATTCGTGTTCAGCGTGGAACTACCATAGCAAACCGTTCTGATTCGCGTATAGTTAAGCTCTTTATGCCTTATAGCAGGTAGTGATTAAGTAATGTAGGTTAAAAGAATGGCTAGAGTTAAGCGGGGAGTTCAGACAAGGGCGAGGCATAAAAAAGGTAATCAAGCTGGCGAAGGGTTATCGTGGGCGTTCCAAGAATTGTTACAGAATTGCTCTGCAAAGAGTGGAAAAGGCTCTGCAGTATGCCTACCGTGACAGACGCAATCGTAAGAGGTTTTTTAGGGGCCTATGGATTATGCGAATCAACGCAGCTGTGAGGCAATACGGGCTTATATACTCGGACTTTGTGCGTGGCTTGTCTTTGGCTAACATAACACTAAACAGGAAAATCCTAGCAGATATGGCGGTCAATGACCAGGATAATTTTAAACAAATTGTAGATCTCACTAAAGAAGTTTTGATTAAATCCAGTGCTAGACAATAACGTATATAAACTACAGACAGAGGCAATTAATAAGATATTAGACAGCTCTTCTCTTGAAGAGTTGGAGTGTGTTAGGCTTTACTATTTTGGAAAGTCAGGTGTTATTACAGCATACTTGAAGAATATCTCTAAGATTAATGACGTGGAGGAACGGAAGTCGGTTGGTAGCCTTATCAACTGTGTATGTGCTGAGTTGAGGTCTCTGATTAATTCAAAAAAAAAAAAAACTCTGTAAAATACAAATTGACAGTCAATTAATAAAAAATAAAATCGACATTAGCTTACCGATTCGTCCAAAACAAATGGCAAAGCTGCATCCTATTTCTGACACTTTGAACGAAGCAAAGCGCATTTTTTCTTCTTTGGGATTTAAGCTATCCGACGGCCCGGAACTTGAAGATGAATTTCACGTTTTTGATGCGCTAAATACACATAAAAATCATCCCGCAAGGGAAGGACACGATACTTTTTACTTAAAAACATTAGTAAATCAGAAAAGAGTGGTATTACGTACACACACTTCTTCTGTACAAATTAGAGTAATGGAACACAATAAAGGTAGCTATCCAATCAAGATTATTGCTCCAGGAAAGGTGTACAGAAATGACTGGGACGCAACTCATAGCCCAATGTTTCATCAAATTGAAGGGTTGTATGTTGATAAAGATATTAATATGGGGCATCTAAAATACTGCATAAATTATTTTTTGAAACAATTTTTTGGAGAAAATATTCAAATAAGATTTCGTAGTAGTTATTTTCCGTTTACTGAACCATCAGCTGAAGTCGACATAAGATGCAAACAAAAAAATTGGATAGAAATTTTAGGTTGTGGCATGGTTCATCGAAATGTTTTGAAAAATGTTAACATCGATCCAGAACAATATAGCGGATTTGCTTTTGGCATAGGAATTGAAAGAATTTCCATGTTGAAACATAATATCAGTGATCTACGTAAATTTTACAGTAATAAGCTACAATGGTTAAATCATTACGGTTTTTGTTTTACTAATTTGATTGCATAACATGCTTAAAACACACAATCAAAAAGGAGCAATAGTAACAGGTGGTGCAAAAAGGTTGGGTAAAGCAATTGCTATATTTTTAGCTAGCAATGGCTATGATATAGTTGTCCATTATCATACTTCTAAAGAACATGCGTTAAATACAAAAAATATTATCGAAGAGCTATGCAATCAAAAGTGTACACTTATCCAAACTGATTTAACAGTATTTGACTCATTAAGTAACCTTATGGACAAAGCTTTTGAAGCTATGCCTTATTGTAATTGCCTTATTAATAATGCATCAGTATTTTACAGGAATATGTTAATGAATACTACAATAGAAGATTTCATTCAAAACTACAATATTCATATACAGGCTCCGCTATTCCTGACACAATATTTTACAAAAAAATGTGCTGCTATAGGAAATGTTATCAATATGACAGATACAATGGTTTTAAAAGACTCTACAAAATATTTCACATACACAATGTCAAAAAAATCACTAACAGATTTTACAAAATTCGCAGCAGTAGAGCTATGGCCACAAATTAAAGTCAATGCTATAGGTCCCAGAATGGTTCATAATGATTTTTTAAATAACATTAATTATGACAATATAATGGAAAATAGAGAAGTAAGAAATATTCTTCACAGAATAAAAGAATTACTTAACTCTGACAATAACGAGACTGGAACTATCAGCTTTATGTAATAGAAAATGAACTCTAAAGCTAATTAGATATATTGTAAAATGTTAAATCACAGGCAAAAAGTAGTATTTTTATAAATTCTTTTATACTACTAATCTGTATAGCAAAAAATTTATATAATAATTTACATATCATGAAAATATCAAACAGTAGTTCAATATTCCAAATAAAGATTTACTAAGATTTTAAACGGGAAAATAATATCCAGTATTCTTCACAAAGTTAAATATAATCGATGTTCCTCATTTTATGCTAGCCATACTAACTCACACAAGACAGTCATAAATTCTAATATCTTAAACACAACAACTACCTATTTATATAACATAACTACCACCACTAATTTTTCTATCCAAATTCAGCTAAATTTAATTTGAATTTTGATAACGAATGTTATAATGAGAATGGATAATTACTTCACAGTGAGATATGTTTGACCGCACATTACTCGAGATACTCGTTTGTCCATTAACAAAAGATAAGCTACAATATAAAGAAGACACCCACGAGCTAATAAGTGAAAAGGCTAAGCTGGCGTTCCCAATACATAAAGGTATACCAGTCATGCTAGTTGATCAAGCAAGAAAGCTAGAATAAGGAATCTTAGATGATAGGATCTTCGACTATATATGGTATAGTATTATATTGGAAATACCTCGCTTAGTATCTTATACAACAGCAAAAAAATTAATATCACAGTATTCTTCAAAAAATGACAATCAACGTATAATCTGAAATGTTGCTGCGTAATTAATATACAAATCCATAGTCATTGACGCAAAAAAACCAGCACAGGTTCGCAAATCCATTCGCTATATACAAATGCTATGACCAGCTTTAGAAATATCCTGATAAAAGCACCAAACATCCAGAAAACTCAACATCATTTGACATTAAGTAAGCTGTAAATTACGCTTAAGTGATAATTCAAGTTATACCAAAATACCAGAAGAACACAGCCGTAACAATAACATTCTACTTACATGAACCAGAACCACATTTAAAAGTACAAAACAGTGAGATCAAATTTCCCATAGAAGTAAAATAAAATATGAACATCTACCAATCAGCATATACATCTTCTTTCCTAATCTGACATAACGCAACAATTGCAACTAATGCCCAAAACATGACATATATCCCAGGAATAAATGTTAATCCTGTAGCCCTTATAAGCCAAGTACATGCTACAGGGGCCATACCTCCAGAAATAGCTGAAGCAATATTACGTGATAATCCAAACCCAGTATACCTAACCTTTGTAGGAAACAACTCAGACATTGCACCACTAGCTGGTCCAAGAGCAGCAGAAAATGGTACAACAAAAATTAGATACGCTATTATTAAATAAATATAGCTATCTTGACTTAATAACCAAAATACAGGAATTGCGACACAAAACAATGATATAGAAGCAATCAACATCACCTTTCTACGCCCTACATAATCAGAGATATATCCAAAAAAATACATTTAAAATACCACAAATCATGATATTGAAACTTTCAATAATACTTACGCTATGATCATTTAAATTTAAGTGTATATCTGAAAATTCTCTAATAAAAGTAATAAAAAATACCATGAAAATATGAAACGAACAATTTTCAATACAGTCAATACATGTAGATAATATTAAAGGACGCTTGTATTTCCCAAACAACTCCATAAATGGAGATTGCGACAGATTATTACTCTTCTTGTGAGTATCATATGCTGGGCTTTCACCACTCATACGTCTAATATAAACGCTAACTAGTCCTAATAACAATCCAACAACAAAAGGTACTCTCCAACCCCATATTTCAAAATTTTCACCTGTAAAATACTGTGAAATTAAAATCACAAACAATGCAATAATGGATCCTAATACAGCACTTAAAGTCTCAAAGCTCCCGAAAAATCCTATGTTTTTCCCTTTTTTTAGAATGTTCTATCAAAAAAAGTAGCATTACCAGCTTCTCCTCCTAAAGATATCCCCTGCATCAATCTACAAACAATCAGCAGTATTGGAGACAACACGCCTATTTTTTCATAAGTAGGCAATACCGAAATAAAAGCAATAGGAACGGAAATGGCAACAATTGATAAAGTAAGCGCAGCTTTCCTTCCATATTTATCTCCAATATAACCAAAAATACTTGCTCCAAAAGGTCGCATTAAAAACCCAATTGCAAAAATACTAAATGTCATAATAAGACTGAAATATCTATCTTCTGCCGGAAAAAATAACTTACTAATTATGCTTACTAAATTTCCAAACAGAACATAATCGTACCATACTAAAGTATTACACATAATTGTGGATAATACAGCTTTCTTTAAACCCATATAATTTAAATATCCTCCTAAATTACACATTATCTTACAAAAAGATTTCTATACTTTTCAACAATTTGAAAAAGTTTAATTACATAATCATATTATTTTTAGCAACATATTGCAAATTTCTTATTTTTTTTTAAAAACTTAATCATTGGTTTTAAAAATTCAAAAATAACATTTTCGATTTGACTACCTACTTTATTATGGGTATTATGTAGAATTACTTAATGTCGAAGGTTATATTTTCATGCCTGTCAAGATAAGATTAGCAAGGTTTGGAGCTAAGAAGCATCCTTTTTTATAGAGTGGTTGTTGCTGATTCTAGGGTACCAAGAGATGGGAAGTTTATTGAGTCTTTGGGCTTCTATAACCCAATGCTACCTAGAGAACATGAGTCGTTTGTTAAAGTGAAAGTTGATAGATTGAAGTATTGGCTCAGTGTTGGAGCTCAAACAACTGATAGGATATCCTGGTTTATAAAAAAAAGGTATCATTGACGTCGAAACTGTTTAGTGTTGTTACTCTGTTGTGTGATATTTATCTGTGTGCCATCATAACGGCTAGCGCGTGCTGTTGAGTTTGCACAGGTGTATTTTCTGTTTTATGGCCCTGTGTATGGCCCAATTGTGTCGTGGCTCAATCTTGATTTGTTCTGGCCCTGGAGTTGCCAAGGTGTGACTGTGTGTGAGCGTAGCTTCTGTGAAACATGTCGATCAATAGTAGTGAACATTGCGCGGCTGAATGGTTGTGCTGGGTAGAGTTTAAAGTTAAAGTTTCAGGTGTTAGGAAACTTCGTAACACGCAAAATTATGAAGAAGCACGTTGCAATAGGACTTTATGGAACAAAGCTTATTCATTAACAATATATAATCGAACCATACCCGGTCTTTCACACAACCTGCAATGCCTTTACAGTACGCTGTGCAAAAAACCTCTACTTTGAAGCTGTAATAAACAAAAACACTATTGGTAAAACTTTAAAGTATCTCCATTTCCACCCTAATAGCCAAACAATACAATATACTAGAAATCTTAATAAACAAAAACCATACCACACCATTATTCACAGCACAATCCTTTTTATTGTATAACTTATCTCCAACCACACTCATCAGCAATTCTAACAGACTCGGTCAAATATTTCTCAAGCTCTTGCAAAGGTAAATCGCTTTCTTTAAACGAACCGAAGTTCGTTAAAACTTCTGAAAGTTCTACTCCATCAACTACAGGATATTCTTGATTAATTTGAGCATAAACTTTTTGTGCTTTTACACTGGAAAGAAATTCCAATAATTTTACAGCGTTCTGCTTATTCTTTGCATACTTAGTAACAGCACCACCACTAATATTTATCATAGTACCAGTGGTTTCTTGATTAGGAAAAAATATACCAAGCTTTCTTATCACAGATTGATCACTTTTCTTATCAGAAGCCATAATTCTTCCAAAATAATAACTATTAACTATCGCAATGTTTCCCTCATCTGCCGCAACAGCATAAATTTGATCAATATCCCCTCCGCTAGGCTTTCTAGCCATATTCGAAACTAACCCTTTAACCCAAATCCTAGCATTTTCTACCCCATTATTTGCAATCATAAAAGCAATCAATGACTGATTATATGGGCTATTAGAAGATCTTATTAAAATTTGGCCCTTCCATTTTGTATTAGCAAGGTGTTCATATGTACTCAATTCACTATCTTTAATTAGGTCTTTATTGTAAACTATAACCCTTGCACGCTTAGTTAAACCAAACCAGAACCCATCTGCATCTCGATACTTACTAGGAATTGCATTATTCAAAACATCAGATTGTACAGATTGTAACAGATCTCTTTTCTTTGCCAAAATAAGATTAACAGCATCTGCAGTCAAGAAAACATCTGCTGAAGTAGCTGTACCTTCATTTTCCATCCTATCAATAAGTTGAGCAGCTTCATCATTGATATACTTAACTTCTATACCAGTTTCCCTAGTAAACTGTTCAAACAAACTGTGTAACAATTCTTCTTTACGAGATGAATATACATGAACTTCTTGTTTTACATCTTGATGTTGTCGTTTAGTAAAAAAATTAAAAGCTACAACAACAACAGCCATTATAGCAAGACAAGTAAGTAATCTCATCATATAATTCCATGATATTAAAAACTGCACATCATTATACAATGCCACAAAATAAATGCAACACCAGCCACAATAGAGCATTCATAATCAATACACTCTTACATAAAAAAAATTAAACAATTAAAACAAAGTATACTCACACCTCCACTGCTATAATAGACAAGTGATTTTACAAAATTAAGGACGTGTTCTCTCATTAAATACAAGCAGATCATTTATTAAAGAAAAATGTATTCTACATATGCACGCGTAACTCCATATTTCAAGATCTTGTGAAAATCTCAAAATAAACAGTGTGTACAAGCGCTTCTAGAATTTTTACTAAAGTACAATAAATAAACTAATTTGAAGAAAAAGCAATGCCACGCTTAAAAGACAAAAAGCAGTGTACACACACACTGCTTTTTTTTTCTTATACTGTTAATACTGTTAAAACTCATTTTGATAAGGAGAAACAGTAGAAGCGTTCATAGAACCAGTATTATACGATGATGGATTACCTTTGAAATAAAAAACAGCTTGCTCACTATAGCCGCGATCAGTACCAAAATTTGCTATTTCATCACTAACAACATCATAAGTTCCAACATATAATCCATTTTCCAATTCTTCAACATCCACTTTTTGAAAATATTGAGATGCAAGAAAATCACTATAGCTATAACTACGGCTTGCAGAAATGAAGATATCTCCTTGAAACTGATTTATATTGTCGGACAACATTCCAATAACTTTACCATCGTATACCAAATCCACTTTTGAGATATAAGACCTACTATCAGGCATAATCTTATTGCCATGTTCATCTTTATTAATATGAGCACGTTCATCATAATATTGCAATTTAAATAAAGATCCTTCTTCATATTCATCAAAATCCATTAAACCAATACTCTTACTTTTTTGTAGAGTAACACTGTTTCTCAAATCTATGAGCGAATATAGGATCTATATACCTGTACTCATCAGTAAGATTAGGTGGCATACCATCAGGATGTTCATCACCAGTCGCAGTACATGGAACTAATTTTTTACTTCCATTAACATTAAGTAATTTCAAATGAGTAATCTCTTTAGGAAACTGAAATCTCAAACCCCTTCCCTCATCAGCAATAAAAAAGTTACTGCCATATTTTCCTCCGCTATCAAAAGATGGTTTGTCAATGTAAAAAGACATACTTTTAAACTGATGTAATATTTCACCATCTTGCTTGATAACTGCACTGTATGCATCATCCTCTACATTCACAGTACCTTTATCATTCAATAGTTCACCTCGAGTAATTACTGAGTCTTTAGGATCAAATTTTCTCTCTACAATACTATGACTATCACTTTTGATAGATGCGTGACGTAATAAAAAACTATCGTAACCAGGGTAGAAATGACTAATATTAGGATGACTAAATTTGTTATCCCATATAACATTTCCATCTGCTGCCATTTGTATACCATTAACTAAAGCAGTGCTGAACTCACCATCTTTTTCTAACACAACAATATATGCTCTATCTGTATAACTGGTTGATACCATTTTCATAATATCTCCAAATACAAAAGTGACTTTACCAGTATTAATATCCTTAATACAATACCCAAGTTCAGTTAATAACTCTCCTATTTTCTGATTATCTTTATACAGAGATATCGCACTATTATCACCTCTACCCAACACTACAGCATGCAATATTGTATCCGGATCAGATGCGACACTTTTAATGTCAAATCCATTTACCCCTATGACACTACTTAAATCAATATACGTTAAGCCCATTATTATATTTTTTACTTCTGAACTAATATCTAATGAATCGTCTAATACTTTTTTTACCTGTTCTGCCTTAAAAGCGTCAAAGTGATAAGCCATTGCATGTATCTTAACAATTCTATAGTCCAGTGGGCTGTTCAATAAAAACTGTTTATAAGCACTTGTATTTGTTGCATCTAAGTACTGATCAAGTAACGCATCTGAATTAGGAAGCTTTGCAAATGCTGCATCAATATCAGAATGTTTTCTAGGATCAAGTGAATTACCAATATCAGCAATCTTAGGATCATATTTTTTTAAGTATATTAAATACATTATCTATATAAGATTTATCATTAAAATATTCCTTGCCATCTTTATCACAGTATACATATGCACTTTTTCCTGATGGAGCATTTACTAACTTTAAATAATTATACTCCGGCCCTACTTGCATTTCATCTCCACTCGCAACATTCCAGGAACGCATAACATTGCTAGCACTATAATGTGCAACAGGCAATATTTCACCCACTACTTTACCGTGGATATCACAAATTTTCTCGGAATAATACTCATTATGCTTCCCTGAAGCTTCAGAAACTCGAGCATTATCATAAGACAATAGCTTATCACCTATTTCCAACTTTAGGATATTCATATCCTCTAAATGTAAATAGACATCCTTAGACTTTACCCAATGCTCAAAATCCGAATATTTATCCATACTAATCAATTCCCTAGCACGTTCAAAATTACCAGTTTTAGACGCTCTAAAATACTCAGAAATTACTCCAGGATATTTATCTTGTAAAAATGTTACAAATGCTTGACCTATACTATATTGTAAATGTTGCTTATCTCCTGTTGCAGCACGTATTGCTTCATCCATATTATCATATTTACCATGCAAGACATTAAACACTACTTCTTTGTTCTTGATATTTTCAAGGATAAAGCTATTATCATCTTGTATGTACTCTGCTATCCCCTCTGAAAATATGCGTCCATTCCCTCCAACTTTGTACACTCTATGTCCACATGCATAACTTTCTAAGGCGTGAGCTAACTCATGTTTTAAATTTAAAATTTCACCAAATTTATGGACATAAATTTTATATGGCAAATCAGGATTCCCATAAAAAGTTTTGCCTCCGGACCCATTTATTCTCAAATTATAGAGTTGGCCATAATACTCATATTGCTCTTTGTTATCAAACAAGTACAACTCAAATGTTGTATCTCTATCATTAGGCTCCAGTCCAAAACTACTTTTGAACTTTTCTATGGTATCATTCAATCCCTTTTCAATTTCACGAAATCTTTTATGAGGTAAGTCTTGTGGAGTATGTATTTCTAAATTTAATTTCAAATCATCATTTCTTATAGTACGTACATGATAGAACACATCATTTTTAAATTTTTCTGGATTTAGATCAGCATTCATACTATTTGCTAGACTAGCATCCGGACACTTTTTATCCAAATTGGACACATTCTCTTTCATAGGATAGACAGGAGGAGTATCATAATAACGTGAAGAAGTATTTGCAGAACCTGATAATCCAACAGCAAGCTGTTTTTCTTCAGAGAAACTTGCAAAGTCACATAAACGACCAATCACATTAGACAACGCACTGCATGTAACAGTAGGAACTGTTTTCTTATCACCAAAGTGCGTATATTTCACAACATGCAACTTTCTACCAGCCTCAATATCTATATCAGCACCATCATTTGCAACATACTGTAATTTCACATTTTGAGGAATCTTATACTTATCTTTATATACCCACTCTAGACGGCCAAGTTGTTCCTCTACAGATTGTTTAAATAAAGAATTATTAATAGGAGATACTAAATAATCTAATATTTTATCTAAAGTACTAGTGTCTCCCCGCTTAATCAAACTAAGCAGGAATGTAGAAAAATCTCCACCTGCAACTTTTTTAGCAAAATTTAGAAAAGCAAACCCAAAATCTCGAATAGTAGGCTCTATATCCTTACAGTGATGATATTTTAACTCTTTCAGTATATCAATAATTGACCTATCAGTGTGTTTATCAAATTCACCACTGCCACAGATTTTATTAAAAACCCTAAGTTCAGCACAAATCTGATCTGAAACAGAATGACCGTATTCACAAAAATCAGCAATTGCATTTGATATTACACACAACATCAAGTTTCTATTAACAGAACCAGCAAGTTTATGTCCCGTAACATGATCTTGCAAAACATAACTTAACTCATGTCTTAAACCAACAATAGAATCGCCCTCTTTGTAAAGGTAAATACGATAAGGAGTTACTTGATCCCCCATATACGTAATACCATTTCCCCCATCACATAATAGTCCATACTGAACACAGTACTGCTTATACTCATCTACATTATCAATTAAATATATTTCTACTTTTGAAAGTGGACTACTAGCAGGCAGGCAATAAACATATTCCATGAAGTCATTAACTGCATTATGTATATGATCTCTAATTACATTTTTTTCTGTCTCAGAAAAAACATTCTTACTATGAACTTCCACATTCAAATTCAATTTTTTTACTTCTATGTTATATGTTTTATTAAGTACATCATGCTTCAAGTCCAAGTAATCTTTGACTACTCCCTGATTAGAAAATTTATCAGTATTAACACCATGTTCTAAAAAAATGGGCATAGATTCTATCCGTTATAAGTTAACTTGGGACAGGATGGTATAGATAATATATTAAAATGTCAATATAATAAATTAATATTTTAACTATAAAATTATTTTTTAAGCATAATATACTGACTTATATACTAAAAATTATTAATGAATTAGTTAATTAATGCTTTTTTTATTATTAAAACTTAAAATCCAGATCTTATTTAATACTACTGTAAAAAAATATGAATAAAAATACATCTGTTATTACAAATCAAATATCACCATTAAGGCTAGAAGTAGGTGATAAATTAAACTTATTTTGCAGTAGTAATGTATATAAAACAAAAATAACAACTGAAGATAATACTGAAGTGATTATGCCTTCAAAAAAACTACTTTTTTGTAGAGGACAGATTATACATACCATATAATAACTATGTTACTGACGAGTGTTTACAAATACCGTATCAATACAGGTATATTAAAGTAGATAAAATTAAGTATCCCCCCCGCTAATAGCTCAATCGAAGAATCTTATAAACTACTAATCTGTGATGAAAACGGAGCGGCATATCATTTCAACTATAATCAATTTTATATTCCAGTAGAAAATATAGTAGAAAAGTCAAAAGAAATAAACTTACAAGAATTATACAATATTCAAGAAGAAAACGGAAATCTTCCATTATTTAAAATAGTTCCAGAAAAACAAAATGCTGGTAGCATGATAACTTGCGCCACAATTCTAGACCTACTGCACAACAGCAAAGAATTAGGCAAATTAAGTCCAGAATCACTACAATATAAATACTACACCAATGAAAAAGATGGAATCTTTATACTTAATTACTCTGATATCAGAAAATATCAAATCAACCCTAACAGAAGTATTGACACACATAATATCGTACAGGATGTCATACAGAACGAAATCAAGAGTAACCCGATTTACCTAGTTGTTCAAAATGGTAAGTGCTTATTCACAGATATAAGACAAGAAGAGAATTTGGTAAAAGACTATAAGACAGCACTAAAAGTTCTACATAATCATTTCAGAATGGATGAATCATCGGATGATAGTATCGAAATAGACGTGAATAAACAATTTATTTTTAAGATTACTAAAAGTGATTTACTCATAGGATATAATAAAAACTTTGCAAGTGTAGTATTAGAAGGCAATGAAATTCCACTCATACCCCCCTAAGAACACTTACCTATTTTTTGACCACGGTATTTATTTCCAACACTGTAACAACGTTAGAGAGGTATTTAACTACGATGCTCCATTTTCAGGTTTTACAAAAAACTTTTTCAATATAGCACAAAAAAAACTAGACTCAGACAACGTATATCTTGCCATAAAAGTAGATGGAAATAACCAAATTAAAATGTATTTTTCTGATAACAAAGAAAACATCATTTACGATCTTCCAAATACAACACTAACACAACACCTTTCAACCATTTTACCATTAGAGTACCCACAAAATAATACACATGACGGATTGAAAGAAGAGTCAACTAACACAGCACCAATTTATGACGCGGAAGACAGTAACAGTATAGTAGCACAACACAATTCAAAAAAAGGAAAACTTGGATCATGGTAAATTACCAAAGAATAAAGATGATGCAACATATTTAACTCAAGATAGTGGCACAGTATATTTCCCATTACCAAAAAAAAATGTAATTATAGGAGATAGTATTGATCAAGACAAACACCACATATTACTTAGTATGACTTATGAGGAAATGTTAGATATTTACAGAGCAATACAGGAGAGCTACAGTTACGAATATGTTATTAGCGCGTATGAAAACATCTTTAAAAACTACGGTAGAGAACAGATAAGCAACGATGCCTACATAGACAGCAATAGTCACATATTTATTAACGGATACGACTTCGGCTTACTGCAACACTAACCTTCGAGCATTATAAACAATGCTATAAGAACAAGAACATCCAACTCTGTACTGATAGAAGATACTAAAAAACCAAACAAGAGCTACAACAACCACGCTTAGAATTTCAACACACTGAAGTGGAGGTAAGCGGAATCGAACCGCTTGCCTTCTGCGTGCAAAACAGACGCTCTACCATATGAGCTATACCCCCACACATTCAACAAACAAGCCACATAATCAACGCTCAAAGTACATACCATAAGCTCCCCTAATAATTCAAGACAATAATTAGTTATAGAAAATTTAACTTTACATTTAGATATAAGGATTCTTTTCGCTAATTATTTTTGCTATTATATTGCTAAAATCGTTTATATTTTTGAAATTCATATATACAGAAGCAAATCTCACATATGCCACCTTATCCAATTTAAAAAGATTATCCATGACCATTTTACCTATAATGTCGGATGGAATAGCGGTTTCTTTGCTCCCTTCAAGTTCATAAAAAATATTATTCACCATCATATTTATTCCTTCGTGGCTTATAGGACGTTTTTTCGTGGCTATTAAAATAGAAGAAAGCAGCTTTTGTTTGTTAAACAGTTCAGTTTCACCATTCTTTTTAACTACCATGAGTGATCGAAGCAGCAATTTCTCAGTTGTAGTAAATCTTGAATGACATACCAAACAGACCCTTCTTCTTCTAATCAACATATCATCTTCTATAGATCTTGAATCTTTAACTTGAGTATTAGTATTATTACAGAAAGGACATTTCATAATTAATTCATATTTTACCAATTCATCAAGTTAATTAGTATACAAACTATTAACTAGGTACCTAGTCAATAATTCTATTGTATCATTATAATTATTATACTAATATAGGATAAACTACCATTATACAATATGTCATTTTTTCGCAATTTACAACTTATGACAAAAAAAAAAAAAATTAGTTGGTACTGATGTTCTAGGCAACCGTTATTATATCTCAATAACAAATAGCACTGAAAAAAAGATGGGTGGTATATTCTGGCCCAGCTGAACCAACAAGGATTCCTGCATCATGGCATATGTGGTTACACTACACAGACAGTAGTCCTCCAACATATTCAGAAAATGCACATTTGCCAAATTTAACTGGCACTGAGTATGCTTATCACCCACACAAGGTTTCCAAATTTGCAATACATGAATAAATAATGGCGGTAGTTCTATGCATCGATCTAATATTATCGAAATTTTCGTAGGGTTTATTGTTCTAATAGGAGCAATATCCGTCGGAATAGTAACATTTAGCAAACTTCCATACAAAAATACTTCTCATAATTGCTATACAATTAAGGCATCTTTCACAACTGTAGACGGATTAGATATAGGTGATGATGTAGTAATATCCGGAGTTAAAGTAGGGACAGTAACATCAATATCACTTGATAAGGCTTATAATCCAGTAATTGCAATGTGCATACAAAAAAAATATTTCATTACCTTCAGATAGTTCAGCATCCTTATCTATTGCCAACTTATTAGGGAGAAAATATGTCGATATTGCACTTGGGTCAAACCAAGATACTATTCATGCTGGAGGTTCAATTGAACACACAAGTTCAGATCTGAACATTAACATAATTATCTCAAAGCTTGTAAATTCATTCATGAAGTAGCATTATACAATGTCTAATGGATGCAACATCTGGCAGTGGTGCTTTATTGGCTAAAAGTTTGTGGTCAGTAATGTAGATTATCACTATGCGATTTTACATAAGTATCTATATTTTCAGACTGATGTTTTGAAATCGGCAGATGCAATAAAGGTGACATCGCATGTACATACGAGCCATCAGTTTTTACAAACATCACAAACATATAGTATAAAGTCACATTGAAACTAAAATTTATCTATTTACTCAATCAACTATTTAATGCTATATTGACAAAGTGTGTCCTGGTTATTTAAGAGGCGGTTATGACAAATTACTTATACAATCTACTACTGTACATGATTGATAGCCCAAAGCTAATTACTCTACTTGCGCTAATGTTGCTATTGGGACTATCTTATTTCTTTACGTTAAAAACAAAACGTACATCCAAGAATAAGAAGAAATTAGAACGTAGTACTAGTGGTAGCAGTGTTGTGGATACATCTCCTAACACTAAGCCATGCAACAAGCACTGTGTACCAGAACATGATATGGTACAGAGTCAGAATAGCAGCTTTTTTGCTGAATCAGTGTCTCAGGCGTTTAAAAGCAAGGTACATGGAAGAAGTAGATAATTGGTACAGTATCTGGTACTTCTAAGCGACAGGAGAATACGCGGTTCATGGCAGTGTGAGTTCAAACTCTAACACTTAGTGCATGTTTTCAAGACAAGAGGGATACTGCGATCTTGCTGGAAATTAGTATTAAAGGTGCTGGATACACTCCAAGAATTATAGAAGAAATTGCCATTATCCAGATACACAATGCCGCAATGCCAGGAGTTTTAAATGCTACTTGACTATTATCATGTGATTTAAAACAAGTTGCTTCAACTACTTTCCATACATACACTACAGATACACCTGATCCAACCAACAAAATACCTACACCGCGTAAAAAAATCAGACTTGATCGTTGCGTCAAAAATGTACCATTTAGAAATAAAGCCTGAAGTTATTGGCATTCCTAGGATACTTATACACAAAATAACAAATGGTAAAGCAATTTTTGGCATACTCTTCCACATGTTCACACAACTTTTAATATCTAGGCTACCACAGTTGTAAGATACACTACCCATTACCATAAATAATGCTGATTTAACCAAACTATGATGAATTATATAAATTATAGCAGCAACTAACCCGTAATAAGTATTTAACCCTAATGCAAAGATAACATAGCCTAAATGTGCAACACTTGAATATGCAAAAATCTTTTTCATATTGCTACTCAACACTGCAAAGAAGGATGCAAAAACTATTGATAAAGAAGCAAAACACATAAAAACAATATTAAAAGGCAAAAAACTCAATAGTAATTCCACCTTAAAAATCTCATATACCACTTTTATAAGCAGATACAACATAACTTTTGTAGAAATACCAGAAAAAAACACAGCAATGAAAGTAGGCACAGAGCTATACGCCTGAATCAACCATCTATGAAACGGGAACAATGCTATCTTAACAAACAAACCCACTATTATAAACAATACTCCAACTTGAAGGACTTTATTTGTTCCTAAAGATCTATCTTGAATGATTGAAAACAAATCTCCAACATTCAAAGTACCAGTAATAGCATATAAAAAACCCTATACCTATTAAATAAAAAGTTGCACCAATGGTACCTATTACTAAGTAATCAAATGCGGCTATTAAGGCAGCTTTATCTTTTCCCATTGCAACCAAAACATATGAACAAATAGATGATATTTCAAGAAAAACATAAATATTAAAAACATCATTAGATACTAATATACCTAACAAGCCAGTAAAACACAGTAAAAATATAGAATAAAAACCTGGTATTTTGTTAACACTTACCTCATTCATGTTCAGGGATATACCATATATCACACTCATAAGTGCAATAAAATTTACCAAAACCAGCATAGCCGAGTTAAATAGACTAATTTTTAGTTCTATTCCATAAGGAATCATCCATCCACCTAGGTTATACCTAATAATATTACTTGGATATACCTGAATAAACAAAACTACTGCAATAGAGAATGAGATCAATACTATAACAACTGAAATAATCTTCACTAATCTAGTATTTTTCAACAAAGAACATACTACCGCAGAAAGCAAAGGTACAACAACCTGCAAAACAGGAAGCGAATTATTCATCAACATATACCCACAAATCCAACCAATACATGATTGATAACCCTACTAAAATATTATTAAAAAGGCAAGCGTCTTTATTACAAATTCTAATAACCAACCATTATCTATCCGTAATGCTAATTACATAAGAAAATTCTTTTTTCTACTCAATTTTCCATTTTACTTTTATATAACTAAATTTTTCCAGACAAAAAAAATTTTTCACACTTCCAGGCAAATAATACAATGTCTAGTTAATATTATTTTACATAAAGTTAACATGGAAATTAATATATATAAATAAAAGAATCTGCAATTAGTGAAATATTAAAACTGGATAGCAATGTACAAGCTTAAATCTACAACCTCTCATTACAAACTGTAAAAATGGTGACTGAATACCAAATCAGCTGCATATGTTGATAAATTCTAAGACAACGTGAATTACATTTTCCATCAGAAGCTCTTGACTATCTATTATATTGGGTTTAACAACCAAATTTTAATTTTATGCTTAAAATATACAGCTATTAAAATTTATAAGAATATATGTAAATAATCTGGAGTCTTATACTTTACATAACATAAAAAATATTTAAAATGATCGTTATACTAGTACTTGGTCTAGCATAAATTTATATAATAAGGTGTAAGTAAATTGACGAAATCATGTTTTAACAAACAGCATAACTACACACTGGCTATGATATTGGGAGCAATGGGTACCATATCCATGCCGCCCTTTTATATGCTCATTGCACTTTTCATAGCGCTATCAGGGTTTTATATTGTATTGTCACAAGTACAAAATGTAAAACAGGCTTTTCTTTCCGGGTTATGGTTTGGTGTTGGATACTTTACTACTGGTTTATATTGGATTGGTATTCCATTAATTACTCAAGGTAAAATTTTCTGGGGACTAGTACCTGCTGTAATCCCCGTTCTGATACTCTTATCATCATTTTTTGCTATAGCAGCATCCGTTAGCTATGTTTTAAATTACAAAAAGTTACTCGGTTTAGTAGTATTTTCGTTGTCTTTCACTATTGCTGGAATGCTATTAGAAAGTATTATATTACCGTGGAATCTATTTGCTTACTCACTCTCTTTTTCTACAGAAATGTTACAAACTGTTTCGTTGTTTGGAGTACATGGCACAACGTTTCTTACTGTATTTTGTGGAGCAGCTGCTGGAGTATGTATAAAAGATAAAACCACTCCTCCATGCATTATTGCGTTAGCAATACTAATAAGTATGTTTATTTATGGTAACGACCGCTTACTGAAAAACCAAGAACAAAAGTATCACTACGATGTCGCTTTACGCTTAGTACAAGGCAACACAGAGACTTTTTGGGATACAAATCAGGAACAAGAATACGACACATTTCAAACGTACCTGCGTTTAACTAGTAAATATGGACTAAATTCAAGAACACATATAATTTGGTCAGAAAGTTCTTTCCCCTTTCTAACAGATGAAAACTACCATTCGGTACAGAACGCCCTTAAATTCACCATTCCAAGCTTTCTAATCGCTGGTGGGACGAGATTTGAAAACAATAAATTCTATAACTCACTATTTGTTGTAGACAGTAATGGTAAAATTATCGACTACTATGATAAATGTCATCTACTTCCATTCGGAGAATTTATTCCATCCATATTAAAGAATATCGTTCCAAATGTCATCACAGACAAACTGAGCCTAAGTCATGGTAAAAATAAAACAAAGTTAATGTCACTCAATGGTAGGAATCCTTTTATACCGCTAATATGTTATGAATCAGTCTTTAGCAATGAAGTTACAAACAGGTCAGCAGGGGGACAGTGGATTGTTCACATTACAAACGATAGTTGGTTTGGTGTAAGTTCTCAACCATATCAACATTTTGAAATAAGTCGTTTCAGAAGTATAGAAAACGGAGCACCTACTATTAGAGTAGCAAACAGTGGTGTTTCTGGCATAATAGATAGTTATGGAAGAATCATTGATTCTTTACCTATCATGACGGAAGGTATCATCGATTCGTATCTACCTTATCATATAAGTGGGGGTACTATGTATTCCAAACATTTAAAAAAGTTCATTACTATCCCATCGATTACATTGATAATGCTAGTATTTTCATTAGTTAGATTTATATCTAAGAATAAAACTTATAAACTCTAGTGGTTATTTGTAAAATCAAGCTTTTGTAAATGTAATGTACTTGTATGAAGTGCTACGTATTGATATGTACGATAAAGTAAAACGTACAGAAGTGAGAATTAAATACGTTAGTTTGTTTTATACTATTAACAAAGTATTATGAGACTCAGTTTTTTTATATTCACAACATAATTTTACGCACAGTAATTGAGGAAAAATCAAAATATAACAATGACTAGATTTTTCCAATAGGACACAACATCCTCCATCTATAGAATAGAATTCAAACCACATATATGCACTATCACAATAAGACTTTCTATATTAGATCTATAAGATAACAGCCAATTTTAACAAGTAAACTTCAGAAAAATCCCGAAAATTCATCTAAAGTTTTTCGTATATTACTCTAACTATCGTCGATTAAAATAAAGTTCTGACATTGCAGGAGTATACTCAATTTTTATACAAAAAGCAAATCTATACCTACTTATCTAAAACTTACTCATGAGGTACCATATGTTGACTATTTTCTTTTATCATTTCATATAGTGCATGAACATCAAATGTCATTTTTGGCTGCCATAGCTGACCTTGTAAGGACATATCTATATGATAAGGAAAAGACAATCCTGAGCGCATAAATGAAAACCTAGCAATAGACATAACAGTAAATTGTAATAAAGAAATATTTGCTGATGCCACAACACTAGCATTATCAATTGCAAACTGTAATGAAGATGTAATAGTTCCTTTCTTGATATTAGCACCAGCATTAATCACATTAAATACTGTATTATTATCGTATAATGAAATCTTAGTTAACGCTGCAATATCTGATTTACTCTTAGCATCCAATAAGTCTACAATAAATTTATTAAAATCTACTCCAACAACATCAACTCCTTTAGCTACAATTTCCATTTTTCCATCTAGAGAACTTATCCAATCAACTAAAGTTCTCCCTTGAGTTTGAATACTACCACTTATACTTACATTACCAGTTACTCCACTAACGTTGATATGATCAAGTAAATTATTTAATCCGATATTAGCTATAGAGACAACAGCAGATAGTGAAGAACTATTAGATCCCATCCCTATTTTACCACTAGCTGAAACAAACCCATCATCAATTTTGAACATCAGCTTATTAATAGACATTAAATTATCCTTCAAACTAGAAGAAAATACGAAATCTACTAAATTATTGTTTGGGAAAACTAAATTCTTAATCTTAATATCAATGTTGCCATCTACATGCTCTAAACCATAAAAATTTAGACCTTCATTTGACCACTTCATATCAACAACTTTTTTTGATTCATCAACAACATTACGTATCAAAACTGGAAACTTAGTGAAAGCACTATTGTATTTACTTCCTCTGAGATTAATTGATATGTTTGGCCTCGTATCTTGGGATCTCACAAAAGCTTTGATGAACCCATTTAAATTAGAACCATCAGCAGAATCAAACCGTATTTTATCAATACCAAATTTGCCATGCGTTATATTTACTAAAAAAGCCAAAATTATTAACACGCTGCTTTCGAATTACGAAATCACTAATGTTAGTATCAAACTTTACAGTATATTCCATATTTTTTTAACCACTTCATTGACATGAAGGGTGTCATATTCAATTCTTCATTGACATGATATCTATCAAAATCAACATCACGCACTTCAATATTACCGGTAACAAAGCCACTCTTCTTATCATATTTCACTTTTAATTGACCTTTTGCATCTCCAAAGCTATCAGTTAGTACCGCAAGATTAGATAAAGAAAAAACCCTAGGAGCTATATATAGATCGCTTTCTATAGAGAACCCATTGCTGTCTGATTGTAAATCAACCTCTACTGGAAACAACCATTTGACAAAAGAATAAAAATCGTTTCCTACAACTTTCAATTTTCCATTAAAACTAGATATTAGATCACTGCTAGCAACATTCCCTTCAACATGTAATACATTACCATTTCCAGGCAACGTTACTGTTACCTTATTAACATTAACTTTTCCTTCAAATACTTCGAGATTTAATATCAAATTACTAGATACCTGATTACGATACTTTATTTTTCTGGCACTAAGCTTGATATTATAGTTCAAATCTTTAGATACTAACGTATTAAAGTAATCAAGGGTACGAGATTCTTTTTCATTATATATATTACCTTTACTACTGGACAAACTGTCTACATCAACTTTTGAAAAATTAATATTTGCATTACATGAGCTATAACTTGAACAAGCTAATACCCCACTTCCTTCGACGCTATCTGTCGCCACCTTAAAATCACTGAGTTTAAAAGCTTTACCTACCAGACTAATATTGGTAGATAAGGAAAATTTTTCATGTGAATTAATAAAAGAAAAAATAGAAGTCTTATTCGTCTCAGAAATATCATTAATAAACTCTGCAAAATCACTCCCATTCGCCAATATTAAACCATCGAATTTATTATCATTCGCCACACCAGATAAAGTAACTTTTGTCGCATTGGAATAAACATTTGCATCTACCCTATATTGTTCTCCATCAGGCAATAAATCCACAACTAGTTTATAATCAGTTTTACCTAGATTCAATAATCCATTTACTACCTTTGTATTATGCACAGTTTTAATAGCACCACTTTTAATTGATATAGGCTTACTGTTAAAAGATGTTCCATCATGATGTGTATTAACAACACTATTAACAATATTAAAAGTTTTCACATTAAATTTCTTATGCTGAGGTGCGTACAACAAGTCTAAAAAATTTCCTAATGGGATATTTAACCCATCTATCGTAACTTCATCAACCTGAGGAGAAAACAACAATAATGATAACCATGATACCTTTAGTTCGAGACGATCAACCAATATAGTCGACTTATGGGTTGATGAATCATCATGACCCTCTATATATAAATTACTTATAACAATCTTAGGCATAATTAATGTTCCAGTAACATCACCTACACCCTTCACACTTATATTACTAGATATACCTTCTATTCGTTTAAGCACATGAGACGCATAATAAGAATTCCAATTGATAAAAAAAGGAGAAATTACCAGAAATAACAAAAATACTAGGATAATTCCACCGCAATATACTAAAACTCTCATTAACGTACCAAAAAATACTCACATTTTGTTTATCATAAATAATTTCAACAACGTATAAAAAATACTAGAAAAAGTATGTCCTTAATAAATACTAGAGATTAAGAAACAATTAACACGAATACATATCTCTACATCATGTGTGGATTAAACCCTTAATATAACTATGTCATCATAAGGAAGACTGAAAATTACCATTATTAACCGAAGGTGCAAGTACTGTAAGGTTGAGAATTTCAGACACAGAAGCAGACATTTGTACAATCTGCACAGGTTTCTCCATTCCAATCAAAATAGGTCCTATTACTGACACTCCAGCAGCTTCTTGTAATAACTTAGAAGATATATTTGCACTATGAAGAGTCGGCATAATTAAAACATTTGCTGCACCAGTAAGTTTACAAAATGGATATAGTGTTAGTAGTTCTGGATTCAGAGCAACATCAACAGACATTTCACCATCATATTCAAAATCAACATTACAACCATCCAAAATTTCTATGGCTTCTCTCATTCTTTGAGCATCTTCCTGAGAATTACTACCAAAATTTGAAGAAGAAATAAACCCAACACGAGGCTCATGACCCATTTTTCTAGCTTGTATAGATGCTTGAATTGCTATTTCAGCAATTTGACTAGGAGTTGGAGAAGCATATATAGCAGTGTCTGCAATAAAGATAGTACGTTCCTTCATTACAATCAATGATAATCCAAACATAATACCTTTAGGTTTAATTACTTTTTGTACGTCATTAATAGAAGCAGTATATCCTCTTGTCATACCAGTAATCAAAATATCCCCATCACAACAGGCAAGCATACATGCAGCAAAAACATTACGATCCGTTTTTACGTCTCGTACACAACTTCTATATAAATACCCTTCACGTTGCAATTGTTTATACAGGTACTCTGTATAATCTTCATTACGTTGAGAAATTGCTGCATTAGCAATCTCTATACCACCTATATCTTTGACGCCTAAGCGTTCAAACCTCTCTTGAATTTTATCAACACGTCCTACAAGTATGGGTACTCCATATCCCTGATTACGCCACTGTACAGCAGCTTTAATTATTTTTTCCTCTTCTCCTTCTGAAAAAATAACCCTTTTAGGATCACGCTTAACAGAACTATACATCATATTTAAAACATTAGAAGTTGATGATAGTCTTGACTCTAACTGTTTAACATATTCATCCCAATTTTCTATATTCTTCCTAGCTACCCCAGAATCAATAGCTGCTTTAGCAACTGCAGGAGACACTACAGTTATCAATCTAGGATCAAACGGAGTTGGTATAATGTAATCCTTTCCATAATTCATGCTACGACCGCCATAAGCATCAGATACCTCATCACTTACATACTCACGTGCCAACATAGCAATCGCATTTGCTGCTGCCACTTTCATTTCATTGTTAACCGATTTAGCACGCACATCCAATGCACCACGAAATATATATGGAAACCCCATGACATTATTAATTTGGTTATTATAATCTGACCTTCCAGTAGCTATAATTGCATCAGGCCTAATTTTTCGTGCAACATCAGGATTAATTTCAGGGTCAGGATTTGCTAAAGCAAAAATCACAGGATCCTTATTCATAGATAAAAGCATATCTTTACTAAGCACATCCTTAACAGACAACCCAACAAAGATATCAGCCATTATCAACGCATCTTTTAAAGATCTATTTTTCGTCTCAATAGCATGCTTAGCTTTCCACTCATTCATGCCAAGTTGTCTACCTTTGTATATTACCCCATTCTGATCACATAAAGTTATATTATCGGCAGGAACACCTATTAACCTGATCATTTCAAGACATGCAATACCTGCAGCTCCAGCACCATTTATAACAATTTTAACATCCTTAAAACTCTTTCCCGTAATATCAAGCGCATTGATGAGCCCGGCAGAAACAATAATGGCAGTTCCATGTTGATCATCATGAAACACTGGGATATCCATCGCTTCACTTAACTTTTTTTCAATAATAAAACATTCAGGGGCTTTTATATCTTCTAAGTTTATTCCTCCCCAACTTAACCCTAAATACTTCACCGCATTGACGAATTCATCCACATCAGCAGTATTTACCTCTATATCTATAGCATCAATATCAGCAAAACGTTTAAATAAAACAGCTTTTCCCTCCATAACTGGCTTTGACGCTAAAGGCCCTATATTACCTAATCCAAGAACAGCAGTGCCATTTGAAATCACAGCAACATAATTTCCTCGAGCAGTGTATTCGTATACCAAATCAGGATTCCTAGCTATTTCCAAACAAGGTACAGCAACACCTGGAGAATACGCCAATGATAAATCCCTCTGTGTCAATAAAGGTTTAGTAGGTAACAGAGAAACTTTTCCAGGTTTTAATCCTTTACAATGAAATTCAAGAGCTTCTCTTTTTTTTCATCACACCCATTATTCCCAAGATCAATCATAAAACATACTCAAGTTTACACTTTCCCTAAAGCCTCATCTGTATACTGTTAGATAACATGAGATGTCAAGCTTTTAACAAAATGTTGCCTAACATCAATAAATTTTTAACCAACAAAATCCTGAAAATTACAAGCTACACCTATCATACAAAATATTTTTTAAATAAATAAATTCAAATCTTGATTTTTCAGAGGATAGCATAACATTTTTCCTTTTTTAAGAAAAAATATAACGAATCATTCACAAACTTTGAAAATAAAATTACCTACCTCCAGATAAAGTACGTGATAATGGTCTATTTTCTTTGCATCGTTGAAAAAAATGTCTTCACTATTCATACCATAATTAGGAAAATAATATTTTTAAAATTTTGAAACTGATTTAGTATGGACCAGCAGATAATTTTAAATATCCAACAATGCACTTTACATAATAGAATTAGCACACTAATGTATATTTGTATGGGCTTCATATAACATCCTTGACAATAGGTATACTGCATACCGTGAGATTTATAAATAGTTTGTGGTAAAAAAATGTCTGTAGTGTTTGCTTTATCCAATGTCAGCAAATTTTTCGGTAAAAATAATCAAGTTCCCATTATAACAAATGCAAATTTAGAGATAAAAAAAGGAGAGATTATCGCTCTAATAGGTCCATCAGGATCTGGGAAGAGTACATTACTACATATTGCAGGATTACTAGATACTCCATCTTCAGGAAGTATATTGATAAATGAGATAGAGTGCTTAGCTACCACCTCAGATAAGAAAAAAAACTTACTTACGCCGTTATTTTTTAGGATTCGTTTATCAATTTCACCACCTATTACAAGAGTTCACTGTATTAGAAAACGTAATGCTACCACAAATCATCATAGGTAAAAGTAAATCTGTTGCAAAACACAATGCCATAGAGATTTTAACTCGAGTAAATTTACAACACGCAATTTCAATGTCAATCTCACAACTCTCAGGAGGAGAAAGACAGCGAGTTGCAATAGCAAGAAGCCTAATCAATTGTCCTTGCCTAGTCTTGGCAGACGAACCAACTGGTAGTTTAGACAATTACACTTCACTCAAGGTATTCTCTCTGCTACAGGAATATGCAAAAGAAAAAAACATAGCCATACTTCTGGCCACACATAATTACAGTTTAGCACAAAAAGCAGATCGCATAGTCCAGATAGATTCACAGACACTTAAAGTACAATGCTAATTAATAGTTGTCGTATCGAGAGGACAGGATCCCAAGTGATACGTCTACAAAAATAAACAATTAAGATCTACCATTAATAAGGCACAATTCATACATTTTATTGAAAAATAGTACATTAATTAGGTCACAGAAATAAGTTGTCACTAAACAACTCCGGGCTGTGTTGAATCATCATTTGACATATCTATCAATACATAAACAACAACTACAATTTCAGAATACTAATCTTAACACTAACTTTTACACCGCACCTATAACTCATAAATATTTCCTTTCATGTAATACCATTTATTATTACTTTTCTATTAGCAAAGTATATTATGTGCCGGTAGGAAGATAAGAATACCGTGGTATCTATGTATATAACACATTTTACGTGTCATTTATTTAATAAGTATGCTATACAAAGAATTCTACCGCAACCTATATCCAATATACTTCCTTCTGTGTATTGTTATTTATTACTCAAAGGATGGAATTTTAGTAGTACACCCTTTAGTTTCTCATTAGCGATATGAGTATATATTTGTGTAGTAGAAAGATGTGAATGTCCTAGCATTTTCTGTATAAAAATAAGATTTGACCCGTTATTTAGCAAGTGAGTTGCAAAAGAATGTCGAAGCTTATGTGGAGACACTCTAGTAATATCAACCTTAGCATCTGCCCCTAAATCTTTTAACAATTGACCTACCCTTTGTCTCGTAATATGGCTATCAGATTTTGTACCAGGAAATAACCATCGCGATTCTTCTGATTCATCTGAAACAAAACATTTATGCACTTCTATATACTCTCTTATACCGATTATTGCAGATGAGTTTAATAATGCTATTCTTTCCTTATTTGCTTTACCTTTAATTTTTATATGAGACACTCCTGTATTAGCGTTATCTAACGCTTCTTTAACTTCACAAAGTTTTAGACAAACCAACTCCGAAATTCTTATACCTGATGAATACAGTATATTAATAATTGCATTTATCCTCCTTCCGTGTGGAGAACGATTTAAAGCTGCTACATGAAGTAATTTACTAACTTCTTCAAAACTTAAAGCTTTTGGAAGAGATCGCGATAATCTTGGAGAATCGAGATATAGTGTGGGATTGCTATCAATAATATTATCTCCATATAGAAATTTATATAAACTCTTAATAGCAGATATTTTTCTGGACACGGTGTTGGGTTTATGTCCTTTTGCATATAAAAAACTTTACATAATCTTGCAAATCCCTTAAATCCAAGTCTACTAATACTAGGTTATTATTATCAACAAATTCACAAAAACCTAGCAAGTCACTCCTATAGCTATGATAAGTATTATAAGATATATTTTTTTCTGACGTTATTGCTTCAAGAAAAACATCTATATATTCTAGACTATTCATATGGATCTATTATTTAAGATATTTGAAGTTCCATTAGATACAAAATTTACCGATAGTAGAAAATAAATTAGCAAAAACTAACATCATAAAATTGTACATATCTTGACCTTTGTACAAATACAAAACTGAGGTTGATTATAAAACACAAGTAAAATAAATCAAAGCAGCAACTACATAAAAGACAAATTGCACACAGTTTCTGATACCCAATAAATACGTAAGATTAAATAAAAACGTAATAAGTATCACTTACACATAAACCCCACATTTTAACAAGAATATACTCTCTAAAATAAATTTTACACTTTACAAACACACAAGAATTGAAAATATTATAACCAAAATACTAAATCTAATCAATTTATAAAGAACCAAATATTAATAATCACAAAATTTTTTAATGAACTACGATGCCTAAAAAGCCGCTACTTTAATATAAAAACTATATTTTTACAACCTCTACAATCCTTGACTTAAAATAATAAACAATGTATAAGCATAGTGCATATGTACTTTAACAGAGTTGTCGTTTCTATATGATTTTAACAGTTATACAATTAGTCTTAGTATTTTTACTAGTGGTTTTAGTATTATTACAATCTCCAGAATCTGACAATTTAAGTGGTTTTGGCAGCACACAAAGTAGTTTAGATTCAATGTTCACAACGGGATCACCCTCTAACTTTATTACAAAACTTACAGTAATAATTGCCACTGCCTTTATTGTAAATACAATACTCCTAGTTGGAGTAAATGCAAAAAGTGTACATAAAGAATCTATTGTCAAGAAGATTACCGAAATGAGTAAAGTATATAACCTTCCACCCACGGAAAATCATGAAGATAACGTACCATTCAATGGTCAGTAAGGTATATGAACAATAAAAATTCAACCAGGTTTATCTTTGTTACTGGTGGTGTAGTGTCGTCTTTAGGTAAAGGATTAGCCGCGGCCAGCATTGGAGCTTTATTACAAGCTAGAGGATTTAGGATCTGTTTGCGAAAATTGGATCCTTATCTTAATATAGATCCAGGAACAATAAGCCCAATCCAACACGGTGAGGTTTTTGTTACTGATGACGGAGCAGAAACTGACCTAGATTTGGGACATTATGAACGCTTTACTGGAGTAAAAACAACAAAGAATGATAACATCACTACTGGCAAAGTATATCATAATCTTTTAAATAAAGAAAGAAGAGGTGATTATTTAGGACAAACAGTTCAAATTATCCCTCATGTAACTGATCTTATTAACTCTTTCATTCTACATGATACTGACACGTTAGACTTTGTTATCTGTGAAATTGGTGGAACTGTTGGAGACATTGAAAGTCAGCCATTTCTTGAATCTATCAGGCAAATTGGTTACAAGCTTAGTAAGAACAATACAATATTTGTACACCTAACTTTAGTTCCGTATATCGATGCAGCGATGGAGCTAAAGACTAAACCTACTCAGCACTCTGTAAAAGAATTAAGTTCTGTTGGAATACAGCCTGATATAATACTGTACCGCAGTAAAGTGCCTCTTTCACTAGAACAAAGAGATAAAATAGCTAATCTATGCAATGTTTCTCCAACAAATATTATACCTGCATTAGATGTTAAAAACATATACGAGCTACCAATTTCTTATCATAATTACAACTTAGATACACAAATACTGAATCATTTCAAAGTTAGCTCACCTGAGCCAGACTTAAAAAAGTGGCAAGACATATTAAACATTTCACATACGTTAACAGAGACAGTGAACGTAGCAATAATAGGAAAGTACATAAGGTTGCTCGATGCATATAAATCATTAATTGAAGCACTAGAACATGCATCAATTCACAATAAGGTAAAGTTATCTATACAATGGATAGATTCGCGTACGTTAGATGGTAATACTCAGGCTTTCGACGATGTTGACTCCATACTCATACCAGGAGGATTTGGTGATGATGGAGTCTTGGGGAAAATTACAGCAATAACTTATGCACGTGTTAATAATATACCGTTTCTAGGAATATGCATGGGAATGCAACTTGCCATCATTGAATTTGCAACCAATGTAATAAATCTAGAAGATGCCAATTCTACAGAATTTAATCTATATTGTAAAAACCCTGTAGTACATCAATTACCAGAGTTACAGCAAAATTTCTTAGGCGGAAGTATGAAATTAGGCTCATGTCCATGTTATCTTAAACCTGGCTCTAAAATTATCTCGATATATAGGCAATCAATAATAAATGAGAGGCGGAGACACAGATATACCGTCAACTTGCAATATAAGGATTTACTAGAACAAAATGGGTTGATTATTACAGGAAAGTCAAATAATAACGACGACAGCTTGATAGAAGTCGTGGAGTTAGAAAAACATCCATGGTTTATTGGAGTACAGTTTCACCCAGAATTCAAGTCAAGTCCTTTTGATCCTAATCCGCTGTTCGTATCATTTATAAAGACTTCTTTAAACAATAAGAGAACAAAATAGAAATGCATAATAAAAAAGAAAACTCCTATAGAAGCCAAAGCCCAAAGGAACTCTTCAGAGAAATCTCTAATCACACTAAATTATCAAATACAGACAAATACTCTCGCGTATGGAGCTCGAAACACAAGTACACACCCGCCTTTAATATAAACGTCATTGGCACATAAAGAACTATAGAGCTCTCTATCTAATAATGTATAAAACCACACACCACTTTGACTATTAAAACAGCTAAATCCACTACACAACAAAACGGGTTTTATTAAACTAAAAACTCTCCATTTCAGATCACTATTTAAGCTAACACATAATTCTTCAGGTTAGAAATAACTAAAATAGTAATCAGAACAACAGCAATAATCATCACAACGATGTGAATAATCAACAGCACCCAAAACCATACCTAACAATAATCCAAACCCATATGGACCCGCATACTCTAGACTAAAGTCAATATCATCAGCATCATGAAGTTCAATAACTGCACGGGCCCTATCTAACATAATTCATTCTCTACTATAAATACAAGACACAGCGTATCATACCATATATAATCAAAAAATGAAATAATAATCAATGTCATAAAAATACACGCTACTACCATATAACGATAGGTATTATCATTGCGAGACATTCACATATAAATTTAGAATAAATTGAAAATTCACTTAAAACATATAACTTTTCTCACACAATAGTGAATTAAAAATATTGAATATTAAGCTGATAGGACATACTGAAAGAATATATCCACACACTAACTAAAATTTTAACAAGCATATAATTGATATTGAACTTACAAAACTCACATGTATAATGACTATTAAATAACACACTACATTATGCACTATCTCCTTTATAATCCAGGATATCTGCTACATCTTCTCCGAAATACAGAGTATTTACTTTTTTAAAACTATAATCATATTGTAACGATAATATATTCAAATCACTGACCGCAGGAATTGCATCATTGCCAAAAATTCTATTCGATCTACACCATATAATTCTATCAACTAAATTATTTTTTAGTAATTCTGTAATTAAGATACTTCCACCTTCAACAAACAACCTAGTAATACCTATTTTTGTAACTAGCATCCTCATCGACTCCATCAAAAAATCATCTTTATTATCAACTACTAAATATGTGGCATCACCTAACTTTGTCTTGGAAGTATCATCTGTCAAAATATATGTAGGAATAATATTAGCAGTCTTTATTATATTGTGATAATCACAAACTTTACCAAAACGATCTATTACTATTCTTATTGGAGAATAATATTCCAAACTAACAACCCTGGTATTAAGCATGGGATTATCACGCACAACAGTATTACTACCAACCATAATTGCATCGTACATAGACCGTTGTTTATGAACCCAATTACGTGTCAACTCATTTGTAATCCACTTACTATTACCATTACTCAATGCTATCTTGCCATCCAAAGTAGACGCCAATTTTACTGTAATAAAAGGTCTATTCTTGATTTTACTATAAAAAAAAGCCAATATTTAATTCTCTCGCCTCCTTATACATTACGTCACATTCTACATCTATATTTGCACTACGAAGCAACTTTATACCATTCCCGGAAACTCGCATATCGGGATCTCGAGCAGCTATTACTACTCGCTTAACGGCAGCATTAATTAATTTTAACGCACAAGGCCCTGTTCTTCCATAGTGAGAACACGGTTCAAGAGTAACATAAACTGTGGAACCTTTAGCTAATTTTCCAGCATTATCTAACGCCATAACTTCAGCATGAGGCCTGCCACCAACCTGTGTCCATCCACGACTCAATATTGCCCCACGACTTACTACTATACATCCGACCGCCGGATTAGGGAATACATTACCAAGGCCACGCCTTGCAAGCCTTAGCGCTAAAGACATAAATTTTCCATCATCATACATAGCAAAGTACTAATACTGCAGAAAAACTCCATCAAAAAAGCTTATAACTCTTGATATTTTGTTATAATATTACTATATATTCCTTAGATTTTATAAACAAGTTTTAGAATTATGATTGACAACGACGCCAACAATACAAAAAGTTCACAAAAAAAATGACTCTCAGATTAACGAATCACCTAACGAAAAAAGTAAATCTAGCGAAACTCAAGCTAATTCACACAGAAAATTTACAAGCCTTAATAAAAAAGAAAGAAAGATTAAACGATGGCTTATCGGAACTAGACAAACTAAAACAACAGTTGGTACACTTTCAACATCAGTTCCGTTTGGCAGTAGCAGACAAAGAAAACGTTAAGCGTATTATGCAAAAGAACATAGACGAAACATCCATATATGCAATTTCTAACTTTGCTCGCGATTTATTAAACTCTTGTGACAATTTGGAAACATCTTTAAAAAATTTAAAAGAGGATGATAGTATTCATGCAGGAGTATTGATGACATATCAAGAATTATTAAACACCCTAGAACGCCATGATATTAAAAGGCTAAACCCCATTGGAGAGAAATTTAACCCTCAATTTCATAAAGCGGTGTCTCAAATAGCTGACGAGGAGAAAGAAGACAACACAATTGTACATGTTGTACAGGCTGGTTATATGATAAAGGACAAGTTGTTGCGTGCCGCTTCAGTAGTAATATCAAAAAGAGTGATTAGCTAGTTTTAGCTGTTAGAAATGATTAAAAAGACACTTTGAGTTTAATTTAGTAGTCACTTCCCTGGTATGCATCTGGGTAAAGAAGTTCTGTTTGTAAATATGAGGTTGTTGTCATACACTTTGAGCATGTGAGAATGTGTGTACTTCAACGAATATTATGCTATAAGTACAAATTTGGTTTATGAATAAAAAAGATTATGTCTGTACCCATTGCTATATCTGGTATACAACCGACTGGAAGTATACATATTGGTAACTATCTAGGTTCCATACGTAATTGGATATCCCTACAGGATTCATATCAATGTTTCTTCTTTCTCGCTGATTTACATACGTTAACATCTCAAAATTGCGATCCGAACGAGTTAAAACAAAATTCCATAAAGACATTAGCGACCTACCTAGCATGTGGAATTGATCCAAATAAGTCAGTGCTATTTTCACAATCATCTGTTCCAGCACATACGGAGTTGCTGTGGATATTTAGTTGTATTACTTCGACGGGACAATTGAACAGAATGACACAATTCAAAGAAAAGAGTAGGAAAACATCAACAATCTGTCTAGGTCTATATAGTTATCCAGTATTGATGGCTGCTGATATATTAATATATAAGGCAAACATTGTACCAGTAGGTATTGATCAAAAACAACACTTAGAGCTGGCAAGAGATACCGCTATTGTTTTTAACTCTACATATAATACACGGTACTTTCAGGTCCCAGAACCATTGATTGTCACAGAATCAGCAAAAATCATGAGTTTACGAAACGGAAGAAAGAAAATGAGCAAATCTGATTCATCAGATTACTCTCGTATCAATCTGCTTGATAGTAACGATTTAATTTCAGCAAAGATAAGCAAGGCAACTACTGATTCCATAACAGGGTTTGATTTTAATACTTTGGACAACAGGCCGGAAATAAAAAACCTTGTCAACATGTACGCAACACTTTTGAATATTAGTACAGAACAAGCATGCGTTGATATTGAAAACCTTAATGCAAAGCAATTTAAAACACAATTAGCAGAGGTCATTATTAACCACATTGGCCCGATACGAGAAAAAATAATGGAGTATCTGGAAAATGTAGAATATCTACGTAATATAATTACATTAGGGAACAATAAAGCTGTCTCTGTTGCCAATAAACACATATCGGAAATTAAGCAACTAGTAGGATATTGGTAAAAGTTTACACTGTTAGCCGTTATAGGCTAAAAAATTAGAGAGTAATTTGTACGAACCTTGCATAGAAATTTAGTGATAGAAGTGCGATTTCTTGATGGTGTTTTCTTGTATTAAATCTAGGTACTTATACTAACAGAAGTATTACAGGGGCCAATATGCAAGGTTTCGTTGCAAAAAAGCAGATTAATCTTGGTCTAATGAAAAATGAACATTAATAACTACAATCATTAATCATACACAAAATAATACATACACAATACTAGTATGATAGACCCAGCTTTTATAAGAATAAAAAGCATTCGGGCAGATCTTCATTGTTAAATGAAAACATACAATAATTAATTGGATAAAGTTTTTATATGCATCACCTCTATTTTAGAATCAATTTCTTGGATATAAAAAAGCAATATATTATAATGAGCTAACAATATGTTTGTATTTTTATTGTCTTAATTCTATCAATATTATACAAACTTAGTATTTCACTGATACTTATAACCCACCTGCCAACCACTGATCAAAATCAAAGAGATATTGCATGATCTTAAATATTGTGTTACAAGTAAGTCGGATGGATGGCCGAGCGGTTTAAGGCACCAGTCTTGAAAACTGACGTACGTTAATAGCGTACCGTGGGTTCGAATCCCACTCCATCCGCGCTTCTATTAAAAGTCAACTACGTTGCATTACCACCGCATGAGTATGAGTTAAAAACTTTAAAATAGTAGATTCCCCAATTAATCATCACTGATCGACAAGTACACATGTCAGATCGACACAACACACAATCTTTACTTTATTAAACAACAATACAGCATTTTGAAATGTAAAAGTAAACTACCTCTCCCTTTAACTAAGTGTTACATAAGCACCAACAAACTCTATATGGTCGGAATGATGGGATTTGAACCCACGACCTCCAGTCCCCCAGACTGACACGCTAAACCAAGCTGCGCTACATTCCGTTAAGTTTTTCTAATAAATAATCCCTTAAAGAAAGCATATCATCTAGTAAACTCACCAAGCTTTCTTTATTAACATTTTGTTTTTTTATGATAATCATTGTTACCAAGTGCACTTATCCTACTTAATTCTTGCTGCACACCCTTAATTTTATATCCCTTGTCATACAACAAATACTTAACATACCTTAAAGTATCAACATCAACCTTGCTGTACAATCTTCTACCACGGCGTTTAATCGGATTAATTTGAGGGAATTTTTCCTCCCAAAATCTTAGTACATATTGCTCAATATTCAAGTCCCTAGCGACTTCACCTATTGTTTGCAATCTATCATTATAATCATTTTTATTCTGTCTCATCACTATTGATTGAATGTTTAACAAGTATTGATGGATAAAATGACACAGTATTACGCTCTTTTATAATAAACTCCTCAGAAGTTTTTGGATTACGCCCCACACGAGCCTTTTTTTTATAAGATTTAAAAGTTCCAAAAGAAGATATCTTTAATATACGATCTTTCGCTAATGCATTCACCATTTCATCTAAAATTTCTCCAACAATAGATGCAGCATCCTCACGAGACAACCCTACATCCCTATTAATTACTTCTGCTATTTTTGATTTAGTAAGAGTCTGAGTCATATATAAGAATTTAAAGCTTAATACTTTTTATTCTATATTATCATATAAAAAGTTCAAGCTTATATTACAAAATACACTAATATATATGCACAACACCCAAAAAAACACATCCCATCCCTTTCACGCATATAAGAAACTGGGGTAGTATTATTAGTCAATTCTGTCTACTGCTCACCAACATATATAACACTTGATTTGTAGAAAAGATTTTCTACGCTTCTTCAATTATCATCAATAACACAAGAAATTTACACACAAATTAAAATTATCTTTAAAAAAAGACAACCGCATGCTATAAACAGCAGAATTCTTGTAAGCACTTATTAAAATCTGTAATGTAAAGACACTCAAGTGGGTAGTGAGTATGAATAATAAACATTTTGTATTTTTTGTTTGTATTATTTTTTTTATTCGTTTTGTTCATTACCAACAAAATATCTTCCTACCATCAAATACAACATATGCCTGATACATTAACCCGAATCAAAGAAGTGAATTCAGACAAAGAATTATCTGATATGTTTGTAGCAACAGATTCAAGAGTAAGTTTAATAGTGATTTACACATCTTGGTGCAGTAGTTGTATAAAAAAATCCCGGAAATCAATAAAATTATTGGTGAGAATAAAAACATTAATCCGATTATGATCTCACTAGACGAAGACAAAAATAAGTTATTATCCTTTCTATCTAAACAAACCAATATCCACTTTACTCCATATAATGTGGCCCCACGTTACATAAAAAAACTACTATCACATCTAACTAAAAAAAGGAATAAATTTTAATAACAACATTCCATACATAGCAGTTTTATACAATGGGATTCCGCCAATAACGAATATAAGTAACATAAATCAATTAAAATTAATTATCAAAAATATTACAGAGAAATACAATGTCAGTTAATCAAGATATTGCAGAAGTTGCAGTCATTATGGGTAGTCAATCAGACTTTACTACAATGAACAATTCGATATCAATATTAAAAGAACTCAACATAACTTACAAAGCAATGATTATATCTGCACACAGAACGCCAGAAAGACTTTACACATTTGCAAGATTTGCAGAAACTAATGGTTTCAAGGTCATTATTGCAGGAGCAGGAGGAGCAGCTCATCTACCAGGGTTAGTAGCGTCTTTAACATACATACCGGTGATAGGAGTACCTATAAAGAGTAGTAATTTGAATGGGATAGATAGCTTATTATCAATAGTACAAATGCCCAAAGGAGTACCAGTGGCAACAATGTCTATAGGATCTTCAGGAGCGTGTAATGCCGCTATAATGGCTGCGTCAATTTTATCATTATCTAACGATCAAATAAAAAAGAACTTGCATTTATGGAGAAATAGCCTATCTGACTCAGTAAAACTAACTCCAGATATGTCATGCTAAATTTTAAAAATATTCTTCATATAATTAAATTCCTAAAGTAGGCTATCGATCCATTTTCTATTAAAGAATGATATACTTTATTGGATTACATAATTAATAAAATACCACAGCAAACTTATGTGTAAGAGGTATTCTCAGAACGTGGATAGTTTTTATTTTAAAACATATGAACAACACAACACACAGCAGTACGTTTAAAGTATTTCCATACTACAAAGCCTACAACCTTACAATCTGGCATACATGCGAACAGAACGCAAAATTATTTGAACCAAGAATACAAGCACTAGACTAGTTAAGAACCTTTGCAAATGTATTTCGGTATTACACATATATTCTCTCTATACACCACGACTTACACTCAAACCAGAAGAAGCACTGGCACCATCTAATCTTACAATACTTGAATTTGACGTTTCTCCAGAAACGTCTCCTTGTTGTGCTAAATCGCTACCAAGCACACTAAAACCATACCTTACAAATCGTGCAGCACTTTGACAAGACTCAGTTAAACATTTCACACTTTCTCCAACCAAGAAACGTGATAATGCCAAATCAAGGAAAAATACAAGATGTAATGCATAATCCACATTAGCTTTTACTGCTTCTTCTTTACACTTACCGCTATATTCTCTATAGGACTTCTCAGGATTATAACTTAACATAAAGCAACCTATACAATCCTTCATACGTTTAGCATGACGATAACCATCAACTTTCTCTACATCCAAATTAACACATTCTTTCAATTTGCACGCTAAAGACTGGATCTCACAACCAAGTGATGGTTTAGAGAAAAAACTACCTTTGGATGCTAAACCCACTTCATTTATTTCTTGTATAACTTTCCTTGCTAAAATAACCAAATCAATTACACTAATTCCTTGAGAAAACTGATCTTGCAGTTTTCCTAACGCGCTGATTTTCATCCCAAAACATACGCCTTCTTCTCTTATAATTCCCTCTATATTATCCAAAAACTCAGTTAAATCTTTAGATAATGCTTCATTCTTATTAATTAATAGTCGCATTCTGGAGGCAAGCTCCTCTGAACTACTCTTTAATGCATTAACACAAACTCCTACGTTCTTAACATGATTAGCATGACAATCTTCAAGCACTGCCAACCTATTCTTCACATCAAGTGAAAACTTATCATACTCAGATTTTAGTGCTTTACACTCCTCACCCAACTCGCAGCAGCGGCGTAATAAACCTGCCAAATCTTCTTTTAATAACGAAACAACGTTCCATGTGCACTCCGTAAACTTAGCATATCTGTTTGCAAATTTAGTATCTTTATCTTTCACAGAAGATAGATAAAATAAAGCCATCAGTAACATTAAGGATATGACAAACACGACAAGTGCTACTGAAAAATAAATAGATGCCGCACTTTTTCCGAATAAAGATTCACTGCCATTAACTAACTTCGTAACAAAAGAGAAATTAGCAGCTAACATGGCAAAAGACGCCACATTAACCAGATGAATAACATAAAGACTGATTTTTAGAGTATATCTACGTCTTGTATTCAAGCTTAACTTTTGTGTTTCACACAACTTATAATAACCACTAAGTGTACGTTCCAACTCAGTGTATTTAACAGAACTTTGCATATGACTCTCTAGGACTACATATTAGTAGAAAAACACTAAAATTCTTACTAATACAAAAAAAACAACACACTCACTGTTTAAGTGTAATACAAACTTAACATTTTTGCAAATCCATATATTCGTATTCCTACCACACTATAAGATATTAACAGCATTGTTGCGTTAACATCATTTATTTTGTTAACACAAACACTAGATACGAATTTTAACATAAATGTTTGTAATAAAAATTAACAGTAGCATCACACATGATATATATCTTCTTAAGTTTATCAAAATACTGCGTTCTCAGTACAAGATTTACTTGCTTCATTAATAAGCATTTTCAAATATACCACTTTAAGAATACAGCAACAATCGATACAACTACAACAGAGTGGAAGTATCAATCACTCATCAGAAATGATCTAATACAGCTTTATATAGCTCCAATTTTCTCAATAGGTATATGTTGGTCTAGTTAACAAGAGCTTGGTCATAAATACTAGTCTTTTTTAACTTACCATACAACCAAAATAATACCTTACTCCCATTAAATCAGTAATACACGAACTATACCCATTATAATAACTTAACATTCATTATATATCGTCTTTCACTAATTAATCATTGCGTTACTAACATAAGATTATTAAAATCATAGGAAAGTACTTAATATATGCGGTTTGTACTATTAATTGTTGCAGCTGGTAATAGTGACAGATTCAAGGGCAGTTCAATACCGAAGCAGTATATTGAACTAGGTAACCATTCAATGTTACATCACACAATCAACAATATGGTCACACATCCCAAAATTAGTCACGTAAAAGTAGTAATCAAAAAAGAACATCTAGACTTATATAATAAATGCACAGAAAAAATACAGAGTAATAAACTTTTACCTCCTACTTATGGAGGAATAAGAAGACAAGATTCCGTACGTTTTGGACTAGAAAGCATTCAAGAAATCAACCCAGGTTTTATTGTAATACATGATGCATGCCGCCCTTTCACAAATCTTAAGCTTCTAGATGAAATGGAAACAATATTGAATCATTACAATGGAGTAGTCCCAATATTGCCAATAAATGATACTATACACATGATACATCAGAATAACACCATCATTAAAAACATAGATAGAAGCACAGTAAAATTAGTACAAACCCCTCAAGCATATAAATACAATGATATACTATTATGCCACAGAACTGCATATAATACTGACCCAGACAAAGAATTTCCAGATGAATCATCTCTTATGATAAACTACAATATTCCAATAATGACAATTGAAGGTGATTACAATAATTTTAAAATCACTACCATAGAAGATCTACACAGAGCCATCTCATATATGAATACAAACGACAAACGATAAAACAACCACTATAAAATTTTAGACCACATTATATGCAAAGCCGATAATCTGCATTGAGGACAATCAGTAAAATATCGTAGTCATTTTTACAATACCAGTTTAAGTAGGATCTCCATAAATACGCAAATAAAGAATTTACTGTTGATACTATATATTTATAAACTCAATATATACTACACTAACACAATAATAGAATGTGGTAATTATATTTATAATATCAGTTTAGGCAAATTTTTATGAACAAACACGCAAATAAACCAATGTTTAGAATTGGAACAGGTTATGACGTACATAAATTTGATAATATATACAACAACGATAGTGAATCATTTATCACAATATGTGGTGTTAAAATTAATTACCATAAAGTAATTACAGCACATTCAGACGGAGATGTAGGGCTACATGCCCTAACCGACGCAATACTAGGAGCAATTGGATGCGGGAGTATAGGGCAACATTTTCCTAATACAGACACATGGAGAAATGTAAAATCTAGTTACTTTTTGGTAGAAGCAAAAAAAGAAAGCAAAAGAAAAAGGATACCTGATTTCAAATGCTGATATAACTATTATATGTGAACAACCAAAAATTATGCCTCACGCACTAGAAATGCAGGAATATATCGCTCAACTTATAAATGTAGATTCTTCATGTATTAATGTAAAAGCAACAACTACAGAAAAATTAGGATCCATTGGTAGGGGAGAAGGAATCGCTGCACAGGCAGCAGTGTTGTGCTATCTACAGAATTAAGTGTGGTTATACTAAATACTACAATACCTGTACCTTATTCCACAATTATACAATTATACTTACACAGTTAAATATCGAACATTATGCTGTAAACTTAATAAGAGCATACATTAGAATTGTAGAGCTATAATCTAATACTCAAATAAGCAACCTAAAACATGTATCATGTAATAAAATTTACATCCACATACCGAAAAACATTGTTTTTCTCTAGCAAGTATCTGCTAATCCAATTATAGCAATATAGTCGTATCATTCTAAAGATCTCTTCATCAAATAACCACATAAACAAAATTTCAATGCTGCAAATGTCAATACTTCCCTTTTTTATCTTATATCAATAGTTAAACAATAAATAACACTAACGTTCGTACCAGAGTACTAAAACATACTAACATTTACCTAAAACTAGACTTTCATAATAATATATAAAAAGAACAGCTGTAACACCTTTATAACAAACATCAATTAACAACTTGTACTCCAATTTATAAATACCATTAACGGACAATCAATGATATAATTCGATTTTATGATCATTGATTGTTAGTATGGGATTAAATTGCGGTATTGTTGGATTACCTAATGTAGGGAAATCAACTTTATTTAATGCATTAACACAAACCACAGTAGCAGAAGTTGCAAACTATCCATTCTGTACGATAGAACCAAATATAGGCAAAGCTATGGTACAGGATCACAGACTTAAGACTTTAGCAAAAATGGCATCATCTAAAAAAATTATATACAATCAAGTTGAATGTGTTGATATCGCTGGATTAGTTAGTGGCGCAAGTCAAGGTGAAGGATTAGGAAATAAATTCCTAGCTCATATAAGAGAAGTAGACGCCATTATTCATGTATTAAGGTGCTTCAGCGATCAAAACATTAGTCATGTTAATCAGTCTGCAGATCCAATAAGTGATGCGGAGGTCGTAGAAATGGAGTTGATTTTAGCTGATATAGAAAGTCTGAAACGCAGATTACCTATAGTGGAGAAAGCAGTCAAAGCTAACAAAGAACCAAGAAAAAAACTGGATAATATATTGGAAGTATTAAGCATATTAGAGTCTGGAAATTTAGCAAAAAGTGCACAGCATCTTGGTGATGAACTTAAACAATTACAACTGATTACAACAAAACCAATGATGTATGTATGTAATGTAGAAGAATCAAATGTTACTAGTGGTAATGCTATGTCAGAAAAAGTAAAAATAATGGCGGAACAAAAACATAACAAGTTCTGTTGTATATCAGCTAAATTAGAAGCAGATGTATCAAGCTTAGAAACAGAAGAAGAACGACAAATTTTCTTGGCTGAATTTAACTTAGAAGAGTCAGGAACAACATCTGTAGTAAAAACAATGTATAATTTACTAGACATGATTACCTTTTTCACTATAGGACCACAAGAAGCACGTGCTTGGCCAATAAAAAGATTATCTACTGCTGGTACTGCAGCTGGAGTAATACACACTGATTTTGAAAAAGGTTTTATAAAAGCAGAATTAATTAGCTTCGATGATTACATAAAGTATAATGGAGAAGCAAAGTGCAAAGAAGTAGGCAAAGTAAGGTTTGAAGGCAGAGACTATATAGTACAAGATGGGGACATAATACACTTTAGACATAGTAAATAATTTTCTTCATGGCGAATTCAACAAATATATATACACTGCAAACCCACTATACAAGCTAGTACAAGTGCATTGTACACATATAAAAGCCACACAGAATTGTAGCAACATACTACAGATATTTGCATTATCACATTCCAAAAATTTTCAGAATCTTTAATACGCAATAAAAAAACATTATTTAAAATTATAATTTGCAAACACTATTATCTAATCTATCACAAAAATTTATAATAACTTACTCATCAAAATTATAAAAAATTCTTACTGATTTTAAAGGAGTAGACAAAGTCACCTCACAAACCACAAACTTTAAAAATTGCTGTTATTATATAACTTCACTTGCATAGTAAACTCACACTTACAACAAGTCCAAGACTTCCTAATATTTATGAATCTCTTGTCCATACGTCCGTTACTATGCAAGCACATCGTAAAAATTAAGACACCAGCAGTGCAGTAGATAACTTACCTTCACATGCTTAAATAACGAAAATACAACTGTTTAAAAAAACATAGAAACACTAAAAGCTACACTAAAGCCCTCTAAGCCTCGCACAAATAATAACCCAGACAAATATTTACTTTAATTAACAACAAGCATCAAGAATGTCTCTTATACTTCTGTTCCACCAACAACAATACTATCTATCTTAAGAGTTGGCTGTCCGACACCAACAGGTATTTCCTGTCCGTTCTTAGAACAAGTTCCAATTCCTGAATCAAGTGCTAAGTCGTTACCAACCATAGAGACTCTTGTTAAAACATCAGGACCATTACCTATAATAGTAGCACCTTTAATAGGAGATGTAACCTTTCCATTTTCTATTAAATAACCTTCTGAAGCTGAAAATACAAACTTTCCGGATGTTATATCCACCTGACCTCCAGAAAAATGCACAGCATAAATCCCGTTTTTGACACTTGATATTATCTCTTCTGGACTATAATTTCCTGGTAACATATATGTGTTTGTCATGCGTGGCATTACTATATCTCGATAACTCTGTCTACGACCATTTCCAGTAGAAGAAGTGTTCATAAGATTAGCATTCATCTTATCTTGCATGTAATTAACTAAAACACCATCCTGAATTAAAATATTATAACTTGAAGGCACTCCCTCATCATCTATATTAATGGAACCTCTACGTCCCAACATAGTACCATCATCAACAACAGTCACCCCATCCGCTGCTACTTTTTTTACCTATAGAATTTGAAAAAGCCGATACCTTTTTCCTATTAAAATCCCCTTCTAATCCATGACCTACAGCTTCATGCAACAATACACCTGGCCATCCAGGACCTAAAACAACAGTCATCTCTCCAGCAGGAGCAGCAACCGATTCTAAGTTAACCAACGCCTGACACAGCGCTGCATCAGCAATCGCCTGCCATTTGCCATCACCAACAAACTCTTTATAAGAAGACCTGCCTCCATGACCAGAAGAACCACTTTCTTTTCTTCCACCTTTCTCCAGAATAACACAAACATTGAACTTCACAAGAGGTCTAACATCATGAACTTTACTTCCATCAGGCAAAATAATCTGAACTATTTGCCACTGTCCACTAAGAGAAGTTTTTACTTGTTTAACATACGAACTTTTACTACGTAAATAAGCATCAACTTCTTGTAAAAGCTTCACTTTAGAATCAAACTTCATATCCTGCAAAGGATTAACATCTGGGTATAATAGAGACTGTGACTTCTTTAAATGCACAACTCCACCATTGCCATTTTTATTAATAGATTTAACTAGAGATGCAGCATTAACTATTTCTTGTTCAGTAATTTCAGACGAACAAACAAAAGCTGTAGATTCTTCACAAAAAGATCTCAACCCAAACCCTTGGTAAGAATTAAAATCCGCATATTTCAGAATTCCATACTCGAAACCTAGAGCTTCTGAAACACACATTTCTAAAAACAATTCTCCACCATCTGCTGCACACAAACAATCACTGACAATATTAATTAAACGACCGTCATTAATTTGATTACGAGCAATAAGTATTTGATCTACGTCAGATAACTGCATATCCATAAGATTTAATTGATAAAGCCACGATCTTACAGTATAATCCTTAATAAATCAACTGCTATATGCCCGAATGGCGGAACGGTAGACGCGCTAGCTTCAGGTGCTAGTAATTTTTTTTAAATTATGGAAGTTCAAATCTTCTTTCGGGCACTTAAATTTTTTTATAGATTCAAATAATTAATATGCTTAATCCTGCTGAACAAGAATTAAAGCCTCTCCTAACAAAGCACAATGACGCTATTACGGCATTAGGAGAAGCAGTCCTTGAAGGATTTTCACATGCAATATCGCATGTAGTATCAGGTGATACGTACGAAACATTATACATACTAGAACGACAAGATAGCGATGACACTGTAACAGAAGAATGCATATCTGAATGTTTTATTAATTTTTTATCATTTTATATTGTTCCTAATCTTATTTTACCATATTCAGCTACTGATAAACAATCAACAAGAGAACTTATTAGAAGCTGCAAAATATGCATTAATAATGGTCAAAACCACCTAACGTTAGATTTAGACAAAATCACAACTCATTCTAATTTCGACACGCTAGCATTAGTAGAAGTTTTTGAGCGTACATTAACGCAATATATTGCTCAAGCGGTCCGACTATGTTCTAAAAATCCCAAGAAACCATTAACACATATATCCTTTAGTGTTATGTTTAACATGGGTCAGTATCTTAACATAGGAACGCTCAATGAGAACTTAAAAGATAATTTGATACTTACTGGTAAAATATTACGGCTTTGTCCCATTGTAAAAATATGCAATAAGTTTCCAATATGTAACATATTTCCTGGATCATATAAAAAGTACACTCAGAGTTACTGTTGCATCTGATATAGAAAAAGAAAAAATGCATGCATTAATATGCTTAACGACAACAGGAGGAGAGCCTAAAGACCGTGTATCAAGAATGTTAATTAATCTTTTAGCAATCAAAAAATATGTGTGTACCGCAAATCTCTATGTATATGTATTAAACGATCAATCAATAAATTTACTGCCCATTATTCAAGAAAACGTTTTTGAACATCATCCACAGCCTGAAAAAAAGTACACACCACAGTTTGTAAGATAACTCCCGATAATTCAACAGCGAGAGCAACTTATGCAAATATAGAAAACTATATATCTTTCGTCCATATAATATTTGGTTGCAGTACAAGAGTCTCAATGAAATTATCATTGAAAGAGGAAGTAAAAGCACAATTTCAAAACACAGCTGAAATACCTGATATTACGGATCTTACCACTAAGACTAATATCAAAGACGAGTTATGTAGAATATACTTCAAAGGCGAAACCAACAGAATGAAACAGCTTCTCAGAAGGATGCTAATAAGTGATTCAGAAATGCTTCGATTGTTGCAGAAGTATAATATATATATACGTGCAGAAATACCTTACAACGCTGTATCACCACAAACACCAAGAAGCAGATCCACACCTGGCAATGTTATACACACTACAAAAACAGAGGCAGTTACATCTCAAGACGATGATAAAGATCAAATACTGGACACAGTATTAACTATTCAAAGTCAATCACCGAAAAATACACGACCACATACTATCTCATCAGCAGAAGACTTGCCTCCCGTATTACCTATACAACTCCCGACACAACCAACAATAGAACCTCCACACACCGCAACAAAACCCACATCACTTGACAAGTCTTACAGTAAACAAATAACATTTTCTATAATCGGTATTAGCACATTGGCAGTGTTGGGCATTATAGCACAATATACATTGACTAATAGATACCTCGCTGATGATCCACATATTGCAAGTATTAACGCAGCAATTTCAGTGGGTATTATATGCTGTTCCATAATAATTCTTGCAGGAGTCGTATTATATTATGCAATAGAATCACACTGCTATAGTAATACTCCTAGCAAGGACGATATAGAACTACCAGTACAAGATGATCAAAGTGACCAAAGTATGCGTAGTAGATTTTAATACTTTTATCCTCTGTATTTACTAGTAATTTCTTTAATAGGGGAACTATCTGTGACTACATATCTACAAAGTATTGAAATGAAATTATTACAAACAATTATGCTTAATATTTATGTAAATAAATTATGAGGTTCCCTACAAAAGCAACACATCACTTGTTTATACACATGCTCGAACATATCTTAAACGCCAACTAACATTTAAAATTATATTTTGCGTATGTGCCTTTTTTACATATAATTACTCAAAAAGTAACCAAGGCATCAAATTATGAAAACTTTAACTGTCAGAGAAGCACTATGTGAAGCAATACGGGAAGAAATGGAGCGTGATCATACAGTGCTAATCATAGGAGAAGAAGTAGGTGAATACCAAGGTGCATACAAAGTTACTCAGGGATTACTTGATCAATTTGGCCCAGAAAGAGTTATAGACACACCTATAACTGAGCACGCATTCACAGGCATAGGTGTAGGTGCAGCATTTTCAGGATTAAAACCCATAGTAGAGTTCATGACTTTTAATTTTGCTATGCAAGCAATAGATCAAATCATTAATTCCGCAGCAAAAACCAATTACATGTCGGGCGGGCAATTGAATTGTCCTATTGTATTCAGAGGACCAAATGGGGCAGCTGCAAGGGTAGGAGCTCAGCATTCTCAATGCTATGCTTCATGGTACTCACATGTTCCTGGACTAAAAGTAATAGCTCCTTATTTTGCCGCAGACTGCAAAGGACTATTAAAGGCTGCTATAAGGGATCCAAACCCTATAATATTTCTTGAAAATGAAATTGCGTATGGACATAAGCATGAAGTAGCAGATGAAGTTTTAACACCAGACCATATGGTTGAAATAGGAAAAGCCGCTATAGTTAAAGAGGGCACTGATATCACAATAACAGTCTTTTCTCTACAAGTTAAACTCGCATTGGAAGCAGCAGAACTTCTAGCACAAGAAGGAATAAATGCAGAAGTTATAGATTTAAGAACTCTAAGGCCTCTCGACAGAGAAACGATACTAAGTTCCGTAAAAAAAGACAAGTAGAATCATCAGTGTGGAAGAAGGGTGGCCATATTCAGGCATAGGAGCTGAAATATCCGCATTAGTAATGGAACAAGCATTCGATTATTTAGATGCCCCAATGATAAGGATCACAGGAAAAGATGTTCCATTACCCTACGCCGCCAACCTAGAAAAGCTCTCCCTACCTCAAATTGAGGACATAGTAGAAACAGCACGCACCTTATGCATGCGTAAGTACTAGAATTTAGCTACCTTTATTAATTACGTGCTGCAAGCACGTTTGTTTTCTTATTGACTGGACTCATATTTACTAAAAATACATTGCAGTTCTTATAATTGTTCCAAATGTATTTTCCTTACCAAGTATACACTAGAGATTCTTCTTTTTTACTCAACACAAAGTAAAGTGCCTTCTCTCCATAATATAAGTAACACATTGTATATCAATTAAAAAGTTCTCAATTCATGCGTTGTATATCTTAAAGGAAGTTACTAAATTATATTGTATTTTCAAAGAAATAACATATAATGTAGACTTGTGAATGTTTTATAGGGTGATCGGTTGTAATGATAGATTATAATCACTGGATAGAAGCGTTTCATATAATATCGATAGTCGTTTGGATGGCAGGTATGTTGTATTTGCCTAGGCTATATGTGTACCATGCACAAACTCCTGTTCATTCTGATAGTTATAGTTTACTTAACATCATGGAAAAAAGATTACTATTTTACATTATCACCCCAGCCATGATTGCTAGCCTCACTTTTGGTGTTGTATTATCTTTCATTACAGCTGCATACCACTTTTTGTGGTTCAAAATAAAAGTAACATGCGTCATACTAATCTGTGTTATTCAAACGCTATTGTTTAAACATAGAAAAGACTTCGTTACGAAAAATAACGCCAAATCCCCCTTTTATTTTAAGTGTCTTAACGAATCAGTAACTTTGTTAATAATAATTATCATAATTATGGTTGTAGTAAAACCTTTTATGTAACTTTAGTGAATTATATAATTATTTGACTTTAATAGACATTGTATCTTAGAATAGAGCGGTGTAGTAAAATTTCATGTTTCGGAGATTACATTATGGTAGCCCTTAATACTCCTACAATAAATAAAGGGTTTATTGCTGTGGATTTCTTATTAAAGTCTGTAGATGGAAAATTATACAGTTTAGATGATTGTCATAAAGGCAGTGGTTTATTGGTAATGTTTATATGTAATCATTGTCCGTATGTTAAAGCAATAATAAAAAATTTAATATATGATGTTGAGACATTAAAAAATAATTATGATATCCACACTGTAGCAATCATGCCTAATGATACTGTCTCCTATCCCGAAGATTCATATCACAATATGGTAAAGTTTGCTCAAGAACATAACATGAGTTTTCCATATCTTATTGATGAGGATCAAGTAACTGCAAAAAACTATGGAGCTGTGTGTACACCCGATTTTTTTGGTTTTAATAGGAAGCTGGAACTGTGCTATAGGGGAAGATTTGATGCTTCTGGAAGGATGAGTCAGGAAAACACTAAACAAGAAGATAGAGATTTATTTAGTGCCATGAAGTTCATCTCAAAAACAGGTACAGCACCTGATAATCAGAAGCCAAGTATTGGCTGTTCCATAAAGTGGAAATCTCGAGATTATAGTTCTGTTGGTTAATTAAGAGATTCCTATGCATGATTCTAAATATTTGTTGGATATAATAACGCTTCTTTCCGCGGCGATAGTAATAGTAGTTCTGTTCTGGAAGTTAAATATCAGCCCTGTATTAGGGTATTTTGTAGCAGGAACTGTTATTGGATCACATGGCCTTAATCTAGTGGAATCATCTGTTATAATACAGAACCTAGGGGAGTTTGGAGTAGTCTTCTTATTATTTTTAATAGGTATTGAACTTACATTTGAAAGATTAATTGCTATGCGGTTACATGTTTTTGGGTTTGGAACATTACAGGTTATAGTAACAACATCAGCAATATGGTATATCTCAAATAAATTTGGCATAGATTCTAAAGGGTCCATTATAATAGGAGGGGCGTTGGCTTTATCTTCAACAGCAATTGTACTACAGGTCTTACAAGAGAAAGGATATCAGTCGACGCAAGTCGGAAGACTATCAATAGCGGTTCTACTGCTGCAAGATTTTGCGGTTGTACCACTAATTGTGTTGCTACCATTGCTAACAGGAGAGTCGCACCATAGTATTCCTATATCTCTATTATATTCTTTTATTAAAGCGGCGGTCGCTTTGACTTTAATTTTTATTACAGGAAGGTTATTGTTAAGGCCTCTTTTCAATACCATTGCTGCGATAAAAAGCAATGAAATTTTTATAGCCACTACATTGTTGATTGTTTTAGGGGCAGCATTTATTACTGAGAATTTCAATTTATCAATGGCATTAGGAGCATTTGTTTCTGGACTTCTTGTTGCAGAAACTGAATATAGACACGACGTAGAACAAGTAGTATTACCGTTCAAAAAGTTATTACTAGGTTTGTTCTTCATGACGGTCGGAATGTCAATTGACATTAAATTCGTGCTCAACAAATTACCAATAATAGCATTAGCTTCTTTTTCTTTAATAGCATTGAAGTCCTTTATAATTTTCGTACTATGCAGATTTTTTAGGTTTCACCTAGCAGCATCCATACAAGCAGGACTACTGTTGTCCCAAGGGGGGAGAATTTGCTTTCATTTTATTTGGTATTGCAGCAGAAAAAAATGTTCTATCAAACGACTTAGCACAAACTCTTATGATGATCACAACTGTCACTATGGCATTTACTCCACTATTAGCAGTGCTAGGGGATTGGATATCAAAGTTGATTACCAAAAAGAAAATATCTCTAAACCCTCAAGAGCTCACCCTAGACACAAAAGACCTTGACCAACATGTGATAGTAGTAGGATTCGGAAGAGTAGGACACATGGTTGCAAAAGTGCTAGTTGCGGAGCATGTAAATTACATCGCATCTGATATACAACCAAAAATTGTTAAAGATGGCAAAGATGAAGGCTTTCCTGTATACCTTGGAGATCTGACAAAGTTGAACACTTTGCAGTCTATGGCAATATCACGCGCTAGGATGATAATCATTGCAATTAACAATGAAGTCACGATAAAAAAAGATCATCTCTTTAGTTGCAAAAAATTTTCCGCATATAATAATCATTGTTAGGCTTCCTGACTTGAACAATGTTGAAATATACAAAGAGCTTGGAGCTCATTACTTAATCCCTGAAACATACGAAGTAGGGTTACAGTTAGGTGCAGTAGCACTAAGTAACAATGGATTTAGCAACCACGCTATTTCGTTACTGAAGGATAGGTTTAGAATGGTAAACTATGACGCTGTAAAGAACAAAGAGCCAGAAGAATAAATTGAACTTGATCGAAGTGTTTTAAGTATTTGTTCATGCTTATAGCGCTTACGTTAAAAATAAAAACAGATTTAAAGTAGAATCTCTGCAAAAAATTAAATAATGATTGTTTAATTAAATCCATTTTTAGAGACAAGATCAATTTACACATAGAACTACAAGTGGTTACCTCTTTAAACTCAATTATGATCAATCATAAATAAAGACTATTTTTGGTATATAATACAACAAAATCGCTTTATGTCTTGAAAGTTTCTACAAATAAAATATCATGGAGTTATTTTGTTATGTAATAATCTATGACACTCAATCCAGTAACATTGTCTCAAGAATTAATATCGTTCCCTAGTGTTACACCAGCAGACAACGGAGCAATAGATTTCCTGTCAAGTGTATTATCACAATATGGATTCACGTGTAACATTTTAGATTTCGGTGATGATACAATACAAGTACGTAACTTGTACGCACAGCTAGGAAATCAATCCCCTAACTTATGTTTTTTTAGGGCATACAGACGTAGTACCCATCGGAGATCTAGAAAAATGGAAATTTGATCCTTTTGCTGGTCATATAGAAGATGATATCTTATATGGTCGAGGAGCTGTTGATATGAAATCAGCTATATGCGCTTTCATAGCAGCAGTATCAAGAATAGATTTTAACGAAGTTACTGGTTCTATTAGTCTACTCATTTCTGGAGATGAAGAAGGAAGTTATTTTAAATACGGAACACCAGCAGTATTGGAATGGTTAACTAATAATAACAAAAAAATTAATTACTGTATTGTTGGAGAACCTACCTCTAAATCAGCAGTTGGAGATACTATAAAAATAGGTCGTAGGGGTTCTATGAACTTCAAAATAGTTTGCAATGGAATACAAGGACATGTTGCTTATCCAGAACTCGCAGAAAATCCAATAGATAATATGGTTAGTATTTTACACAAAATAAATAACATAACTCTTGATAATGGAAATGAGCACTTTTCACCTTCAAACTGTGAAATTACATCAGTAGATGTAGGAAACACAGCAGGAAATGTTATCCCTGACACAATTGTCGCTAATCTTAATATTAGATACAATAATATGCATACTGATAAATCATTATTTAATATAATTAATAATATTTGTGCTGAAACAACACAAAAATACAAACTATTTACATCAGTATCTGGAGAGCCATTCATCACATCTCCAGATCAGCATTCTAAGGTGTTATTTTCAGCTGTTGAAAAAATCACTGGACAATCTGCGATATTAAGTACATCTGGCGGTACTTCAGATGCAAGATTTGTCAAAGATTTCTGCCCAGTAATAGAGCTTGGCTTAAAAAATGAAACAGCGCACAAAGTTAATGAAAGCACCTCTATATCCGACATTAATCAACTCACAAATATATATGAAGAATTCATAAAACAGTTTTTCAATTTATCTACAGCATAAATGTTGGGTAAAATTCTAAACTTTATCTTTCCAAAAACATGTGCAAATTGTGAATGCGTTATTCCTGCTGGTTGTGATTTATGTACAGTATGTAAAAACGATATAAATTTTTTAGATGGCAACTACTGCATTTCTTGTGGATCTACCCTCCCACAGAAAATATCAATATGTGGAAAATGCATAACAAACCCACCAACATTTAAAGAATTAGAATCCGTTTTTGTATACAACGAGTATAGTAAAAACATGATTTTAAATTTCAAATTTTTCGACAATACACTACACATTAAAACCTATGCAAAATGGATGCACAACAAAAACCCAAATCTGTTTAATGGCATCACTACCATAATACCAGTACCAATACATAAAAAAAGACTACGACAAAGAAAATACAACCAAGCCACTCTACTTGCTAAAGCTTTAAGCAAACATTGTAAAATACCTTTAGAACTTTTTGTATTAGAAAGAATTTTAGATACAATTCCGCAATATACTCTATCCACTAAAATGAGAGAAAAAATACTACAAAAGCCTTCGCAGTAAGAAATCAACATCTTATTAAAAACAAAACCATACTACTCGTTGATGATATAATAACAACCGGTATAACGGCAAGAACTTGCGCACACAAACTTATTATATCAGGTGCTAAAGAAGTCAAAGTTATTACATTGGGTAGAACATTACAATAAAAATATAATTTACTAAATCAGTATGTTGCAAACTATGTAAACCACTTTAACTACATGTTAAGTCTGCAAAAATCACACATTAATCCTGGAATCATACACACTTCATCTAGTGTTGCTAAATAGCTATATAATCAAGTTCTTTATACCATAGCAAGACACGAATACTAAATCATTTTTTTGCAAACGCGTTTCTATATAACAGTTGGAGTTTTATTTTAGAAGGTTATTTGTATTACTTTTGTTTATACATAGGTATGCTAGAAGTGGAATTGTTGAAAATTAGTGTATTTATTCTATTTTTTAGGCATGTCTTGAAAAATTTAGGGTACATGTTTTTTAAACCTTAGCCATGTTACGTATTTTAATTTAACTGTTAATTATCAGATATATGTAAAGCTATACTTTGCAAGTTTTTATTAAAGTCTTATAATAAATGATCCTTATTTTTTAATCATTTTAAATTTCTAATGATTCATTTAATAGATGTGCCGCTTTTAATGGCATCCATATTTTCAATTGTCTATCCACTTATTCCACGTGTACCTTCTTATTCAAAAATACTTACAGTCTTCATATTTATGCTTACAAGCTGTGCTGTGGGATTATTATTATATATACATATCACTGACGATTTTTCATTTTATAATGTGTATTATAATTCTCATACCGATAAACCTTTGTTGTATAAAATATTTGGTATTTGGGGTAATCATGTATATATTTTCCCTACACAAATTGTATTAATAACTAGAAATCACCCCACATCTTAATAAAGACACAAACCGATCGTTGTCGAAATAAATAAACCATTGCCCGTATAACTAATATAAATTTAATTTTAAACATTCATTTAAATAATACAGAATCTTGCAGGTAATTTTTATATTGCAATATCGTCTTAATATGATAACAATGTAAGGCTCAGGGTGTTTAAATGTAAGAAATTTTCAGAAGGATTTTTGATGACAGATCAAAGTATAGTAAGAATTAATGCAAGTTTGAGGGAAAATGTAGGTACTGGTCCTTCGCGGGCTTTGAGATCCAGTGGTTCAATACCTGCAGTAGTCTATGGTAAAGGCCGAAGTCCCTTGAGTATATTTTTATCTGATAGGGAATTTTTAAGCAAATATAGGTCTGCTGGATTGTCGACACATCTGATTGAACTAGAAATAGATAACAAAAAAAGAATACGTGTTAATGCGGGATATACAAAAACATCCCGTAACTGACAGGATACAGCATGTAGATTTCCAGTTCATTGACTATGGAACAGAAATAAAAGTAGAGGTTCCACTCATATTCACTAATGAACAAAAGTGCATAGGCATTAAAAGGGGTGGAGTGTTAAATATCCTGCATCGTACTCTATCCATCAAGTGCTCTACCAATGCAATACCACAAAGCGTAAAAATAGACTTATCTGACTTGACGGCAGGACATTCTATACATGTCAACGATCTGAAACTTCCTCCAGAAGTAAGCGTAGTAATGAAAGAAGATAACCCGGCTCTAGTGACAATTTCTAGTGCAAGTGTGGAAAAAGAGTCGGCTGCTGAACAATCTAGTGGAATCTCGTCAGAAAGTAGTTAGCATTTTTTATCAGTTACTCTATGCTATATTTGTTGGCTGGTTTAGGAAATCCTGGTAAAAAGTATGAATTGACGCGTCATAATGTTGGATTTATGATCATAGATGCGGTGGCCAGAAAGTTTCACTTTCCTGACTTTGTAGAGAAGCACAATGCATTGGTCTCAGTAAGTCATATTGACTCACATAAGGTGATTTTAATGAAACCACACACATTCATGAACAATTCTGGTGGTCCTATCATGAATGCAGTAAGCTTATACAAGATTCCACTAAATAATGTGATAGTTTTCCACGATGAAGTGGAGATAGATTTCTGTACTATAAGAGTAAAAAAAAGTGGTGGTAACGCGGGTCATAACGGTCTTAGGTCAATAGATAATACACTTGGAAAAGATTACTGGAGAGTTAGATTTGGTACAGGACACCCAAAAAGTGCGATAGCTCTTTCACATTATGTTTTATCACATTTCAATAACTTCAGTGCTGTTGAGAGTACTATAGCTAATATTATGGAGTACATTACCTTACTTTTAGAGGACAACAAGTCGATGTTTATAGAAAAAGTCAAAAATTTGTCAAAATATGAAGACACTAAATAACCTATACTATAATGCCATGGCACCTCAATTATGTATCTAGCAATATTAATACCGTGTAAAGTTAGCAGCTCACAATTGTATCCTCCAACCTGAAAGTGAAAATATAGCCTTATAGTGTTATCACACACGTAATTCAATTTATCCAATGTCAAAATCAGAAATTTTTAAACTTGGGTACATAATAATCAAATCAGAACTACAATAAAACATCCGACACTATATGAACAAACACATGGTATATTAGCACATGCTAACTAATACCAAGCTACTGTACATGTACAACATAAGTAAATGTATGAGCTTATCTTTTTACAAAGTTAAAACCTTTACAAAATATAAACAACAATACATCTATCTAAGATTTTAATTGATACAACAACAGTACCATTAAGTATGGCATTGTAGGTTCTGTTATTAAATAAAATTTCATACAAAAAACTTTTAAATCGATAAATTATTTATACATTATAATCGAGTTCTATACATATATGTATACTTGACACGCAATGGATTAAAGTGTTGTAAATGGCACAATTGATAGTTAAGATACCATACATATAGCGGAACTATTACAATCTCTAAATTTATATCAGCACCATGCAAAGTTCAGTCGGAGTGTTATAATCCACTAACAAAAATTGATTTTTGAATATGTACACTATAAGGATTACCTATTCGATACTAAAACCAGATCAGATTATAATAAAATAATTCATAGCGATTACACATTATTAGTAATAACAAATTACAGATAATTTATTAAATTTTCTATCTTTCTATGCTAGAATACTAGGTGACAGTATTCTAAATCTCTAATTAACTATGCAATTTAACGAAATATATGAAGAATGTGGAGTATTCGCTATACAAAACAACCAATTTGCTGCTGTCAATTGCATTTTAGGATTACATGCACTACAACACAGAGGTCAAGAATCATTTGGAATAGTGATATCACAAAATAATACTTTTTGTTGTCATTACTCCAATGAACAAGTCAACAGCATCTTTAATCAACAATCAAAAATAGGTCTCTTATCAGGGAACACTGCTATTGGACATGTACGTTATTCTACAAGTGGAAGTAAACTTGGAGCGCAACCAATAACTTTAGATTCCAAATTTGGAAGACTAGCAATAGCTCACAACGGTAATCTGATTAATGCAGAAAAAATAAGAAAGTCGCTGATTGAAAAAGGATGTGTATTTTCATCGGATATAGATACAGAAGTAATAGCACATTTAATTGCTATTAATACACAAGATACTATTCTCAATAACATCATATACGCATTACAAACTATAAGAGGTGCTTATTCGTTAGTAATGTTAATAAACGACACATTAATATGTTGTCGTGACCCGTCTGGAATTAGACCATTAACCTTAGGTATACTAGACAATTCATATATTATAGCTTCAGAGACTTGTTCTTTAGATATAGTTGGAGCTCAATTTGTAAGAGATATTTCGCCAGGAGAACTCGTGACAATTGATAAAAACAACACATTAACAAGTTCTTTCCCGCTAGAAAAACATAAATCAAGTTTTTGTATTTTTGAATATGTATACTTCGCACGTCCAGATAGCATAATGGAAAATAAGTCTATTTACGAAATACGCAAGAATATAGGAAAAGAATTGGCAAAAGAAAATCCCGTACCACAAGATACACATATGATAGTACCAGTACCTGATTCTGGTATACCAGCCGCATTGGGATTTGCAGAATATACAAAAATACCTTTCGATTTTGGTATTATTAGAAATCACTATATGGGTAGAACTTTCATTCAGCCCAATGACTATATGCGAAATATGGGAGTAAAATTAAAACACAATATCAATTCTTCTATATTAAAAGGAAAAATTATAACCTTAATAGATGATAGTCTTGTTAGAGGGACAACATTAAAAAACATAATAGCACTATTACATAAAGCTGGAACCAAAGAAATACATTTAAGAATTTCTAGCCCACCAACTATAAAATCTTGTTTTTACGGCATCGACACTCCAGAAGAGTCAAAATTAATAGCTAACAGATTATCAAAAGCCGAACTTGTTAGAACATTGGGATGTGACAGCCTACACTTCTTGAGTATAGACGGTCTTTATAAAGCTGTATGTAACACAAAGCGTAACAACAGCAGTCCTCAGTACTGTGATGCTTGCTTCACAGGAGACTATCCTATAGGCAAAATGGAATAAATTAACTCCAAATTCACGAAGATAAATATACTGACTCCTAACAACCGTGATAGCACATTACAACAGTGTTACTTAGCATATACTGCAAACAATAGCACAAGTACAATTCTATTACCTTAATATTTTTACCTTAGTATTTCCTATTTCTAAATCACATAAATTACTAACTAAACTCACGTCCAACAAGCACAAACCTAAATTGCGAATACTGGATAACAATATTCCAACTTCTTGCCCAGCATGTGTAATTTTGACATCTGGAAAAAATCCATGCTCAGAAATTATAGTGTATACACTTTTCTTTATTCCAGCACGATACATACGTGCTACTACTTCTTGTCCTATATAACAACCTTTATTAAAATCAACTGCATTCAACTCGTCCATTCTAAAATGCAAGGGAAACGACACACCTTTTACCATATCTTTACTACAATCTGGTACACCATTACTGATTCTTAAAACTTCATAATCTTCGTATTCCCCGAGATCACTGTGTATCCCATTTAATATCTTGTCAGACTCATTAAATATTACGCGTAACCCTAACTTAGGCAACCTAGGATCCTGAAAAAATATTGAACCATTTTTACAATAAGTATAGCCACACCTATACCTACTGTAATCCTCACCAATAAACACTCCAACTTTATAATGTTTTTTTTCTTTAATAACCACTTTTGATTGCAATTTGTATAATAAGAATTTCTCAATAATCTCTCCTTTATCTACGCTATAGCAATCTAATAATATACATTTCTCATACTGAATAACAAAAAAATCATATAGATATCTGCCATTAGCACCCAAAAAGGAGCGTATAAATAGATTTATTGTGAGTTAAACTAAAAACATTGTTTGTGGTAGTTCGATTTAGTAACTGCTTAGCATCTAAACCATATAACATCACAATGCTTCTATTGGGTAAAGCAATAAATTTGCTCATATCTCACTCATATTTTATACACATTTAATTTTACTCAATTTTGTTCACAAAACAAATCATTAGAAGAAAATCTTATACATACACAATTAAAAACTCTTTCCTCCTATCCACTCTGTTTCTTAATATCCAACCCATAAGTAACTACTCCGCTTAGGGATTCATTTAATAAATAATAAAATTTACATATTATCTCCATTATCAACTTTACCATAAAACACTTATCTGCACATATTTGTACCAAAACATATTCTCTATTCACGAGTTAGCAGGCTTATATAACGTTTTACACTACCTTGCATTGTCACATATTAGGCAACAAACTTACAGCCTCCATTACAAAATGGTTCACCTCATACCCATGCAATACAGATATATGAAAATACACTTTTTTTACATAAGTGCATTACTCTACTTGCACTCTCTATATATTAGAAGGAATATCAACTCCCATTAACGACTTAGACACTGATAATTTTTTTGCACTCCTCTCAGAAAAGAGTCCTGTAATACCACCAAACGTTATTAATAAAAAATCCTAGCCATATTAAATTCATACAAGGTTTATAATATATTTTCACAGCTATACCTTTTACTTTATCTATATCACCAATAACAACATAAATATCAGATAACCAATGTCTGTATATAGAACTTTCTGTATTTCTTGTACCTTCAATTGTATAAAATCTATTTTCAGGAAATATCTTACCTATAACATTACCGGATTTTACTACCAAAAATTTTTCCACGTATTGCACTATAATTTTTGTGCTCTACAAAGGATAATCTAGATAAAACAATTTGAAAATCTTTGATATTAATAGAGCTGTTTTCACGCATATAAAGCTCACAAGTTTCATCCCATACGGTAGAAGCAATTACTCCAAATACAAAAACAGCGACGCCGATATGAGAAATTAACATAGAATAATATCTTTTAGAACAAGATTTAGCTAATTTCACAGTCTCGCAAAATGTAACTGAAAATACCTTAATTTTCCTGCAATAATTTTCTAATACTGACAAAAACAATAAAACTGACAACAAAAAGCATTATTACAATAAAAAAGTTATTATCCATAATAAAAGGTAGAAAAAGCAAAGTACCAAGACCAGAAAATTTAAAATTCTCTATTAAGATTCTGTTTTTTTTCTCATCTAATCCCAAAACAACCGTCATCAACAATAAAGTACAGAACATCAAATAATTAAGCAAAGAATTATAATATGGAGCTCCCACGGTAATAATATCACTAGTTACGAATTCTAATATAATAGGATATAGAGTACCAATAAATACTATAGAAAAAGCCGTTAACAATAGGACATTGTTCAATAGTAACATTGTGACCTTAGAAAAGAGTAAAAAAAGCACATTTTCTCTCTCGAACTTTTTCTGCAAAACAAACAAAACTTATAATGCCACTGCTAATTATGACACTAATTAGCACTAATATATAGAAGCCACGTTCAGGATCATTAGCAAAAGTATGTACAGAAATCAAAAAGACCTGATCTAACCAAAAATGTGCCAATAAGGCTCATTATAAATGAGCAAATTGATAATAAAGTTGCAACATTATAAAACATGTTAAACTTCTCAACTAAAGGCAACAAATGAATTAAAATTGCACCAAGTAACCAAGGCATAAGTGAAGCATTTTCAACTGGATCCCAAAACCAGAATCCTCCCCAACCTAACTCTCTATAAGCCCACCAACTACCTAACCCTATTCCTAAAGTCAAACACGACCAGGCAACTAAAGCCCACTTATTAACAACTATCGCCCATGCTACATTATCCTTCTTAACAATCAGGCCAGCAATAGCAAGAGAAAACACAACACTAAATCCTACATATCCTAGATACAAAACAGGAGGATGTATCATTAACCCCATATCCTGTAATATAGGATTAAACCCTAACCCTTCATATTCAACAGTAGGCATCTTCATAAAAGGATTAGATACCAATAAAGTAAACGATAAAAAACCGAAATTAATTACATGTTGTATTGATATAGCTATTTTTTTAAAATCTTCCTCATCGAGAAAAGTCTCCAATAATAAAGCATATAAGCTTATTATCCATACCCATAATAAGATAGAACCCTCATGATTACCCCAAATACCAAATATTTTATACAACAAAGGTTTATCGGTATGAGAATTATAATACACATTATAAAATGAAAAATCGTCAGTGATATGTATATACAATAATAATCCCACAGCACAGCTTGTAAGCATAAATATGAAGACTGTAAGTATTTTTGAATAAGAAGGTACACGTGGAATAAGTGGATAGACAATTGAAAATATGGATGCCATTAAAAGCGGCACATCTATTAAATGAATCATTAGAAATTTAAAATGATTAAAAAATAAGGATCATTTATTATAAGACTTTAATAAAAACTTGCAAAGTATAGCTTTACATATATCTGATAATTAACAGTTAAATTAAAATACGTAACATGGCTAAGGTTTAAAAACATGTACCCTAAATTTTTCAAGACATGCCTAAAAAAATAGAATAAATACACTAATTTTCAACAATTCCACTTCTAGCATACCTATGTATAAACAAAAGTAATACAAATAACCTTCTAAAATAAAACTCCAACTGTTATATAGAAACGCGTTTGCAAAAAATGATTTAGTATTCGTGTCTTGCTATGGTATAAAGAACTTGATTATATAGCTATTTAGCAACACTAGATAATTTAAGTATTTATAAAATTATCATTGTTTCACCTGCAGCAATTTTTTATACTTAGGTAGTATAGTAAGTAAAATGTTTCATAATGCAGCCTATTTTCAATAATAAATACCAGTTCAAAGACATAAAAAGAAAAAAATATAACACGTTCTGGAATGAAGCAAAGCTGTATAAATGGAAAAATTCGGGAAAGAATCAATTCGTAATTGATACTCCTCCTCCAACAATATCAGGACAATTGCACATAGGACATGTTTTCAGTTATTGCCATACAGATTTCATTGCAAGATATCAACGAATGTTAGGAAAGGATGTATTATATCCTATAGGATTTGATGATAACGGGTTACCAACTGAACGTTTAGTAGAGAAAACAAGAAAAATACGTGCAACAGATATTAGTCGACAAGAATTTAACGCGCTATGTACGCAGGTATCAAGTGAATTTAGAATGCAGTTTAAACAACTTTTTCAATCCGTAGGAATCAGTTACGATTGGCACTTAGAATATCATACCATGAGCAAAGAAATTCAAAAAATATCACAGGCATCATTTATAAACCTATATAAAAAGGGGAAACTATACAGAAAACTACAACCCATATTCTGGGATTGTATTGATCAGACAGCTATAGCACGTGCAGAAGTTGAAGAAAATGAAATGTTATCTTATATGAATACAATAACATTTACTACAGAGACTGGAGAGTTAATCAACATTGCTACAACACGTCCTGAGTTGATACCAGCGTGTGTTGCTGTTCTTTTTAACCCTTTAGATATACGATATCAACATCTTCTTGGACAGAATGCAATAGTACCAATCTTTGGACAGAAAGTGAAAATATTACCGGATGATCAAGTAAAAATAGATAAAGGAACTGGTCTTGTAATGTGCTGTACATTTGGAGATGAAATGGATGTATATTGGTGGAATAAGCACAATTTAGATACTAAAATTATTATTAGTAAATCAGGAACCATATGTAACTTGAATAGCAATACAACAGAAGGAAATGACACATGCAATAAGTTACATGGTTTACCAGTAGCAGAAGCCAGGAGATTAATACTTGAAATACTAGACCAAAGTAGTCTATTAGTGCAAAAAATAGAAATCTTACATAATGTCAAATGCGCAGAAAGATCAGGGGCACCAATTGAAATATTACTAAGTTACCAATGGTTCATCAAAGTAGTAGAAATAAAAAAAGAATTGTTAGAACAAGTACACAAAATTAATTGGCACCCAAAATCTATGCGCAAACAAATAGAAATCTGGATAGAAGAATTAAATTGGGATTGGTGTATATCACGCCAAAGGTATTTTGGAATACCATTTCCAGTTTGGTACTCCAAAGCAGAAGATAAGAAAATAATACTTGCAGACATGATTAAATTACCAGTAGATCCCAGACATGATTTACCTGAAGGATATAAAAAGGAAGAAGTGGAAGCAGACGGTGATATAATGGATACCTGGGCCACCAGTTCATTATCACCACAATTTAAGACATCGCAAGTTCCTAATGACTTACGAGCTCAAAGTCATGAAATTATAAGATCTTGGGCATTTTATACCATCGTTCAGGCTTACTATCATAACAATAACATTCCTTGGAATAACATTATGGTTAGTGGCTGGTGTCTTGCAGAAGATAAAACTAAAATGAGTAAATCAAAAGGAAATACTTTAACCCCAAACAAATTACTAGAAGAATATGGAGCAGATGTAGTACGTTATTGGGCTGCAAATTCCAAGCTAGGAGCTGATACAACATTCTCTAACGAAATTTTAAAACTCGGGAAAAGATTTACCACTAAACTTTGGAATGCAAGTAAGTTTGTATCAACGTTTATTGGTCAATATGAAAAACCAGATTTACAACATTCAACAGAAACAATGGATAAATGGATATTGTCAAAGTTATACAAAGTTATTCTTAAAGCAACAGAAAATCTTAACTCATTTGAGTACTGTATTGCTCTTGACCATATAGAATCTTTTTTTTGGCAAGATTTTTGTGACAATTACCTTGAAATAGTGAAAAAAGAGCATACGGTGAATTCACAAGCGACAAAGAAACCCTAAGTGCTGTAAATACACTATCTTTCGTGTTGAGAGAACTATTGAAAATGTTAGCACCTTTTATACCATATATTACAGAAGAGATATACAACACCCTTTACAGTCATAGCTCTATACATCACCACAACAACTGGCCCACTCCAAATATTAGTTCCTACAGTAAATCAGATGAGCAGTTGGGTGAAGTTTTCATAGAAATACTTAACCAGGTAAGAAAAACAAAAGCTAATGCTCAAGTATCAGTTAAATACAAGATATACAAACTAATCATTAACAGCAAAAACTATAATTTTCCGATTTCACTGGAAAATGATCTAAAAGCTGTTTGTAATGCCGAACATGTGATATACAATCAACTAGCAACTCATGAAGATGGGCTTTCAGTATCAGTGGAATTTGCAAATCAATAAAGTTTTTTATATCCTAGAAAACTTTTGTAGTTTTTTAAAAGCAATTACCAAGTTCCTCATCTAAAAAGTCTTACATTAAGAGTAACATCGTTAATGCTACCTTACTTTTTTAAATAATATGAATTTGTGCAATGTTAATGATAACTTTTTTGTTCCTTACTTAAAAAAGTTTCTAATAATTTCATCACAAAGTAAAATATATACTATAAACAACCTTTCGATAGGACATTATCTTTGACAGATTTTTTCTATAGCATAATATTTTCTAACCGTTATACAGACGAACAAGCGTGATATTTTTATCTACCAATAAATCCTAAGCAATCTGATGAACCTTTGCACCTATCAACATCAACAATCCATTTATATATCTCAATCTAATTACAAATTTAAACATTGAAACACACACACTATACTGTACGAACTTGTATAATACTCTTTTTTTTTTTTACGACGTGGAATCTTCAAACTAAGTAATTTTATATCCCAATACACCACTAACGCTTTTATGGAATGGAACACAAAATAATCACTCTTAATGGCCACGCAGTATACGACTCTTTTCTCGATTCCAATCTCTAGTTTTTATAGCTTCCCTTTTATCACGAAGCTTCTTTCCCTTCACTATCACAATTTTAGCTTTAGCTATCCCTTTCTCAGTAAAATATAAAAATAATGGGACAACAGTAAACCCATCATTTTTCATATTTCCAGATATTTTATATATTTGCTTTTTCTTTAATAACAATTTCCTAGGCCTAGTGGGAATATGATTTCTGGTACTTGCTTGACTATACTCCGAAATATGAAGATTACATAGCCACAATTCCATATTACGCTCAGTAATATACGATTCGGCTATGCTTACCTTTCTTTGGCGTAAAGACTTTACCTCACTACCAATCAGCACAATACCGGCATCAAATTCTTGGACAATAAAATAATTAAATCTTACTTTTCGATTCTCTACTATGATATCCACGAAAAAATCCTACTCCTAAATATATCAGTGTGCCTTTACATATTGAATAAGCCTATCTATAGTAGTAACTTTAATACCATGATGCTGAGAAAATTTTATAATATCAGGTAACCTTGACATTGTACCATCTGGATTCATTAATTCACACACCACAGCAACCGGAGCTAATCCAGCAATTTTTGCAACCTCAATACTCGCTTCCGTATGACCGGATCTTTCCAATACACCGCCCTTCTTAGACACAATAGGGAAAATATGACCTGGTGTTACAAAATCATCCTTTTGAACATTTCGATCAACAACTGCTAATATGGTACTAGCCCTATCACAAGCAGAAACACCTGTTGTAATTCCATAACGAGCATCTATAGAAGTAGCAAAAGACGCACTATTATCATTAACATGCCTTTTCGGCATAAATTCTAGCCCCAATCTATACATGAGATCTTCTGTAATAGACAAACATACGATACCGCTACCATGAGTTATCATGAAATTAATTGCATCACTAGTAACTTTTTCCGCTAGAACTATCAAATCACCTTCATTTTCTCTCTGTTCATCATCCACCAGAATACATAACTTGCCTTGTTTAGCATCTTCAACGATATGTTCTATAGGAGAGATAAAGCTCGAACTTTCTGATACAATAATACCCATTAACTCTCTACCTTTCTATATAAACTCAATCTTCATAATCTTATATATTCTATAATCACCCTTTGGAGTTTTAACCTCTACAACATCACCTTCCTTTTTTTCCCAGTAATGATACAACCAAAGGTGATTTTATTGAAATCATCTGCTTTGAAATATCAGCCTCATATTCGCCAACAATCTGGTATACAACTTCGTCAACATTACCAGTTTGTTCATCGTATATCGACATTGTCACAGTTGACCCAAACATAACAGTATCCCCAGACAAATTCGATACGTCAATAATCTCAGCTCTCGACCTTTTTGACTCTAACTCCATTATTTTACTTTCCACCAACCCTTGTCTTTCACGAGCAGCGTGATACTCGGCATTTTCAGATAAATCACCCAACTCTCGTGCTTCAGAAATAGATTTAATAATTTTAGGTCTTTCATGTTTCAACAACTCCAATTCCAACTCAAGTTTTTCAAACCCCCTTTTTTGTAATAGGGAACCTTGCATTCATATAGTCACTCATAAGTCATACCTAAAATTTTAAAAACCACAAAGAACTACTTAAAATTAGAAGCAATCTTATTTATAATGTCTAATAATAGATCTTTTACATCATCAGTAAAATTATTTGATATATTATTCAAAACATCCGAATAATTTTCATTCAGTTCAATCAGAAGCCTTTCCTCAAACTTACCAATATCGTTTACACCAATGTCATCAAGAGAACCACTCACACCAGCAAAAATAACAGCAACCTGCTCTGCTACAGATAATGGAGAATATTGTTTTTGCTTTAGTAATTCCATCATTCTTCTACCCCTATCAAGAACTTTCTGAGAGTGCACATCAACGTCGGAACCGAATTTCGCAAAATCTTCTAATTCTCTATATTGTGCTAAACTTAATTTAGTAGATCCTGCAACTTTCTTCACGGATTTAGTCTGTGCAGCAGAACCAACCCTAGAAACAGATAAACCAACATTTACAGCCGGGCGAAATCCCTTATAAAAAAATTTCAGACTCAAGGAAAATTTGTCCATCAGTAATCGAAATCACATTAGTGGGAACATAGGCAGAGACGTCACCAGCCTGTGTTTCAATTATCGGTAAAGCAGTCAACGAACCTCCTCCTGCCTCCTCAGACATCTTAGCTGCTCTCTCTAACAACCTAGAATGTAAGAAAAATACATCCCCTGGATACGCTTCACGTCCTGGTGGACGCCTTAACAACAAGGATACTTGCCTATATGCAGCAGCATGCTTAGATAGATCATCATATATAATCAAACAATGCATACCATTATCTCTAAAGAATTCCCCCATAGCACAAGCAGCATATGGAGCTAAATATTGTAATGATGCTGGATCTGAAGCTGCAGCAGCAACAATAATTGTATATTCTAAAGCTCCACTTACACGTAACCTATCAACTATTCTTGCAATAGAAGAACTTTTTTGTCCAATTGCAACATAAATACAATAGATCTTTTCCTTTTGCGACACCGTACTATTATGAGATTTTTGGTTAATAATTGCGTCAATTGCTATTGCAGTTTTACCAGTTTTTCTATCCCCTATGATCAATTCACGCTGTCCACGTCCTATTGGTATTAACATATCTATAATTTTTATACCTGTCTGCAAAGGCTCACTAACAGACTGCCTTGCAATAATACCTGGAGCTTTAATTTCCACAGGTAATCTGGCCATGCAATCGATGCTACCTGCACCATCAATAGGATTACCTAAGGCATCAGTAACTCTTCCCAATAACTCTATACCAACAGGAACATCCATCAATTTACCTGTACACTTTACAGCATCACCTTCTCCAATAGTCGTATCATTTCCAAGCACGACTACACTAACAGTATTACAATCCAATCCTAATACTATACCTGTCACACCATTAGCAAAAATTACTACTTCCCCGAATTTTGCATTTTCTAACCCATATATCAACGCTATACCATCTCTTATGGATATAACTTCACCTACACTTTCACATTTTATTTTATGATCAAAATTTTGAATACGTTCCTTAATGATTTTTAACACTTCACCTGCAAATATAGCATTATCACTCATTATTCTACCCTATTTACCCTGTTATTCACTGACACTACATACAGCCATTTTACTGAGTTCTCTTAAACTTTGTAAATAACTATTTAACGACAGGTCTATCACTTCAAAATTCACTCTAATAATAAAACCACCTAAAATACTACCGTCTATATTATTTGTTATGCCAACAACCTTCCCATATTTCTCAAGCAATGCATCACGTATACCTTTCTCTTCTTGTTTTGTTAATAAAGCACGTGAAGTTACTGATATAGTAACCTCCCTATTATGTCTTTTTACTAAGTCAAGAAAAGTATTAAAAATACGCAATAACATACTTCCTCTATTGTTTTCGAGCACAACAAACATAAACTTAATTAGAGTATGACTAACGTGACCATGAATTGCTCCCACCACATTTACTTTATCCTTTACTGACACGCTAAGACTAGAAAAGAACAAAAGAATAACGTCATCACCTTCAAGAATACCAACAACAGATTTCACCTCTTCACAAACAGAGCCTAAACAATCACCCGACACACTAAATAACGCCTGAGCATAACAAGACGCTATATAGTCACCTTTATACTGAGCCATAACTTTAAAGGAAACATAAAACAGCAAAATGTTATACATTATAGCAATACCAGTCAAGCATTTTATACCTCAATAAACAGTGTAAAACACTAATTTATAAAATGACTTACTCACACAACACTTACAATTTAATCTTATAAGTAACAATTCATAATCAAGATTATAGATTAGATCATCTCAGCAAAAACTAATGCATCACTATAGATAAGCGTTCACCAATATAAGTCATTTTATCGAATAATTTTACAAATAAATAGCTCTTTAAAACATCAAACCAAGTAACAACTAAAGCGTTTTTTGATACACTGAACCATACCTGTAAAATACAGATTAGAACTGGTAATTTTTATACAAAACTCATAAAATCGTATATGGCTTCAAAATTTATGTAACCTCTAATTTTGAGATAAACGTACAGTACAGTAAGTATAGCAGATATTAAAGTCGCAATAATTAATTTAACAAGTAGATAAGATTTGACTGGAGAACTACTTGCAATACCTACTGGTGGATTATCATGTACCTCAACTTTTATAGGCAACAATACAAATAAAACGATCCACCAAGATACTATGAAAAATACAATATCTCCAACACCCATACAATTTAAAGCCAAACTATAGTATTAAAACTTCTACAATTATCACACTCATAATGCCAATGTACGGTAACATACTTACATCTTTTGCAGCACCAATGTTGATCTACTATAGCATCCTTCATGATTTTGTCTGTCCAATACAATAATTCATTATAATCTTGTAACAGTACTTTTAATTTGAGCATTAGAACGTATAAAGAAATATAATTTTTACCTTTAAAAACATTATTTAAATACTTCACGGCTGCACTATATTCACCTAAGTTAATTGCGTCTTGAGCCATAAGGTATACGCTAAAATAATAACTGGGATTAAAACCATACAATTTCTGTATAGCATAGCTATCATGCTGTGTAACGTCCAGATAAAGATTAGCAATATCAGGGTGTGGACGAGTACGATACTCACACTCAAGAACATTAACTGCTTTTCGTTTTTTTTGCATACTTACATAAAATTTAGCTTTAAGTAATGTAATGACAGTACTATGTTGAGAACAATTTTTAATATTATCAAGTATCTTTAATCCATCTTCATATTTCTGAGAATCATAATATTGTTTTGCCAAAGCATAATAAAATACATTAAGCATTTCTTGAGTATCATATGGCATACTTACTTTCAATTTTATTACCTTTTTTTATTTCTTCAATCGCGCCACCCCAATCTCCTGAAATACGACATATTTCTAACTTAAAAAATAGCTACCCATGATTGTCTATAAAAAATTTCCAGCATTTTTCTAAACAAATTCAGTTGCTGAACTTGATCCTCCATTTGTCTAATAACATTTAACAAACAAAGACCTAATGATGCATCTATTACTGAAACAACCCTAGTAAACTCAGTAAAATATTTTTCAGCTAGAGCGTACTTCTGATTATCAAAATAAAATTTTTCCCTTTAATAAAAACAAAGACGGATGTTGAAAATTCCCTAATTTATTTACACAAATTTCTACTTTCTCAACATCACCACAGTTTAAATACATATGCCCCTGTTCTAACAGGATAATTTTTTTATCTCGCCAACGTCTTCTACAATTATACACGCACTGCAAAAAAAAAAAAATTAATTTTACTAACAGTACTATACAGAAGAAAACAACGGCAACAATAAATAATGTAAATATGGTGTTCACTTCAATATCATAACCTAACCACTCTATTTTGATAAGGCCATCGCAATCTATTACCCACAACCCGATAGTTAGTGCAACAATAACAAATATTAAAATGCTTGTAATCATGAAACACCAGGTAACTTAATTATGTATTTTGACAATTGATCATATACCACTGATATATTCTTTTCCATAGATACTATATCTTCCAACTGTTGTATCCACAACTCAAGTTCTACAACAGACGATAATTCTCTCTTGGAAAGGTCCAATGCATCAGCCCATAGATTATCATTAATATAGCTTTCCACTTCTTTTAAACTATGAAGCAAAGTATCTTGCTGATTTTTTACTACAATCCATTTAAAAAAATCTTTTGCACCATGTTGGAACGAGAATAATGCAATTCACGAGCAATTTTTTTAAATAAAAAACTTTAGTCTATTAAATGTAGTCAATTTTTTACTATCCAATCTTTCAATTTCGGCTACAGCTTCATTAATTTTATAGTCATCAAGCCTAAGTAACATAGGTTTTATTGAATAAATTATACTTTTTACTGATATATCACCCAAGAATGCTTCCTTTAAATTAATTACAGATAATAAAAGTTTTGCCAGCCATTCTTCACTAGAACAACTTATAACGTCATTGTTCTCCGATGTAACTATGCGTTGTACAGGACAAATCTCTCTTTGTTTACTCAAGTATGAACTAAGCAAATTTTGGTTAATCTGTGTTATGATAGATCGTATATCAGTCTCCATAATTTCTTTATGCTGGTCATTCAGCACAACAAGATCTTTTTTTCAGGTCAAAGTAAGAAAAAAACCGCACCTACAGAATAGGAAGTAGCTATCAAAAACATAAAAAACCATCCCCACATCTCTTTTGCTACCATATCAACAACCTACTCATGCCGTAAAATATCTGCTGGATCTTGACACGCAGCTTTTCTAGCAGGAAGAATAGCTGCAATTAAAGAGAAAAACAACGATAACAAAGATATTTTGACTACATCCTCTACCAATAAAACAGAAGGTAACGTATCAAAAAAGTAGATTATAGGATCAAAAATATTACTGTGACTAATTTTTTCTAACATATTTTTAATTTCATTAATATTCAAGGCAAATACTATCCCAAGCACACACCCGAACATTGTTCCCATAACACCTATAAAAAACCCACACATACAAAATATTCTCAATATGCCGCCACGTGTAATACCTAATGTACGCATTATAGCAATAGCCGCTCTTTTATCTTGTACTAACATAGATAGACTTGAAATAATATTAAATGTTGCAACTATTATAATTAAAGTCAATATAAAAAACATAACATTATGTTCAATTTTTAACGCATGAAAATAACTACCCTGCTGCATTTTCCAATCTTCACCTTTCATCCCCGTCTTATTTTCTATTAATTCTAATACCTCCGATGATTTTCCAACATCGAGAACTGATACCTCAATATCTATTTTATTATTATTATGAAAAAATAATTGTGAAGCATGTAAAGGCATATACACTAGCGTACTATCATATTCATGCATTCCCATACTAAATATTGCAACAACCTTATATGTTTTCATTCGCGGTATGTTACCTACAATTGTATAAACACCATCTGATGAAATAACAGTTATCTTATCTCCATAACTTACATGTAAAATTTCAGCTAATTTTGCACCTATGATAATACCACTATCAAATTCAGATATATGACCTCTCACTATATTTTCAGCTATTATACCTTTGCGCTGTATATCTTGCTTATTTATTCCTCTAACTATAACCCCAGATACAGCACTATCAGATTTTACCATAGCTTGATTCTCAGTAATGGGCACAGCATCCTCTACTCCAGTAATCTCCTTTATTGAATTTACAACTTCATAATAATCATGATTTACATTATCTTCAAAATAAATTGATATATGACCATTTACTCCTACAATACAATTTAACAATTTTTCACCAAATCCATTCATTACAGACATGACTATAATCAACGTTGCAACTCCTAATGTAATTCCCAACAAAGATAGTACAGTGATCATGGAACACAAGAATTGACTACTACTGGACTGCAAATAACGTAGTGCTAACATTAATTCAAATCTAAGTAACATCTTCATTATACCAAATCAAAACTACGCATAAACAACAGCATAACACTATGCTCAATAATATAACAAATTGTCCTACCTGGAAATTAATAACATTATTAATTTCCAAGATCCTATAAGGTAACCTCACATTCAAAACTATATTTCACATTAGGAAATACTCTTCAGAACTACAGTCTTATTGAAAATGTACTATATAAGTGACCTACCTAACAGGTACACACTACATTAATAATGAGCAGGTATAAAACATTTAAGATTACTAACACACAAGAAAAGATTTACTACATGAAGTAGTATGCAAAATATAATACTTAACACTTTTAAATAAAATACGACACCACAGTACCCGTATAATTCTATTTCAGAACTGCAATGTATTACAACCAGAACTCGAAAATAAACCAATAACAATACAAATTTTGTAATACAGTAAACATGCCAACAGACATTCATAAAATAGATTGTCAAAAGATATATTAATGCGATATCCTTAAGCTTATTGTTTACTTTAGAAAAATAAATCCTGTGAAAATCACATCTTCAAAGTTACAGGTCTTTTTTCAATAATCCGCAATTTGTAAATAATATACTAATCTATGGTAATGACTATGGGAAAATTACCATGTATAGAGACAAAATTATAGAGCATATTAATGTCAATTCTCAATTTACCATAAACAAAATTGATTTCTCCAAAGTAAATAAAAATCCAAGCATACTATTTATGGAATTAACCACTATACCCATGTTTCACAAAGACAAATTAATTGTACTAGCAAATGGAGAAAAATTTATTTCTCAAGAACTAAAACAGGTTTTAAATAATAATATAGGAAACAATTACGTAATTACCATCTCTGAAGAATTGCCAACTGACTCTACATTAAGACAATACTATGAAAACTCAAAAAACGCCGCTTCTGTAGGATGTTACAAAGATGATAACGACAACTCCACGTTCATAATATCAGACTTTTTAAAAAAAATAAAATACAATTCAATAATACAACACTACAGTATCTACGTAATGTTCTATCTCAGAATTGCAATGCATTACAACCGGAACTCGAAAAACTGATGTTATACATAGGAAACAAAAAAATCTGACAATACAAGACGTTCAAGAAAGCTTACTAGTAGAGATAGATCCAATATCAGAAGATCTCTGTATATCCATCGCAGAAAAAAATCTAGAAAATTTTACTAAATTTGCTAATACACTACTAAGACACAAATTTACTCCAATATCACTTATAAGAATACTTTTAAAATATTTCGTAAGGTTAGAATATTTAATAAGGTTAGTAAAAAAGCGGAGAACCAGTAAATCAAGCACTAAAATCCACCCATCCTCCTATATTTTTCAAATCAATCCCCATAATAAAAAAGCACATATCAGATATTCCACATTCTGAAGTCAAAAATATAATAAAAAGGCTAGTAGAAACAGAGATACAGTGTAAAAAATCAGATTTGAATCAAGAAACAATATTTAAATACTATCTGAACACAATGATTTTAAGTAAATCATCACAATTAGCAATTCCATCTAGAAAAACAGAAAATAACAGCACAAATCAACAAAAATGACTAAGTTCCTACACATAAAAGCACTTGCTTATGCAAATTACGTAAGTACACATCAAAAACATTAGCTACATCTAAATTTTTCACAATTACAATCAAGCCCTAATTAAAAAACGCAAACTGTTCGGCTAAGCAGACACTTCACTAATATTTTTTTAACAACAACTATTTGTCAAAGTGCATTATTAGGAACACGAATTCACTTAACCATATTAAAGCCTCTGAACGATATATTAATTCAGTTCCACACGGCAAAGCTTTAACAACAGAAAGTATAATAACAAACATTGTCTCAATACATAACCTATCTAATTATCTAATTTAAAAAAAATATCACACATTTCAACTGCTACAGCCAAAACAGCTATCTTACTAACTATATTCCAAGATAACATTTCATCTTGTTGCTCCCTCGAACTGATATCTATAAAATGACAACCTACGGAATTCAAATTAGAAAATTTGTCTTTCACAGAGTGATATCTATATAAGTAACACGCAGGAGCATTACCTATAAAATATATTAATGGTTCTGCAACACAGTCATTAAACGTTTCTTTACTCACAACACCTTCTTGTATTATTACACTATCAACAATCTTACCATCTTTAATTCTTTTCATCCTATTTCTGTTCTTTTTTATTAAGGGTTAACACATCACTACCGCAATAAGCTACTACAATTCCCATACCATAAGTGCCATTATCTGCTTTTACAAACACGTATGGACGCTCTTTAATATTATAGAGCTGAAACTTATTGTGTATTTTATTAATAACTACCTCAACCTCATTAGCAATATCACTAATACCTTGACCACTTAAAAAAAGAAACATTTCTACAACTAGAATATAATGCAGAGATTAACCAAGGATCAATATTAAACCTTTCACAAAATTCCATGGACAATTTTTGATAAATTGAAAAATGATTAGATTTACTCCTATTAAACCATCCCAAGAACAAAGATGGCATGACACTCTGATATTTCAAATTTCGCAAAACCTCAGGTATACCACTTGTCATATCATTATTAAGCAGAATAAGATCTGGAATAAATCCACATCCAGTTTGCAATACACCATTACAATTAGCAATACATAATCCTCTTACTTGTCCTTTAGGTGAAACAAAATCTACATCTTGATCAATACCACATATCCCTACTTCAACTACAAATCCTGCTTTTTCAACTATATTTTTTTAAAAGAAATCAAACTATCAATGTATTTTACATTTCTTGTATGATTTTCTGCTATGATCAGTATTTTCTTACAGTCTATATAATTCACTATATACTGTCTCAATAATTCAGCAGTATAGACTTGTGATTGCTTAGTAAAATTATTATATCCTGCCGGAAAAACATTAGCATCCACAGGAGCAATTTTATAATGAGAAATCCTTAAATCTACTGAAACATTCAAAATAGGATTATACTGAGTAAATTTATCAAAAAACCAATTTTCTATGTCTTGTTTATATTTTTTTTAATATATCATTTAATGTATCAATAATTATCGTCATTAGTACCAATAAAACATTGTAAATAAATTATGCAGAACACCAATTCTACTACAGACCCAACGTGCTAAAAACCATCAGATTATACATTAAACACTTCATAGCAGTATAACATTGACCATACTCAAAAACACCAATTGAACAATAGAAACACGCTAAAACTAAAATCTAACATATATCGTTTACATCAACTAATCTAATTACCCTGCAAGCAAATTTCAACAGTATCAGCAAAAACTTTAAATCAAAACCATTTGCATACACACCTACAGACCTTGTAAGCATAATAATACCCTCTTTTATCACAAAATTATATCTTTTGTAGCGTTACCAGTATATAACTGGCGTGGACGACATATTTTATAATCTTCACCCTTTACCATTTCATACCATTGAGCAGACCAACCAGATGTTCTGGCTAAAGCAAATAATGCAGTAAACATTCTCACTGGAATTCCTATGGCTCTCAAAACAATTCCAGAATAGAAATCAACATTAGGATATAAGTTACGTTCAATAAAATAGCTATCCTGTAAAGCTATGTTTTCTAACTCTAACGCTATTTCTAACAATGAATCATTTACTTCTAAATCATTTAACACTTTTTTACAAATTTCACATATTATTTTGGCCCGTGGATCATAGTTTTTGTACACTCTATGACCAAAGCCCATCAATCTTACACCTTTGTCTTTATCTTTTACTTTCTGAACAAATTGCTTTACGTTACCCGGTTTTTTCAATCTCCATTAACATATTAATTACAGCTTCATTTGCTCCACCATGAGCTGGGCCCCATAAAGTCGCTGTACCCGCTGCCAAGCAAGCAAATAAATTTGCCCGTGTAGAACCACTCAATCTCACAGCGGCGGTGGAAGCATTCTGCTCATGGTCAGCATGTAACATAAAAATAACATCCAAAGCTTTGGAGACAACCTCAGTAAACTTATACGAAGAAATATCAAACATCATATGAACAAAATTTTTACTATAAGATAATTCCTTATTAGCTTGAATAAAATTCTGACCAGTTATGTGTCTGTAAATCATTGCTACTATCCCTGCAATTTGAGATACAGCTAACATAATACGCTCCAATTCATCTTTATGCTCTTGATCATGACAATGTGATGCTAAAGCAGAAAAACATGCTATCAATATAGCCATAGGGCAAGAATTTTGTGGAAACGATTTTATAACATCACTCACTATCTTAGGTGGCATATATTCTTGAGAAATCTGTAGTATGAAATCTTGTAAATCACGTGCATTAGGGAAAGTGCCATAGAATAATAAATACACGACTTCTATGAAACTTTTATCACTATTAACCAAATCTGCTATGTCATATCCTCTGTAACGCAATATACCCTTATTTCCATCAATAAATGTAATCTTAGATTCACAAGCAGCAGTAGACATAAACCCAGGATCGTAAGTCAATATTCCTGTATTTTTATACAAAGAAGTAATATCGATAACTTTACCTCCATCAGTACCAGATAATACCGGTAATGTTATCTTTCGATTATCTAATTCTAACACTGCTTCTTCGACCATAATTTCACCCAAATTAACAATAACAATGTGTATACCTTACACTATATAACACAAATAGATAAAAACTAAAATTCAAACACATTAATCCATTCAAAAGTAATTCAAACATGTATGCACGATATTCAATACCTTAAATGTTTAAAAAAAGTCACACATACACCTCATACTACAATATGAATAGTATTATGAGGATTAATATTTAACTTTTCATAAAATAAATCACTATTCAATATACAAATTTTGCAATATAGCAAATTAGAATCTTTTAACATCTCTATAACCAAAAAAATCATTAAATTTCTCAAGACTCCATTCCTTTTTACAAAACCTTTAAAATTTCCATGCTTCTAATAAAAAAACACAGTTCCTACCTAAATTATCATTAAATAATAACATATAACCAATACTCTCAAATACCATTATAACAGAAACCAAGTAACAAACTTGCTCATACTAAATAATGGCATTAATGTGAGGACACGAGCAAAAAATGCAGTAATAACATGACACATTACTTCATAGGAAAATTATTCCCATTCAATTGTCGCTGGAGGCTTAGATGTGGTATCATAAACCACCCTATTAATGCCCTGAACATTATTTACAATAGCATTACTCACCTCTTGTAGAAACTCATAAAAAACTAATTTAGTTTCCAAATCCATGGAGAAAGGAAAACTTTCTGCTGTCATACCGTCACTAGAAGTTACTGCTCTTAAAGCACACGTATAACCATAAGTCCTACTATCACCCATTACACCAACTGTCCTAACTGGTAACAGTACAGCAAACGCCTGCCACATCAAATCATACAAATTATATTTCTTTATAAGATCAATATATATATCATCAGCAGCCTGTAACATTTCTACTTTCTCTTTAGTAACCTCACCTATTATCCTAATTGCTAATCCCGGACCAGGAAATGGATGACGCATTAATATTTCATCTGAGACGCCAAGCTTTTTCCCCAACAATCTTACTTCATCTTTAAATAATAAACTTAATGGTTCAACAAGTTCTAATTTCATTACACTAGGCAATCCTCCCACATTATGGTGAGATTTTATGGTGACACTTTTTTTACCAGCAGGACCACCAGATTCTATCACATCTGGATATATGGTACCCTGCATTAAAAATTCCACCGACCCCATTTTATATGCTTCTTCTTCAAATATTTCGATGAACGTTTCACCTATTATTTTACGTTTTTGCTCTGGATCAGTAATAGATCTGAGCCTATTCAAAAACAATGCAGATCTATCTATCACAGTTACAGGAATTTGAAATTTATCAATAAATAATTTTTTAATTTTTTCTGCCTCGTTATAACGTAATAATCCACTATCAACAAATATACAATATAACTGATTCCCTATTGCACGATAAGTCAAAGCCGCTGCCACACTAGAATCAACACCACCACTAATAGCAGCTATTACCCTCTTATTTCCTACTTGTTTTTTTATAAGACTCTGCTGATCATCTAGAAAAGATGCTACCTTCCAATTTCCCTCACAATTCGCTATTTTTACAAAACTACTAAGCAAATTTGTACCGTCTGGGGTATGATACACTTCAGGATGAAATTGCATACCATAAATCTTCCTTTTTTCATTGCTTATCATCGCAATTGCATTATTTAATATACTATAAGCTATAACTTCAAATCCATATGGAACACTATATAAGCTGTCTGTATGGCTCATCCATACGTGAACTCGATCTCCTACTTTCCAAATATTTTCTGTAAGAGCTGATTCTTTTATAATATCCAAATCAACCTTTCCAAACTCCTTAATACAATTAGATACAACTGTTGCTTTAAAATAATTACTTAAAAGCTGCAACCCATAACACACACCAAGCACAGGAATAGATGTCTTTTCATTAAACTGCATAATATCCTGAACAATTTTAGGAGTCTTTGTCAAATCAGAGACAGATTCAGGGCCACCAGATAGAATAAATGCCTTACTATCCTTTATACTCTCAAATTCTACATCATGCGCAAAAATTTCAGAATAAACGTTCAAATCTCTTATCCTTCTCGCAAGCAATTGTGTAAACTGTGAACCAAAATCAATAATTGCCACTTTTGACATCTACACCACCTACAATATTGAACAAAACAAAATTTCACCAATTACAAATCCTTTTTCATGATAGAAACCTTGTACAGTCATAAATCCATAGACACATACCTATCTAATCTCTACAACTATAAAACACCAAACAGATTCTTCAAGATATCCACAGCTCATGCAAAGCCACATACAACACAACACTTAACACTGAGTATCTCATTACTAAAATCACAATCCACCAATCCACAGTACTAAGCTATACGTCAATCAGAAGCAAAAAAACATCAGCCCTGAAAAACTACCCAACTCATTAGTGTGCCAAAAGCGAAGCAATAGAGACCCTCAGTACCAATCCCAATATAAGTATTACATAAAATAAAGTCAACCATCAATGACAATTATTATTTTATTAACAAATATACTATAGAATTTCCACTAATCATCATAATTAGGTACAAACACATGAATGAAGAATTATCTGTAGATAAAAGCCTGGAAGATGTTATTAAATGTGTTGAACGAGAGTACAACACAAAGATAGACGCTAAAATGAAGACATCTATAAAAAAATGAAGTAAAGTCAGCAATTCCGAAATTGAATGAAGTGTTAACCCCTTTGATTACTTCTGCGGTTCAGGAAGATCGAAGTGCGTTATCACAATCTCAACAAGAAGAATTAATTAAGAACTTCATGAAAATCATGATGCCACATATGCAAAAGATCATGCAAACTTCTGAATAATTAATACATAATGCATAAACTCAATGCACGTTAACGTTTTGGTAGGCATACCTATTAGTGTAAATTAAATATTCTTGGCATAAGCGAAGTATAAGCATTATAAATTCAAAATGTTTATAATGCTTATAGTCAACAAGATGACTAACTGCCTAACATTCACCATTTTCAATAATAACGGTTCAAAGTATAGGATTGCCTGAGTATACACTTACATTATGTTTAAACAACCAACCAGTGCACTTTTGCATCTTTTTCAAATATTATTATATAAAGTACTCTGCAGGGGAGGTACAAACATGACACATGAGTCAGCATGAAAAGTCGCAACGTGCGTGCACTGATTTGTTGGATTATCTATATCAACATCGAAAACGGTTTTTCCAGATAAGACTTAAAACAATTTAAAAATTTTGCTGCTAATACACCATCAATAACTCTGTGATCAACAGATAATGTTACCGTCATAATGTTTGAAATACACATTTGGTTATTCACAACCACTACTCTTTCTTCAGAACATCCAACAGCCATTATACAAGATTGCGGAGGATTAACAATTGCACTAAACTCTTTAATTCCAAACATACCAAGATTAGAAACAGTAAAACTACCTCCTTGAAATTCCTCAGGTTTTAATTTGCCATGTTTAGCTTTACTAACTAACGCTTTTACTTCGTTTGATATATTCAACAAAGATTTCTTATCTGCATTGCTGACAATAGGAGTAATCAATCCATCATCAAGAGATACAGCAACTGAAATATCAATACTAGAAAATACAACTACCCTATTATCAGACCATGATACATTCATTTCAGGAAATTTTTTAATACTCATAGCAGCAGCTTTGATAACAAAATCGTTCACAGTCACCTTAATATCAGGATTTTCAGCATTAATCTCCAATCTTAACTTCAGCAAATTATCCACCGGGCAATCCATTGAGACATAAAAATGAGGAATTGTTTGTTTAGAATACACTAAACGCTCTGCTATAACCTTTCTCATACTACTAATTTCGGTAAAAGAATTGGCAACACTCTGAAAAGAATCAACATCTTTCTTCTTTCTGTTTGCAGCATCTAGTACATCTGCTTTTACAATTCTTCCATATGGACCTGTACCTTGAACTGAACTTATATCAATACAAAGATCTGAAGCCATTTTCTTTGCTAATGGACTGATTCTAATTTTTTGAGGTACACTAACTAACCTGCTCTCACCATTCACAACTTCTCGATTAACTTCTGATGCTACTGATTCATTTTGGAGAGTAATATCACTTTTTCTGTATGAATGTACTGCTTGCAAATCCTCTTCATTTACAGCAACTAATGCTATTAATTCGTTAACCGCCACGTCTTTACTGCCTTCTGCAAATAAAATTTTACCTACAATCCCATCTTCATCTGTGTATTCAAACTCCATAACAGCTTTATCAGTTTCTATATCAGCTATAACATCACCAGATTTTACAGATTCTCCTTCTGATTTATACCACTTTCTTATGGTACCACTTTTCATAGTCGGGGAGAGAGCAGGCATCAATACTTCTATTGGCATAACTTAATATTACAAAAACTTCTATAGATTTTCATTACAGCATTAGATACGCATTGTCAATGCAATTATAGGCGATTCTCCATCCATAGATGAAACCTCGGGCTAAAAATTCAACGAAAAAGAACTATCACTTACTATTCAAAAATAAAGAGATAATCCTTCATATCTCTAACCTTGATAACACGGTATTTTTAATAAAAAACTATATTACAATCACACATTTTCTGTTACTACAATCTTTCACCACTTTATTACTTAGATTTACGTAGCTTAAACATGATAAATTTTAGATACTTTACTATGACTCGGTCTAGGATCTACTTAAACTCAGCATTAACACTGTTTACAACTTAAAATACTGGTTGACATTGTCGTGATTTTAAACAGGCATACACATCACCTTTTCTTAACGTTAGCCTCAATTGCAAGAAACATAATCCAATGTACAACTTTAGTTTCCATATGAAAGGTAATGCATTGTTTCCTGAAGGGAAGAGCTGACATTCTACTAGGTGAAACAATTAAAATAGTAGCTTTTAATGAAATATAGCTGTAGAGCTTTCAGATCTTAATAATCTAAGTGCCCTCATTAAGGAAAGAACACATGTATACCACTTAATACCATTTTAATATAACTGAAATAATTGTAATTCTGAATGTATAGCATATATGTTGTATAGTCACCGCATTAGCTTGTGACATAATTCTATGCAATCAGTAGCTGAGAACTTATGCAAAACTTACATCACCAACAACATATACCAGTGCAACATTTTATTCTTGTCGTAGATAAAAAATTTGCTAATATAAAGCATATTTAAGTCAATGTAGAAATTTTGTGCGAACCAATAACCGTATTCAGGGGATTATAGGTTTTTACGAGGCTGAGAATCCTGGAGTAAAGGCGAATCTAGTAAGGATGCTGTTGCACGGTAGAGTTGCTGGAAGTGGTAAGTTGTTGATATTGCCTGTGGATCAGGGATTGGAACATGGACCAACAAAAAGCTTCTTGGAAAATCCTGAGTCTTATGATCCGCATTACCATTTTCAATTAGCTATAGAAGCTGGGTTTAGTGCATATGCAGCTCCTCTTGGAATGCTGGAAGCAGGAGCATCTACTTATGCTGGGCTTGTTCCACTAATACTCAAGGTCAATAGTTCTACATCACTTTCCCCTAAAGGTGCTTATCCTGACCAGGTAGTCACTTCTTATGTGCAGGATGCCCTAAGATTAGGGTGTGTAGCTATAGGATTAACCATTTATCCAGGATCCCATAATTTCTTCTCTATGATAAAGGAGACAAGATCTCTCATTGCCAAAGCAAAGGCTTCCGGATTGGCTGTTATTATATGGTCATATCCACGTGGGGATGGTATATCAAAGCAAGGGGAAACAGCCGTAGATATAGTAGCATATGCTGCTCACATTGCAGCATCACTTGGAGCAAACATTATAAAAGTCAAACTGCCAACAGATTATATAGAAAAAGATCCTATATCTTATGACATCTCATCCCTAGACCAAAGGATTGCATACGTAAAGTTATCGTGTTTCGCTGGGAGAAGGTTGGTTGTATTTTCAGGTGGAGAGGCAAAGACTGATGAAGAACTATTTAAAGAGATACAATCAATAAAACTGGGTAAAGGTGATGGTTCAATCATTGGGCGCAATTCCTTCCAGAGACTAAAAAATGACGCTGTGTCATTGATAGACAATATAGCACAGATTTACAATAACTAAGGCCGGGTGGCAGAAAGGCGGATGTGGAGGACTGCAAATCCTTTAATGCCGGTTCGAATCCGGTCCCGGCCTCCCAATTTAAAATAAACAATGCGCTGCTGTAAATTCACGTATCAGGTCTACAGAAATATTGCATGCTTATCTTTTTTTCTCATAAAATTAAATATCTATCACAGCAAGTAATGTTACCTAAAAAAATAGCACTTAAGATATCCAAATTATGATGTATATTAAATATCTCAGGACTGGCCTTATACATATAAAGGCTTTATTACAAACTCAGATTATCTTTACAGCACCACATAGTAATAAATAAGTTTTACGAGGTTTTTATCCTTATCATTTCATATAATTGAGGATTGAATCTTTATTCACACTCTAACACATTTCGTTAAACCGCAGCATCTTAATGCTACAAATAAAATCTCAACTATGTACCAAGTTTGCAATCTAAAATTCAACTTCGTGGTTATCTACTTTTAATATAGAAGAATTTTAAAGTTATCTCTATAATCCTGTACTATACTATCTGACATAAAGTCATGTTTTACATTCTTGACACATTTGAATCAATACTTCATAGAAAATAACTCGGTATTGTTCTTCAAAACATTATAAACAAAACATTAAACCTAATTTCACCAAAACCATCCCTTATAGACACATGCCTACAGAAATAAACAAGATAAAACTATATTAATACAACACACAAAAACTAAGTTTCGTTCATCTTTGCAGACAAAGAAGATGTTGCTATAAATATTGAAGAATACGTCCCCACAGCTATTCCAAAACACACAATTATACTCAAATCTCTTACTGTACCTTTACAGAATAACATCAAAGGAAGTGATGCTAACATAGTAGTACCAGATGTCAATATCGTTCTCGATAAAGTAGCATTAATACTCATATTAATAACTTTAGTAAATTTTTCTTTTAATTTCTTTTTAAGTAACTCTCTAACTCTATCGTATATTACCACCGAATCATTTACTGAATAACCAATAACCGTCAAAATTGCTGCAGTAGAGGAAAGATTAAACTCAATATTACATAGACTAACTAAACCCAATGTTAGTATTACATCGTGTACCAATGCCAAAACACCACCTAATGCGAATCTCCACTGAAATCTTGCCCATAAATATACAAACATGCCAAACAGTGAAAAGATTATCGCACATAAACCTTCAAAAATTTGTTTATATCCTACTTGTGGACCAACATAATCTATTTTTAAATACGTTACTTCTCCTAATACCTCGTTCAATATTTCCTTTACCTTTTCAACTGTATTAGTTTGATCAGAATCCTTTCCAATCTTAAAACGAATCATCAATTCTTTATCGTTATTACTAAATCCCTGAACAGAAAAACCTACAAAGCCTCTTTCCTGAAGTTTTAAATTAACACTGTTAATATTTATATGATTTGCACGAAGTTCCATTATCATCCCACCAGCAAAATCTGTTCCAAAGCATATACCCTTAAACAGAACAAGCAGAATTGACACAACAACCATAATACTACTACAAGATACAGCATATATTCCACACTTAGAAAAATCTATATTTGTACTATTACGAAAAAACACGCTCAAAAAACTCTGAATTAACTAAACTAAGCCTATGTTATTTCTACTACTTATTCAAGGAAAAATCATTTTTACAAATTCCAAGAAGTTAAGAAAAAACATTAAATACTTATTTGCTCTAACCAAGTAATCCTATATACTACATTCATTACACAATTTAATCTCAATGTTTTTCAAGAAAAATTACAAACGTGTCGCTTACTACATTGTAGGATATTTAGGTGAGATAGTAGTGATATGGCTTTTAAAGTGCAAATTATATCACATTATTAAACACAGATATAAGTGTGTTCTGGGAGAAATAGACATAATTGCTTCTAAAAATAAACACATAGTCTTTATAGAAGTCAAAAGTAGTATATTTGGATCAGAAATTCCTATAACCTATAAACAGCAACGATCAATCATTAGAGTAGCAAAATATTTTATCACTCACCACGCAGACCTTAAACAACATGATATTAGATTTGATCTATACTTTCTTTCGCTTTCAAAAGGAATAATACATATCCCTAACGCTTGGCAAGAACCATAGCTTTTTTTATAAAAGATCAGATACTTCACTTATCAATTAATTTATTACAGACAAGTAAAATTACATCTAAAAATTTTAAATTAATCAAAAAAAAAAAAACAGCTCGCGGGTATTTGCTATTCAACACGCATCCAAGTTATATTTGCGAGCACAGTAGATAGAAACTTAGTTATAATTTTTTAAATTATTAACTACACAAATTGTATTCAATTCATCACCTTAAATTTTCTTAAAACATCAATTAGAGCATGAGTCAATACATCTATCATCTCATCCGTATGGTAAGGTGTGGGAGTAATTCTTAACCTTTCAGTTCCCACTGGCACAGTTGGATAATTAATTGATTGTATATATATTTTATGATCCCTGAGCAGCATTTGTGAAATACCCTTACAAGCAACTGAGTCACCTATAATAATAGGAATAATATGTGTATTTGTTCTCATAAAGTTAATACCAGCATTGGAGAAGGATTCTTTCACTTTTCTCACAACTTCACGTTGTTTTTCTCTTTCAATCGAGCTGTGTTTTAAATGCTCAACACTTATTCTAGCAGATGATGCTATGAGTGGAGATAAAGCTGTAGTAAAAATAAACCCAGGAGCAAAACTTCTAACGACATCTATTAAACTTTTTTGACCCAGTAATATACCCGCCCATTACTCCAAAGGCCTTAGAAAGGGTTCCTTGAATAATTGTAATTCTATCGGATATATTTTCTTGCTCTGATATACCACCACCACAACTTCCATACATACCAACTGCATGTACTTCATCAACATAAGTCATTGCACCATACTTATCAGCTAGATCACAAATTTCCACAATTGGAGCTATATCTCCATCCATAGAATATAAAGACTCAAAAACTATAAGCTTAGGTATAGACCTATCAACAGACTTTAACAACTCCTCAAGATGTTTAACATCATTGTGCTTAAATATATATTTAGGTCTTTTACTCACTCTTATTCCTTCGATCATAGAAGAATGGTTTTTTTCATCAGAAAAAACTACAATATCTGGCACAACAGAAAGTAGTGTGCTAATCGTTGTTTGATTTGCAACGTATCCACACACGAAAGTTAACGCAGCTGGCTTTTTTATGCAAATCTGCTAATGATCTTTCAAGTTCAATAATCTCTTTTGTAGTACCAGCAATATTTCTTGTACCACCAGCACCCACAGCACCCACACTACTACTGAAATTTTTAATAGCAAGAACTACATGCTCATTTTGTCCCATACCCAAATAATCATTACTGCACCACAACGTAACTACATTATTTCCAGAATATTCAATAGCGTATGGAAATTGATCAGGGATGCGTGAAAATCCTGTAAACTCTCTATATCTACCTTCTTCCTTTATATGCTTGATTTTATTATTAAATATCTCTTCATAATCTACCATAATTGTCTCTATCCTATATTCTATAAATCCGATTAAAAATCACTCTTCAATACTATTTTTAAATGACGCTTTTTCCCACAACTTAATTTAATGTAGGATGAATTATAAAAAATCCTTCAAGGACAATTTGTAATTTATATCTGGTACAACGACGCCATTAACCTTACATCCCTTATCATTGATAAGTCTTCTTGCACTACTACTACTTTTTTCCATTTTAGACATTTGAAGCAATTTTATTATGGGTAACCCCAACTCTACATCACACCTACTTACATAAAAATCCGACAACCCAGTGTCATCACTACATTCAAAAACCTTAACTGCATCATTAGCAATACTCTGGGCAAGTTCCTTTCCGTGACATATCTTAGTGACTTCAGTAGCCAATATTTTTTTTGCTTCATTAATTTCATGCCCTTGTAGAAACTCTAACTCTTCTATTTCATCAAGAGGCAACTCTGTAAATAATCTTAAAAAACAACCTACATCCTCATCTTTAACATTACGAAAATATTGCCAATAACTAACAGGACTGTACATATCCTCATTAAGCCATACTGCACCTTGTGCAGTTTTGCCCATCTTTTCACCCGAACTCGTAAGTATTAAATTAGTAGTAAGACCAAAAAGTTCCGGTAATCTCAACTTTCTACCTAGCTCCACCCCATTAACAATATTACCCCATTGATCAGATCCGCCTATTTGTAACAGACAATTATAACGTCGATTGAGTTCAACAAAATCATATGATTGTAACAACATGTAATTAAACTCTAAAAAGCTAAGATTTTGTTCTCTTTCTAAACGCAGTCTTACACTATCAAAAGTCAACATATTGTTTACAGAAAAATGCCTACCTACATTCCCTAGAAACTCTATATAATTTAAATTATCTAACCATTCAGCATTGTGTACTAACAGTGCATCATTTGGACCATCACCGAATGCAATGAATTTCTCTAATACTTTATAGATACCTAATGTGTTATCCTCAATTTCATCAACGGATAACACTGTGCGTGATTTATCTTTACCAGAAGGATCACCTATCTTAGTTGTACCATTTCCCAGCAATACTATAGGTTTATGACCAAACCTTTGAAGGTGTCTTAAAATCATAATTTGTACTAAACTACCAACATGTAAACTTTTAGCAGTACAATCAAATCCTACATACGCACAAACACATTGCTGACTCATTAATTGATCTAACGCATTAAGGTTAGTACACTGATTAAAATACCCACGAGAACACAAAAAGTTTAAGAATTGAGACTCTAACTTCATCTTAGAAACAGGTTATTATAAAAAACAGTGATCCCAGCGCGATTCGAACGCGCGACCTACTGATTAAAAGTCAGTTGCTCTACCAGACTGAGCTACAGGATCTCGACTAAATGTAAAATACAGCACGTACATATTGAATCATCTTCCTAAAAGTAAGTAAAGATTTTTCTCAATCAATACAACTACCTAAATTTACACACCTACCCGCTACTAAAACTAGTACCTAGGAAATTATACAAATTATGCATATTGCAAAACAATAAGAAACTTGATATCCTAGTTGTTTTTAAACTTGGTAACTTTATCATGTTCCTTTCTGTAGAGGATACTTTAAACTACATAAAAAAAATGCAATAAATTTTATTGACTTAAGATTTACAGATTCTAGCGGTAAGTGGCATCATATAACCCGCAGTGCAGAAGCTATAAACTTGCAGGTGTTATCAACAGGTGTAAGTTTCGATAGCTCATCAATCTCTGGCTGGCAATCAATAGAAAAATCTGATATGATACTACTGCCAGATATAGGTACTGCTTTTTGCGATCCGTTTTCTGCTCAATCAACACTGGTTATGATCTGTAACGTGATAGATCCATATAGTCAATCTCATTATTCTAAGGATCCACGCTATATAGCGCAGAAAGCATCTGAATATATGATATCTACAGGAATTGCTGATAAGTGTTACTTTGGTCCAGAAATAGAGTTTTTTTTTTTTGATAATGTTGAATTTTATACAGGAATGTATAATTCTTATTTTAAAATAGATTCCTCAGAACATACTACCCTACTTCAGGAGAAGGGATATCAAAACAATAGCCATCATCCAAAAATTAAAGGGGGATACATGCCAACTCCTCCTGTAGACTCGCTACATGATCTCCGGTCAGAAATGTTAACAATGTTCAAAGAAGTAGGTATAATCCCATTGATTCATCATCACGAGGTTGCTGCATCGCAATGTGAAGTTGGATTCCAATATGATGAGTTAGTACGTAGTGCAGACAACGTACAAAAATGTAAATATGTAATACACGGAGTTGCGTCATCTTACGGAAAAACTGCAACTTTTATGCCAAAGCCGGTTATGGGGGACAACGGTAGTGGTATGCACTGTCATCAATCTTTATGGATGGACAATACTAATCTTTTTTGTAAATCCTGACGGGAATATCTCAGAAACATGCTTATACTACATAGGTGGAATTATAAAATACGGAAAGGCCATAAATGCATTTACTAATCCTTCAACAAATAGTTACAAAAGGCTAGTGCCTCATTTTGAAGCACCAATTTGGCTAACCTACTCATACGAAAATAGATCATCTGCTATTCGAATTCCATATGTTTCAAACAATGATCTTAAGGCCAAAAGAATAGAAGTACGGTTTCCAGATCCACTTGCAAACCCATATCTATGCTTCTCTGCACAATTAATGGCCGGTTTATATGGAATACAAAATAAAATTCATCCTGGTCCTGCATTGGATAAGAATTTATATTTGTTGAATAAGTCAGAATTACAACAATTAACTGCTGTTGCAAATTCCTTAGAAGAATCCTTGGAGTATTTGGATAAAAACAGGGAATTTTTACTGAAAGGAGACGTGTTTACTAATGATCAAATTGACTCATATATCAATTTAAAACTATCGGAAGTAAAAGATTTGAACCTACATCCGCACCCTATTGAGTTTACAAATTACTATAGTTCTTAATAATTCTACATTATCGTGTTTCTGGTATATTGTCCACTTGTACAAAATGTGCAGGGGCCTGCGTTTGATTTATAAACATTCACATTTAAAGAGATGGCGCGTGCCATCCCTCGAGCTAATTTGTATACAAAAATTTAAAATACTAATAAGTAAAAAAAATTACAGTCACACGTTATATGAAACATTATACAGCTTTTAGTAGGTTAATTTTGAAAATACTCTTTTTTATGGTAACAATTTTTTTCATAACTAACAAATTATGTAATTTTATGTTTATTACACATAAAAATGTATCACTATTACTTATATACAACTTACTGACCAGTAAAAACTAATAGAAACTAAGATAGAGAAAAACATACAATCTCTACACAAATTAACATAGGAAACTCATTATCTGCCGTAGAGTTAGAATAAAATTAATTATGTAACCAACAGGCCGATTCCTATTTTAATTCATGAATATTAGATAATACTTCTTTAGTTAAAATTTTCCTTTATCTAGTAAAGACGATTATTAACATTCTTTAGCCAATTTAATAAAAATTCATCATTAACTCTACATTTTTAGGCATGTCTAGTATTAGTGATAAAATAAATGCATCCATAATTTACTTTATTGTTATATTTAAGTTTTAGATAACAATAAAAACATGTACACTACCAATTAAAATTAAGCTACTAAACTCGTCATCTTAGTACAGAAATATTATTAACACGTAAATACTTTAGTTTTGGATATGACAGGTAACTTTAACAACGCACTGCTGCAACTTAAATCATTAGTCAAGCAAGATTTAGATGCTATGGAATATTTAATTTCGCATCAAAACAATCAAAACATCGATCTTATTACAAAAATTATACACCACTTGATAAAATCCGGAGGCAAACGTATACGTCCTATACTTTTTTTTATTATATGTAAAATGCTAAATTACAATAAAGAAGATAAAATACATGTTGCAGCAGCTATTGAATTTATACACAACACAACATTGCTACATGACGATGTAATAGATGAAAGTGAACTAAGAAGAGGAAATAAAACAGCAAACTTTATTTGGGGGAACAAAGCAAGTATCTTAATTGGAGATTTTTTACTTGCTATATCTTTCCAGTGGTTGATAGAGTGTAAAAACCTAAACATACTATCTATATTATCTCAAACATCCAATACTATCATAGTAGGAGAGATACAGCAGATGATATCTAGCCATAATGTAAACATTTCTAAAGAAAAATATATAGAAATTATTTCTGCAAAAACAGCTTCTTTATTTAGTGCAACATGTGAATCTGCCTCTGATCTAGCACAAGTAAGTGACGAAGAAAAAGCAGCATTAAAAAGTTTTGGCAATAATTTTGGTATATCTTTTCAAATAATGGATGATATTTTAGATTATACAGCATCAGAAAAACAGTTTGGCAAAAAACTAGGAAATGACCTTTTAACAGGTAAGATCACTTTACCAGTCATCATTGCATACCAAAATGCCACTCAAGAAGAAAAAAATTCTGGAACCAAATATCAGTCAACTCAAATCTAGATCAGGCCATGGCTTACATAAAAACACACAATGCAATCGAAAAATCAATAGACATAGCAACAGCTTATATAAGCCAAGCAAAATTGAGCTTAAATATCTTTACAGAATCACGCTACAAAACATCACTTAACAAGTTATTAGATTGCATCTTACATAGAACTTTCTAGACTTAAAGACAGACAACTGGCTAAGAGAAATATATATAACATTTAAACCTTACATTAAGATTCTCCACAATAAAATAAATTGGGCTAAATGTTACTCAACGTATTACTATATTAGACTAAAAAGCGAAAGGAATCTTTTGTAAAAACGTTTGTGATACAATACTCAATACTAACTAAGTTTAATAAAATAATACGTTTGGATTGCTGAACAATATTCAAAAATAAAAAACTCTTGTTGAATGTGATAACAACAATACCACAACCTACAAAGAACATTGTATAAAATACTACTCGAACAATAATTACATACAGTTCCTATACAGCCACTTAGAAAATCGAACTAGAGATTCTCAAATAAAGAACAAGACCCTTGTTTCAGAAAGACTATATTTAGGAAATCAAAGATTATTAATACCAATTTTCCCAAGATGGATAAAACTTAGATACTGTTGCTAAAATCATACGTCAAGAACAATAGCAATTTTCAACAGATAACTTAAAATGGTACAAGATCAAAGGCATTGCTATGTCTGTTTATTCTATTTCTGCCACCAATATTACCGCTTTAGTACCCAAATCTCACATTAACCACTTACACCAACTTTTTTTAGGTTTTATCAATTTTCTATTTTTAAGATTCATAAATTTACAAAAACAAAAACACGTAGAATATTGCAAAAAGAGCTAACTGATACTATTAAACACGGTATAGAACTATAACTGGGGTTGGACGCGGATCAACTTAAAATCAACACAGATAATCTATACACTCTTAGATTCGCGATCAATATCTATTCTTTTAACATCCAAATGTGATGCTAATATTTCACTTATATTAGCTTCTCCACGTTCTATCAATTTCTTATTATCACAATCCACAAATTTACAAAATAAAACAGAAGACACACAAAACGCTATAAATACATTAATCGATACTACCAAAAACAATGTAGTCCTATAAACACTACGTTCGATACCAAAAATCGGTTCAACTCTAAAAATCACAATGGTATTTAAAATAAACAAAAACGAAAGTAAAACTAATCCAAGGCATACTATGTAAAAATTAAAATTCCCACTTTCAACAATGTATTTACACCCTGTTCTAGTACCACAAAGTTCAGTAAACTTATTAGACATTAGATTATATATGTTTCTTGCATCCAGGTAAAACAGACGCTCACATTTTTTCTTTTGAGTACAAATTTGTTCGTGTCCGCCTGCAAAATACAGGCTTACACACTTTTTTATATTGCGAATCTATTCTATCATCATATATAGGTAGTGTACTACTCACCTCAGAAAAATTTCTCAACAGAGCTTCAATATTTCCACTAGATATATAATAAATACTATCACCCAAGATACTATATACTGTACAATCCGCTTTGTTCTTCTCTTCAAATATCCCTCTTAGAGGTACAGAAGTTATTAAAAGCCTAAAACACTGCAAACAATCTCGCAAATATGCTGCGCGTTTGTTTGATAATATCACATTCTCAGCACTCATCTTTGAAAAATATTCTCTTATTTCACTAATAGAAGCAAAGTCTTGCAATTTTTTTTAGACTACGCCCACAAGTAAAGTCAAAAAATACACTTACTCTTGCAAAATAAACAAAATATGTATTCGCCATGATATGCAGCGGAGTATCACCATGGACATTTTTTGTCATCACCATATCAGGAAAGTTTTCACACAGATATTTAATAATTTTAAAATTTACATACGGAGAAGATACAGCATAGTGGATCAGATTATTGCCTGATTTATCCAGTGTCCGAGCTACTAAGGGTCTACTACATACTATAGGTTGTATTGTTTCAGATAAAAACCGTTCTTGCTCTTCGTAACAACACATGTTCACAGCGTAATGGATAGCATTTCTACCGCATGTATCAAGGGTATACTGAGAAAAACTTACCAGAAATGTTGATACTAATTCACGCATACAATCACTTAAATCGCGGTCAGTGATTAGAAAATACAACCTGTTTAAAAAACTCATAGTATCAGGTATGTGTGATTCAGCAGAAACATCACAATAAGATAAAAAATTAGAAACTTGCTGGATAGAAACTTCTCCTCTTGCAACAGAACTATTAATTGTATTAGAAATTATTTTTATAACATTTATCGCGGAGTTAAATATCCTGACTTTACTCTCTATTTTTTCCTGCCGCAGAATTTCTTGATCCGGTTCCGTAACATCTTCATCACTACTCATAGCATCTAATAAAGTCCTAGAAACTTTACCAGCAACAGATGCATATAGCATCTTTAACTTATCGCGTATCTCTCCCAATTCACTAACTTTATCTTGAGTAGCAAACTGAAGAAATTTCTTTTGGTCCCCACTCTGAAGTATTGATTCCGACGTGCTAACTGCTTCTAGTAATAACTTTTCAACCTGTCTTTTCATAGCATTATTACTATCCACATCGTCAACTCCGCACACAATGTGCAATGACATCATGAGATAATACAACACTGTACCACCCTCATATGTTAATGAAAGTATCTCCTCAGCACTTAAAGGAGCAATCAAATCAATAAATGACATATCACAGTTCATTATCCTGCTAAGTATAACAGGTTTAGTATACATATTAAAAATCAACTGCTGTGGTCCAAGCACGCTAACACCTCATAACAAAAAACTTCATTAGAAGTAATCTACCCACCCCCCCCTACAAAAATCATTAAAAACAAATAACACAAAAATACACTAACTACGACATATAAAATCCCTAATATATTGATTATCTATATTTCTAATATCTTGTACAGATTCGCATGCAATAATCTTGCCATCGTATAATACAGCTATTTTACTAGCAATTTTAAACGCACTGTTAATATCATGAGTAATGGTAATCACTGTTAAATTAAATTCTTTGTGACATTTTATGATTATCTCATTTACAACGTCAGACATTATTGGATCCAACCCAGAAGTTGGTTCATCAAGTATCATAATTTTAGGTTCACTAACAATAGCTCTAGCTAATGCTATCCTTTTTTTCATCCCGCCAGATAATTCAATAGGATATTTATCCAAAACATCATTGCTAAGTCCTACTAAACTTAAACCAGAAGCAGCAATTTTTCTTGCTAAATCTTTATTATACTTAAATCTATAATAAAAATTAAACGCAATATTTTCACATACTGTCAAACTATCAAACAACGCACAATTTTGAAATAAAACCCCAAAGTTTTTTATCAGGCTTTTATCATGACTAATATCAACATCACTCATTACAACTTTACCAGAGGTAGGTGCTATTAAACCTAGTATGGTTTTTGCTAATACAGATTTTCCGCTACCCGACTCTCCAACAATAACTAACGATTCTCCATGTCCAATATCAAGATTTATTCCTTTCAACACTTGATGTCCGTGAAAAGCTATATGTAGATCGGATAAAGAAATATAATTCATAAAACTAACTACTATGAATAGAATACAGTAATAACATAATTTAATAAAATGATGAGCATAGACGATACAACAACAACATAAGTCGTTGCAATCCCAACTCCTCTAGCTCCTCCGTTGCAATAATAGCCGCTATAACAGCCCATAAAAGATATTATAAAACCAAATACCGTAGCCTTAATTACCCCTAAAATAACATCTTTAACATGCAAAAATTGCATTACTCCTTTAATATACATCTCAGGAGTATATCCCAGTTGAAACGCACCAACTACATATCCACCATAAGAACCTATTAAATCCGCACATAAAATCAACATAGGCATAGCAATCATTGCAGAAACAATACGTGGAACTATCAAATATTTAAACGGGTGAGTATCCAACGTAAATAAAGCATCTATTTGTTCAGTAATACGCATAGTCCCTATCTCAGCGGCTATAGATGCTCCAACCCTTCCAGCAATAATAAGACCAATTAATACTGGGCCTAATTCTCTTACAATTGCAACAACAACTACACCAGAAACAAAATCACCAGAAACTTTATTATGTATTATCAAAGAATTTTGTAAGATTAAAACTGCACCAGTAAATACCGCAGTCACACCTACTATTGGTAAAGAAAAAAAAATATTTCCGCAAATTGCTTCAGCATAACGCCATAATAATAAGGAGGAACAAAACAGTTATATACAAACTTCATGAAGAAAATAGCAGCGCGTCCAATATTAAAGATTAGATCAATTATATACTTCCCAACAGTTTCTAGTAACCATACTAATACAACATTTAAACGCAAAAACCGCATATAATACACCAAACAAATTATATATTCACTAACTCATCACAACTCTCTCTACTACTGATGATAAATTTCCAATTATCATTAATTTTATCAAGGAATACATAAAAACATTTATACACGTTTAAAGCACAAAAAAAACCCTGACCCGCATGAGATCTTGCTAGAACATAACCCTAGAGCTCTTAACATACCAAACCCAGTTCATGAAACTAAACAGCCCCTGCTTAAATTTCAACAAATACTACAACCACCAAAATATCACTTTATAAACCATCAATTAAAAAAATTGACACATAAGCAGCAGTCAAGTACATACACTTATCTCATGGCCATGTAATATGCTTAAATAAACACCTCGCTACCTCATTCACGCAATTATGTTAATATAAAAATACTTAATATTCCATAAAATTATTCACAATCAACTATATATATCACGTTCAGTGTAAGCACTGCATTAAAAAGTAACATAAAACATGTATAACAAAATAATATAAGTATATGTTTAATCTTGTTTTCAAATTTGGCACACAAAGCATATATTGTCATAGTAGTACATCACATAACCAATATGACTAATTAATTATTTTAATTACTTAAGCACACTTAATCGTCTAAATTTATAGCAGCAATTTATATATACTCAAATTTTAAACCAACAAGGTATTTAAAATACTTTTAGTGCATAACATAAACCTGTTAAAAAATGCAACTATAGAATCATACACATGGATATAAAATCTATTTTTTAGAACAAGTGATTAAATATCAAATCATTTCATCACATATAACAAAAGGGCACTATCCTTCATGTAATACAACCACCTTCCTTAAAAAAATCCTAGATTAATAATGGCACGTTCTATATCACTAATTAATAGCAAATCACTGATGATAACAAAGCCTGTAAAAAGATTTAAGTTGTTTTACATAACCCAACATATCATGTGCCTTAAAAATTGCAGATCCAACAACTAAAATATCAGCCCCAGCTTTAACTATGCTTTCAGCATTTTCAACATTAATACCTCCGTCCACAGCTATCTTGGTTTTTAAAGAGTATTTTTCTATCATATCACGAATACATAAGATCTTATTTAATTGAGATGAAATAAACTGTTGTCCCCCAAAACCAGGATTTACAGTCATTACTAATATAAGATCAAGTTCAAAAATAATATATTCTAAAATACTGTAGTGAGATGTTGGAACAAGTGACAACCCAGCACTTTTTCCGTAAGATTTAATTTTTTTATAACACGATCTAAATGTATCTCAGATTCTGCGTGCACAGTTATCATATCTGCACCTGCATTCACAAAATCTTCAATATAATTACCAGGAGAATTAATCATTAAATGTACATCAAATGGAATGGTTGTATACTTTCGAATTGCAGACACAACAACTGGCCCTATACTAATATTAGGAACAAAATTACCATCCATTACATCTATATGAATGTAATCCACACCCGCATTTGTTAGTATTTTCACAGATCTGCCCAAATTAGCAAAATCTCCTGATAAGATTGAACTGGATATTTCGACAGCTTTTTTCATTTTCTTCAAATTATTTTTTCCTATTTGCACGGCAATTCCAAGCTATATCTACATATTATTAAATCTACAATAACTTTCAAGTCTACAAAAAAAGATAAGTGATTTAGTTTTACAACCAATCGCACAAATATTTCATCACTCTTATTTAAAGTTTTCAGCAGTAATAAATCATACTTAATATTGCTAGCACATTCATTTTCATACTGGTACATCAATAATGAAATCCATTACTAAAACATTGAACATACCACACCCATTATTTATAATGAACCGTAAAACTATAATTGTTTTAGTTTTACAAATTGGCATATTGTGACAACATTATTATCAGAGGCCACTGTTAAAAAGCAACTCTTCTTCAATGTATCCAGCATATTTTTACATACTTTTTCATTTACTTAATCGCATCCAACCTACTATTTATATTTTGTATACAGTGTTAAATTAATCTAATAACTTGCCAAAGCTTATATAATTCACCGGTTCATTGAATTACGCTATTGCTTGCCGTATCTCAGTAATAAATAATTAGATTTCTGAGATTTTGGTTTTCTCAATTAGAATAAAAAATGTTTTATTGCAACCACATGTTAAGTAACCTTACATTATAATTTATCATACTTAACCAAGTCAGCCCAGTTGTCACCTATATTTATATCAACCTTCAACGGTACTGACAACTCGACAACACCTTCCATAACTTCTTTTACTATTTTTATTGTACTATCTATACTATCTTCTGATATTTCAAACAGCAACTCATCATGGACCTGAAGAACAATAGATCCGGTTTTTAATTGATCGAATAAACGTATCATTGACATCTTTATTATATCAGCTGACGTTCCCTGTAAAGGAGCATTAATAGCTGCTCTTTCAGAAAAATTTTTAGCTGCAGTATTGCTACTATTAATATCTTTAATAAAACATTTCCTACCAAAAATAGTTCTAGTATAACCATAAGTCTGTGCATAAATTTTTATGTTTTCCATATAAGATTGAATCTCTGGATAAGATTTAAAATAGTTATCAATATATGTAACTGCTTCTGATCTACTAACACCAAGCTGTTTAGCTAAACCAAATGGACTCATACCATAAATTATACCAAAATTTATTGATTTCGCTTTCCTTCTTAGGTTTTTGTCTAAATCCCGAACTTCAAATATCTGCTTTGCCGTTATTAAATGTATATCCTGATCTGAAGAGAATGCATTTTTAAACGCTTTTACATCAGCAATATGAGCCATTATACGCAGCTCTATCTGTGAATAATCAGCAGAAATTAATTTAAAACCTTTTCTAGCAACAAATGCTCTTCTGACAGAATTACCTTCTTCACTTCTTACTGGAATATTTTGCAAATTGGGATTACTTGAACTTAATCTACCAGTAGTGGTGGATACCATAGAATAAAAAGTATGTACCCTGCCACTATTACTATCTATTTGTCTTACTAAAGCACTAGTATAAGTATTTTTTTAATTTTGTAAAATGGCGCCATTTTAATATTTCACCAGCTATCTCAATTCCGTTGACTGCAAGCTCACTTAAAACTTCCGAATCTGTACTATAATTACCAGAACTTAATTTTCTACCCTTTTTTTATACCCATTTTATTAAATAATATACTTCCCAACTGTTTTGAAGATGCTATATTAAACTCTGTACCTGAAAGCTTGTATATATTACCCTCTAATGTATCAATTTTCTTTGAGAAAGCAGATGATAATGTCTCTAAAATGTCAACATTAACTAATATCCCTACCTTTTCTATACTGTCTAAAACATTGATTAGCGGTTTTTCAAATCTTTCATAAATAGTATACAATTGATTTTTTAAGTAATTTTTTTTTAGTATACAATGCAACAATAATAAAGTCGTAGCAGCCATATCTGTTTTAGCAATGCTTTGTTCTACATTACGATCAATTATACTCTGTAATGAATGCTCATGCACACCTGCATCTAAAGCATACGCCATTATCATAATGTCATCAAAAGCTACAATATTAATCTCAGGAATAATTTTCAACAAAGCTTTAACATCATATAATATCTTCAATACATAGCTTAAACTAAAAATAGGTTTAATAAGTTCTAATGCATCATTTATATGAGCTTTATCAATATAAAATAAAACATCTTTTCTATAAGATAACGACATGCTGTTAATACTACTATCAGACATCTCTACATGCAACGCCACTACTCCTTCATCTTTACAGTTCTCAATAAATACCCTAAGTTTTTCTGAACAGTAGAATACACCTCTGCTGTCAGCAATGATTTTGTGATCATCGTTAGTATACTTATTAGAAAAGCTAGAAGAACCAATTTTTAAAATCTTGTTAACCCTATCGGTTAAGGACTGAAGTTCATATTTTTTTAAAAAACTTGGTTAACTTTTGAGTATCAGGAATTCGGAAAACATATTTTTCTAGGTCCACATCCATACTAATTGTATCACACAAAGTCACCAATTTACGAGACAAGATCGCCTGATCTCCATACTGAATAATTGATTCGCGACATTTACTTTTTTTAATTTCATGTGAACGCAGTAACAAATCATCCAATGATCCAAAGTCATTGAGTAATGTTGCGGCTGTCTTAACCCCAATACCTGGCACTCCAGGTATATTATCTGATGCATCACCAGTTAAAGATAAAAAATCTAATAGCTGATGCGACAACACCCCAAACTTACTCTGTACATCCTCTTCCTCAATATATTTATTTTTTATGGGGTCAAATATACGAATATTAGTTTTTAAAAGCTGTAATAGATCTTTATCTGACGTAACAATTATAACCTTAATATCTTTAAACTGACTATAATTTCTACTTAAAGTTGCTATTACATCATCAGCTTCATATCCTATAACCTCCTCAGATGTTATATTAAAAGCATTAACAGCCTCTCTCAACAACGGAAATTGTAACGTTAAACCATCAGGAAGCTTAGGACGATTACTTTTATATCTTGGATATATGCTATGACGAAAATTTTTTTTGCCTGTATCAAATACAACAACCAAATAATCCGTGCTATGCTTTTCTAGATATTTAAGAAAAATTTTTATAAAGCCATAAGCCCCACCAACAGGCAGGCCATAGGAAGTATTAAGATTAGGCAAAGCATAATACGCTCTAAAAAGCAACCCATAAGCATCTATAATTGTAAAAACACGCATTCATTAGAGGATAAATAAATGAAAATCCACTCCTACAGAACTTCATATTATGAAACAAATTTCCTTAACACAACATAATTTCATAAAACTAAGGTCCGGAAGCGATTATAGCATTTTTTTACAAATTTGGTATAGTAGAATTTATAAAAAACAGCACATACTCCAAAAAATATACTAAAGTACAAAGAATACAAATTTGCCAAAGCAATACTCTCTGTACATTTAAGTTATCCATTAGTTAATAAAACAATACTATCATCTTTATCAAGTAAAACACAGGTGTACTAATATGGAAAGCGTAAAAAACCCACTATCAAATGATGAAATAAAAAAAACCACTAAGACTACTAAAAGGAGAAAAAATACCACTGATACAACTACTAAATGTATGCCTAAAAAACAAACTCAAGCCACATCGACATTTCAAGAACCTACACAGGATGTACAGCAGGGTGTGTTTAATTCAATAAATCTTAAAAAAGTAGAATCTGATGTATCAGAAGAGATTATATATGGAGTAGATACGTCACAAGATGACTTTCTAAAAACAAAACAACCTAATTTTTTCAAAGGTTTATGGTATTCACTAAAAGGATACTTTTCTCAATAATAAATCTTGTAAGCATTCCAATGTACTTTTACACTTACAGCTAGGCCTTGTGTATATCCGAGTTTTATGCCATGCCTCATAATCCATTGGGTATCTTAAGTATGGTACGCTTAATATACACAAGTAAAAATTTTTTCTGTTATTGACATCAAGCACATTTTATGCTAAATGCATCTCTCATGGTTATCTCGTTTACACAAAAAGGCATTTTCCGGTGAATACGTCGAAAGATAAGAAAAGTAAAAACTATGTTCTTTTGGTTCTGTTAATAATTCTGGTAGTGGTACTGTTTTTTACATCAATAGTAAAAGTGAAGTTTTAGAATGGGTTATAGAGTGTTATGAACAGACAACAACAAAATTCTCATTCTTTTATAGACCTTAATTTGCATACAAAAGAAGAGCTGAGGACGATTTTGAGTTATGGTTCTACAATCAAACAAAACCCTAAACAATATAGTAAACGTCTACAAAATAAAAACATAGCTTTAATATTCCTTCAACCATCTACTCGTACAAGAGTATCATTTGAAGTAGGAATTAATCAATTAGGAGGGAGCTCAATTATTTTAAATCAAACAGATACTCAATTAATAAGAGGAGAATCTATTTATGACACAGCTAAAGTTTTATCGCGCTATGTTGACTTAATAGTAATAAGGATATTAGATCATAATGCTCTGCTTGAACTAGTTAAATATAGCACTGTTTCAGTAATTAATAGTCTCACACAACATAGTCATCCATGCCAAGTTTTAGCTGATGTCATGACCTACGAAGAAAAAATGGGTTCCATAGAAAATGCTACGGTAAGTTGGATTGGTGATTTCAATAATATGTTAGTATCCTGGATACATGCTGCAACAATACTAAACTTTAAGCTGAATATCTCAACTTTAGAATACTCAAGAAATCTTGAATTGTTACTTCAGTGGGCAAAAGAGAAAGGAACTAACATAGTCTACGATAAAGATCCTTACAATATTATTTCAGATGCAGACATAATAACCACAGATTCTTGGATTTCGATGGGTTCTGAAAATAACATCAAAACTGAGTTTTTTAACTACCAAGTTAACACTGGTCTTCTCAAACAAGCCAAACCTAACCATATGTTTTTACATTGCTTACCTGCACACAGGGGTGAAGAAGTTACATCTGAAATAATAGATGGACCAAATTCTTACATATTTGATGAAGCAGAAAACAGGTTGCATATTCAGAAGGCAATTGTGCTATGGTGTTTAAACTTGTTGTAAGCTTAATCAATTTTAGTAATAAAAAAATATGATGAACACATATAAAGCAGCTTGAGCCAAAATTTTTTCTAAGATATACTTTTTTAAGTAAAAATATCATGTCTTTAAACAATGCACCATAACTGTTCTACTAAGGTTGTATTTAGAGATACTACTCACCATTTCTTATTGACATGTTAAATATCATTAAAGTAACATACACAGAAGCGCATGAGGTTACTGTCCACATTAATGCTTTTTTATGATAAATACTTAAAGTACTAATGCTCAGTTTCAAAAACAGAAGTGAAAACAGCCAAATGTACTCTACTCGAATTAAACACTATGATAAAATCTACATCAGGCAAAATAAGTAGTAGTTTTTGAAAAAAAAATGATATAAGTGTACAGAATTTCCATTTCGAGAAAAAAGGATTACTAGCAAATGCTATATACAGAAAGATCTCATATAAGTCATTTAAAATTGATAAACTTTCGTAATTACTCAAATCTAGAAATAGACACTTCTAACAAATCAGTTGTACTACTTGGAAAAAATGGTACAGGAAAAACAAATATATTAGAATCCATCTCTCTATTATCAAAAGGCACTGGTATTAGAGGAGTAAATGCGGAAACCATGCAAAACAGTTCTTCCAACTCTCCGTGGAGTATTTCATATCAAATACACACGCAAAATGGTATTTACCCAATTACGATCTCAAGAAGCAACAATAAACGTTCCATATTAATTAGTAATAAAAATCAAAGCTATATCACATTACACAAAATTACAAATATAGTATGGCTAATTCCGCAACTAGATCACATTTTTTTTAAATCGCAAAGCGAAAGATTAAAATTTTTTGATAGAATAGCACATATTTTTGACATCAAATATGCTTCATATATAATAAAGTATAATAAAGCAAAACAAGAAAGAAGCAAATTATTACGTAACAACCCATTGGATAATTTGTGGTTATCTGGCTTAGAAAGCATCATTGCAGAAAATGGTATACATATTTCACGTGTGCGCTTTAAGGTCCTACAAACGTTACAAGACTCTTTGCTTAAAAATAGTACACCATATTCTCTCTTAAAAGCGATTATAAAAATTCAGAGTCAAGTGTTTGACTTACTCAGTCACGAAAATTCTGTTGAAATTTATAAAGAACACTTAAAAAAACAACAGAACTAAAGATTCATTAAGTAATTTAGTAAATTTTGGAGTTCACAATGATAATTTTCAAATATTTCACTCAGAAAAAATTTAGTGGCAAATAATTGCTCAACTGGAGAACAAAAAGTTCTCTTACTGTCATTAATCCTATCATCTGTTCTGGCCAAACAAAACACCGGAGAGTATCCCATACTTCTACTAGACGATGTAATGTCCCATTTGGACACGTATCATCAAGAAAAATTACTAGAGACAATGATGGATATAAAATGTCAAGTATGGTTAACAGATATTGATCTTAAACGACATAAATTAAAATGCAAAGAACATTTTAAGCTTTTTCACGTAATAAATAATACAGTAACGTTGTTACCATAAGAGTAATCAGAAAGGAGATTATGAAAAGAAACTTATTATAATCAAGCTATCAACCACAGTATAACTTAAATTAGCTGTTGTATTTTCTATTGGAGTACAATCTACACTAAAGGGTATACAACTTAAATTATCTACAAGTAGGCTGATTTTAAATCAAGAGTTGATTATTATAAATTCACATTATTTAGATCTTAAACAATGCCTTGAAATATCTTGTTCCTTAACTACTTATTAAAATGGATATGACTCGCCGTCAAATTTTTCTCAGTTACTAAAATTTACATTGTATAAAAAATTCTGCTTTTCTGCTCATATGCTCATCACACAAAACTTTTTTGAAAAAAGTTATTATGTAACAACCTCAAGTTTTTTTGGTAATGTGAGTAAAACACATAATTACTTACGTACTAGAAAATTTTATTATACGCTACATTTAAGAATACATAAGCCTATACCTAATCACTCGTAGCTCGATTGTTTTTACTTCACTTTATAATCATAGGAATTTTTTTAATGAATTTTTAATACAAACAACTTTGATCTAAAAGAACTGTCATCGTTCAACTCAGTATACTAAACAAAATTAGTGCCCATTCAAATAAACCCATCAACTATTACAGCTCAAATCCCCTTTCTGCCACTAAAAATTACCAAAAAAACCACAAATTTATAGAAGGTAAATTCATACAAAATAATTCTTAGATTACACTATGAGAAAATCTAGACTCCGATATAACAAATATAGAGTTCACAATTTATCAAAACAACTTTTAATCTGTTTTAAATCTTCCCAAGCAATGCGTTTTTGCATAGGTTGACGTAATAAGTATGAAGGATGAAATATGATACCCGTAGTAATGCCATGTCGTAGAAACTGATTGCTATATAAATGAAATCTCCCCCTAAGTTTAGATATAGGATTTTTGGAATCAAGCACAGCATAACATGCAGTACTACCTACTAATACCAGCATTTTAGGCATAACTAAAGCAATATGTTTTTCCACAAAAAGGCTTACATACAGCTATCTCAAAATCCGTTGGTCTTCTATTACCAGGAGGGCGCCAAAATACGGCATTACTAATGTATACAGTAGTTCTATCAAAACCTATCGCATTTAACATTTTATCAAGTAACATACCACTGGCACCACAAAATGGTATTCCCTTTAAATCCTCATTTGCACCTGGTGCCTCTCCTATCAACATCATTTTCGCATCTGGATTACCATCAGCAAAAACAGTATTCGTTGCCAAATTCTTAAGATCACATCCATCAAAGGACTCAATAGCACTTCTTAATTGCTGCACGGTACTACACTGTTCAGCAATACTTTGTGCTTTTAATAGATGGTAACTTTCAGCATTCCCTTTTATTCCTGTTTCTTCTCTTATGAGACTATACTGCATACTACTGCTATCACTCCGTAAACATGGGTTTTCATTTGTCAATGTACCATTACTATGCCCACTTTCCAATGTACAATCAACTCCATTTTCATGATAAAACTTCAACATTTCAAGCAAGTCTAAATCATCCACTGCTAACACCCAATACTATCAACTAGCTCTCTGCTTTTTTTCTTACTTTTTTCCATTGCTAAATCACGTTTAAATTTGGATAGATAACTCAAAAAATACTATTCCATTCAAATGATCAATTTCATGCTGAAAACATCTAGCAAGCCACCCCTGAGCTTTTATTATACGTTCACTACCATTATAATCCAAATATTGCATAGTAATATACCTAGGACGCATTACATATTCAAAATAATCGGGAACAGACAAACACCCCTCTCTCATATTTACTTTTTCTCTAGATGATTCAACAATCCTAGGATTAATTATACAGTATGGACCACCATATGGCTCATATCCTTCAACTTTATCTTCAACTTCTTCAACATCTTTATATCTATCATTTGCTGCTAGATCTTCTGGAACATTAACTACAAGAATGCGCTTTTGAATACCAACTTGCACGGCAGCTAGTCCTAATCCTTGATTTCTATCCATTATTTCAAACATATCATCAACTAATTTCTTTATGGATTGATCTATTTCACACACCTCTTCAGAACGTAATAACAATCTTTTATCAGGAACAGTAATAATCGATAAAGGTGACATTTATTTCCTCATAAAACATTAAAAACCGTTTGTGATTCAAAACCACTGATTATATTATACAATATAAGCGTTGATAATCAAGATTCACGTCTTCGCTCTATGTTTCGGTATTCTCCATAGTGTTATATATAGCACTTCTAGTACATACCTAACTCCAATACTAATTAGAAATTGTTTATAGCACATCCAATATTGTTTCTTGCACAAAGCTACCAACAAAATTAGATAACCAAATATAAATAACGTTATATATTTAGATGGTTTATTTCTTCTTACATGACACTTTACTGCAAGCACATATCTTTACCCGCCAAAGTATTACATTGAAATTTACTTCTAAAATATAACTCCTCCAGATGATGAGTGATACGCCATATTAATTCAGCAGCTTCTAGGTTAATAAACAAGGATTACTTATAAAGTTCTCCATATAATTGACATTCATTATACTCTTAACATTCAAATTCATCACCACAAATGTGCTTTTAGCAAAATAACATCAATACTTCACACACGCCAATTTACACATCTGCTAACCCTAATATTGTAGGTTGCACATCAGTAGTATCAACATTCACTGCTATAAAATTGTTTGTTACTAACTATTTTAATGGTGTATTATGTAGCATGGGATTAATCATCAAGATTTATAATGTTATTCTACATCTTATCACTATTTTATTCAATGCTACATGCTATAATATTTCTTCCAATATACTTGATATTACCAATGCCATTAAGAATAAAATATTCAGTTCACGGCATTAAAGTAATATTATTTCTGTGTAAAATAATAGATAAAATAGATTACGAAGTACAAGGCTACGAAAATCTACCAGATGATTCCCCATACGTTATTGCATCAGAACACCAGTCCCCATTAGAAACTTTAATATTATTTACCACACTTAAAAACCCTACATACATTCTCAAAAAAGAGCTAATGTATTTACCTATTTTCGGTGTTTACTTCGTGCTACTAAAAATGATATTCATTAACCGTAACTATAAAGTTCAAGCTATAAAACACATATTAAATGCAACGAAATCACACATAAAAGAAGGTAGAACAGTTATTATTTTTCCTCAAGGTTCACGAACATTGCCAGGAAAAGAGATTACAATAAAACCAGGTATTACTGCTATATACAATCAGTTATCAGTTCCTATTGTACCAGTGGCAGTTAATACTGGATTATTTTGGCCAACTAGTATCTTATCTTTCAAAAAAAGACGTGGTAAAGCTATTGTAAAAATTTTACCACCCATTTACCATGGTCTAAACAAGCAAGAATTCGAAAATGAACTTGCGACAAGAATTTCAACAGCAAGTAATTTTTTAATGAAGGAAGCTAGGGAAGCTTTAGAAAAAACTACATAACTTATTCCGAAACTACTTATTCTTTGATAAATTGTCGCAATACAAAAATACGGTTTAAATAAAATCTTGTCACCACCGAACAGATTAACTTAACACTAACCCAACACAATTAGTTAAAAACCAGTCCTTTTACCACATATCATATCTAATAGAAAATACTCGATTACAAAACTATATATGATTTGTCTAAAAAATTACTAACAAACTCACTAAAAGATTACATCCATAATACGTCGATATAAGGACTGACAGATATCGGATTCAATGATTAAATACTTTAAATATTAATAAGTATACATTTACACACAATAAAAGCTCTTGCATTGATCAAAAATTACTTATAGAGTTATGGGTAAGAGGATAAGATAGGTTGTTTAAATATGGCAAATCACCTGAGTGCTAAGAAAATGATCAAAGTAATAAAAAAGACGCACTATGGTTAATCGTATGCGGAAGAGTAGAGCACACAATTATGTCAAAAAGTTTATGGCTGCTTTAGCCGCTGGAAATAAAGAACTAATGATTGAGATTTTCAAGAAAGCTGAATCAAATTTACACAAGTGTGTTAATAAGAAGATTATACACAGAAATACTGCAGCGAGAAAAATTAGTCGTTTAGCTCTAAAGTTGAAAACGTTTGACCTACAACAACAAGGAAAAGCTTCATAATATTATTGTGATACATTTGACTTAACTTTTGTAGCTCTTCTGCGTGTATGTTGTGTGGGTTTCACGCACTGGTAGTGTCGTAGTGTTGGTGCTGCGTGTCCTTGTTGTAAATTTTGAGACCTTAATTTAATGTTGAAAGTGTTTGACCATAACTGTTGTTCTATTGAGCAGCGGTACTGTTTTCTGCTTGAAAGTAGGATATCATCCCATCAATACCCAACTTATTGACCATATTCTTGATCATATTGCGCTGGTTGATAGAAAAGCTAACTGAGTTGTTGATTCTTATATCGGATAATAAGTGCTTACCATGGAGAACAATAAGGTTAAATTCTACCACAATAAAATCATGTATATTTCTCTGATCTGACAATCTGGTGTTAATTAAATAGTGATCTTTTTTTTGGTTTTTAATAGATAAAATACTTATATCGTAGATAGCATACTTGTAGAGTTGTTTGGTATAGATTCGTTTAATGTATCTACCATATTCGTCAATAAATCTTTCCTGTTTACCAGTAGACATAGAATTCCAATATGATCCTGCGACAAATCTAGAAATATCTCTTATGTTAAGAACCCTATCCATTATTGATTGAATACTAACATATGCATCTGTTCTATTTACATCTTGAACAGCAATTTCAATCTGATTTTTCAGCGTAATAATAAAATAGCAAGGCCTGACATATTCCTTACATGCTTCGGTATCATCATATGCAAAAGCATTGTTAAACATGAAGAACAAGCCAATAAAGAACAACTTACAGACAAAATTATTAATCATCTTACATCTTCTCAGTCTACTTAAATTACACTAACGTTATCACACAATTATTTTTTATTGTTGATGATAGACAATACATAAAAAGTATTACCACTTCATAAGCAATACATTCATACAAATACTAATGACCCAAACCAGATTAATCATAAATAACATAAATTAATAAACATATATTTAAATTCGCAATTTAAATTGTGCAAAGTCAGGCTTAATATTATATCGTCTTGCACAAGTTTTCTCCTATACAAAACAGATGATTAATACTAACTTGCTCACACGAAGAATCGCAACCTAAATATAACAAAATTCACTTATAAAAACCTTTATAATTCTACCAACCTCTCACTTTAACAGATTTAAAATCTCTGACTTATAAGAAAAACACCCAATAATACTCATGCTCACATAAATATTAGTCACAAGTTTCTGGTTATACAGTATTTCTATTAATTATGAGCTGTTTCTATCATAACACTATCGTCAGCACAATCATCATATTCAGCTTCAATAGTGACATGGGTAATATTAAAATCTGCACTTAGTAATCTTTTTATAGAGACCAAAACTTGACTATATTTTAAATTACTAGTTATATCTACTTTGTTGAGCTTAACATGCATTGTCATAATCGGATGATCTGTAGTCAAAGACCAGATGTGAATATGATGAACATCTAAAACTTCTGTTATATTCCCACATATAGAACTCCTAATTTTATCTGGATCTATATTATCTGGAGTACCTTCAAGTAAAATATGACCTGAGCTCTTAATAATATTATACGCACTACCAAGTATTATAACACTCACAAACACTGACAAAAGAGGATCTACTATCTGCCATGAAGTAAACATGATAACTATAGATGCAATAATTGCAGCAACTGAGCCAAGTAAGTCACCTATAACGTGTAGAACTGCACTTTTTAGATTTAAATTACTCTCATTTTTTCTGTACAGAATAAAAAACGATACAATATTTGCTATTAATCCCAACACTGCAACAGACATCATAATTTCCCAACAAACTTGTTCTGGAGAAAAAAACGTTTTATTGATTCTAAAATAATCAATACTGCTATACCAAATAAAGTAAGTCCATTGATAAAAGCAGCAACAACTTGAAACCTATGATAACCATAAGAACGACATGAATCTGATTTTTTCATAGCAATTTTATAAGCTAACCAGCTCAATAATAAAGAAATAAAATCAGTAAACATATGTCCAGCATCAGAAAGCAATGCCAAAGAATTCGACACTATACCTCCAATCACCTCTATTATCATAGTAAGGATTATTATAAGAATAGCATATATTAATTTATTTTCATGGTTGGCAGACTTATTTTCATGAATAAGCGACATCATATAACCAAATTCTAACCGATATAGTGGGCAATACTGGACTCGAACCAGTCACCTCTTGCACGTCAAGCAAGCGCTCTAACCAAATGAGCTAATCACCCTTATTTAGCTAACATAATAAAGAATATCTTATGAAAGTCAATCATGCTCAACGGCAAGTTTAATTGCAAACAATATAAAAATAACGCTCAGAGGAATTAAGCTTATTACAAGAAGGCTAAGAAATATAATATTTTCTTCATATACACTATTTCTAAAATTATCAAACAAGAGACTAAAATATACTAACACAGGTATCATTATAGGTAATGTCAAAATTTGCGCTATTACAACACCACCACTTTCCCCTAACACCAATGCATGACCCACAGCTGATATAAAGCTAATTACTAATAGGCTAGCTCCTAGAGACAACCCTAACCAAAAAGTAGTAGGGCATATATTGTTTTCTAGAACTACAAAATCTACAAACATAGAAATAATACTTAAAGGTATACCTGTATAAATCCAATGTGATAAAATTTTAAGAAATATTATTAACTCTGCAGCACAATTTTGTATTAACATTTGTTCCAAGGAACCATTGACATAATCGTTCTCAAATAAGTTATACATAGACATGTGCATAGTAGAAACACCACAAATCCATAAAATAGTTGGTAATGTTTTTGCTATTTCTGTGTTTTTAATGGTAAATAATGCAGTACTAATCATTAATATGAAAAGAATAATCGTATTTAAAATATTACCTCCTCTGCTTATCGATAATTTTAACTCACTAATTAACAACCTACTATTGGTCATTTTTATCTCACAACAGATCAAAATATTATTATTATATCATACATAATACATGAATTCTTAATCAACTATATTTAAATTATTCTTTGGTTGTATCACACATAAGGAATACACAATGTTGCAAAAAAACTATATAACACCTTCCGAAGACGAAGACGACAGTAATTACATGGATCATAAACAGCTGGAATATTTCCGACAAAAACTAATCAAGTGGAGAGAAGCTTTACAAAAAGAATCCGAAGAACAAACTATTGAGGTATTACAGCCACAAGCTGATGCAGATCTAACAGACATGGCAACAAGGGAATATAATACTGAGTTGATATTGAAAACCAGAAAAAGAAATGAGGCACTAACAACAGAAATAGACAAAGCTCTAAAGAGAATAAATGATGGGTTATATGGTTATTGTGAAGAAACAGGAGAAAAAATAGGGATTCCAAGACTTGAAGCAAACCCAGTAACGCTATACTGCATAGAGGAACAAGAAAGAAGAGAAAAACAACAAAAAGCTTTACAACGATGATCAAGAACCTGACTATAACAACAACTTTTTAAATGATTAATCGTAAGACAATTAATATTGCTAGCTTGATAAAACAACAAGAGATGAATGTTACATTAACTGTTGTACACAAAATTATGGCAATTTTTCCAACAAATAGTACCACATTTTTACCATAATAGCAGCTGGATAGTTCACGCTATCCATATCTATATATTTGTACACAACACCAGCATGTACTTACATGTAGTTTTTAATATGTAGATGTCTGTAAAAAAATTACGTTTATGTGTTTTATGATCCTAGAAGTGACACTATCCTACTTTTTAGGGTTTTTAAATTTAATAACTACAACAATTACAACTGTTTATTTGGATCATAACGCTTAAAGCTATCAAAAGTCATATGATCACAATCATCATATAAGTATGCACAGTATTTCATATTATATTTAAGAATTAAAAACTTTTATAAATTTGCAAATACTTAGGAACTATATCCTCAATAGTGCAAAACTTTACTCCCATTTTTTTTTAAGTCATCTATAGGATACACATCACGCGATTTAGTCATATCTTTTATAAAGTTTACTTGATCTCTTGTTAAAACTGGATCTGTACTTCCAGTTATAAGTTTCAAAAAAAACAGAAAATATCTTTAATTCACAAAAAAAAAGCTATCACATTTGTTATACAGAAAGAAATATTAATGAGTTTACTTTTTCTTTCTGTTATACTTAAGATAAAGCTTAATAATTCCTTAAACGAGTAAGTATTGGGACCACAAATATTATATAATCTATCTTTTATTGAGTTTTCAACAATATAAAATACCAATTTAGCAAGATCATCAACATACACAGGTTGGAAAACCGAATCTCCTCCTCCTACAACTGGTAAAAACGGTAAAATCATGGATAACTGAGCAAATTTATTAAAAAACTTATCTTCATGACCAAAAACTAAATTCGGCCTTACAATCACTGCATTAGGAAACGCTAACTTAACAAGTCTTTCACCCATCAGTTTACTTTTCGCATAATCAGACTTATGCATTTCAGCAATTCCCATAGCTGAAAAATGTACCATTAGTTCTACATCGCATTTTTTTGCGATCTTTGCTATATTTTCTGCTGCTCTAGCATGTATATCATAAAAAGTAGACTTCTTCGTACTATATAAAGTACCAAGCAAATTTATGACAACATCACAATTACACGTATGCTTTTCTATTTCTTCATTATTTGTAATATCACCACCTATAATTTCTATTTGTCCCAAATTACCACACAACTTTAGTTGTTTTGCTTTATCAGGATACCTAGTAAATATCTTAATTACATAATTACCTTCAGAAAAGTATTTCACTAAATACCTACCTATAAAACCAGTTCCACCAAACATGATAATATGTTTCACAGACATCCTAACTCCTCAATTTTTGTAAATTCGTATAAATAATAAACAATCCAAACAAATTTAATACTTTCTGTATTGAAAAATGCCGAGTAAAAACGACTTTTACTTAAAATAAACACCACTTTTATCAAATGAACCAACTGTATTTTACACGTTTATCACATAAATCAAATTTCACTTACTTATTAAATACAAAATTAGTATTATACAAATTAAAGCAATCTACTTCAATTAACTACAAAGAATTATTACAACAATTTATAAAAACTGTCTAAAATTACAAACAAAATTCTTGCATTTACATTACTAATTCTTGTAACCACTTCTTTGAATAACGTTTTTTCTTTAAACTAGGAATTTTAACAGAAATCATTACAATCAGTTCAATTACTTAACCAATAAACCATTTCAATAACGCTTCTAGCTTTCAAAGGGATTCCAAACCGGAAAATAACACATTTAAATTGAAAGTTAACTCTTAAAAACAGAAAACTATCATTTGAAAGAACCACAAAAAAATAATTTACCGCAGCATTTAGAATATAAATAAGTAAACTTTACATACTAAGTCATACACTACACAACCACTACAGGCTCCCTCAAAATATTTCTAGAATATACGGGCAATAATAATTTCACCACTCCGTAATTGACAATCAACATTTAAGTAGAGAATACCAGTATATTAAACACATTATCACCTACGAATTTCACACTTCTCAATAATTTATAACAGAAGAATCATATCCGAATATACGCAATAATTCAATCAAAGCTTCACTCAATCCTGAATTTTCTTCATTCAAAACTTTTTCTGCTTGTACACCAGCAACATAGATAAAACTTTGATCCTTGTAAACATCAGCAAACTTAAAATTCGATAATCCCGATTGCTTTACCCCTAAAACATCTCCGCTACCACGTAATAATAAGTCTTGTTCAGCTATGTAAAAACCGTCCTGAAACTGACGCAATATACATAATTTTTTTATAGGCAACTTTATTTAACATATGACCATGCAACAAGATACAAAAAAGAAGGCTTACTACTACGACCCACTCTACCACGTAGCTGATGAAGTTGTGATAAACCAAACTGTTCAGCATTTTCAATAATTATTATAGTAGCATCAGGAACATCAATACCTACTTCTATAACAGTTGTTGCTACTAATAATTTAATGCTTCCATTATAAAAAGAAGCCATTATGCAGTCTTTTTCAACCTTAGACAAACGACTATGTATTAGACCTATTTCCTGACTAAATATTGCTTTTAAAGACAAGAAACGCTTTTTTGCCGCTGCAATGTTAATTAGTTCTGAATCTTCAATATAAGGACAAATCCAATATGCCTTGTTTCCTTCCTGTAAAGCTAATTGTAATTTCGATACCACTTCAGATAACCTTTCAATACTTACGATACTAGTATGTATAGACAATCTATTGCACGGTTTATCTCTAAGTTTCAAACAGTCTATATCTCCATATAACACTTGTTCCAATGTTCTAGGAATAGGTGTTGCTGTCATAAAAAAGAACATCAGCCATATTTCCTTTATTAATTAATCTCATTCTCTGCAACACTCCAAATCTCTGTTGTTCATCAATTATAACTAGATTAAGATTATCAAAATTGACGCTATCTTGAAACAAGGCATGCGTACCAACAATCACCTTACATTCACCAAACTGCAACTTTCGTTTGATAGACTGTTTTCCCTTTACTTTACTCGTTAACAGCTCAACACCTATTTGAAGACCAGATAGTATATTCTTGATCCAATGATAATGTTGCTCAGCTAATATTTCAGTCGGCACCATCAAAGCTACCTGACCTCCATTTTCTATAACATTTAGCATAGCAAATAAAGCAACTACAGTTTTTCCGCTACCCACATCTCCTACTAGTAACTTTATCATCTGATCTTCTGATGCTTGACTCTTCGTAATTTCAGATATTACTTGTTCTTGCCCATCTGTTAATTTAAAAGGTAATTTATTTAAAATCTCATTGTAATATATTTGCTTACTAGCAATAGAAATACCTTTTTTTCGATAAAACTTCCTCATAATTTTCATAGAAATCTGATGACTTAATAATTCATCATAAGCCAATCTGGCCTTACACAGCGGTACCATATCTAGTGTATCTGGATGATGTATCTTAATTAAACTTTCTTTCCAACTATTCCATTTATTACTTTTTAAGAAATCATCGTCTATCCATTCAGGAAAATCAGGTAATAATTTTATGCTGAGCTTTACAAATTTTGAAATTCTCCTAGAAGTCAACCCTTTTATCAATGGATAAATTGGTTCTATAATACTAATATCTTTAAATTTTTTAACATCCGTTACAATATAATCCGGGTGTGTAATCTGCAAATATCCCAAAAACCTTAACAAGGTTCCACTGACAACACATGCTGACCCTACCTTTAAAACACTTCTTAAATACTTCAAAGAATAATTAAAAAAAACCAACGATACCTCACCTATATCTGTATCCAATATAATTTTATATTGAGATTTTCTTCTGCCACCAATAAAACTATGACACTTTACTGTTCCAATGAAAGTGACAATTTTACCTATAGAATCTTCAGACAAACTAGTTCTTCTATCTAAATAACTTTGTGGTATATGAAATAACAAGTCCACAATTCTATCACCGCCACACAACTTTTTTAATAAGCTGCCTACTACATTATTAATACCCGGCAACATATATATGCTAGAAAATATGCTTAAGCCTTGCATTAAACTATAAATCCTGTATTAACCAATATATTATAAAATTACTATAAATACCAAACTTTAGATAGGAAAAATACACATAGAAACAAGTACTTACCTGTTTTCTATTTGTCGTAACTATATAAACCTAGATTTATTTTAAGAATTTAAATAATGGTATACAATGTTGTATGGATCCTATTATAGAATAGACTAGAAGAGCCATAACTAGGCGGGTAGTCTATTCACAAGAACTTTGTTAGTAATATCATGAAGTGTAGTAGCGTACTAAGAAAAATCTCATAATAAATTCAAACTATCACACAGACAGAGATATCTTCTGCTACAGCTTATGCACCTAAATTCACTCTTTAGAGCAAGGAAGTTATTTGTCTATTTGAATTCACTACATTGACAATCTTTACCATTAATAATATTTACTTTATAAAGTGCGTTATCACATGCCATGATTCTTTAAGAAATCCAAAAACAAATTCCACATTGATCAAATTTTTGACACATGTTCTTCAATCATAAGTTAAGTTTATGTAGGTTTAGCATTTTATTTTCCTATACAAAATTTACCAAATACATTATCTAATATTTCTTCATCACTAATAGCACCAATTACTTTTCCTAATTCTTTTATAGACAATCTTAAATCTTCTGCAACAAGTTCAATAGGTAATTTCAAATCCATACCTTTGATGATGTCCAAAGTATTTTGAATACGAACCCTCTGTCTTTCAGAAGTGATGAAAGCACTAGTACTGCAAAATTGAAACTCTTTTTCTACTTTTTGCTTGATTAAATTTAGTAGGTTCACAACACCAGTACCGCAATATACAGAGATTGGAATAAAGTCAACACCAAATACAGATACTAACTTCTGTTCTGTAACAGCATCAGATTTGCTCAGAACACATATAGATTTCTCATCTATTAAACCCATAATCTCATTATTAAAAATATCTTTCTTATCATAAGGTAACATAACTATTTTAAAATCTGCATTTTCAGCTTTAAATTTCGCACGTTTTATTCCTTCTTGTTCTACCGGATCATCACTATCTCTTATTCCAGCAGTATCTACAATAATGATAGGATAACCAGCTATATCTACATGTGCTTCCAAAGCATCTCTAGTAGTCCCAGCATACTCGGAAACAATAGCAATATCCCTTTTTGGCTAAATGATTAAATAAAGTAGATTTACCAGAATTAGGTTCCCCAACAATCGTAATACAAATACCCTGACGTAACCTCTCACCTTTTCTATCATCATTAAGATGATCTTCTAAAGACTTTTGTAGGATATTCAACAAATAACCAATATTATTTATAGCAGAATCTGTAACTTCCTCAGGAAAATCAACATAAGCTTCTATGCCAGATAATATATCGATCAGTTGTTGCCGCCAATCTTGATATAAGTTTTCTAAAGCCCCAGACATCTGCCTTATAGCTTGTTTAGCTTGCATTTCAGTTTCAGAATCAATAAGATCAACTATTGCTTCAGCCCTAGTTAGATCCACTTTATTATTTAAAAAAAGCACGCAAAGAAAATTCACCTGGTCCAGCAGGAGTAAAAATTTTTCCAAGTTCAAGCAGTATAGCTTTTATAACAGCTAAACTACCATGAGTATGAAATTCAACAACATCTTCCCCAGTAAAACTACTTGGAGCAACAAAATATATTACTATAACCTCATCTATTATTTCACATTTACTATCGTATAAAGGAGTAAATGTTGCGGTTCTTGGTTTAATGTTGCGACTAATTTTAAAATGTACAAATACCCTAGCAGCATCTTTACCAGAAATTCTAATTACAGCTACCCCGGATTTTCCCCATGGAGTACATAAAGCAAAAATTGTACTCATATTTTATCATCTAAAATTATACAGGAGTAAAAAAACCCCATAAGTTTTACCATTATCGCAAAAAAAAAAACACATCTAATTTATTAAACAATAGTTATACCCCACTGATGCTATTCTAAAGACACAAAAGTGTATACTTCATTATCTAGTAACACCTTATAAATTCAAGCATGCATCTCAAGAAAACACTTTATTAGAATAAGATTTATTACACAAATAATTACTAATTCTAAACCAAAAAATATATCTTAGTCCAATTCCTACACGAAACACTGATGATACATATTTTCTATTTGTCTTTACAAAGATCAACCAAAGAACATAGCAACAAACCACCTTCTAAAGAACTTATTTTAAACATTAAAAATGCCACTTTACACCTTAAAACCATCTCTTAAAAGTTCATTTATAGATACCTTAGCTCTAGTTTTATCATCAACTCTTTTGACAATAGCAGCACAATATAATGATAAATTACCACTACCATAAGAACCAGGAACTACTACAGAGTATGGAGGAATTTTTCCATAAAACACCTCACCAGACTCCCTATCAACAATTCTAGTAGAAGCTCCTATATAAACACCCATAGCAATTACTGAACCCTCACCTACTATCACACCTTCTACAATTTCACTACGAGCACCAATAAAACAATTATCTTCTATAACAACAGGTCGAGAAGTCAATGGCTCTAATACACCTCCTACCCCCCGCACCACCAGAAATATGACAATTTCTCCCAATTTGAGCACAACTCCCAATAGATGCCCAAGTATCAATCATTGTACCTTCATCTATATATGCACCTACATTGACGAAACTAGGCATTAATACCACATTAGGCGCAATATAAGCAGATTTACGAACTATCGCACCAGGGACAGCTCTGATTTTTGCTTGTATGAAATCGTTAGCATTCCATTTACCAAACTTTAGATGCACTTTATCAAACCAACACAAATTACCAAGTAGTGAATCCGAACTACTAATTTCAACCAGCCCCATATCATACACGCGGAAACACAACAATATAGCTTTTTTTACCCATTCATTAACTACCCATTGATTTTCCACTTTTTCACATACACGAATTTTCCCCTGGTCCAAAAAAACCCATTACATCATCAACAACTTTTTTTAATTGAACCATTACCAGACAGGTTAGCCAAATTATTCCAGGCATCTTCGACAGCTTCTCTAAAATCACAAACATTCATCATACTCAACCACACCAAAATTAATAAGCAGAACCATGTTAACAATACAAAAACAAAATACAAGCTATTTATTTTTTATCTATGGTGTCAAATTATCCGATCAACATAATGAAAAACACATATGAAAACTGCAAACTATATACATTTATAGACATATTTGTAATAATATACTATATAGGTTAAAGTACATGGTGAACAAGTTTGTGTTTAATGCGGATAGAATGCAACAACTGCAAAGCAGTCTACAAAATAGATAGCAATAAGGTTCCTAGCAGTGGCAAAAAAGTTAAGTGTACAAACTGTGGTAACACGTGGGTGCATATTCCTGCACAGAATAAAACTGTAGATCATCTCGAGAAAAATCACATTATAAAAGAGTCTACCACTAACCCTAATTTACAAAACGATAAAACCGCTCCGCGTAATTCAAGTAATAAAGTTGCAAAAAATTGTTCTCCTTTAAAGAAAATATCATCAGTAGCAATAATGTTGGTATTAGTATTTTTTCTTTCTATTACATTTCAAAATAACATGCCGTATAAAATTAGGAAGATTTACCGCATAATGGAAATGTACGATACAACAAACATAAAATTAGTTGATTCTCATATAAAAATTTTAAAACACGATAATAATAATATTGCTATAAGAGTCGAAGGAACTATTAAAAACCAATCTGAACAAGAAAGATTTATACCGGGCATACATTTCACACTCTACGATAAACAAAAAAAAAGCAATTATCTCAGAAAAATTAAATGAGCATAAAACTGACCTTATTCCCAGCAAACAGGACTACAAATTTGAACACACAATATACTACGCACCAAAAAATACAGACAGCGTACAAATAAAGATAGGAAATTTGTTTGAGATTGTTTTTCTATGATACCAGAATTTACAGTAAGTGAAATTACAAAAATTTTTCAAAATTTTGTACATGAAACATTTAATCACATAAAGGTCAGAGGGGAAATTAGCAACTTGTCACAACCAAAATCCGGACATATATATTTCACATTAAAAGACGATGAAGCTATACTAAATTCAGTATGTTGGAATAGTACTAGAGTTGAATTTGACATTAAGAACGGATTAGAAGTTATATGTTCAGGATTCTTAACAACATATCAATCAAAACACCAATTAATAGCAGAAAGTATATTGTTGGCCGGCATAGGCAACTTAAAAATGATGCTTGAACAGAGAAAAGCAAAACTAGAAAAAGAGGGACTATTTGATCCATCAAAGAAAAAAACCCTTACCCTTATTACCTAAAATTATAGGGGTAATCACATCAACTACTGGAGCAGTTATTAATGACATTTTAAATAGAGTAAAAAGTCGTTTTCCAAGCCACATAGTCATATTTCAAGTATCTGTACAGGGTAATGAGTCAATCAATCAAATTGTAAATGCTGTATCCAAGTTAAATGACACTGATATTAATCAACCAGATGTTATAATAATCGCCAGAGGAGGAGGAAGTATAGAAGATTTACAGATTTTTAATGAAGAATCAATAGTGAGAGCAGCAGCTAAATCTAATATTCCTATAGTTTCCGCAATTGGACATGAAACTGACTTTACATTAATTGATTATGTAGCAGACGCACGTGCCCCTACTCCCACAGCCGCAGTAGAAATTGTATTACCAACAAAAACTCAATTAACAGAACATCTGAATAACAAACTCAATAAAATAAAAATAACACTACACCAAATAACAAACACAAAAAAACACAGATTATTAAATCTATACAACCAATTAGCGAAAACTAAACACAAAATAAAAGTGCTTAAACTTCAATTATCTGAATACAAAAATAGAATAGAAATACCATTAAAGATATTATTATTAAATAAAAAACAATCACTAAGTAATTTATATCACAAAATAAACAAATACAACAAAAAAAATACTTTAGAGGCAGGATACGCCGTAGTTTACAATAAACATCATATACATATTAGTAGTATAAAACAACTACAATCAGATGATATAATATCAATTGAATTAAAAAGACGGCACTATAAATGCCATTGTAAAATAAAAAAGCGTAATACTTAATAATATAACTCAACTCGATAGTCGTTTTCACTTTGTAATTTAAGCTTATGTAAACAAGGAATCTATTTCTTGTACTGTAAGAAAAAAGGATTATTGTAAATACAAAATTGCAATCATAGAATTTGCTATACTTACTGTTGTTACCGATAAAAATACAAGGTGATCACCATACAGAGTACATTTGATTTAACCCAACTGTCCTTTTAAATAATTAGCAATTAACGATATATGCCACAGGCTTTCTATTAGATGTAGCAACAAGTAAAACAAATCTTTTTTTAATCTCTCAAGTATCAAAAAAATTAAACTGAATTGGCTATTTGCTATATAATTACAAATATAAATTTTATATGTTACCAGTACTGTTAAAAGTAAACACAATAACAAAGCCAGTAAATTTTCATGTGTCAAAATTAATTGCATTTTATAATCTTTAGAGAATCATAGAAACAACGACTTACTTCAACTCACATAGACGCTGCTTACAAATTTATATAAATATTCATAAAACAAACTTACTGAACAATAATCTTCACTCAGAAATTTCTTATCAGATGAGTATCCGTGTGTATATTTGCTATTTACAAATAACAACCGTGCTAACGGATCGGTATACAGATTAACTTGCACTTTTTATCTGCACCGTACCACTCATATCGAATTACGCAATACTTAAAAAATGCAATAGCGCACCTCCACCTGTAGAAATGTAAGTAAAATCTTCATTTGAAAAACCCGACAATTTTATCGCACATACACTATCACCACCTCCAATTATACTTTTCAGTTTCCCCATTTTAGTCAGTTCTGCTAGTAGTGCTGCAATACTAAATGTCCCCTTGGCAAAATGTTCCTTTTCAAACATTCCACACGGACCATTCCATAAAACCGTCCTACATTTACTTATTGTAGAAGTAATTATGTTAATTGTTTGCGGTCCTATATCTAATATAATATCATCACATTCCAGGGTATCATTGTCTTTTACTGTACTTTTACCAAACGTGGGACTTTTGGCTACTACATAATCAATTGGAAAAATAATTTTACACCCATGTCTCTTGGAAAGGTCAATTATTTCCGTAACAAGGTCTTTCTCAAGTTCTTCGTATAATGACTTTCCTATTTTTAAACCCTGAGATAATAAAAAGTTATTAGCTATAGCTCCACCCAATATCAGAAAATCTATTTTCTTAGTTAAATTCTTTAACATATGAATTTTTGTTGATATCTTCGAACCACCAACTATTACTGCAACTGGTTTTTCGCTATTTGACACAACGCAGTTTAGGTACTTCATTTCTTCTTGGAAATTAAATCCAATAAAAGAAGGTAACAACCTAGTAATTGCATCTATAGATGCATGCTTGCGATGTAAACAAGAGAAAGCATCATTAACATATATATCTGCCAACAATGCAAGTTGTTTAGCAAAATTTAAATCATTTTTCTCTTCTTCTGCATAAAACCTCAAATTTTCTAACAACAGTATAGTACCCAGTGGAGCAGATTGTATTGCTTGTTCAACATAATCTCCTATCACCCCATCTATAAACATCACATTCGTTGCAAATATTTTATTTAGATACTCAATTAGGAATCTTAAAGAAAGTTCTTTGTCATAAGATTTAGGACGGCCATAATGTGACATTATGATAATCTTAGCATCATTACTTAACAAGTATTTAACCGTTGTAGTCAATCTAACAATCCTTGTATTATCTACTACTACCCCATTATCTACTGGTACGTTTAAATCTGCACGTAGCAATACAGTTTTACCATTACAACTAAAATTTTGTATTTTTTTCATATTACGGAAAGTGAAATCATGGGACTTTAACATATAAGGCACCTTGTTTAACAATTTAATAAATTACTAAAATAGTTAAATATCTTTATAAACTATAGAAAATTTATTAAGTGTTTTTTTGCTACAAAATCAAATCTATTCTCATAAAAATATAAAATCCTATCTTTATATCACTTAGTGAAGTCAACACATAAACAACTACAGTACAAGATTATATAAAAAAGTAAAAAAATTCAAAAAATATTAATACTTTTATGTTTATTAAAATTATTAATATTATTCTGACATCAAAATCGTTTTTTACATCATGTATGGGGATAAATCGAAAAAAGGTTTTTTTACTTTCTCTAATCGATATACTATCATGCACATCGTTTAATGAATATACAACGTTAAAAACCAAAATACTGAAACTACAAAAAAATTATAAATTTCTCATCAAGGTTCCACAAAAAATAAAAGTAGACAAGTTCTTATATATAAAACATTACACCAAACGGACGTGCTCAAGCATATGTATTCCCAATCCAGACAGTTATATTTCATAAATGATGCTAAACTTAAAATATAAATGCATTCTATATGTAAAATACAACTAATCTTTTTCTCTAAAAAAGACCTGGTGATCTTAATGCTTGCATATTACTGTTAACCTCAACCATATTTTTCAAGATTATGCCAATTTTAAATCCTACTAACAGATTTATAAAAAAGATTCTCTTAAAAACATAAAATTAGAAACTGTTTGAAACCCGTCGTATTTTTCAGTAGTTAATCTATATTAGTGCATCTATATAAAAAATGATGATGTAACTAGGAATGCTACTGTCTGCTCATTGACAGTAAATGAGCCACCACACATAGCAAACATAAATATACATTCAATAAAAAATAATGAGACATTAAGTGTCACCAGAAAACAAAACTTGCAGCTTCTAACACATATATTAATCATTGAATAGAAAATACTAGATTTATCAATAAACTGTTTCTTATCCACTATATAAAAATTAAGAGTAGCAAAATACTCAAAATTTTACAGCTATAGAAAACAACAAACTCAAGACTAAAAAGTTCTTACACAATAATGCGAAAAGTACAATTAAATTAAACACTTGTTATTGGCATACCTTATATGATAACTAGCAAGCACATACCAGTGAAAACATTGTAGAAGGTTACCATAATGCCGTATATTTATCAACGTTACACACCTACCTTTCCATGATGACAAAACAAATTTTGTTATTATATATTACTTAACTATTAGTCTCTATAATATCCTCATCGATTTTTTTGGGTAAATAGATGTCAGATGTTCCGTTTATAAATAATAGAAATGATGTAAAAACTACTAGGATAACGTGGGAAGTAGTGAAAAATCAAAAATATAAACAAGCACATCTATTTGAAGTGTCATGTCTATATATAATAACAGTATGTTCTAAAAATCATAATCCGTCTTCATACGCAGACGGTACTACAAGTAACATATTGTTAAGAATAAATACCACACTGGAGTCAGTACTATTGAACAAATTACTTAGTATTGAAGTGCTGAGAGGCATTCTACCTTATAAATTCGTCAGCAAAAAAAAGAGCAATATTGCAAGACTACAAGACATATCACAATTTTTTTAACTCCAGTTTCAACATAAAGCTTCCGAAAAGCATAGAAGAAAGCTTTATCGCTGAACATAAAGAAGCTGCGCAATTGCTAAAGAGCTCTATAAACATATAAAGATTTGTAGGAATTGTATCTTGTTTTGTAAAAATGCTTTTCTGGAAATATAGCATTCTTATTTATAAAGACCCTAGCAACTAGCAGCTCGTTCACCAGTAACATTACGTTTAAGCAAACTCGATATGTAAGACTACGTATTATCTTGGATAATTATTCAGTTAACAAATTGATAAATCATGTACTATACGAAAAAATAGGTATTTAAAAATCTACAAAAAACTCACCATAATTTAAAGAATAATTATTTATATGGACTATGATAGATTTCGTAAAAATGCATGGCACTCTTAATGATTTTGTGATTATAGACTGCAGACAAAAAACTTACAACAATATTGACTATAAAGAAATTGCCGATAGGAAAATAGGTGTTGGCTGTGATCAAATTATTGTGATCACAAAATCAGAAAAAGCCGACTGCTTCATGCACATATATAATGCAGATGGCAGTAAAGTAGAGATGTGTGGAAATGCTGCAAGATGTGTTGCTTATTTGCTAAGCAATGAAAAACTAGACAATAACGTGAAAATCGAATTATCAGATCGTATATTAATATGTTCAAAAACATCACATAACAAAATACAAGTCAATATGGGAAAGGCAAAATTTCACTGGCAAGATATACCTACTTCTCAAGAATGTGATACCCTGCATCTGCCCATAAAACTAGAAATGCTTAGCGACCCCGTAGGAATAAATATAGGAAATCCTCATGTTATATTTTTTGTTGATTCTATAAAAAACATTCCATTAAATAGGTTGGGACCAGTTTTAGAGAACCATTCACTTTTTCCTAAAAAAAGCAAATGTTAGTATTGCAGAAATTGTGTCAAGAAATAAAATAAAACTCAGAGTATGGGAACGTGGAACTGGAGAAACACTCTCATGCGGTAGTGGTGCTTGTGCAGCAGTAGTTGCAGCAATCAGACGTCAATATACTGAAAACATAGCCACTGTATGCTTAAAAGGTGGAGATTTACTAATATCATACCAAAATGATAATACTATTTTAATGGAAGGGGTGGTATCATACAGATTTAGTGGTAGTTACTGTATCTAATTGGTCACTATGTAGTTTTCTTTAATCAATAAACTTTTACACAGCATCTGGTTATGTTATAATGTCAAGTAATAACAAATGGGTTACCATGAAATTAAAAGAAGCAAATATAAGTGGCATGTCGATTCTTTGCCTCACGCTTATAGTAGTGCTGTATGGTAGAATGAAAATGCTATATACAAAAAGCATACTTTTGGATGAAGTTGAAGAGTCTAGTTACTTACGTAGCATAATGATTAGTTGTTTGAACATAGTGTTGTGCTGTATAATATACATAATGATGTTGATCCACTCTAATATTAAGCTGATGTTATTTCTATTATCAAAAATTACCAGCGAGAATTCCAATGAGTTACACGACGTGGTTTTCAGATTGCTAAGCACAAGAGCAGTGCACTTTATAGTGTTACATGTACATTTAAAATTTTTAGGCAATATTTCTAAGAATAAGTTAGCTAATAAATCCAAAATGTATGAAAATCTTGCTAACAAAACTGACATGATAATTAAATCAATAGAGCACCATAGAAAGCTATATGAAAACTTTGTTTTGCCAATTTAACATATGTTTATGTTTATCAAATATAACACATTTGTTATATTAGTATTAAATAAGAATTTGACGAGTGATGTATGAAAAGTTATTTCTTCATAACAAAATCTAATATATCGTCTTTAATTTCAAGCATCAATAAAGCTATACCGCGATTAAATAGCATCCCAAATCTTATAAGAAACAAAATCATACTCATGAAAAAGGAAATTGTCTCGTTACAAAGTAAATTGAAAAACCTATTAGAAACTAATATTGATCTTGGGCTATACCATTTTTATAAAGGCAATATATCGGATGCAAAGTTTAGATTCCAGCTAATAAGCATTTTTCGACCTAAACTACCCGTAGTACATTATAATCTCGGAAGATGTTATTTTGCATTACAAAATTTAAATAAAGCTCATAAAAATTTCATGCACGCTATAGAGCTAGACAGCAGTTATGCAGATGCTCTATATTATCTAAATAAATTAACAAATCCATCAAACATTATCTATGTCCCTGAAAACATCATAAAGCAATATTTTGATTACACTGGTGAACATTTCGTAGAACATTGGCTAATAGCTAAACAATACAAAGCTCACGAGTATGTTAAGTCTTTGATAATAAACTTTTTTGGGAATCAAGCTTCATGTTTAAACATCCTAGATCTTGGTTGTGGTACTGGTATATGTGGTCAATTTTTAAAAATGAAAAACATAGGCAATCATATCACAGGTATTGATCTATCAAATAAAATGATAAATATAGCAAGAGGTTGCTTTGTAAATGGAAAACAGGCTTACAATGAACTAATAAATATAAGCATCCTCGGCTTCCTCAATAGAAATCAGGGAAAGAAGAAGTACCATGTTATCATTTTAACAGAAGTATTACAATACACTGGCAGCTTAGGTCCTATTTTTAAGTTATTAAAAACGACGCTGGATACAAACGGTATTATCATTGGGCTTGCAAGAAGGAAGAAAGGTTCAGGATTCCAGTTCGTTAATGAAGGAGACTTTTTTTGTCATTCAGACGATTACATAAAGTCGTCTATCAAAAAATCAGGATTGGCATGTAGCTATTCTAGTTATTGTAAAATATATGGATCACAAGTTGAAGGAGTACTCTTTGTTGCTCAACTTCAACATAACTAAACTATTAGAATCATAAAAACAATATTTATCAGCCCAAAGTTTGCTTGAGTGTGAGTACATATTAAGTGTACTGACATCTTATTACATAAAAACATTAGCTACAATACTTTAATGAGAACACTAGTATGCGCAATAGGCATATACAGCCTAATTACTAAACTCACACTTTAGCTCTAACCTATGTTAAGCAATAAATTCTTTTACAATAAACTCTATTATATCTATAATGTTTTCATGGTAGGGTATCTTTCTTAGATCTTAAATTTAAAAACGGGAAGTTATTAATTTATAGGTAGCAAGGCACGTTGACACATATAATAAGTTTATTTAAGATTTAAAGTCATAGCTTCTATATCGCGGTTGTGGTGGAATTGGTAGACACGCAGCGTTGAGGTCGCTGTGGTTTCGTAAAGACCTTGGAAGTTCGAGTCTTCTCAACCGCACCGTCATAATATTTGAGCATAATATGGAAAATTTATTCAACAACTTTCATCCTAGTAAACACATAATAAAAAAGTCTATTGCAGAATTAAGATGCGGGATTCCAATACTATTATACAATGGTAACAGTAATCTACTTATCTTTCCCAGCGAACTGTTAGACAATAAGTTACTAAGTAAGCTCAAAGAGTATTTTGAAAATACCGCTCTATTAGTAACTGGAAACAGATTAAACTTCATTTTAAAATCATCAGAAAATCAACTGTCTAGAATTAAAATCAAGGATTCTTACGACATAGATTACATATCCTCATTATTAATAAGTAAGGAATTTTATGGTACAGATTTCTTTGATACTGACGATGTTACCGTTAGCACAAACTCTCTAGATAAAACTGCCATTTCTTTAATAAAATTAACAAAGCTTTTACCATCTGCAGTTGTTATTGACATTGATAACCCTAACATATTACAATGGTGTGCCGAAAATAGCATAACACCTGTAAAACAAAAAACTATAGATAATTATAACGAAGAATATAGTTTGCAAGAAGTATGTAGTTCTCCTCTATTCCTAAAGGGTTGCTCTAAGGCCCGTATAAATATTTACAGGTCACACACTGGAGAACTGGAGCACTATGCTCTTATTATAGGAAAGCCAGATTACAATAACCCCATCATTAGGATTCATTCATCATGCTACACTGGTGATTTACTCAACAGTTTATCATGCGATTGTCGCTGTCAGCTACACACAGCCATTAAACTAATGACACAAAACGAAGGAGGTATAATTTTATACTTATCCCAAGACGGGCGCGGCATAGGATTAGCTAACAAAATAAGAACATACCAATTACAAATTAATCATAACTTTGATACTGTAGATGCTAATAGATTTTTCGGGTTTGAAGACGATGAAAGAGTATTCGTTCCAGCTGTTAAGATACTACAAAAGTTGAGAATATCAAAATTACAATTGCTTACAAATAACCCAAACAAAATTTCAGAAATTCAAAAACATGGCATAGAAGTTACAAAAATATTACCTATTTTTGTTGACACAAACCAACATAATATTAATTATATCAATACTAAAGCTAAGAGATTAGGTCATGTTAGCTAGGAATATTTATTATGCTATTTTTACATACTGATGTTAATTTGATGTTAAACATAAAGAAGTATAAACTCTGGATGACTATCTGATTGACAAACGCGAGGTTTTTCGTTGTAAGAGCATAGTTTTAATTATAGGGTTGATTATGCGTATGTTTAGTAAATTTAGAAAAAAAGACGGCTCACGGTCACAGGAAGATAATAAGTCATTAAATGTAAATTTAGATGCATATAGTTGGCATGTTAGCCGCTACAATTCCGTGCTTATACAAAGAAATGTGCTTTTGTTTTTTTAGCGTACTAGCACTATGTGCAGTAGGAATTAGTGTCTTTGTTATTCTCAATATCAGCAAAAACAGGACTATTGAGCCATTTGTAGTAGAGATAGAAAAAAAATCCGGCATTACCACATTAGTCAATCCCATTTCTGTTAAACAATACTCAGCAGATGAAGTCTTGAATAATTATTTCATAGTAGAATATGTAAAAGCCAGAGAACTTTTTTGATCCTAATAACTTTCAATACAATTATTACAAGAAAGTTCGTCTATTTTCCAATCAAACAACATACAGTGAGTTTAGAAATTGGATAAGACTAAGCAATCCTGGAAGTCCTTTAAATTTGTATGCAAATGTAACTTCAGGATATTTAAAAATTAGATCTTTACAGCATTTACGTCCTGGAAATGTGCAAATTAGATTTTCTCTGGAATTTAACCATCCAAATGGTGTAATAAAAAAAGATAGGATAGCTACGTTATCGTTTCAATACGCAACTCTTGAAATGAACGAACAAGAAAGGCAAATTAATCCTTTAGGATTCCAAATAACTTACTATAGGGCAGATGATGAGTTTCTATAAAATTTATACATTATTATTAATATTGGTTACGACCAGTGGCAGTGCGTATGCTATGAGTACACATAATAATCCTGTTACAGTAGACAGTAGAATTAAAACTTTTGTGTATAGTAATAATGAGATTTACAACGTAGTATTCAATTATGGGTACCATTCATACATAGAGTTTTCAAAAGGAGAAACTATAAAAATGTTGGCAATGGGAGATAACGTAAGCTGGAAGGTAAAACCAGTAGATAACAAGTTGTTCATTATACCACTGGAAAAAAGAGGAAAAACAAACCTGCTAATAGAAACCAATAAGGGTAGAAGTTATGCTTTTGACCTCATATGCCTTAGTGAAAGTGAATCTGATGATGGTAAAAAAGTTAGTTACCCAGGATATTCTGAGTTAAGAGATTTAGCGTATATAGTACGTTTCTACTATCCAAAAACTGATGAAGATTTTGAACTGAGTAATTCAAACGTACCAGATATTCACGTCTTGAGTAAGACAAAAAAAACAAAAGAGCCGTGTTGTCATAAAGCCTAACTTAACAAGTAATAATTATGTTGGAGATAAAACTAAGAAGATATTTCCTACAGAATTATTTGATGACGGAAGACTTACATATTTTAAATTTTCAAACAATAATCAAATTATCCCACAAATATTTACATATGATGATCTCGGTAAAATTGTACCTTGCAAAATGTTATTGCTACAAAATTACATAATAATAAAGGGTGTACACAAAAATCTATATCTACAATATAAAGACGAATCTGTGAAAATTATTAATAAAAAAACTATAATAAAACTTATCATGGTACACTATGTCAGAAGAAAATCAAAACAACCTAAACATAGAAATTGAAGAAAGTGTAAACGTCGTTGGAACGCACAAAGGAAAAAAAGTTATCACAATAGGAATAATCTTAATTGTATTAGTGTTAACTTATTATTTTTTCTTTTCAGGTAAACAAGTAGGTGATAACTCAAAAGAAACTCAGACAGCAGAAGAATCAAACATAGAAAAATTGTTAAAAGATGCTATGCCACCAGCTCAAGAAGTATCACCAACCATAAGTGTTCCTCCTCAACTACCGGAATTGCCAACTCTAGTTCCACCATCTTTGCCATCTATTCCAGTAGTAGAAAAGAAAGTATTGGAAACACCAAAAATGCCAGAAGTTACAAACAAAATAAAAAAAGCTTACGAACCTAGTCCACAGCCGCAATTGCGACAAAAAATACCTTTGCCTGTTCAAAGTAAAATAGAAATAGCGCCTGCTATTGCACCAACAACGACAGGATACGACAAAGAAAGAAGGGTAACACCTATGTTAGCAATTTCTGGAGGGCAAGATACTGCAGGTGGTACTGAAGTAAGAGAACAAACTACAACATCTAGTAACAGTTTCGTTATATCTTTGCAAAACACGTCTTCACCAAATGTTATAGCAACAAAAATAAACAATTTAGAGTTAACAATATTACAAGGAAAAGTAATCGATGTAGTCCTTGAAACAGCTATTAATTCAGATTTACGAGGTACATTAAGAGGCATAGTAGCAAGAGATGTTTATGCTGAATCGAACAATACAGTAATGATACCAAAAGGATCTAGATTAATAGGTAATTATTCCTTCAACGCAAGTCCTGGAAGCACCAGAGTTGAAATATCTTGGAATAGAGTGATTTTGCCTCATGGCATAGATATAGCGCTTGATTCTACAGGAACGGATGAACTGGGAAGGCAAGGAGTGTCAGGAGCTGTTGATACAAAAATTGGAAGTATATTGACTTCCACAATATTATTAGCGGGTGTATCTATAGCAACGTCTTATGCAACGTCAAAAATACCTAATATAGAAAACCATCTCATCATAGAATCAAAAGGTACTAAAAATGAAGATAGTGATGATAATGAAGATAAGCCTAAATCTACAACTAAAACCACACTACCTGTAAAGATTTTGTCCCAAGCAATAGAAGATTTTTCACAATCCATGAAAGACATCATAAAAAAATACTCTAACCATAACCCTACAGTATACGTAGATCAAGGCACTTTATTAAAAGTATTCGTAAATAAGGACATTGTCTTTCCAAGGGCAGCAGTTCATAGAGTAAACATAGTTAATTGATTATAACAGTATAAAGGTTTATATGACAACAAGTTATGCAGCTTTAGACACATATCTTGAACCGTTACAATCTATCCTTCAAGAAGACGGGGTAAATGAAATATCTATAAATCGAGCGTGTGAAGTATGGGTAGAAAATCGTGGAAATATACGTCGCGAATCCGTAGAAGCACTTAATTTATCACATTTAAAAGCACTAGGTAGATTAATCGCTCAAGCTACAGAACAAAAAATAAGTGAGGAAAATCCTCTTTTATCAGCAACTTTACCTAACGGATATCGAATACAGATAGTTTTTCCTCCGGCATGTGAAACAACTACAGTTGTCATGTCAATCAGAAAACCCTCAGCTATGCAACTCTCGTTAAATGACTATGATAAGATGGGTGCATTCAATCAAGTAATAACGGAAACTACAGAAAACAGTATAGATTGTGAACTAAATGAATTACTAAAACAAAAGAAAATTAGACAATTCTTGGAACATGCTATAAAAAAACAAAAAAAATATAATAGTTAGTGGCGGTACATCAACAGGAAAAACGACTTTCACTAATGCAGCGTTACGTAGTATACCACACAATGAAAGATTAATAACAGTAGAAGATGCTAGGGAGATTGTTCTAACAGATCACCCAAATAAAGCACATTTAATAGCATCCAGAGGAGGACAAGGTCGAGCTAAAGTAAGCACTCAAGATTTAATAGAAGCATGTTTAAGATTACGTCCTGACAGAATCATAGTAGGAGAATTACGTGGATCTGAAGCTTTTAGCTTTCTAAGAGCAATTAATACTGGACATCCTGGGTCTATATCTACTCTGCACGCTGATACACCAATAATGGCATTAGAACAATTAAAACTAATGGTAATGCAAGCCGGTCTTGGTATACCTTCAGATCAAATTATTAATTATATTACTAATATAATAGATATTGTAATACAATTAAAAAGAGGGTCTGGTGGTGTAAGGTATATATCAGAAATATTATTCACCAAATCTTTACAGAAAAGTGGTTAAATGATGCTTAGATTTTTATAATTAATTTGTTATTTTATGGATAGTACAAGTGCAAATCACATACGCAATATTTTATTCCTCGTCTTGGGTGCGTTTTTTGGGTTGGAGTTTTGTTTTTATTTATCAGGAGTACTATTTATTTTAATGGTATGGGGGCCTGACTACTTGGACTTTAATTCTATAAATCCTAGTTTTCATGATTTTCCTGATAGAATTTGGCCAACAATTTTTGACTATGTGGAGCACTGGTGGAACAATCCTTCTTCATATAATGCGACATTGTTGTTAAAACTAGCATTATCACTAATAATGCCAATAGGTATTCTCAGTACAATACTATGGAATCTAAGAAATATATTATTTGATTGGAGACCATTTAAGAAAAAAGAATCTCTGCATGGAGATTCCAGATGGGCAACAGAAAAAGATATAAGAAAAATAGGATTGCGTAGTAGGAAAGGTATACTATTAGGAAAAGATAAGAGAGGCTATCTAGTTGCTGATGGATTTCAACATGCCTTATTATTCGCACCAACTGGATCTGGAAAGGGTGTAGGTTTTGTAATACCAAATTTATTATTTTGGGAAGACTCAGTAATAGTACATGACATAAAACTAGAAAACTACGAATTAACAAGTGGATGGAGAAAGAAAAGGGGACAAGAAGTTTTCGTTTGGAATCCAGCACAACCTGACGGTATAAGCCATTGTTATAATCCATTGGACTGGATAAGTTCTAAACCAGGACAAATGGTAGATGATGTACAAAAAAATAGCTAACCTGATCATGCCTGAACAAGACTTTTGGTACAATGAAGCACGTAGCTTGTTTGTGGGAGTAGTACTATATTTACTAGCAGTACCAGAGAAAGTAAAATCTTTTGGAGAGGTTGTACGTACAATGCGCAGCGATGATGTAGTATATAATCTCGCAGTGGTATTGGATACTATAGGAAAAAAATACACCCGGTCGCTTATATGAACATAGCTGCATTTTTACAAAAAGCTGATAAAGAGCGTTCAGGTGTAGTATCAACTATGAACTCATCTTTGGAATTATGGGCAAACCCACTAATAGATACAGCAACAGCATCCAGTGATTTCAATATACAAGAATTCAAAAGAAAAAAGCTACAGTATATGTTGGATTAACACCGGATAACTTAACTCGTCTTAGACCTTTAATGCAGGTATTTTACCAACAAGCTACAGAATTTTTATGTAGGACTTTGCCATCAGACGATGAACCTTATGGTGTGTTGTTCCTGATGGATGAGTTTCCAACACTAGGAAAAATGGAGCAATTTCAGACTGGTATTGCATATTTTCGTGGATACAGAGTTCGATTATTTTTGATCATTCAAGATACCGAACAACTTAAAGGTATATATGAGGAAGCAGGAATGAACTCATTTTTATCAAATTCCACTTATAGAATTACTTTTGCAGCAAATAATATTGAAACTGCAAACTTGATTTCACAGTTAATAGGGAACAAGACTGTTAATCAGGAATCTTTGAACAGACCAAAATTTTTTTGGATCTTAATCCTGCATCTCGTTCTTTACACATATCAGAAACACAAAGAGCATTGCTATTGCCTCAAGAAGTGATAATGTTACCTAGAGATGAGCAAATACTTTTAATAGAATCCACTTATCCTATAAAATCAAAAAAAATCAAATACTACGAAGACAAGAACTTCACAAAAAAAATTACTAAAAAAGAACTTTTGTACCAACTCAAGAGCCTTACGACCCAAACAATATAAAAACAACAACAAAAAAGAAAGTGAAGATACTATTCCAAGCATTGAAAGTAATATTACTGATAAAACACCAGACAATACCGATGATGCTGCTCAAGAAAGTGCGATGTATAGTAATATAGAAGAAGACTATGAAGATGATGATTTTATTTTCGATGATTTAGATGAATATGTAGAAGAAGATTATGATCAAGAATTCGATGAAGATGATGAAAATCAGCATGACAAGGATTCTAGCGATGAAGATAGCGATTATGATGTTTATGAAGAAGAAGAAAATGATGAGGAAAGTGAAAATAGTGACTTTAGTCAAGAACAGGATGATTACTATCACAGCAATAATGATGAAGAGAACTACCTGGATCAGCCAGATCCTGATGATAATTATGATGGTGAAAAACAAGACATGTTGAACAATGACCAATCATCTAAAAATAAGAAAAAATAGCACTGCAGATAGAATCTTTATCGCCTAGAAGAATACCTAATAATTAAAATTACCACAAATAGAATTTAAAGTGGCAAGATTTTTTTTCTCACATAAACACCCGGTACAAACTGTTAGCAATTTCAAGCAAAACACCATAAGTTAATACGGCTTCTAGTACAAACATAAACACATTACTAAGAATTATTATATTATTTAATTTTGTTATAATTATTTCCAGTAAATCAGAAAAGACATTTTCTACTTTAATAAATGTGTATCTTTATTATATGAGCAATCCAGAATATCAATTCACAACTATTTTCTAAAAACTTACTCATGATAATTTAATAGTAAAAATAAAAATATATTTGCAATATTTTTCATTCAATATTGAAAAGCAAATTTGGCTCCAAATTTTATTTATACATTTATTGAAGACAGAAGAAAACATTCTCAGTTCCTACTAAAGTTCCATATAAACCTTACACAATCCCAAGCCATAATGAATTTAATTATTATCCAAAAGACAATAATAACGCAGTTTACTGAGCAGTGATAATATAGAAAATAGTAAGTAAGTAATATTAAAATATTACATGCTGCTACATAATGTACTAAACAATTTTAGTTTTATGTTTCTATTATTATACAACGTCTGCTGTTGCAGAGTATTTACACAACCATTACAACTTTGGGTATGCTACAAAGGAAAATATTCGAGTTATCATGCTGAGAATGATCTTTTACGTAACCTAATAGGTTATCTAACATAGTTTTCACTCCTTGAAATTTATAAAAATACATTTAAAACCACTAACAGGTTTTTCAAATGTAAACGCGTCGGTATGGAAAAACATTACGACATCGCGTATTTTAGCTGCAAGATTTTTTGTAACTTATTGTCAATAAAGGTTCTTATATTACATTCGTGATTATTTTATTATACCTGATCTACGATGCTAGCATTTGCAGAACTTAGGTTTTGTGAAGCATTACTTTATAATGTTACGTTGATTCTTGTATTTCTGAAGATTTTTTTCATGATAACAAATGCTCCTTGTTGCCTTCAGGATTATTTTCTTTTTGCTGAGCTACAGTACTAGCACTTACAGCTACGCTATAACGTTCACTTTTTTTTGTGTGCTAAAGCTTGGTATCCTCAGAATCATAGACTGTTACAAACAAATCCTTTAACATTCTTATTAGATGATATGTACTCATAAAATCCACTCTTAATCTTAAATGATTTTACGAAGTTAGTTAAAAAAATTCCTATTTGTATAATAACACAACAATAAAGAATTTAATATATTAAGTGATCAGGCCTTCAATTGTAATCATTTTATATTCACATTTAATTAGATGATAAATATCAATTGAACTTCGCAAGGAAAAACATTACAATGAAGGACAGTTGTACGATTATTAAAAGGGCTGTCATGACGCATTTTATAACTGGTAGGTGCATAAGGTGTAAGTACACTGATTGTGTTGAGGTGTGCCCGGTAGATTGTTTCTATGAAGGAGGCAATATGTTAGTGATAGATCCTGATCAGTGTATAGATTGTGGCGTGTGCATTCCTGAGTGTCCAGTTGACGCAATTGTAGCAGACGATTCCATAAAAAAATATTCTGGAATGTTGTGATGATAGCATATTGAATGATGAACAAAAAGAGCTTAAGCAATTCTATGAAATAAATAAAAAATTTTCCAAACAGTGGAATAATATCACATCTAAAAAACCACCTTTTCCGGAAGCAGAATCCTATAAATATAAAAAAGGATAAGCTTGTTTATTTCGATGAAAATTTAAAAGAATAGTGCCATCTTCTTTTCTTGCTTATAGATTTTAATGCACGTTCGTTATTGGACGCTTTGTGTGTATTTACACGTTACACTCAAGATACAAACAACCTTCAATATATCGATTAATAGAAAAATAACACAATACCGTCCTCACTGTACAACACAAACTTGCATTAAAACAAGTGCTAGTTGTATAAATAACATACCAAAATTTTATAGGCCCATATAAACAGTTAAAGTAATTATGCTACACAGGCAATCATAAACGTATACCACACCTCTACGATTCTTTCTTTATTACACAAATGGCATTTTCTTGAAAATTTTGCTTAAACTTACAGGCTATCATACCAGTCAATTATGAGAATAACTAACTCATCCTAAACATAGCATCTAAAGATTTTTTGGCCATCTCACTAATTTTACTATCCAAAGTAACCTCAGGATAACCATTCTTTAAACATAAATACAACTTTTCTAAAGTATTTAAACGCATATGCGGACATTTACTACATGAGCTACATGCACCACCAGAATTTCTTATCACATAAAAAGTACTTCCAAAAGACACCTTCTTCATCTGATGAATAATTCCTTCTTCAGTCAGGACTATAAATTCTGAGTTAGGTCTTTCAGAAGAAAATTTCAGCAATTGTGTAGTTGATCCAATAAAATGGGCATGCCTTAGCAAATTATCAGGACATTCAGGATGAGCTATAACATATGCCTTATCGTGCTTCACCATCATATCAATTAATTCCCTTTCAGAAAAACTTTCGTGTACCATACAAGTACCAGGCCATAAAATTAGCTTTCTATTAGTTCTTTTTTTCTAAAAAAGCTTCCTAAAAATTTGTCTGGAGCAAATAAAATTTTTCTATCTTCTGGTATTTGCCTTATAATCTTTTCAGCACTTGAAGAAGTACAAATAATATCAGAACATGCTTTTACTGCTGCAGAGGAGTTTATGTATGTAATTGATATACAATCTTTGTGAATATCCCTAAATTTTTTAAAATCTTCGGCATTGCAAGAATCTGCTAGAGAACATCCAGCTTTTAAATCAGGGAGTAAAACCTTTTTTTGTTGGATTAATAATTTTTGCAACTTCAGCCATAAAATACACACCACAAAATACAATGGTATCAGCTGTCGTTGTAGCAGCTTTTCGAGAAAGCTCTAGTGAGTCACCAATAAAATCAGCTATATCTTGTATTTCTGAGTCTTGATAATAGTGAGCAAGAATTACGGTATTACCTGCCCTGGATAAACTACGTATTTCGTCAGATAATTTTATAACATCAAGTTTTTTCATTTGATTATTACAACAAAAAAATTATTTTTTTAATCATCAAATACATAATATTCCAAGAATTAAAAATACAACCCTGTAAAGAATACAATTCTTCATAAATTTTACTTATAGTAAATATATTATGCCGCATATTAACATTTTTTTTGGTATATACACCTGTCAATTTCATACTCAATAAAAAAGAACGAAAAGATTTATGATACTGATGATACTTACAACAAAATGCATGCTGTATTTTGACATTCAGAGAATTGACAATATTTATCAATTCCTCCATTTTATAAAACTGACTAAAACAGCCTCCTATTCTTTCAATAACATCACTCAGCTCTACTAAGGTACCAAATATTGGAATTGCTATATACAATGTACCACTTGGTTTCATGACTCTAAGTAATTCAAGTAAAGAAATATTAATATTACAAGACCACTGCAAAACCATGGATGTGATAACAACGTCAAAAAAATTTTCATGAAACGGCATCATATCCATACTACAATTCACTGACAATCTATTATTTTTTTCCTCAGCTAAAATACACATTTCTTTTGATAGATCTATTTGAATAAAATTATGATTTGTTATATTCAAAAACTTACTTATATTACCTGTACCACACCCTACATCTAATATATTTTTTCGATTATTTTCTTTCAATGTAATAATACCACATACCCTCTGTAAAACTATATCCTGTATATAAGAAAATCTATCATATGAATTCGCAGCATTATCAAATGCTTTTTGTATTTTTTCAGTAATGAGACTCATACATGCGATTAATCAATAGTAAAAAAACAACGCCATAAACACAAACAATGATACTCTTACATAAAACGCCAGTGGAACAAACAAAACTAAAGCTTACATTAAAAATAGCTTCCACAATTATAAATGCAGAATGTATTATATAAGATACTCAAGGTAAGCTACAAAAACAAGTACACCACATTGCTTCCAGCAAGTATACTCAAACATTTACACAATGCAGCCAACAAGCATAAATTTACTATAACAATATATTGATAAAATAAGATTAATTCAATAAAAAATTAAATAGAGAGTCTAAGACAATGAATTTGTTCAAAAAAAATCCATACAAAATAACGCATATACCTTTTCAATTCCCATACAGTTAACTACGGAAGCTGTGTGGGAAAATAGAAATTACGCAAATTTTGCAGAAAACGGTTACATAAAAAATGTCATAGCATTTAGATCAATCCACATGATTGCTTCTGCAGCAGCATCTGTCCCTTTAATATTAAACAAAACTGTTAAAAACAATATATTCCAAATAAAAAACCACCCTCTACTAAAATTAATCTCTCAACCTAATAATACCATATCAAAAGCAGAATTCATTGAAGGAATTCTCACATATAAGTTGATTAGTGGCAATGCATATATTTTGTCAATAGAAAGTGGAAATATGGTTCCCAAAGAGTTGCATCTTTTACGGCCAGATAGAGTAGAAATTATCTCAGGAAAAGATAACAGGCCATATTCATATCGTTATACAATAGATAACTATAGTTACGAGTATAAAATCAATAAACTAACAAATTATTCACAAATTTTACACATAAAAAAATTTTCATCCACTAAATGATTGGTATGGGTTATCTCCTATAGAAGCGGCATTATACAGCATAGACCAGCATAATCAAGCCGGATCCTGGAACCAAGCAATGCTACAAAATGGAGCAAGACCAAGTGGAGCACTAATTGTAAATACAAAAAGTAATGCTAATGGTAATTTAACACAAGAACAGTACAATCGTCTAAAATCACAAGTGGATGAATTTTACTCAGGTCCGAGAAATGCAGGAAGACCAATACTATTAGAAGGTGGACTGGATTGGAAAGAAATGAGCTTATCACCTAAAGATATGGACTTTATTGAATCAAAACATAGTTCAGCACGTGATATTGCACTAGCATTTGGAGTACCACCTCAATTACTTGGGATACCTGGTGACAACACTTACAGTAATCTTATAGAAGCAAGATTATCATTGTGGGAACAAACAATACTACCACACCTGGATAACATTATTTCACATATTAACAATTGGTTAACACCTAGATTTGGAAGTAATATATCTCTATCTTATGATAAAGATTCTATTTCTGCTTTAACAGATAAAAGAAACCAATTGTGGCAATATATAGAAAACGCGACCTTTATGACTATAAATGAAAAAAGAGCAGCTTTTGGATTACCATCAATAGATAATGGTAATGTTTTATAAGACGTATGATTAACTTTTACTAAATTTAGTTTTTTCTCATCAAACAACATAATTAGCTATTCATACATTAGGTGGATAGATTAACTGCACATATTTATCAAAGAATTTATAAAACCAAATCTGTAAATGATAGAAGTTTTATTATTACAAAAATTTTTAACTAACAATCGAAAACTTTCTTATGCAACAAAAAAACATGTCACTTATACTTATCTGAAAAAAAACGTAAAAAATTCTGGTACCTTTTCAGGTTACGCCAGCGTATTTAACGTTGTTGACAAACAGAATCATATTATATTACCTGGAGCATTCAATTCTGCCGTAAAAAAATTTATACAGAGTAAAATTACTATGGCAGCACAATTCAACAGAACCTATAGGAAATATTACAAATATGATTGAAAATGATGTGGGACTTTATGTAACGGCCACACTTTTACTAGACTTACAAAAAGGAAAGGAGGCCTATTTAATGCTTAAAAATGGTATCATTAATGCATTATCCATAGGATACACCATTATAGATGATTATGTAGATATGAAAACTGGCTTAAGAGTATTAAAAAAAATATCTTTGTGGGAAATTAGTTTAGTAACGTTTCCTGCTAACGTACATTCGAAAATTACTGATGTTAAAGATATACGTGATAGCTTAACAATATCAATTTCAAATGCTAAATCTGCACTAGACAAATTAAGTTCAATGACCGATCTTTAAATTAACTTTTTTACGTTAGTCAAATCAATAATAATCTTATATATACATCTATCATCTGCCTCCTTAATAGAAAACACAGCTCCGCTTTTATGGTCAAAAACCTCATTTTCCACAGGTACTCTACCTATCATAGACAAAATGAGGCCACCCACTGTCACGTAATCATCTTCTTTGCAATCTCTAAAATCAACATTGAAGGTCTCTTCCAAAGTTTTTACTAAAACTCTAGCATTTACTTCAATTTTATTATCAGAAATATTTATAATACTTGGAACAGTATGAGAATTATGTTCATCATCTATATCACCAACTATTTCCTCGACAAGGTCTGCCATAGTAACTAATCCTTCCGTTCCTCCATATTCATCTATCACTATCGCTACATGTATGTGAGAAGACTGCATTTTTATAAATAGGTTTACTGCTTTCATCGACGGAGGAATGTACATAACCTTGCGAATTATGTTTCTCACATTAAAGTTCTTGTCATAATTTGAAATTATGTCCTTGATGTGAATGAACCCTATTATGTTATCTAAATTGTTCTCATATGCAGGAATTCTTGTATATTGTCCCTTTACCACCTTATCAATTAGGTTTTTGCTATCAGATATATCTGAGACATCTATAGTATAGAGCTCAGTTCTAGGAATCATTATATCCCTCACCAAGCAATCATTAAATTTCACAAGATTATGAAACATGCGAGAGTTACTAAAACATTTATTACTATTTATCAGGTTGTTTTCTATAATTTTCTTTAGTTTCGGCATTTTTTTCAGCACGAACGAAACCAACTTGATACTCAGTGATTCGCAAAAAGAAAACCTATCTTCATTATCGCTGTTATCAGAAAGTTTTTCACTCATATACAATCTGCAATTTTTTATCATAACTTAAGTATACTACCCAAAACTTTATTTTCTATATAAAGTTTGTGTTAATAAAACTGTCAATAAGCTCATATAAAACATGTTAGTAAAAGTTATACACATGTCATTACAGAGTTATCCACAAAGTTACTAAGAACATATAGCTTGCTATAGCTGTTACGTAACACACCTGTTAAAACTACAGTTATCAACATAATTAACATATTACTTATACACACATATTACACTAGATAATCAATATAATATACACTTTATTAACAGAGTTATTCACAAAAAAATACACTTAAAATTTCGACATATGTTTTGCAAAAACAGTTTTTATCCACATAATTCACAGAGATCAACTATAAAAACTGTCTATAAGGATATAATATATATAGATTTTACGGAGTGGAGAGATGTTAAAAACTATAACAAGCAGTTCAAAGCAAGAAGAGGTACCAGTATGGTTCATGAGGCAAGCCGGAAGATACCTGCCGGAGTACCACGAAGTGACAAAGAAGGTATACAGCTTCCTAGAACTGTGCTATACACCTGAGCTAGTAAAAGAAATAACTTTACAACCGGTAAGAAGGTTCGGCTTGGATGCCGCAATAATATTTTCAGACATACTGGTGATTCCAGATGCTTTAGGCTGCAAGGTAGATTTTATAAAAGAAAAAGGGCCTGAAATAAAACCAATATCAAGCCATGAGGAAATAGAAGTTCCAGAAGAAAAAGTTCTAGAGCACTTAAAGAGCGTCTTTCAAAGCATAAGAGATGTACGGGAGTCTCTGCAAAAGGATAAGCCATTGATCGGATTTGCAGGAGCACCATGGACAATAGCCTCTTATATCATAGGAAAGGATAAAAAACTTTTCAAAAAATAAGAGAAATGAGCTACTCACAAGAGAAAAACCTGGAGAAAATCATAGATAAAATTACAAAAGTAACAATTTTGTACCTAACTAAACAAATAGAAAATGGCGTAGACATAATACAAATTTTCGACAGCAACGCAGGTGTTGTATCAGCTGAAGAGTTTAGAAAGTGGATAATAAATCCCACAAAGGAAATAGTATCGTCCATACGAAAAATATACCCGGAATTTCCTATTATAGGATTTCCAAAGGGAGCAGGCGTAATGTACAAACAATTTTCAAAAGAAACAGGAGTAACAGTTACAAGTATAGACCATAACACACCTATATCCTGGGCAAAAGAGAATGTATCGTCAATAATACAGGGAAATATAGATCCATACTTAGTAGCACATAATAAATGCAAAGCCATACACGAAACAAAAAAATTTAATTAACGTGATGAGAGACAAACCGTTCATATTTAATTTAGGACATGGTATTATTCCAAGCACCCCTGTAGAGAATATTGAGGCCATTGTTAAGCTTATTAAACACGAAATTTAACAGACTATTAACTACTTAAACTTAAAATATGGACTTGACAAGTCATTGCCTTCACTATAAAAATCTAAGAAGATTGACAATCTTCTAACATGTACAATAAGGATATGAAATGAAAGGGAAGCTGCATGGCCATCATCTGGTAAACCCTAGTCCTTGGCCGCTACTTTTTTCGCTTGCATTGCTAATAACAGCTTTAGGAACGGTTGGTACAATACGCGGGTCCCATGTTTGCAAGTTGATGCTTGTGGTCGGATTGCCTTCCGTCTGTGTGATTTTATATAAATGGTGGAAAGACATAATCACAGAGTCAATTAGAGACAACTGTCATACAGAAGTCGTAAAAAACGGTATCAGACTCGCTATGGCTGCTCTCATACTATCAGAAACAATGTTTTTCTTTTTGCTTTTTTTGGTCGTTTTTTAAAGCATGGCTATTTCCAGTATATATGTTTGACAACCTTATGCCAGACAAAATTGCAAGCTGGCCTCCTGTCGGTATTGCAAAACTTGATCCTTGGTCTATCCCTTTTTTTAAATACTGTTATACTACTACTTTCTGGTTGTACGTTAACTTGGTCTCACCACTGTGTAATGAATGATGACAATAAGAACGCTGTGAAAATGTTAGGGTTGACGATACTGCTTAGCATTACATTTTCAATATTTCAAGCTATAGAGTATCTACATACCGGCTTTTCATTCCGTGAAACTGGAGAAAAAGCGATATACTCTTCTAATTTTTACATGATAACGGGATTTCATGGAGTTCACGTAATGTTTGGAACTGTGTTTTTGTTCGTATGCTGGCTCAGGGCAAGAAAGAACCAGTTGTCTGCATGTGACCACCTTGGTTTTGAATGTGCGGTATGGTACTGGCACTTCGTTGATGTAGTATGGCTGTTACTGTTTGTATTTCTGTACTGGATAAGTTCATAAAAATATGAAAAAGATAATAGGTATTGATCCTGGATTAAATTCTACAGGGTGGGCTGTGTTGTCTGTTGACAGAGATAACAAATATCTTGTAGATGTAGTAAATAATGGTAGTATTTTAACGAGTAGTAAAGAAAATATTAGTAAGAGGCTTTATAAAATACATATAGAATTTTTAAGTGTCCTTAACACGTATCAAGTAGATAGTGCATCTATGGAGGAGGTTTTCATAAATAAGAATCCTAAGTCTTCTATGTTACTTTGTTATGCTAGATGTGCTTTAATCCTGACTTTAAGTATTAAAGGTGTACCATTGTTTGAATACTCAACAAACTATGTAAAGAAGTCTATAACAGGAAATGGTCACGCTGAAAAAGAACAAGTACATTTTATGGTTGAAAAGATTCTAAATACTAAATTCTCAGATCTTTATGACATATCTGACGCTGTAGCAGTAGCATTATGCCATGTTTACTCTAAGTAGTAGACTCTAGTTAAAACTTTATGTCAGTTTTATTTTCCGTTCCTTTTAGCATTCTTTCTATATTACTGGCATGTTGTGTAATAACTAGTGATGTTATGACAGAAAAAACTATAAAATTGGTTTTCGTATAGCATATGTAGGTTAGTATTAATGTAACAATTGTTGATGTAATAGATGACAATGAAGAGTATCTAAATTTGAAAATAGTTAAGATCCAAATAAATATAAAGCATGCAGCGAGTTTATATTCGATAAGAATTAATGATCCTAATAGTGTAGCTACTCCTTTTCCGCCTTTAAAGAGTAACCATATAGGAAATATATGACCTATTATAGTAAATAAAGCAGCTATAAAAGCGAACGTATGGTCTGTAACATAACTTTTAGACAATGCAACACTAACAAATCCTTTCGCTGAATCAAGAATTAGTGTCAGCAATGCTAGCATTTTATTTTTCCTGAAAACATTAGTTGCTCCTATATTACCTGATCCTATTTTTCTAATATCACCTAAACCTCCAAGGTGAGATAATATTAAACCAAATGGTATAGATCCTATAAAGTAGGATGATGCAAGTATAATAATGTAAATATCCATGTTATTTTTTTTTATATAATTTATACTGGAATAATATAAGATTTTTATATTACTTCAATGCTGTTATAATATAAAGATACAAAGAAATGTAATGAATATGAAAAGTTTATTTTCAGAAATTATAAGTAATGCACTAAAAGAGGACTTAGGAGAAAAGTGTGATATAACTACCAGTAGCATATTGGTAGATGAAAAAGTGCGTTTTGCAATCAACGCAAGAGAAAACCTGATAGTATGCGGCCTTCCGATATTAGAAGAAATATTTAATATGGATAAAAATTGTATTCACTATGAAATACACAAAAAAGATGGAGAACTAGTAAGTGAAAATAGTACACTGGTAAGTGGAGAGGGATTAGCAGCACACTTAATGCAAATTGAAAGAGTTATTTTAAACTTTGTCCAACATGCTTCCGGTATAGCGTCAGTTACCAGGCAATTTGTTGAGGAGATAGCAGGAACCAAAGCAAAGATTCGCAGTACCAGAAAAACCACTCCTGGATTGAGGGTATTAGATAAATACTCAGTACAGGTTGGTGGTGGAGAAAATTATAGAAATAGCTTATACGATGGTATTCTTATAAAAGACAACCATATAGCCAGTTGTGGAAGTATAACTTTAGCTATACAAAGACTTAAAATGAATATGAAGGATGCTTATATTGCTGTCGAGTGTGACAACATTGCTCAAGTTGAAGAATCATTATCTAATAATGTAGACATGATTTTATTAGATAATATGAGTATCGAAGAAATAAAAAAAGCGGTAGATATAGTTAATGGTAAGTCTGTTTTAGAAGTTTCAGGATGTGTAAATATAAGAAACGTAAGAAATATTGCGCTAACAGGAGTGGACTACATTTCTGTTGGATGTATAACTAACTCTTTTAAAAATAAGGACATAGGACTAGATATTTACTGCAACAAATAGCAAACAATTTGAAAAATTGCTTTTTACTTTAAGCACTTCAGATGTTCAGTTTGATCTAATGTCCTTCCAAAAAGCTTTTTACTTTTTGAAAGAAACCTGTAGATTGAGGACTGCAATCAGTATTATTTTCTTCGTCAAATTTTTTCAAAAGTTCTTTTTGTTCTTTTGTCAAATTTACAGGAATTTCTACAGTTATTTGTATATACATGTCTCCTCTTTTTTGAGGAATTTATAACTGGCATTCCCTTTTCTTTTAACCTAAGTTTATCCCCACTCTGTGACCCCTCCGGTACTTTAACTTTTGTCCATGCACCATCTATAGATGGCATCTCTATATATCCACCTAGTGTTGCCATAGTCATCTTTATTGGAACATTGCAATATAGGTCAGGTCCTACACGTGTAAAAAATTTGTGTTTTTTTTATATTCGAATAAACATATAAATCTCCGCTTTGCGCTCCTCTATAACCTGCTTCTCCTTTTCCATTTAGCCTAATTTTATTACCGCTTTCTATACCTTTTGGTATTGTTACAAGCAAGTTAACTTCATCTCTTACACGTCCACTTCCAGAACATTTTTTACATTTATTTTGAATTATTTCTCCTTCACCATTACATACGTGACAAGTTCTTTCTATTGTAAAGAATCCTTGCTGTGTTCTGATATTACCAGCACCGTGACAAGTACTACACTGTACAGATTTTGCTGAACCTTCACTTCCTGAACCACTGCAGCTAGAGCATTTTACATAAGTTACATAGCTTATAGGCAACTTTTTACCATTAAAAGATTCTTCCAACGTTATTTCTACGTCAAATCTTAAATCTGATCCAGCAGCCTCACTGCTTTGTCTTTTTTGATGAACCTCTTCCACCCCTAAAACCACCACTAAAAAAGATCGTTAAATATATCAGAAAAATCAGTGGAAAATCCGCTGTTGAAATCGAATCCTCCTCTTCCAGATCCGTCAAAAGCATTGTGTCCATATTTGTCATATGCTGCTCTTTTATCTTTGTCTATAAGAACATCGTAAGCCTCTGATAACTCTTTAAACTTTTCTTCTGCTTCCTTATTACCATGGTTTTTATCAGGGTGATACTTTAACGCCATTTTTCTATAAGCTTTTTTTATTTCTTCAGGTGTTGCACTCTTACTAACACCTAACAGATCATAATAGTCGCTTTTGCTCATACTGTTTCTTCTTATTAATGAGTACTAGGTAAGATATTTATATACGATCTCCGGAAAATTCAAGACTTACTTATGTGTATTTTTTTAATTTTACTGAAATCTGTTACTATATTAAATATACAAAATGCACTTCTAACAAGGGAAAGTCTGTTTTTACACAAACCTTTGTTTATATTATCGTTTATTTTTGTATTGTTCATGAAATTGTTAACGTAGTAGCTAAAGTCGTAAAGATTATCCAATGATTCTTCAAATTTATTTTCTTTTACTAACTTTCTTATGCTTCCTTTCTGGTATATAACTTCCCTGTATAAATCAATCTCTTCCTTTGTTAAGAAAAGCTTTTTGTTAAACTTATACTTTTTAACATCAGAATTGCCGTCTTCTTTCTCAATTACATTATTGAGCCTTTTATATGTTTTTACTATTTCTGTTCCCTTCTTAGTGTGAATATATTTGTTAAGAATTGCAGATTCTCTCTTTATCATTAATAAATTATTAAATTTTTTATTTTCAATTACTGCGTTTATTATATCTTCTTTTATTCCATCTGCTTTTAGCATAACTTTGAATCTATTTGCACAAAACTCTAATACAGAGTAGACAATACTTTTTTTCTATTTGTTCTTGATATTACATCCTTGATCTTATTAATAGCTTTCTTTTCTACTAATGCATATGAGTATAAAGATACAGATTTTTCCACCAAAAGTCTCATTGGTATGTGAAGATTATTTACGAGTATTATTCTAATAACAGATATAGCCATTCTCCTTATTGCAAAAGGATCACGAGAGCTTGTGACTTGTTCTCCAGCAACTATCATTCCAACTAAACTATCTATTTTATCTGCTATTGATACAGCCATTACTATTGGAGAGGAAGGACATTCTTTTTTTGAACTCGTAGGTTCGTAATGATCCACTATGAACCCTGATATTTCCTCTGGTTCACCAAAATAAGAAGCATAGTACCCACCAATAATTCCTTGTAATTCAGGAAATTCTTTTACAGCTAATGTTGACAAGTCAAATTTAGACAACATTGCAGTTCTTTCAACTTTTATCAGTGAAGAGTGTGGTATCCATATAGAAATATATTTTGATAAAGCTACAACACGGTTAACCTTTTCAAAAATAGAGCCAAGTTTTGCATGGAACACTATGTGCTTTAACTTTTCTATGTAATATTCAATGTTATATTCTTTATCTTTTTTTATTAAGAAGCTTGCATCTACCAATCTAGCGTTTAACACATTATTATGACCTTGTATGATATTATCATTTGATATAGTGGATACTGTTATAAAATTTGTAATTTTATTGTTCGTAAAAACGGCTAAATATTTTTGGTGCTTATGCATCACACTTAGCAACAACTCTTTAGGTAAATCAAAAAAACTTTTTGTCTACTGATCCAAGTATTACCACTGGATATTCTAAAATTCCATTTAATTTATTAAGTAATTTTGTATTATCTTCACAAACTATCATGTTTTTTTTAGTTAAATTTTCTATTTGATCTAATATAAAGTTAAGTCTTTCCTTATGACACAGGATCACATTATTAGTTTTTAACTGTGACTTGTAAGAGTTAAAATCCTTAACTTCAAAGAACTCTTCGTTGGTAAATCTATTACCACGCGACTTATTGTTTGCTTCCAAGTCAGCAAATTTTACTGGTAATACCTTTCCATCAAATATGCATAGTATGTTTATTATAGGTCGAACCCAATATGTTTTTCCTGTTCCCCATCTCATCTTTTTGTCCCATGGAAAATTATGCATCATATTTTCTATGATATATGAAAGGACATGTTCTATGTTTGTTTTTACATTGCTACTTAATTCGGCATAATAGAAATCATCATTTCCAATTTTACAAATTACAAGATCGCTTAATTTCTTATCAACCTTTTTTAAGAATCCTTCTATCGAAATTTTATCTGCTGTTACTCTCGGACCTTTCACTTTTAATTTTGTACTCGAATGATCAACGGTTATGTTGCTTACATGTATAGTTAATCTATTTGGGGTTACAAACACGTTTACATTATCAAAACTAACATTATGGCGATTCAATTCTTTTTTTTATATGGGAATTTATATACGTGTGAGCAGCACTCTGCATCTCAGGAGGTATTTCTTCTGATAAGCACTCAAATAACAATTCTAAAGGCATGTCGTTTTACTTATTTTAATGACACTGAGTATATAAGCTACAACATAAATTTGCAAGTTTGCGTACACGTAATATATATGATGCTCGTTCATTAACTCCAATAACTCCACGGGATTCCAATAAATTAAGTATATGGCTTGCTTTTGTGCAAATGTCATATGCAGCTAATGGAAGTTTTTTCTCTATTAGAGAAGCACACACCTGTTCGGCTTCATTAAACTGTTTAAACAGAATATCCGTATCATAGTGATCTAATGCTAATTTGGAAAATTCATACTCACGCTGTCTGAATACATCACCGTAAGTTGTCCCATGATCGTCCCATAGTATTTTATACACGTCATCAACGTTTTGGATAATCATTGCTATCCTTTCTAAACCATAAGCAATTTCTCCAGGAACTAAAGAACACTCTATACCACCTACTTGTTGCATGTAAGTAAATTGAGTTATCTCCATACCATTACAAGTAACTTCCCACCCAAGGCCCCAAGCTCCAATGCTTGGATTTTCCCAGTCGTCTTCTATAAATTTTATATCGTGAGTATTTGTTGATATTCCTATTTTTTCTAAACTTTTTAAGTAGTCAGATTGTAATTCTGTGCTAGACGGTTTTATTAGAACTTGATACTGGTGGTGCTGGTATAAACGATTTGGATTATCACCATACCTGCCGTCGCACGGCCTAATGACTGGTTGAACATAAGCCAATTTCGATGGCTTTTTTTGATATAGCTGTCATAGATGTTATTGGATGAAGAGTTGCTGCACCTAGTTCGGAAGTATATGGTTGAAATATTGTGCAACCATAACTTTCCCAATAACACTGCAAAATTCTTATGATACTCTGAAAATTCACAAAACATGTAACCGATCCTAATTGATGCTATTATAGAGGAATAATGTAAAATTATACAAGGTTTATTTTTTTAAATGTTTTGATTTTTTCTTGCATTTTTGATCTATAAGTATAACCTTTGTTAATCATGATGTAAGATTTGCTAGTTACTATCATGGCTGGTGTTTTTGTGTAGATGGGATGTAGCCAAGTGGGTAAGGCAACGGTTTTTGATACCGTCATCCGAAGGTTCGAATCCTTCCATCCCAGCCATGTATCAAGTAGGTTTTGTGTAGTAGCGTCATGTTTTTTTTATAGGTATATGTTATTTTCTTTTATATTGAGAAATATAAAGAATATTTTCATTAGGTTGTCTTTCATTATATTATTCCTTTACATTTCTTCTTTCATGTTTATATCTATGAGGGAAGGGATTAGTGTAGCTTTTTCATGTAAGGATCCTAGAAACGTTGCTATTTACATTTATAAATATTTGAGGTGGTGTTATTATAACACTGATTTGATAACATATTCTGTTGTTTTTAAAATTGGTATATCGTTAATTGTACCTTTTTATTTATATTTAAAAATCTCTAAAATTGATTGGTGTAGTTTTTCTAAGTCTTTGTGTGAATATACATCTTCCGTTTTTAGAAAGAATAATCACAATGCAAAAAATTTAGGAAATAATATCAATGTTATAAAAGATGATTATTGTGAGAAAATTTATAACATAAAAAAAGAAGCAATGATAACTATCGAAAAATCTATAAATAAAATGATTTCAGAGATTTTATATATAAGTGATAAAAGAATTGGTAAAAATTATGATGATATAGATAATGATAGAAACTAATTAAAGATTCCAACACCCATAGCGTGCTTTATCATAAATTTCTTTATGGATTGTGAGTTTTCTGCTATGCATAATCCAACCATTCTTGTAGCCTTTGCTATACAAGATTTTCTGGAGAACATTTTGTCTATAAACGTAGTAAAAATTGCCATGGAAAAATTGTCAAAGTATCTGTCATAAGAAAAATTTTTCAAAACGTAATTGCTCCCTACGTCTATTCCGTATTGTTTTGCTGATTTTATATTACTTGCTAGCTTATATATATCTCTTATGCCTAAATTAAGTCCTTGGCCTGCTATAGGATGTATAGAATGTGCAGCATCACCTATTAATACAAATCTGCTTTTATATAAATCTTTTGCAAACATTAAACTTAGTGGAAAACATTTTATACAACTATCTAATTTTATATTTTTTAGATAAGGGTAACATTTTTTTTCAAGTTCTATCATAAAATCTTCATTGCTTAATTTCATAAGCATATTGCTTATGTGTGTTTTGTTTGTCAAAACTACAGAAGACCTATATCCATTGTGCATAGGAAGTATAGCAAAAGGCCCGCCGTGAAAAAAATGTTCTACAGCTAAGTTACCATGATTGTTTGTGTGCTTTATATTGCAAATAATACTACTTTGAAAATAGTCATGTTCAATACATTTTATATCAAAGATCTTCCTTAAGTTTGAATTTTTACCTTCGGCAGATATTAATAAAGATGTAGATAATGTTGTATTGTTTGTTAATTCTATTTTTATTAAATCACCTTCATTTTTTATTGATTTGTACGTACATTCTGAATACAAGTCTAACTTATTAATGTATTTTTTAAATGCATTGCGTATAAATTTGCTTTCTACAACATATCCCATTGGATTATCGCTTACAGTTTTATAGTTATAGTGCACAAACGTTGGACTGTGTCCGTCTTTTATTAAAATATCTAATATAGGACAAAATTCTTTTATATGATTCCATATATTAAATCTGTCTAGTATTTCTTGAGATTTTCTAGATAGAGCAAAAACCCTGTCTTGTGGTATTGATGACAGAATTTTATTCTTATCTATTAGAGCTGCGGAAATTGAAAGCTGATTTAACACTATCGCTGTAAGTATTCCATTTATTCCAGCACCCGAAATTACTACATCATAGTATTTATTATTCATAAGAGTGTTACTTAGATAAACATGCAAAAGTAGTACTACTAGTAAACAAAAATTATCAAAACCGACAGTGTGTCCGAAGGGATTCGAACCCCTGACCAACAGCTTAGAAGGCTGACGCTCTATCCATCTGAGCTACGGACACAAACAATGGATTGTTACTTTTATTGAATATTTTGTCAAGTTTACAGATTTCTTTCATATATGTATGCAGTATGTAAGTCAAATGGTTTTACAGTTGAACTAAGGTCAGAGTTAATTCTATAATATCAACATAATAACTGAATATTGATATAAATTTGCAAAGTTATCAATACTAATATATATTATTTAATGCAACATATTTTTCTGCGAAACTTCCAAAAATTTGTGATATAGTAATAGAGATTGTATAGTTTATTGTTTATGAAAATATATATGTTTAAGTAACGTAGTACATATGTATTGTTTAGTTATTTCATATTTGATACCATAATGGTTTTGAGTTTATATCTTTAAGATGTTTTACTATCATAATTGTTCGTCTAGTTACATTATAACCAGTGAATCTGTTTCTAATGGACATCCTGATAAAATTGCAGATCAGATATCTGATGCTGTACTTGATTACTGTATATCATTAAATCCGCTTACACACACTGCTGTAGAGACTTTAGTAACAAAAAATAAGGTAATAATTGCTGGTGAAATTTGTGGAGTTGATATTAGTAACTCTGTTATAGAATCTATAGCTCGTAGTGTCATAAAAGAAATAGGTTATGAACAAGATGGATTTCATTGGAAGTATGTCGCTGTTGAAGTTATTATACATGAACAATCACCTGATATAGTTCTTGGAGTTAATTACGGTAAAAATCAGGGCGCTGGTGATCAAGGTATAGTATATGGATATGCTATAAATGAAACTGAAACATTTATGCCAGCTTCAATTTTTTACTCTCATTTAATTTTAAAAAAATATTATGTCTGCGGTAAAAAATTGTGAAATTCCTGATCTTGGTCCAGATGCTAAAACACAAATTACATTGTTATATGAAAATAATATGCCTATTAGAGCATGTAATATAGTACTTTCTATACAACACTCTGAAGATTTTTCACAAAGTCAAATAAAAGATATAGTGTATCCTTATGTTAAAAAATCATTACCTAAGGGATGGATGTGCTCTGATAACGATTTTTTAGTTAATCCTTCAGGTAGATTTGTAATAGGTGGTCCTATAGGGGATTGTGGTTTAACAGGACGTAAGATTATGATAGATACATATGGTGGACATATACCTCATGGTGGAGGAGCTTTTTCCGGAAAAGATCCAAGTAAAGTAGATAGGTCTGCTGCTTATATGGCTCGTTATTTAGCTAAAAATATAGTTTCTGCTAAACTTGCTTCTCAATGTTTAATACAGTTGTCATATGCTATTGGTATTTCTTACCCTATTTCATTTTATGTTAATACTTTTGGTACTGGAGTTGTTAGTGATGATATAATAAAATGTTTTATACAGAACAATATAGATTTATCTCCATATGGAATTTGTGAGCGTTTAATGTTGCTCAATCCTATTTATAAAATTACCTCTTGTTATGGTCATTTTGGAAGAGTTCCAGACAAAAATGGAAACTTTTCTTGGGAAAAAGAGGATTTTTCTTTGAATTTGAGTAAAGAATTTTGTTTTGTGTGATGTTAAAAAACATATATGCAAAAATATATAACATTATAAATTGATGAAAAATTAAATCATACTTGCTTTAGTTACGGTCTTATATTTATGAGTTTTGTATAAGTAAAGAAAAAAAGTAGTGTAACGTTTTGATATTGTTATCGTGAATGACAGACTTTATGTTAGATGTGAAAAATTACTGTTTAATTTTGCTATATAGTTGTGACTAAGCGTACTACTGGTTTATGTGTAGTCTGTCCAATTTTTATAATTGCTATGGTAGTTTGTGTTTTATGTTATATCATTAATTTCATTGTTAACAAATAAGATTTATTCGGATGTTAATGATAAATAAATTTATATGATACTAGATATTAGACTTTAGATATGGGTACTTTTTTTCTGTTTAGAAAAAAAGTCAATTTTTTTACAAGTAAAAATTATTAATCTAATTTTTGTTTGATATTTCTCGAAGTTGAATTATAATGCAGAGGGTAATATGAGCAGAGGGCTTGTGAAGCCGGTCAGGTTAGGAATAAAGCAGCCGTAGCATTGTTCCTTTGGGTTGTATTGCCCATTTTTTTATGTTATCATCGCAACATGAGTTTTGCATTAAAGTATAGACCAAGCAATTTTAAAGATCTTGTAGGTCAGGAGGTTTTAGTTCGTGTTCTACACAATGCGTTTCGGTTAAATAGGGTTCCTGAATCTGTACTTTTGACTGGTACTAGTGGAGTTGGTAAGACTACTGCTGCAAGAATAATATCAATGTGTTTAAACTGTACTTTTGGACCAACATCTGATCCATGTAATACATGTCAAAATTGTATTTCTATAAAAAACTTTAGTCATCCAGATGTAATAGAGATAGATGCAGCAAGCAATACCAGTGTGGAAGACGTGAAAGTCATTTTAGAAAATTCTCGTTATATGCCAATTACCTCAAAATTTAAGGTATATATAATAGATGAAGTGCATATGCTATCTAATAGTGCTTTTAATGCGTTATTAAAAGTTCTAGAAGAGCCAGCATCATACGTAAAATTTGTTTTAGCAACAACAGAAGCAAAAAAAATACCTGTAACTATAATATCTAGGTGTCAAAGATTTGATTTTCAAAGAATATCTGTAGATGGTCTTGCAACTCACTTAAAAATGATAGCAGAAAAAGAAAACATATCTTTCGATGAAGAGAGCATTAGACTAATAGCATATAACTCTGATGGATCTATACGTAATGCTTTATCTTTGCTAGAGCAATCTGCGATGTATAGTAATAATAACATATCTGAAAAAAGTACAAAAGAAATGTTAGGTTATGTTAGTAGACATACGTTGTTGGAAATTATAGAACCACTGGTAATGGGTAATACTGTGGAAACTATTAAAAAATTTGAAGAAGCATGCAATTCATACGCTACTGTTGTGGTATTAGATAATATGTTGCAGATGATTTATGAGATATGTTACTTTTCTATCACAAAAAAAAACAGTTCTCCGTATGAGAGTGATATTATAACACATGTAAAAAATGAAAAAATATTATCCCCTATATTTTTATCAAGATTATGGCAAATGCTTTTAAAAGGAATACAAGAGGTTAAGTCATCTGGGTGCATAAAGCATGCTGCCAATATGCTAGTTATCAGATTATGTTACTTATCGAATTTACCATCTCCGAAGCAGATAATAGACAGGCTTCAAAGTAGTGTAAAAGTAAATAATAAGTCTGATAATAATCGTAAAATGTTACTTGAATTATTGAAAAATAATAATATGCAGGATTTATATAATCAATTATCCAAAGCTGATTTAGAAATAGTAAATTATCATGATGGAACGTTAAATATAAAAATTAATCATCCATTGTCAAAAGATTTTCATAAAGATTTGTTGAGTTTTTTAAATAATTTGACTAATAAACAATGGAATGTGTCTATTGAAAAAAATTTTGATATAGAAAGAGACAGCGATGCATATTATGAACAACATATTAACCCAACTGTTTGCAATATATTGCAGGAGTTTGATGGGGCAAAAGTTATAAGCACAGAAAATATAAAAAAAAGAACAATAATAAGGAGATTGACTATGTACTCTGGCGATCAGTTATCCAATCTACAAGATTTTATAAAAAAAGAAATTCTCTGATTTTCAAGAACATCAAAAAAGCTCAGATTTTTGAAGGTTCATCACTTGGTGGAAAAGTGTCTGTAAAAATAAGTATATCTAATATGGTAAGTTATCAAGTTCTTGAGGTAAAATTAGATCCATCTTTATTGAAAGAAAAACCTATTTTTATAGAAGACTTAGTTAAGGCAGCATTTAATGATGCTTTCAAAAAATCATCTGATCACAACAAAAATGTTGTTGGTTCTCTGTTATCATTTGGTATATAGTAAGGTAGTATGAGTTATAAAATAGCAGTAGTAGGTGCTACAGGAAATGTGGGAAGAGTTGTTCTAAATGTTATGGCAAGTAGATCATTTCCGGCTAGTGAAGTTGTAGCGTTAGCATCAAAGAAATCTGTAGGAAAAAAATTAAGCTATGGAGACAGTGTATTGGAATCACAAGATTTAGATAGTTACGATTTTGCTGGAACGGATATAGCAATTTTTTCTGCTGGATCCTCGGTTTCACAACAATATGCACGAAAAGCAGCAAAAAAAGGATGTGTAGTTATAGACAATACATCTTTATTCCGTATGGAAGATGGTATACCATTAGTAGTGCCGGAAATCAATCCAGAAGATATCTCTGAATATTACAAATACAATATCGTTGCAAATCCAAATTGTTCAACTATACAGATGCTTTTAGCTTTAAACCCTTTACATAAAATATCGAGAATAAAGAGGGTTGTTGTATCAACATATCAATCTGTTTCAGGTGCGGGAAAATTAGCAATGGATGAACTTTATTCACAAACTAAGGGTACATTTATGAATCAAAGCATTTCTCCGAAGCAATTTACTAAAAGAATTACTTTTAATTGTATTCCACATATAGATGTTTTTATGGAAGATGGTTCAACAAAAGAAGAATGGAAGATGTCTGTGGAAACAAAAAAAATATTAGACGAAAACATAGAGGTAAGTGCGACATGTGTAAGAGTACCTGTATTTGTATCTCATTCTGAGTCATTGAACGTTGAATTTTTCTCTGAAATTTCAGAAGAAGACGCATATAAAGCGTTAGAAAACTCTCCAGGAGTTATAGTACTCGATAGAAGAGAAGATGGTGGATATGCAACTCCACTAGATGCTGTACATGAAGATGAAGTTTATGTATCAAGGTTAAGAAAGGATAATACGGTAAAGTATGGACTTAGCATGTGGTTAGTAGCAGATAATCTTAGAAAAGGCGCAGCATTAAATGCAGTACAGATAGCAGAAATACTGGCAAATGACTACATTTGAACAGTGCAAGTTTTCTCATAAAAATGAGAAAATCTTATTCTTAGAATTGTTTTACCTGATTGTTAAAATGACCAATGTTTCTATGAATATCACTAGAGAAGCATGTTAGTATGTTTTGTTGTTGTACATGTATTTATGCTAAACTATAACCATCTGAAAAAATACAGTAGATATATTTTCGCTACTACAAATGTTTAGAATTTTTTACTTCTATTATTAATAAGACATCCACATAGGAATAATCCATAGCGGCTTTTAGAACTGAACTCTTTACTAAACGTTGCATAGGTTTTTGTAATTGATCAGTCGTTGTTCCTATTGTAATACAGAATTTGATGAGATTGTGTTTAATTGTTTTTATCTATTTCCTTTAAATGTGTCAGTCTATCAATTGCAGCTTTTAAACATAAGCTTACTGCTTTTGGTAAATGTAGATCAAGCACTTGTAGTGCTGCATGCGTTATTCCACCACGACTTGTCACAGATGATATAAGATTACTAATACTGTCTTGTCTTGCTTCTAATAGCTTAGCACTTCCTATAAACGTTTGAGATACAAGCTTGATCGCGTCTTCTTTATTTATACCTACTTCTACAGTATTTTTTACTAGTTCCTCTGCCAGATAAAGAAAGTATGCAGGTCCAGAACCGGTAATGGGAGATAATTTATCAAAGACATCTTCTTTTTGTAACCAATATATAAGCCCTGTATCGTTGAAAATCATAGATACTTTTTGTTTTTCATAGGCTATTTCTTCTTCCATATATGCAAGATTAACACTTTCACCTAAAGACATTGCAATGTTAGGCATTACGCGTATTACTTTTTCTGTATTACACAATATTGTTTTTAAAAATTTAGTATCAATTCCAGCACATAAGGATATAAAAGATGATTTGTGGTAAATTCTGTAACTTGGTATAGCATTAGAAACTTGTTGCGGTTTTACTGCTATTACCACAGTGTCAGGTACGAAACCTTTGTTTATTTCTTCATGATTTCTCACAAATGTAATTTTATCTGAGCTACCAAAAATATGTTTTTTTGACAAACTTGGTTGCACTACAACTATCTGTGATATTTGGTTACTAAGTGACCACTTTTGTAGTAATACACTTCCTAAATTACCACATCCTATTAGTAGTATATTCATTTTATAAAATGATAATGTTAATATAATATAACTACATTATACGTACTCAAATAAACTTGTAAATTATAAATTATTTATGTAAAATAAGGCTTATGCCAATAGTACGGTGCTTTATGAAGTTAAGTTCTGCTATAATTTTATCTGGTTGTGGTCACATGGATGGTTCTGAAATTAGAGAAGCTGTTCTGGTAATGCTTGAGCTTGATAGGCATAACGTTGAATTTAAATGTTTTGCACCAGATAAAAACCAAAAACAAGTTGTGGACCACAAGAGAAAAGAATCTGTAGGGGAAATAAGAAACATTTTGGTTGAATCTGCTAGAATAGCAAGAGGTTCTATATACGATATAAAAGAAATAAATGTCGTGGAATTTGATATGTTAATAATTCCTGGTGGTTACGGAGTAGCGAAAAACTTTTCTAACTTATTCGATGATTCTCAGCAAGATAATTATATACTTCCTGAGTTTAAAGATGCTGTATGTAAATTTTATAATGCTAAGAAGCCAATAGGAGCGGTTTGTATATCACCTGCAATATTAGTTGCGTCATTGAGGAATGTTGCAAAAATTAAGGTAACTATAGGAGAGGATCATAATAGTTTAATAAGTAAATTAGGAGGAGTTCACGTCGATTGTCCTACTATAAAATCTGTTCAGGATGATATCAATAAAATATTTTCATGTTCTGCATATATGAGAGATGATAGTCTTTACAATGTATATTTAGGTATACAAGACATGATATCGTCTATTATAAGTACAATAAAGCACGAGTAGTTTTTATGTTTGATTCATGCTATAATGTAGGTGTTTTGTATTGTGTTTTTTATCTTCTAGTATTTGTGGTATACATTATTCATTGCTTGGTTAATAATTTGTATTAGTAACAGCGTATGCTGTCAGCGACGTGTATTGATAATCATAAAAAGCATTTTGTAATGGCTGATAGCCAAGTTTATATACATTGATTCTTATTAAGGATTTTGTTATCAGCTTACTTTTGATAATAGTAATACTATATCTAGCATTCTAAGAGCAAAAGCCCACTCATTATCATACCACGCTGCTATACGACATAAATTATTATCGGTAACGTATGTTTCATTTGCATCTACTATTGCACTGTATGTACTGTGGCAAAAGTCCACTGATACTAGTTCTTTATCTGTTATGTGTATAACTCTAGAATCTTGTGATAAATCTCTTATTACAGCATTTATTTCACTAGCAGTAGTTGGTTTAACAGAATTAAATACTAAATCTACCATAGATACATTTGGTGTAGGTACTCGTACAGCTGTTCCGTTAAGTTTTCCCTTTAGTTCAGGTATTACTAAATCAACAGTTTTTGTTGCTCCTGTTGTAGTTGGAATGATTGACATCATGCATGCTCTTGCTCTTCTTAGATCTTTGTGGTTATTATCAACGAGATTTTGATCATTTGTATACGAATGTATAGTAGTAATAAATCCATTTTTTATTCCGATGGTGTCATTAACAAGTTTTAAGATAGGTGCTATACAATTTGTTGTACATGATCCAGCAGATATTACATTGTGTTCTTTTGTGAGCATCTCATTATTTACACCGTACACAATCGTAATGTCTGAATCTTGCATAGGAGCTGAAACTATAACTTTTTTTACTGTGGAATTGATATGCTGTTCCACTAGAGATTTTTTATTGAACTTTCCAGTACATTCTAATACAACATCAACATTATATTTTTCCCAAAAAAATATTTTTAATTTCTTTTTGATTTGATAGAGGGATTTTTTTTTTATTTATAGTAATATGTTCTTCTCCTGAATTTACATCATATGGAAATTTTCCATGAACGGAATCGTATTGAATAAGATGTGCATGTGTTTCTGACGATGTAGACCCATTTAGAGCAGCTAATTCTACCGTTTCTTTATATAAGTACTCATTTTCGTATATTGCTCTTATTAAGCACCTTCCTATACGACCTAATCCATTTATTCCTATTTTCATATTTTTCCCATTTATTATTCACGTACCTCTCAGTGTATATCTAATACAGAGAAATTAATACCTTTGTATTTTATGTATAATTGTGCTATAATACAGTCGGCAGCCGACTTTTTCTAAGCGTTTGGTGTGTTCCTTTACAGACAGGAGGTAACAAGACATGCTACAACATTATAAACGTACTTTATTAAGACTAGATAATCAAGATTTATTTAGAAAAAAAGTAATTATGACTGCGAGTATGCTGTACGTATTAGTTTTCTTTTCTTTTATTCTTATTCAGTCAAATATTCTGAAATTGTCAAAAAATCAGACGACAATTTTTGCTAATACTATGGATTTACTTGCTTTGTTCTTATGCTTAGCAGTCCTCTTAACATCATTATATAATGTTTTTTATCTAGAGAAAGAAAAAGGTAAAATATATGATCGGTTAAAAGATATTGAACAACCGTATAAAGCACGAAAACAAGAAATAAAAAGCTCTAGTACTAAATTTGCAGATTTTTGTGATAGACATGGAAATAAAGTCGACATGTTAGGTTCAATATTTACTACTGTGATGCAAGCGGTTGTTATTTTGAGCATGACACTTCCAGGTATTTTTGACCATTCCGAGATTCCTAGAGGTACTGTATTTAATTTACAGGGAATAGTAGATACAGCAGGAAATATATTCTTTGTGCTAGCTGCAGCTATGTTTTTGTGTTCTTATTTAATTAGGTATAATAAGAGCAAAGAAAAAGAAGCAATTAAGAATAGATTTGATAAGAAATCATTTATTCTCTACAGTCTATTTTTTGGTTGTCTATTAGTTTGTGCAGGAAAGGTATTACTTTCTTTTGAGACTAGAGGTGGCCCAATGTATACAGGAAGCGTTGGTCCTTTGGGTGTTGATATACTTCCATTGGGATTGATGATTCGTGCTGTTGGTATGTTGATATTTTGTATAGGGTATGCAGTGTTGCTAAGTACTCATATTAATGAAAATAGAAAATTAGAAAATGAGGTGATGAGTCTTTCTGATTCTTGTGAATCAAGTACATGTTCAGAATCTGATTGCAGTTCAGAATTTAAACAATGCAAAGTAGAATGTGGTTATGGCAGTCAGGAAAAGCTAGTACAATAATATTTATTGTTGATGTTATCGTATTTTTTTGTTATAATTCTGCAGTGATTTTTATTTTGTCCTTGGGTGAGGAATTTATGGATAATTATAGTGATGTGCGTTTACAAGGTGCTTACTATAGCGTAGGGCTTAGAAAGTATTTGGTGAAGGTGTATAATTATATGGCTATGGCTTTGGGGTTGACTGGTGTGGCGGCATTTTTTGTTTCTTCTTCTACGGTCCTCGTGTCTATGATATACAATACTCCTTTGTATTGGGTGATTTTGTTTGCTCCTATAGGTTTGGTTTTTTTGATGTCTTATAAGTTAAGTACTTTTAGTTTCCAGGCCATATTGGCGGTGTTTTTTAGTTTTTCCGTATTGGTTGGAATGTCCATATCTTGTATATTCTTAGTCTATACTTCTGCAAGTATCGCGAAGGTGTTTTTTATTTCCTCTTCCATGTTTGGTGTGATGGCCTGGTATGGTAATGTTACTAAGAGGGATTTGTTCCAGTTCAAAACATTATTGTATATGGGCATGGCTGGAATATTCATTGCTTCGCTGTTTAACTTGTTTTTGGGAAGCGAGCCGTTGCATTTTGCAATATCTTTTGTTGCCGTGATTGTATTTACTGCTATGACTGCGTATGATGCTCAGAGGATAAAAGATATGTACTATAAGTTCAATGATGGTACAGATTTGTCTGTTAATAAGATGGCTATATTAGGTGCAACTACTTTGTACTTTAATTATATTAATATATTTTTGAGCTTGTTGCATCTCCAGGGGGGAACGTAGATAGTTTTTTGTGCTCTATTGTGAGAGTTTACGATTGCAGTTTTTTAAATATGATTTTGTTAGTTTGCTTTTTTTAAGAAGGTTGGCTGGGCTTGTTGCATCCAATTTGAAGAGTGGTGACGCTATATTTTTGTGTGGGGATTTGGGTGTTGGTAAAACTGCTTTTGTTAAGTTTTTGGTTTGTGCGCTAGTTCCGTGTGAAGACGTGGGTAGCCCTACTTTTAGTATTGTTAACGAATACCACTCTGCTAAGTTTACAATATACCATGTTGACTTGTATAGAGTCAATCATCTGTACGAGATATATGATCTAGGTTTAGAGTGCATTTGTGATAATGGGGTTGGGATTATAGAATGGCCTGATTTATTGGATGGTATATTAAATTTTAGTTTAAAAATAAATATGAAATATTCTATTAAAGAAGATCTACGTGATATTGAAGTTCTTGTTAATGATAGCAGTTGGTCTGACATCTTTACGCTTTTATAGTAATGAGTGTGTGTTTGTATTTTTTTAAAGTACTCTGTAAACGATGGTTACGCTGGTCGTGTAATATTAATAGAGAATTAGTTCCGTAAAATGGAATTATGTAAAAATGTATATAAGCTTTACGTGAATTAACCTAATGCTGATGTTCAGTTGTTGAATGGCAATGGCTTCTATTCAAATATAGGGATGAAGTGTATTAATGTCTGCAATGATATGAAGTACAATTACTTTGATTCAAAAGATCATATACACTTTGCTGGTAGTGAATGTTAAAAATTTTATTTCATTAATCATACAAGCAGTTGTTATAGTTTAACTTCTGTTTGTGGATGTGAAAAAGTATAACTTTCATTTGTAACTTTCCATTACGAACAACAATAACTTTATTTTTAATTTGTTTTATATTATTCGCATAAATCTTCTTCTAATATGTATAACCTTAATGTAATCCACACAGATAAACATGTTACTCTACTCATGTATATAAAAATTTGTAATTGCCTTATTATATTATACACATAATAGTGGGCTTTATTTTGCGGTTAATACCATACTTATTAAATTCCCCTCTCTTTTTTGGTAAATTTTCTGGTTTTGCGATATCAGAAGTGTCTCTTATTAGCCTTTCTATTATTTCCATTCCTACCTCTGGGTGAAGTATTTCTCTTCCTATGAACCTTAGTGATATTTTTACCTTATCACCTCTTTCTATAAAACCACGTAGCATGTTTAGTTTTACATTATAGTCATTGTCTCCGATATTAAGCTTGAATTTAAGTTCTTTTACTATAATGGTTTTTTGCTTCTTCTTTGAATCACTTATCTTTTTCTTATGGCTGTACCTATATTTGCTGTAGTCAAATATTTTACATAAAGGGTATTCATCGTCATGTACCATTTCGACTAAATCTAAATTGACGGCCTTAGCTCTGGATAAAGCATCTTCAATATCTACAACTCCAATCATAACACTATTCTGATCAACAAGCTTTACCTTTTTTGCTGTTATCATTTCATTGATTTTGTTTTTATTAGAGAACTTACTTGCTTTCAAACCTACACTCCTAACTAAAATTTACCTTAGATGCTAGCATAAGTTGATAATGTTTTCAATGCTTTATCAGAAGGGACGATATGCTGCTCGCTGGAGCCTAAATAACGTATGGATACTGAGCCTTCTTCAACTTCCTTATTTCCTATTATCCAAAGTACAGGTACTTTTTTATTGATACGGGAACGTATTTTATAATTTATTTTTTCTTCTGTGGCATCGACTTCAACCCTTATATTATGTTCTTCAGCTTTTAATTTCAAAGAGTTTGCATAATCGATAGAGCTTCCATTTATAGTTAATATAGATAATTGTATAGGAGATAGCCATATAGGAAAATTACCTGAGTGATGCTCAATTAAAATTCCTATAAATCTTTCAAAAGTACCTAAAATGGCACGATGCAGCATTACCGGATGATGTTTCTTTCCGTCACTACCTGTGTAATAAGCACCTAGCCTTTCTGGTAATACAAAATCCATTTGTAATGTTCCACATTGCCACTCCCTTCCAATGGCATCTTTTAATGTAAATTCTAGTTTTGGTCCATAGAATGCCCCATCTCCTGGATTTAAAACATAACTTAACTTCGCAGTTTCTACTGACTTTTTTAACGCTGCCTCAGCCTTATCCCATGTCTCATCATTGCCTGCCCTTTTTTCTGGACGGTCTGAAAATTTTACTAAGATATCAGTGAATCCAAAGTCTTTATATACTTCCATCAATAAGTTACAAAATTTTAAAGTTTCAGATGTAACCTGATCTTCTGTACAAAAAATGTGCCCATCGTCTTGAGTAAATCCACGAACTCTCATTAATCCATGCAACGCCCCAGATGCTTCATATCTGTGACACACTCCAAACTCTGCCATTCTTATTGGCAAATCACGGTAACTTCTGACTTTAGAATTAAAAATTTGTACATGACACGGACAACTCATTGGTTTTATTGCTAAGGACTTACCTTCTACCTCACTTAGGAACATGTTCTCGCGAAATTTATCCCAATGTCCAGATTTTTCCCACAGTTCTTTGCTTAATAGAAATGGAGTCTTTACTTCTATGTAGCCATTAACCTCTAATTTTTTCCTTATGTAATTTTCTATAGTACGGTAAATAATATATCCTCTTGCATGCCAGAATACCTGACCTGATGCTTCATTTTGAATGTGAAACAATTCCAGTTCTCTCCCAATTCTTCTATGATCTCTTTTTTTCTATTTCAACTAGACGACTTAAGTATGATTTTAGTTCGCTTTCGTTACGCCATGCCGTACCGTAAATCCTTTGTAATCTATCGTTGCTTGAGTTACCCTGCCAATAAGATCCAGACACTTTCATTAGTTTAAAAGCTTTCGATGTTTTTGTTGATGGGGCATGAGGTCCTCTACATAAGTCAACAAAATTTCCTTGCCTATAAACAGTAATATTGTCATTGATTGGAATATTGGATATTATTTTGACTTTATAGTCTTCTCCTATGCCAGAAAAAAAATTTATTGCCTCTTCTCTAGACCATACTTCACGTACAAACTTTTCATTTTTGTCTATGATTTCTGTCATTTTTTTTTCTATTATCCTCAAATCGTCAATAGAAAAATTACGACTTGCAGCAAAATCGTAATAAAAGCCATCTTTTATTGTTGGCCCAATAGTTATTTGGGTATCAGGAAATATTTCTTTTACGGCTTGTGCCATAATATGTGCAGTGTCATGACGTATAATTTCTAGGCCTTCTTCACTATCTATTGTTACGACTTCAAGAACGCAATTTTCTGTGATTTCTCTTGATAAATCGTATAATTCTCCATTTATTTTTAAAGCTATTGCTTCCTTCTCCAATTCTGGAAATAAATCAGATAACACATGATGTCCTACAACACTGCGACGAAATTGCTTACACAAGTTGTTATTAAAATATATATTTATCATTCTGTGTTTAACCATAAACGTATCTCAGTACGGTACATGATTTTTATTTTTTTTCAATAATATTTTTGGATTATAACATATCAACTATTAATTTGTTGATGTATGAACTAGTAAAAAGTTAATGATTTATAAAAGTATTTGATTTATTATGAATTTTAATCTTCTATATTAGATAGATATTATAATATTTAAAGTTATAGAGTAGTTTTTATAATAGATAAAATCATGTTATTTAGTAATTACTAAAAATACTTAGATCATTTAGTAAGCTTTCTCATATAATCCTTAGTATGGAATATATCTTGTATTAGTTTCATTAGATGTTTATAACTGCACTCAATACATCACGTTCATGGTATGATAATAAAGCAAGAAACACTAGAATTGGCAAAAACTTGTGTTACTAATTTAATAGAAAGAAATTTTAGAATAGTAATTGCTGAATCATGCACAGGAGGGTTAATGTCTTTTTTTGTTCTCTTGTATACCGGGAGCATCGAAAGTGTTGGATTATGGTTTTGTTGTTTATTCGAATGAATCTAAAGTTAATCTTTTAGGTGTTAGTGAAGATGCAATTAATAAATATGGAGCTGTAAGTTCAGAAGTGTCTATTTTAATGGCAGTTGGTGCTTTGAGAACTTCAAGAGCTAATGTGTCTGTTTCTATTACTGGATTTGCTGGACCTGCTATTAATGCTGAACAAGCTGGTTTAGTTTACATAGGTTGTGCTTTTTCTGAAGTAGAAAGTGAGTATAAAAAGTGCTGTTTTAGTAGTATGAGTAGGCATGAGATACAAGTATCGTCTGCAATTGCTGCTATGGATTTTCTCTTGTATAGAATATTCAATAAGGGGAGTATGACATATAGTATGTGTGATAATGCACAATCTACTCATCTTTAAATGTAATCTTTAATTTGGAAGTTGTTCTAGAATTATAATTAATGTATCAGCTGATTATGTTGTATGTATTGTAAAAGCGCTTTTACATAAAATATTTTTCATATGACTCAGTTTTTCTACTTAAACAAATTGTACTCATAGTGTAAGACTTAAGTGTTAGTGTAGGTATGGAAGGAACATGTAATTAGTGAAAACTTCTCAATTTAGTCCGTTTCTAGCGTTTATTTTTAATCAACAGGTACAGTTAAGAATACTTGCATTATTAGTCAATGCTTAAATATTTAAGGTAACAATATCGCACACAGATGAACGTTTGACGGTAAGTGTGCATGGAAAAGAAATCGCAAAATACGGCAGCAACTTCATCAGATAAACCACGACTTTCAATCGCAACTTGTTCCTCCTAAATTGGTAAAATTCATATAGAAAAAAACTTGCAACCAATATAACGTCATCGACAACACGAACCACGCTTCGAACATAAGCTTAATACAGCCAATCTACATATCAAGAATCACGCATGTTGCGATCGCAATGCAAGAATAACGATCAAAAATTAAGATAGCTTTCTTGTTCTGTCATTGCGTTCTTTTATTCTTGCAGATTTGCCAAACAAGCTAAGCATATAATAAAGCTTTGACCTACGTACTTTACCAAATTTGATAACTTCTATAGATTCTATGGTAGGAGAATATAAGAATACCTGTAATTGAATGCTTTCGTTATAACTTATTTTTCTTAAAGTAAATGATGAATGCAAACCGTTGTTCCTTCTCTTTATGCATAGTCCTTCAAACACTTGCAGACGCTCATTCACCCCATCAAATATTCTCATGCTTACTCTTAACGTATCACCTGAGCCAAACCTCGGTATTTCCTTATTAGACAATAATTTTATTTGTTGTTCGTTAAATTCCCTAAGCAAATTACTCATACATTTCTCCATCCATGGTACTATCATTCAATTCAGGACGCCTCTGCTTCGTTATATTGTAAGACTGACTATCTTTCCAAAGATCTATCTTCTTATGGTCTCCGGACAGCAAAACGTCAGGCACTTCAATCCCTCTCCATTTTGCAGGCCGTGTATACTGAGGATGCTCTAACTTACGACCGTAGGTAAAACTCTCATCCCACACACTACGTACATTACCAACTACACCCGGAATCAACCTAACACAAGTTTCTACGAGAACCATAGAAGCAACTTCACCGCCTGACAGGATATAGTCACCAATGCTTACCTCACAAAAATCATAAAAATCCAGAACTCTCCTATCTACTCCCTCAAAGCGACCGCATAGTATAGTTATATTGGGAAATTGTATTAGTTGTCCAGAAATATCTTGATTTAATTTTATACCTCCAGGAGACATATATATTAATTTTGTATTTGTATTTTTACTTAACACTTTATCTATTGCTAAACTTATAACATCAGCTCTCATTATCATGCCAGGCCCACCACCGTAAGGTCTATCATCGACAGTTTTATGTTTATCTTTTGCAAATGATCTAATATCAACAACATTAAGGTTCCAAATGCCTTTATTTAATGCTTTACCTATCACTGAATAACCCAATGTTCCCGGAAACATTTCTGGAAATATAGTCAATATATTAACATTGAACGTCACTGTTGTTTCCTATAACTTCTGGTAAATTTATTATTATATATTTTTCTTTAGTATTTATGTAAGGAAATATGTCTTTTGTGAAAGGTAGCATGGTACTTTTTGTTGAGTTATAGGGTTTTATTTCTATAATGTCACATGATCCAAAATTGTGAACTTCCTTTACGCTTCCATAAACACTATTATCTTCTAAAATAACTTTCAATCCTACTAAATCACTGTGGTAAAACTCATCATTCTTTAAATGTGGTAATTTGCTTTTTTCTATAAAAAGCTTTTTTATTCTTCAGCAAATCTGCTTCTGTTCTCGATAATATACCTTTGATTTTTGCTACTATTGTACTTTGTGATATTATAGAGATTATGCTTATTTTGTATGTACTTGTTCCATCAGTTAACATTCCATATGATGTAAAATCTTGTGGGTTTTCTGTAAAAGTTTTTATCTTTACATTTCCATTAATTCCATGAGATGATGCTATCATACCTAAGCACACGAGGTTACTTTTCATTTATAACGTAACTGAATTTTTATGTCCATTATACACGGTATTATGGTGAACTCAATTGTAAAATTTTTGTATACCGACCATTTTGCGATAAGGTATCGCAATATATATTAATTGATATAATAATTTGATCGCATTATATGGTTATATACAAAGAATTCTTGTGATAAAAAAATTTGTTAGATACTGGTAGCATTTTATATTGAATCTTTCTTCAATTTTTCTAGTATTAAACTGAGCTGCTGTGGATTATTGTATTTTATAATGACACTTCCTCTATTTTTCAAGCCATTTATTTTTATCTTTAAATTTAGTGTTTGTGACAATAATTGTTCTAGTTCTGTTAAATTTATATCTATTGAACTTTCTTGATGTTTATTTATATGACATTTTTGTATATTTTTAATTAATAACTCGGTCTGCCTTACATTTAAATTTGAGGAAATAATTTTTTGTGCTATTGCTTCTGCATTTTCTACATTTATTAAAGCCCTTGCGTGTCCAAATGATATAGCTCTATTATTTACCATTGATTTTATAGATGGAGGAAGTGACAGTATTCTTATCATATTTGTGATATGACTACGGCTTTTGCCTAAGATAGAAGCTAAGTCTTCATGCGTATAAGAAAAAGTATCTACTAGTTTCATATATGCTTCAGCTTCTTCTATAGGTGTTAAATCTTGCCTTTGTATGTTTTCTATAATTGATAATTCTACGCACTGATTATCGCTTATTTCTTTCACAATTACAGGCACCGATTTTAACTTTGCTAAAATACTAGCTCTCCATCTTCTTTCACCTGCTATTATTTCATAACCGGTTTTATTAGGGTTCTTTCTGATTATTATAGGTTGTATAATACCATGTTTAATGATGGATTCAGCTAGCTCTTTAAGTGATTCTTGATCAAATGTCTTTCTTGGCTGTGATGTGCTAGGATTTAATAAGTTTATTGGCATTATTACATGGTTTTTCATATTAACATTATTGTCAATTTCTAATATGTTATCTCCTATTAGTTCAAAAATGCCTTTTCCCAGTCTTTTTGTCATTATATACCTATTGTTTTTTTTTCCTTCCTTAGGATTTCTTTTGCTAAATATATGTACGCTTGTGATCCTGCACATTTAAAATCGTAAATAATTGCAGGTTTCCCGTGAGAAGGAGCTTCAGATAATCTTACGTTTCTGGGAATAACTGTTTTATATACAGATTCTTTTAAATACTTTCTTATATCTTCTTCTACTTGTTCACTGAGTTTATTCCTTTTGTCGTACATGGTTAAAATAATTCCTTCTATTGACAAGAAAGGATTAAGATGCTTTTTTTACTAATTCTATGGTTTTTATTAAATGACTAAGTCCCTCTAGGGCAAAAAATTCACATTGTAAAGGAATCATAATTGCATCTGCAGTTATTAATGCATTGACTGTTAATAGACCTAAAGACGGAGGACAATCAATAAAAATATAATCGTATAATTTTTTCGCTCCAGATAAGGAATTTTTAAGGACAAATTCTCTTCTTTGTACTTGTGTTAGTTCAATTTCTGCTGCAGATAAATCTACTGTTGATGGTAGTAAATCTAAATTTGGTATTTCAGTTTTTATTATAGATGATGATATGGGTAAGTTGTTGATTAATACTTCGTATACTGTATTTATTCTTTTATCATAAGTTACACCAAATCCTGTGCTGGTATTACCTTGAGGATCTAAATCTATCAACAAAGTTTTCTTATTCACTATAGCGAACGCTGTTGATAAATTTATACTAGTAGTTGTTTTCCCAACACCACCTTTTTGATTTACTATTGCAAAGACTTTACTCATAATTGGCAATATACATATTTGTTGAATTATATATAAGATAATAATTGTGTCACTGAATTTTTATCTTTTATACACATGTTGGAATGTAATTGTAAAAATTTATTTTGACTGATAAGAATTAATAGGACATTTCAAATTGGATTTTATAGCAGTAAGAGTTATTTCTAGGTTCTATATAAGTTGTGTTTCACGTGAAACATAAGGATTTCTTATTCCCAATTTGTCTAATAGCTTAATTTCAATAGATTCCATTATGTATTGATCTAATTGTTCTTCATGATCATAACCTAAAATATGTAGTAATCCGTGAATAAGCATATGCGATATGTGATGCTCTGTAGGTATATTTAGATCTACAGCTTCATATATAACAACATCTAATGAAATAAAAATTTCTCCTAAATAACAATTTCTATCTAATTTATTATATGTGAATGATAATACATTTGTTGGCTTATCTTGATTTCTATATTTGTAATTTAGTTCCTGTAATAATGTGCTATTTGCTAGGACAACGGAGATTATAGGATTATATTTATTAATATTTAAATCTATTAGGGAAGTGTTAATAATGTTTTTAACAAAAACTGTTGGTTTTTTTATTACGTTGTACCACTTTTTTATAGTAAACATTAATCTCTATCACAGTACAGTTTCACTTAATTCTAGAATACAGTACCATTCTTCATCTGTTACTGGAGATACTGATAAACGTGGTTGCTTTAAAATGAGCATATTTTTCAAGTTGGAATTTGATTTGATATCTTTTAAATGTATCGGTCTCCTCAATTGTGCATGTACTTTTACATCGACCATACCTAGTTTATTATTAGTGTAGAGAACATAAAATTCCTTATGTACAGACACAATGCCTATTATTACTTTTTCCTTTCCAGAATGATAAAAGAAAGCCAGATCATTGTACCTCATTGCTTTTAAGTATCCTTGAGCCTGATTATTTAATACATTGTCCCACACGGTAACTTTGTCACGTACAATATCATCCCACGAAAAGTCTCGCGATTCTGTTTTTAGAAGCCAGTAAGACATAATAAAACCTATTTTTTTCTCAAGAAAGTCGGTATATTAAAAGAATCTTCATCCCAATATTCATTACGATCAGACCGCGTTTTGCTGTAAGTTAAGTTATGGCCATCACTTTGACTGCCCATACTATAATTCTTCTGTGTTCTATTAACAGAATTGACAGCATCATCTCCTGGATCACTAGGTTTATAGTATGCAATTTCGTTATCTAGTGGATTAAATGGTTTATTTGATATTTCAGAAAATTTGCCACCACGAACTTCACTATCTTTAAACATACTTTTGTTTTGTATTACCACCTCTTCGTTGTCTATTCCTGTCGCCAAAACAGATACTCTAATTTTTCCTTCACTTTCTTTATTAAAGGTTGATCCAAATATTATATTGGCATGATTGTCTACTTCTTCTCTGATACGATTTGCAGCTGCATCGACTTCAAATAAGGTCATGTCTAATCCACCAGTTATATTAATCAATATTCCCTTAGCTCCTTTCATTGAAACATTGTCTAACAAAGGATTCGATATTGCTGCTTCAGCAGCTACTATAGCTCTATCTTCTCCTTCTGCTTCTCCTGTTCCCATCATTGCCTTGCCCATCTCTCCCATTACTGATTGAATATCCGCAAAGTCTAAATTAATAAGACCCGGCATTACCATCAGATCAGTAATACCCTGGACTCCAGTATGCAGAACAGTATCCGCAAGTTTAAATGCATCAGCAAACGTTGTTTTTTCGTTTGCAATTCTAAATAGATTTTGGTTGGGGATTACTATCAAAGTGTCAACGTATCTTTGTAATTCTTCTAATCCAAGTTCTGCTGTTCTCATCCGATGCGCTCCCTCGAAATGAAACGGCTTGGTAACAACTCCTATAGTTAAAATCTTGTTTTCTTTAGCAGCTTTTGCAATAACAGGTGCAGCTCCTGTACCTGTTCCACCACCCATTCCAGCAGTTATAAATAGCATATTACTATCTGAAATCTCCTCTATAATTTCATTAATTGATTCTTCAGCAGCACCTCTACCTATTTCCGGAAGGGATCCAGCACCTAATCCTTTTGTTAACCCAATACCCAATTGAATTTTTTTTTCTGATAAGGAAAGCTCCAACGCTTGGGCATCTGTATTAGCTACTACAAAATTAACTCCACACAGATTAGATTGTATCATGTTATTAACAGCATTACCTCCAGCACCACCCACACCAAAAACTGTAATTCTTGGTCTCAACAAGGGCTGTTCCGGTAAATAAATGTTTAAAGACATAATGAACACATAATAAAGATGAGTTTAATATACTACGTCAATAAAATAATGCAAATAATTTGATAAATATAGAATAAATTAAGTATGTATGTTTAACTAATAATAAATTATTGCTTATGAGTTGTTGATTATTAGGTACAGTGTAATTTTTTTGTAGTGATTGATGTTTTGTTTTTTTACACAATATGTTTTTAGAAAATGTGAAGTACATTATCAAGTTGAAAAAGAATTGTAAATAAAGGAAAGTATTGATTCTCAGTATCGATTTTATAGATTCAGAAGGGAAGCAGGATACATAAGTAATGCAAAGTAGGAGAATCCTGGCAAATTACATAATTATGTATTACAATTAATAAATTAAGATGTAAGAAATTTTAAAAAGTTAAAATCTTAATAAGAGGTTAAAATTTTTTTATATTAATTTTTTTATAATATGATAGTATTGACCACATATATATGTTCTGGTAATTTTTATGTATAATCTTAGTAATTCTTATGAGATTGACTTTCTTGTACAGTATGATTCAAATCTTGATTTTTATCAAGGTGAGGTACGTCTGGCAAATCCTTCAGAAAATGAAGGTTACTATGTTGTTGGATCCGTTGTTAGTGGATTTACAGGAGATAAAATATTCATAGGTGCTAAAGACCAAGTACGTTACCTCTGCGATTCCTTTATTACTTGTAACTTAGATGTGATTCTTGAGCATTATAATTCTGTAACTCGTGAAGTGGAAACTACCAAATTTCTAGATAGAGACTTTTTAGTAGTAGCAGTGGGGGATAATATGGGGTTAATTGATAAAAACTGCTTTTTATCAAAAGACACAGTGAGTACTGATAGTAAAAGTCCTGTTTTTGCTGTTGGTATGCATAATAGTGAGCAGGCTATTAGTGCGATTAAGTCTTATCTAATTGAAAGGGAAAAAGACGGTTCTGCTGAAGAAAAAAAGGAAGATTAGTTTTTAAGTATGTGTGTGTTGCATCAGATCAGGGAGAGTATTTGTGTTGTAACAGTACTTAAAACTTAAGTGTCCTGATTTTTTTTAATATTAATGGGGCAGTGTGGAACCGTGTTTTTCTTTCGTAACACAAGAAAGACCGTATAGTAAATTATCTATTTTATGAGATATAGCTAACAGCACCCTTCTATATTATATCTAAGCAATTAATGCAATGCGGAGACGTGTCACGGTGTAGGGTGTACCATGACACAGTGCTCACGTTCTGGTTTTTTATGTCTAGATACGTACAACTACCATCTCAACAACGACATCCATAACCAATATCATAGGCTTTTTTTTTTTTTTCATTGAAGTTCTTATAAAAAAATTATTTTTTAAACACTAGTTCTAATACAATATAACTTTATATTTCGGATACATGTTAATTGTCATTATTATCATTAAATATTTTATAATATTATATACTATCGAGTAATAACGTTAAGTATGCTAACCTATCTATTACTTGGTATACAAAGCAGATTACTGATTTATTCAATTGTGAATAGTTGTATTCTTCTAATGTTAGTTTTACAAGATATCTATTAGTGTTTATAGATAGTAGGGAAGTGCATTTAAATTTATTGGGAAATGGTATCGCGGTGGTGTGCACATTTAAGTTGATAATTATTTATTGATAAACTGTATAAAGAGTTGATACACAAAAGAAATAGGGAATTTACATTGACGTATCAGTTTTGGTGTTCTGTAGATTTAAAAGATGTGAAATTTGATAAAACCCATTTAGTGTGAAGGTGGGAAACATCATTAGTTACTTATTGACAAATATTGAAAATATATTATCAACAAGCTATTTTTAGTATGGAGCTGCGGACTGGGCTTTATTGTAAACTGGCAAGTTGTATTTACTCGTATTAACGAGATCAATAAAAAAATTAATAACTGGGTTTGTTGGCTTATTTAAGCACCGTGACAGTGTTTGAATTTTTTTCCTGAACCACAAGGACATTTTTCATTGCGTGATATTTTTAAATGGCTAATATCAGGTTCTAGTACTTGTGGATTGCTCAGCTCCATATCAAACTTTAGGTGAAACAGTCTCTGTATTATTAATTCGTAAAACTTGCTCATCATGCTTTCAAGCATAGAAAACGCTTCAGATTTGAATTCATTTAATGGATCTTTTTGTGCTATAGATCTGAGGTTTATTCCACATTTTAAGGCATCCAGTGCAGCAATGTGATCCCGCCACAAATAATCTAATGACATTATCATCACTTTTTTTACTACGTAATCCCACAATTTTTGATCCTTAGCCTTGAATTCGTTTATTTTTTTTGTTAGATGCTTTTCAACAGTTTCATTAAGATATTCTATAACTTCATTTTTATTATCGAAATTGCTAATTATATCGTAATCTAGGGTGACATCATATATTCTTGTAATTTCAGCTGATAATGACTTGTATGTTTCATCGTCTAGGTTATAATACTTATTCTGTATTATACTATTAACTATATCGCTATTCAGGTCTCTATATATGATAGAAATATCGTAGGATCCGTTATCTAAAATACTATTTCTTTGATCAAACACAACCTTTCGTTGTTCATTTATTACATTATCAAACTTTAGAAGTGACTTTCTAATATCGTAGTTCCTTGATTCAACTTTGTATTGTGCTTTTTCAATAGACCTACTTATCCATGTATGTTGTATGGCTTCATCTTTTTTCATGCCTAATTTTTTTAAGCATTCCTTTTTATTTTATCCGATCCAAATATTCTTAACAAATCATCTTCTAATGACAGAAAGAACTTGGATAATCCTGGATCTCCTTGTCTACCAGATCTTCCCCTTAGTTGATTGTCAATTCTTCTACTTTCGTGACGTTCTGTACCTATTACACATAGTCCACCAGCTTTTATTGCTATTTCTTTGTCTTTTTTTACTTTTTCTGCAAGCTGTTGGTATTTTTTTTCCATTACTTCTTTATCTGTAATATTGGCAAGTGCTGCTTTTGCCAACATTTTTAGATTGCCTCCAAGTTGTATATCTGTTCCTCTACCTGCCATGTTCGTGGCAATGGTGATTGTTCCAGGTATACCAGCTTGTGCTATTATATGTGCCTCTTGCTCATGATAACGTGCATTCAATACAGAATGTTTTAACTTACTTTTTGTAAGTAACTTTGATATCCTCTCTGATTTCTCAATACTTACTGTTCCTACTAATACAGGTTGTAATTTCTTGTGACATTCAGAAATGAACTTAATTACAGCATTAAACTTTTCCTCTTCCGTACAATATATATCGTCATTTAGATCTATTCTTTGAACAGGTATGTTTGTTGGAATCTGCACAACTTGCAAATTGTATATTCCTAAAAATTCTTCTGATTCAGTCTCTGCTGTTCCAGTCATGCCAGAAAGTTTCGTATACATTCTGAAATAGTTTTGAAATGTAGTAGAAGCTAATGTTTGGTTTTCGCTGTTTATATTTAACTTTTCTTTTGCTTCAAGTGCTTGATGTAGTCCATCTGAGTATCTTCTACCATCCATCATGCGTCCCGTAAACTCATCTATGATTACTATATTACCATCTTTAATTATATAATCCTTATCTAAATAGAACATTTTGTGTGCACGTAATGCTTGCGTAACATAATGCATCATTATGATATTATCGATATCGTACAGAGAGGTATTAGAAGAAATAAGGTTGTGTTGAATTAGTAAATTTTCTATTTTTGTTATTCCACTTTCAGTTAAGAATATATTTCTGTTTTTTTCTTCTAGCTCATAATCTTTTTCTTGCAGCTCATATATTAACCTATCTATTTTTTTGTACATTTTTATATCTCGATCGATTTGCCCTGAAATGATCAAAGGGGTTCTTGCCTCGTCTATTAGTATTGAGTCAACTTCATCAACTATTGCGTAATGAAACCCCCTTTGTACCATTTCGTTTCTAGAGAATTTCATATTGTCACGTAAATAGTCAAAGCCTAAATTATTATTGGTTGAATATAATACGTCACAATCATAAGCATTTTTTCTATCAAGGTCATTTGTATCAGTTAATATACATCCGACTGTCATTCCTAAAGCATTATATAGTTCTCCCATCCAATCAGCATCGCGTTTTGCTAAATAATCGTTTACTGTGACTATGTGTACTCCCTTTTCTTCCAACGCATTTAAATATGCGGCCAATGTTGCTGCTAAAGTCTTGCCCTCACCTGTCTTCATTTCAGATATCATTCCCTTGTGCAAGACTATTCCTCCTATAAGTTGAACATCAAAATGTCTCATATTTAGTACCCTTTTTGCAGCTTCTCTCACTACAGCGAATGCTGGTACCAGTATATCATCTAGAGACTTACCACTCTTGAGCTCTCCTTTAAACTCAACAGTTTTATGCTTTAATGATTCGTCTGAAAGAAGTTGAAACTCATGCTCTATCGCATTTATGCTGTTAACTGTTTTATAGAATGACTTTATAGTCCTATTATTTGCTGAGCCAAAAATTTTTTGTGCAATACTAAGCATAATAAACGATGTTTAATTTGTTAGGTTGTGAATTATATGATCAAATAAGATAAAATACAATAAAATTAGCAAGCACTCACGCAAGTGTAACCACAAGCTTCATACAATATAAATAATCCAAGAACACCCAAACGCAGATTATCTGATTTTCAGACTACTAAACAAATACACAAAAATTAAAATAAAGAACCCCGACCACAAATCCGTCAAGGACTACAAATCATGCTCTACTTCCACGTTGTACAATGTTAACATCCCAACCAGACAAGGGAGGTGCCACGTACCATGTCTAAGCACCTACCTTAACTGGGTAATAAACCACACTATGCTTATACTTCTTCTTGTTCTTCTTCTTGTTCTTCTTCTTGTTCTTCTTGTTCTTCTTGCACTTCTTCTTGTTCTTCTTGCACTTCTTCTATAGTATTAACACCTTGTGTTACTGGTTTAAACGTAATGTGAACTCCATTGTAATCAGTATCATCAAAAACAATAAGACTACCAACATCTTCAGACGTTGCTGAACCATTGAAGTATGATTCTAGAATAGGGATGTCTGAAAATTCTGTACGTTCTTCAAGAAAATAACTCATAGTATATATGTCATCAGTTTTTCTTATGCTTCCTGAAAAGCCTGCATATACCCCATAAAGATCTTCATCTACAACTTTTAGATTAGCTTGAAAAACACCATCCTCACCTACGGAAGTTGCTCCTGCATATCCTGTATTAATCGTATCGATCCAAACGCCAACCTCATGACCTAAAATATCCATTGTAACTTACCTAGATTTAATTAATAGTGCTCATTATATGCGTATTGGTAAAGGAAAACAATATGTTTTATTTTATACAAATAGCAATTTGTTATAAATCATAAATTTGTTGTTTTTGAAAGTATAACTAATGTTATCATTGTTTTGTATAAAAGTTTTATGTCAAAAATATTGGATGTAGGCTGTCATTTTGTTTTATTTCTCTAGGAAAGAATAGAGAAATAGTGTCAACGTATTTAATGTCTATCTTTATTATTTTACGTGGCCCTCTATATCAACTTGATAAATCCTTTCTATAAATAGAAAATGTGTAACAGGTTATTCTTTGCTAAATAAGTAAGTTTCTTGTTTAATCAAGACTTAATATTAAACAGATTTATAGTTTGTGTATTAGCATTATTCTGTAATTTTTTTATAAACAATGTTTAGCGTGAATTAATTGTGTTTTCTATAATTTTAAAGATTCAAAATATTTGCGAGATTGGGATTTTTATGCATGTTCTATATTACTATTAAGTTAAATAACATATTGTATTTGTATTATAATTGGGGGTGGATGTTTATACATCCTGGTTTATTAACAATACTTGTAATGTGCTTAAGTGAATTTAGCAAAGAGTTACTTGATAGTAAGAAGGCATATAATGGGTAAAGTTTTATTATTTTTAATATTTTAGCTTTGGTAGAGATGGTTTTTTTAATTGAGTATAGAGTGTAGACTTGTAACACTTTTTGAAAGGTAAGGAAGGTAAGTTATCGAGCTATCGAGGTAAATAGTAAGCAGTTGTTAAATTTGCAATGTATTTATACGATCTGACTATTAACCTGTTTTGTGCTGAAAAATCACATATGGCTGTCAATTGTACAAGATAATTTATAATGTAAACAATATGTATCACATATATGCCATAGTAGATATGTGTTAATAGGTACGGTGGTACGTGAACCAATTTGTTTTTTTGTAGTATTATTAATATGTTCTTCATATGGAATTAATTATTATAAATTAACTGTCCAATTTTTATAGATCAATCAATATTTTTTAATCGAAATATTCAAGTTGTGAATATACACTTTTTCAAGGTAACTAAGTTATGAAACATAAAATTACAAAGATTACAATAATAATGCTTGTGTTGTTATTGCCTTTTGATGTTTTTTCAGCATCCTTAGTATCAGATGTTTCAAGTAGTCGTACTAAATCTGTTTCCTTAAGCGCTTCATATAAGTTAAGTACTCCATTTTTTAATCATTTTTTATTAAGAGAGACGGATTTGACATCCAGTGTTATGACAAGTACAAATAGAAAGGCTATCGGATTAAAAAATGACATTTTAATAAGTGCTGATGAGGCGATAAGAAGTTTATCTAATTTTGATTTCTCAGAGGATTATGTACCGGAGTATAAAAACAGTCTTTTTGGTTTGTCTTTTTTTATTTGGGTATTCGTTTGAAAACTTAAGAGTAGAACTTGAGAGCTTTTTACGAGAAGTTTGATGTAATAGATACTAAGAATCACGTTGTAGACGGCAATTATAGGTATTTTGCTTTACCTAGGCAAGATGCTTTAAATTCAGATTGTGTTACTTTAGTAAATAGTGGAATAAAATTTTATTCTGTTATACTGAATATTTGCTATGATTTTACAGTAACCAGTAATCATTTTACTCCTTTTTTTGTGTAGGAGTAGGAGAGGATATTATTAATATCTTTGATGCCGTAAGATTTAAAGCTGCGTTTCACGGTAAAGTGGGATTTAATTACAGGGTTTCTCAATGGGCATTTTTATTCATGGATGTGTATTATCATAGAGTAATTGGCAATCAATACAGTGATATTCCTGTTCAGTATCAAAAAACTGTTGCTTCTTCACCTACTAGTAGTTCAATATTAGCTGAATTGGATATAGGCTATTTGGGGTCCGAAATTGGTATAAGGATATACATTTAGGTGTCATTTTAAACTAGTAATTATTTCCTGAGTGGTAACATCGTATACTAATGATTATATAGCATAAACGATTTTATAACATTAGTTTATTAATGGCACAATTGTGTTGTTTAATAAAACTTAAGAAAGTGTTCTTTTATGTTAAAATTCCCATGACAGTTATTTTAAGTGGACATAAAATTGGTATGTGATAGCTCTACACTAGAGGATTAGTTGGCAATTTTTAAACACGAACAGACTGTTAGGTTATCTAAATAAACGCGATAACACGTATTATGTTAAGTACGAGTAGTCCATATAACACTGGGTTTGATCGTAAATTCATCTTTAAATTAAAAATTTCTTCTGCAGACAAAGTTGCAGCGCATTACTACACAACGTAGATAACGTATTCTACCTAGTATATTTGATAATTGATATTACGTAAGTAAGTTAATTTTTATAACATAATTAATATATTTTTCATTAAGTACTAACTATTATAAGCTGATTATTTAATATTGTCTGTAGATTAGTTAATATTTTTAACTGAAGGCAAATTATTAAGTATGTACTGTATTTTTTGAGGTAGATAGATATGAAATATAAAATTACAAAGGCTACAATAACACTATTAGGACTGTTATTACCTTTTTTATGCTCCAGCATCTTTTGGTATGTTAAATACTTTAACAGATCAAGCAAGTCCAATTTCTTTCGGTATTTCATATAAGTTGAGTCGTCCTTTTTTTTATAATTTTTCAATAGAGGAAACACGTATTCTACATGATATGGAAACTGAGAAGGTTGTTGGTTTAAAACGTAACCTATTAAAAAGTGCTGATAGGTTGATAGATGATCTAGGTAATTTCGATTTATCAGAGGATTATGTACCAAAGTATAATAATAGCATTTTTGGTATATCTTTTTTTATTGGATATTCATTTTTTTCAAGACTTTAAAGTAGAACTTGAGAGTTTTTATGAAAAATTTGATGTAAAAGATACTGGAAATCATATTGTAGAAGATAATTATAGGTATTTTGCGTTATATAGAAAAGGTAAGATAAAAAGCGTAAATTATGTTACTTTAAGGAATGATGGAATAAAGTTCAATTCTGTTATGTTTAATGTTTGTTATGATTTCGCAGTAAATAATGCTTACATTACTCCTTTTTCATGTGTGGGAATAGGAGGAGATATTATTCGTGTCTTTAATAATATGGAGATAAAAGCTGCTATTCAAGCTAAAGTAGGTGTTAAATACCTAATATCTGAAAAGATATCTTTGTTTATTGATGGATATTATCACGGAGTAATTGGCAATGAACACAGTAATATTCCTGTTCAGTATCCAAGAAATCTTTTTAATTCACCTAATGTTACTTCAGCGTTAGCTAAATTAGACATAAGTTATTTCGGCGCTGAATTTGGTATAAAGATATTTACATAAGCTTTTTTGTTATTGTGAGTGGTTTGCTGTAGTTTAGTATGGGAGTCGTATGTTAAGTATTTAATTAATATTTTATTATTTGATAGTGAAAACTTATGCTGGTTTATTAATGCGATAAATATTTTTTTTGTAATTTTGTTATTTAATTTGTATAACACTTATAATTAGGTACAATTACTTGACTTGACATACTTTGTTGTAGTAGACTACCGTAGTTTACCTTTTGTTGTTATTAATGGATTAAAAAATGAATTATAAAAAGTTTGTTCTAAGTGTTGCGTTAGGTACATTATTTTCTTTTTTTGCCTAATAATTCTTTTTCTGATGTGGTTGTTTCTGGAGAAAAAAGGGGCTTTTATATTGGTACTCAGTATAAAGTAGGTGTTCCTAATTTTAGTGATTTTTCAGCTGCAGAAACAATACCTGGGCTTACAGTGGGAATTTTTGCTCTAGATTATGATGCAGCTGATATTACAAAGTCTAGTAGTTTCACCAGGGCTTATGATCCTACTTATGCAAGCAGTTTTAATGGTTTCAGTGGTGTTATGGGATGTTACTTTAATAACATTAGAGTGGAATTCGAGGGTTCTTATTCAAGTTTTGAGCCTGAGAGGCAGTTTTATCCTGAGGGGAGTAATAGCTATAAGTTCTTTGCGTTATCCCGTGGTAGAGATTCTGTTCAAGATAAGAAGTTTGTAGTGTTGGAAAATAATGGTGTTATTGATAGAGCCCTGAATGTGAATTTTTGCTATGATGTTACTGGTGGAAGTGTTCCTTTATCTCCATATGTATGTGCAGGTGTTGGTGCAGATTATATAAAGTTTTTAGGAATATCGTTGCCTAAGTTTTCTTATCAGGTCAAATTTGGTGTTAACTATCCTGTAAGCGGTAGTGTTATATTATTTGGCGGAGGTTACTATCATAAGGTTATTGGTAGTAAATATGAAAGGGTAGAAGTTGCCCATCATCCAGCTATAGAAGAACCTCCTAAGATTACTTCTGCTTCTGCTAATTTGAGTACTGGTTATTTTGGTTGGGAAGTTGGTATTAGGTTTGCATTATAAAGTTTTTCAGCTTATAGAGGGGCTTATTTTTTGCTTCCTGTGTGTGGTGTGGTTTTTTTGTAGAGAGTTGTTGTGCAAGCCTCGCTTTTGTGTTTCTTGTGTTCTGTGGAGTAGTGAGGTTTCACGTTGTGTATTTGTGGCGGTGGATAGCTGTTCAGTTTGTTTTATGTAAAGAAATTAATATAAGCAAAGTATACAACCTGATGCTGGGGTCTTAGTATGGGTTTGGTTTGTTCGGGATGATCGTAGTCGCTTTTCAGCAAGATGATGTTTGACACGCTACTTAAATTATACAAAATTGCAGTAGTAAAGTTGTGGTGGTGGGGCGATGACAGTTTGTTTAACTATTTGATGTATGTCGGGTGTATACTTTTTTGGTGGTGCTGCGTGTAGGTTTTTACTTTCATATGTGTGAGAAAAAAATCAAATGAAATAGTAAGGCTTGCTGTAAAGTAGACTGGGTTTGTTAATATAGTGCTTTTAAGCTGATTAGGTCCGTCTAGAACGTGAATGTGTGTTATGCAGCAGGGGGTTTTTATGTAAGGTAATATAAACCTGTGTATGTGAAGATACACACAGGAAGAGTGCGTATTGACGTGACACACAAAGAAGACTTAGCTAACAATTACAATATATATAAAGCTCTTGCAGGTAATGAAGATATATAATTGCTAGCTATTTGTAAGGTTGAAATACCTACCACTTTATCTTAGCAAAGCCTCATAAGTATTTGCTGAGTAAACTGGTAGTTATAGCTTGCTTTAAAATTTAAAATGAAAACCTTACACCAAGTTCCACACCGAAATGACATATACCAAGTGTTACTATTGCATACTGACTGTCTGTAATAGTAGAATTATTGGGTAATATAGTTGTAATATCTTTAAATTCGTTGCCAACTACCTTGTGGAAATGTCCGCCAATAAAAGCAGAAATCTCTGGACTTACTAAGTAACTTATACCAAGTTTTCCTTGATACGCAAGTTTAGGATTTATGCTATTAAACATTGATATTAAGTCCGTGCCAATACCTGCACATATATAAGGGGAAAAAAGGCATATTATCTAACATTACGTCATAACATGCATTCAGTGTGATTGAAAAATCAGTTAAACCTTCATTCTTTATAAAAACAAATTTGTTTTCTGTAACTGTATCTTCTCGAGATAAAAAGTAGTACATATGGGCATCATTCTTGTAACTGTTGCCTTCATTTTTCACATCGAACGTTTCGTAAGATACTTCAAGTTCTACTCTTGGACCTGCCATTGAATATCCAATAGCTCCGGCAAGACCTAAAAATGGATTATTTTCATATTTAAATGAATAATTTTGAACATTAATATTGTCTTTGCTGGAGTTACTTATTGCACTCCCGTCATATTCTTTTTTTAAACCAAACGTTTTCTTAGTAACTGTCTTATCTTCTTTAGCAGAAAAGTTTCCAAAATTTGACATAGCTGGCACATATTTTGCACTGATGTAGAAGTTACCAGAAATGTCACCTTGTATTGCATCAGAGAAGGATACTCCAGGTGAAAGACATATAAGCGATATAAGCGCACTTGTTATAAAAACTTTCTTACAATTCATAATCATACCTAATAGTGACAAATAAATTAACAATAGTGGAAGTACAAAAGAAAAGCAAGCCAGAATGTAATTTTTGGTATAGAATGATAGTGATTCTTGTAAGAAAAATTTAATATATTATGGCAGCTTCCCCCTTATTGCTAGATTCTTTTTGCCACTATCTGTTCATATAGCAATAATAAAATTAGTTTAAATCTGTTTTCTATATGTAGCAATGATAAAATAAGTTTAGAAAGTAAATCTGCCTCCAATTTCTACGCCAAAGTGACACATATTAAGTGTTACTAGTACGTGAGTGGCAGTATTATCTTCTACATCACTTGGTTTTAGAGGGGTAATATCTTTAAATTCATTCCCTATTACTTTATGGAAATGTCCACCTACAAAAACAGATATTTCTGGGCTTACTGAGTAACTTACACCAAATTTTCCCTGGTAAGAAAGTTTTAGGGTTGTAATGTCGAACATTGATATAAGATCACCACCAATACCAGCACATATATAAGGCACAATGGATATACTGTCGGACATTATATCGTAGCATGCATTTAACATAAATGATGTATCAACTACTCCTTCATTTTTGATATAAACGTATTTTTTCTCAGTTGCTTCAGTTTTTTTTGCTTCATCTCGTGATAGAGCATAATACATGTGTGCTCCATTACTGTAGATGTTATCTGGATTCTTTACATCAAATGTTTCATAAGACGTTTCAAACTCTACTCTCAGACCTTCCATTGAGTAACCAATAGCTCCTGCAAAACCCAAGAATGGATTGTTCTCATATTTAAATGAATACTTTGGTATCGTAAAGTTACTATGTGTAGGACTAGAACCGTTATAATCTTTAGATAGGCCAAATGTTGCAGTAGTTGTTACTTTATCTTCTTTAGCAGAAAAATTTCCAAAATGTGATATAGTTGGCATATATTTCCCACTAACATAAAAGTTCCCGATGATATTATTATCTTGCACTGAGTCAGAAAAGGATACACAAGGTATAAAAGATGTTAACGAAATTAATGCACTTGTTACAAAAATTTTCTTATAATTCATATTACACACCTAATAGTGAAAATAAATTAACAATAGTAGAAGTGTAAAAGAAAAGCAAGTCAGAAGGTATTTTTTTCGTAAAAAAGACAAATTACGCTTATAAGAAAATTTAACATATTATTGTATAAAACAATACTTACAATTCGTTGTTGCTCGATGCTGTATGTAGGTACATAGCAGCGAAGCAATCTATCTCAGACAAGAAAGCAGAGGCCTAAGGGAAAACTTGAAATAATTTCATATTTTCCCCACTACGAGTTGCGAAATTCTTTTTTGTTACCATTTGTCATAATATGTAACAATAAACTGAGCTGATTTAGAAGGTAAACCTTATTCCTATTTCCCCACCAAGAAAACCAGTGTCAAGATCTACTGAAGCAGAGGTTGTCTGTGGTGCTGTGTATAATGTTGCAGGAGTCCTTACTGGTATCCTATAAAACTTATTTCCTATAACTCCATGATAATATCCACTAACAAATGCTGAAACTTCAGAAGTGATTGGATAGCTGATACCAATTTTCCCCTGATAAGCGAATTTCAAGCTCTTGTCATTAAATAAGTCTATAATGTCACTGCCAATACCAGCGCATGCGTACGGTGTAAAAGGCACGCCTTCGGCTGCAATGTCATAGCAAGCATTAACCATTAATGACATGAAAGTTAACCCTTCATTTTTGAGCACTACATACTGACCTACATCATTCCCATTGCTGTCTGTTACTCCTGCTTCACGAAATAACCCGTAATACTTATAATAGTCACCACTATCATTGTCATTGTTGTCTGGATTTTTTGGATTGAATTTTTGGTACATAGCTTCAACCTCTATCCTTGGTCCATTCATAACATAACCGATACTTCCTGAAAATCCTGACATTAAATTGTTATGAAAATCAAGTGATAGATCTGCTTTAGAAAAATCATCTGCAATTCCTATAGACCCGCCTTTTTCTAAACCACGAACCGACTTGGTCGGAGAAATAGTTCCATCAATAGGTGTCTCTACGGCTGAAAAATTTCTAAAGTACGGTATACTTGGGCTATATTTTGCACTGATATAAAATCCTTCTTTAGCATCATCCATGCCAACATCATTGGAATTCATAGTGTCTGCAAAAGATTGATATGGCAAGACCGCCATTAATGAGATCAATGCACTTCTTACTAAAATTTTATCGTAATTCATGTTAATAAACCTTTTATAAAAGATAATAAATAACTTAAGAATAATAAAATAAGTAAAGAAAAGCAAGCTTAGAATATAAATTTTTCTTTCAAAATTACAACTATAATAATTAATATTTAAAATAATTAAATAGAGCTTTTAATGAAACTTGTAGTTAAACTTACTTACTAATTAATAAATATTATCAAACTAATTTTTCATTTATTATATATTTAGTTGTGAGTACGAAGTGCACTGCAATTGCGGGAAAATACCTAAACATTATAAGTAATATAGCTACAGACCGCTAGTGCTAAAATGTATAGTAAACAACCTGATATTGTGAATTTATTCCGTTATAACATATTCTAGCTAACATGGAATAACAAATTAATTAATATTAACTAAAAATTGCCTATGAAACTTTATATGTGTAATGTTTGGCAAGTATAAAGCTATATGTTTAGAAAGTATATACGGTGTTAAAAGTATTTTTCTTAACAAGTTATGCGCTTTTTTATATTGATTTCATTATTTAATAATATGGTTTAAATCAGAATTTGAGTAACGCCATGTAGAATGCTTATGTTATATCATTCCAATATATGCTAGTTATTTTACGTGTTTATTTGATGCAACCTAACTGTTTACTTTTTATTTGAAAGTACTAGTACTTTACTGGGTTGAGTATGATGTACATAATTTTCGTTGCTCAGACAATATTGATTGTAGTAATCTTTTTTATTTAAGAATGTAAACACCTTTTAATATAGAGTGGATTCGCATAAAAACATATAGCAAGGTTTCTTTTAAATAATATAAATATTATTGTTTTCTTGTTTCAGGGTGAGAGTGCACCAGCGACTGAGTCTGAGTGTTTTTGATGAAAACTTTTCAAACTTAATTACGTAATAAAAAAAGCAGCATATAGCAAGTTGATAGTTACTTACCATTAATTATAAACGAGACACCATAAACTTAGCACAAACAACAAAAAACTGCCACAACTTGACAGCTTCTATTGCTTTAAATGTTATTGTATGGATAACAAATTAAAATATATACCTTATACCAATCTCACCGCCAAAATAGCTGATAGTAAGCGTGGATACCGCAGATGTGACCTTAGGTACATAACTGAGTTCAGCGACATGTTGAACCCTTAGGTTTTTAAATTGGTTGCCTCCCATCACTTTATGGTAGTACCCATCAGCAAATAGATTAATATTGGAGGACAGCGAATATGTAATACCCACCTTAGCTTGGCCTGCGAGCTTAATGTGTAAAGAATCAAAGAATTCTATGGCATCTAAACCTACACCTCCACATATATAAGGTAGTACCGGTAAATTATATAAGAAAAAGTCATAGCAAGCATTGATTACGTGAGATAAAACACCTACCCCATCATTTCTCATTACAGTATAAAAGACATTGCTGCCTGACGTATCACTTTGTGGTTGAAGCGTTACAACACCATTCCTCCCGATATCCTGAGTTTGCCGAGCCAGTGCGAAATATCGAAAAGCATCATTTACCACATAACCACCAGGGTTTTTAACATCAAACTTTTCATATGAAACTTCCATTTCAATTCTTGGACCTTTATGAAAGGAGTAACCGATAGATCCACTAAAACTAATAGCATTATCTTGAAATTCTACTTTATAGGGAATATTAAAATTATCCGGCTTGCCAATTCCACTATCACTAGGGCTTGTAGTACCGATATCGATAGAATCAACATCCTTTCTAAGAGCTATTAAACGCTCTGTTATAACGTTAGTCTCCTTTACTGAAAAATCACTAAAAGCAGAAACGCTTGGCTTATATTGTCCACTAATATATAACCCTGATGGTATATTAGTAATTGTGGCTTCTGAAAAAGACATATTCGGCAATAGCAGACATGCCATAGATATACCTACCACAGTAAATCTGTTCTTATTATTCATAAAGATTCCGTATTGAGTTAATTAAAACATAAATCTTGCTCCAATTTCACCACCAAAATAGCTAACATGGAGTGTAGCAACTGCAGATGTGACTTGATGGTGTTGCTGAGTATACGAAGCTTCATTACATACATACTGAGCACGTAAATTTTTAAATTTATCACCTATAACGCCGTGGTAATACCCATTAAAAAACAAACTAATTTTAGAGTGTATGATAGGATAACTAATACCTACTTTACCTTGATAAGCAAGTTTTACATGTAACTGATCAAAAAACTCTATAAAATCTCCACCAATGCCTCCACAGATATACGGTAAAGCCGATACATCATCTAACGTAAAATCATAGCAACCATTTATCATCACGGATCCAATAGACAACCCATCGTTTCTCATCACAGCAAAATGCTGCACTGCATCATCCGACTCAGCACTTGTCCGTATTAAAGCAAGATACCGATGAGCGTCTGTTAAAGGACTTCTAAGATTCTTAACGTCAAATTTTTCATAGGAAACTTCCATTTCGATTCTAAGACCTTCAGAATAAGAAAATCCAACGGCTCCACTAAGTCTAACAGCATCATCTCCAAACTCTGCAACATAAGAATTTGTATTGCTATAAACAGGATCATAACTTCCATATTCCATTATAACACCACTAGTAATATCACTAATGCTTTTCTTAAGCGCTAATATTCGTCGTGTATCATGGTAGGTTTCATTAACTGAAAATTGGCTAAAGTGAGAAATGCCTGATCTGCACTGCCCACTGATGTACAGCACAGGATCAGTATAATTGTAGTTATTCTCAGCAAAAGACACGGCAGGTAACAATAGCAAACTTGCTAATAATGATGTACCTATTATGGAAAACGCTTTTTTTATTGTTCATAATACTTCCTAAAATATAAGTCTCATTCCAATCTCTCCACCGAAGTAACCAACATTAAGTGTGGCTACTACAGATGCAATGCTAGGTCTTGTATCTAGTTCAACAACATGTTGAACGCTCAGGTTATTAAATTGTTTACCTATCACTTTGTGATAATATCCACCGATGAACAAACTAGACTTCGGAGATAAAGAATAGCTGATGCCTAATTTGCCTTGGCATGCAGGTTTTATGTGTAGGACATCAAAAAATTCTATAAAATCTCCACCAATACCAACACATATATAAGGCGACATTCCCGAGATGTTAAGAGGAACGTCATAGCAACCATTGAATATGACAGATGCAATAGATATCCCACCATTTCTCATAACAGTGAATTTTTTATTTTTGGGGGAACCACCTGGATCTGTAATTTCTCTAGCTACAGCAAAATATCTGTGAGCATCTCTTTCTTTATAGATTTCTGGATCTGTCACATCAAACTTTTTATAGGATCCTTCTAGTTCAACTCTTGGTCCATTAGAGTCAAAATAACCCATGGCTGCGCTAAAACTGATGATACTATCTTGAAATGTTACTTTATAAGGAATACTAAAGCTAGAATTCGAGTTTATAATATTAGTAGATACAGTATATCCAAGCCCTACCAATTGTGCAGTTGCAACATTAGCTTCTTTGACTGAAAACCCGCTGAAATGAGAAATTCCTGGTTTATATTGCCCACTTATATATAATCTAGAATACCTGTTATCACTGTCATGGATAATGACTTCTGAAACAGATACATTAGGCAGCAACAATAAACACGTTAGCACTGCCCCTATTGTAATAAAACTTTTTTTTCTCATAAAACTCCTTAAAATATAAACTTCAGGCCAAGCTCACCACCAAAATGTGCAATATTAAGTGTAGCCGTTGCAGATGTAACATTGGGTTTACCATCTAGATTAACAACATGTTTGACGCTTAGGTTCTTGAATTGATTACCTATTACACTGTGATAATATCCGTCAACAAATAGAATAAACTTAGAAGATAATGGGTAGTTGATACCTAGTTTACCTTGATAAGCAAATTTGGTGTGCACAGAATCAAAAAACTCTATAAAATCTCCACCAAAACCTACACATGCATAAGGTGATATTTTCAATGATGCGTTCATAGAAAAATCATAGCAACTGTTAAAAATAATAGATATGGTAGAAACGCCATTATTTTTCATGACAACGTATGCTTGTGGTTTAGGCACCGCTCTACTACTATCAGATACTGTTGTTTCCCTAGCTAGTGTGAGGTACCTACAAGCATCTTGTATTATACAATTGTTAAGATCTTTTACATCGAATTTTCCATGAGAAACCTCTACTTCGACTCTTGGACCTCTATGGGAAATATATCCAACAGCACCACTAAAATTTGCAAAGTTATTTTGAAATGTTGCACTATAAGGGACATTAAAATTCACACTATTAACCATAGCACCTTGCTTAACGCTGGTAGCGTTGTGTCTGAGGCCAAATAATTGCTTGGTATTAACACTGGCTTCCTTGACTGAAAAATTACTAAAGAGGGATACACTTGATTTACAATGTCCAGCAACATATACAACAGGCTTGCTATCATCATTTGATTCTGAAAATGACCGAATAGGTAAGAACGACGCCAGACATATCAGTACTTGCCCTACTATACAAAATACTCCTTTGTTATTCATAGAAATTCACCCATATACATTGAAAATTACTTCTTACTCCACTAGCATCAATCTCAGCATGTGTTAAATTTCTAAAACGCCTACCGTTTAATAAAGTACCGTAGCGAACTTTTAGGTTTTTATGTCGATTATCTTTCGCCCTATAGTAAGCGATGAATAAACTAATCTCTGGAAGTGAGTCACTACTAGCATTAAGCTCATTTCGATCAACAAATCTAATGTGTAAAGCATCAGGAGATCCAACAAAACTTCTACCGATAGTCATACGGTACACATTGCTAAGATATACACCGCACGGTACATGTGTATTATTCAATAAGTGAGGCAAAATACTTCCTATAGCACCGACTATGATATCACTACCTGTTTGCTCTACTAAAGTGGAACATCTATCTTCTGGCAAACTGTTTCGACCACCTCTATTGTAGAAACACCAAGTGTTTTTACGAAAGCTATCACGACTTTGACGTTCTTCTAAGTGTGAATTATAAGAACTTGTATTAATAAAAAAAGAAGTGGATACCTTGTACTACTGTTAATTTTATAATACAAAAGCAAAAGGATGTGTGTTGAAAAATAAAATATAGGTGAAAGCCCCCATGACTTCCAGCACTGTCTAGAAATGCTGAGAAAAGCTGCACAGGAAAGAACAGCACCACCGGAGAAGGTGGCATACATTCTACTGTAACAAATTTCCCTTGATAATTCATAAAAGACTTTCCCACGTATTATATAATGTTAAAATACAAATCTTACACCAAGCTCACCACCAAAATACCCAATATTAAGTGTAGCCACTGCAGAGGTTGCTTTAGGAAACGTATCAAGCTCAACAACATGATTAACATTTAAATTCTTGAACTGATCACCTATCACCTTATGATAATAACCATCCGCGAATACACTAATTCTAGAAGATAGCTCGTAGCTAATACCTAGTTTACCTTGATAAGCAAACTTAACATGCAGAGCGTCAAAAAAATTCGATAAAATCTTCCCCCGATACCTAAACATACATAGGGGGATACCATTAAGCCATCAAAAGTAAAATCATAACAGCCATTGATCAGAACTGATGTAATGGATAATCCATCATTTCTCATAACAGTATACTTTTTATCTTTAGCATGGCCACTGTCCACAACACGTGCTAAAGCCAAGTGTCTGAAAGCATCCTTTACCGAGCAATTTTTAGGATCCTTAACATCAAATTTCTCATAAGAACCTTCTACTTCAAGTCTTAGACCTTCAGGATAAGAGTAGCCAATAACACCACTAAAACTAACCATATTGTCTTGGAATTTTGCAATGTATGGTTCTGAGAAATTGCTACTGGATTTGAGTATACTTTCAAGACCACCACTAGCATCTTTTTTTACTGTTAACAACTTTTGTGTAACAACATTAGCTTCCTTCGCTCCAAAACCAGTAAAATTAGAAATACCTGGCCTATATTGTCCTGCGATGTATAAACCAGCAATGTCATCATTTTCAGCATTGTTATTTGCAGATGCTGAGAAAGATTCAACAGGCAAAAAAGATAGTATGGAAACTAGTACTGCTCCTACTATAGTAAATTTTTTTTTGTTACTCATAGAAAATCCCTTTATTTAATTACTATTTAAAATATAAACCTTAATCCAACTTCACCACCAAAATACCTAATATCGAGCTGAGCGACTGCGGAAGTAACGGTAGGTGAATCTCTGAGTGCATGCACATACATAACATGCAAGTTTTTAAATTCATTATTCATTATGCTATGATAATACCCATCAACAAATAAGCTAATGGAAGGAGATATTAAGTAACTAACACCTAACTTGCCCTGATAAGAAAATTTAACATGCATTATCTCAAAAAATTCTATAAAGTCTCCTCCAACTCCTGCACATATGTAGGGTGATATTCCTGTACCATCAAAAGAAAAATCGTAACAACCGTTAACCATGACAGATGCAACAGATATTCCATTATTTTCCATGAAGGTAAAAAAAGATTTCTTGCTGTTCCCAGAACCTTCATGTGATTTTGGTTGAATTGCACCGAGTTCTTTTCCTCTAGCTAACGCAAAATATTTGTTGGAATCATTTACTGTGCAGTCCCTGCAGTTTGTGATGCCAAAATTTTCATAAGAACCTTCGATTTCTAACCTTGGACCTCGACAAGAGTGATAACCAATTGCAGCACTGAAACTCGCGAAACTGTCCTTAAATTTTGCGCTATAATAGGTGTTAAAGTTGACAGGATCTTCAAGCACATCCCTTGCTGGTGTAACATCACTCTTAAGAGCGATTAACTCTACATCTCTACCAGCCTCTCTTACTGAAAAATTCTTTAAATTAGAAATACCCGGCCTGTATTGGCAACTTAAATATAAACCAAAATTTTGACTAGCGATGCTACCACGTATAGGTACTGTAAAGGACCGAGCAGGTAAAAAGAAAAGAAAATATTGACATCACACTTACAAAACAGGTCTTTTTCATCATAACATGCGCCCTTTTTTATTACTTAGTTGAACGTAAACCTTATTCCAACTTCACTACCAAAACACCCGATATTAAAACCGGCTGGTGCAGATATAACACTTTGGAGATTATCCACGTCTGACAAATATTGTACGTACAAATTCTTAAATTCCTTCCCTGTAACCTTGTGATAATATATGTCAGAAAATAGTAGGATGCTTCCGCTTATTTTGTAACTTATGCCAAGTTTAGCCTGATATGCAAATTTGAGATATGTTGTATTGAGAAGCCTTATCATATCTCCACCAATACCTGTGCATATATACGGTACAATAGGTGAACCATGAACCAAAACGTCATAGCAAGTATTTACCATGATAGAAGCAAGAGATAACCTATCACTTGTAACGCCAAAGTTTTGAAAGTCATCTGCATATCGAACACGATGCCCATTCGAATTTACTGTTAAGGGATTACCAGAGTCTCTTATGCAAAACTCCTCATAAGCACCCTCCAGCTCTAACCTTAGTCCTTTAGAAGAGTACCCTGCAGCTCCGCTAAAGCTAGAATTTTTACCTTGAAGATGTATGTTATAATGATCAATCATACCTGAGTTTAACTTCAATATATTATTAGCGGACTCAACAACTTCACCGGATCCTGCTGAACTCTTTGTTTGGGGATTAACTTCCTGTATTGAAAAACTTCTGAAATTAGAAATACCTGGCTTATATTGACTGCTAATATACACATTAGAAGTTTGTGCATCTCTTTCTACAACATCTACCAGCCCTGAAACAGACTTCATAGGTAATAACAGAAAAACTAGCATACACATAACGATGGCTTTCTTGTTGTCCATATATCTTACTTAATTTTAAAACTAAAACACAAACCTTAATCCAATATCAGCGCCAAAATACCCTAAATCAAGAGTTAATAGCCCAGTAACGTCATACTCCTCAGGACCACCTCTCTCCCTTTTTTAAAGGAACAGGTTGATTGAGAGGTAAAAGCTTAAACTTGCTTCCTACAACTCTGTGATATTGCCCACTAATAGAAAAAACCAACCTCGAGGTAATAGGATAGCTGACACCCACTTTCCCTTGGTAGGCAAGCTTTATCCTCATGGAATCAAAAAGTTCTATAAAGTCTCCCCCAACACCTAAACACACGTAAGGCGTAAAACTACTATACTTTATTAATTCGTAACATAAATTGACCATATTGGAGGCAACAGATATTCCGTTATTTTTTGCTACAGTATAACCAAGCATTTTGTTCGGTATTGATTTATTAAAAAACGTATCACGCGGTATAGCAAAATACCTATGTCCATCTCTGGATGCATAATTTACAAGATGCTTTATATCAAACCTTTTATACGACCCTTCAAATTCTACTCTTAAACTCTTTACTAACAACCCAACAGATGCTCCAAATCCCAGTAGATCGTTACCGTAAGATTTATAAGAATCACTTTGCTGCTGTGTATAAAAATGTTGGGGAACCCCTAAAACGCTGGCTTCAGCGTTTCTTGCAGATCTTACCAACCCAATCGGGCTACTTGTATTAAAACCAGTTTCTTTAATACGAAAGTTTCTAAAATTTGACAGAGACGGCTGATACTCTATTGTTATATAAGAACCAGTAACGTTACCTCTGCCTTGTGTCGAAAGAGCAAAGCCAGGAAAAAGACATGCCGCCAGCACTAACACAGTAAAATTTAAATAATACAACTTCTTCATAAACATAACTCATTATCAAAAAATAAACTTGATACCAATATTAGTACTCATTAAATTAATATTAAGCTTTGCTGATGCACTAGTAAATGGTAGGTCGTCGTGCGACGCGGTGTAACTGGGATAATCTAGCAGCAAATCAGAAAACTGATTTCCTAGATGCCCGTGAAAAGATCCATCAATGAAAAATGCCAGGTTCTTAGATATCGAGTAACTAACACCAACCTTAGCTTGATAAGAAAGTTTAAGACTTACTTTATCAAGAAAATCGATAAGATCTACGCCAAATCCAAAACACAAATAAGGGGATACATTTCCCAGCTGCTCTCTACTGATATCATAACATACGTTGATCAAGGCAGGCGATAAAGTAATACCAGTGTTTTTCATAATATAATGTCGCCCTGGCACTTTAGATTGTACGCTAAAATACTGGTAGTTATCGCCAGCATAGTACCCAGTAGGAGTATTCACATTAAATTTTTCATAAAATGCCTCAAACTCTACCCTGAAATTACCTATTGCGTACCCTACAACACCACCCAACCCCAACAAGCTCTTCTTATACGTAGGGTTATAGGGCAAAGTAAAGCTATCACTTAACCTCAGTGTATAAAGTGTTAAATCCTGCACATCCTTATTCAAGGACTTTGGGACAATTACACCATTAGAAGCTTCCTTTATTGAAAATTTGCTGAACTGTGGAATGCTTGGCTTGTACTGCCCGGTTATATAGATGCGACCCGCATCATTTCCAGAGAAGCCATTATCTAAAGCAAATAGTGACGATGGAGGTAAGAGAGACACTGCAAATATTAATATAAAAACCTTCGTATGATTCATAATGTAAACCTTAATAATTGTAACCTTGGAAAAGTAAACACCCAATTCCTCTATCAAAATAATTAACATCAGAGAAGATAGAACTGATGTGATATTTGTCTACCATGTAGGAAAAACAACTGGCAAATAGTCTTCTTATCCTACTTATCACTTCACGACATTGACATGTAACCGCTTTAGAGCCGGTGAAAACATTGAGATAAGAAATCTTATGGCTTAGTGTCACTCCATTAAAAACACTAATAACTTCTTGCATTGTCCCCGCATGCAATGCGACAAGACTTCTCTCTAAGACATCCCAGCCTATGGAAAATCTTACTGCCATCATCCTAATTTTGCCCAGCAAAGACCTAGCCGCTACCCTGAACATAGAAGAAAGACCTTTCCTACTGTTAAATAGCACCAACTTACTACTAACACCTTCTACATTGAAAACCCTTGCATATCCCAAATTAAAACACTCGGACATACCAAGACATGACGTGTCTACACGATCTGAATAACAAGAAAACAAAAGGGAAGCCGAAAACGATAAGGATTTATCATACAATCTTACATTATTCATAGCATAACCTTAAACATACAAACTCAATCAAGCAAACAAACACACCGAACTTTTATTATACCTACATACATATAAAATGATAAATAAAAATTGTCAAAAACATTTTTACAATATAAATCTCACCCCTACGCCTCCACCATAATATCTAATACTCAACATAGCCGACGCAGTAGTTCTTGCTTTGTTAGCACTGTCATCACATGGATAATCTACTGGTATATTGCTAAACGTCTTACCGAATAGCCCATGGTAGTAACCTTCCGCAAAAAGTACCACTTTAGGGGAAACAGAATAACTCGCCCCTAGCTTTCCTTGATACGACAACTTCGTGCTATATCTACCCAAAAAATCTACTATGTCTGCTCCAAATCCAAGACACGAGTATATTACTACACCATTCCTGTTAATACCAATGCCATCATAACAAGCGTTAATCAATACTGAAGCCACCCCAATCCCATCATTCATCATGGTAACATAGTTTTTTTGTTTAGGATAATAAGCACTATCGTCCAGCTCACGTGCTAGAGCAAGATGCTTCCCAAGGCCAGCAATTTTATAGCCATCGTTTTTTAATCGAAAAATTTCATAAGAAACTTCAGATTCAACTCTAAAATTATTGTTGCAGTAGTATCCCAATATGCCAGAAAACCCTGTATTGTTGTTCTCGTAGTGTGGGTGGTACTTAACATTAAAATTAGCACCCGCTGCAATTGGTGCAATTCCTGAACCCGAAGCATCTTTCTTTAACGCAAACACACCAACAGTATTATCCGACGATTCTTTAACTATAAGACTTGATAAATAGTGTCTAGCAGGTTTGTATTGAATGCCAAAGTAAAAACTTTTAAAAATACCATCGTTCAGCTCATGCGCTGAAAGAACGCTTGGTACAAAGAATAATATAACCCAGAAAGCAATCTTTTTATAACTCATACACTTAAACCTTACATAAACATAAATCGTTATCCAAACAACTACACGTCAACTGTACTCAGGACGAACAAAAATGCCAAAAAAGGCGCCAAGCACAAAACCAATCAAGTAACAGCATAATTAAGTACTTACGCACATTATAATCACAGCACCTAAGTGTTTTATTCTATAAATAATTTTTAGTCAAATAAAAAAAACAACTTATTAAATATTAAGTGAGTTTGCTATTAAGTTTAAAATAGTATTTTATAATAAACTAATTTCTACTATTAACGATTTTTTCTGTCTCTAGTTCGATTTTTTTACGTTTCAGCTAATAAGAAAGCAGCACATATGGCTATTTTGTAATTCGTGTTCAATATTCTGAATGACATCACTTGTCTTAAAATCAATAACAGCTATGAAGTTTTGTTATAAGCGAGAATAAAAGACGTACCAATCAGTTAACACATTGTTAACGTGCACCACTCTGACTTATAAGGCTTAAGCAAAAAACTAAACACATATGCTTAACTTAAACTCAGAAGAGTACTTGCTGCTAACTGGTCTAAGTAGCCTATAAAATAAATCTAAGGCCTATTTCTCCACCACAATAATCTGGATGAAAGTGAACTACCGGATCTATATGGTTAGGAGGAGTCACGAGTTTAACGGGGTATTGAACTGTAAGATTTGTAAAGCTATCATCTTTTGTCTTTACATAATATCCGTTAGCAAACGCGATAGTCTTTGGCGAAATTAAAAATCCCAGACCTAACTTGGCCTGAAATGTAGTATGGATGTTTGTTCCTCCTAGAAAATTGGCTATTCCTTGTCCTATGCCAACACAAGCACTTGGTATCAAAGAAGAGTTACCGAATGTCATATCGTAACAAATGTTGAATGTTAAAGAAATGACTCTGAATCCTTCATTTTTCATTACTACATAGTTACCATTGTTGTTATTTTCCATGGCTTGCCCTGTGCAGGAGGCAAAATATCTATGATTATTTGGATGAGTGTACTTTTGTTTATCGACGTCGAACCTTGTGAATGCTCCTTCTAGTTCCACTCTTACGCCACTCCCTGAATATCCAATAGCTCCCGAAAAACCTGTGTAATTTCTATTATATACTGGTGTGTACCCACTCTTGCTATTAAAATCGTCTTTTTTTCCGAGGGTTGGTTCTTTGGTGCTCTCTTTTAAAGTAAATAGTGTTAACTCTTTTTCTGAATCTTCACCGGATTTGTATTTTATAGATATTGGACTGAACATAGGAAATTCTATACTGTAATGTCCACTCATGTAAAAACCAATTATCTCACTTTCTTTGGAAAAATCTATAGGGATTGGCGATGAAATTGCATTGTTTGCGAGTAATGCTGCGAAAGAAAATGCAACTCCTACACTTAAGAATTTAATCATAATGCTATCCAAAACGACATGACAAACTTAATATTAGTAAAAATTATGCCTTAAGTCAAAAACAATGTGCTCAGTTGTAAACAAATAGTTTATTACCTGAATAACACACCCTACGTATTCGATAATCTAAATTAGGTAATAACCGTCTGTTTATAATGCATTTATAGATTCCCTGTAAATCAGCGTATTAATAATCCAACTGCGATACGTGATCCTGTTACTCAATATTAAATTGCCTAATTAATTATCTGCAGATAATGCCTTGACTAGATTGTAAATTATATTACGTACTTTTTCATTTTTTATACACGTATATGCTCTCACCATCATTAAAACCTCCTTGCTGTCTATTTTACTATCATGAAATTCTGGGATAAATTTATCTTCATTATCTTTTAAATGTGGTATAGATGCAACATCATTATCGCATGAAATATTTTTTAAGTCCTCTTGTAGTTTTAACATGATATCTCTTACTTCAACGTTAAGTACGCTTGCGAGCTGGTATAATCTGCTAATAACTATACGATTTGTCCCTTTCTCATATTTTTGTACTTGTTGAAAAGTAATCCCTAACTTGTTTGCAAGTTGGTTCTGACTCATACCTCTCATGATACGTTGTCTTTTTATTTCTTTTCCAACACATTCATCGACAGGATGAGGCTTAACTTTTGCTTTTGACTCCTTTATTGAATTCTTTAAAGCACTCTCACCATTTAAGTTATGTTTCTGTATGTGTTTTTCATCAAGTTCATTAATTATATGATCCTGTGCTTTTACTCTACCGGCATATTCTGTATTATTTTGTTTATTTTTCGCATGTATAGACATATAATTTTTTTCCTGTAATAAAACAACATTATGTAAGATAAATCATGCATAATGTGAATGCAATAGTTATTTAATGGATATGTACCAATAGTTATGCTCAAACAGCTGTGTAAGATAAATCATGCACGATGTGAAGCAATAGTTATTTAATGAATATGTACCAATAGTTATGCTCAAACAGTACTTAATTGTACAATATATAAGAAATAACATAATTTGATTATGAATAATACGACACCATACTTTATATCTTGATTTGATTGACGTCTTCTATTAAGATACACGATGATCTGTTTAAATTCGGAGGAGGTGTATCTTGTTGGAAAGGACTTTGTCTATATTGAAGCCAGATGTGGTAAAGCGTAATATTATTGGGCAGGTTAATACTTATATAGAGAAATCAGGGCTCAGAGTGATAATGCAAAAAATGTGCTCATTGACACGTCGTCAGGCTGAAGAGTTTTATGCAATACACAAGTTTCAACACTTTTTTCCTGCACTTATTGATTTTATGGTTTCTGGTCCAATAGTAGTTCAAGTGTTGCAAGGAGAAAATGCGATAAATTTGTATAGGGAGATAATGGGTGCTACAGACCCTAGAAAAGCAAGTCCTGGAACTATTAGAGCGGATTTTGCTGAAAATATAGATGCAAATTGTGTTCATGGTTCAGATAATGTGGATAATGCTAAAAGGGAGATAGGATTTTTCTTTAGTGAATGTGAACTTTTGTATTTGGAATAATTGTTAGTTTGTACTTTAGCTTCATAGCAGTGGATGTTTGAAAACTAGTGCTGTGTGTTTTTCAGGGTAAGGTAGTGAATGTGTGGTGTTAAACGAGTATCTACCTACGTGCTCTTGGTGTGTTATAAAAGAAAAGGCTGTCATCGGAAGGTATAAAGTAAGGCTTTTGGTAGAGTCTCGTGATTTTCATCGGCATAATGATTTTCTAGTGTGGATCACGAAGTTTATGTATCTGAGTGTTCCGTGATTTTCCATAATTAATAAACCTTAAATATATGATTTGGAATATTGATATTTCTACTATGTATGCCTTTTGATGTTTAAGTTACCAGAAAAGTCTTTTATTTTTTAATATTTCTATATCAACTCAATCTTTACTCCTGTTTAGTAATTTTTTTTACATGCATTTAGTAAAGTGGATTTGATCATTTAAGTATTGATTCTTTTTTAAAAAGCTCTAATTTTTAAGATTTATCCTAAAGTTTAATTGGTAAGTGTAAACATATTTCCTCAAAGCCTTCGATTTTTTAAGTGGAGTTTTTTTATGGTTGATATCCTTATGTTAGCTAAGCTATCACTCGTTTAACAATTTTTTTGCAAGGTTTAATAGTTGAGGTTTACTTAATTGGTATGAACTGTTTTCCCAAAGGTCCTTGATTTTTTTTAAAGTTATGCCCAATTTTTTTCCTTCTTTATATCCTACATTAAATAAATCCCTCCCGGAAATTGGGAACTGAGGAACAATAAATTTGTCTGCATATTCTATGTATTGTACTAAGTCGTGAGAACCTAAATTTAATTCTGCATGTTTTATTTTTATCAGGTTGCAATATATTTCTTTCCCAAATTTGTTTATATATTTTTGTTGGTTAATAGCCGAAATGGGAAGCTCTAGGTCGTTATTTGATAATAAGGTGAGCACTTTGTAGTCACAGTTTGATAAGCATAAAGAAATCTTAATACTATCTAGTGATAAATCATTTTTGTTTGTTCTTAATAAAGCAGCTAATTTTGTTAAGGGATTTGCTTCTAATAATACATGGGATGACATGATATCTGGTGCTACTTCAAAAGGTATAATTTTTTGCAGTACATTACATTGTTGCATAATTTTTAATGTACTAACTAGATTTGGACATAGCAAAAGTTTAAAAAAACTCATCACGAATGCGTTCTTTTGATAGGTTGTTGATAAAAGATGAATATTTAGTACAATAATGGATTATTTCATTGCTCAATTTATTTTGATTGCAAATAGATGCATAAAATCTGAATGCTCTGAGTATACGTAAATAGTCCTCTTGTATTCTGATTTCTGGATCTCCAATAAAATTTAGTTGTTTCTTTTCTAGATCTTTGATACCGGAAAAGTAGTCGTATATATCTCCTTTTTCATTACAGTATAAAGCGTTGAAAGTGAAATCTCTTCTGGAGGCATCTTGTTTCCAATTGTTTGTGAACTTTACTTCAGCATGTCTACCATCACACCTGATATCAGACCTTAGTGTAGTGATTTCGTATGCTTTATTGTTTACTATAGCTGTTATTGTTCCATGTTTTATGCCTGTGGGTATTGCTTTAATATGATCCGCATGTAAGGAAGCTATTATTTGATCGGGTAGTAAAGTAGCAGCAAAGTCAATGTCTGTAGTCTGCCTTTTTAGAATATTGTCTCTTACGCAACCACCAACTAACCTGATCTCCCCTTGGAATTTTTTGATTGCATTTATAATCGATAAAATATCATCATTTTGTATAAGATTGTTGTACATTTTAAATCATTAGGATAGCAGCATGTTATAATAGTATCGTATTGTTTTCAAAAAAAGTTCTATATCTTTTTTTTAGTTTATTTAAATTCTTATTAAAGCATTCATTTATTACTATTTGTGAAGTATTAGTTTTGTGTGATTGTGTGTGGATTTATTAAGTTTGTAGTGCTAGTTTCTCTTTGTAATTGTGATTTCATGTAGTATTAGGATTGCTATTTGTATCCTATAGTTTCTTAGTGTGTAAACATGTATTTAGTTTTTTTGTTATTAAGAAATTGTTTCTAGGTAGAAAACTTAAAAATGCGTACTCACTATTTCTAGTGTTTAATTGTATGGTATTTTCAATTATTTTTTGCATTCTTTAGCTAGGTTGTTGAAATTTAAGCTATAGTAGCTAGTAATTTTTTGTCATAGCATCTTCTATTATAAACTGTAAATTTTCGTTACCTCTCCAATAATTAACGCTGATTTTACCTAACAGCATAGTAGCAGTGCGTTCTAATAGGGTTAATCCCAGATTAGTATCTATGCATCTAAAACAAATTCCTTTTATAAATGTTTTGTTATCATAAATTAGACATTTTATATGGCTGTCTCCTATGATTTCTGGATTCTTGATTTTTATGTCTGTTAGAATAAATCTTGGTTCTGGATTACCTATGCCAAACGGTTCTAAAAATTGTAATTCTTTCCATAAATTTAGATTAACAGCTGCTGTTGTGATGATACCATCTACTTTAAATACCTTTGTTTTATTGATATTATGGAATTTTTTGGATAGGAATTCATGTAAAATCTTAATTTTGTCTTCTTGTATTGAAAATCCAGCAGCCATAGCGTGGCCTCCTCCTTCAGTTATTATTCCTTCGAATTTTGCTGACAAAATAGCTGCTCCTAAATCTACTTCTGGAATTGATCTAGCGCTTGCTTTACCAATTCCATTGTCTAGTGAAATTACTATACTTGGTAAGAAGAATTTATCTTTCAGTCGTCCCGCTACTATACCTATTATTCCCGGATGCCAGTTTCCTACAACCATAATGAAGTTTGTGTTCAGTGATATAGAGGCTTCTGCTTGTTCTACAGCCTCATTAAAACTTTTATATTCTAGCTCTTTCCTTTCTATATTAAAGTTTTGTAATTTTTCTGAAATTTCTAAGGCCTCCTCTTCGTTATTACTTGTTAATAATCTAGCTCCCAGACTTGCATTACCGACTCTTCCTCCTGCATTGATATGTGGTCCTATATTAAATCCTAGTTGATAAATATTTGGTTTTTCTTCTAAGCCGATAACATCAGATAAAACTTTAAGGCCAATATTTTGTCTTGTTGCCATAATTTTTAGCCCTTGTTTTACAAAAGTTCTGTTTAATCCCATAATAGGCATAACATCACATACAGTTCCCAACGCTACTAGATCTAGGTAATTTATTAAATTTGGTTCCTGAATATTTGTGAAAAATCCTTTTTCTTTTAAAGTCTTGTGTAATGCTACTAACATTAAAAATGATACTCCAACTGCTGCTAGATATGTATATGGAGAATTTTCGTCAAGACGATTCGGATTAATAACTGCAATTGCATCTGGTAATGTATTCATTCCCATATGGTGATCTATTACTATCACATCGAGATTTACTGATTTTGCTACAGATATTGGTTCATGGGCTATAGTTCCGCAATCAACAGTGATACAAAGACTATTGCCATTTTCTTTTAATTTTAGAAGGGCTGGAGTATTTGGTCCATATCCTTCACATATGCGATCTGGAATGTATATAGTTGCAAATACACCTATTTGTGCTAAATACTGTTTTATTAATGCGGATGATGTTGCACCATCTACATCATAATCTCCAAAAATTACTATGTTTTCTTTGTCATTTATTGCTTTATGGATTCTTTGTATAGCTTTATCCATATCTAGAAAGTGAAAGGGATTAGGTAAAGACGATCTTAATGTTGGATATAGAAAATCATTTACTTCTTCTATGTTAATTTTTCTTGTTGATAATATCCTTGCAACAATTTCAGATAAGGAGAATTTTTGTTTTATTGTTAAAATATCTCGCAAATTTACATCGTATGGTTTCCATAATGCGCCTGTTACTCCAATGTATTTTGAATTTTCTGAATCACAACGTAGCATATGGTATTGATTGACTGAAAATTTAGATTATAACATCGCTTTTTGTGCTGTATATATTATTGAGAGTTGTGTTTATTGAGTAGTTTAGTTAAATTTAATACGATGGTTCTCTGATCAGCTGTGCGTTTAGATTACAAAACTTGTAGTATATCAGTGTTTTTTTTTTTTTGAATAGAATGTATTTTAATATAAAGGCTGCGTGTCCAGTTTTTATTTTGAGTATAGGAAATATGTTAATTAAAACCAAAGTTAAAGAAATTGTTAATAGTTGTTATACAAAGGTTTGAATGAGTTATATTTCGTTTAGTTTACTTTAAATTGTGTGGTAGATGGTTGGTAATTTCCCGGGAAGTTGCACTGTTTTTATTCTGTGTATTGATTAAAAAACTTAGAGTTTGATGTTGAATAAGCTAACTTTTATATTTTTATTGTTTTTGGTATGGTATTTTTTATATAATGAGATTTTCAACCTAGAGAAAAATAATACTTTGTTATTGAATATGGAAGAAATCTGATGTCAATTCCGATAACGGTTGCTTATGGTGATGGTATAGGTCCAGAGATTATGGAAGCTGTACTTTTAATCTTGAGTGAAGCTGAGTCAAGTTTAGTAATAGAAACTATAGAGGTAGGACATAATTTGTATAAGAAGGAATGGTCTTCTGGCATTGCTCCTTCATCTTGGGATTCTATCTATAGAACTAAGGTACTTCTTAAGTCTCCTACTATGACTCCACAGGGTAAGGGACATAAAAGTCTCAATGTTACGTTAAGAAAAAAGTTGGGGCTATATGCAAATATTAGACCGTGTATCTCTTACCATCCTGTAATAAGTACAAAGTATCCTAATCTTAATATAGTAATAATAAGAGAAAATGAAGAGGATACATACACTGGTGTAGAGCATAGATTGACTGGTGATACATATCAGTGTTCAAAGGTGATTACGAGATCAGGTTCAGAAAGGATATGTAATTATGCGTTTAACTATGCGGTTGTTAACAACAGAAAGAGAGTTACTTGTTTAGTGAAAGATAACATAATGAAAATGACAGATGGGATATTTCATAAATCTTTTTTAGATGTTGCGGAAAAGTACCCTAATATAGAATCTAATCACTATATTGTCGATATTGGTATGGCGAAAGTAGCTAATAACCCTCATAGTTTTGACGTTATAGTTACTACTAATCTATATGGTGATATTGTATCTGATATTGTTGCTGAATTATCGGGATCTATAGGTCTTGCTGGAAGTGCTAACATAGGAAATAATTATGCAATGTTTGAGGCGGTGCATGGTTCAGCTCCAGATATAGCTGGAAAAAACATAGCAAATCCCTCAGGATTACTAAATGCGGCAGTACAAATGTTAATTTATTTAAAGAAGTTTGATAAGGCAGAATTAATTTATAATGCATTTCTTAAGACTCTAGAAGATGGTATTCACACGGCAGATATTTATCAGAATAACACTAGCAAAGAAAAAGTTTCTACAATAGATTTTGCTAAAGCTATAATTAAAAATTTTGGTCAGTTTCCGTCTCAGTTACCAAAGTTAACATTGGATGTTCAGGATAACTATGGGAGAAATGACGTAACAAAGGTCTCTTATAAATATGAACCATCTTATCCAGTTAAAATTCTTGTTGGAGTAGATATTACTGTTGGTTGTGATTATGTTGATCTAAACTTAAGTCAACTAATTTGTGATTTACAAGATGTTATACATGATAAGTTAGAAATGGTATTAATTCACAGTAAGGGTTTGGAAATTTGGCCTGATGATTCCGCAATTGAAAATCTTTCTTATGTGGATCAGATATGCTGTAGATTTTATATGAAGAGTCGAAATGATAAGATTGTTAATGAACATGTTAATCAGTTGCTTGTAAATATAGATCAAAGAAAGATTGATGTAGTAAAAGTAGAAAAATTGTACTTATATGACAATCAAGCTGGGTTTTTTACACAGTAGTATAAAATGACCGTTTACTGTAGAAGTTTCTAAAGTGCTGTTGTTATTTCATGCGATTTAAAGTAAGCTTACATTAGCACTCGTTGTTTAACAATATTTGTTCTGTAATTTATTTACTGGTAGTATCAGTTAACGATGTGGAGTTAAATGTTTTTATTTCTTGTTGTTATAATTTCTTACAAATAGATAATCTTGATGTTAATTTGCATTTTTTTAAGACCATGAATTGAGTAATTTTACTAAAAAAAGTAAGAACTGTGCTGTTAATAATATTTCTTTTGTGAAATCTGCTTTTATGTGAATAAGCTATGGTAAGAATGCAGTACGAATTAAATATCTTGTTGAAAAAAATGCTAGTGTTTTCAAGACTCTGTTGTTTAACACAATTTTTATTTAAGCTATACTGTCTATTTATATGTCTACTGTAATGGTTTATTGACTTATACATGATAATGAATGCTAGAAGTATTTATATTAATGGATGTTTTACGTATATTTTATAAACAATGTAGAAAAAGTATCGAAGATTTTATACTACAATGATACGTAGTGCTACAGTATTCGAGAAACTATTATAGAAGTGGAGTTGTGATGGATAATTGTGTGATCGTTATAGATGGCAGAGTGATCTGATTATAATTTTCCGTTATTAACTTGGTAGAGTGTGGCGTTGTATATTTTATATTCAGTGGCTTGATTTCAATCCTTTAGCAGAAGACTCGGTCCATTCTATAAGTACCACTCCTATAAAAATATATAGTTTATTGTACTTCTGTGCTGCTTCGCTTAGGTTATATGTTTTCTAGATTTAATAATCCGACAGCAAATTCTTTAGCAGAAAAATCTTTAAGCTGTTCTACGTGTTCACCAATTCCTATTGCATGAATACGCAGTTTACTATATTTTCGCGCTATTTTTATAACTATTCCACCTTTTGCTGTACCATCCAGTTTTGTTATAATCAACCCAGTGATGTTAACAAATTGTATAAAGGCATCAACTTGATTAACGGCATTTTGACCAGTTGTTGCATCAAGTATTAGTACAGTATCGTGAGGTGCTTGGCTGTCATGTTTACTTATAATTCTCTTGATTTTTGCCAACTCTTCCATTAGATTTTTATGGTTATGTAATCTCCCAGCTGTATCAATAAGCAAAACGTCTACTTGATTATTTGAAGCTTGTTGCATTGCTTGATATGCTATACTTGCCGCATCTGCTCCTTGATTACCTGTTACTATAGGAAAATTTACTCTTTGTGACCATACTGTGAGTTGTTCAGTAGCTGCTGCACGGAATGTATCGCATGCAGCAACTAGTACACTTTTTCCAGCATTCTTAAATTTATATGCTAACTTTCCTATTGTAGTAGTTTTTCCGTTTCCATTGGTTCCACATAGCATAATTACATGAGGTTTATTATTGATAGATAGAGGTTTTCCAACTTGTGATAAAATGTTCTCTATTTCCTCTGCTAGCTTTTGTTTTATTGTGTTGTCATCTATGCAATTAAGTTTTATATTTGCAATTTTTCGTGTAAGGAATGACGCATTTTCATAACCAATATCTGCTGTAATTAATAATTCTTTTAGCTCTTCTAAAACTTCTTGATCAATTTTTTTTCCATTAGAAAAAATTTTTTTAATACCATCACTTAGTTTTGATGAAGTCTTAAATAACCCTTTTTTTTATGTTATTGAATAAACCTTTACTGTTTGTGTTTGTCATGATTAAATTTTCCTTACTTAAAATGTTGTAAATTGAGTATACATTAGTTAAACATAAGCTTATTGAATTATATTGTTCAGTGTGCAAAATGTCAGCTTATTTTATTACATCGTGTGGTACTGATATAGGGAAAACTTTTATTACAACGACATTATGTTGGCATCTGAGTAAAGGTAATCAAATGGTACATGCAATAAAACCTGTAGTTAGTGGATGGTGCGATTCCGATGTCTTAAATAGTGATACAGGCAAAATACTACGCAGTTTAAATATGGATTATAATGATAATAGCGTAACAAAAATTTCTCCTTGGAGATTACGTTATCCTTATGCTCCTAATATGGCAGCCAGATTGGAAAATATTGAATTGAATTATAGTGAAATCTTAGCATTTTGCTGTCGATATATCGATCAATCGTATGATTATTTACTAATAGAAGGTGTGGGTGGCATTATGTCGCCTATTACAGATGATAAAACTTGTTTAGATCTTGTGAGAGATTTAAATATCAAAGTAATTTTGGTAATTGGAGTTTATCTAGGAAGCATTACTCATGCGTTAACATCACTTAAAGTGTTGGGCAGCATGGATGTAAAAGTTGTACTCAGTGTTAAGAGTGAGAATGTTACAAATGTCTATGATACCATAAAATTTATTTATGGATATACTGGTAAGTTAGTATATGTTCAACCTTATACTAAAGGTAGCTCCGATTTATGGGAAAATACTTCGAGTGAGATAGTTGATTTTATAGTGAAGTGATTTGTCTTTAATTTTAAGTAGGATGACTACAATCTATGTAATCTTAAACTATGTAATCTTAAACTATGTAATCTTAAACAAATTTCGTGTGGGTTATTCAGACTAAAAAGTTAGTGTAAGTTTGAAATTTATAGAATTATGGTTTTTTTTGGATATGTCTTGTATTAGGTATTTTATATTCAGAAATGGCTGTATTTTTAGTCGGCCTTAATGTAATAGATGTGAATTAATACATGGTGAGCAATTGTACATTTGTATGCCACAAAGTTGATTGTTGTTTTTGTTATTCATGATTGTAATTTGACTGTTTTATGGATGTATTAATTGGTGATTATTCTAAATAGTTTTAGAGTAGGAAGTGCATGTTTTGGCTTCTAATTTTGTGTGTCAATAATTAAGCAGTATCATGATTTAGGACTTGACAATCAATATTAAGAGTGTTTAGCTTTCTCCGTAAAAACTTGTTGTTTTAATTATGTCTGATAGTAAGAACTTAAACCAAGAAAGGCAAAAAGCATTAGACAATGCAATTAATCAGATTGAAAAAGCTTTTGGCCGCGGTGCAATAATGAGGTTGAAGCAGGGTGCCATTGAAAAAATTGATAGCATTCCAACAGGATCAATAGCACTTGATGCTGCGTTGGGTATTGGTGGATTTCCTAAAGGTAGGATTGTTGAAATTTTTGGTCCTGAAAGTTCCGGAAAAACAACGCTCGCTTTACATGTAATTGCCGAATCGCAAAAAAGAGCTGGAAACTGTGCGTTTATTGATGCCGAGCACGCTCTGGATATAATGTATGCCCGTAAATTGGGAGTGAATACTGGTGATTTAGTAGTTTCTCAGCCGGATACAGGAGAGCAAGCATTACATATAGTTGAGTATTTGGTGTGTTCTGGTGCAATCGATGTGATAGTGGTGGATTCAGTTGCTGCGTTAACTCCGAGAGCTGAGATAGAAGGGGATATGGGTGATCAGCATATGGGCCTACAAGCCAGGTTATTGAGCCACGCTTTAAGAAAATTAACTTCTATTGTGTCAAAAGCTAATTGTCTTCTTATTTTTATTAATCAGATCCGTATGAAAATAGGTGTGGTTTACGGTAACCCTGAAACCACTACTGGTGGAAATGCTTTGAAATTTTATAGTTCTGTAAGGTTGGATATACGTAAGGTTAGTGCAATTAAGGATAAAGATGTAATTATTGGTAATCAAACTAAGGTTAAGGTTGTCAAAAATAAAGTAGCTCCTCCTTTTAAGCAAGTAGATTTTGACATTATGTATAATGAAGGGATTTCAAAGGTTGGAGAAATTATAGATATAGGTGTAAAACTTAATATTGTTGAGAAGGCTGGATCGTATTATTCGTATAATGGTGTACGTCTTGGTCAAGGTAAAGAAAATGCGAAGTCTTATCTCAAGACTAATTGTAACACTGCGGATGAAATAGAACAAAAGATAAGAAGCAGTTTATTAGTGGGTGGTAATGATGTAAGTTGTTTGAGCTCAGAGGTTAGTGATAACACTTCTGAAGCTGGGGAGGCAGTTTTTTAAGGTGTTTTGTTTATGGAAGCAGATTTATTAAATAGTGATTCTATATATGATGAGTTTACTAATATTGGTGTGATAGTAAGTGGCCATTTTGTGTTGTCATCTGGGTTACATAGTGACACATATATACAATGTGCTAGATTGTTCGAAAATCCTATTGTTGCAGTAAAATTTTGTTCTTTGCTTGCAACAAAAATTAACAAAGTATTGCAAAATATAGATTTGATTGTTTCTCCAGCGATTGGTGCCATTACTGTTGGTTATGAAATTGCAAGGCAGCTAGGAATTAATAATGTGTTCTGTGAGCGTGTTAATGGTTTATTTACGTTGCGTCGTGGTTTTGAAATTAAGGAGGGAAGTAAGGTTTTGATTGTGGAAGATGTGATTACTACTGGAAAAACTTCTATGGAAGTGGTGAGTTGTGTAAAAAGTAGCGGTGGTACCGTTGTTGCAGGTGCGGCTTTAGTTAAACGTAATAGAGATGTAAAGCTCCCTTTTCCAGTCATTAGTTTAGTTGAATTGAATATTAAAAAGTTATGTAGATGAAGACGTTCCAGAATATTTGCGTAGTATACCTGTGTCAGTACCGGGGAGTAGTAAGTATTTACAAGAATAGCTAATGTTTGATCGCTATAAAAAACAGATTCTTATTTCTGAAATAGGAGTAGCGGGTCAGGGTAAGTTAAAGAAAAGTAATGTACTGATTGTTGGATGTGGCGGTTTGGGGAGTGTCGTCATTCCGGTGCTCGCAGCCAGTGGTGTTGGTAGTATGGTGTTGTGTGATGATGATAAAATCCATCTATCAAATTTGAATAGGCAAGTAATCTATAGAGAGAGTGATGTTAATCAAAGTAAAGTAGTGAAAGCTCAGGAATTTGTGAGTTTCCTTAATTCTGATGTTAATGTACAAGCGCTAGATTTTTCTGTTACTCCTAAGAATTTCGAAGAAGTTTTTAAAAGTGTAGATCTCATCGTAGATTGTACTGATCGCTTAGCTGTAAAATTGTTTCTCAATGACGCATCTGTTGTTTTAGGTAAACCTTTAATACACGGTGCTGCAATTGGTTTTACCGGACAAGTGTTAACTATACGTTCATACGGTAAACCTTGTTTAAGGTGTTTTTTTTGAATGTCAGTACATGAGTTTGAATTTAAATTGTGCAAATGCTGGGGTATTAGGGCCGGTAGTAGGGGTGGTAGGTAATATCATGGCTATGGAGGCCATAAAATATTTGTTAGGGATTCAATGTAATTTAGTAGGTAGATTACAGAAGATCGATTTAAAATCTAGTGACTTTACTAAATATATGTTTCAAGAAAATAGAGCGTGCTTGATATGTGGCGATAATGTAAAAGTTGATCCCTATGATTATGACTATTATGAGAGTAAATTGTGTTTTTAGTGTGACCATACTGTTTCTCAGTTTAAAGTTTTAGAGTGTTGGTAAATGTGTAGTTGGTATCTACGATTTGGTTATAATGATAAGTTATATAATTATATGTGGCAGGGCGGCTGCGTAGTTGTGTTTATAAAAAATAAATTTATATGTATGCTACTGATAACAGTGTGAAAAGTATAATTTTTTTATAGAGAAAAAGTCATCTAATAGGATTACTGTGACAAACTTAAAAAGTGGGTATTTGTATAAGTTATTGTTTTTTATATTGATTATTACTTAAAAAGTACTGCGGTGGTTTTTTTATTTAAGTAGTTGTGAGAGATGGACTTGATGATGGGTCTTGGTTCACAAAGTGGTTGGATTAAAAAGTCTGATTGGATGGCAAGAATATAGGTTTGTATTTATCTTATTTATTTCATTTCATATTGTAGTTGTTTATGCTATATTCGGCTGATTAGTTTTGGTAATGTAAAGTATTCTGTATTAACTGTTTATAATATAATTACCTGACATGTTTGGTAGGTGATATGCTCTCTAAATTACAAATAAAACCCATAATTGTGACACTGTTATGTACTATTGCTATATATTTAGTACTGCCGAATTTCATTGATAATAGATTCTTATTGTCAAAGCAAAAGGTTAGTCTGGGATTGGATCTACGAGGGGGAGTTTATTTGCTGCTAGCAGCGGATTTCAAAGAGTATTTGAAGGAAAGGATGTATGGTTTGTATGACGAGATATATAGTTTTTTGTCAAATAAAAAAATAGATTATAGTCAACTTGATGTAGAACAGGATAATATAATATTAACTTTAAAGAATATTCAAGATTTTGATCAGGTTAAATTGTTTGGTAATAAAAATCTTAGGATATCCCAGCGAGGAGCCCGTTTGACGATATCTTTTTTATGATAGCTATAAAGCAGAGTTGTTGAGAAATGTTATAGCTGACTCTATTAAAAATATAAGACGTAGGTTGGATAAATCTGGAACTAAGGAGATTGTCATAAATAGTCATGGTAAGGATAGGATATCTTTACAAATTCCAGGGGTACATGATACTAATCAAATAAAAACATTGTTAGGAAAAACAGCAAAGTTGACATTTCATTTGTTAGAGCATGTGACTCAGTTGTCATCTATTAACCCTCTTACTACGGTTTTACTTAAAGATAATCATGGAAATACATATCCTGTATTAAAAAAGGTTGAGATTAGTGGAGATTCTTTAGTAGATGTTTCATCTGGAATAAACAGTCTTGGTAATGTGATTGTACACTTTAAGCTCAATAATGCTGCAGCTAAAAAATTTGCAAAGATTACGAAAGAGAATTTTAATAAACCTTTTGTTATAGTGTTAGATGGAGTAGTACTTACTGCTCCTATAATACGTGAACCTATTTTAACTGGGAGTGGTGAAATTAGTGGTAATTTTACTGTTGAAACTGCAAAAAGAGTTGTCGATATTGTTGAAATCTGGAGCTTTACCCGTGCCTTTGAAGGTGATTGAAGAAAAAACTATTGGTTCTAGTTTGGGTGCTGAATACGTCAAGCAAGGTAGGCTAGCTATGATAATATCAGTAATAGCAGTATCTGTCTTTATAGTGCTGTCTTATGGTATATTTGGCGTATTTGCTGTAATTGGATTAGTGTTCAATATTGTTTTTATTATTGCTGCTCTTACGTTGCTTCAAGCTACACTCACATTACCTGGGCTTGCTGGAATTACTTTAACGGTAGGGATGTCTGTTGATGCCAACGTTCTGATTTTTGAACGTATTAGGGAAGAGTTTAGTTTAACAAAAAAATTAAAGTGGGCTGTGGAATCTGGCTTTAAAAATGCTATGTCAACAATATTTGATTCTAATATTACTACATTGATTGTTGCTGCTATTATGTTTGTGATAGGTAGTGGTCCGGTTAGTGGTTTTGCTGTTACGTTATCCATAGGTATTTTATGTTCTATGTTTTCTGCAATTACTTTAACAAAGATGCTAATAGATTTATACATCAGATTGTTTAGTTTAAAAACGTTAAACATGTGAAGCTTGTGGTAAAATTAATTTTCTTAGAAGTTAAACTTATGTCTGATTCTGATAAAAAAGCTGGTATAGAAGAAAAGGTAAAGATAGTTTCTTGTAATGGTGAAGGAGATAATGCTGATTACATAGAACATCCGAAAATATATTTAACAGTCAAAATGGGAAAAGAGGTTACTTGCCCTTATTGTAGTAAAATTTTTACTTTTTGAGCTTAAGTAATTAACATATTGATAGGTATTATACCGTTATAATGGAGTGGCTATTTTTGGAAACTTATGTGAAATAGCAGTAAATAGTTTGTTGGATAGTGCTTGTTGTGTTCTTTATATGGTTATTCAGCTAATTGAGTGCAAAAAGAGATATATTTAACATCCAAGTGATGGACAAGAAGGGTTTATTTGTTCTTGATTATAGTAGGGTTTTTAATTTCTAAGCTTAGATAGTTAGTATATTAATAGATATTGTGCTATATCTTTATGATTAGGTAGTTGTTTTTAAAAATATATGCAGGGTGATGATATATACGAAAATTTCACTTTTAGAACAAGGCGTGTTGTGTTCTATATTCCAAATTGTGGAGTTTTTCGTTTAGGAAAGTTAATCAAAAATGTTACACCGGCTTTTCATATCGTGAGGCACGAAGATGGCGGTATACAAAATAGGTTTCTTAAGAAAGTATTAATACATGATTCTCGTGGTAAAAGTGGTATCAAAGAAATTATAAAATTTGTGCGTTCATTGGGATTATCACCGGTAATATATTCACCTTATGATCTTGGGCCTAATAATGTGTATGCTTATAAGAAAGATCAAAAATACAATAGCTCTGGTTGCGTGTTTATCATTTCTTCGGATGGTCAATATGAAACAGCTGATTTGTATAACATTATTTTAGATAGTGAAAAGAATTTTATCGGAATATTAAATAGTGAAGATAGTACCTTTGAAATAGTGGAATATGATCCAAGTAGTAAACCACTAATGCAAAGTGTATATGATGCGATATTTTATTGTGAGAGGTGGTCTTTATTGACTCTTGGTGAGAAGATATTAAGGTGTTGTTTTAGTGTACTTTCCCTTGCTATTCCTATTGTTCCTCCTATTATATTGATGTGTTATTTGGGAGACCTACAACTTCGTGAGGAAGCATATGATGCTAATTTACTCCCATGGCAATATAGGCAATATAAGAAATCACATAGTATTTATGGGATTTTAAATGGTTTCCCTGCTAAAAAAAGGGAATATATTTTATTAAAGCTGAAGCAGGAGGCTCAAAAAAAGGGGACTCCTGGATCTTGGTGAAGGTGATGTATATCAGGCCACTGATTTAGGGAAAAAAGTAGGCATTAAGGATAATTTGTTGCTTATAGAGAGTAGTAGCCGACTAGAGAAAAGGCAGTTAATGTTAAGGGTCACTACTTTTTCGCTCTTAATATTTGTATGTCTTGCAAAAATGTCCGCTTTGGCATGTCATTTTCTTAAAGCTAGTAAAGCAGCACTATATTGTTCTATGTTATCATATTTTATAATCCTCCTGGAGGGGTTGTACTTAATATCGCTGAAAAGTGCAGCTGCGAGGGTTTGTGCAGCAGTTTGTGTAGTGTTAGCGGGCACTTTGTTGTTGTATAATAGTGCGATATTATTAACACAGTCAACTGATTTTAGTTTTGAATTGATAATATCTAGTGTACTAGTAGTAATAACTGGGGTTATGTTAACTATTGCGTTGCTATGTAATCGCTATTATAAGCGTGATAGGGAATTAGTATCAAAATTAGGAGGTATTAGTATAACTTCTTATACATCCATGAAAGATTATGTTAAGGAGTTGTGTAAAGTTGAATATATCAAACTCGGGGATTATGAGTTTCAGTGTTCTGATGAGGTAAGAATTGCTGTTTTTAACTCATATAAAGCAGGAGTATTTGGTGACTTGCGAGATGTTCTAGGAGATATAGAAGGGGATAGTGCTTTGGATAATGTGAGTGATACTAGTATCGTGACAGAATCAGGAAGTTATGATGTTACTCGTTGTGCGTTACCAAGTGCTAGCATGACAGATTTAGAAGTTGCCAAGGAAGAAACTTCTCCCGAGATCTATGACATGAGCAAATTATGAAAAAAAGTAAAGTGACTTATTATTGCTTGAGCATCTATACTTTTGTACAAGTCGTTACCTCGTATGTATAGCTGAGTAACTTGTTGTTGAAAATATTTTTCTAATATCGTATTTACAATCAGTAGCCCAGTAAAAAAATGATAGCGTTTGTTTCTATCTCATAAGAAATGATGTAAGTGACATTTATATATGGTTGATGACAAAACATGTAAAGAATGAAGTTTCGATAAATTTGTTGGTAAAAACAGTTTGTGGTATAGTATGCAACAATAAAGAAATAACAGGTTTTTAGTGTTAAAATGTTTTCTATCTCGGGGAAAATGTATTATGTATCAGACTTAGTGACATTTGCTCAATAGATCCTATAAAGAAATACTTTAAGGCCATTTTTTTTAGTGATCTATTATTCGGTAAACTTCCCTTGAATTGGATTAATGTTCTGTTTGATTGATTATGCTTTTAATTTGTTCATGAAAGTTCTTGTTTAACTTACTAAAGCTACGCATTATAATGTGCGGTGCTGTGGAAAATTCTCCGGTGTTATTTATTGCATCTTGTAGTAATCTAGCGCAATTGGAATCTAGTAATTGATTGTTTGCCAAATGTGAGAAGATGTTTTCTACATTTTTTGCTATGTTTTTATATTTACTTAGTGGGTGATCATTTGGATATTGGGTTATATTTTTTACGATTTGTAGTTCGTTATACGTGAAATCGTGAAAAGCAAGCCTAATTAGTTGTTGTAAGATAGCTTCCTGGTTACTTTCTTCTATAATTTGTGTTTTTATTAATACAGTAACAAGCGACCTTATTGTATTGTATATCGTAGTACTGATAGATACTACTATGATGTTTTGTTTACTATCTGTTGTAACATCACTAGTGTCGGTGTTCATTTTTAATAAATTAATTAATTTAATGCTGTCTTCTGAACATAAATCAAGGTATTTTATTGATATTGGTTGCATTGTTATCGTGTTGTTGCGTGTGCTAATGTTAATGTTATATAATGGCCTATTGTTGAATCTGCAAATGACTAAATTATCGGTTTTTAAAATATCGCATCCTTGTTCTAAGGATTGAGCGATAACATGTGTACTGACTTTAAAGTCATGTTGTAACATGTGTGTAATCACTTTACTAAGGTCATTGAACTTAAAGTTTGTGTCAGTAGTTAGCGTTACACTAGTGTCTCCGTATTCTATACTTACTTCATTGTCAAATAGAGCTTTAGAAGCTTTGTTTTTGTATAGCACAGTGAATATTTTTGTGAAGTTTTCTATCTCATCTTTTCCAGTAAAAAAATATTGTTATACTACTACTATTATCAATAAGAATATTTTGTATCACGATCTTTTTCCATTTAAGGTTGCATGTTAATATTATGCTCAACATTTATTAATAAATAAATAATATGACAAGCTATTATTGAGTATTTTTATAGAGTATATTTTGTAAAAATACATTGAACTTGATCAGATAGGTTGTGTAAAGGACACGCTGAATGTGTTGTGTAAAAAATTTTACTCATTCACTTATTCAAGAGGATAATATGTGTTTTAGTTCGTATAGATACGTGAAAGTTGTAATATAAGTATTAGATCTAGGTGATCTGTGAAGTAAATTTAGTGTGCTACATCACCAATGTTTTTTATGCTTTGTAATAAATATAACACAACACATAATTTATATGTTGTATTTTTAGTGGTAAACAAAATATTTCACTTATGATTTATGTTAATATTTTATACTTGATATGCAATATTATTGTGAAATGGTAGATTGTGAGCGCTACGTAACAATAAAAAAAAGCTGCAATAAAAGTTGATAAAGTGTATGAACTATTTCATACTGGTGAGTAGTGTTTGTATATTGTGTATGAATATAGATCCAGTAGCGTTCAGAATGGGGTTTTTGGAAGTTAGGTGGTATGCATTAGCTTATATATGTGGTATTATATTCTCTTATTGGTATGTGCGTAAAATAGATAAATACAGAGTCTTTAATAGAGAGCATTATGATGAGATCGTATCTTGGTGGGTCATTGGTATAGTCTTTGGCGGAAGAATAGGATATATATTGTTTTATAATTTGGCTTTTTATATAGATTTTCCTATTGAAATGTTTAAATTATGGGAAGGAGGCATGTCATTTCATGGAGCGGCTGTAACTGTTTCAGGTGCTATGTATATTTTTTGTAGAAAAAATAAGATTCCTTTTCTACCTGCAGTTGATTTATGTGTATGTGCTGTACCTGTTGGAATATTTTTGGGACGTATTGCGAACTTTGTTAATGGTGAATTATATGGCAAAGTCACAGATCAAAGACTGGGTATTATTTTTCCTGCAAGTGGAGATTCTCTTTATAGGCATCCGAGTCAGTTGTACGAAGCTTTCTTTGAAGGGTTATTGTTATTTATAATAATGAATTTACTTCTTTTTTTTACAAAAAATCAGATTGTCTGAAGGTCTATTAACTTCTGTCTTTACAATATTGTATGGAGTAATGCGTTTTTTTATTGAATTTGTCCGAGAACCAGATACTCAGGTTGGTTATATTATATTCAATCTAATAACTATGGGACAGTTGTTGTCTATTTTTATGGTAATAGCTGGTGTTTTTATATTGAGACTGTCTAAAATGGCAAATAGAATTTTATAAGTGTTACTTTACACTTGTGCTTCTTACGTAAAATACGTGTTATTTTTGTTTTTAAAAAGATAGTTTTTAAGTAAGATCTATTATAAAATTCATTTTATAATTATGATTTTAAAAAAAATACTTGAAATATCAGTATATTAGTTAATAATTTAATGGTGATTGTATTTATTGATCATACTCCAGTTTAAAATTAGTCTATAAGACAGTGTTGCATTTTCTTTAAAAGGTAATATAGTGTATAAATATACTAGAATTAATATAGTTTTTGGCTATATAATGAAAATAACATTATTTACACCATTTGTTTCAAACAGCCAAAAATCTTCATTTTTGCAAAGTTTGTATTTAAATATAAAGGAAAAGAGTACTTCTTTTTTGTCCTTTAACTTATATCATCAATGTAACAGTTGAAGAAAAAGCGCCTAAAGATGTGACGGACTGATTAAAAACTATTTATTATGATCTTTTTGGAATGTGGAGAATTTTATCTACACATTTTCAGTACTATAATGTGTAATTTGGATCTTAATTTATGTATAGATTTATTAGTCTTTTATCTAAAGTCTTTGGGAACTTGTTGGTAAAAAATAATTGTTATCTTTTTTATATGTAGGTATTTAGTATGTTTTGGTAGTTCATTTACATCATTTACTGTGTGTTAATGCTGCTGATATCCTTATGCTTACTGATGAAGTATAGCAGCTGGGTATGACTGTTTGTGGTTTATTACAAGTAAATGTTATTTAGTTCATGAGTTGACAATATTTATAAAGATCTACGTTGTGCAAAGTGTCAATTTAAAGCTCTATACGATCTCCAAGTATTATAGCTACACTAAATGTGGCATAAGCACGAGTTATACAATTTTAAACTTTTAGCAAGTGATTCAGTGCTCAATACTTATCTAAATCTGAAATGATAAACTCGTTTAAAAAAACCTCATAACATAAAATAAAAAGACGTGTGACAAAATCTTACATCATGAAAAGAGTTAAATAAAACATAAAACTAATGCATCTTGAACAGTATAAACTAAGCTTACCAGTGAAAGGTATCTCTAAAGTATCAAAATTATTGCTCTTTCAACGCAAACACTCTCTTCAAAGGTTGTGGATCATCTGTATTGTTTTTGGCGAGCTCTTTTCCATTGATTATATCTTTTATGTTTTCCCCAGTTAAAGTTTCAAATTCCAGTAAGTTTTTTAGCAACTACATGCAATGACTCTAAGTGTTCGTTCAGTAAACTTTTGGCTCTCTCAAGTGCAGATGTGACTATAGACTTAACTTCTTCGTCTATCAAATTTGCTAAGTTATTGGAAATAATATCACTTTTATCATCACTGTGATACAATGGTCCTACTTTATCGCTCATTCCCCATTTCATTACCATAGCTTTTGCAAGATCCGTAGCTTGCTTTATATCTGATGAAGCTCCACTAGTTACTTTGTGATATCCGAAAATTAATTCTTCAGCAGCTCTCCCACCCATTGCTACTGTTAAATCTGCTATCATCTTTTCTCTCGTGTGGGACACGCGATCTGATTCAGGTAGTCGCATAACCAATCCTAAACTCCTTCCTCTTGGAATAATTGTTGCTTTATGTATTGGATCAGATGCTTCTGTAAAAAAAGCAATAATTGCATGTCCTGCTTCGTGGTACGCCGTTAATTTTTTTTCTTCTTCTGTCATCATTAGTGATTTTCTTTCCGCACCCATCATGACCTTATCTCGTGCATATTCAAAATCATTCATAGTAACAATTTTCTTGTTTAATCTTGCTGCTATTAACGCTGCTTCATTTACTAGGTTTGCTAGATCAGCTCCTGAGAACCCTGGAGTACCACGTGCAATAGTTCTAATGTCTACGTCTGGAGCTGTAGGCACTTTTTTAATGTGTACATTGATTATTTTTTTCTCTGCCATTAATATCTGGTATACCAATTGTAACTTGCCTGTCAAATCTTCCAGGCCTGAGAAGAGCTGAGTCTAATACATCTGGACGATTAGTTGCGGCAATAATAATTACTCCTTCATTTGATTCAAACCCGTCCATTTCGACAAGTAGCTGATTCAACGTTTGTTCACGTTCATCATTACCACCACCTAATCCTATGCCACGATGTCTTCCCACAGCATCTATTTCATCAATGAATATTATACATGGAGCATTTTTCTTCCCTTGTTCAAACATGTCACGTACGCGACTTGCTCCAACACCTACAAACATTTCTACGAAATCGGAACCTGATATACTAAAGAATGGTACATTTGCTTCACCCGCTATTGCACGTGCTAATAAAGTTTTCCCAGTTCCAGGTGATCCAATGAGTAAACATCCTTTTGGTATTTTACCTCCTAATTTTTGAAACTTTTGCCTGTGTTTTAAAAAATCTACTATTTCTATTAATTCTTCTTTAGCTTCATCAATTCCTGCCACATCATTGAAAGTAACTTTATTTCGGTTCTCCGTCATCAGTTTAGCACGAGATTTACTAAAGTTTATGGTACGATTACCTCCTATTTGCATTCGCTTGAGAAATATGAACCATATTATGACAAGTAACAACATAGGGAACCAAGATATCAATATGCTACCTATTATTCCAAGAAATGTATCTTCTGGTAAGAACGTAAAAGTGACTTGTCTGTTATGTAACGTTTTTATCAGACTGTCATAAATTATACCAGTTGTTTGAAACTTAGAACTATCTCTGAGTTTACCGGTGATGTTGTGTTCACTTATGTTGATACTTTCCACTTCATTATTTTCAACTTTATTTAAAAATTCTGAAAATGGCAATTTAACAGTGTTTCCATTAATGATTTTATCATTTAATTGGACGTATGCTGCTGCAACTAGAACCATCACTACAATCCAAATTGCTAATCCTTCAATTATTTTTCTCATAGCAAAAGCTCCCTGCTGATAAATTCACTGTAAGTCAAATTGGTAAGATTTTGTTTAACTAATACCTCTTCAATGCTAATGCATGGTGCGGTTTTATTAATATAGTCATCTGTGTTATACTTTTGTAGAGGATAAGCAATAATTTTATTTTTGTATATCAGTACAGGTAGACAACGTACTGCGTCTCTATTTAACTTTTTTAAATGCTCTGGAATATGTTTGTTATTCAATCTAGAAAGAATAATATCGTAATTATTAGGATTAGTAACTCTCACTTTAAACCTATTATCCCATTCTATTAGTGTATCTGAGGAACGATTAATGACTAAGTCCTTGATAGTTGAGATCTCTCTAGTAATGGAAATAGTATTATCTTGACTTTTTTTAATCTTGCAATTACTCAGAGTTTGAGCGTTATTAAATTCGTTGTTAAGTATCTTATAAAATATTTTACTAAGCTTATTATATCTCGGCTTGTATTTTTTTTGACCGATACACATAATAGAGTATGTAAGAAGCCTAAGTGATATTTCCTCTGGAAAATCTAAAAATGTGTTTGGTTTTATGCTAATAAAACCAAGGTCACTAAACTCTAAACATTCGTCAATAGCTAATCTTACATAATGCAGAATACAGCTTAAAGATCGTTTTATGTGTGTTGATGTTATGTAAAGTCTATTGATCAGTTCTTCAGAATTATCAACGGTATTTAGCATGTTGCGGTATAAAGTCCTCTTATATTTTTTTATTATCATTGCTGACGTCGTTCATCCAAGCAATATTCTTTTCATTCGCATATTCTAATAATTCTTTTCTACTGACACTTAAAAGTGGTCTAAGTATACATATGCCATTCGAGTATGTACTTTCTTGCATTCCTGCTAATCCATCTAACCCACTTCCTCTTTCTAACCTGATCATTATATTTTCTGCATTATCATTTTTTTGATGTGCTATCATTAGATAATTTATTTTATGTTCACTGCACCATTGCAATAGTAAACTGTATCTTATGTCCCTAGCAAAAGATTGTATATTACTTTCTGGTTTTTGCCCATGCCAGTTTAGTATATGACATTTTAAGTTTAAGCTTTGTGAATGTTGAAATACAAATAATGCTTCTTGTTTTGCTTCAGGACGTAATCCATGATTCACTGTTAATACTACAGGAATATAGTTTGTGCAATGTTGTGCTGATAAATGTAATAATACCATGCTGTCTATTCCTCCAGAAATTGCAACCGCACAATTACCATTTAAGTTATGAGTCTTTTTTTGAAATAACAGCTCTAGATCTTTCATTAATTTCCACTAAATAAAAACACATGGCGGAAAGAGAGGGATTCGAACCCTCGATACAACAATGGTATACACACTTTCCAGGCGTGCGCTTTAGACCTCTCAGCCACCTTTCCTCCAGCACACATTATAATTATGAGTTCTTATACAGTCTAGTGGTAAAAATGTTATTAATTTGAAGGATGCGTATAGAAAAAATATTTTTACATGTTTAATGTTTATTTAATGATGTTCAATGAATTTGAAAATGTATTTTATGTTTATTGATTATATATGGTTGTTTTAAGCTACTATGTTGTAATTCTAGATCACAAAATATGTGCTTAGCGTATAAGTATATACAAGTATATTTTTGTTACTGTAACAAAGAAGTGGGAAAAGTTATTTATGGAGTTTATTTGATGGTAGTATTAAAAAGTTAGATAAGATTTTTTTGCGAAGAATGTCTAACTTAATGCTATATCTAATATATATCAAGATTAGCTTGAATATGTAATTATTTCTCGATATGGAGTACCTCATGCCAATTCTAAGAACTGCTGTGCGGCAAGAGATATAATCTGAGCTGATATTTTTAATCTAAACACTTATAAATCAAATAGTAAATTGCAAACTACTCTACTGTAGAGTAGCTAACAATAAAATGTTTTGTCCAACATATGTAAAAATTGTACATTAAGAATAGAATGAATGCGTCATATAATCTAGGTGTTTCTACTGATTTGCATGATGGCAAACTATGTTCTTAAACTTGTTATCGTAACTTTTTTTTAATAAGTACTTACGGCTTAATTAACAAAAGGATTTTTTTCAAATGCATGTGGGTGTCTTAGATGATGTGTTATAAAAAGTATCTTGTGCCGGATAATATCATTGGAATCTATAGAAGCAATTCATCGTAATTATGTCAATGCACATATTATATAAATTTATGTATCAGATATGGTTAATTATATATTAATTATTACATATTATAGAGATGTCTTGAAGGAGAAAAGAATATGTGGGATGTATAAGGATTTACGTAGTGTAATTTTTATTGTTGGGGTCTTCTCTTCAATTTTTGCTCTACTTATGTTAATTCCAGTGGTAATAAACTATTATACCGGGTATACATGGCAGAGTTTTTTTTACTCGTGTTTTTTTTACTCTATTGTTTAGTTTAGCATGTGTCTTTTTTTGGAAAATTGTCTCGCTTAAAAAAAAAGAAGTTTTTATTGTTACAAGTAGTGTGTGGATTATTTTATCTATAATGTCGGCAATGCCATTTGCGTTTGAGATGAAAATTTCCTTTACAGATGCTTTTTTTGAAGCAGTATCTGGTCTGACTACTACAGGTGCAACAGTGTTAACAAATTTGCAAAATAAGTCTCCAGGAGTTTTGATATGGAGATCTTTGTTGAATGCAATAGGAGGATTAGGAATCATTGTAACAGGTATTTTTCTTGTTCCTTGTTTAAAGGTTATGAGTTTATACGAGTTATATTACTCTGAATCTTCTGACAAATCTAAGAAGTTTAAGTATGGGATTGTTAAGTCATCAATGTATGTTTTTATTATATACTGTGCATTGATGACTTTATGTGCAATCTGTTATTGGGTTACTGGAATGTCAGGATTTGATGCCATATGTCATGCAATGTCAACTGTATCTACTGGTGGTTTTTCTAATTATGATAGTTCTCTACAATATTTTGATAATGTATATGTTGAAATAGTAGCAGTAGTATTTATGTTATTAAGCTCTTGTCCGTTTATAGTATATTTGAAGATTATCACGAAACAGCGCTTTTATGACGAGCAAGTAATGTCATTCTTTATTATTGTCTGCTTCTTTTCAATGATATCTGTGACAAGCTGTTACTTTGACAAAGTAATGTTTAATTATTCATTGTTTGACATATTGAGATACTCTATATTCTCAGTTGTTACCTTAAGCACTTCTACTGGTTTTGCCAATTATGATTATGATAATTGGCACTTTTTTTCTGTGTTTGGAGTATTCGTTATGTTAGTAGGAGGATGTAGTGGATCTACTAACAGCGGAATTAAGGTTTATAGAATTGTATTATTAATGAAAGCTTTGATCGCTTGTATAGGTGATTTTGTACGACCTTCTAAAGTAAGTCATGTTCAATACAGTAGAAAAGATATAGATAACAATTCCATTTGTGATGTTGGAGTATTTTTTTTCTGTATATTTTTATTTTATTTATGGGTTGTATAGTTGTAACTATAAGTGGTGTTGATTTTGTTACCGCGTTTAGTGCAGCGTCTGCGATTTTAAGTAATACGGGACCTGGTATGGGGAGTATAGTGGGTCCAAATGCTAATTACGGTAGTTTGCTACCTTCAGTGAAATTATTTTTATCTTTTTTGATGTTGATGGGAAGATTGGAAATTATGCCATTTTTTGCTTCTGTATACTTGATAGTAAGTAGTTTATCCCAACGTAAATAAGTTCTTATATCAATGCAAGTTCATGTGCTGTTAGATGTCCTATTTTACGTGTATGTATAGTAGAAAAGACTTTATTTACAGATTTAATAATATGTTCTGCCTTATTAAGAAGAATCCTTCCCGATATTTGGGATCGCCTTATATCATAAAGTTATGTGATGTTAGCTGAATGTTTACTGCTTTGTTTCAGGGTGTTTATAAAATCTTAGCAATTGTTAGATATACCATTAGTGGTATGTGAATGGATGATAGATATATGCTTCTGTTTCCTCTTGATATTGTATAGGATTGAAAAGAAACAGTGAAAATGTCAAAGGTTTTTTTTTTTTTTGATTAATGGAAAAATTGGGGATGGTTATGTTTATACTTGTGTGTGATAAAAGTAGCTATTTTAAATATTACTGACTAAATACATTATAACAGCATATAAATTTGTATTATGAAAGTTATACCGTCGTGCTGCGAGGTTTTTTTACGTAAAATTTGATTTAATTTTTTGTATGGTAGAAAAACATTTTATAGAAGATATTTAATTGTATACTTAAATTTGAAAAAAACTTGATATTCTTTAATAAGGATATAACATTAAATACTTAGAGTTAGTCTTGCTATAGTTTTTTTTGTCATTTACCATATTATTAGTATGTTACATTCTGCTACCATTACAGGTCCAAGAGGTGATTTTTTTGCTGTTGTAGATCTTGGATCTACAAAGATAGTGTGTTTTATTGTTAAAGTATGTTATGGCAGTAGTCCTGAGATTGTTGGTGTGGGGTATAAAGCTTCTGAAGGGATTAGTGGCGGTACAATTACTGATGTGAAATGTGCAAGTCGCTCCATATTATCTTGCATAGAGGCTGCAAAACAGGTAGCAGAGGTATTGGTAATAAGTCAAGTTTACGTTAATATTTCTGGTTGTGATGTTTGTTCGACAAATGTTGTTAATGAAATTAATTCAACAATTCATAAAATCTCTGACGTTGATATAAAAAAATATTATGCTTCAGACTTATGAAAAATGTCATGAGGATCAGATTGTTGTACATAATATTCCAATAGTATATCATCTTGATGATTTAAGTGATATTACAGAACTGAAAGGATTATATGGGAGTAAATTAAGAGCGAACGTGCATATTGTTACTGCTTCGAAATTTGCGTTATTAAACATAAAAAACTGTTTAGGCGATTGTAATTTGAATGTGGCTGGATGTGTAGTAGAATCTTATGCTTCAGGGATGTCATGTATTACTCAGGATGAGAAAGAGCTTGGTGCAATGATTATAGATATAGGTGGTAAGTATACGTCTGTGGGTATTTTTAGTAGGGGAAAGTTTGTATATGCTGACAGTATACCTTTAGGCGGTATGCACATTACTAATGATATTGCTTATGGGCTATGCGTTAATGTTAAAGATGCTGAACGTATAAAAGTATTATATGGTGATGCTCTGCTAACGTCTCCTGATAAGGATGGAATTATAGAGGCTGATGTTGGGGATGATGAAGTTATTTCGGTTACACGTTCTAATTTAGTAAAGATAATTAACCCTCGAGTAGAAGAGATTTTTGATTTGGTGAAAAATAGGGTAGGGAGACAGAGAAATTTAATTAGTAAAGTGGTTATTACTGGTGGATCTAGTAGATTATCTAATATCAAGGAAGTAGCAAGTTGTGTGTTAACTAAACAAGTCAAGATAGGTTTACCAGTGGTATTAAAGGGAATAAACGACGACTATAAGTACAACCCTGTGTTTTCTGCTGCCATAGGTATGACCTCACTTGTATTGGATACACTATACAATGAAGAGGGAACCAAACCTAAAAAAAATGGCATAGTAGAGAGATTTTTAAGATTAATCCCGATCAGGAACTAGTCAAACAGACATTAATGCAATTTTTTTCTTAAATCACGATCTAATGTGGATATGACACCGCTGCTGTCTTGCTTTTGATCATTAGATGCTTTAATCAATTCCTGAACAGCACTAGCTGCCATATCAATAGCACTGAGTTTTAATGATTGTGTCATCATCGACAATTGGTCAGATATTTTTTTTACGGCCACATCAATATGTTTAGCTAAAATGTCTTCAACATCTTTTTTTATTTTCAGTAATAATAGAGTCATACTGCTCATATGCCTTCTTTAGAATCTCGGAAATTATTTCCTCTGTTTCATGTCTTTGTACAGCCACACTGTTTAATAATTCTTTAGATTGATTTAATGTCTCGAGCGGTAGCGTAACTTCTTGCTTTATTTTGGTTACTCTTGTAGCCAAGATTTGTTTTACTTTTTTACATAACGGGCGGAAGGCTAACAAAGCCCCACTGTAAAAAGCAAGATTAATAACGAAATATACAGATGTCATACTTTCTCCTTGCATAATTTAGTCGTTATATCACGTAACTTATCTTTGTCGATACAATCAGCAGTTCCTAGCATTTTACTGTAATACACCAACGCTATCTCAAATGTAAGGTCAATTAATCCTTGCTCAGCTTGATGCATGACATTATTGAAATGTTCATCTGCCATACTAAACATCTCCTGTATTTCATGCTCCAGTGCAGCCATCAGGCTTGTATTGGTATCCTTTACTTCCTGAAGCGCAGAAGTTATAATCCTGTTGGCTTCAATTCTTGCCGAATCTATTTTGAGTAATTGTGCTTCTAGCTCTTGTTGGATAAGCCTCAAGTCATTTTCAAAACAATCGATAGAGCCCTTTGTACTATTATATCTTTTTTTTTATAACATTCTCAACCTTCGGTAGGACTTTTTTTACTAATTACAAAATACAGAACGCCAAAAGACAGGAAAAACCAGAATAATTGAGAAGAGTAAGAAGTTACATCTAATTGTGGTATTATATCCATGGATCTGCGTCAAGCTACAAAAATTAACAATAAAGCCAAAAGAAAAGAGAACAAACCCATAGCTTCAACCAAAGCAGCTCCTGTATAAACGTACTTTTTTAGTTTATCCTCTGTCTCAGGATTACGTGCCAATCCATTTAGCATAGTAGAAAATATATTCGCAACCCCCTAAAGCCGAAGCAACCATTCCAAAAACGCTTAGCCCTACAGCAATAAACTTTAAAGAATCCATATACTCTTACCCTTATAAAAAGCTAGAGGTATTATAAGTAGATTGTTCTATGAAGTCAATTGATAAAATTTAGTGTGCATTAACTGCGTCTGATAAATATACACAGGTTAGTACCGTAAAAATATATGCTTGTAGTATTGCAACAAACACTTCAAAGCCAATTAATATGATGATGAATATTATAGGTAGAGGAGTTAAAAATATATTCATTTTTATTACGAATCCTGCTATTACTTTAATTATAGTGTGTCCTGCTATCATATTGGCAGCAAGACGTATTGATAGACTTACAGGACGTGCACAATAGGCGAACAACTCAATTAACACCATCATTGGAGCTAACCATCCAGGTGTACCTTTTGGCAACAGTATATGTAGGAAGTGTAGACCTTGATGTTTAAATCCTATTACTGTTACACTTGTAAATACAACCATAGATATTGCAAAAGTTACTATAATGTGGCTAGTAACAGTAAACCCGGATGGTAAGATACCTAGTAAATTACATGTTACAATAAACGTAAACACCGTAAAAACCAATGGTATATACTGTAGTCCCGCTTTCCCTATATTACTTTCTATTGTTGAAACAATAAAATCATAGATAATTTCAACTATTGACTGAATACTACTCGGGATTATGTTTTCTTTTCTTAATCCAATGTAGCAAAAAAAGAGAAACAAAAAGCGTAGATAACACCATGAATAGTGAAGCATTAGTAAAATCTATACTATATCCAGCAATACTAGGTAACTTAAATATAGTAACAATTTTAAACTGATCTAAAGGGTTTGCTGACATTTATGCTCCATACAAACACATATACTACAAAATTCTCATTATACTTAATCATATCAACTCTAGAAAGTTAGTCAATTGGAGTTGTATCACTGTAAAAAAGTTATAGTAGTTGTTAATGTTGACAAAAATAGTATTACACATAATTTTCTTTTGATGTAAATTTGAGTTGCATCTAATTTATTGCTAAGTATACTAGGAGAGTATTGTACCTAGCTTGTTCGTATAACTTGACTTGTGTTTGTAGATATAAGTTAACAAATTGCCTTCATCAATTATTGTGTTTACGAATAATAAAGATTATAGGAATTATATATCTTGGTAGACTTGATGTTTTTATACAGGCTAAAGTAATGGTAAATCATGGGTGTGGCCTTGTTTTCTATTATGTTATAGTTCTATTTGATTAATATTGATTATATGTTTGAACATTAAAGGTTTGTATTACGAAGCAATTAGGCTATCGATTTAATTATGATTTGATTTATTAATTTGCGTTAAATTCGTGACTGTTGTATAAGGTAATTTAATATATTTGAGAGGTTGATCTTGCAGTGTTAAATACTAAGTTTGATAAACTTTTTTATTTAATAGAAGCGTATGAATTGATTAGATTCTGTAAAGAAGTTCTGAAATATGGATTTGCAATGTTGTCTTGTGTTATGAGTTATTAAGTTATATAATAATTAGTACATCGCTTGTTTTTTTTGTTATGTATGATGAATTTCTAAAGCAGATTCTACGTGATGAGAATTTTTGTGTATTGAATTCTGTAGTTAATGCTATAAAGAGCATACATATTGATAGAAGTATAAGTGCTAATATATGTGATATAATTAAACAGTATAGTAGTAATAGTTTTATAGTAGCGGATTTTAATACTGCTCATTTATTAAACAAGTTTGTGTTTGACAGTTTTAAACATGTTATAATTCCACACTGGTCTTGTGCTTCTTATGAATTAGTAGAGTTGGTTAAGGAAAGATCTCGAGATGCAGATGTTTTAATATCTTTTGGTAGCGGTACAATTAATGATATTTGTAAATATGTAAGTTATATTACAAATAAGAGCTATATTTCATTTCCTACTGCTCCTTCTATGAATGGTTATACTTCATCCAATGCATCTATAATGCAGAATGTTGGGTGTAAAAAATCATTACAAGCTCATTTACCTAAAGCAATATACATAGATATAGATATTATTGTTAACGCTCCGACAAGACTTATAGTGAGTGGCTTCGCTGATTTTATATGTAGATCTACTGCACAGGCAGATTGGTTGTTATCGCATTTACTCTTGGGAAGTGAATATACAGAATTGCCATTTTTAATAAGTAAGGAGAGTGAAAATGCATTAGTGAATGAACATTTAGGATTAATAAAACATGATGCGCACAGTATTATAATTTTAATGCAGGCTTTACTTCTATCAGGATTGGGTATGTTTATTATAGGTGGAAGTCAGTCTGCAAGTCAGGGAGAGCATATGATTGCTAATACTGTAGAACTTTTGCAACATGATATGTCTTTCTTTCATGGTGAATTTATTGGAGTGAGTACTATAACTATGATAGGTTTGCAAAATAGAATGTTCAAATTGGTACCAAAGCTTTATCCTACATTGATGAGTAACCGAAACATAAGAGAATATTTTGATACTGAGCATGCTCAAGCATTTTGTGATATATTGTGTGAAAAGTTTATTGATCAACAAAAAGCAGATTACCTTAATAGTTTAATTTGTGATAAGTGGAGCACTATTGTTGAAAATATTCAAGCAAAAACATTGCCTGGTATGTTAATTAAAGAAATGTTGATAGATATAGGTTGTCCTAATAAGCCAGAACATATTGGATGGAATTCTAATAAGTATAGTAAAGCTGTAGAATTTGCGTTTATTACTAGGCAAAGATTCACATTTCTTGATATCGCACACCATGCCAGATTGCCTATAATTGAACATGTGTAAAAAAGAGATATAATTGAAAGAAAAATATATTTTATTAATTGTAGTTAACTTGTTTATGTATTTGAAACTCTAAATCGATTTGTCAATTTACTACAAGGCATTACTAGTAAAAAGAAGGTACTGTAGTTAAATACTAATAGCTAATTATACAGGTTATATTTATAATTGCAGGTGATCAATGGAAGATTTTATTACTTTGGTACGATCAATAACAAATTGACGATGATGTCAGTGCAGTAAAAAATTTTTGATAGAGTTGCCTATTTATATGTTAAATTTATCATAAATGGTGCTATGGAATAATAAGTTTCTGTGTTTATGTTAAAGAGCTTCGAATTAATTATAGAAGTGTCGATGGGCTTTGATTCAGTTGATCTAGCTTTTGGTATGCATCAATTAGTTTTTTATTATACGGCGTTTTATAAAATATTACATATTTGCAGGATATATAAATTACTAGTTCTTGTCTAGTAAGTGCTTTACTGCTGCTGATATGTCTTTGATACTTAATTTTTTATATTACGTAAGTTTGTTTTATGTGTGTTAATTTCATTTAATTTAGTTTTGGATAAGTCTGCATTTTCCAAGTTAGCACCAGAAAAATCCACGTTTTTAAGATGTGAATTTTTAAATTTAGCAAATTGTAAGTCAGCATTAGAAAAGTTTACATTTTCTAGTTCTAAATCTGAAAAGTTTGCCTTGTGCAATATAGAGTTTGAAAAGTTAACATCTTGTAATTTTATTTTTCTAAAGTCAAAGTTTGAAAAATTGACATCAAGCTCTTTGTTCTTTGTTATAGCATTTTGTAAAGATTTCAAGGACGTAATTGCTTGGTTGAAAGATTTTGTTGGTGTGAAATCTTTATTGTCGATAATTATTGTATTTTTAATATTGCAGTCCTTAATGTAAAAATCAGTTAGAACATTTTTATAAATGCTAGATCCAATTAAATCTGAATCTTTAATTCTAGCTGATATTAGAGTATTAGTGAAAAAATTGACTTTATGAATCTTAGTACTATTAAAATTAGCAAAGTTGAAATTACCGTATTCTATATTAGTATCCATTATTGCTGAGTTAAACCACGATGTATTTGTTGCATTTACTTTATTGTATATACTGTTTTTAATAGTAGTATTATCTATAATTGCAGAATTGAGTTTACTAAGGAACATGTTGGAGTTATTCCATTGAGAATTCTTGATTGAGACCATTGTGAGGTCAGAGTTTGAAAAGACAGTATTGTCGATAGTTGCATTATTAATAAAGACATATTGCATGTTTGATTTTGTTATATTGGTTGAGTTAAGTAGTATTTGTCTCATATCTGATTCTTCCATATTAGCATTTGTAATATGTGTATCGGTTAGATCTGCACTAGATAGTATGGAGTTTTTCAGATTTACCCCAACTAGTGTTGCATTATTCATCAATGCTTTATGTAAATTTGCATTGTGGAAATTAGTATAGTGAGCATCTATAAGGTACATATTTGTGTTGCTTAGATTAGCATTGTAGAAATTTGTAGAATTGATATTTGATACTTCCATATTGCTATTACTGAGATTAGTTCCTGTTATGTCTGATGAACTTAAGTTTGCTCCATATAGAATAGTACTTGTTAAATTAGAGTATTGAATCCTTGAATTATGTAAATTTGCTCCAAATAGGTTTGAACCCGATAAGTTACAATACTGGATGGTTATGTCGTTACCTTCAATATCACGAAAATTTGCTTTTTCTATGTTGGAATTCAGTATCGAGGTTGAAGTTAATTCTGTTTCAGAAAAATTTGCAAACGATCCATTTGTTTCTGTTAAAATGGAGAAACGCATATCTGAATAGCTGAAATTTGTATTATTAATTGTAGATTGCTCGATTGTAGTCCTTTGTAACTCCGCTGATGTAAAATTAGCAAAATTTAAGTTTGAATTTTTTATATGTGATTTACTTAAATTAGCATTAATAAAGGATGCCCCCTGCATATTAGAGTCTGTAAAAATAGAGTTGGATAGGTTTGTTCGTGTAAAATTTACATGTGATAGATTAACATTCTTAAATACCGATCCCCTGAGGTCTAGATCGCTAAAATCTGCCCCTAATAAGTTATTTCCAAATTCTTTATTAAAATCTAGTGGTATTCCTTTAGAGTGACATTTTATTATAAAATTTACAAAGTCCTCTTTAGTATATGAAGTTCGTTTTACTGTGAAAAAGTTTTCTTGAGTGTCAGTATTTGCGTGACATGTGTTAAAATTGTGTGTGAGGGTATAGAGTGCTATAGTTATCAGGATCAAGTAATGCTTCATAATAGTTTGTATAAATATGATCTAAGGACATTATAAGTAATAACTTTCATAAAATTATTAATGTTAGTTTTGTAATTATATGTTTTTTACCATGTATTGAAATTAAAAATTAATTATTTGTTTTTGTTTCACAGTTAGTGTTTGGTTTTAAGTATTTATTTGTACTTGATGTATGTATCTCTTTAGTCGGTAGAACCATCCTGTAAGAGATTGGAGACCAAATAATAATTAGTATTTAATGTAGTTTATGTGATAAAAGGTGTTTGTGAATGCGGAAAAATTTTGCTGCAACTTGGTGTGTTGTTTATTAAGTATGTATATTAAGTTTTGAAAATAAAAGGTAGGAGTGGGTTGTAATGTTACAAATGTGTTGGGTAAGACTTATTGTGGTTTTTGTCATACCTTTTTCTATAATGGTTTTTCTTGGCACATGGCAGATATTTCGTTTGAAAGAAAAAAATGAAATTATCCATAATATGCAAGTTCCAGCTACTCGGTTATTAACTGATAGTATTATTAAGCAGAATTATAAAAATGTAGTAGCGGAAGGAACTTTTGATAATAATTATCGATTTTTTTTTTTTGCTGGCGCATTAGGTTATTATCTATTACACCCTTTTCATTTAAGTAGTGGTAAATATATATTGGTCAATAAAGGTGTGGTTTCAGATAAAAATCTTAATATTGATCTTTTTGATTCAGCTAAGATTAATGTTCATGGGATTTTGTACTGTGATTATAATAAAAAAGTTAGGTGGTTTGTTAAGAATGATATGAATGCTAATATTTGGTTCTGGTTTGATATAGAGAATATGAGTAAACAAATTAACATACCTCTAGAGAGTTGTATGATATGGGCTGATAGAACAGTAGCTTTTAATAATGTGACAGCTAATGTGCCGTTGAAAATTCGGAACGATCATCTAGAATATATTGTTACATGGTATTTGTTGGCACTTATATGGTTGATAGGCTGTGTATACTTATTCAATCGCAAAAAAAGTTAGTAAATATAGACGATAACTTACTCTTAATTCCTTCGCGTTGGAAATAGGAAACAGAATTTTAAACCGTGAATTCCCGCCTCCAATGACTATTGTAGCGTAAAGTTTGTAATAGTACAGAATTATTAGTTTTGATAATTATAATTTATGTTATGTAAGGTGTAGTTCTATCTAGTAACGGTAAATTTTGTGATAATGGAGTTGTTTATAACAAGTGTATATCAATGTTATTCTGAAATCATATACACATAAAATGCTGATAAATGTAGACTGAATAATAGAGTTTATAACAATTATATATTGTCAGGTAGCATCGATTTAACATCTGCTAATCTGTAAAGAGCTTGTTTGTTCAGATCTTTAGATATGTAAGATTGATAAGAAGAGGATAGTATTTGTGTGTTCTAATGAGTTGCAGTTGGTAAGTGTGTTTTCTTTTTTAGGTAGGGAATCATTTTTCAATTTTTTTCTTGCAAATTTGTATTAGTATTATAGCTACAAATAAGCATCCTCCAATAATGGCTAGAAGACCGCCGATTGTAAAACAATACTGCGCAATCTTTGATGCTGCACCAGGTAAATATGTTACTTTCCTTATGGCGCCGTACCCGCCTAACCATTCTAGACCAGTTATATGTAAGAACTGTCCTAAACTGTACAAGTAAATTTGAAAATTATAAATGGAGTTCTTTATTGTACCGAAATTTAATTTTGGCATAATCCAATAAATGAATCCCATGAATGCTATAGTCATTCCAACGATAGATCCATGATAATGTGCAGGTATTGTTACATTGCCGTGAATGCTTAGCATTCCCAATATACCACCGTAGCTAAATAATAAAGTTGCGCATAGTAAACTATGATAACCAGGCCTAAGTAGCGTTTTAAAATAAAATAATGTCAGTGTGAATAAAGATATAGGTATAAGTCCGCCAATAATGCGCATATGCCAGACGAAAAAATCTACAACAAATTGAGAATCAGCTGGTTGATATATGTATACAATGGGAGCTATGATAGTTGATAAAGTATTTATTACGAATATAGTATTAATTATATGCTGCTTTTGTAATTCACTACTTTTCTTCAGCATTACTAAGTACACTATTAATAGTGCTTGACTGAAAGCTATCTGTAGGATGTGTCCTCCGCCCCAAAATATGTTCTCATAGAATGATATGATAGATGGATAGCTTTTAGTGTGTATTGTGTAATAAGACATAGTGAAACATAAAGTAGAACATATGAGTATTATCGAAATACTATATATCCCAAATAAAATACCTTGAGGGATCTTAGAGTAATGACACTTAGTTGACAGTATTGAGTGAGAAAGTATACTAGCAATAAATATCCATAATCCTAACAGAAAGCATTGATTATCTATAATAGGTATGTAATTGTTTTTTATTGGTGCTGCATTTGGGAACAAAACAGATAGTACCATTAGTGATGTACCAACAAATGCAGCATAGCATATATATTCCAGGACTTTTGAATATTTGTCATTATGGATTGCCAAACTTGATATTATAGCAATAATAGAACATATCCATACTAATACCGATAAGTTTACATGTATAACCAATGATATATCGAAGATCTTATTCACGTTAAAAATAAAAGACTTTGATATAGGAAGTCTAAGAAAAATCACGAATATAGACAAGAAGCCAGATAACGCCAAAGCAGATACGCCTAGTAATAACCATTTACGACAGAGTTTTACATTATGATTGTTAATATGTGGCATAAATACATTAGTGTGCTTAGAATTGTAGAATTATAAATCTACTGTTGAAATACACAAGCATATTTAGTTAGTCATATCAGTTTATGGTTATTAAGTAGAATGTTGAACTAAAAAAGCAGGATTTGTGCGAAAGGTAGTGAGATATTTAATCGGATTAAAAGTAAACAGTTACTATAAGATTTTGTTTTAAAGTTTTTTTTATTTTACTTTAGAAATATACATTGTACTATGTTGTACTTTACTTGACAGTAGAATATAACTTTAGTGTAGGTATTTAAATATTGAAGTTGTTGAGATTATCATTATTATAGGGTGAAATATAAAATATTATGTATTATGGTTGATTATTTTAGAAGGACGTTGCCTAATTTTTTAACTGTGTTTAGGGTGTTTGCAATTCCTATAATAGTCTTCAGTCTTTATGTTGAGGATAGTAATTCAAATTATATTACATTTGCTATTTTTGTTTTTGCGTGCATTACAGATTTTTTTGATGGCTATTTAGCGCGTATATGGCAGGCTCAATCTAAATTTGGTAGGTTATTTGATCCAATTGCTGATAAGCTTATTGTGGCTGCAACTATGATCATGTTGGTTTATATAGATAAGATAGCAGGATTCACTATTATTCCTGTTGTTATAATAATTTGTAGAGAAATTTTGATTTCTGGACTAAGAGAATTTTTGATTTCTATAAATGTTGAGCTTCCTGTAATCAAATTAGGAAAAATCAAAACGTTTATACAAATGGCAGCTATTGCTATGTTAATGTTAAATGATAGTCTAATATTGTCTATTGGTGAGATGATACTATACTTGGCGGCTGGACTAACAATGTATTCTGCATATCTTTACATATGTGTAGCTTTGAAAAATATTTGTTTGCAGAAGTAGTTTTGATATAGTCTTTTGTATTCTTAATTAGAGATTCTCTCATGGGTAGTTATAATAGATTCTGTAAAATTTGATAGTAGAAAGCTATTTATTATGCTGATGTCAGTGTATAACTCATGGTTTTGGTGTGGGTGCTTTTATGTGCTTGTAGATTTCGTCGTGTCTAATTTGCCAATGAAGGCTAGTAAATACATGTATGCCTAAAGTTGTCGTAGATTATTTTCTAAATAATTAAAACAATACAATGCCAATACTCCAGAAGAAGTGAGAAACATAAAGATTTTCATGCTTGTGTACACACAATGAAACACCGATGACAGCGCAAATAACTCATTTTAAAAAGCTAACACTCGTTTTGACTATATGGGTAAATTTGGCACAATCATCGATTGAAAATAACCCTTAGAGAACTTTGTACAACTAACAACTAAAACTAACTTACATGAATTCATTGATCAGTGATAGAAATTTCTAATATTAGTAAAAAAACATAGCAATTTTTTGATTATTTGCTTCCTTTGTTACTTCGTGGTCACGTAGCGCTCCTCCTGGTTGAATTATTGCATTGATTTTAGCAGCTGCACTTAATATTATACTATCCGTAAACGGGAAAAATGCATCAGATGCTAAAACAGCTTCTTTACAATCTTGGGCTTTTTTTATTGCAATTTCGATACTGTCTATGCGACTCATTTGACCTGCACCAACTCCAATTGCACGATGTTCTTTTGCAATAACTATTGCGTTAGATTTGACATGCTTGCATATTTTCCATGCAAATAGCAAATTCGAAATTGTTTCAGATGATACTGGAAAATTTGTAACTTGTACTAAATCTTTCTCTGATAAGCTATTTGTGTTCGCTTCTTGCAATAAAAAGCCATTACTAGCATTCTTAATTATGTATTTTGGTGAGTTATATGATGTAGATAGTATGATTCTCAAGTTTTTCTTCTTCTGCAGTATTTCCATTGCCTTGTCTGTAATAGATGGACCAACTATTACTTCGATAAAAATCTTGTTAATTTCCAGTGCTACATCTTCGTTTATTTCTCTATTGAGTGCTACAATACCTCCAAAGCTACTTTTCGAATCACAAGAAAAGGCTTTACTATATGCAGTCATTATATCGTCAGCAATTGCTGCACCACAAGGATTACTGTGTTTTATAATTACTGCTGCTGGTTGTGTGAATTCTGATACTATATTTATAGCCGACTCTATGTCCACTATGTTATTATAGCTTAGTTCTTTTCCGTGTAATTGCTGTAAAGGATATTTGCTTTCTGAGATGCTATAAAATGCACCTTGTTGATGTGGATTTTCTCCACATCTCAGATTTTGCACTTTGTTTCCATGTATAATAAATGTTTCTGGCAGAGTATCATTATTATCTTTACTCATCCAATTATATATATTGCTATCATAAGCTGATGTCATAGCAAATGCTTTCGCTGCTAGTCGTTTTCTATACGCTAAAGTGGTAGAACCACTGTTGTTAACCATTTCTGCTTTTAACGTATCATAGTCATTAATGTCTGATATAACGATAACATTATGAAAATTCTTTGCTGCAGACCTTAATAGCGTAATACCACCTATATCTATTTGTTCTATTATCTCACCTTCAGTTGAAGTTTTAACGTTAGCTACATAATGAAAGGGATATAGGTTAACTATAACTAAATCTATGTCGTATATTTCTAAATCAACATTTTCTTCCATATGGCTCTTTCTGTTACTTAATATTCCTCCATGGATCTTTGGATGTAAGGTTTTTTACCCTACCATTCATTATCTCTGGAAAGTTTATGTAATTAGATACTTCTGTTACTTGTAATCCTGCGTCTAGTAGGATGCGGTAAGTATTATTTGTTGCAATAATCTCCACTTTTTTGTGCGGCAAGAAACTTCGCAAGTTCTATAATATTTGTTTTATTATATACGGATATAATTGCTCTTTTGACTTTCATATTTTCTATACATCCAATGTTTTTAAAAAAATCACTCTTCATTCTTCATTCTGTTTAATCATTGCCAGGATCTGTGTCTCAGTGGTTAGTGCATTTTCAACATATGCATAGCACTGAAACCTGCATGTATTTTTTCTTTTGTGTATCACGTTTGCTTTGATAACTAATGTGTCTCCTGGAATAATAGGTTTACGAAATTTCGCTAATTCTATTGACATGAAGTATACCGAATAGTTATGCGTACTATATTTTTCAACGTTACTAACTACACATACTGCACACGCTTGTGCCATAGCTTCAACAACAAGCACACCTGGCATAACAGGGTTACCTGGAAAATGACCGACAAAAAAAGGTTCATTAAAGGTAACATTTTTTTATTGCTGTTATGGACTCATCAGGAATACATGTAGTCACTTTATCAAGCAACAGGAAAGGATATGAGTGCGGCAACATTTTGATGATTTGCTGAATATTAAACTGCATACGAAAATCAACCTAATCGATATACTATTTTTTGATTTCCACACTTGGTAATTCTTTATTTAGTCTTTCCAATACTTCATTAGAAAAATCTATGCCATCTGTAGCATATAGTACCTGATTCCTTCTCATTAAAAAAAGCACTACGTCAATGTTGTTTTCTTTCGCTATTTTAGTCGATATGTTTTTAATTTTATTGTAAACTATTTCCATAGCGTTCATATACATGTTTTCCAATTCCGACCCTTTGACAGAAATATCCTGCTGTAGATTTGATACCTTTGCTTTAAAGTCAGCAACTTTCTTTTCAAAAGCTTCAGAGCTTAAAATAGATTTTTGTTTACCCAGCTCTTCTTCAAGCTTATGTAATTGTTCTTCTCTCTCTGCAAAATCCTTTTGTAATGCTGTTCTTTTGTCGTCTAACTGTGCTCTGATACTTTTCACTGATGACGCATCAGACATAATCATGTCACGATCAACAAAAGCCACAATTTTATTGTCACTACTTTTTTGCTAAAGCATGATTGCTAAAACCAAATGAAATGAAGAAAACGACAAAAAATAACCTTAGTAGCATAAATACCCCCCTTATTGCATTGAAAATCTTATTATATCTGTAACATCATAATCCTCCTTTAGCAAAGGAAAACCAAAGTCTAATCTCATTGGTCCGAATGGAGAACGCCATGAGAAACCAAATCCAGCTGAAACTCTCAATGACTTACTATCATGGTACTCTTTGTTTGTATAATCTAGCCCGAACAAAGTTGCCGCATCAACAAAGAGAGATCCTTTAATACCTAAATCCTCTGGTAATCCTATAGGAAAGTCAATTTGATTTATTATGTTAAAGTAAAACTTCCCGCCTAATGCGTCCGAGGTAACTTTATCCCTTGGGCCTATACCTGATTGATGGAATCCTCTAATTTCATTACTACCCAGTATAAAACGTTGACTTATCTTTACCTGTTCATCACTTTTGTATGAAAAAAACATAACCCATAGATGCCTTTACATTTAAAAGTATGTCGTTACCAAGTCTGTGGAAAATCGCTTTGCTATAATTAACTGATCCTTCAGTCTTTATATAATGTAACGTTCCACCTAGTCCAGAAAAATTTTGACGCAATTTAACTAGGTACCCGTCTGTTATTTTAGATAAGTTATCAAACTTGCGAAACTGCAAGGTATAACCGACAGATGAATCAATATTTTTCCCGGCCTGTTCTTTTATTAAATCAGAAGCAGCCTCTTTGACATTAAATATGTTAACGTGTCTGTAAGAATAATTTAACGAAATACCAAGATCATCAGTTATGTCATGAGCTGTGTGCAACATAAATCCGGCATTGCTACTGGTAAAAGTTGGGTCTGCGTTACTTGCAAATTTGGCAGCACCAATTACATTTGATTCCTTAGCACTTGATTTATTTTGATGTGAATAGAATAAACCAAATCCTGTTGCTGAATCAGTATCCAAGAAATTCGGTACAATAAAATCAACACTGCTAGATAGAGAAACAGCTGATTTTTCAACGTGTAAAGATAATGTCCTTCCAGTGCCAAATAAATTTCTCTCCTGTATATTTATTTTACCTACAAGCCCAGTGATGGAAGAAAACCCAGCTGATACATCAAACGACCCAGTACCCCTTTCCTTTACCTGAAAATCCAAATCAACTAAACTATCGTTTATTTTGTGGCTTTGTACGTTTACAGATTCAAAAAACCCTAAACTTAGTACATTCTTGTAAGATCTGTTAATTACACTGGCATTATACACATCACCTTCAGAAATGTTTAGCTTTTGCCTAATGACCTGATCCATAGTGTTTTGGTTATTTGTAATATTTATATTGTTAATGTAAACCTTATTACCCATGTATACTATGTAGTCTATGTCAATTACGTTACCTCTTATATGATGTTCATGTTTTATTTCTGAAAAAAAATTGCCGTTATTGCTTAAGTATTGTGTAATCTTTTCAGTGGAGTTGTTAATGATTTCCCGGTTAAATGTATCTCCACTTTTTGATGAAATAAGGGTTTGAATCTCTTCTTTTAGTTGTCCACGATTGTCAACCTGCTTATCTATGATCACGTTACTACTGCCAAATTTATATTCTGTTCCCTCTTCTATAGAGAAAATTATGTTGATATTGGAGTCATCCATTATTTCCGGGACTGCAGACTTAATCCTGAAATCTATAAAACCTTTGGATGTATAAAAGTTATATAAACCTGCCTGGTCAAGCATTAATCTTTCAGAGGCAAATTTTGTGTTGTTATTAAATATTTTATAAGGATAATATTCTGTTGATTGTATGGCTTTTTTTAACATATTATCCGAAAAGGATTTGTTTCCAACAAATTTAATGTTTTTTATCCTTGATGTTGGACCCTCACTTATCCTTATAACTATATCTACTTTATTATTTTCTAATTCCTTTACTTCATGGGAAATTTTTACTCCTAGTTTACCCCTGCTCTGATACAACAGTAACAGATTTGATATATCTTGTTGCAACTTTGACTTTGTAAAAACTGACAATTTCTTTAACTTCAAAATATCATTATGTAATTCTTTTTTTGTTAAACTCTTTATTCCCGTGGAAAATTATATCCCGGACAACAGGGTTCTCCTTTACATTGATGATCAAGTAATTATCTTTGTTGACATACACTTCAATGTGTGAGAATAGTTGTGTTGAATGCAGGTTTTTAATGACCTGATTAATAGTGTCTTGTGTTACGTTATCTTGTAAATTAATTTTTGAATAAAAGTATATCGTGTTGTAATCCAACCTACGGTTACCACCGATTTGAACTTGTTTCACCTTAGCATCAAGAACTTCCGCATGGACAAGGTGGGAAATCAATAACATTAAAACAATAATAATACATCTCATAACATTACTTAAACATACTTTTTATATCGTTGAACGTAACAAAAATCATTAGTGATAATAAAAGCATTAATCCAATCGTGGATACATATTTTTGGTATTTAGGATTAAGTTGTTTACGTCGCAGTATAGCTTGAATAAAATACTGAAATATGTGACCGCCGTCTAGCATAGGGATCGGTAATAAGTTCATTATACCCAAATTAATGGAAATCATAGCCATGCACAACAGTACCTCATTCTGTTTTACCGATTCTCCAGAATACTGCGCGATACGTATTGGGCCACCTAACTCATAAATACTACGCTTTCCTGTTAACATTTGTCCAAGCACTTGGAAGATTGATTTAGAAAGCAAATAAGTATAATTCACTGATTGAATGAAGGAACTTGAAATACCAAATTTCCGTACTTCGTAATTGACTATTGCATCACTCATTGTTATTCCTAAAAACGGCACCTTTCTAATGCCACCGAACATATTCTTCTCTTCCACTATGGCGGGCTTAAGCTTTACAGTGTGAGCACGTCCATCACGTAAGTATTTTATCAGAAGTCCTTCTTGATTATCCACTGGGTACTTTTTGACATGCCGCTTTATTTCTTCAAACCACCTAACCTGATGATTATTAATCTCTAGTACTACATCCCCTGGTACCAATCCAGCACGTTCTGCTACACTACCCTCTATCACACCGCCAATGACTGAATTGTGCTGCATAACGCCTTTAATGCTAAAAAATGCCATCAGAAGTACTACGGCAAATATTAAATTTGCTAACGGGCCAGCAAGAACGATGAAAAATTTCTGATGCAATGGTTTTTCACAAAAAGCAAAGCATCTTTCTTCCTTTGACAAACTATTAACGCTTGCTTCGGTGCTTGATGGATCTTCATCGCCTAACATTTTAACGTACCCACCTATCGGTATTAAACAAAACTTCCACCTTGTGCCCGATTTGTCGTTGATTCCAAACAACTCTGGGCCAAACCCTATTGAAAAAGCTTCAACCTTAACTTTACATAACTTTGCAATAATGTAATGACCATACTCATGAACAAACACTATAACAGACATTATGATAAGAAATGATAGTAAGTAGAACGAACCACTGTCTAGTGCATGATACAGTTTATCAATAATACTTGTCATATAATAAATGCTAGATGTAATTAAAAGTTAATTGGATAATATAGTATATTTACATGATTGACAATATAATATGTAATAATTTTAATTGGATGATTCTAATATAAAAATTAGTATGGGTGATTTATTAGAAAAACGTAAGAAGTTATTATATAGAAGTTTACATCGTGGGTGTAAAGAAATGGATATAATACTTGGTAATTTTGCTTTACATCATATCTACGTGTTATCTCATGAAGACATTGACAGATACGAGAAAATAGTTAATGTTAACGATCATCAGCTTTATAAATATATTACAGGGGAGGAGTCAATACCGATATCTTTAGACAGTGGTATGATGATGAATATTATAAATTTCAATATGTCGTCTGTGGCGTCAAAGTTTTCAAGTTAAGACTGAAGTGTTATGCTATTACGTTGGTCTCAATTTTGTGGGATGTGTTGATAGACAAAGAGGGTTCACGTGGAGATATGGTTTTTAGTTGTTTATATGATTGTTTTTCCGAGAATTTGACTATTTGATTCGTTTAGTTCTAGGTAATGTCATAATTAGTTATTAATTTTTGCTTTGTTAATATATCTTGTAGAGAAGAAAGTTGAATGAATTTATCATTTACTGTGTAATATATTTAAATTTTGACTATATTATTTTCACTGTTAATAATTTTTTTAGCAATGCAAATTTATAGTTGTGATATTATGTAGATTTTGTAAATTAAATTAATACTGTGCCTTATCAAATTTAAAATTTTATAATTATGTTTTCTTACTTTAACTTGGATTTAATGTATATTTTAACATGTGCTTTGATTGGTGGAATAATTTTAAATTGTATGCCGTGCGTGTTTCCTATATTGTCATTAAAAATAATGTCAGTGGTTAGAAGTGCTGGATCTAAGAATAAAGCAATGGTTAGAGCTGATGGAATAGCATATACCATGGGGATTATGGTGAGTATGTTGGTACTGTCTGGAATACTTTTAATATTACGTTATTTTGGACATTTAGTAGGTTGGGGATATCACATGCAATCTCCAGTATTTGTTGCTTTGTTGATGTATATAATGTTTCTTATGGGGTTATCTTTTTCCGGATTTTACGATCTACCATTCATTTTTCCTAATCTTATTAGTACAGCTAATTCTAGAAAAAAGGACGGATTGATAGGCAGTTTTACTGTAGGAATGTTATATACATTTATTGCAACTCCGTGTACTGCACCTTTCATGGTATCTGCTGTAACTGTAGCTTTAAATAAACCTGGGTTTTTTTCTTTGTTGATTTTTCAGGTTTTAGGGTTTGGAATAGCATTACCATACTTGTTGTTATCATTTTTTCCTGGATTATTGAAAGTCTTTCCTAAGCCGGGTAAATGGATGGAGGTTTTACATCGATTTTTAGCTTTTCCACTTTACTTTTCAGCAGCGTGGTTACTCTGTATCTTGATTAAGCAGAAGGGAATAGGTGCACTTTTTCCTGTTTTGTCTTGCGGTATACTGCTTGTAATGGGGATATGGATTGTGGGGTTAATAAAAACATGGAAGCTCATCCGTAGATTCATAGTTTTTACTTGCTTGTTTGTTGTTGCTGTTTCTCCATTATGTTTTAATCCAGTGAAAGACTTAATAATGCGTGGTAAGTTAGAGAAACACGTTACAGTAATGGAATTTTCTCAGAAACAGTTAGATCTGTTGTTAAAAGATAAAAAAAACAGTGTTATTATCTATAGGTGCAGATTGGTGTTTAACTTGTAAAGTAAATGAAATGATTTTTCAATTGGATACTATACAAGCTTTGTTAGTTAGGAAAAATATTTATTACATGAAAGGTGATTTAACTGTTAAGAACCCGGAAGTGGCATCATATATTAGTCAACTAGACAAGAATAGTGTACCACTTTACGTGTTGTATGTACGTGGAATTAAAGTAAAAGTTTTACCACAAGTTTTGAGTGAAAAAGTAGTGATGGATATTGTCAATAAATATGTGGATTAGAAGCTATTTATTCTATAGAGTATTAAAAATTCGTGCTATATTAAGTTTAGGTGGTGGTTGTTGTCTAAGAGTAACTTATGTCAAATAAATAAGAAATATTTTTCCTTTAGTGAGTGAAAATGTTTTTTTAGTAAATAATATTTAAGGGGCTTTGTTTTTCAGTTATATGTTTGTGTAATTTAGATTGCTGTGAGCTATTTTAACTAATTATTGTGTTTAATGTGTATTTTTAAAATGCACAGTTTTTCTAAGGCGTGCTATTTTTTAAGGCACGAGTATTAAAGTACTTATGTTGTTTGTAAGTATAGCATTATTGTAATTTTAACAACTTACCTCAATTATCTGCTGATCTTGGATGATTAATTACAGACTCGAAGGGAAATAAATGAGAAATTAGTATTTGTATTAATTATTTGGTATTAGCTCTGTTTTTTAGGAAAAAGCATATACCATATCTTTTGAGAATAATTTATCTTGTCGACATTATGTGTTGCATAAATGGGTACAACTCTTTCCTCAAGCTCTGGTACTCGGATGTGAATTTCACCAATTTTTTGCCCTTTCATTACTGGAGCAGGAATTATTTTGTCATGTAAAACAGAAATTTTAACATTGTCATATGACCCTTTAGGATATGAAATAACAATGTCATCATCAACAGTAGCGCCTACAGATCTAATATCACCATTGCTTACCATTACTTCTGAAACTTTGTTACCCTTATGAAATATAGTTTTGTTGCTCAGTTGATAAAAGTAATGATCAATTAGTTGTTTTGCTTCAGATAGACGTTCTTCTTCAGATTTAAATCCGTTAATTAAGATGAATACACGTCTACCATCTCGCTCTGCCGACATTATGGCTCCGTATCCTTCTTCGCTATATCCAACTGCTACACCGTCAATATTTATATTATTCAGTAATGTGTTGACGCTTGTTTGATATATGTTGTTGTATTTAAAATCTTTTTTTTGGAAAATAGGTGATAATATTCTGGAAAATCTTTAAAAAGCCGTACTGCCAGGGTTATTAAATCATGCGCTGACATAACCTGATTTTTATCTGGAGCTCCTGTCACATTTGTAAAATGAGATTTTGTTAAATTAAGTTTTTGTGCTGTGTAATTCAGCTCGTTAACAAAATTCCCTTGAGAACCCGCAATACCTTCTGCTAAGGTAATAGATGCGTCATTTGCAGATATTGTGATAATTCCATTAATTAAGTCACGTACTGTTACCGATTGTCCGGTTCTTAGAAAAATAGAAGGTCCTCCTTTTTGCCATGCTTCCTTGCTGGTTACATATTTGTCTTCCATTTTTACAAATCCAGCCTTCATATAGGAAAATGCGACATAAAGAGTCATAAGATGACTCATTGATGAGGATACAATCTGTTCATCCGCGTTATGTGCAAACAGCACAGTATTGGAAAGAAAATCAAAAACCACTGCCTGAGATGCTTTTGTTTGTATAGGTGATGTATAAGCATCATTTACATATAGAAAACATAGGAGTAGGAGAATTATGTTACGCAGCATTGTCAATCAATTGTTAATACGAAACCCATGTATATATATTTTTTTGTATTATATCAATGTATAAATTTGTATTGTGGGTTTTTATTAATTGAGTGTATACCATATTATAGTAATATTAAGCGTGATCAGTTGAGATTTATTTTGACTGTAAGGATCTTTGATGTATCGAATATATTAGGGTATCAATTAATAAATTGTGGTTGAATTTATTTATGTACAATATAGTAAGTTATAGGAATTTTGTTCCCACTATAGATAAATCTGTATTTATTGCATCTACTGCATTTATTGTAGGTAATGTTTATATTAATAAAAGTGCTAGCATCTGGTATAATTCAGTGTTGCGTGGAGACGTAGGAATGATCAGTATAGGTGAGGGCACTAATATTCAAGATAATACATTAGTACATGTTGATAGAAATAATGGTGACACAGAAATCGGCAGAATGGTGACAGTAGGTCATGGATGTATATTACATGCTTGTCAAATACATGACTATGCGTTTATCGGTATGGGCTCTATTGTAATGGACAAAGTTATTGTAGAACAGAATACAATGGTAGCATCTGGATCACTGGTAACAAAGGGTAAAATTATAAAGTCTGGAGAATTATGGGCAGGTAGGCCTGCAAAATTTTTTAGAATGCTTTCTGATGAAGAAATAAACCATATTAAAGAGTCTGCTGATAATTATATAAGATTATCTCGTGAATACTTATGTGATAAATAGTAATAAGTTGAGCGCGTGTGTTATGCTAATCATCCACAATCTCTTAGTTGAGTGAGATTGTATAGAAATAATCTGAAATATGGTGTACTAGTCTTGTAACTGTTAAAGAAGCAAGGATTCTCATGACTTTATCTTGCTTATATCATAAATTTTAATTAGAATGGGAGTCTTAGTGATAACTTGTTGAAATTATTACCTTAAGTGATAAAAATTTGACATTTTATTACTATGAAATAACATTACGTGAGGTATTTTTCTTAATTTGTTATGCTATTGGTAATTTAGAATTTCTACTAAGTGTCCTGTTATATAAGAAAATATATTTTGGTAAAGTCTTCGTACTCATAAAACAATTTGAATTATTGTTGATTATGAGAGTAAGAGTAATTGAGAAATATGTAGTATTAAAATTAAAAAAGGGCATTTATGGGGATAGTAGATGTAGTAGCTGATGATCTTTTTGATAGATCAATACTGACAATCAAGATTGAAGTACTGGTAAACCTTAATGAAATTGTGGAAAAGGGAGCATGTTTGTTTGTAGTTCGCAGTGTTGAAGATGATTTATTAATTCAAACGATAAAGGCTCCTCAGCGAGGAGTTATTGTAAAACTTTTTGTTGAGGATAATTCGATAATATCGGTAAACAAAGGCACGGTTTTGTGTAGGATATATGATTGCAATGCCTAGATTTATAATGCATTTCGTGTCCAAATACTCTAATTGATGGTAAAAATCCCCGTCGGTCGTTTTTATAGTACATGATTCCAACGTTAGGTTATTGTGAATAATTTAGGACATAAATAGTTGTTTATTGTTGACTATCGTATATATAATCTAATTATTAGGCGATGTGAAGAATTTTTAAGGTACATTTTATGAGCGAAATACATATAAAAGCTGAAAATCTTGGTGGAGAGTCAATATTGGAAGCTCCGATTCGGGTATCAGTAGGTGTTGGTGATACTGTAAAACAAGGTGATATGTTGTTTATAATTGAAACTGATAAAACTTCTCTTGAAATTGTGTCTCCAGAGGACGGTACCATTGTTGAAGTATTAGTTTCAGATGAGGAGATGATAAAAAAAGGTCAGGTTTTATGTGTAATAAGTACTGTTAAGCCGGAGGTTGTAAAATCGTCAAATGCTCAAAATTCTGCATTGGGTAATGATGTTACTGTGGATAAAGGTATACAGCAATTCATACAAAAAAAGGATGCTCCATCTGCGGACAGAATTATGAAAGAAAATTTGATTAATCGAGATCAGATTACTGGGTCGGGTATTGGAGGTAGAATTACAAAATCTGATGTTCTGAGTTATATAGGATCTAGTGCTAAAACTACACCTGATCATGATAAACAATTGTCTAATGTAGGAGATAAAAGAGAAGAACGTGTAAAGATGAGTAAAATCAGACAGGTGATTGCTGCAAGACTTAAAGAATCTCAAAACACTGCTGCAATATTAACGACATTCAATGAAGTTGATATGAAGAATGTTATGGATCTTCGTATTAAGTATAGAGAAAATTTTGAAAAGCGGTATGGGATTAAACTAGGTTTTATGTCGTTTTTTATAAAAGCAGTGGTGTTAGCATTAAAAGAATTGCCGATAATTAATGCTGAAATATCTGGCAATGAAATTGTATATAAACACTATTATGATATAGGTATTGCTGTGGGCACAGATAAAGGTTTAGTTGTCCCAGTAATACGTGATGCTGATAAAATGTCATTTGCTGAACTTGAATCAAACTTAACTTCTTTAGGAAAAAAGGCTAGAGATGGCAAATTGGAAGTTTCTGATATGGCAGGTGCAACATTTACTATAACTAATGGTGGTGTATATGGTTCTCTGCTATCTACTCCTATAATTAACCCTCCTCAATCTGGAATTTTGGGTATGCATTCTGTACAAAAACGTCCTGTTGTGATTAATGATAATTCTATAGAAATCAGACCAATGATGTATATTGCATTGTCTTATGATCATAGAATTGTTGATGGGCAAGGTGCTGTTACATTTTTAGTGAGAATTAAACAATACATTGAAGATCCGAGTAGAATGTTTTTAGAAATATAATAATATATCTGTTAGGTTGCTTATATGCCTGTTATGAAAGTGATACGGAGTTAATTTTATATGTAAGGTAGCTATATTAGCGATTTTGAAATATTTTCAATAGAGTTAATAAGGCGGTAGTATTGTACTTAATTTTATAAATTATTGGAACGGATATATAAGAGTAAGCAGCTAGTGAAAAGTTTGTTAATTGGTGGTGCTTTGCTAAATCAATTTAATTAAGGATAAAACTACTGGGTTGGGTTTTGTGGATGTAGTATTCCAATAAGAACGTTCTATAGTTGTACATTAAAGAAGGTGGTGATGAAAAATTATAGAATGGTATTGGTAATTTAGGCTGTTGGTTAGGAGTAGACATTGTATCTCAGGTAAATTTAATGTACAACACATGTGATGTCGTATTGGAGTTTAATACATTCGTAGAAGAAGAATTGTTGTAAGGATGGAAAGTGATACCCATACAACAGTTAGGTGTAAACAACCTATTGTGTAATATATTCAAATAATTTAAATTTTCTTAGATTTTTTTGCTAGACTTACTAAACCTAGGTAAAGCAAGTGTACTTTTATTACCTGATGAGTATAATTCTTGTGCTATGTTTATATTACAAGAAGAGGTGTGAAGATGCTTTTTTGAATTTAAAATTTTTCTTTCTTTTAAAAAAATACAAGATTGTGCTATTTGATATACTATAAGGTTAATGTTGTTAGGAGAATATGAGTAATTTAGGAAAAAATATAACTATTCATAGTAAAGAAGATTTTAAATATATGCATGATGCTGGCAAACTTGCAGCAGAAGTGTTGGATTTTATTACTTCATATGTGAAACCTGGGGTTTCAACTAATGAACTGAATGATTTATGTCATAATTTTATTGTCAATGTTGGCGCCACTCCTGCTCCACTTGGTTATAGGGGTTATCCTAAATCTATTTGTACTTCAAAGAATTTTGTTGTATGTCATGGGATTCCTGATGACTTACCTTTGAAAGATGGTGATATTGTAAACATAGATGTTACTGTTATACTAAATGGTTGGCATGGAGATACTAGTAGGATGTATTGGGTTGGTGAACCATCAATAAAGGCAAAACGTTTGTGTGAAGCTGCGTATAGAGCATTAAATGTTGCAATTGAACAAGTAATACCTGGACAAAAACTCAATAAAATTGGGTTAGCTATTGAGCAAGAAATGAAAAAATATGGGTATTCCATTGTTCGTGATTATTGTGGTCATGGTTTAGGTAAAGTATTTCATGCTCCGCCTAATATAGTACATTATTATGATCCGGACGATCTTACTATTATCAGAGAGGGAATGTTTTTTACAATAGAGCCAATGATAAATGCAGGAAGGTATGATACTGTACTGAATAAGAAAGATGGTTGGACTGTTACTACTAGAGACTTGTCTTTATCAGCTCAGTTTGAACATTCTTTAGGTGTTACTGAAAATGGAGTAGAGATATTTACACTGTCTCCAAGAAATTTTCATTGTCCTCCTTATGTATACTAATTTACCATGGATACTGTAATTTCTTTATTTAATAAGGCTGTTGATTTTTTTATCTTTGCATGGTGTAGATAATCCGAAACGTGATGCAGAAGTTATACTTGGACATTTAATGAACAAAGGTTTAGTTGCATTAATTGATCCTCATATGTCTGTTAGTGCAGCTGATGTAGAGATGTTTTGGAAAATGATAGAGCAACGTTCTGTTAATGTACCTATATCACACATCATAGGTAGAAGAGAATTTTGGAGTACAGATTTTATTGTAAATTCTAATGTGCTAGATCCCAGGTCGGATAGTGAAACTATAATTTCTACTGTATTTACAATGTATCCTTACAAGAATCGTAGATTAATAATAGGAGATTTTGGCACCGGTAGTGGCTGTCTATTAACGATTTTATTATTAAAGTATAAGAATGCTATCGGTATAGCTGTTGAAAAAAGTGTGAAGGCCTATAGGGTTGCATATCAGAATTTTAAAAAAACACGGAGTATATAATAGAATCAAAATGAAGTTATCTTCTTGGGATAATTGTTATGAGATGTTTGATCTAATAGTTAGTAATCCTCCTTATATTAGAAGGAATAAAATTGCAAAGTTGCAACCGGAGATCGTGTTATACGAACCGTGTGTTGCTTTAGATGGTGGTCCAGTGGGGATGGAAAGTTATAGGCAAATTTTTGTAGTTGTAAAAAAGGTGTTTAAGAGATGGTGGTGTAGCTGTCTTAGAAATAGGAGAAGATCAAAGTCAAATTCATGCAATGGTTTCTCAATATGGATTAAAAATTCCACTCTTATCATAATGATTTATCTGGAACACGGCGTTGTATAGTGGTTAAGCAAGTGTAAATATGTGTCCTTAAAATTGGTACCAGTTATCAGTGCTTAAAAATGAAAAAAAGTGATCCTTTATTGTCAAAAAACGTGTAACGTTTTTTTTCTAGGTATGTGAGTTTTTAAGATATTAGCTTTATGATATTAATATAATTTTACGTGACTCTGTATTCAGAAACCACATTAGTTAGCATGTTATCATTTCTTTATGAAATAAAACGATAGTCACATATATAGTGAAAATAATTTTAGAATAAAAAAACGAGTATCATAATCAAGGAATCAGTACAACATTTTGCCGGAGATATGTGTAACTATTTAGAACAAACCCCACATATATGTAACTCGCTCCTGCGTACGTGAGTTTAACGCAGTTATTGAACAGCCCATAGTATCTGAATAGAAGCACTTCAAAAACTACAACAACCTGCTATAATGAAAATGATATTCAACTTTACTTTACTCTATTTACAGTTCTAGTTTACCAGATTCATATAATTGATATAAGTCATCACACCCGCCTATGTGATTGCCGTCGATAAATATTTGTGGTAAAGTTCTCATTCCACCAGACTTTTGTATCATTTCTTCTAATAAAGCACTATTACCTGTAACATCGATCTCTTCGAAAGGAACATGTTTTTTGTTGAATAAAGTTTTTGCTTTAGTACAATAGGGGCAGAGCTCTTTAGTGTATATTATAACTTTCATCGCTATAGATATCCTACTATCAATAAAAAAACATTTTCTGGGTATCATAGTAATCAGAAAAAGTAAAGAGGGGAATTTTATTAAATATTTGTTATGAAGATAATATATGGTTATCCTAATCAAAAAAGGTAATGTACGTAGTGTTCTTGCTTTCGGGAATTTTGATGGAGTACATTTAGGACATCAGTTAATAATTGATACAGTAAAAGATGTTGCGTTTAAAGAAAATTTAGCTTCTACAATTATTACATTTGATCCACATCCTTCTGAGTATTTGAGGAATAGAAGAAATTTTCTTTTATTAGATTTAGAGCAAAAGGTTTATTTATTACAAAATTGTGGAATAGATTACTTATATATAATTAACTTTGATGAAAATTTTTCACAATTATCTCCTGATGCTTTTATAGAATATGTATTAGTGAATAGTTGTAATGTAAAATATATTGTTATGGGACATAATTGTTTTTTTGGCCATAGATGTTTGGGGAATATAGATTTATTGCGTTACTATTCAACTGTTTATAATTATAAAATTGTAAAAGTAGATCCAGTTCTTATAGATGATGTATTATGTTCTTCTTCATTGATTAGGGAATGTTTGTCTCAAGGTCGCATGGATTTTGCAAATAAGGTTTTAGGTAGGTCATACCAGATTAATGGTAAAGTAATGAAAGGATTAGCTAGAGGACGTCTCATTGGGTTTCCTACAGTTAATGTTAGCATTGAGCATATGTTGGTACCTAAGGTCGGAGTATATTCTGCCCGTATCAGGATTAGTGATAGTACTATGTGGTTAAATGGAATAGTTAATATTGGATTGAGGCCTACATTCAATGATATAAAATTCCCTATATTAGAGATGCATATTTTTGATTTTGATGATGATATATACGATCAATTAGTGTCTGTCCAGTTATTAGAGTTTGTACGTTCTGAGTTTAAGTTTAGTACTGTGGAAGAGTTAAAGCAGCAGATTAAAGATGATATTTCTAAAGTAAAAAAGAAATTATGAAAAAGTATATATTGATAATATGTATGTTGATTTTTATAGACCAGTTAAGTAAGTACTATGTAATTGGTTTGTTAGAAAATACAAATGTAATACAAGTTTTTGATTGTTTACAACTGACTACGGTATGGAATACTGGAATTAGTTTTGGTGTGTTGCATAGCTTTAAGTATAGTAATGTCGTTTTTTGTACTATATCTATTGTTATAACGTTTATTTTATTTTATTTACTGTTATGCTCATTTGATAGGGGTCCTTTATCTGTTATTATTGGAGGATCAATAGGGAATATAGTTGACAGGATAAGGTATGGTGCTGTGTGTGACTTTATAGATTTTTATGTTAATACTTGGCATTGGCCTGCTTTTAATTTGGCAGATTCTTTTATATTTTTGGGTGTAGCGGTAATATTGGGAAAAAACTTGATTACAAGTAAGCTTACAAGGGAACGGTGAATTTTATATTTATTAACCTACTATCTTCTCGTATAGCAGCGGTTAGTGAAGAGATTAGTGCTCTAAAATCCGTCTTATAGTGTTTTGTTGAGAACTTATTTCTTAGAAAACATACAACGAGAAGAACTAGATATTGGTTATTGGTGGTCTACATGAAACTGCTAATTTGTGTTTGTAATAATGAAAATTGTTAATATGAAATTAACAGTTTCAAATGAGGATTTATTTATACAAGTGATTCAGACATATATTGTCTATATCCTTCGTTAGAGAAGATCCTAACCATACAAGTATTGGGTTTGAAGTCAAAATGCGATAATAGATGATTCTCTGTTAAATCTTCTTCTGCTTTGCTTCCTATCTTATCTTCGTACTCTTTCTTGTCTAATATTACGTTGTATTCAATGCAAGTTTCCGGTGCAACCATATTTTTTACAGCATGCGCTATTAATGTTAGGGTCAAGAGTGCTGCACTGACATACACTATCATCAACAGTGGATTTTCAAAATCAAACATGTCAACGGGCATACCGCTACGCATTAATAAGCCAGATGCTCCTGACAATGCTGCTAAAAGAATTAATGATACTAAGGTTAATAATATATTAGTATTACTCTCTGTGTGTCCAAGATATTTAAAAAAGTGGTCTCCTTTTTTCTCCATTGAATTTTTATTCGCACAGTAGTGTGTCAAAGCACATGTAAGGATAGCAAGTAAAAGTATTGAGGCTGCAACAATTATAGTGATAGTATGAGCGTTTAATTGATTAAGCCTTTTTAGAAGCCAGTGCTGCGTGGAAGATTACAGCAGTACTTAATGTGATAACTAATGTGGCTAGTTTTTCTAAACACATTAACGTTGAAAGTTTCTTTTCGTTCATAATATTGGATACCATTAGAGTGAAAAACATAAAAAATTCTAAACTGTCGATGTTACCTTGTCAAGAAAGCTATACTAAACATCCTAACACGGGATAACCTTCGACATTAATATTAATGAGCTCATAACGCTAATATATTAAGAAATATTACTCGTGTATATACAATATTTGTTAAATATATGGAAGATGAATATTCCTGTTCATAATTAATTAACCATGTCCAGGATTGTAGAACGTTAAAACTTTTAGTTCAAGAAACTAAATAATTATTGTATATTGAGGTAGGAATGTAAAAAAATTTCAATATGAATTTACTGTTTGAGTTAAATATCTTGTCACGTGTTTCAAATGTCTAAAAATGACTTATGTGTATTTTGTTTTCGTAGGGTTTTGTCTAAAAGTGTTGAGCTTATTATCTTTTAATTATGGCCTTTAGTAGTTGCCTTATGAAGGTTATATGATAATATAAATGTTAGTTTACAATGAGTAAGTAATATTACTGAATAAGGGTAGCATGTATTCTTCTGCTAGTATATGGAAATATTGAGTTATCTCAGTAGACGGCTTTATACTTGGTTGTTCTAGATAATTTTATGTGTTTGAAATATGTAAATTTTAACTTTGCCAACATTTGTTCAGGCAATGTATATTAGTTAATATAATCCTGATACTTAAGATGTCTTATAATATTTCCATTGCAAACAGAAATAGAGAGGTTTTTAGAATAAATCAACCTGAAAAGTGAATTAATTTATTATATAATCGTTGCTTATTTACACTTCTGTAAGGTAAGGCTCGTAAATAACGAACTCCATTTATCAAAAAGTCTTTATTTAATTAGTATATCTAAATTTATTAGTTAATCATAATGAAAGCACTCTACACGAAGTAATTTCATTGTATATCACTTCTTTTTAATTTTCTTATAACACCAGTGCAAGTACTTCAGAAAATCTCTATTGGTTAACCCAAGATATTCTGCTTGGTCTGCATTTCTTGGCCATTTATATTATTATCTTTTCCAACCTCAATCATTACTAGTTCGTTAGATAAAATTTTCTGTGCAATGCTATTGACTTCTTCTATTGTAATAGCTTCATAATTAGAGTTATGTTTATTGATATAACTTGGATCTAGGTTATGCAGCTGTAAATCTAGCAGTGTGTCTGCAACATCATCATTACTTAGTAGTGATAAGATGAAAGAATTCATTATGCGAGATTTTGCAGTCAAAAATATTGCTTCATTGACTCCTTGTTTTTTAATGTTTTCTAAAATATCTGTGAGTACCGATATACATTGCTCTACTGTAGCATTATCAGTGGTTACGATCCCAAGTAACACGTTGCTATGATCCATATTGTTTAATGAGGTCCCGCTATAATATGTTAATCCTAACTTGTCGCGTAACTCTAGCATGAGTACTGAATTAAGATTTAATCCACCCAATATAGTATTAAATAGATTTGATGCATGATAGTCTTTGTGATTGTAAGGTACTGTATCTACAGCAAACATTATCATACTTTGTGGTATATCTCTATGTACGTAGAATAACTTCTGTTTGGTATTTAGAGTAGTGTCTGGTACAGTGCTTTTGTTATTACCGAACGGCAAGTTAGACAATAGGTACTTGTCTAGCAAATCTGATAACTTTCTTTCATCTATATCTCCTGTTGCGCTAATCACTAGTTGATTTCTATCAAGGCTGTTTTTTATGTATCGCAATGTATCTTCTTTCTTAATGTTATTTATAGTATGTAATGTTCCATAAACTTTATTAGAGTATGGGTGTCCTTTGAATACTGCATGATTTAACTCAGTCTTTGCTATAAATTTAGGAGATGCGTATAGAGCTTTAACATTTGCAATTTGATCCTCTTTAACTTTCTGGAATATTGCTTGATCAGTTATTGGATTAAATATACAGTCACTCAGCAATGATAATGCCACTTCAAGGTTTTCTGACAAAGTTTTTAAAGATATATATAAGTTATCCTGGTCTACAGAGAAGCTTAAGTCAATACCTTTACCTTCTAATTGTTTTATAAAATTAAGTTCATTATTATTTTTTGATCCTTTGTGCAGCACTCGTGATGTAAACTGCGCAAGTCCTTGTTTATCGGATGGATCGTAAGCATATCCTGCTTTTTTAAATGCAAGTTTTAACGAAATTGTTGGCAAGTTATGGTGTTCAACGTATAAGTAATGTACATTGTTTTGAGTGGTAGCCTTCAGTATATCTAGATTGACATCATTCGCGTATGCATCACTAAGGCATGAAGAGAGAATTAATATCGCTATATAACGTAGTGCATTTTTCATATCTAACCTCCTAATTTAGGTAATAAATATCCAGCTAACCTTATATTGTTTTGGAAGATGTTTTTGATAGTAGAATCAACATCCTGAATACTTATGTCGTCAATCATACCAAATATGTTGTTAATTTCTGAGAGCGGTACTCCTAAAATTAAGTGCATTCCATAAAAATGTGATATAAAATCCAGTCCATCGAAAGCGTAAACCAGGTGTGCCTTTACTTTGTATTTTATATTGTCGAGATATTCTTCTGGGATGCCATTTTTAATATAGCTATTTATGGATTTGTATACTTCCTCTTCTACAGTTTTTACTGATACTCCATCTTTTGGTATGGCATGGATAATGAGATAATCATCACTATAGGATAAGTGGTTGTAATCTACTGTTATTGATGCAACTATAGGATTATCAATCACTAGATCATTGTAAAGCATACCAAGTTTACCATTACCAAGTATTTCTGCTGCTATCATATTTAATACGTAATTTTTATTGATAATGCCACTTGGCACTTGATGCATTAAAAACAACTCCGGGATTTCTACTGCATTGTTTTCTAATGTCAATGTCATACTTGTTTTGTGTGATGGTTCTAATTTTGGAACACGAATCGATTCTCCATTACGAGATTCTATCTTTCCATAATATTTTTTTGCAAGAGATATCACCTCATTCGGTTCCGCATCTCCAGCTACAACTAGTATAGCATTATTAGGACTGTAATGGCTTTTATAGAAAACTTCAGCGATTTTTTTATTATATTGATCAATTTCATGCGCATATCCCACTACAGGTCTGCCATATCCGTTATAATAGAATGCATTTTCCATTTCCTCCTCTAATATATTTTTTGGATGACTTTCAACTCTCATTTTTCTTTCTTCTAATACTACGTTTTGTTCTCTCGTGAACGCTTTATCAGTAATCTTTAAATTTTGCATTCTATCTGATTCAATATCCATAGCTGTGGATAAATGTTGTTTTGGTATTAGCTCGTAATATATAGTACAGAATCGAGAAGTGGTTGCATTAAATTGTGCTCCTATATTGTTAAGAGTAGTAAAAAAGATTAGGAAATTTTTCCGTACCACTGAACATTAAATGCTCAAAGAAATGTGCTAGTCCAGAATATCCTACTGGATCATCAGATCCTCCTACTTTGTATAATACCATATGCATAACTACTGGTGCACGCGCGTTAGGAATAACATATACTTCGATGCCATTGTCTAACCTTTCATGTATAACTTTAATTTCTGAGGATAATGCACGGTTGCTTATAATGCAGAAAATTATCAAAAGACAAATAAAATATCTAATCATTACTAACCTTACAATCATTTTTCTAGAGTCTATATTATAGTTTGGAAATATCAAGTAAATTCGATATTCATTATAAATGTTATGACTGTATTAACAACTTGTTTATATAGATAAGAATATATTAAATGATATTAATAATCTATAATTTTGGTGTTCACGATGTGTATATTAACTCAAATTTTTCTTTTAATTGTGTGAGTAATATCATCCATATCTAGTTTGTTTACTATGTTTCAAAATTGTCTATAAGTGAAAGGTGGGGGGTCTCCCATGGTTATATTTGATCGTAAGTATTTTGTGTGAACTATTTTGTGTTTTCCTTATATTTAAAGAATACGTACGAAAGCGTTATTATTTTAACATCAGAAGTTTCGGGATCTGTTTCTATTGCTGGATCTATAAAAAATGAAACAGGCATAATAGCTTTTTGATATGGCAATAAAGTTTGTTTAGTAAAACAAAAACAAGCTACTTTATTAAAGTATTTTCCCGCTTTATGAGGCGTAACATTATATACAGCCATACCTGAAATATCTTTATCAGATAGATTTTCTGCTCGATAAAAAATTAATTTTTGTTCTCCCGGTTTTACGGTGACATACGGTATTTCTGGATAAAATTTCCACGGTAATTGCTTATTAATATCAGCGTTAAACCTTACCTTGATATTGGTGTTTCCTATTACATTGTTAAGTATTTTACTGCTTCTTACTGTTCCTCCATAACCCGTAACTTTGCAAAATATCTTGTACAATGGTACTGAAGAGTATACAAGGCATAACATTGATAGCATAATTAATACTAGTATATATACTGTATTTTTTATCTTTGGTGTCATTGTTTTTTGCTGTTAATATTACTTAACATTAAACTTGCTGCTTTTTGTTCAGCCATTTTTTTATTATTTCCTGCTGCTTGTACTGCTTGATAGGAAGGAATTCTGACTTCTACCGTAAATATAGGATTATGATCTGGTCCATGTTTATCTATAGTATGATAACTTGGAGCAGGTAATCCCTTCCCTTGTGCCCATTCTTGTAATATGGTTTTTGCATCTTGTGGTGGGGTACTCATATGTTTTGCAGAATGCTTCCAAAATGCATTGATAAATCTTTGTGCTGCTTTTTAATCCCCCGTCAAGATATATAGCTCCTATTAAAGCTTCTAATGCGTTTTCTAAATTGCTAGAATTATTTTCTCCACCACAAGCTCTTTCACCATCTGACATAACAATGAACTTTCCTAGATCTATAGATTGTGCGATTTTTACTAGTTTATTGCCACAAACTAAAGCTGTTTTCTTTTTTTGCAAGGCTACCTTCCGTATCTTTTGGAAAAATATTAAATAGCATTTCAGATATTACTATATTTAATACTGCATCTCCCAAAAATTCTAGTCTTTCATAATTAAATTTAAGCATCTCCTTTGATGTTACACTTGGGTGGGTTAATGCCTCGTTTAATAACTGAACATTTTTAAAGTTATATCTAATGATTTCTGATATGTTTTTTGTCATGTAATTCATTTATAATCATTGTGTGCATGCTTAAGTTCTGTTTCTTTTATGATGATATTGTTCTGGATATTATAGAACTGAATATAGGTTGTAGAATCCGGAGTAGAAACATTGAATCCGGTAATTGAAATAGGGTCTGTACTAAAAATTATATCTGCTTGTATGTCTGCTTTTGCATATTTTACGGTTACTATTTTCGTGTTATCAATTGTATTGATATTCAAAAATTCTATGTTTTCTATGTGTTGTATGTCGGTGCTTAGTATACTAATAATGGGATTATTGATTATTGAATAAGAATATTCTTCGAGTTCTTTATCATAGTATGAAATGGTTGCTTCCCGTATAATAATAGAAATTGGAATAGGTGGATGATAATCCCATTTTAACAATCCAGGTTTTTTCATTAACGCTATCCCATATTGAACGGCACTACTAGTAGAATTTGTTTGTACAAATTCTGCCTTAAAAGAATGTACTGCATTAAAGTACTGCAGTGCTTGTAATTTTACTTCTTCACTTGAATATGCATTGAAAAAGGAGAATGTACTAAAAAAAATCGCTATAAAGAATACATATAACGATTTCTTTTTAATTTCCATCCTACTGCTTCAATTTAACTGTTATAAACATAAACAAATTATCCCTATTTATTAATAATGCCACGGATTTACTTTTGCGTACCTTCTTCATAGCATCCTTAAAATCTGTAAGATTATTTATTTCTAACTGATTAATTTGCACTATGACATCACCTTTCCTTATATTTTTAGTAGCAGCATCACTATCATTATCGATATTTAATACCACTACCCCTTTAGTCTCATCTCCCTCATTTTCAATATAGTTCGATTTAAGAGAATGACGCTTTATATCGCCTAGTGTGAGCCCTAATTCACTAGATTTAACAGTATCCTTGTTAATCTCATGTTCAGTAGGATTAAAATCCTCCAGTCTCCCTACTTTAACTGGTGTCTTCATAATATTTCCATTACGCGATATAGTGAGTACTATCTCATCATTTGCTGATGACTTTAGTACGAGCTGATACAGATGTGACATTGAATTGATCTTAATGCCATTAAATTCAAGTATAACATCCCCTCGAGCTAGTTTTGCTTTTTCTGCAGGACTATGTTTAACAGTATTTACTATTAAAACTCCACTTGATTTTTTTAAGTTCAATGGCTCCACCAATTCTTCTGTAATAGGTTGCATTACTATGCCAAGCCATCCATGCTCTACTTTTTTACCTTGAGATAAAACTTTAATTATGGGTAGTGCACTGTTTGATGGGATCGCAAACCCAACTCCTATGTTACCTCCCCCTCTCTGTGTTGATAGTAGAGCAGTGTTAATCCCTATAACCTTGCCATGTATGTTAAATAGTGGGCCACCAGAGTTACCTCTGTTTATAGCAGCATCAGTCTGTAAAAATTCTGTTGCTGTTCCAATGTTCAAATCTCTTGCGCGTGCAGAAATGATTCCAATGCTTGCAGAACCACCAAGACCAAACGGATTACCGATAGCTACCACCCATTCTCCAACCATAGCAGTATCAGAATCTCCAAAACTTAAATAAGGTAATTTCTGGTTAACTTCTACCTTCAATACTGCAAGATCGGTTTGTGGATCTACCCCTAGAACTTTAGCAGGCACCGATTTATTATCGCTAAATGTAATGTGAATTTCTTTCGCATTGTGTATAACATGATAATTGGTAACAATGACACCTGATTCTTCTACTACAAACCCTGAGCCCGCACTTAATACCTGTTGTGGCATATCTTTTCTAGGTGGTCTACCTTCGAATAGATATCTGAGAATCTCCTCAATGCCTGTGAAAGGGAATTGTTCATACGTTAAATCTTGAACTATACTCACATTTACAACGGCAGGACTCGCTTCTCTGATAAGTTCAGAGAACCCTAATCTTGGATCATATTGTTCAGAGCTCTCCTCAGCAACTGAATGATTAAATGGTATAACTGCTAATACTAGTATCAATATAAGTAGTAAAGATTTCTGCATTAATTACCTCTTTCTTTATTAAAAAAAGCCAATAAAATCATTATTAGGTGATAGAATTATTTTTGAGTTTTTGCCACTAAACGCATGTTTATATGCTTGCATTGTTCTATAAAAAGCTAAAGAAGCCTGGGTCAAGTTTTAAAGCATCATTATAAACTTTTGATGCTTTAGCTTCTCCATTACCTCGAATTATTTGTGCTTCCTTGATAGCGTTTGCAATGATAATACGTGTCTGAAGATCCGCATCAGATTTTATACGTTGAGATGCTGCTTCTCCTTCTGCTCTAATTTCTTTTGCTTCTTTTTCTCTATCTGTTTGCATGCGTCTAAATATTGCTGTACTATTTTCCTCTGGTAAATCTGCACGCTTAATCCTTACATCTACCATTTCTATGCCAAATTTCTCAGACTCTTTACTTACACCTTCTTGTATCACTGACATGACTTCTGATCTTGCTTCATTTAAGAAGTTAATTAACGACACGCTACCTATTTTCTCTCGGATGTTTGACTCAATGATAGAACTTAACCTATTTTTTAACCCCGTCTCATTTCTGACTGTTTGGTAGAACTTTACGGGGTCTGTAATCCTATATTTCGCATAGGAATCTACAATAAATCTCTTTTGATCTGCAGCAATTACTTCTCTTGCATCGGAGCTGATATCAATGATCCTCTTATCAAAATAAACAACTTTTTTGTATCAAAGGTAATCTAAAGTATAAACCACTATTATGTATTTGTTTAACTACACGTCCAAATTGCAAAACTATTGATTGATGTGACTCATCAACGACAAACATGGAATTCAACAATCCAAGTGTCACTATAAACGTTAAAAACCCTACTATAAAATTAAATGGTGCGTTATTCATGAACTTACCTACTATCTTTAGGATCTGCTAACGGCAAATAAGAAAACATGCCTTTAATATCATCACTAACTATAACTTTATCATTCTTATTCAAGATTTCTTCCATTGTCTCCAAGTATAACCTATTCCTTACTGCACTAGGCTGGTTAACATATTCCTTATACAATGCAATAAATCTTTTTGCGTTACCTTCAGCTGCGTTGATTACCTCATTTTCGTATGCTTCCGCGTCCAGTTTAATCTTTATAGCTTCACCTTTGGCTCTTGGGAGGACTTGATTACGATATGCGTATGCTTCATTAATCAACTTTTCTTTATCAGCTCTTGCACTTTGTACATCCCTAAATGAATTTATTACTTTTTCCGGAGGGTCAACCTTTTTTTTAGCTGAATTGATAAAACTTCAACTCCCATGTCATAGCGATCAAGAATATTCTGCAATAACGTCTTAGTCTCTTGAGATATCACCGCTCTTCCCTTTCCTTCGATTGCAAAAGCAATAGCACTTTTTCCAATAACCTCCCGCATCGCACTTTCTGCCGCGTTTTTCACGGTATCTCCAGCTTGGTTGTCTCTAACTTTAAACAAATAATTATACGCGTTGTTAATACGCCAATGTACATCAAAATTGATATTCACTATGTTCTCATCCTTGGTTAGCATTACACCTTCTCCATGGTCTGCTACATTGTCTGTATAGAATCTAGAACCTATTTCTTCCCTGTTAACGGTTTTCACCCTTAACTTAACTATTTCTCCAATTGGTAGTGGAAAATTATAACGCAGTCCTGGCCCTACAGTACCATAATACTTACCAAATACTAATCTCACAGCTTCTTGTTCAGGTTCAACCATGTAAAACCCAGAGCCCACATATATGGACATTATAACTAGGAACGCTACTATGATTTGTAACTTACCATGATTACTCGTACTCGGGCGCATACCCCTTTTATTTTTTTAAGAACAAGCTCAATGCGCTTTGAAGGCGCTCAATAATTTTGCTGATATCATTGGAACTTTTATAATTCTTGTTTTTATTGCTTTCTCTATTAACATTCCAAGGATCATGATCATCAAACATAAGCAATCCCAACATATCTAAGTTAAAAATGCCTTATTTCTAATTTAGCATTTTACATGGTTCTATATATACAACAAAATTTGAAATCTATCAATAAAGATTATTATAAGTTTATTTCTTATAGCGATATGTAAAAATACATCGCTTCAGTCAGTGTAGCGTAAACTATAATGCAAAAGCTTATAATTAACCGTTATTGTTAAATTGGCAAAATCAATATTAATGGGTTTAGTATTCATAAATAGATTGACAACTTATTGTTAAGGATGTACGCGACATTCATTAAGCTTTATAAATAAAAACCGATGTATCATAATTTGGTAATATATTAATTACTAGTGTTTATGTTGCTTGGAAATTTAATATTTAGGTAAATATCAAATATAAACATCCAAGTTTAGTTATCGACTGAAAAACATATATGACTAGTTTTTTATTACACAAATATTAGTTTGATTATTTGAATATACTAAATTATTAATAATTAATTTGACTTTCAAACTATTTGTATGTATTAGAACTTGGTAATATGCTGTTCTACGTCTTTGATCGTAAGCCTTTTCTACTAAAGTTAGTTAAGCGGCAGTTTCGTGTGTTGCTGAACAATATTAGTTTGACGTAGATGGATGTTTCTTAGGAAAGAACAGTAATAAACTATGATATAAACTAATTTTTAGGAAAAATCTTTTATTTTGTATTGTTATAAACAAGTTGAGAGTGTTTTGTTGATGTTGTTGTTTATGAATTTGTGAGGGATTGATATATGATATATGATATAAGCAGGTGTTTTATAGGGAAAGCTATTTTATTGCTAACGTTGCTAATGTTTTGTACTATACCAAGTATTGGTGATGCTAACACTTCTGGTACTACTACTACCCAAGATGACACTGTAACTACAGTAATATGTAATGTTGTGGTATTTGTACAGAAATTAGGTCTTCCTATTATGACAGGGGTAATACTTGGATCAAGTATTATGGCAATATTTGGAAGGTTGCCATGGCCAGCAATAGTAATGTTAGTTGTATTTACTGCGATATTCTTTGGAGCGGGTAAATTAATTACTAAATTTGCTAGTGGAATAAATGGTCTTGCAGCTGATAAATTTGATTGTGCTAGCATATCAAAAATAACTTAATTAGAGTGCAGAGAAATGGAATCTTGTGTTGGTTATCCAGTTTACTAATGGAAATGCATTTGTACATTGGTTGATGGGTAAACGGACATAGTGGCTTATGGTAGTCAGCTCATGCTTTGGTTTTTTATAGTACTTAATGTATGTTTATTTTAAAAGTGTGGCTGACTTTTAGTTCTTTAGGTTGTTTGTTGGTTGTGTAGATGGTGTATTTATATTTATTCTATGGCCAATTGATATAGATTAAACAGTAAGGTTGTTTATAGGTTGAGCAAGATCGTGTGTGTTTTGAAGCCCAGTTTTGGGTTATTGTGTGTGAATTAGTTGTTTTTGGTTTTAACGACCCGTGATCGTTCTTCCAATATGAGCCTCTGGAAATTCCTTTATGCCTTGCTCAGATTCCTAGATATAGGATTTAACAGAAAATGTAGGATTCATCTTGATACATAAGTTGTATCAATATTAGAATAGTGTCCTATAGAAAAGTCGATTAACATACGACTATAAATCTATAAGACTCCTGCTACTGAACATTGAGTGGTGGTTTAGTGTTCTAATTAGGACTTAAAAATATTACATCATGCTATACTCTTTATTTAAATACAGGTTGACAATTTTGAGATTTTTGTGTTGTTGCTCGTTATTATAGAATTATGTGACTAGTGATCTCATTTAGCTTTTTAATATTCGTTATTATCACAAAGTGCCAAATAGTGTTTCACAACTGTAAGTAGAGTAAAATAACATCATCAATTTATAATATATTAATTATTTTGTGCTGTACTGTGTGTACTTTACAATTTATAGGTTTATATAGTGTGTGGATTCTCTTAATAGCTTAGCATATTATTTAATTAAGTTGTATTTAGATGTTTTCCTTGTTTATGTGAAAGGTAGATGGGGGAGATGCTTTGGGCTATTTATATCTATTAGTGTTGCCGTGTTTGAGGTGTCTCACGATGATTTCAAGTATAACTCTCTGGTGGGTACGGTGTTTGTTGAATCAAGCGCTGAAGATGTGGAGGTAGGTAAAATTATTTGTACGTTATCAGATTTGTACAAACCTCAGGGCTGCAGGTTATGACGAAAGTGATACTTGACAGGTACTACGGAGATATTTGGAAGGTTGTCATGGCAAGCAATAGTAAATCAGTTGTATTCACTGCGGTGTTCTTTGGAGAGGGAAAGTTGCTTAGTAAATTTGCTGAAGGAACACAACGCGGTGCAGGGGATTTTTAGTGTAAGGCTTCAACATAGTGAAAATTTGAGTATCCGTTGATCATTTTTTTGGGTGTGTGGTATGTTAAGATTTATTTTTGTGGTTACTTTTTTTGTTGTAGGGTCTTTAGTATATTCTCAAAATGCTCAAGCACAAGCAAGTGAAGATAACACAGTGGAAAAAGTGATATGTAACGTTATATTGTTTGTGCAGAAATTAGGTCTTCCTATTATGACTGGAGTGATACTTGGATCAAGTATTATGGCAATATTTGGAAGGTTGCCATGGCCAGCAATAGTAATGTTAGTTGTGTTTACTGCGATATTCTTTGGAGCAGGCAAGTTGCTTAGTAAATTCGCTAAAGGAATACAACAAAATGCAGAGAGTTTTGATTGTAAAGCTTCAGCGTAGTGAAAATTTAAGTATCCGTTGATCATTTTTTTGGGTGTATGGTATGTTAAAGTTTGGTTTAGTATGTTTTTTGATTATGATTATTATTGTTCCCGTAAGTAGTGGTGCTGGTGCTCAGAGCAACGATGAAGTAACAAGAGTTATATGCAATGTTGTAGTGTTTGTGCAAAAGTTAGGATTGCCAATTATGACAGGGGTGATACTTGGATCAAGTATTATGGCAATATTTGGAAGGTTGCCATGGCCAGCAATAGTAATGTTAGTTGTGTTTACTGCGATATTCTTTGGAGCAGGTAAATTAATTGCTAAATTTGCTAAGGGAGTAAATGGTCTTCAGGAGAATTTCGATTGTTCTACGGTTTCTAGTTAGTGGGTAATCCGCATGTTCATAGGATAGTGTTTATGTTATGTATATACGGTTTTGTGAGTTTTTGTAGTTTATATGAGATTGCGTGTAGTGTGCAACTTTAGTCTCGAGATAGAGTAATAGCAAAAATTTATATACATGTTGTAAAAATTGAAAAGCATTTTGATGTATTGGTTGTGATGAGTAAATCTTGTGTAGATCAGTGTTATCATTCTACCATTAGTATGAATTGCACAAATGATGATGTTAATTTTGTTTATCGGTACGTTGACAAGTTGGTCGGCAAACTTATGAGAATTAATAATTCATAACTAAAATGGTTAACTGAACTTTTTTATTATATGAAGGTATGGTGTTAGTTTTAAAACTTTTCAATATTTTTTTTTTTTTTTGAATTAGCGATCTATATATGTAATATTGGTTGTATACTTGCTTCTATAAGGTATGAACTTACTTGTTGGTTACTGCATAAGTATGTGGTTTTTTTGGCATGTTAATTTGATTGTGTGGTTGCTGAAAATGTATAATTTATATCCAGGTTGTTTTATGATGATGTTATATATACATTTTAGCGTGGCGCTGCTTTTAGTTTTCTGATAATGTTAAGATTATTTCGTTACTATGTTATATAGAATCAGTATTAGATTGTTGAGCTGTATATCAAATTGATAATTTTATTATCTATTTATTTAATTTGGCATAAAGAAAATGTTAATTTTCTATTTAGATAATGCTAGTCAAGCAGGTGTTATCTGTATGTATATTGTTGATATGGATATTTGCATGAATATTGTAAGGTTAAATAAAGGTTTTCTCTATGTGTTTTATTAAAGAAATGATTGCTCGTTCTTCTGATATGAATAATTTCTCTGTGAAAAGATATGATAACACCTGTAATAAAGTGGACTTTGTTCCTGGAGCTTGTCATTATGATGAAAATACAATATTGAATAAGAATGGTGAGCTCGTACAAATAATAAAAATAGAAGATTATGTTTTTACAAGTCATATTAAAAATAATGATTTAAGAGCTGCTGTACGTAAGAGTATAATTAGCAGTGTTAAAACTCCTGAAGTTTCTTTTTGGATATACACAATAAGAAAACCGCATAAGTTCAGTTTGGCACAAAAAAGTACACATGATGTTTCTGATGTCTTGAGTAGTGCACATGCTAAAAATATAGATCAACATGTTACGTATGTTAATGAGCTGTATATTGCAGTAGTTACTAACCATTTACCTGAAAGTATGAAAGGTATTTTAGGTGCGTTATCGTTTTCCTATATTAAGAATAAACATAAAAATTTTTAAAAAAAAAAATAGTAAGACTCAATAATGTTACTGCAAGTATTCTGGAAAGTTTAAAGGGATTTGAAGCGAGAAAGCTGGGGCTAATAGTTAATGATGAAGGAAAAACAAGATCAGAATTAGTAGAGTTTTTTTATTATCTTACTACGATGCATAATAAGGAATGGTTGCTTGATACGAATGATATTTCTAGTATATGTGGTGATTGTAATATTACTATGGGATTTAATACATTTAAAGTTTCAAGCAACAGTGCTCAAAGATTTGGAGCAATATTTACAATTAAAGATTATCAAGATTCCCCATTGGATGCAGCAGGTGATTGTTTGCAGCAAGGTTACGAGTTTATGATAGTTGAGATTGTAAAGTTTACGAAAGGTAAAAATGCATTAAAGCTTTTTCAAAAGCAAGCTCAGTTTCTAGAATTTAGCAGTGATTATGAATTGAAAAGAATGTCTAATATAAATGAATTTGTATCAACTGATACAAATTCTTATTTGAGTTTTTGTGAACGTAAGATTGATTTTATCGTAATGGCAGATACATTAGCGCAACTTCGTAGTAATATAGATGAAATGATTATTTCATTATCATCACTTGGAATTATTTGTGTGAGATGTGACTTGACTATGGAAGATGATTTTTGGTCACATTTGCCTGGGAATTTTTCTCATGTTTTAAATGTTAGATATACTTTGGTGAAGTATTCTTGTGCATTTGCTTTATTACACCATTTTCCATCAGGAGCATTGCAAGGAAATAAATGGGGGTATGCGGTAACCATGTTTTTTTCGACAAAAGATAGGCCATATTTTTTTTAATTTTCATGTTCGGGATAAGGGACATACTTTAATGGTTGGTAGCTCTCAATCCTCAGTTACTTCGCTTTTAAATTTCTTGTTGTCAGAGTCTAGAAAATTGAATACAAGAATTGTTTTATTGGATTATACTGGAAAATCTATAATTTTTATTAAGGCTATTGGTGGAAAGTATTATAGGGCAGATCATAGGCCTGATTATCAAGAACTATCCTTTAATTTTTTTCAGCTTGAGGATACTAGCATCAATCGTAAAATAGTTGCTGGTGTTTTACAAAGAATGCTAGTTATGAAAGAAGTGCCTGAAGATATAAATAATGCTATAAATGAAATAGTAAACTACCTATTCACTTTGCCCATTGAATCCAGGACTGTAAATAGTATTGCTGATCGTATTGGCATGTTGGGTAAAAATGCTAGTCAGTGGTTAGATGATGGAGAATTCGCACATTTGCTAATGCAAGGATGCAATATTGATTGGAATACAAAAGTTCTTGGGTTGAATGTTGGTGTATTGTTTTCTAAACCTCAATGTGCTTCTGTGATTATTTATTACTTTTTGCATGCATTAATCAATTACCTTGATGGGTCACCTACAATATTGGTAGTAGATGAAGCATGGATTTTGGATTACGTTTTCATGAGTGATCAAGAACTTGATGATTGGATTGAAGAGATGAATAAATTGAATGTAGTCATTATATTTGCTGGTGAAAATGTACCTGCTATTGTTTCCAGTAATGTTATTTGTAGATTTGACAAATATGTTGAAACACAAATTTTTATGCCAAATTCTGTATCAACCAGTAAACTGTATATGAAAGCTTTCAATCTTTCGAAATCAGAGTGTAATACTATGTTTAATATACCTTCTCAAAAGGGATATTTTTTTGTAAAACAAAACAATGTTTCAGTAGTGTTATCGTTTAGTTTACCCAATATACCTGAAACTAATGTTCTTTCTGCTAATAAGGATACAATTCGGTATATGTATGAATCTATTAACAGTCATGGAAGCGATATAAAAGAATGGTTGCCTGTTTTTTATAAAAAGTGTAGTGAAGCTACGTAATATATGTTAGAGATGATTTTCTATGGTACTATTATAAGAGTAAGGAGCAGCCATCTGATGATGTTATGTAATTCTAGTTAAGATGGATTTCTGAATTGCACAGTGATTGTTAGTATGAATGCATGCATGTTGTATACTGTATGGGACAGTGTTTTTTTATTTAACTTGCTTGTAAAAGGTGAAAGAACGTTGAAAAGAGATTTTCTTATATGATTGATTATTTGATAGAACTAATTAGTGGGAGATTTTAAGGTCACAGGAAAGTGTCACTATTGAAATTGTTGATGTAATATGTCACTTGACTACATTATTATTGAGTATCTATTGTGTATTATGGATATGTGTATAGTTGTTTGAAAATTACGCTAGTTATGTAACTTATTGTTTTAAAAGTGAGTGGTCGTTGTTATATACCGTAAATCTTTATAGTTGGTAAAGTTTTCACAAAATTATTGAACAGCCTAGTTGTTTATGGCCTAGAAAAAATCTAATTATAGTAGTGTATGGTCGTAATATTGTGTGTTTTGCATTCTTTAATGCTAAGATTTGTAATGGCTTCCGTAATAACAATTATTTACGAAATACAATAAGTTTCCATCAAGAAATATCAGTTAAATGTAGGTACATTTAGTTAGAATTGTAATCTTGTAAAAGTATTATAATTTTATATTATTAGAGAATATCATATATTGTAACAAGAATCTCCATAAAATAGCCACGGGCTTTGCTCGATGATTTATGATTAATCATGTTAATTCTGTTATGTTAATAGATTTGTTACGTTCTATATGATAGTATATGGGATTATAAAGATAGGATATCTATCAGTTCTATACCGGAATAACTGATGCAGGAATAGTTTTCATTATATTTGGGTTTTATAAGAAAATTCTTGGTATGATATAGGAGTTTATGATATATCCTGTCCATAAAGGAAAATTCATACGTATTTGTCATTTTGTTTGCCGAAGAATCCTTTGATTGTGAATGATCTTACAGATGTTTTATAGCTAATAATAAACGTATTTATGAGAGTGCTGCATTTTAAAAGTATAAATTTGTGCTTGGTTATGTTGTTATGCTTCTTTTATTTCAATGGGTCCATAAGTGCTTGGGGAGGTTTATCGCGAGATGCTAAAGATGATGCACTAGAAAACTATGCAGGTCATTATATGCTGCACTTTTCTGATTATTATAAACCACTTGATAATACGGAATCTGTCAATGATGTTGTAAATATAAAATTTGTTAAATTTAATTTTGATAAGAAAAAGACTTTGTATCTGGATTATAGGCTAGGGGATTACTCTGATATAGAACGTTTATATGTTGATTTGTTAAGTGTTCCTGCTGATAGAGAAAAACGTTCGAGAATGCAACATGAAATGATGTTTATACATTTGGCTTGTCGTCTAGGGTATGCACAAGAACATTCTATCCCTATAGGTGGTTGTAAAATTATGTATTCTGGTAGCTTAATTTATTCATCTATTGCTGCGATAGCATTTTATGATAAAACAGATACTGATCCAAAAGTTTGTATATGTTTTGTTGGTAATTGTAGTGTTAAATCTGTAAGAGAAGAATGTGATCAGAAAAGTATACGCTGTAAGAATGTGTTGCAAACTGTTGATCCTCCGCCTTTCTGTAGTGCATTTAATCCAGTGAATATAGTTTCTATTACTCCTTTGTCATTTTCTAAGCAAAACTTCTTTAAGAGTGGTGCCAAGTTACGTATTCGCTCTGGATTAGCAAAGCCTTATGAAATGGATTTATATGCTAAGTCTTATAAAGTGGGAGAAAAAACTTTATATAATATTACATACTTAGGGACTTCTTATGAGTTTAGAGTCTATAAAGTAGGGTACGATATGACATGTGTAGAATATACTGATAATGGAGTACCGGGAAAGACTGTTTGTGTACCTTCTCCAGAATTAGTACGTCCTAAAGTCGTGGCTAATTATGGAAATAATATACGTATTGAATATCAGGATTGCGAACAACCATCTATTTGCAGTGTTGATGTGCCAGTAGGTACGAAAGATCAAGATTTGTTTTTTTCCGTAATAAAGCCTAAGATTAACTTGAAAGATTATACTTTAATTAGCCAATATGAATGTTCAAATGGTCAAATAGTAGAAGATTCAAGTCAATGTGCCGATGGAACCGCTAGAAGACTTGGTTATGCTCATGACGATAGAGGGAATGTAGTGTGTGTTGTTGATATGCCTTTTGCTCCTATGAAGTACTCTTTGAGGAAAAACCATAGAAACTTTTGGCTAAGTACACATAAGAAGATGCTATGGGGTTATGGGGTTGTTTCAGAAAAAACACAAAATGGAAAGAACAGTGAAAGATATGAAAAATGTAACTATGATTCTGCAGTGGACATCAGGAGTATGACACAGGATCAATTGGATGAAGTGAAAAGTATAAAGAGTGATTTGTTTTTTGACATTGCTGGTCACTACAATCCTAAAATGCAAGCATGTCAAGGTAATGCATTGTATAAATATGAGGATACTAGGCTGTATGAAAAGAACAAACAACACACTTGTAAAGGTGTGGTTAAATGGAATAATGGAGTCAGGAACTTTGAGAGCTGTCGCTCGTTTTATGTGAGTGATGATAATTTTACTAATTTTTTTCATGATGACGATGACAAAGATAAAATCAAGCCTTTGAACCCGATATTACAAGGTATGTGTATAAGTAATTTTCCTTCTTATGAATATAAAGTTAGAGCTTTAAAGAGAAAAGTGTTACCGAATACTTATAAGTTAAGTATTGATGAAAAGAAAACAGTATGTGATTTTTTGAAAATAGAGGCATGGGGTGGTGGTGCATCTGGAATATCAAGATCTGGGAAATCTGGTAGGCCTGGTAGCTATGTTATGGGATTGTTGAGACTTAGTGAAGATATGATGAAGAAAAAGTTGATAGTTGATGTAGGTCCTGGTGGTAAGGGTAGGCATAATTATTTGAGTCATTCTGGAGGAGATACTAGTGTAAAGTTATGTAATGATGAATATGGTAAAGATTGTATAATAGAATTGGTGGCCCAAGGTGGTCATGCTATGGGAAGCTATCTTAAGGATGTTTCTAAAGGAATTGAATATCTAACACATTATAGATTTGCTTCTGGTATGAATCAGTCAGAACGTAATGAAATATTGGTACCTTATCAAGGTGTTAACCTACCTTATGGTGGAATACAGAAGGGAGATAATGAATGTGTTGATAGTAGTAATAAGTTAGAAAAAAATGCTAATAAATATCCAGGTGCTGGTGGATGTTCAAGTATTTATAATTCTGCTCAAGAAGGTGCAGATGGCATGGTGAAATTGACCTGTGAAAAATGGTCGGATTTGGTGGGACGCATAGTGTTAAAGGATGAGAATGAGTGTGATGATTCCATTGTAATGGTGATAGAAAAGATCAATCATTCAACAGATTATCTTCCTCAAGAAGTAAGGGGATTTTTATCAAAAATAAGCAAACCAAACTTTTGTCAAAAGCTAAAGCTTTTTCCGCATGTGATAGTAAGTATATCTGAATATTTATCTGCGTTGAAGAAAGTATTACATGATAAAGCATCGTTGGCACATAATTTGCCAGCCCACCGTAAAAAATTATTAACAGAATTAAACAATGTTCGACTTCAAACAGCATTAAAAAGTATTGGAATTAATGATTCACCAGAAAGATTACTCCTATACATTGATGCTCTTATTTTTAATTTAGGTGTAAATATAGTAAGTCCACCTGAAGGTTTGTTAAATTACTATGTATTAGATGATAAGTCTGAAAGTGTCGATCAATTGGTAAGCAGTGATGTAGGTTATGCTGAATCAGATAAGATAGGATCCATCTTTAGTATAGTTGATGAGGAATTCAATAAACGAGATTTTTTCAGTGTAGAATTAGAAAATCAGCAGTTTCGGACAGAATATAAAGACTTTATTAATATGATACATAGAGGTGTTATAACAGAACAATCAGGTTATAAAAAGAATAACATTGTAGTTTCTTGGATGTATATTTTCTATCAGTATGATAGAGAAACCTTTCAACTTTATGCTGAACCTTTTGTAAAATTAATGTTAGGAATAAATTTAGTGCGTTACACAAAATCTAAAAAGCTGTGGAAAAGAAATGTCTGTTTCATTGGAAAAAATGAATCGATATAGAAGCAAACTGCCCTTACCAATACAAGATTTTATCAATAAAATCAGTGAAGAAAAATTCTGCAAAGAGGTATTGAGATTTCCAAAATTAGCAACTTCACTAGACGAATATATGACGGAGTTATATGGTGCTGTAAATAATATGTTTAAAGTGCGTAATAATTATAATAATCTTGTTAAGTTAACGCCCGGTTTAAAAGCAACAATTTCTAATTTTGAGCAGCTTATAAATCGTGTAGACGTATCTAAAATATTTACTGATGTAGGTATTTCAAATGATAATATAATGTTATTGTTTGATGCAGCCATATTAAATTGGGTAGTTTCAGAGATAGATATAAAGCAGGATATTGTAATAAAGATAATAAATGAAATACATTCTTCTAATGAGTATTTCCCATACGATGTTGTTATGATGTTACTTCAAGATGTTAATGCAATGAATTATGGTGAATATGGTACTCATAAATTTAATATTCTTGTGGCGTGGCTTTATGTGTACTACTTATCTTCCACATGTGATGAATGTTTTGGAGATTTTGTAAAGTTGATTTTTGAAAAAGATGACAAGGTTGTGACGAGATAAGTACTTTTTTGTTACCTAAAATAAATATAAAGATAAACTTACTAGTGAATTACAGCTGTTTATTACAAAAATAAGTAAACAGAGTTTCTGTGAAAAAGTAAAACAAATTCCAGAATTTGCGTATTTATTAGACTACTATAGAATGGCGATATATGATTTTGTAGATGCTGTGTATAAAGATAAAAGAAGTACAGGTTTCGAATCTAGAAATAATGCATTCCTCTGTTTAAGAATATTTGTGGTTGTTTAGACGTGTATAGGATTTTTTCTGAGCTAGGTATTCTTGATGTTCAGGATAAAATTGTGGTTTGATGTTGTTATATTTAATTCTGAGGTCTCAGAGTTCAACTTTAATCCATAAAGTATAAATTTATTGCGTTAGATATAGAATTCCCTCATAATGAAATTAGAATGCTGCTGAAAAATGTGGAAGATATGAAATATGGTAAGTTTGGCTCATAGGCTTAACATAGTTATGTTATTGGCTCATGCTTCACATATTCATTTTTTATACGATTATAATTTTGAAGAGTTTATAAAGTTGATTTTTGAAACAGACAAAAAATGAAAAATGGTAAGGTAGTGAAGACATGTGATGCTTACTTTTTTTATATGGAATATAGATAGAAATTTCGATGGAAATGCGGCAATTTATTATTGAAGCAATTGGGCAGAATTCTGTGAAGTGGATAAAGCAATTTCTATGAAACTTATGGATCTATTGAACTATGATCGCTATGGCAACGATTTTCTGATCTGGTGCTATATATAAAAGATAGAAAAATGTAATTTTTTTTAATAGTAGTTCATGATTTTGATTTAATATTATCCAATTCAAAGAAATACGAGATTTTTATTTCTAATAAATCATGAAATAGAGTTCTTTTTTAGCACTATCAAATTTAAATTAGTAGGTTTAGGAGTTAAACTTCGATATGGATTTGCTAGGTTTATAAAAAGTAATTTTGGTAAAAAATTTCCTTATGATATTTCATATCGGAATGCTGCAAGAAAATACCAGATTTGTAATATCACGACATGCATCTGATTACTTAGGCAGTTGTTTATATATTTTTATAAAGTTGATTTTGAGAGTAAGTTCACAAAATGTATATTATCTAAAAACTGATTGCTGTTTGAACCTTGATTATAAGTGGAAAACTTTTACTAACCTGATATTGTTAGTAGTGTTTTATGTGTTGTTATTTTTCATCTAAGAATGATAAGAATTATATCATGCACAAATAACACATCTTTTTATGTATTAATTAGTAGTTAATTGTGAGTTGTAAATAATAATTGTGTTTTTAGAAACCATTGACTAATTTTTTATTTGTATATAATGATTTCTACTATAGATAGCATGATTGCTAGCATATATGGTAGTTTAGTTGAATTAAGAAGGAGTAAGATCGATATTATTTGTTATGGTATAGTAGTTTTAAATACAGTTGGTATTTTTTGAATTTGCTAAGCTTTTACACAGGTGGATTTTGCCATATGGTAAATATGCGATGTGTTTCTGGTACTGAATTGTATGTCCTGTTCCTACGTGATTTAATATTCATTGTGATGTGTTCGGCACATTGTTATGAGTGTTCTTTTAGTAAAAAAGGGATCCTGTTATATGTTTTGTTGCATTACAAGTTAACACTTTAGTAGATTGATGTATTGAGTAGTTTACTGTGTAATGCACGCTTCTTTGAGTATGCAACTTGGGGAATGTATATCTTCTGTTGAATGGTAAAGTGTGTGTTGAAAAGAATTACTCAGTGTGTTGTCATATTTTGTTTGTGTATTATTCCTTGTACTTCATTATCTCGATACTCTAGCTTGTCTCAATGTAGTGATGCTTCTGAGTTTAATACTTTAGATACACTTAGTAGTCATCCTTACCCATTTTGTGACATTATGTTGAAAGAAGTTAAAGCTCTTGATTTTCGCATAGTTCCGTTTTATATGCAGTCATTTTTTTCTCCTAAGTTATCTCTTGTGCTTCCTTCCTCTAAAGGATTATCTTCTAGTAGTCTAACTATATCAAGCGATAATATATCGCGTGATTTTGAAAGTATGATGAGTGATATGCGAAGTGAAGCATCAATATACGTAAGATTGCGATCACGTTTAAAAAAGTATGGTGTTACATATTATGGAACTCATAGGCGCAATATTAAAGGTTTCGATGATGTGTGTATTTATTATGGGTATGTTGGTCAGTGTATAAAGCAATGTTTCCCTATTCCTGCGTTAAAACGTCCTAAAGTAAAGGAAGAAGTAGGAAAAATTGGAGAAAAAGGAAAAATTGTTGTTGAAGTCAGTACTAAGAAATTAAGTGAAGATACCGATAGTGATACTAGATTTAGTAGCGTTGATGAGAAGAAGCTCATGTCTATAGTTGAGCTCCAGAAGTTAGTGAGTAAGGATATTGCTCTAGCGACTCCCATGCTCAAGTGGGAGAGTCATGAGTTAATGTGTTTGAGTGGATCGGAATGTACAATATCTGACACTGAAGGTATAAGTGGTGGTCATGGTGTACAATGTGTAAAAGGCTTAAATTACTCAGGATTGGGATATTATGTGAAAAAGTATGATAAGACTATTGGTGGACATAGGTATTTTTGGGTGAGGCTAAATAAAAGGAAGTTAGTACGCCAGAGATATGACGATGGTGAGTATCGTCAATGTGATGATAGTATGAGTTATGATCTTGATAATATACCAATGAAGTCTTTTCTAGCTTCTATTATGTATCACGATGGTCATTATGTTATTCCCAGATCAGGATATCGTATTGCTAAATATAAAACTAATAGGGAAGAAAGTTTGTGTAGAAATAGCGAACTATATTTTGATAGTACAACTGTTCTTAGGAGAATCAAGGATTATAAGGAATGTATATTTGGAAAGGTACAGTACTCTTCTGACGAAAAAGAACAAACTAAGAGTTGTTTGTATAATTATAGCAGTATTGATTTTGAAACTTTTGGTAAAAATAGGAATAGAAATGAACTAAGAAATGTGGATTTCTTCCTAGTTAATGGGGATTCTTTGAATGGTTTAACACAAGTAGATCCATATTTAGAAGGGATGTGTGTAGATAAATTTCCTAAGTATGAATATAGAGTAAAAAGGCATATGAATGGCTCTAGTAGGCATCGTTACGTATATTATGTAGGAAAGCATCAACCAAATCATTATCATAAATGTGATTTTATCAAAATTGAAGCTTGGGGAGGAGGTCAAGCTGGTTATATAGAAAATGGTAAAGCTTATTCTGGTGCTCCTGGTAATTATACTTTTGGCATATTAAAAGTAGATGATAAACAAGGGAAAAAGATAGTAATACATGTAGGTGAAGGGGGGAAGGTATCCTGGAGCATATGGAGAAGATACAGTAGTAGCGCTGTGTGATTCTGAGAAATTCGATAATTGTGAAGTGTCACTTGTAGCTCGTGGATGTACTCACGATAATTGCGAAAAGAATAATTCTTTTATTAATGATAACACTGTAAAGCATTATAGATCAGCCACTGGGATGGACTTTTCTAAACATAAACCTATGTGGTTATCGAATAATATACTTATCCCGTGGGGAAATCCAGATTTTCCTGATGGGGTTATAGGATTAAGTGCTGAAGATTGCTCCGGACCAGCGAATACATTTGAGAAAAATTCAAATAAATATCCTGGTGCTGGAGGATGTGCTAGTGTACACAAGTCAATACAACAAGGTGCTGATGGATTAGTTAGGTTAACATGTGAGGTATGGAGTGAAAATGTAGAACTCGTGCAAAAAACTAAACAAGTTACACAAAGGTATAAATATGATGAAGAACGAGGATTACTATGTGATAAAAAAAGAAAATATTACTGATGGAAAAGGAGGCTGTTTAAGTTCTGTTTGTATATATTCTTCAAATAAACGTGGTCTTGCATTTCCAACGCCTATTACTATGTTTGGTAGTAAGCAATGTGATGCTATTCCAAATAATCTTGAACCTCATTTTCGTTACAATCTTTCTAATAGAGGCAATCTTATGAAAATAAGTTTAAGTGATTACTACGTGGGCTACCAACAATATTGTTACGATAATGGGTTAAATGTGAGGAATAGTAGGCGTGGTGGTAGAACAGGTAGCAATGTTCACAGTCGTAGTTCTTACGTTGAAACAAAGAATGGTGATGTAAGGCTTAACCATAAAGTATGTTATAATGCCGATGAAATCGTTACTTTATCATGCTATAGAAGTCAATATGCTAGTCTTAAAATTAATGTAAGTAGTGATGAGTATGTATGTTGCTATCTTGGTGTAGGCAAAAAAGATTATATAGAAAATCTTTGCTGGAAGACAAAAGGTAGTGTTTTATTGAGAGAATTTTCTAATTATGACTTGCCTAGTGAGTTGCCTATAGAGTTTAGGCAAGATTTTTATGATGGAAGTATGGCATTGTTAAGTGATTTGTCTGATTATAGTGCACAAGTATTACGAAGTGAAAAAATATATGATAAAAAGAAAATACAATATGAATATGTTTATGACCCGAAGGAAAAGACTTTTTGTCTAAATACTACGGATAGAGATGTCAAAAAGTAGTGGATGTTTGGATGCTGTATGTATTTACAATGAAAATGGTAAAACAGAGTATATGCTTGGTAAAAGCAAAGAATCATGTTCAGCACAAGTTTTAGGTAAACCTGTCGACCATCATCCGGATATTGGTATGTCGTGTAAATATGGTGGATGTTATTACGGTAGTGATAATAATAATAATATACGCTTAGAAGATGGTGACGTTGGTTTATCATGTAAACTGTACCAGAATTATACTGCTTGTTGTTTTTTTTAGCATAAAAAACAGTAGTAACAAAATGTGCTGGAAGTATAGTAAAAATATCTGGCAAATACTTGGTTATTATAAATTGTCAGAGAAAGTAAAAAAACAAGTAGAAAATGATTTTAAAAGAAATATAGTGAAAGTGAAGAAAGAAGTAAGATAGAAAAACGAATGAATATAGATATGGTAGATAAATAAAATGTTAAATGAATGAGCATACGTGCATAACTTAAGTAAAACATTGTTTTTACATATTAATATTCGTGTTTTCCAGATATCGTAGAGGAATTTTTTTACTGTAATTCAATATAGTGTGAATGTTGAGCTGGTATTTTGAGAAGTTTACATTCTGGTATATACCGTATGGATATTGTATTAAATGTTTGTATATATTGAGTTAGTTGTTCTTATTTAGCAAAATGTTTTGATCTTCTATCATATGTTTTAAGTATATTACTGTGGATTTGTTTCCCGTGTTTGTGAATGATATTCTTTAATCTATTTTATGATATCAGCTTGAAAGTTAATTTTATTTTTAATATTGTAGTAAAATATAGTTAATATAAAAATTATTTATGTTAATATATTAAAAATTGTATCTCAATTATATATATTAAAAGTAAATGTGTTTATGGGTGGATATGTTGCTAACATTGTTAAAATTATAGTGTGTTTATTTATATTAATGTTTAGTAATTTTTGTGTATGTGCGTTTTGCTATGGGAAAGTTAATAATAGAGAGCGTGAAATTCGTTTAGCACACTTGAAGTTTTTGAATAACAAAGTAGAAATATGCGATTTCCTTTCTTGTGTAATTGTTGGTGTATGGGAGTGTAAAAGACCAAGTTTCCTTTCCTATCACTCCATTCTTTATATTGATAAGAGTAGTCCTATTAACACGAAATTGTGTACATGTGTGGTTGATTATTGTGAAGATCTTCCGGCGAATCGAGCAGAATGGGGTTCAAAATGTGGTAATAAAGCGCTATGCCAGAGAATAGGCCCAAGATTTATAGAACCTTTGCCATTTTGTTCAATGATTTTTGAAGAAAAAAATATGATGAGATTTGTTCCTGTAGAGTTTTCTCAACAAACATTTTTTAACCCTGGTATTAGACTTATAGTAGCTGATAATGGCGTATTATATAAACAAAATTTTTTTTATCTGATGATGATTTTATGCAAAAAAATTGTAAAATTATGTTTAATAAAAAAATTGTATAAATTTAAAATTTATAGACTTGGCTATAACAGGATATGCGCTGATTATTATAATAAGGGAAGATTTATTACTAAATGTGTACCTATTCCTGTATTACCTCAACCAATATTAAGTAAATCTGATAACAATGAGATAAAGGTAAACTTTGTTAATACAACTTCTTTAAAGCAGGATTTTGCAATTGGAAGTGATGTATTAAATAGAGCAAGTATTAAAATTGTTGCACCTAGAATTAATCTTAATAACCATCGGTTTTACTTATATGAAGAATGTTCAAATGGAAAAATTTTAAAGCCAAAAAAGTATTGTCCAAACGGTAAAATGAGTAAGATAAAATACCAGGGTAATGATAAAATTGCCGTAAAATGTATAGATGGTATGAATACTGTGTTTGGATATGTACTAAAAATTAGTAAGAATGGATATGATAGACATATTTGGCTTAAACCTTTATCTGATAGAATGGTACGCTATGTACGTACTAATGGGAGAAAGTATATTCAGTGTGCTGATTACGAATATATCATAAAAGATAAAACGCAAGATTTTTTAGATGGGATTTTAATAAATGAAGATGATTACTATTTTTTTGCTGATGAGCAAGATAGAAGTGAAAAACTAGATATTTATCCAGCGAATAATCCATGTAATGATTTTAAAGATTCTTTTTTATTTATATCAGAATACTAAGTTAAGGTTAATGGGACGCAGTTTAACAAATCTCTATCCTGAAGTTTTAACACAATTTACAGGCTCTGGTCAATTTGATGCTGAAGTGTTAAGGTATGTCAATGCTGATAATAAGAAGAAATTGTCTTTAGATATAAAATTCAAGAATAAACTGGAATTTTTGGATGCTTATTCCATGGAGATGTGTGTCGACAATTTTGACAGTAAGACATATGTTGCAGAAAGAATTCCTACAAATGACAATCTTGTAGACTCAAAGCCCAAGAAGAAAGTAGAAAGTGATAACCGTGTAGATGTGTGGCTGCGTTATCCTAAACTTACTGGTGTGCATGCCATACCTGATAAATGTGATTTTGTCAAAGTAGAGATTTGGGCTGGTGGGCAACCTGGTAGAATTGATCTTGAAAATTGGAAAAATGAAGAAGGAAAGCCTGGCCAATATGTAATGGGTATGTTTAAAATAAAGAAATCTAATAAATATTTCTTGAGAATACAACTGCGAGAAATGCACCACCAAATTCTAGATGATGGGAGTGATACAGGAACGGATGCTATAGTTACGTTTTGCAAGATGGATTTGCCTGGAAAAGAAGTTTGTGAAGTAGCGTTAATGGCAAATGGTGGTGGAAAGTTACCTCATGATCTAAAAACAAATGTGGTTGCGAATAATGTAGTACGTGATAAGAGAATGTTATATTATAGAGTAGTTGATGGCCCTGAAGACAGGAAATCCGAAAATATACCAAGTGATAAAAGAATAAGGTTTATTCCTTATCAAAGTTTTACTAAGAACAATTTGTGGGAAGAACTAAAAAAAGACGAATGCACTTCAGGAAAAATCTTAGAGGAAAATACTAGTAAATATTTTGGTGCCGGTGGGTGTGCTGATATTGAAACTCGTTCCACTGAAAAGGGAGCAAGTAGTATGGTAAAAGTCACTTGTGAAGATTGGTATGATAAAAAAATAATCTAGCCTATATTGTAGTTACTTTTTATATCTTACGTAATTGTGGCTTTTCGTAATTAAAGTTTTCATAGTGCAAAAATTTACGAAAACATTAAATTTCTATTTGTGGATCTGGTTTGTAATATATATTGATTTCTTCAATCTAGTCGTCAAATTCTTGATTACTTGTGAAAACATGATCCAAAACCCATGTTACTACTAGTATTGTATGTGATCTGTCGAGATAATTAATGCATGCAAAACGTAACAAATAAGTACAGAATCACGTTTAGGCTTAGGAAATTCCTACAACATTTAATCCAAGAACTTTTGTATTACAATCAATACTGAATTTCCAGATTCATAGGCAAATTATTATATGATTTTCTGGATACGAGGTTTTATATGAGTAAATTTACAGCTTATGAAAATAGTATAGATCCATTAGCTGAAAAGTATCATAATAGCTATGTGAGAGTTCCATGTAATTTTATAGTGTTTCTTATAGAGAATAATAATGGATGTAAAATATCAACTACAGCTTAATTGAAGTGTTTATCTACAGATAAGAATTAGCTTATAAATTTTTTTCTAACGATGTGAATATTATGTACGAGAATATCCTTAACATACTGAATTGTTAAGTATAAAAGTTGCACATATATGTTGTGATATTTTGAGCAATAGTGAGCGTTATATAGAGCAATATATAATTGTCACAGAATTTATAAATATGAGATCAATTCAACTCTAAGGTGTTAATGTGTCCCATTTTTCTTTTGTTACTAACTTTTTTCTTGCCGTATATATATACACTTTCATTAATTTTAGCTTCATATTTATAATACTTGTATATATCTTCTCCTAGTATGTTGTTCATAGTACATGGGAAAAATAGTTTTACCGATTGCAAAGGTAATCCACAGATTGCTCTTACTAACTGTTCAAATTGGTCGATATTACAAGCATCTAAACTCCAATGTCCGGAATTATGAGGACGAGGTGCTATTTCATTTACTATCAGTTCTTGCGTATCTGTAATAAAATACTCTATTGCTAATAGACCCACTAAATTTAAAGATTCTACAATTTTTATTGCAATTTGTTGTGCTTGTGCACTTATTTCTTCGCTAATTTGTGCTGGAACTGAAGATGTTGATAAAACACCATTGTCATAATAGTTTTCTGCAATAGGAAAAAATTCTATGGAACCATCAACGCTTTTTGAGATTATAACAGAAATTTCTTTATGGATTTTTACATACTTTTCTAAAATATACGTCTGATCCCAATCGAGTATTGACAAGGCTTTTAGATCATTTTCATGTTTTATTGTATACTGCCCCTTTCCATCATAACCTAGTTCTGTGATTTTCAATAGAGCAGGATATCCTAATTCTAGGATATTCTGTTCTAAATCATTATGTCTTTCAATTATTTTAAAATTTGTAGTTCTGATGCCTAAATTTCTTATATGTTGTTTTTCTCTTATTCTACTTTGGGCAATATACAAAGCTTTTTTACCAGGATAAACTTTTGTTTTTTTCGATAAAACATCTATTACAGTACTTGGAATATTTTCGAATTCCAGAGTTGCAACGTCGATGTTAGATGCAAACTTAAGTAGTACTTCTGTATCGCGGTAACTGTTTAGTACGGTGACATTATTGGTAACTTGCACCGATGGACTGTCAGGATTATCAGTTAATATGTGAGTTTTATATCCTAATTTTGCTGCAGCTATAGAGATCATTTTTCCAAGCTGGCCTCCACCGATAATTCCAATAGTGGATCCAGGATTAATATGTGAGTCATGCAGCATAGCAATAGATTCTGTAGTATTACCAGAAGTTAATAATAATCTTGCTTAAAAAGATAAGTCAATTAAATAAACAAGATTATATGAATTTATGATAGCACTTGCATCAGAATGACATTCTGATTGAAAGTTTTAGTTAGAAAAGAAAATCAATTAACAGTGGTTTGATGAAATATTACTTGTGATTTAAATATTTTTAATTTTCTCAACTAATAAACTCGAGGTATTGTGTATTGATATATTGATGAAATTAATGTATTATTGCAGTATGACTGAAGGTTGTTTATGACGTTGCAATATTACAGCATGACTAAACTTATAGAAGTTAAAGTTATTCCGAGTTATTTAGAAGAACAATCTGCTCCCGACGAAGATTGTTATATATGGTTATATAATATAAGAGTAAAAAATAAAAGTAGTTCAACAGTTCAGTTATTAAGGAGAAGTTGGAAAATCATTGATTCAACCGGTATTATTAATGAGGTAACTGGTCTTGGTGTTATAGGAAAACAGCCAGTATTAAAGCCGGGAGAGTTTTTTGAATATACAAGTGGGGCCTATTTAAGTACTCCTTCTGGTATGATGCATGGGGAATATCAATTTATGGACGAGGATGCTGCACAGGTTTTCTATGTGAATATACCAATGTTTTCTTTAGATAGTCCCTATGTTAATACAAAACCTCATTGATGTCTTATAAACTTGCTTCCAATGTTGGTTTATGTCCTTGTCTATATATGAATATGTTACCTCAGGTAATTCATTTATGCTCTTAATCAAAATTGTATAAACATTGATTTATTTCTATGCAAAATTTGTTGCTTGTAATTTTTACGTTCTAGTATTCCAAGTAATTAATCAAAATAATTGTAAAGGATATCCAATTTTTTTGTTTAAGATGTTGTTCGGTATGGAAACAAAGAATATAGAAATACTATGAATTCATGTACTATGCAGTTATAAAAATTTTTGTTCAGTGACTGAGAGGAGTGACACCATTTGTTGATTCTAGGTTGTTCAGTAGTATTACTTGTGTTTATTGTAGTAACACATATTTTAGCATGGCATGTTACCTGTAGGTACTATCTATTCAACAATTATTGAACGTGGAGATGGGTTTTATGTATATGTATTATAATACTAGCTTATAGTGTTAAAGACATGTTTAGAGAATTAGTTGTTGTAGTGAAATGTTATAAAAATATGAATAGACTTTTTTCTTATAATGTTAGCATTAATCTTAATTATAGAAATTCTATTTAGTTTATAATAGAAAATAAAATTTATGTATGTATACTTAGTTCTAGTTAATAAAAAATATAAGCCGTAGAGAACAGTGTAATATGTTTAAATTGTTGAAAGTGTTTTTGAATACTTGATTTAAAGGTATCTATATTCGGTGTATTATTATTAATAGGTTCTTTAAATAGAAGTAAGTGTGGAAGACATGTCAGTGCAATGTCATTAATGTGCTGAGGAGCTTGTTATGGGTGTTTTAACTTAAATATTTAGTGTATACTAAATGTTGTCTTTATATGTTGATTATTTTATGAAAAGTTAGGTTACAAGGAGTATATGGTGTGGAATTTTTAAATTCTCTTGATTCAAAAGCAAAATTGAGTTTAGGACAAAATTGTTATGAGTACTTTAGTTTAAAAGTTGCATGTAATAAGTTGGGGGTGGATATTAGTAAACTTCCATATTCACTTAAAGTACTGTTTGAAAATTTATTGCGAAAAGAAGACGGGCATAATGTTAAGATTGAAGATATAAAAAAGATTCTCTCAATGTGTTAATCAACATGTGAATTGTGAGATTAATTTTTCTCCAGCTAGGGTATTAATGCAAGATTTTACTGGTGTGCCTGCAATAGTTGATTTAGCTGCAATGCGTGATTGTGTTAAAGAAAATAACAAAGATCCAAATATAATTAGTCCTAAGGTACCAGTTGACTTGGTTATAGATCATTCTATTCAAGTCGATTCTTATGGAAGTAGTGATGCTTTTAATAGAAACGTATCTATAGAAATACAGAGAAATTTAGAAAGATATAAGTTTTTAAAGTGGGGGCAACATGCTTTTAAGAATTTCCGTGTAGTTCCTCCTGGAGCTGGTATATGTCATCAAGTAAATTTAGAGCATCTCGCTAAAGTGATATGGAGTGAAGGAAATCTCATATATCCAGATACTTTAGTTGGAACTGATAGTCATACTACTATGATTAATGGTTTATCAGTTTTAGGGTGGGGAGTAGGTGGTATAGAAGCTGAGGCAGTTATGTTAGGTCAGCCCATTACTATGCTTATTCCTGAAGTTATAGGGTTTAAGCTCACTGGAAAACTGTTGGAGGGTGTTACTGCGACAGATATGGTATTGACTATTACTAATATTTTAAGGAGTAAGGGAGTTGTAGGGAAATTTATTGAATTTTATGGAGATGGATTAGATAGTTTATCAATTGCTGATAGAGCAACTATTGCCAATATGGCGCCTGAATATGGTGCTACATGTGGATTCTTTCCTATAGATCATAAAACTCTAGAATATTTGGAAATAACAGGACGTGATTTGTTACTTATAGATTTGGTAGAATCCTATGCCAAAAAGCAATATTTGTGGCATACTAAAGAAGAATTACGGTATGATGATAAAATAGAATTTGATTTAGAAGAGGTACAACCTGTTCTTGCTGGTCCAAAAAGGCCTCAAGATAAAATTTTTCTTTCTCAGGTAAAGGCAAAGTTACAAGATTTATTACCAAATTCAGAATTAACCAAAGTTAGTACAAAAAAACAATCTTTACGAAACGGTGATGTTGTGATTGCTGCTATTACCAGTTGTACTAATACATCAAATCCAAGTGTTATGATTGCAGCTGGACTTGTTGCACGTAAAGCTAATTTGTTAAATTTAAAGTCTAAATCATGGGTCAAGACTTCGCTAGCTCCTGGATCGCAAGTTGTTACTGAATATTTGACAAAATCGGGGTTGCAGGAACATTTAGATGCGCTAGGGTTTTACTTGGTTGGTTATGGATGTACCACTTGTATAGGGAATTCTGGTCCACTAGCATCTAATATTGAAGAGGATATAAGGGTTAATGATTTGGTAGTTGCATCAGTTTTATCTGGTAATCGTAATTTTGAAGGAAGGATACATCCATGTATAAAAGCTAATTTTTTAGCTTCTCCTCCTCTTGTTGTGGCTTATGCTATAGCTGGTACTGTTAATATTGATTTTAATGTTGATCCAATAGCTGTCGATGGTAAAGGAAGAAACATTTATCTGCGAGATATATGGCCATCTAGTGATGAAATAAATGAGGTTATCTTTAATACCATTAGTCAACAGATGTTTGTTGATAAGTATAAACATATTTTTAGTGGAGAAAAACATTGGGAAGATATAAAATGTGCTGATAGCGATATTTACATGTGGGATGCAGATAGTACGTATATGCAGAGGCCTACATATTTTAATGATCTGTCTCCCAGTGTCGATGGTGATGATAATATTAGTATTAACAACGCGAATATTTTAGCTTTGTTAGGTGATAGTGTAACTACTGATCATATTTCTCCAGCGGGTAATATTGATATAGATAGTCCTGCAGGTAAATTTTTAATACAGAATAATGTTACGGTACGGGATTTTAATTCTTATGGGTCAAGAAGAGGGAATCATCATGTGATGACGCGTGGAACTTTTGCCAATATTCGTGTACGCAATGAAATGGTAAGTCGCGAAGGTGGTTTTACTAAGTATGTCCCCACTGGTGAAGAGATGTCAATATTTGATGCATCACAACTCTATAAGAAAGATAATGTACCATTGGTTGTAATTGCTGGTAAAGAATATGGTAGCGGATCAAGTAGAGATTGGGCTGCTAAAGGGACTTTCTTTTTAAATATTAAAGCCATTATAGCGGAAAGTTTTGAACGTATACATAGGTCTAACCTTATTGGCATGGGTATATTACCGCTGATGTTTAAAAATGGATGTACAAGGAAAACTTTGCGACTTGTGGGTAATGAGGAGATTAGTATTATTGGGGAAATTGGTATAAATAAGGAAGTAGAATGTATCATTTTTAGAAAAGAAGATGGTATTAGTGAAGTTATTACATTGGTTTGCAGTCTTAATACTGCTATTGAAGTCGAATATTTTAAAAGTGGTGGTGTATTACAGTATGTGCTGATGAAAATGATGGGAAATTAGTTTAATTTTTCTATGTATAGTAGAAAAAACATGTATAAATTATAGAATGGCGTGATGCTGCTGTGCTATTTATAGTAATTGGATACTGAAAGATATTTCTGTATAAAATAAGGTTGCATATAGTGGTCAGAAAGAAAACAGTAGATGCGCTGTTGAGTGTTAATGTGTAGTTATCTTTATATAATGATGAAATGTGTAGTGCAGAGGAGATTTATATTGATTTGTCAGGTCTATCGGATAGACATTGATTTATAATAAGTAATTTATTCTATAATGTTGATTCAATCATGAAGGATTATGCACATCTCCTGTGATACAATGTAGCATGTGTTTTCTTGTAATGTTAATTTTTTTATGTTACACACTGTGCTAGTATGATTTTTACCTGCAAAAAATTACATTCTTATTCTATAACGGCATGACATTTTTGAAACAAAGTATAAACATGGTTTATTAGAGTAGCTTTTAGTTGTCTATAGTATGTTATTCTATTACTTTTGGTACGACAAAAAAATCATGTTCTTGTTCTGGTGCTTCAGATAGTACTATATCTCTTATATCACCGTCATTTACAACATCTTCACGTAGGTATAATGCACAATCAATGCCACCATGACTCATTGGAGTAATGCCACTAGAATCAATTTGTGATATTGCTTGTATCCAATTTAGTACCACCTCTAATTCCTTCAAATAATAATCAACTTCATTATCATCTAGTTTTATTCTAACTAGCCTTGCGGCTTGTAATAAATCTTCCTTAGCTAATGTTTTGCTCCTCTTTGTGTGAAAAAGGGAAGTGTTACTTTCGGGTATATTATCTATCAATTTATTCCTTAAACTTATACTAAATTATACAGTATATAATCGCTTAAAAATTTATCAACGGATAAAATTTGAATTTTTGATGTATTAAACGAACCATGATTTACTGTATCAGTTACCGTTAAGGTATCCAATTGCGAATTGATAATTTTCTCTACCGCATGACCGGATAATACACCATGCGTCACATATGCGTTAACTCGTAATGCTCCCATATCTTTTAACACTGAAGCTGCATTACATAATGTTCCAGCTGAATCTACAATGTCATCTACAATGATACAATCTCTGCATTCTACATTACCAGTCACATTCATGACCTCTGATATACCAGGTTTTTTTCTATGTTTATCTATTACTGCTACTTGAATTTCGTGATCTAATTTATATTGTTTTGATAATGCGCTCGCAAAGGTTCTGGTTCTGTTTAATGCTCCATAGTCAGGAGATACAATAACTAGATTATCTGCATTGTGTTTTTGTATAATATCTCCTGTAAAAATAGTATGTGAACTTAAATTGGTAATAATTGTGTCAAAGAAACCAGCAAGTTGATTTGAATGTAAATCAATTAGGACAATATTGTCTATATGTATTGCTTTTAATGTGTTGATAACAACTTTAGCACTTAGTGCAGAAACAACTAAATTGTTGCTACTCTCTAATCTTCTATACATTACTCTATCCTGCCTAGTATAGCACAAGTATGGAATGATTACTGTAACTTTACTGGGATGTAATGCTCTATGGGTTGCATCTATTAATAAAAGTAGTTCCAGCAGATTATCATGTGCTGGAAAACACAGAGAATTTATTATTATTATGTGTTTATTCTTATCATTTTGTGTTTCTTCTACTTCCACATTTAATTCCTGATCTCCAAAATGTGATACATGCGAGTTAACCAACTTTATGCCAGTAATCTCTGATATACGCTGTGTGAGGTTAATACTAGATACACCAGAAGTTATTAACATTAATACTGCATGTAAACGAAACTTCATATAATATAATAATAGTTTTGTAAAAGTAAATATGTATTTACGAAAATATTGTGTTACAATAGGACAATCTTTTTCAGGGTAGCTGTGCTAAGTAAGGAACATATACTAAATGCATTGTTGACAGTTATTGATCATGATAGCAATAAAAATATTGTTGAGTTGGGGTTAGTAAAGTATGTATCGTTTGATAAGGGTGTTGTTAATTGTGTATTAGATTTGCCGAATGAGCATCTTATATCGCAAAGAGATATAATTGAAAGAAAATGTAAGGAAGCAGTTAATCTGTTGCAATATGTCAAACAGGTAAAAATTATTGTTACTAGTACGTGTAATACTCGTGATAAATCAGTTAAAGGTATGTCTAATCGCAGGGTATCGGTTTCAAATCTAAAAAATATTATACTCATATCTTCAGGTAAAGGTGGTGTCGGAAAATCTACAATTGCTCTCAATATAGCATTATCTTTACTACGTAAAGGATATAAATCTGCATTGGTTGATCTTGATATTTATGGTCCTTCTATACCTTATATGCTAGGAGTTAAGGATGATAGAAATCCTGAAGTAAATGTTCATAATAAAATGATTCCAATTGTTAAATATGGCATTAAAAGTATGTCAATTGGATATTTGATTAGTAAAGATAACGCGGCTATTTGGCGTGGGCCGATGATAACAAAAGTTATATATAGTCTAATGATGAATACAGAGTGGGGAGAAATAGATTACTTAATTGTAGATACACCTCCCGGTACAGGAGATGTACATATTAGTCTTGGTGAGAAATTTAATGTTGCAGGTGTAGTTGTAGTTTCTACGCCTCAAGGATTGGCTATTATTGATGCAGTTAAAATATGTGATATGATGAGGAAAATGAATATTCCTATTATTGGTATGGTAGAAAATATGAGCTATCTTATTGATTCTAGTTCTGGTAATAAGACTTATATCTTTGGAAAGCAAGGAGTAAATAAAATGGCGACTGCGTTAAATATAGATTTTCTTGGAGAAGTAGCAATATATCCTCAGGTATGTAATGCTGCAGAGTTAGGAAATCCGCTAGCATTAAATGATGAAATATACGGAGTTTATGATGGTATTACCGATAATGTATTGTCGTTCCTGAAAAAAGTCAGGTACTAGATAGATAGTATATAACACTTATTTTTTAGTTGTGTGTTAAATCTTAATGATGTTCTATTCACGATTGGTCAATTATTAGTATGTTGAAAGACTTATTCTGTTTTGAGATAAAAATGAATGGTTTCGCATTAGCTTTAGCATAGAACCATAATATTGGGAAAGGTAAGATAAAACGTTATTGACTGTCATGAGAACGATGTGTTAAGCAGCAATTATTGGATGTGTTATTGGTTTTTTCGTAGCTAAACTGGCCAAGTTTGCAAATTTTAAAATGTGTGGCTCGTGGGCGCGATCGTTGAAACAATGCACTAACCATATAGACAATCCCAGTGTTAGTTCAACTCTTTTAGTAATATTTGAATGTCTGAGTACACATAGACAAGATACAATTATTGGCCTTGATTTGATTTTTTTATAATATGTTTAATTTCTTTCTCTACTATATCCTTTACTATTTTTTGTAGATTATTATTAAGCCATATCGATAATTCGGGTTTCAACATGTTTATTACTAATTCTTCTATTGTTGGACTTTTTTTGTTCAGTGGGTATTTCCGTATACCGATGTATTTGCGTAATTAGTTTTTTTATTTCCTCACTGTTAGCAACTATATTTTCAGGAGATAATAAATTATCTGATATGAAACTACTTTGTTGGTGAATGCCTTTTATTTCTGATGCGTTGTCAATTTTAGATACTTCCTCCGAAAGAGTTGTTGTAGTTAGCCTTCTTTCTTGAGATGAGACTCGTTGTGTTGATTGTTCTATGGCTATAAATTGATTCATGGTTGATACTTTGTCAGGAGAATAAATATTTTCTTTTACTGTTGATGCTTGTATATCTGGCTGTGTTTTATTTTGACATATTGGCTGCATATGTGTGGGTGTTGGTAAATCAGCTATGGATTGGAAAGTCTGGTTTATTTCATCTAGTGTGTTATGCACATGTTGTATGTTGTGCAACTCCACAGCATTTTCTGGATTTTCTAAACTTAACACCTCACTGTCAGTGTCACTTTGTTCCATAACGGAGTCTGTGTTATCAGTGTTACACATGACTTTTCTAATATTTGCAATAACTTCTTTAAGGGAATTAAAATTGTTAGTATTACTCATAAATTAAATTTCTGTGTTAATATATAATTAGTTAATATTTAATTGTCCGATTAATGCAAGTAAATTATATATGCTCATTATAACATTACTCTGTACATTAACTAAATTAACTTTTGCTTTTAACAGTTCTTGCTCTGCGTCTAATACGTCTAAAATTGTCCTTAAATTTAGCTCTGCTTCTTGTTTTATGCCAGATAGTACAACTTCTGAATATTTTACGGAATCTTGAGCAGCCTGTAACATAGAAGTCGATGTAGAAATATTTTCCCAACTTGAAATAACAGCTTCTTTTATAGCATTTAAGGCTTCACGATAGGAATACATTTTTTGTTTTATTGCAAGATTTGACTGTGCAATTGCAGCAATATTAAGTCCTTGCTGGAATATAGGTAGTGACATTGTAATTTCAAAGACATTGTTGACCAGTTGAGATGGATTTATATTAGGGTGATGATTATTGTAAGTGTATGAACTTGTAGATGATATGCTAATGGACGGGAGTAAATGTGCTATTGCTATTAAAGCTCCTTGTTTTGCTGCCTTGTATCCACTATGAGATGCGTGTAAGGAAAGGTTGTGTTGCTGTGCTATTTCTAATGCTGTCTCTAAAGATTCCGGTATTGCTGGTGCAATGGGGTTCTGTAAATCTATAGGTGCTTCTCCCACTATGTGAATATAATTAGCTTCTGCAGTTTTCATATTGCCGTAAGCTTTAATTGATTCCGATGTTGCTAATGATAACCTAGCAGTGGCCTGTGACACGTCTGTTTTTGTTACCTCTCCTAAAGAAAAGCGTTTTTGTGTAGCAAGTAAATGTTCTGTAAATACTTTTTTGGGTGTGCTGAGTTAATTTATACACTTCAGCTGTTGTAAGAACTTTCATATAAGCATTTACAGTATTGAGCAAAATATTCTGTTTCTCTATCAAAAAATTTATTTCTTCTATATTTACTAAATGTTTTGATTGTCGAAAAGCAGCAGCATCAGCACCTCCGTTGAATATTTGTTGGCTTACTGTAAAGCGAGCAATTTTATTATCGCTACTGAAAGATAGGTCAGGTTGACGTATGGAAAAATAGCATACGAGTGATGGTAAAAACTTAGATATGCCATTCAGTGTTATTTTTTGCTTATTTTCTAGGGAAGTATAAAACTTTGCCTTTATATGTGGATTGTTTGTCAGAGCTGTATGTAGTGCTTGGTTTAAATCAGTGCAATACCCATTGGTAGATACTATTGATATGATAAATATTGCTAAATAAAAAATTCTATACATACGGAATTTAATCATAATTAAAATACTATTATTCAATGTGTGAAAAAATCATGCCTACATTAAACTGTAATTGACTTTTATTAGCAAGAATTAATATACGTGGTTTAGTTAGTTCAATGCTATGTTATGTATGTAGTAAATATAGGTACTGGATATAATGGAAGTTAGCATGGATGTATCATTGATTAAAGGATGTGGGTTGCTGATGATGTATTGAATTGATTTGTGTTGGTTGGGCTGCGGTTAAAGGCATATGGCTGTATGTTTTAATAATGCAATTAATGTGGTTTATAGTAGCCGCTTTATATCACCAGTTTCTATTTTTCCTGAACATATAGTATTGTACAATAAAAGCGGGTATAGTTACAGCAATAGGATTGTTGATTAGCACTGCGGTTTATAAATATTGATGTGTGTTTTTTACCGGGAAGAGCTAGTGCTACTAATGTGTTTATAGTATTGCGGTATTGCGGCTGTGTACTATAGTGATTGGTACTTACTGGATAGGCAGGGAATTTGAATAAGTTTATAGCTGGATATACTGAAATTATGATAAATTAAAAATATCAACATTAACAATCACTAAGAAACTTATAAATATTCTGTATAACGTTTATTCTTAAGAAGAACCAAAAGATTGTTCCTACTATTGTCTTAAATAAATGTTAAGTGAGATTGTAAGCATACTATGCTAAGTGTATTTTTACTAGAGAGCTGACGGTCCTTTAGAATTAAGATAAAGTTGGTAAAGTTAAAATTAGTTATTTATTGACAAAAATTTATTGTGTTATTACCATGGAGATTTATTAATGATGAATACAAATGGAGACTTTTTCTTTAAAGGCGAGTCAAATAAAAAAGCGTTGGGTTGTGATTGATGCAAGTGGGGCGGTAGTTGGCAGGCTCGCTTCCTTTGTTGCTGGTATTTTGCGCGGTAAAAATAAGCCTGAGTATACACCTCATATGGACTGTGGTGATAATGTTATTATAATTAACGCAGAAAAAGTACAGTTTACTGGTGGTAAGTTGAAGCGTAAGGTTTATTATAGGCATACTGGTTATCCTGGAGGGATAAAGAGTTGTACGCCGGCTGACTTGTTTTTGAATAAACGTCCGGAGCGTATAATTAATATGGCAGTTCGCCGTATGTTAAGTACTGGTCCAATGGCACGTCGTCGTTTGAAAAATTTGTATGTATATCCTGGTCCGTGGCATAGGCATGATGCACAACAACCTATAGAATTGGATTTTTTGTCGATAAATGCTAAGAATAATAAGAGGAGATAATGGAAAATAATCCTGATGTTTTGTCCGTTCGTCAACAAGATGATCATGTGAAAGCTGTGAAAGTGGATGCCTGCGGTCGTGCTTACGCTACAGGTAAAAGGAAAGAGGCTGTTGCACGTGTGTGGTTAGCAGTAGGTAAGGGTAATATTACGATTAATGGTTTAGACATTTTTAATTATTTTAAGAAGAATACATTATGTAGAAGGGTTTATAATCCATTTATCGTTACATCGACTTCTGGGTGCTATAATGTTGTTGCTACTGTAAAAGGTGGAGGAATTTCAGGTCAGGCTGGAGCTGTCGCGCATGGGATTAGTAAAGCATTGAAGGATATTAGCCCTGGTCTTCATGTTATCTTGAGGGCGAATGGGTTATTGACGAGAGATTCACGTGTTGTTGAACGTAAAAAGTATGGTCAACATAAAGCTAGGAAAAGTTGTCAGTTTTCTAAGAGATAATCTCCTTCATGAGTCATCAGATATCAGTTGCTGTCGTTGGAGCTACAGGTTATGTCGGTGTCGAGCTGGTACGTTTGTTGTTGTCTCACCCTATGGTTAAGATAAAGTATTTGTGTGCAACTCATTCGGTGGGTGAGTTACTGTCTTCTAGTTACTCTCACATCTCAAGTGATAATATATCTGTTAGTATTTCGTCTTTTAATGATATTGATTTGTCAAAAGTGGATGTTGTTTTTTTATGTTTACCTCATGGTAAGTCAAGTGAAGTTGTACGAAAAATTCATGGTGATGTTAAAATTATAGATCTATCAGCTGATTTTAGAATTAAAGACGTTAATATATACAAAAAGTGGTATGGGTTACATTATTGTCCAGATCTTATAAAAGATTTTGTGTACGGTTTGACGGAGATATATTATGAGGATATTCAAAAATCTAATTTTGTAGCTTGTCCAGGGTGCTATCCAACTTCTGTATTAATACCATTGTTTCCGTTGCTAAGGCTCCGTTTAGTAAAGAGTAATAATATAATAGTTGATGCCAAGTCAGGTGTTAGTGGAGCTGGGAGATCTCTAGCTCAAGATAAACTTTTCTGTGAAGTTTATGATATTATGAAATCATATAAAGTTTCAGACCATAGACATATTCCTGAAATAGAACAGGAGCTATGTTTTGCTGCATGTCAGGAAAATATTAATTTACAATTTGTACCTAGTTTGATCCCAGTAAAAAAGGGGTATGATGTCTAGTATATATCTTGAATTAGAAGAAGAAGTATCTTTAATTGATGTACGAGAGGCGTTGTTACTTTTTTTATAAAGATTCAGTATTTGTATCTATCGATGAAGAAAAATCTGTAACTACTAAATCTGTTATAGGGACAAACTGTTGTCATTTAGGAATTTTTGCAGGAAGGGTGCCTAATACGGTTATTATAATCTCTGTTATAGATAATCTGTTGAAGGGAGCTGCAGGTCAGGCAATACAGAATTTAAATGTTATGATGTCTTATGATGAAACCGTAGCCTTATCGAATATACCTTATTTTTAATATGTAACATTTTAATATAAATATGTTGATACCTTGCAAGGGATTTTCTTACAAGTTTTGTTGTTTATGTATGGAGAAGTGAGGTTGATATTGAGTTTATTAAGTTAAGCGCAACCAATCTATAAAGATTATAGTACCATGTGTTTGTATGAATCTGCCTTGAATAGTATCTTCGATGAAGATATGCTAAATTCACTTGGGTTGATATTTATTGTTAATATTGAACCTAATTTATATTGTGTTGTTTAAAAATCTTGTGTACTTATAATTTATGTACTTGATAAAACTATTTATTGTGTAATAAATTACATGGTATTTCGTTTTTTATTAATTTGTATTGTATTAAGAGATTGGTTATGAATTTAGATGGTGTAATTAGTGGTAATAATCTACCTAAAGAAATAAATGTTGTTATTGAAATTAGTCAGAATTCTTGCCCAGTAAAGTATGAATTTGATAAGGAGAAGGGTTTATTTTGTGTTGACAGATTTTTGCCTACATCTATGTATTATCCGTGTAATTATGGATTTATACCACATACTTGTGCTGGGGACGGTGATCCTGTTGATGTTTTAGTTGTATCTAGATTTCCTATAATGTCTGGTGCAATGATTTGTGCAAGACCCGTAGGAGTGTTGGTTATGCATGATGAAGGTGGAGAGGATATGAAGATATTGGCTGTACCTTTAGATAAAGTGGATGCATATTATGCTGCTATAAAAAATTATTCTGATTTTCCTGAATTGTTTTTAAACTCAATATCTCATTTCTTTACTTTTTATAAAAAGTTAGAAGACAATAAGTTTGTATCCGTGGAAGGTTGGAGAGATATAAAGGTTGCAGAGGAGATTATATTAAATGCTATAGTTAAATAAAGAAAAAGGTATTTTAGTTGAATATTTCGGAAATATCGGTTCTTTATGAATCGGGAGAATTCTTTACTGTAATTTAGTATTTCATCGTACTGGGAAAGCATTAGGTTTCTACCTTTGAAGTGTGTGATTTGTTTGGTTGCGGTAATATAAGCTTTTGTATGCTTCGATATGGGTTGGGCTTTTTCTATATGAGATATTAGTTTATGTGGGTTTGATGTTATGAAGCTGAAAAAAAAGTATCGGTATTTAAATATCTTAGTTGAGTAAAAATATTTGAGTTAAGCTGGAAAGGTATAAATTTTTTCATTGACATTATCTAGATGTTGCAAAAATAAAACACTTATGAAATGTGTGGGTAATAGTTTCTGTATACAGAGATTTAATACATTTTTTATATATTTAGGATTGATCCTAGTTTAAGTTAGGTAGGTTTTCTTGAAAAGGCTATCAAAGGTGATTAAATAAACTTTATTAGTTGTAACTGATATAGGTTGTTTATATATAAACGTTAAATCAATTTAGAGATAGGTTTGAGATTTGTTAAACTCAATTTGTTTTTAAAGAATTTTTAAAAAAGTGTGTTTTTATAAAAACAAATACTCAATGCTGGCCTTCGTTCTCGTCAAATTGGATAATTAAAATTTATATACTAGTTATAATAAATTAATAGTTAGTCTAAGCTTTTATATCAGTATTTATTGTATACTTAGCAGTCTATGAGTCTATATTGATAAAACTTTATGATTAGAAACGCACAAATTATTTTCTTTATATACAACTGCTGATTTTATATAAATCTTAGAACTACTAACTAGTAATTTTATGATTTATTATTCACTATTAGTGAATAATTCAATTATTGCTTGAGTTTATGTACTTTAAATTGTACAAAAATGTAATAAATATTAACTGTAAGGTGAATTATGAAAACAAGTAGTGATAATAGTATGATAGTTACTAGAATGAAATACCAAATGGATAAGATGGGAATAAATGCACGTGAATTAGCTCATAAAGCTGATGTTGGAAAATCTTTTGTATATGATATACTAAGTGGGAAGTCAACAAATCCTACATCTAAAAAATTAATGGCAATAGCGAAGGTCTTAAATGTTTCATTATCTTATTTAATTAGCGATGATAATTATACTTATGGACAAAGTAATATGAATATATTGCCTGTACATAATTTAGAATTAGAGAATGGAAAGGTTTCATCTTCTGGTGATGTTAATTTATATTTGTCTTCAAATATTAATCTCACTTCTAATATGAAGAATTTGCGGTTATACTATGTTAAGGGGGATAGTATGATTCCGACATTAATGAACCAAGATGTTGTGCTAGTAGATGTGGGAGATAAAATACCTCATCCTGCTGGATTGTTTGTTATTGTTGATTCGGTTGGTGTTTCAATTAGGAGGTTAGAGTATTTAAAAGATAATCAGAAAATTAAATTACATGTGGTTTCTGATAATAAAAAAATATTCTTCTTACGAATGTCATTTGGAAGATATGGAAATATTAGGTAGAGTAATTTGGTATGCAAGGTCTTTATGAGAAGTGTAAATATGGTATTTCAAAATTTTATGTTAGTGTATATGCTTTTATTAATGTATAATAGAACGTGTGTTAACCATTTTTATTATTAATAAAGTATTAACTTGTGGTTATATATAATCGGTAGAGTGTTTTACTAATTGAAAAAAATTAAGTGTATTCACTATAATATGTTTATTGGTCTTTGGGGTAATGTTGTGTTATATATGCAACACAGTGAAAGTATATTACATTTAATTTACTATTATACTTGAATAGCATAGTAACACTATGTATTAACTTTTGATGAATATTTGGTTATAGGTTGATTATGTCTTTAGATTAGTGCTAAGTGCTTTATGTTTAAGTTTGTTAGTTGTTGAGTTTTTAGAGGTATTTATGCGTATATTATTAATAGAAGATGATATTGCATGTGCAAAAGCAGTGGAGGCTTCTTTATCTTCAGAGGGACATTTTTGTGAAACTATGACTTCTGCTCAGGATTGTTATGGAAGTATAATCCCAAAGAATGATGATTATGATGTTGTCATATTGGATATACATTTTCCTGGTAAAATAGATGGGTATGATATTTTAGTAAAATTAAGAGAATCTGGTATAAAAGTTCCAGTACTTATATTGTCCTGTATTTCATCAGTGTCACATAAAGTGAAAGGTTTGTATTATGGTGCAGATGATTATGTTACTAAGCCTTTTCATAAAAGTGAGTTACTTGCTAGGATAAAAGCTATCGTACGTCGTACTAGGGGACATCCTGAATCGATAGTGCGTGTTGGAAATATTGCAATAAATCTTGATCATAAGTGTGTTGAATGTAACGGTGAGATTGTTCATTTAACTAAAAAAGAGTATGGAATGATAGAGTTGTTGTCATCTAGGTTGGGAACTGTTCTAACCAAAGAGATGTTTTTGTCTCACTTGTATAGAGAGTTAGATGAACCTTCAGATGATAAAATAATTGATGTTTTTATGTGTAAGCTTCGTAAGAAACTTAAGGTTGCTAATAACGGAAAGAATTACATAGAGACCGTTTGGGGACGTGGTTATGTTTTGAAAGAATGTGTTGATGAAGATGAGAGTGATGATAGAGCAGGATATAGGTGGAATAGTGGTTCCAACCTTGAATCAGTTTATGGGCAAGAAGAAGATAAAAAATATGTTGAAGAAGCATGACATAATAGTTGAGGGGTGTTTTTCTGCGTGGTACAATGGGTGAAGAGTATTAATGTATTTTATAGGTGGAGGGGATTTGCGTGCCTGTATTTATACATAACTGTGATTTGCCTGATGGGTTAAAGTTTAACGGTGCTGTTGCTGTTGATACGGAAACCATGGGGTTAGTCTGTAGGAGGGATAGATTATGTTTAGTTCAGTTATCTGGTGGTGATGGTAATGCACACTTGGTCAAGTTTTCAGGTGACTATAGTGCTCCTAATCTAGTGAATGTTCTTTCAGATTCAAGCATAACTAAAATTTTTCATTTTGCTCGTTTTGATATTGCTGTGATGCGGTATTATCTTGGTGTATGGGCCACACCTTGTTATTGCACTAAGATAGCTTCGAAATTGGTTAGAACATATACGGATCATCATGGGTTAAGAGAGTTGTGCTATGATTTACTAGGTGTAAAACTTAATAAAGTTCAACAGTCATCTGATTGGGGGAAGGAAAGCTTAACGTCTGATCAGTTGAATTACGCTGCTTCAGATGTAGTATATTTACATGCGTTGAAAAGTAAGCTAGATGTTATGTTACAGCGTGAAAATAAACAAGAGTTGGCAGAATCTTGTTTTAAGTTTCTTCCAACAAGGGCTCAACTTGATTTATCGGGGTGGGATGATGTTGATATATTTAGTCATGCATCATAATAGGATATGGAAAGAGCTATGCTTGACTTGTTTCTGTTTAGTTTGTATAACCGTCTCAGTAGCTTGAGATTGATAAGGATATATGAGTGATATTAAATTAAAGTTTTTTGTTAGTAAGGATAAGCTTTTGCAGGCTTTGTCTTATATTAATAGTGTTATAGAAAAGCGTCACAGTATTGTTGTATTGTCATGTGTGAGAATTGAAGTAAGGGATCAAGAAATTAATTTAACATCTACAGACCTTGATATTTCAATTGTTGCTTCTATTTCTGCTCGTGTTAGTGTGAAGGGAATTGTTGTTGTTTCTGCTCAACTCCTTTATGATATAGTAAAAAAACTACTTAATGATTTTGAAATTAAATTTGTTATTGGTAAAGACGGTAGATTAACTATAGAGTGTGGTCGCACAGAGTTTTTCCTGCCTGTAGTTGATGTAGAAAAATTCCCTGTGATTGAGAATAATGAGTTACAAAGTAAGTTTACTTTGCAAGTATCTGAATTAATTAGTCTGTTTGGTAAAACTAAATTTGCAATTTCTGTAGAGGAAAGTAGATTTAATTTGAATGGATTATATGTTCATACATCCAATGGTGTTTTATGTTGTGCTGCTACAGATGGACATAGACTGTCGCTAGCGAAATTAAATAATTCTCAAAATGTTCTTTCAGATTTTGGAATCATAGTTCCCAAGAAAACAGTAAACGAAATTTTAAAAATAGTAGGTCATGGTAGTGGAAATGATTTGGTGTCAATTAGTTTGTCAGACAGAAAGATTTGTTTTGAGTATAAGGAATATATTTTAATGTCTAAGGTAATAGATGGTACCTTTCCAGATTATAACGCTATTATACCAAAATCTCATGATAAAAGTGTACTGATTGAGTCTGGAGTGTTATCTAATGCAATAGATCGTGTATCTGTGGTGGTGTTTGATAAAGTAAAAGTAATAAAGTTACGATTTGTTAATGGTATACTAATCCTCAGTGCTGCTTCTTCAGATCAAGGTGATGCTAGGGAGGAAGTAGAGGTTGATTATTCTGGTCCAGATATGACTATCGGGCTAAATGCTAGGTATTTGATTGAAGCATTGTATTCCATTAATGGGAAATGTCTTCTATCGTTTTATGATGCTAGTACAGCTATTTTAATTCAGGAAGAAGAAAATATAGATAATGCCACTTATATTATTATGCCGATGAGGATACAGAGTTAGTGACAGGGTTTTTTCTTATGGCTTGTTTAGTTGGCAGGATTTATGGAAAAATGTCTTGTTTGTACTGCTAAAATTTGATGGATATGTGATTTAAAATCTCTCCCCTATAATTTTGATGACGGCTGTAACGGTTCTAATGGTATTTTTCTTTACTACAGTTGGGTTATAGTATGCCGTATATTGTTTACAATAAGCACCACTTAAGTTAGACGAGTTCAGCAAACCAAGCCCCGCCAGGCTTAAACGCATATCTGTAAAGTCACGCTTGTAAAGATTACACAATAAAACATGCAAGACCACTACAAGTACTTAGCACTACTGATACACGGCTTTGATAAGCAAAAATCAGTTGTTTACAGCAGAAGCAGATTTCTCACCAACGGAACCGGTTTTCACACTTTTATTCAACACTTCAGATATTGAAGACTTCAGTACCTTAATTTCAACCCCTTCTGCAATCTCTATAAGGAAATGCCCAGCTGCTGAGTCAACCTTTGTAACCGAGCCCAATATGCTACTGGAAACAACAACCTTGTCACCCTTCTTTACACTTTCCAACAGCTTGTTATGTTCTCTGATCTTCCTTTGTTGCGGCCTAATAATAAAAAAAGTAGAAAACACAAAAAATCAACAGTAAAGGAATCAATCCAGCGACCGAACTCCCTATTCCTGCTACTCCTGAAGCTGGCACTGTTGCTGCTGCTGCAAAAACCCCAGAAACGAACGACATCCTAGTACCATGTTAACAAACCAACCGTAGTAATGTAACAATACTGACATCTACTGTCAATACTAATTTTAATTTGAAAAGTTTTGCATCATAATTCTTAAAATTCACAGATTAAAGAGAATTTTTCACTTTAAAAATAGAGAAAAAAGAAATCATATAGCGCTCGCAAAGACAAAAACTAGACTCTATTATTTAATACAACTCTATGAGACAAATGTCACACTATAGGGCACATGATCCTATGTCATATCTGTATATTCCATCTGGCCAGTCCAATAGGTCTAGAGCGGCGTATGCCTGGTGCTTCGCACTTGCTAAGTTATCACCCTGAGCTACAATATTAATTACTCTGCCAGAATCCGACACCCAGTTGTTGCCTTCTCTTCTCGTTCCTGCATGTAACAATTGAACATTAGGTAGTTTTTCAATATTTTCTATTCCACGAATTATTGAATTTTTCTTATACTCACCTGGATATCCGCGACTAGCAACTACGACACACAAAGCAGCCTTTTTTACTTAATTCAACTGATTCATTGCCTAACTTACCCTTGGCAGTGAGTGATAAAAGTTTAAGAAAATCAGAATTCAATCTTGGTAATATTGACTGTGTTTCAGGGTCACCGAAGCGGACATTATATTCAAGCAGCTTAGGTTCATTTTTCTTTATTATAATACCAGCAAACAACATCCCCCTAAATTGTATATTCATATTGAACATTGCTTTGATAGTCGGATATATTATCTTTTGGATTATTATATGCTCCATTTCTTGCGTAATTATATTCGGTTTAGAATACGATCCCATTCCTCCAGTGTTAGGTCCTTTATTGTTATCGCCTATAGTTTTATAATCCTGTGCCACACCAAGTATTACTGGGTTAGAACCATCAACTAACGTAAAAAAGCTGATTTCTTTCCCTTCAAGAAATTCCTCAATTATTATTGCACAGCCAGCTTCTCCAAATTTATTGTAGATCAGCATTGCATCTACGGCATTATAGGCTTCTTCCTGCGTATGACATATAATTGTACCTTTACCTTGTGCTAAACCATCTGCTTTTACTACCAAAGGTAACTTATGTTTATTGATGAACTTATAAGCTGAACCAGGATCAATAAAATAACCATACTTTGCCGTAGGTATACCATACCTTATGCAAAGTTCCTTTGTAAATCCCTTTGAAGACTCAAGGCGAGCTGCTGCCTTAGATGGACCAAAAACTGGTATACCTTCTTCCGTCAATGCATCTGATAGTCCATTAACTAATGCAGTCTCCGGACCTATTACCACCAGTTCAATTTTTTCTTTCTTACATATTTGAATTACCTCTATGGTATTGGTAATGTCCACGTCTACTATTTGAGCCAAGTCAGACATTCCTTCACGTCCTGGAGCAACAAATAGCTTGTTTAACAACGTAGATTTGCGTATATAATGCAACATTGAGTGCTCCCGCCCACCAGAACCAATCACGAGTACATTCATCTAACATGCTTCCTTAAGTTGAACTAATGGTAGATTTTAGTATCTATCTCATAGTTGTCAATAGTTATGTTAATCTAGATTATAATGGGTATTCGTAAAAATTCCTTGTCTAGGATACGTCTTTATGTTTCAATAAACATTTGTATTTACAGTGTATATTGCGGGTGAGTAATTATGCATCACTTTAAAATTGTTAAAACTATTCTTGGCGTGCTGTTTTGTTGTTTCATGATGGTAAGCTGTTCTTACATCCCTAAAGGGAATGTAAAATTCGTTGAAAATAGAACGCCAGAAGAAATATATGAAAGTGCATTAAAGAGATCTGGTGCTAAAGAATATAAAGAGGCGTTAAAAGACCTTGAAGAAATAGATAATCTATATCCGTTTTCTCCTATAGCAATCAAAGCACGTCTTATGATGTCATTTTTGAATTACGAACTGACAGATTATTCTCGTGCTGCGATGTATGCAGATGATTACATTCAACTTTATCCTGACAGTAAAGATATTGATTTTGCTTATTATCTAAGAATAATGGCGAATTATATGCAAATTAATGATGTAGATCGCGATCAAACTGTTTTACATAAGGTGCTAGAGTTGTCAGATGAATTTATACGTCTGTTTCCTAAATCTATATATTTGGATGAGGTTGTGAGAAAGTTGGATCTTGTTCATCAACATATTGCTGCTAAGGAATTTTCAATAGGTAAGTTCTACTTACAACGTGGAGAATATGTTGCTGCTATTAAACGTTTCACTGTGATATTAAATAAGTACAAAGATACAAAGTACTATTCGGAAAGTATATATAGGATTGCTGAGGCGTATTTAGCACTAGGCGATGTTGCCGCTTATGAGAACTATATGTTTTTACTCAAAGAATGTTGTATAGGTACTGGGTGGTATAAGGAGCCAGTTAGTGATAAGTAGAATATTTGAGTGTTATTTTGAAAAACCTGTATAGTGGTACATGTAATAGTAGAGATGTTTTTTTATACATCAAAAAATAGCCGTGAGTGAGGAAGTGATGAGTAAGTGGTTCAGATAAAGCCGGTGTTATAAAAGTGCCGAGCATTAAAAGCTAGAGAGGATAATACATGTGAATAGTATAAAAAGATAGGCAATAGAATAGGTAAACATTGCTCTGTATTGGTTGGGGTTGTTTGAGGTAAGTACTTTAAATGCCTTAAATACGAATATTATTCCAAGCGGTATTGCACACGTTTCATATAGTAGACAGTTTTTTATGAATAATCCTGGCAATAATGTTATAGGTAGTAATAAGCTGCTATATACTAATATGTAAATTTTGGTGATTAATATTCCACGTTTAACAGGCATCATGGGCACTTTTGCCTTTTCATATTCTTGGTAGTTTAATAGTGAAAGTGCCCAAAAATGCGGAGGCGTCCACATAAATATAATTAGAAATAGTACTAAACTCTCTATAGAGACAGATCCAGTGACAGAAGTCCATCCAATTATTGGAGGAAATGCCCCTGCTGCACCGCCTATAACGATGTTTTGTGGAGTTCTCCTTTTAAGATACATTGTATATACAAGACCATAATACATGATGCTGATAGCTAACAGAATTCCTGATATGTAGTTGACAGCAATCATCATCACTGTTACAGATATTACAGATAACACTAATCCAAGTTCAAGAGCATTAGATCTAGAAATCTTGCCAGATGGTATAGGACGATTTTTAGTTCTTTTCATCAATGCATCTATATCACTGTCATACCACATGTTTATTGCTCCTGCAGCTCCAGAACCTAAGGCTATGCACAAACTACTAACAATAGCAATAAATGGATGAATATTACCTGGGGCAATAATAATACCAGTAACTCCTGTAAGTACCACAAGAGACATGATCCTTGGTTTAAGCAAGTTCCAGTAATCTGATATTTCACTTAGTAATGAGAACTTAATAGAGTCACATTTTGATCCCATACTCAATCAACCTTAGGTATTTCATCATTAAAGGTATGAAAAGGGGCAGGTGATGGTACTGTCCATTCCAGTGTATCACCTCCCCATGGATTACCAGGGCATTTTTTATCACTTCTTAATGTTGAAATAACTATATATATAAAAAATAAAGCTGATATAAATGATAGAACAGCTCCTGCCGACGATATGTAATTCCATGGTATAAAGGCATCTGGATAGTCTGGAATACGTCTCGGCATACCAGCTATTCCTAAAAAGTGTTGTGGTAAAAAAGGTAATATTAGTTGCAATAAAAGTTAACCAAAAGTGTACCTTTCCAAGACATTCGTTATACTGTTTACCAGATATTTTGCCTATCCAATAATAGAAAGCGGCGAAAGCGGCAAACAATGCAGCAATTGACATTACGTAATGAAAATGTCCAACCACATAGTATGTATCGTGTAATGCTTTATCAATACCACCATGCGAAATGATAATACCAGTAACTCCACCTACTACAAAAACAAAAATAAACCCAATAGAAAACAACATTGGAGTTTTAAACTCTATTTGTCCACCCCACATTGTTGCAATCCAACTGAATACTTTAACTCCTGTTAACACACCTATTAGCATGGTTGTTACGCTAAAATATGTTACTATCTCCGCGTTTAACCCTACAGTAAACATATGATGTGCCCATACTACAGCACCTACGGTTGCGATGCCAACTAAAGCTAATACCATCCCTAAATATCCAAAAACTGCTTTATGTGAGAAAGTGGATACAATTTGGCTTATTATGCCAAAGGCGGGGAAGATAATAACATACACTTCCGGATGTCCAAAGAACCAGAACAGATGCTGAAATAACAAAGGGTCTCCACCACCAGCAGGGTCAAAAAAGCTCGTACCAAAGTTTCTATCTGTTAATAGCATCGTCACTGCACCGCCCAAGACTGGAATTGTGACTACTAACATAAAAGACGTTAGTAGTACTGTCCAGACAAACAGTGGCATTTTTAATAATGTCATGCCTTGAGCTCGCATGTTGAGTATTGTTACAATAAAGTTTATAGCTCCGACAATTGATGATGCTCCAGCAACATGTATAGCAAATATTGCTACATCCACCGAGGCACTTGGATGGGATCCTATGTAAGATAACGGTGGGTATAATGTCCATCCTGTACCGGACCCTTCTCCTATAAATACTGATGTGCATAACAAGATTAGTGAAGTAACCAACAACCAAAAACTAACATTGTTAAGGCGAGGAAATGCCATATCTGGGGCTCCTATAAGCAGTGGTACAAACCAGTTACCAAATCCTCCAGTTAAGGCTGGCATAATCATAAAAAAATACCATGATCAATGCATGACCTGTAACAATGACATTATACAATTGATAATTATCATTCAATACATTAATATGTGCCAGTTGTAATCTTAGTATAAGAGACAACAACCCCCCTACAATCCCGCCAACAATCGAAAAAATTATATATAATGTGCCTATATCCTTATGATTTGTTGAAAATAGCCAACGCTTAATACCTCGTGGTGTATGTTCACTATTCATGTATACCTCTATAATTCAAGTGTCTTGTTTTTTATCCATTCATTAAATTGCTCTTTTTCGACAGCAACTATCACTATTGGCATGAACCCATGTAGCCTTCCACAAAGCTCTGAACATTGACCGTAATATACACCTGGGATTTTTACATTAAACCATGCTTCATTTAGTCTACCTGGAACTGCATCAATTTTTATTCCTAATGCTGGAACTGCCCAACTATGTATTACATCTGCACTTGTAACTTGTAATAGAATGTTCGTATTTACAGGTACTACTACCCTGTTATCTACTTCAAGTAAGCGTAAATCTTGACCCTCTAAATCATCTGTTGCTTTCATGTAGCTATCAAAAGCGAGATTTTCATAATCTGGATATACATAACCCCAATACCATTGATAACCAATTGCCTTTAATGTCATTTCCACTTCAGGAATTTTCTGCTCATGCATGATCAGCTTAACATTACTTATAGTTAAGAATCCTACAATTACTAAAGGTATGACTGTCCAAAGTATCTCTAGGATGGCATTATGGGAATTTTTGGTATTAAATACGACTTCCTCTGCTGGTTTTTTTCTGAATCGTATAATTACATATGTCATCACGGCAAAAACAACAACAGTTACCGTTGCCATGACAAACATCACGGAATTATGTGATCTTATAATTGCTTCCATTATTTCTGTTGCAGGAGCCTGAAATCCTATCTGCCATGGGACAGGTGCTGCAGCTGCACTAAACGAATTAAGGATACAAAAAAGGAATGCAATGAATCTCAACATAATGCTACACTATATAATCGCCAAATTTTTATCATTTTGATTACAGAAATGCAATAACTTTATCTTATTAATACTTCTTAAGTTATTGTAACCATGTGAAGTTAATTATAACTAAAAGCTTTAGTACTTGCAAAATGATAAATAATTATAGATTTACATATGTTCATTTACTTTAAACTCGTCTCGTGATATCAAAGCTAGAGGGAGTTCCATATGTGTTTAGTGTTTGTACTACGTATCATATTTGCAAACGACTAATAAAGTTTTTCCAAATGTGAATTGGTTGAAACTATTATCAATTTATCATGATCAACTTTGATATTTTATATAAGTCATAATTAACAAAGAGATTTTGTCGTTGTTCTACAAGATTTATGTAATCACAGCATAAAACAGTACTGGTTGAATTTGAAAAGTTTTCTGAAGCAGATCTATAAATGGATCATATATGTGTTGGTGCATATGTAGCTATAGTTAATAAACAAAATGTATTTTGTATTGGTAGAATTATCAACACTTAAAAGACTAGTAGTGGAAGCTAAAACATGGTTATACAAAAAAAGTGCCTGCGATATTTTAATGCCACGTTTTGTATATAGTCCTCAAATAGGCTTTCTATGGATATATCATATTAAACTTCGTTCTTACGTACAAAATAACATTCCATAAAACGCTGTTCCACAAATATGTTGTGCAACCTATTGTCGCTATAGAGATAACACTTGAATTACTAACTTATTGTATGTAAGCTTGATTCTGAATCAAGTGCAAAAGCAGAGTGCAGACATGTTGTGGCAAGGTTACTATCTTTTCTTAATATTAAAACACTGATTTTTATTTCTGAGGTAGTAACTGCTAGTATTTTTTATATTGTTAGATGTTAACGTATCGAACATTTTATATGCAATCCCAGAATGAGAAATCATACCTACTCCAATTATAGACACCTTTGCAACGTCAGGGTTTATTATCAAATCCTCGTACATAAGTTCTTCTTTTATTTCTTTGAGTAATTTTTTTGTTATTGGTAGATCATCTTCTGAGATAGTAAAAGTGATATTGTTGACATTGTCATCATTCACATTTTGGATAATCATATCAACGTTTACATTTTTTCTTGCTATTGCATTAAATACCGTAGTGATTCCAAACAACGCCTTTACTCTTTTTAATGTAACACTTGCTGTTCTGTTATTGGATGTGATGCCAGTGATCAATTGACTTTCCATGCTAATTTCTCCTCGTTTGCACAATATTGTTCCTTCTCCAGGAGCAAAAGTAGATAGTATACATAATTTTATGTTATACTTCATCGCCATTTCCACTGAGCGCACTTGTAATACCTTGGCTCCGAGGGAAGACATTTCTATCATTTCATCATAGGTAATATAATCTAATTTACGTGCTTTTGATATAACATTCGGGTCTGCTGTATATATCCCATCTACATCTGTGTAAATGTGGCATAGACCAACCCCAAGTGCTGCTGCAATTGCAACGGCTGAAGTATCTGATCCACCCCTACCTAGAGTGGTTACTCTGTTATTTTTATGCATTCCTTGAAATCCTGCAATGATCGCAACATCATTATCAATTAACCAATCTTTCAGTGAAGATATATTGATATCCACAATCCTTGCTTTAGCATGATCATCAGTTGTAAATATTGGTAATTGCCATCCTAACCACGATCGTGCCTTAATCCCTATTTTTTGTAAAGCTAGGGACAATAGTCCGCATGAGATTTGTTCTCCTGAAGAAATAATCAGATCGTATTCAGATAATTCAGATTGAGATTTTACATCAGAAACTTGTTTTACTTGAGAAATTATATTATCAGTAAAATTTCCCATAGCAGATACTATAATGACTACTTTGTAGTTATCGTTAACGTCTTGTTTAATTATTTCTGTAACTTTATTAATACAATTTATATCTTGTAAAGAAGTTCCACCAAATTTTTTTACCAAAATCTTCTTCATTAGTGATGCTAGGAATATACGGTTAATAAGTATAAGTGATTTTGTATAGTTTGCAAAGTTGTATATTGGTTTAATTAAGTTTTTGTAATATGATCACTTTCCTCATAGTGTGGGGTTGTTTTTTTCCTTGTATTAACGGGTTTTTGTTATATGCGAAATAAGAAGGTTTGGTTTGTAGGAAACTATGCATGGGTCTTTATATCTGTGAAAGACTTATTTTCGGGTGTGGCCTATTATGTAAGTAGTCTTTATAAAGCATGTTTTTTTGTTTATGTTGATTAGGTTTTTCTGCTTGGTTATAAAATTTATTCATTTGTCACGTATTGATATGTAAATTCTCTATGAAAAGTAATGTGCTATGATGATTAAAAATATGTATTTATGTATGATTAACTTAAATTCAAAAAAATAATATGCTTGTATATTACTGTTTAGTTAGTTGTATTTTGTTACATGTTCAAATATTAAGTTAATATAATTAAAGTTATGTGGTAAATTGTTGGTGGTATGAGTGCACTTGGAGATACTGATTTATGAAAAACATATACATTACTAGCCCTATTTATTATGTTAACGATGTTCCACATGTAGGGCATGTTTACACAACTTTGATATCCGATGTCATTGCGAGGTTTGCGCGTCTTGATGGATATAATGTAAAATTTGTAACTGGTACTGATGAGCATGGGCAAAAAATAGAAAAAGCAGCTGAAAAGAGTAATATATCGTTGTCAAATTTTACTGATAATACTAGCACGGTTTTTAAGTGTTTAGCGAATAGTATGAACTACAGTTATGATGACTTTATTCGTACAACAGAGGTGAGACATAAGAAGGCAGTAACAGCTTTATGGGAACGTTTATATGATAATGGAGCGATATATTTAGGTAGTTATTCTGGTTGGTATTCAGTAAGAGATGAAACGTTTTATCAAGAAAAAGAATTAGTTAATGGCAATGCTCCTACAGGAGCTGAAGTAGAGTGGATAGAAGAGCCTAGTTATTTCTTTAAATTATCCCATTTTCAAGAAAAGTTATTGGATTTTTATGAAAAACATCCCGAGTTTGTTGTTCCTAAGCATAGGTATAATGAGGTTGTATCATTTGTTAAATCTGGATTAAAAGATCTTTCTGTATCGCGACAGAATGTTTCTTGGGGAATAAAAGTTCCAAATAATGATAAACATGTGATTTATGTATGGGTTGATGCTTTATCAAGTTATTTGACAGTGTTAGGGTTTCCAGATGTAAATAACAAAATGTATGTGGATTATTGGTCAGGTAATAATAGTTTTGTTTTACATGTTGTTGGTAAAGATATACTGAGATTCCATGCAGTATATTGGCCAGCGATTTTAATGGCTGCCGAGTTGCCTTTACCTAAAAAAATTTTGGCTCATGGTTGGTGGACTAATGAAGGACAGAAAATTTCTAAGTCATTAGGTAACGTAATTAACCCTTTTGAATTGACAAAAGAGTTTGGTGTAGATCAACTAAGGTACTTTTTAATCAAAGAAATGCCTATAGGCAACGATGGAGATTTTAAAAGGAGTAGTCTTATTAATTGTATAAATTATGACTTGGCAAATAATATCGGTAATTTTGTACAAAGAACTCTTTCACTATTACATAAAGAATGTAATGGTATGATACCAGTAGTAAATAGTAATTTGTTATGTGATGAAGAATCTTTACCGAATTACCAAGAAATTTTAGATAAAGTTAGGAATTGTGTAGGACGATACGATCTTAATGAAATGGTACATGTTATAGAACAATTATCATCTATGGGGAATGAATATATTTCTACAAGAGCTCCATGGAAATTATCCAAAAGTAACCCTGAAATTATGAAAGCAGTATTGTATAAGTTACTTGAATATATAAGATGTATAGGGTTATTGTTACAACCTGTAGTGCCAGCATTGTCTTCTAAGATATTAGATCAAATTGCTTTGTCAGAATGTAATCGTAATTTTAGAAAATTTTCTGTTCCTGTAGATATGAATGTAGTATTACCAAAACCTGAACCTGTTTTTGCAAAAATTATATAAAATTTATATTAATTTATGAAAAACTTGTAAAAACTAACCAAGGTTATTGTCTTAATTATCTGAAATATAAAAAAATCTAAGGAATATGATGCGTGTGTTTGTACATTTCTTTATATCTGTCCAATTATATATGCTATAACAGTCATACATGGAGTCATGGATTTTATATTTGCTGTTTTGGATATGAAAAACTATATTTTCCAGGCAGTGTATAATGTAACTATGCCGAAACACATGTTGTCGTATTTTATTTGAGAAAATCCGGAATTCTCTATTTCTTGCACAAAGTCTTCCTGATATGGAAACTGGTTTATACTGTCTACCAGATATTGATAAGAAACTCTGTCTTTTGCTACTAATTGTCCTATATTAGGAATGATATTGTACGAGTAAAAGTGATATATTTTATGTAGTAAGTGACTTTCTTTTAATGGAGAGAATTCTAAACATATAAATTTACCTCCTGATTTAAGTACTCTATACGCTTCGTGTAATGCACATTCTCTGTGAGAAACATTACGTATACCGAAAGAGATTGTGTAATAATCAAATGTACTATCCGGGAACGGTAGTTGCTCTGCACTGCAACATACCCATTTTAAGTTTAGTACATTTGCATTTATAGCATTACTTACTCCTTGATCTAACATTTTATGGTTAATATCACATACTGTTATATCTACATTTCTGTTACTCTTTGTGGTTTTTATAGCTATGTCTCCGGTACCACATGCTACATCAAGTAACTTACCTTTACTAATGTTGTTAATTACTTTATCTTTCCATAGCCTATGAAGACCAAAGCTCATCATGTCGTTCATTAAATCATAACGAGACGCTACTGAAGTAAAAACTTGATTAACAAACTTTGATCTTTCCTGCATATCTCTATAATATAAATTTTGATAGGTCTAATTGTTTTGAAATATCTTCGAGTTTTTTCTTTACGTATTCGCTATCAATTATGTACGTTTTACCGCTATTCTCTGTTGCAGTATAGCTAATATCTTCCATCAATTTTTCCAAAATGGTATGCAATCTACGGGCTCCAATGTTTTCGACTTCTCTGTTGACTGTAGAGGCTATTTCAGCTATAGTCGAGACTCCTTCGTCAGTAAAGTCGATAGTAATATTTTCTGTTTTCATCAGTGCGCAGTATTGTTTTAGCAGACTTGATTCTGGCTCAGTTAAAATTCTGACTAAGTCATCTTTACTGAGAGGTTTTAGTTCTACTCTTATGGGAAGACGTCCTTGTAGTTCAGGTAGTAGATCAGAAGGCTTAGCTAAATGAAATGCACCAGATGCTATAAATAAAATATGATCGGTCGTAATAGTACCATATTTTGTTGTGACACTTGTACCTTCAAGTAGTGGTAGAAGATCTCTTTGTACTCCTTCTCTATTAACTTCTCCTCTGATTTCTGTGCGGGCTGCGATTTTATCTATTTCATCTAAAAATACAATTCCATCGTTACTTGCTAGCTGAAGGGCTTCTTTGATAATTTTATCTTCATCCATCAATTTTTCACTTTCTTCATTAGTCAATAATTCCCTCGCTTCTTTTACTGTAACCTTTATAGTTTTAAGTTGTTTATTATTGCCTAGCATTTTGTGTACTATCTCGTTGATATTCATAATTCCAACTTGACTTCCTGGGATATTAGGAATGTCAATCGATGGGATTGCACTCTTATTTTCTTTTATTGAGATAGAAATCTCAGAGTTTTCAAATTCTCCATTCTTTAACTTTTCTTGAAATATGGTCTTTGTTTCTTGGCTTGCGTCAGGGCCAATAAGCGCATCAAGTATCATATTTTCTGATAAGGTTTTAGCTCTTTTTTCCACAATTTTACGGAACTTTTCTTTTATAAGGTTAATGGCTACATCTACTAAGTCACGTATTATAGAATCCACATCTCTACCTACATAACCTATTTCAGTAAATTTTGTAGCCTCGACTTTTATAAAAGGTGCTTTCGCAAGTTTTGCTAATCTACGTGCTATTTCTGTTTTTCCTATACCTGTGTGTCCTATCATCAAAATGTTTTTAGGAATAATTTCTTCTCTTAAAGGTTCAGGTACTCTATTACGACGCCAGCGATTTCTTAACGCAATAGCTACGGCGCGTTTTGCGTCTGCCTGTCCTATAATAAATCTGTCTAATTCTTGAGTGATTTGTTGAGGAGTTAATTCTTGAGTACTATATAAATCATCAGATAAATTTACATCATCATCATATAGTGGTGCGCTACTACTGATATTTTCATGATAGGAACCACTATCTTGCTCACCACTTGCTGTACTTGTTTCATTGTTTTGTAAATCATCATTTAATTTTGGTTTGTTATTTGGTGTAAGAAACATTTTAATCCTCTATTTTTTCCATGATAATATTGTTATTTGTATAAATACATATTTCAGAAGCTATTTTCATTGCAGTGGTAATTATGTATTCTAAAGTCATATTGTGAGAAAACTGATCGTTAGATTCACATAAGGCCTTTGCTGCTGCTAAAGCGTAATTACCCCCAGAACCGATAGCTGCAATTCCATTTTCTGGTTCCAGCACATCACCATTACCCGATATTATCAGAGAGATGGATCTATCGGCCACAATCATCATCGCTTCCAGTCTACGTAAACACCTATCCATTCTCCAATCTTTTGCTAATTCTACACATGCGCGAAGTAATTGTCCAGGATGCTTTTCCAATTTACTTTCTAATCTTTCAAAAAGGGTAAATGCATCTGCTGTTGCACCTGCAAATCCTGTAATTACAGTATCGTTAGCCAAACGTTTTATTTTTTTTGCTGAATTTTTTTATCACAGTATGTCCTAAAGATACTTGCCCATCTCCTGCAATTATTACATTGTTATTCCTGCGAATGCATAAAATAGTGGTTCCATACATTTTATTGTTATCTTTGTGTTCCATTATTTTTGACTCCTACTAAATATGACACTGATTACGAAAGTTCTTTTACACATAGCTTTATCTATATCACTTAGAAAATAAATGTAAATTGTTAAAATACTAGAGCAAAATTTTGTACAGATTGTTTAATGTTCACATTGGTAAAAATCCAAGGGCTAATTGTATAAAGTTATTAGTTTATTATTGGTGGAACATAAGTTTTTTGTATATATAAACTGGATGGAAGTAACAATTACATTAATAATAATAAAATGTATATATACATAATATACATCGTTTTAGTAAAAAGTAATTTTGTTATTTCTGGATAGTAGGGTTAAATGTTTTTTTATTTGTCTTAAGTATTGTATGTGATATTATTGGTGATATATTTTGCTTACTGTACCCTGCTCGTATATGTTGTCGGTATGTGTGTTAATCTTAGAATGATTTGTTCGTAGCGGTGTTAGGCCTGCACTGTTGGGATGGTTTTGTGCTATTTTGTTGGTGTGTTATTGATAATTATGTTAGGTCAGTTAATTAATGGTATGTGTTGTTACGGTTGTAAGTAATTTATGTATTGTCAAAGTAAAAAAAATGTGCTAGCGTGGCACACGTATTGCTGCATACACAAGGTTTACTATGTAAATACTTGGAGTAGAAAATTTACCGTTACTAATCAATCTGTTTCAAGTATGTTTATAACATGGAGGGTTTCCTCATTCGTCGTAAGTGTTATATAAGTACTTGGGCATTCATAGTCTAGCTTATTTTTAGGGTAAAGAGAGTTTTTATTATGTCAGAGTCAGAAAATATTCTATTAGAAAGAGAAGAGGGACAGGAAGTAAGATCAGAATCACGAGAAGAACAAATAGAGATAGCAGTTCCAAAAGAAGAAGTGAGAATATTGGATTTAAGTGAATTAAAGAAGAGGAGCATAGAAGATCTACTAAAAATAGCAGAAGATCTGGGTGTGGTAAGCAATGGCAGAATGCTGAAACAAGAAATAATCTTTCACTTGATGAAAAAGGTTGTAAATGATGGTGGAGCGGCACTAGGAGGAGGGGTAGTAGAAATACTATCCGATGGATTTGGTTTCTTAAGATCTCCTGAAGCAAATTATGCTGCAAGTAGTGATGATGTATATATTTCTGCAGGTCAAATAAAGAAATTTAATTTAAGGACAGGTGATATAGTAAGTGGAGAAATAAGAGCTCCGAGTGAAAAAGAAAGATATTTTACTTTGGTGAAAGCACACAGCATAAACTTTACAGATATGGGGAAGCTGCAAAGGTATGTGCACTTTGATGATTTAATACCGTTATATCCGGAAGAGAGGATATTGTTAGAGTGTAATGATCCAATCAGTCTAAGTAAAAAAAGATATAAGCATGAGGGTGATAGACATAGTTGCTCCGTTAGGGGAAGGGGCAAAGGGCGCTTATAGTTGCTCCTCCTAGGGCTGGGAAAACAATAATACTGCAACAAATAGCGCATTCAATTTCTGTGAATCATCCGGACATAGAATTAATAGTTTTATTAATAGGTGAAAGGCCAGAAGAAGTGACGGACATGTGTAGATCGGTAAAGGGAGAAGTAGTAAGTTCTACGTTTGATGAACCAGGATATAGGCATGTACAGCTTGCAGAGATTGTAATTGAGAAAGCAAAGAGGATGGTAGAGCGTAAAAAAGAATGTTGTAATACTACTTGATTCAATTACAAGGTTAGCAAGAGCGTATAATTCAGTAATACCATCATCAGGAAAAGTGTTAACTGGTGGTGTAGATTCTAATGCTTTACAAAGGCCTAAAAGATTTTTTGGAGCAGCAAGAAATATAGAGAATGGAGGATCATTGACGATAATAGCTACAGCACTAATTGAGACTGGTTCAAAAATGGATGAAGTAATATTTGAGGAATTTAAAGGTACAGGAAATAGCGAGATAATATTAGACAGAAAGATATCAGATAAGAGAGTCTATCCTGCAATAGATATTTCGAAATCTGGTACAAGAAAGGAAGATATGCTGATAGATAATGTATGTTTAAAGAAAGTGTGGCTGTTGAGAAGGTTACTGTCATCTATGGGTGCTGTTGAGGCAATGGAATTTTTAAGAGATAAGTTGTCGATCACAAAAGATAATAATGAGTTTTTTGATATGATGAATAGTTAGTAAATACAAGAAAACTAAAATAGTTATTCTCTCCGAATCTATCGGTCTATGGAATAGATATGATAAATTTGTTGAAATAGTTTTATGTAGTTTGAAAATTCAAGCGTAAGTGGTTTTGTTGTTCTCCTAGAGTGTTGTCTGGTTAAAAGAGTTAGTGAGTACGTGATTTTTAATCTTAACAGATCGTCCTTTAGTTAGAGTGAGAAAGCAAATTTCGTTACTTAATAGAGATAGCTTTGGTAGTTGTAAAAAATACGATGACAATTGGTTCTTTATACTGAAGAAATTATGATATGATAAAAACAGTAGGTTTAGTGTGTGGTTAGCTATGTATGGAGTTTTACATAAATTACTATAATTATAAAACCAGATAATAAATTATGTCGGAGAATACGAAAGGTTAGATACGTAACGATGTGTTTATATAGAGATTTGGATAGTTCATATTTTTGGTAATAAAAAAGCTATAAGTAAATACTTAAAAAAATATCACTCTTAGTACAAGAATACATGAGGACTTATTCCTGGTATCTTTTGCAAAACTTTACGCTGCCAGAATTACGTTGTTTGCGCGATTATATCTAGGTATCTAGGTACTAATTTAACAATGTATCACGAGCTTCATTTAACTTTTGTGCTAAATAAGGAGATCCTCCTTTATCTGGGTGCATGGACTTCATTAGCTTATGATATGCTGCGTTGATTTGTTCTTGGCTTGCATTTTTACCGAGTCCTAATATCTCAAACGCTTCATCTCTTGATAAGCCACTACTTGTTTTTGTGTTAGTGTAGATGTTAGTTTCATTCATAACTTTATTTAGACTAGAAGTTATTATTTCACTCATATTCATTATGCTATTTCTTTTTACGAGTACAAATATAATTAGTCCAATTATTGGAAGTAAGAATATGATGCCTATTAGGGAGAATATTGTTAAAAAAAATGAACCACATATAAATGACTTGATTTAAGTAAGGTGTTCCTCTATTATACAAGTTAAAATTATTTTTTTGCAAATGGTTTATTATGTTTATACAAATTGCGGAAACTCCAAACCCTAATACTTTGAAATTTATACCGGGTATGCCTGTCAATAATGGTAAAGTTAGTGAGTTTGCTGCCGATGATATAACAGCAGAAACTTCTTCTTTTGCTACAGCACTTTTTAGAATTGAGCATGTAAAGAATGTATTTTTTGGTGGTGACTTTGTCTCAGTCACAAAATCCGGTGATGTTGAGTGGGATATTTTAAAACCAGAAGTTTTGAGTGTTATTATGGATTTTCTGACGTTGAATCCAGACAATGCTATTGAAGCTCCTGATGAGGAAGTAGAAGAGTTTTTCTCTGAAAAAGATGTTGAAATAGTCAACAAAATTAAGGAGTTGATCGATGATTACATAAAGCCAGCTGTTGCACAGGATGGTGGAGATATAACGTTTAAAGGATACAGAGATGGTATTGTTTTTGTAAAATTAAGAGGAGCTTGTTCTGGTTGTCCAAGTGCATCTATAACTTTAAAGGAAGGAATATGTAATATGTTAACTTATTATATCCCAGATATAAAAGGTGTTGAAAGTATTTGATAGGATAAAAGAGAAGGTTTTTTATCGTAGAGAAGTTATATATACTCTACTGTGGTGGCATAGTTTGTTGCAAATCGTTGGATGTTGATGCTGACCATACGTGTTGGAAATTTCAAAATATTACTTACGGTAACCAAGCAGAAAAGGTGGTTCTAATGTGTAAGCGATGTGTTTGAGTGGCTCTTGTGTATTTTGGTTTCTTCATTTTGAAGCTTGTGGTGTGTGGCGTTATGGATGCTCGATTGCTAAGTAAATAGAAGTTTTAAAACTGGTTGTGTTTTTAAGTTATATTTATCATGCTTTTAGCCAACTTGTAATAAAAAGTAATTACCATTTGTGATGTGTTCTTGTTCTTGAAGTGCGGTACTTGGTATAACTTTATTATGATGATTCATCATAAATAGGAATTTTTTTGATATATTGGTTAGATGTGTACTGTTTCTTAAGTTATGTACTCGTTAAGTAACATCAGGCTATAATTTTGTGAGTTATATCATAAATGTAGAGTACTCTTATATTAAGAATTAACAATACTGTGTCGTCAAATTTTGATTTTTATTTATCGTTGAAAATTAATGCTGAGTACTCTAATTATGGACAGCTAATATCTATCTGCCATGGTTTAGCGTGCCAAAAAGTGTTGGGTCCTTGATTCTTGGTATAACTTTGGTTGTGTTGTGTGACTGTCAGTAGAGCTTAGTGTTAGAATAGACAATGATGGAGACGATATGTTATCAGTGATATCTACGTCTGACATTTCTCTTGTTTTACTGCTGTGCTGAAGAATATTTTTGATACTAATCTTTTCCATGAATCTTTTTATGCCTTTTTTTTCTTAGGTTGCACGTTAATTGTTGTTGGTTGTATGCTATTTGGTTTTGTATTTTCTGTGTAGGGTTTAATATTATCGTAGTGTTGTATATCAGTAACAAAATCTTTAATACTCTTGTGTTCTGCTTGAGATTCCAGATTGGTTAATGACTTTATTAATAAACTGGTGTTTATATGTAATGGGTTCCAATAGTTAACCGTATTATGTTTGATTTTCTTCAATTCTTCGAAGAAAATCGCGGTGTCTCCGTAATGTATACTTTTTTGTAAAAGCAAATTTTATTTTATTTAAGTGAACTCTTTCTTTTTCTAGTCTTTGCTTCACAAATAATGAGTTGGTGATCATTTTTTTTATATTGGTGATAATGGAGTACCATGGATATGTACCCTTTAAGAATCTTTCCATATGGTTTTCTTTTTTTATGTAATTTAGTGTGTGCATCGTAGATCATATCCGATATTGTGTTAACAATGTGTCCCTTAGGAAATTGAGTAATAATACGCTGATGAAAAAGTGAGTACTTTACTCCCATAACATCTTGGTATAGTCGTTTAATTTCTTTAGATAATGGTGTGCTAGGAAGAGGTGTTGTATTACTTATAGTTATCCCATGACACGCTAACAGTGAGATTGCATCCTGGTCGTGTGTCATTAATGCAATATGATTCATTATGTCTTTTTTTATAATTATTTAATAGGTTGGTATCACTTAAAATATGTGTAATCATCGACTTTAAATTTTTTTTTAACTGTGATTTTGAAATACTTTGTGAAAATTCTTGTAAGAATTGATCTTTAATGTCATCGTCTGGATACTGGGATAATAGCGATTTTTTTTCTTAACCACTTCATTTATTATTTTATCAATGACCACGTTGTCTTCAGGTGATATTACTGTTTTTGTGAAGATTCTATTTGTTAATTCTCTAAGCCATAACTTCAACAAAAACCTAATATTTTCTTTCTCTTTCTCTCGTATTTGTGCATATGCTTGTTCATCATGTACCTTTACGATGTAGTGGTAAAGGTAATTTTTGTAGTCATGCTGAGGAACACTGTGGGTCTGCGAAATTAATACTAGTAGTAGGCCTAAAGATTTATTCTTTGTGATCTCTAATACCACTTTCTGTAAACTTGTGTCTTTTAGGGTAGTAGTATGCATCTTCGAATCTTAATATAATTAATGTTAATATTAAATATTGTCAATTAATTTTTTCAAATTATATCTAGGATTTTAAGGAAAAATGCCCGCCGTTGTATAGAATAAATTAATTTTTTAAATAAACAAATTATTTTTTATATACAAAAACTATGTGTTTAAATATTGAGCTCATGATCTATTTACGAAGTAAAACCTTGTGGAGAAATTAATCACATTGTTATGTTTATGAGCAAGTAAACAGAGCATGTGTTTTTTTTATTAATGTAGTTTTGCTATGAAATATGAGATATATTCTCATGGGATTTTAATTATTAAAGATAGGTGAATATTGATTACTCTTATAATTAATGGAAAAGCGATGTCATTTGAAGCGGAATTAGCACTAAATGAGATTTTGTGTATGTGTGGTTATAATACTGATTTACCATTTGCTGTTGCAGTAAATAAAAACTTGGTTCTAAGAAGTCAATATAGTAGTACTTACTTGAACAACGGTGATGTTATAGACGTAGTATATCCTATGCAAGGCGGATAGATGTGATGGTTTGATACTCAGATATAGTTTTAATATTTGTTGGCTTTAATATTGTGATGTATATATTGATTTTGAATAGATATAATTAACTGAGAGCTTAAGGTTATATGCTAAAATATAATCTTTGTTAATGAGGAGACAATATAAAATAATATGTTAAATCTATATGGTGTATTATTGCAAAGTAGGTTGTTGTTAGGTTCTGCAATATATCCATCTCCTAACATTCTGCTTGAGTCAATTAAACTTTCAGGAACTGAAGTAGTAACAGTATCTTTATCCAGACAGATGCCATCTAAGAATGGCGGTCGTGATTTCTGGAAAATAATAAAAGAAAGTGGCTGTCATATTTTACCTAATACTGCAGGATGTTGTACAGTAAATGATGCTGTACTCATGGCCCAGATGGCACGAGAAATTTTTAATACTAATTGGATTAAGCTGGAGCTTATAGGGGATGAATATACTCTGTATCCGGATTTATTATTATTATGTGAAGCAGTAAAAGAATTGATTAATCAAGGATTTAAAGTTTTCCCTTATTGTACAGATGACTTAGTCATATGTAGAAAATTAGTAGATTATGGATGTAGTGTCTTAATGCCAGGTGTTGCACCAATAGGGTCTGGGTATGGTGTGTCAAATATGTATAACTTAAGATTATTGAGGCGGAGATTTCCAGAGGTAACGATTATAGTAGATGCTGGTATAGGCAGACCTTCAGATGCAGCTATGGTAATGGAAATTGGTTATGACGCTGTGCTCATTAATACTGCTATTGCAAGGTCTATTCTTCCTCAGGATATGTCTCGTGCTTTCAAATATGCTGTAGAGGCTGGACATATAGCTTATAATGCTGGCATTGTTCCTAAACGGGATTTTTCTGTATCTAGTACACCGTTGATTGATACACCTTTTTTGGTGTAACAAAGACAGCGATTCCTTATCTTAGTTTGTAATTTTTGATTACACTTTACATACTGAAATGTATGAGATTGCGAATAAAATGCGATCTGGTAATGTATTAGAATGATATTGTGTTACTTGTATAAATCATTGTTCTACTACGAATAGTTCTCAGTAAATTCATAGATGGCTCATTTCTTGTTTAATATATTTTTCAGGCTAGGTAATTGGTGTATTATTTGTTTAACGGAAAACCTTACTTTTTTAATATTTCGTAAATTAGAAAGAGTTTCGTTACGTCCAAATGTATTGTTGACGTACATATTTCTGTAATTTTTTACTAGTGAGTGTACTATACTGTAGTGGATCTTTTATTCATGGTGTTATGTAAAAATTAAATTTGGTATGTGGTGTTTTACGCACTCCAGTAACTCGCACATGTCCCTACGCCAAATATAATTTTAAAATCGATGTGCATATTTAGGTGTTTTGGTGCTTTTTCAGTATAAAGGCTGATCGCAAAATGTAATGAATTTACTGTCTCTTGAATTTTAATTTCGCGCAGATTAAGTTTTCTGCGAATATTATATCATACATTTTGTATCCCTTTTTTTTTAATTTTGCTTGGTACCAATCAGAATAAGATAAAGCCATATAACACATATATAGCAAGTTTACTAATAAATAGGTTAGCGAATCAATGAAGCCTAATTTGAAATGCATTGTATATGTTGTACAAAAGAATGCGATTGAAATAAAAGATAGAGCCCATAATTTATTATAAAGTGTAAAGAAAACTGTAAATATAAACGCCATAAAAGAAAACTTATCTTGGACAAATGCCATGTTATCTAGGCTGTTATTTTTCTTTGGATGTTTATATATGATGAATGGACGCATACTGAGAATACAATTTACTATTAATGTATACGATAATATGATTAAAACGCAGGTTAGTAAACTTAAAAAACATTGGCTTGATCAGTATTTACTTTTAAATATAAGATATCGTACTAATATAATAAGCGATGTATAGAAATATAGATCCTTATGCAAACTTAGTGTATCTATTTTGCTAATTTGTTTGTTGTATTTTTGCAAGTATTGAATATTGATCCAATATATAGAATTATCTGATAACTACTACTTAATTGAATTAGTAATGTTTTTGAAGAGCTATTTTAGTTTTAATGAATATAATCTAAGGAGATCTGAATTATGATTACACGTTTTGCTCCAAGTCCAACAGGGTATCTTCATGTTGGGAACATCAGGACTGCTTTAATTTGCTGGTTATATGCGCGTAAACAAAATGGTAAGTTTTTACTTAGATTTGATGATACTGATATTTATAGATCAAAGGATGAGTATGTCAAAGAGATAGAAAATGATTTAAAATGGCTATATATAGATTGGGATTCTAGTTTCAATCAATCTTCTAGATTTGCTCGTTATGAAGAGATATTTAATTATTTATTGGTTGAAGGGTTAATATATCCTTGTTATGAAAGTAAAGAAGAATTAGAGTTTAAAAGGAAAATACAATTAAAGGCAGGGTTACCCCCTATTTATGATAGAAGCTCATTGAAACTCAGTCAAACAGAAAAGGGTAAATATGCTGGGAGAGATGCGTATTTTAGGTTTAAGATTGATCAAAATCAATTAATAAGTTGGAATGATGAAATACGTGGAGAAGTGTCATTTAATTCGGAAAATATCAGTGATCCGGTAATTAGGAGAGCTGATGGAACATATACTTACATGTTGCCATCTGTGATAGATGATATGGATTTTAATGTTACTCATGTTATTCGAGGAGAAGATCATGTAAGCAATACTGCAATTCAAATACAAATGTTAAAGGCTTTAAAAGCTGATATACCTGTATTTTCACATTTATCTCTTTTATATTCTGATGATAATAAAATCTCAAAGAGAATTGGTGGGTCCAGTGTAAAAGATATGCAGGCTTTCGGATTAGAACCTATGGCTATTAATAGTTATTTTGCTAAGATAGGAACTTCTGATCCGGTAAGTGTTCATGTGAAAATGTTAGAATTAATTAATTCATTTGATATTACATCTTTTAGTCAGGCTCCTACCAAGTTTAATGTGGATGATATATTAAATTTAAATCCTAAAATTTTACATAGTATGTCTTTTCAAGATGTTGAGGATAGATTGCGACAATTTAATATGAATTCTCCAAATTTCTGGGATTTTGTTTCTGGAAATATAGAAAAATTTTCTGATATTGAAAAATGGGTTAAAGTTTGTAGTAAAGATGTTATTCCTATTATTAATGAAGATGATAAAGATTTTATAGTATTAGCATTAAACTTGCTCCCACATGGAGAAGTTAATGGTGATACTTGGAGTATATGGATATCTGATATAAAGAAAAATACTGGTCGTAAATCTAAAGATTTATTCTCTCCTCTGAGGCTGGCATTAACTGGATTATCCACAGGCCCAGAACTTGCCAAATTGCTACCGTTAATTGGTAGAGCAGAAATTGTTCGTAGACTCAGTTACTCTGTGGCACAGTAATATAAGAAGTCCGTTTTTGAGAATTTGTTTTGCTAATTACTTAAATTTGGGTAAGAGATGTGTGGAATATGTATATATGATCATCATATAATACTTATGAAAGTATATGTTGCTTAATAAATTCTGTTAGGCTGCAAAGGTGAAAATATTCCAAAGTTGATATTGTGGTTTATTTTGATATGATTAGGTTGTTAATGATAATATTTTGTGTATTTGAGTTGGCATTTATACATATAAAATAAAAAGTAAAGTTATAATTTAACTGATTCAATCCTTCTATAATATGAGTTGGTATATGTTGCAGAATTTAATGAAAGTAGTTTCGCGATATAGATTTCCAAATAAAAGATGGACCGTTATTTTCCGAGTTTAATGGAGTTTAATGTAATAAATATGCAGTAAAGGTATATAAATTAGTCTTGAACCGTTTTTTAATTAGAGGGTAATAAGGATGATTTTTTCTTTATGCTGGTAAATAAATGTGAGCTTGAAGTAAGTTTTACTCTTTGTTTACAATATGAGTTGTCAGTAGTTTCTTATTACTATTAATAATTGTAATGTAAGTACACGTTAGTTATTAAAACAATTTTTGGCTGCAAATAATAGGATGCATTGATGATTTTTCTTTAGTGTTTTTGATCTAAGGTTATATGTGCTACTAGTTATTACAAAATATGGATGGCTGCAGAAATGGCTTTTTAGCGTCAGTATTGATGGAAAAATGTTTTATGTGTTTGAAAGTAGTGCCTAGTTAATATAGGCTATATGTGCTTATAACAATTATAATATTACATGAGTGTTTGGCAGATAGCAGTTTGGATAATTATCTCTGGTATTGATAGTTGGGTTTAAAAAAATATACTCACGTTTTACTTGTTGTCCTGCCTAGATATAGTTGTATTTAAGTTAGTAGACAACGCATTTGTTTAATACCCTATCATAGAAATACTTTAATAATGGTGATAAGCTTATGTATCAGTTAATAATAGGTGTGTTATTAGATTACAAGAACTCAATCTTATAATTATAAAGTTACTTATATACAAATAGCAATTTGTTATAAATATTGTATTTTATTGTTTATTGTGATAAAAGTACCAAGTATCTTTGTTAAATGGCGGATGTAGCTCAGTTGGTAGAGCATCAGTTTGTGGCACTGAGGGTCGCCAGTTCAAGCCTGGTCATTCGCCCGTTGCTTGTATTTCCTTATGTTGTAGAGATTCTCTATTCGGGTGGGTGGATGTTTTTCTCATCTTTGAAGAGGGCACATTTTTTGTATTCTATAATTGTTATATTCCTAAAGTATGAATAAAACAATGTATGACACAGATTCCTGGTGAACTCTATGTATGACATTTAATTATTAAATTTTTTCTTTCTTAACACAAATTTCTATGTATGGATTTGCTTAGTAGATGGCTATTTTCTTTCATTCCAAATGAATGCTCTTTAATATTAAAGAGTTTTTGACATTACTGTATTTGTTATATAAAGTTAACAAAAAGGACTTATTAATGATAATTCATATGCTTCGTCACACAATAGTGTTATTCTTCTTATTTGTTGTTTTATATTGTGGTAATGTTTTTGCTGATGTGAAGATAGTAGCCATGGTTAATGATGAATTGATCTCTAGCCTCGATCTTGAGAGACGTGTTGATATAAATAAGTTTTTCTATAAGGTGGATGGATCCACGGCAAAAGAAATAGCGTTAAATTCTTTAATTGATGAGTCTGTTTGGAGGCAGGAAGCTAAGAGACTTAAGCTGACAGTTGATGAGCAAGAGGTTGTAGAATTTGTAAAACAATTCTCAATTATGAAAAATTTAGGTAATATTGATTTCAAGGGTTATGTTGCAAAGCAAGGTTTAGATTATGCGTTGTGCATCCAACATTTCACATCTAAGTTACTTTGGAATAAGATATTAATGCTTAAGGTTATACCTTATATTATTGTTAGTGATAAGGAGGTCCAGGATAGTAATGATAGTACAATCTCTGGTAATGGGTTAGATACATCTTTGCATATTCAGGAGGTTATTATACCGTCTGATGTTGGTAATGAAACTGTAATAAGTACTGTCGTTGATAATTTACAGAGTGGGATGAGTATTGAAGATATTAGAAAGAATATACCAGGTGTGGTGTTTGAAGAAGCTAGTATTAATGCTAAAAGTGTTGATGCAGATTTGGGAAACAGATTGCTTGGAGCTAAGGTTGGAGACGTGATTGGTCCAATTAAAAATGAGTATGGAAATTTAGTTATTAGACTACTTCATAGGTCTGATATCAGTAGAGAGTTTTCGAGTAGTAGTGTTGATTTAAGACAGATACATTTGGTAGCTGATCAACTTAGAAAGTACTCAAGTCAAGTTGGTTTACTAAAAGCTAGAGCTACATGTGAAAATTTCAGTGATATTGCAAAAGAGCTCGGATTGCCTAATCCATCGATTTTTGTGGCAAAGGTAAAAGATTTGTCTGTAAAAATGCAGAATGTGTTACAACTCTGTGATGTTGGAAAAATAGTCGAAGTAACAGATAGTAATGTAATAGATATTATTATGTTATGTAATGTTAAAAAAGGTAAAGCTACTGATGTTATAGGTGATGTTAATTTTATAAGGCAACGTCTATATATGGAAAAATTGGCTATACAAAGTGAATATTTTTTGTCTAGTTTGAAAAAGGGTTTTTTGATAGAAAGATATAATTAATTGTTATGTTACGTATAACATCAGGAAAGTATCGAGGAAGAAAAATATTTTCTGATAAGTTACTAAGTGCTCGTCCCGCTATGTCTATAATTAGGGAGTCTGTTTTTAATATAATACTATCTCGTATGTGTGTTCAAGGATGTAAAGTTCTTGATTTATTTTGTGGTAGTGGATCACTATCTTTCGAAGCACTATCTAGAGGAGCAGCAAGTGCTTTGCTAATAGATATTAGTCACTATAATTTGCAACTTGTGAGAAAGACATGTGAATATCTGGGAGTGATAGATAATGTTAGTCTTATATGTTGTGATGTAGAAAAATTATTTGTTGCAACTGACCAGTATGACATCATTTTTGTTGATCCTCCGTATGATAATCCAGCTTTAGTTGATAGCACTCTCAATGCTTTGATAAAATTGGATTGGACTAAAAATGGGAGTATGGTTATGGTTAGGGTAAATAAGAGGGTATCCTTTGTGTGTCCTTTTGGGTATAGGATTCTTGTTGAAAGGATTTATGGAATTTCTAAAGTTATAATGTTACAGTGCGAGTTGATATAATTAAAACTCAATTATTCCGTTTAGTATCTTGTTGTGAGTTTAGTATGATTAGCGTAAGTTGTTGTTAATAAGTTATAATGTATTGTGTGTGAATTGTGGTATGCACAGATTGATCTGTGTTTTTTCTGCGTGGGTGGCTAATTGAACAAATTTTCGTAGTTTTCAGGGTAATGTGGCATGGAAGTGTATATCAGGAGTTTAGTTGCAAGTGATTGTCCTATTTTAATCTTATAGATCTATAGCATTATTATTGGTATTCTGTTGTTACTTGTGCATTTTGTTACAATGTTTTGTGAATAATTATGTCATATGGGTGTATTTAGTAATTCTTTAGTATATTTTAATTACTACAGACGTGTACATATGCTTTTATGTGAAGTCTATGTTACTTGTGGTAAAACTTTTCTAGAATCTCGTGGTATTGTTATAATTGGAAATGATTAAAAGTAAGCTATTGTAGCGCATGATATAGTATATTGAATGTATTATAAAAGTATATAATGTAAGGAAGTAGTATAATTGTTGTTGTCTTTGAGAAAGCAAACAAGATAAATTTATGTTTTCATAAATCAAATTGTGTTGTCCGTTATTGAGATACTCATAGTTGATAGTATTGATGAGTCAATAAACTGTAGGTGGATATTATTTACTCATATAGCAATATTGAAATCATCATTGGTACGTAAAATAATCCTATAATCGTGTTAACTAGCAACATTATTGCTGTTTTATCCGGGTTGTTATTTAGGATTGTAGCTAGTATTATACCTGTACCTGACATTGGTATTATGGCTAGTAATATTAGTGCTCTATATATATCGTTGTTATATAGTTGTACGGTTAATTTGTCTAGAACGATGAATCCAATAATTAAAATTGGCCAAAATATGTATTTTATGATTAAAGTTAGAGAGATAAATTTCCAATCAATATTGAAAGTTTTAATGTTTGCAACAGCTATACCTAGTAACATCATTCCTAGTGAAACATAGGTCCCTCTAATGTTTATTGCAATGTCAGATAAAAATGCAGGTATAGGTATATGTAAGTAGTTAAAAATTAATCCTGTTATGGCAGCATGAGCTGCAGGTAGTGTAATTAACTTTATTACACATTTTTTTGGTGTATATATTCCCTGAGTTGCAATATAAAAAGCCAAAGCTATTTTCAAACATTAACATGCCTACATAACAAAAAAAGGTATATAGATACTGTATAATTGTCAAACATTGCTAGAGCTACTGGTAACCCAAAAAAAGCCCATACTTGAGCTTCCTGAGCTGAATGCTAATATATTTCTTGTATTGTCTCTAAATATTAGAGCAGATGTATAATATACTACAGCTGACATTATACAACATACAAACCATGTGAAAAAAGGTAAAGATAAAGTTTCTGAACTTATGTTTGTCTGCGATATTCCGAAAAATACAACAATTGGTCCCATGATATAGAATAGTAACCTTGCTATACTAGGGCTGTCTACTTTTAAAAATTTACCTGCAATAAATCCCAGTAGCACTGTTATGTGTAAAGGTATAACCTTTAGTAGTAAAATGACAAACATAATTTTTTGTGTGCTATTAATGTATAGAATACTGTAGCATAAGTATGAATCGCTTTACAACTATAGAATCATGAAAAATATGTTTATCAGTAAAATTTTAACTATGTGTAAAAAGTTAAATTATCTTTTTAAGTAATTAATATTAAATAAGGTATAAATGACACGATTTTTCAAAGTTGTTTTTTTATTATTATCAATTTATATGATGGATAATCCGAGTTATACAATCGAAGAGTGTGTATAATAATTTTTTAAAATCTGTGCGTGTAGTTTAGTTGATTTTTTGTAATAAAGATGTTTATATAAAGTTCATTGTGTTATACACGGCAATGTTTGTACGAGTTCTTTTTTTACAGTTGCTTTAGGAACCGATGGATATATATCTAAAGTATGTTATATACCTTGTGAAGTTACATATATGGTGATCGCTTAGTGAATATAAGATGCATTTTGCTATCACCTTCTAGGCCTGATAAAATTATCAGCGTAAGATTTAGGGTTCATGGTACGTATGTTTTCTTTAAAAACAGTGTATGGAATGTTGTGCGCTTTTGCGTATGCTATTGCTTGCTCCTTGGCTGTGAAGAGCAAACGGATTTGTTGTGTTGTGTCACGTGATCCAGTCCACTTCATCAATGGTTCAATGTATTGAGTTCCTGAAGGTTCAAATTCAAGTTGCCATGCGTTAGTTCCACTTTGGCCAGACTGCATGGCACTCCTGGCTGGTTTGTATATTCGCGCGCGCATATTTGACTTGTCCTTGTATGAAAAAGCTACTACTATGTTAAGTGTATACAATAAATAATGACTTATGTCTATTAGTGATAATTATACTTTTGAAAGTGCGATAGAAGAATTAGACCTCATAGTAAAAGAATTAGAATCCGGCCAGGTAAGTCTGTGCAGAAGTGTGGAATTGTATAGCAGAGGTAAGGAGCTATATGAGTATTGTAATAAAGTTATTGAAGATATAGAACTTAAAATTGAAGTTAGAGAGTAGAATTGTGTGTAAAGCCTAGAAAATATTTTTTTTGCATAGTTTCTAAATAGATATGTGTATTGTTTAATCTGTAAGGTTCTTAGTGGGATTTTATAGTAGCGGTACATATGTAACTATGAAATTTTTTATGTAGAATCATAAATCTGCTACGAGTATATAGAAAAGTGAAGCATCGCATTATTGATAACTAAGTTTACTTGTTGTGTTAAGTATTAAATCTTGTTTTTAAAAGTAGGATTTGTATGACTATCAGTGAAAATTTATGAATGGATTTATTTAATATACGGCCTGTTTTTTGATAAAGTTAAATATGTACAACTGTTAAGTAGTTGGTTCAGTAGAAAAATACGCATTTCAATTCTTGGTGGTTCTACTATGTTATGTTAGTATAAATGTGCTAATTATGTTATATTATGTAAAATAAACTGTGTTATAATATTTAAAATATAAAGTCGAAAGAAATATTTTGGTCAGTTAATTTAAAGAGTATAATTGGTTGTCATAAGGTATATCAGTTTTATAATAAATAGAGAATTGTGATGAGTGAAGTGATTACCTTTGGATGTAGGTTGAATTTCTATGAAAGCGAGATTATAAAAGATAATTTGAAAAAAGCACGACTAGATGATGTTATTGTTGTCCATAGTTGTGCTGTAACTAGTGAGGCTGAGCGCCAAGTACGATCTAAGATACGCAAACTTTATAATAATAATGCTAATGTTAAAATTATTGTAGCAGGATGTGCTGCGCAGTTGAATCCAGAATTGTATCTTAATATGCCAGGGGTAGTGAAAGTATTAGGAAATCTAGATAAGCTCGAATATGAAAGTTATATTAGTGATGATAAAATTGTTGTAGGTAATATAAACAATTCAAAAAAAGTTATACATAATGCTGCGAAAAAGTTTTCTGGTAAATCTAGAGCATTAATTGAAATTCAAAATGGATGTAATCATGAATGTACATTTTGTGTTATTACAAAAGCAAGGGGAAATAATCGTTCTTTAAGTATAGAAGATATTATTAATCAAGTTAGAGATTGTGTTAATTATGGATATAATGAAGTTGTTTTTACTGGCGTAGATATAAGTGATTTTGGTTTAGATATTTATGGTCAACGTGCACTTGGTATTATGGTTAAGAGAGTATTGATGGCAATCCCTCAGTTATGTAGGTTAAGGTTATCATCTATAGATGTAGCGGAAATAGAGGATGACCTTATTGATATTATCGTAAATGAACCTAGATTTATGCCGCATTTGCATCTAAGTTTGCAATCAGGAAATAATTTGATTCTTAAAAGAATGAGGCGTAGACATAGTCGAGAAAAAGCAATAGAGTTTTGTAACAAAATCAGTAGACAAAGAAGAGAAGTGGTATTCGGGGCGGATATTATTGTTGGATTTCCAACAGAAACAGAAGAAATGTTTCATGATACAGTTAAGTTAATAGAAGAAGCTAATATTTCTTATTTACACGTTTTTCCATATTCAAAGAGGGAAGGTACTCCTGCTGCTAGAATGCCACAAATTTCACAAGAGGTGAAAAAAAGCCGTGTGAAGCTCCTGTGCGAAATTGCTAAAGAAAGATTGTCTAATTTTTTATAATACTCTGTTATATACAAAACAGAGTGTTGTTGTTGAAAAACCAGGGATTGGTAGGGCAGAAAATTTTGCATTAGTAAAATTTTCCAATGAAGATGTTCAGTTACGAAGTATTGTTGAAGTAGCAGTGAAAAAAGTAGAAGGTAATTACTTGATTGCTGAGATTGTATCAAATTAAATCGATTGGAGTTATCAGTGTCTTCTACTTCAGTAAAGAACTCTTGTCATCGTTCATAAATAAAGCTTGTTGAATACTTATAAAAGTGAAAGAGTATAAGAATTTAGTATCCCACTTTAATGAAAAGTTATACTTAGTAATAGAATTGTAAAACCTGTAATAGCGATATAAAAATATAGAAGGATATCTAAAGGATATAGATAATTAAACTAGTTAAATAAAGATTAGATAACATGTTAATATATGAGAGCACGCTTTTTTTATCAGAGTTTCAACATCAGGTGATTGATCAACATAAATGCCAGATCTTATGTTAGTCATTTATGATTATGCTAGAAATAATCTAAGGTTGTTATTTTTTTCTGACCTCAAAATGGTACTTCAACTAGATTTTTTGTTAAAGTAAATTACAATAAATTTTATGGCAAAAACCTTAACAAAGTATCAGACAAACAGTGAAGCTACAACCAGCAGAAGTATCCGATAGTGAGTAATACTGGTATATTACTTCTAAAAGCCATATGCTCTAGTTGATATGACGACTTAATTCGTCAATTATTTTTGAAACATCTACTCCAATGACTTGTGTTAGCTTCTGTCCGCCTTTAAACATCAAAACAGTTGGCAGAGCACTGACTCCATATTGAATGGCAATATCTTGGTTGTCATCGATATTGACTTTATATACTTTTACCTTTTCTACGTATTGTTGTGCTAGTTTTTCTAGTTGAGGTTCTAGAGTTCTACAAGGTCCACACCACGGGGCACAAAAATCTACTAAAATTACAAAATCTCCACTACAATACATAACTTTGTTCTGGAAATCGCTATCTCCAATTTGTTCGATCATAAACTCTACCATTTCGTACAAAATTACCTATGTATTGTAAAATAGTTATAAATTATCGCAAGGACAATAATGAAAAAATTTTATTTCTTTTGTAACTATCTTGTTTAAGAGTTATGCTACACAAAACTATATTTTACTAATTGCATAGTTACTTCAAACTAATAATGTTTATAATACTACGTATAAAGTTATAGCGAAGTTACATGAATTGATAATGTCTACTTAATTCAAAATATATAATATAATTCAGGCGCATGAGGCTATAATGAGATGACTGTTTTTCATATTTTGTTGCTCATAAGTCAGAGAATCAAATTCTAAATGTTGTTACAGTACAATTACATACTACACTTAACTCCAGCTAGCAACATTCTAAATCACTGACTTGAACGCAACGTTAAAATACGCCTGATTGCCTAGTTATATCTTCTCTTTTTTCTATATTTATTATTGAATACGCATACTGTATCTGATCCGTAGCGTAACGTAAATACATCGCTGACCCGCTCAATAATTATATAATCTCCAGATACCCTGAAGTTAATCAAAGATTCGTATCCTTCAGAGTCCACAGTAAAGATTGAAGGTAAATCTGCATTGATGTGAGGAAATTGCATGTAAGTAAACTGATTATCATCAAAAATTTTTAGTGGAACAATTCTTTGACTTCCTCTGTTATGAGAAACTAAATAGTCAAAATTCAATCCTTTTTTTGCAACTTCAGAATCAGTTAAGTCTGGTATAGCAGGTTGATTGATTGACAACACCATATCTGGATTGTCACCTGTAGGAAAACTTTCAGTGGAAGAGTATACAAATCTTACTTCATAAGCTAATCTCGGATCATCAAGTCCATTTGCTTCCTCTGCAAAAAGCTCAAAATAGTAGACCCTCTTATTTGTTATTATTGTTGCATTAGTATTTGCTCTGTCTGCTACAGGTTTGATGAATAGTCTGTTACCTTTCGGCATTAATTGCCATCCTGTTGAATCACCCATAGATATGGTATCGATGGCTTCTCCCTCTTCAAACAATATGCTAGATTGATACCCATAAAACCCTACGTATTTATGTATGGCATGTGGGTTGTAAGTGATAACTTTTATATGATTATCTTGAGCTATAGAACGTACTTCTTGCTTAGCAAAACATGTAGTGCTGCTTAGTAGTGCGAAAATAAAAATTATAGCTATATTTCTCATCTGTATTTGTATAAAATGTACTATACTTATTGTAACATTAATATTGAAACTTGCAACAGATCTATGCAAGTTTGGTATATAGTTCCGGAAGAATATGGATTAAAATTGTTTGAAAATGTTTGCGTCGCTGAAGATGCTACATGTCGCTTAATTGCTGTTTGTATTTTATTAATCTTTGTATACGTCAGCATACAAGCTGTTAATATCGGGTTCACTGCTATTTTGAGAAAAATCTACTGCTTCCTTTACTATATTGCGTATTTCTTTGTCGTATCTATTACAGTCGTTGTCAGATATGATATTATGAAATATCATATAATTTTTTAAATTAGTAATAGGGTCTTTTTGTCCTTTTATTTCTTCCACTTCCTGTTTTGAGCGATAATTTGCTGGATCTGACATAGAGTGTCCTCTATAGCGATAAGTTTTCATTTCTAGTAATATTGGTCCATTGTGTGATCTACAGTGGGTTGCTGCATCATTTGCAGCTTTTATGACAGAGAATAAATCCATTCCATCTACTTGATAGCCAGGTATACCAAAGCTTTCTCCTTTTTTTGTATAGGTCAGTTATATAAGATGATCTAGATACAGATGTACCCATTGCATATTCGTTATTTTCAATTACATATATTACAGGTAATTTCCATAATGCTGCTATATTGAAAGATTCGAAAACTTGTCCTTGGTTAATTGCTCCATCTCCAAAACATGTGAAAACAACATTGTTATTCTTTTTGTATTTGTTGGCTAATGCAAGACCTGTTCCTAGCGATACTTGGGCACCGACAATCCCATGGCCTCCGAAGAAATGTTTTTCTATATTGAACATGTGCATCGATCCGCCTTTACCTTTTGAACAACCTGTACTTTTACCCATTAACTCTGCCATTACATATTTGGGATCTGTTCCTACAGAAAGCATGAATCCGTGATCACGATAGCTAGTAATGATTGAATCTCCTGCCATAATGGCATTTTGAATACCTGCCGCTATAGCTTCTTGTCCTATATATAAGTGGCAAAATCCTCCTATAAGTCCCATCCCATAAAGTTGTCCAGATTTTTCTTCAAATCTACGCATTAGGAGCATGCTATAGTAACAACTTACTATTTGTTCCTTTGTTAAATTATGTAAATGTTTTTTTGTCATATGTTACCTTTAAAATTTAACAAGCTTAGTTAAGTGATATGTTTATTAGCAGCATTAAGTCATTTTAGTTATCTTGTATAAAAATATTGCTAACTTATTTATTAGTATACCGCAACAACTAATTTACATATTGGATATGTGCCAGTTAGATAAATAAGCAATTCATAAAATCAATTCAACAGCCAGTTTTGTATGTCGTATATTTGGTAATCATCTACAAGCGCGGGAGCATGTCCTATATTAGGGTACTCTATAGAGTCAATGTATTGTTTTGATTGTATCATTTTATTTAATGTAGTTCTTGTCAATATATTTGATAAGCCTCCGCGTATTACTAATATTTTGCTTTGTATTTTTTCCCAAATATCCCATATGCTCCATGTATCAATATCTTTTACAGAATTAATTTCTTCATCAAAAGCTATCCCTATCTTAGGGTCTACTGCTAGTGAATAAGTATTGTCTGGATTTTTCATGATGCTGTGCTTAATGATGTGTTGCCAGTGATGTTCTTGATTTATCCCAAAATTAAACAGTAACTTTTTTACATATGTTTCTGCTTCATTAATTGTGCGAAATGTTGGGTTGATATTTATATGTTGAGAAATTTTTTTTAGAGCTGTAACTTTAATCTCTGGTCCAATGTCATTTATAATAAGTTTATTAATCAAACTAGGAAAATGTGCTGATAGGTACATTCCTATTATTCCACCCATCGAAGTTCCTAGAAGATCAACTTTATTGATTTTTAAATGCCTTAATAAGTATATTACGCTTTTGCAATAAGTAGAGTAATTGTACATTTTATAATCTTCTAGCCAAGAACTTTTACCTCTTCCTACAATATCTGGGCATATTATTTTGTAATTAGCTGATAAAACATTTGCTAGGTACTCAAAATCTTTTGCATTCCTTGTTATTCCATGGATACATATTAAATAGTCGTTACTAGTGCTATTAAGATAGTAGTAATGTGTTGTGAATTTTTCTTGAAGATGATTTATGTTCAATGTATAGGAGAGCATAAAATACTAGTAAATCGGTCAATTAATTATGCCATATTTATAGAATAAGATAAATTAATAAAAAATAAATGTTGACATATAGTATATATCTTGTTAGAAATTGTACCTCATGAGAGTACATATTTTTTAGTATGTCCTTGTTGTTTGACAAGTAGGCAAAAAGAATTAATTAAATGGTAGGATTGGTGGTTGTTGATCATCAATCTGATTCAATTAGCTAAGAGTATAATTTATAATGAAGAATGCAGTTTTAACACTGCATGTATAGCAAATGAGTAAATGATAAAGAGCATTTGATGGATGCCTTGGCGTTAAGAGGCGATGAAAGACGTGGTAGGCTGCGATAAGCTGCGGGGAATTGTCAGACGAATTTTGATCCGCAGATTTCTGAATGGGGAAACCCAATCAATTTATTGGTTATTGCATATTGAATACATAGGTATGCAAGGCGAACCTGGTGAACTGAAATATCTCAGTAGCTAGAGGAAAGGAAATCAAAAGAGACTCCGTTAGTAGTGACGAGCGAATGCGGACCAGGCCAGTGATCTATAGTTAAAAATTAGAATACTTTGGAAAGAGTAGCCATAGATGGTGATAGCCCAGTATAAGTAAAAGGATTGTAGATTCTTGAGTAGGGCGGGACACGTGAAATCCTGTTTGAATATGGGGGGACCATCCTCCAAGCCTAAGTACTCCTTAACGACCGATAGTGGACAAGTACCGTGAGGGAAAGGTGAAAAGAACCCCGGGAGGGGAGTGAAATAGACCCTGAAATCAAGTGCTTACAACCAGTTGGAGCCTTATATTTGCATGTTGAGAGCAATTTCGACGTGTATTTATTAGGGTGACAGCGTACCTTTTGCATAATGGGTCAGCGAGTTAATCTATTAAGCAAGCTTAAGCCGCTAGGTGTAGGCATAGCGAAAGCGAGTCTGAATAGGGCGTTTAGTTTAGTGGATTAGACCCGAAACCAAGTGATCTAACCATGGCCAGGTTGAAGGTGTAGTAAAGTACATTGGAGGACCGAACCTGTTACTGTTGCAATAGTATTGGATGAGTTGTGGTTAGGGGTGAAAGGCCAATCAAACTTGGAAATAGCTGGTTCTCCGCGAAATCTATTGAGGTAGAGCGTTGTACTATATACTTTTGGGGGTAGAGCACTGAATGGACTAGGGAGACTCATCCTCTTACCAAATCCAATCAAACTCCGAATACCAATAAGTAGTTATACAGCAGACACACTATGGGTGCTAAGTCCGTGGTGGAAAGGGAAACAGCCCAGATCGCCGTCTAAGGTCCCGAAATTGTGGCTAAGTGTGGAAGGAAGTGAGAAGACCAATACAGCTAGTAGGTTGGCTTAGAAGCAGCCATCCTTTAAAGAAAGCGTAACAGCTCACTTGTCTAAACAAGTCTTCTTGCGCCGAAGATGTAACGGGGCTCAAGCCATGTGCCGAAGACGCGAATTCCTAATGAAAATTAGGTCTGGTAGCGGAGCGTTTTGTAAGCCTGTGAAGGTGATTCGTGAGGGTTGCTGGAGGTATCAAAAGTGAGAATGCTGACATGAGTAGCGTAAAAGAGTGTGAAATCCACTCTCGCCGAAAACCTAAGGTTTCCTGTGTTAAGTCAATCTGCGCAGGGTTAGTCGGATCCTAAGGCGAGGCCGTAAAGGAGTAGTCGATGGAAATCAGGTTAATATTCCTGAACCTTTTAAGCGTGACGGATTTTGTGTTAGTATGGATCTTATTGGATTGATTCATGCTTTAAAAAGATCCCAGGAAATAGCGCTTAAATTTATAAGTCCGTACCGCAAACCGACACTGGTAGGTGGGTAGAGTATACTAAGGCGATTGAGAAAACGATGTTGAAGGAACTCGGCAAATTGCACCTGTAACTTAGGGAGAAGGGTGGCCTGCATGCGGGTAACCGTGTGTAGGTGGCACAGAATAGGGGGTAGCGACTGTTTACTAAAAACACAGGACTCTGCAAACACGTAAGTGGAAGTATAGGGTCTGACGCCTGCCCGGTGCTGGAAGGTTAACATGAGGGGTGCAAGCTCCAATTCGAAGCCCCAGTAAACGGCGGCCGTAAAACTGACGGTCCTAAGGTAGCGAAATTCCTTGTCGGGTAAGTTCCGACCCGCACAAATGGCGTAACGATTTCCCCACTGTCTCCAACATCGACTCAGCGAAATTGAATTCCCCGTGCTGATGCGGGGTACCCGCGGGTAGACGAAGAGACCCCATGCACCTTTACTATAGCTTTACATTGATATTAGGAATGTGATGTGCAGGATAAGTGGGAAACTTTGAAGTTAGGACGCCAGTTCTAATGGAGTTGACCTTGAGATACCACTCTTTACATTTTTGATATCTAACTATGCCCCATAGAATCTGGGGTTAGGACATTGTATGGTGGGTAGTTTGACTGGGGCGGTCGCCTCCTAAAGAGTAACGGAGGCGTGCGATGGTAAGCTAGAGCTGGTCAGAAATCAGCTTTTATAGTACAATGGCATAAGCTTGCCTGACTGTGAGGTCGACGGACCGAGCAGAGACGAAAGTCGGTCATAGTGATCCGGTGATTCCGTGTGGAAGGGTCATCGCTCAACGGATAAAAGGTACGCTGGGGATAACAGGCTTATGGTGTCTAAGAGTTCATATCGACGACACCGTTTGGCACCTCGATGTCGACTCATCACATCCTGGGGCTGAAGTAGGTCCCAAGGGTTCGGCTGTTCGCCGATTAAAGTGATACGTGAGTTGGGTTTAGAACGTCGTGAGACAGTTCGGTTTCTATCTTCCGTGGGTGTTTGGAAATTTGAGAGGATCTGACTCTAGTACGAGAGGACCGAGTTGGACATACCTCTGGTGTACCAGTTGTTGTGCCAACAGCATCGCTGGGTAGCTAAGTATGGATAGGATAATTACTGAAAGCATCTAAGTAAGAAACCTTCCTTAAGATTAGATTTCCCAATCAGGGCCGTGAGAGACTATCACGTTGATAGGCTGGGTGTGTAAGTATGGTAACATATGTAGCTAACCAGTACTAATAGCCCGATTGATTTACTTATTTGTAAATATATGCAGTGTTAAAACTGCGAGCTTGTCTTTTTGCTTGCTTGTGATTTATAGTTTAATTGGGTTGGTGGTAATAGCAGGAGTGGTACACCCAGCTTACATTTCGAACCTGGAAGTTAAGCCTTCTAGCGCCTATGGTACTTTGTCTTAAGACATGGGAGAGTCGGTCACTGCCACCCTTGTTAAGCTATAAAGCTATAAGTCGTCATTTGCCTTTGATTAGAGCGAGTTATTGCATCTCTTTATTTAGTTGGTGTTTAATGCGATTTTAATGCTGTACTTAGAATCTGGGATTGCTTGTTTTTCGTGTGTAGACTTGAGATAGTTTGTGTTATGTGTTGGATATGTGATTTTGAATAATGAATGCCTTGATTCAGCGTACTAGTGATTAAGTACTGGATATTGTGTTGAGTGAGGAGCAAGGTAGTTCTATTAGCTTTTTCCTAAAAATGGCTTGGTGCTTACGTGATTCCATTTGAAGAATGTTTAAGAGATAGGATCGTAGTTTGATGCTTCTCGGGTGATAATTACGTCATGGACGTGACTCTCACGTAATCCTGCAGATGTAATACTATTAAACTTACAGTTTTTTTTCATTTCATTGATATTTTTGTTTCCGGTATACCCCATGGCAGATCTTAATCCACCAATCAATTGATATATTACTCCTGATATCGGTCCTTTGAGAGGAACTCTCCCCTCTATTCCTTCTGGGATGAACTTGTGGTTACTTTCTTGAAAATAACGACTTGCAGATCCACGTTTCATGGCTCCTACTGATCCCATTCCTCTATAGGATTTGTATGCTCGCCCATTATATATTATGATTTCGCCTGGGCTTTCATCTGTACCTGCAAAAATGGAACCAATCATTACAACATCTGCACCTGCTGCTATAGATTTTGCTATATCTCCAGAATACTTAATTCCTCCATCTGCAATAACCTTTATGTTCTTGTTTTTACATGCATTTACAACATTTATGATGGCTGAAAATTGTGGTACACCGACTCCAGTTACAATTCTTGTTGTACAAATCGATCCTGGTCCTATACCCACTTTAACGGCGTCAACTCCTGCTTCGATTAATGCTTGTGCTCCTTCTGTAGTTGCAACATTTCCTCCAATTACTTGGGATTCTGGAAATAGAGTTTTTATTTCTTGAACTGTTGTAAGAACCTTTCTAGAGTGTCCATGAGCTGTATCTACAACTATTATATCAACATCTTCTGCAATTAACGCTTCAGCTCTTTCTATTCCATCTTTTGTTCCTGTACCTACTGCTGCTGCTACTCTTAGTCTCGCACCACTATCCTTGCATGAATTTGGAAATTGGTTAAACTTCTCTATATCTTTTACAGTAATTAATCCAACACAACAGTAGTTGTTGTCTACCACTATTAACCTTTCTTTTCTATACTGATGTAATAGCTTGATTGCATCAGACCGTTCTATACCTTCTGGTACTGTGATTAAGTGATCTTTAGTCATTATATCAGCTACTTTACAGTCTTTGTCTTCAACAAACCTTACATCACGATTTGTCAATATTCCTACTAAGAGGTTACCATTTTTTTGTTTCTGTTACTACAGGTATCCCTGAATAACTGTATTTTTTCATTATTGATAACGCTACTGTTAAACTGTCTTCAGGAGAGACAGTAATCGGATTATATACTATCCAACTTTCATATTTTTTTACTTTTCTTACTTCAAGTAGCTGTTTATCTATGGAAAGATTTTTATGTATGCACCCAATTCCACCGTGCTGTGCCAACGCTATAGCCAGCTTTGCTTCTGTTACCGTATCCATTGCTGCAGAAATTATTGGGATTTTTAATTCTATATCATTTGTAATGTACGTTGTAACACTCGTCTCTGAAGGCAACACTTCAGATGCTGATGGCATTATTAGTATATCGTCAAAAGCATAAGAGATTTCCACTTCTTTTCCATAAAAGATTCTCTGTAAAGTATATGAATTTTTAATTATTCATGCAATAATATTGCTGAGTGTAATATTAAGAAGAGAATTGTTCGTTAATAATTCTTTCTTCTAAATTACGTTCTTTATCAAATAGTAATGTGATAGTAAGGTTGTTTTCTTTTTTTTTTTTTATGTTTGTTATATTATGGAATTCTGTGTAATCGGCAACTGCTGATACGGAGCGTGCTCTTGGATTAATCACATCTACTTCAATTGTGGTGGAATTTGTCAATATAGCGCTGCGCCAACGTCTCGGTCTGAATGAGTTTATTGCTGTTAATGACAAAACATTAGAGTTTAAAGGTAATATAGATCCTCCTGCAGAAAAGTTGTAAGCTGTGCTACCAGCTGGCGTTGCGACTAAAATACCATCGGATACTAGTTTTTCCATTACCAATTTACTATTGATTTTTATCTGCAGATTTGTAGCTTGATGTGTACTACGAAACAATGATACTTCATTTATTGCAATCGCGCTGTGCTTTTTTTGATGGGTGTCAGTAGCAACCATGTTTAATAATGTTAGTTGAGTTGGAACCGCTTTATTAATGCGATCTATCAGGTTACATTCTGAATACTGATTTAGCAGGAATCCAACAGTACCATAATTTATTCCGTAAACAGGAATATCATTGTTTTTATTAATTATGTAGTTATGCAGACTATGAAGCATTAACCCATCACCACCTATTACCACAAGTAAATCAATGACTACATCATCATGCTTTCTTATGTCTATTAGGTTATATTGTTTCTCTAAGGTAAGAGCTACACTCCTGTCAAAAGTTTCAGTAAAGACATACCCGATGTTTTGGTATCTACTCATCTACAGTACAAAAAACCCACGTTGTGATTTATTTACAGTTTATAGATCTAAATTACCAAACTTGCTAATGAATTTTGCAGCTTTACTATTTTTCTTACTAATCGATCTTAAATTTGGGTTCCACGCTGGGTGATTAAAACAATCGCTTTCCAAATGAATCTTTATCAGTTCATTTCTTTTTACCCATGGTAGATTTCATTTTCCTTTCTTCCCCGTTAGTAAACACAGCCAATATGTAATTCGTTTCCGGATGTATGCCCTTCTTCATGTTGTGAACCTTCTGCAAATTTGTCATGTCAGTATATTTTGTAACACTTGTGCATGCAATTTGTCAATGGCATTAAAGAATTTAGATTGTGTATAAATTCACTTTGACTAATTTAATCTAACAGTATATCATATAAGGAGTTTTAGACAATCAAGGATTAAATGTAGATGATTTTTATGTTTCCTGGTCAGGGGTCTCAGTTTATATCTATGGGGAAAAATGTATATGACAACTTTGCTGTTGCTCGGTATATTTTTCATGAGGTGGATGATATACTGAATAAAAAATTATCTAAAATAATATTTGAGGGTTCTATCGAAAATTTAACTTCTACAGATAATGCACAGTTAGCATTGATGGTTGTTTCTATTGCAACGTTACGTGCAATAGAGTACGTCTTAGGTAAGCCGATACACTTGTTTGATGAGGTAAAGTATATGGCAGGACATTCGGTAGGTGAATGTGTGGCGTTATGTGCGTCTGGAGCATTAACTTTATATGAAGTTACTCAGCTTTTACTAGTAAGGAGCCAAGCTATGTATGATGCTGTACCACTGGGATACGGTGGGATGTCTGCTTTAATAGGTGGTAACTTAGAAGATGTAAAAGAGGTAGTCAAGATGGCACAAGAGTATGGCGTGTGTGAGATAGCTAATGATAATTGCGAAGGTCAAGTTGTTGTTAGTGGTGTTAATGCTGCTCTTGAGCAATTGCCAGATTTAATTAAAAATACTGGTATAAAAAAGGTTATAAAATTACAGGTCAGTGGTCCGTTTCATTCATCATTAATGAGTTCTGCACGTGAAAAGTTACAGCAGTTTATTGAAGGTATTGAAAATATGAGAATGCCATTAGTGAAAGTTGTATCTAATGTGTCTGCTAGGGAATATGCTGATTGTTTTACGATTAAGAATTTGATAGCTAAACAAGTAGTCAGTAGAGTTCGATGGCGTGAGAGTGTGTTATATATGAAGGAACAAGGATGTACTCATTTTGTTGAGATAGGTGGGGGCACCACTCTGGCTGGTTTAGTAAAGAGAATCAGTCCAGATGTTTCTGCGGTCAGCGTGAACACGGCATATTGCATAGACGCTATAACGCGATATTTCACGGTAAGTGCTGGTTTTGTTTAAGCATAGATTTCCAGTGTGTGTTTAGGACTGTCTTTGTTATTTTCCATATGAATTTTGGTTATATTTGTTGATGCTGTTAGCTGTATGGTTGTCATAATCAGACGGATATTGTGATCAATAAATAATTATAAATAGTGGGCTTGTTACTTGCTTTATGCCGATTATGGGTAATTAGTTATCCTTATTCGTTGTATAATTTGCAGTGTGATCAACGTACTGTTTGTATCTATTATAAATTGGTTTAATTGTTATGTTTATTACTTTTGAAGGAATAGATGGATCAGGTAAAACTACACAGTCACATTTGTTAGCAAAATATCTGTCAGAGATATATGGTGTTAACAATGTGGTCCTAACTAGAGAACCTGGTGGTACTGTATTAAACGAGTCATTACGTGACTTGTTATTTCAGGCTGAAGATTTGAATGATCTTTCCGAGTTGTTATTTTTTATTGCTATGCGTCGTGAGCATTTTCTTAAAGTGATTAAACCTTCTTTAATGCAGAAAAAAATAGTAATTTGTGATAGGTTTATTGATTCAACAATTGCATATCAAGGTTATGGACAAGGGATTGATTGTAATTTGATAAATCAATTAAATAATTTGGTTGTCGATATTTATCCGGATGTTACATTTATTATTGATACGGATATTAATGAATCATTGTCCAGGTCTTACAAAAATGGTTATGAGTCTACTGATCTACAGTTTTATTATAGAGTAAGGAATGGGTTTTATAATATTGTAAGGAAAAATCCGCATCGCTGTTATGTGGTTGCTGATGATAGTACAATTTATAAGATTGATAATATAAACTTAGTACATCTAAAAATAATAGGAATATTACAGATGATATAGTCGTAGGTCACATGGCTTGTTTTTATAACTATGTAGCGTGTTTAATTAATTGAGAGGGATATTGTGGATAGAAAATTTTTAGGATGGTTTCTAGTTTCAATGTTTTATGCATATCAGTATGTATTGAGAGTGATGCCTAATGTTATTGCTTCTATATCTATAGAGAAGTTTAAGCTCAGTACTATAGCATTTGGTCAATTTTCTGGTTTGTATTATGTCGGATATACGTTAGCACATATACCGTTGGGTATCCTGCTAGATAAATATGGGCCTAGAGCAGTATTGTCAGTTTGTGCTGTTTTAACGTTTCTTGGTTTAGTGCCTTTATTAGTGTCAGATGTCTGGCTGTTTGTTCAGATTGGAAGAGTGATTACAGGGATAGGATCTGCTGGATCTGCTCTCGGTCTTTTTAAGGTTGCCAGTATGTATTATGACACTAGTAAATTTGGTAAAATGGTTGGTATTTCCATCATAGTAGGGTTATTAGGTGCAATGTATGGTGGATTGCCAGTTTTATCTTTATTAGATAAATTTGGGTGGGAAACTCTGTTCATGATATTTATTGCTGTAGGAGCTGCTGTAGCAGTATTATTATATGTGTTTATCTTACCTTATGATAGTATTGCTAATGATCGTGGTAATGGTACTATGTTGAATAACATTAAACTAGTGTTATGTAACAAACATGTTATCCTCATTAGTTTATTTGCAGGGTTTATGATAGGTCCTCTTGAAGGTTTTGCTGATGGTTGGGTGACTTCTTTTCTAAGAGAAGTAGGTAATATGGATAAAGAAACATCAGCATTGTTGCCTTCTGTGATATTTATTGGTGTATGTCTAGGTGCATTTGTTTTACCTTATATGGTGGATAAATCATTTAATATCTTTAATATCCTCATAGTTTCCGCTGCAAGCATGACATTGGCTTTTTTTAGGCTTATTTTTTAATAGTTCTAATGTTGTGTTGGTAACAGTTCTGTTTGTGATTATAGGTTTCTTCTCTTCATATCAAATTGTTGCAACTTGTCATATATTACGTCATGTTACTGATAATGTTGTTGCGTTAACTAGTGCTGTAAATAATATGATAGTCATGGTTTTTGGTTATTTTTTCCATACTGCTATATCTTGCATAATAGATTTGAATTGGGATGGAACAATCATAGACTCTGAACCAGTGTATACTAAGGCATTGATGTTGAAATCTATGGCGTGTATTCCTGCGGGATTAATAATAGGATTAATAGGGTTTTTATATTTAAAATATAGAGACAGTAAGTAGTCTTTATTATTGGAAAAGTATAACAGCGTGTATAATTATTATATCTTATGTTTAGTATATTAATATACAGCTGTTATCCTTCTGTATTATGACTTATCCATGTGAGTTTGTTATATGCACCTGTTTTTTTAAGTTGAAATATTTATTTTAATATAACTTCTGTCCTGGTGTTGTTAAGAGAGAATTTTTTGACTACCCTAACTGTATTGGCACATACCGAATTTTATGAGTCTCTACTTAGTATTGTTACCCTTCATAAGAGTACTGTACACTGCTCCTGATTTACAATAAGTACAGCTTAGCCCAGTTTTTTCTTTAATGCCTAACATAAACCGTTGATTGTATAATTATACATGTTGGATAGTACTGAGGTACCACTTTTTGTTGACAACTGTTATATCTCTTCTAAAAGTCCATGTATCTTCAATCTTGTTGATCTTTGATGTACTGCCGTGTACGATGTTTCCATTGTTGTCTTTTACAAAATTTATTTGTTCAGAGATGAACTTGACTGTAATGTATGCCGTATTTCCTGAAAGCTCTAATTTTGTTATTTTGTGATGTGTTATTGATACAATGATATCTTCATGGTATTGACCAAGTGTTTTTCGATTTTCTATTCCCTCTAAAAATGAGTTGTATAAATTCTTATCCAGTAACATAGATAGAGTACGTGTATTTCCTTCGTTGAAAGCTTTTATTATGATTTCAAACGCTTTCATTGAGCCATTCATGAAATGCTTCAGAGAGAATTCTTTATCTTTCTTTTTTATGTAGTTAATTATTGATATTTCGTCTTTACTACAGTTTTCTATTATGGATTCTATATCATTGTCATCATGCCCTTGTGTATTATCTTCTACTGCAACACTTATTGGTTGTACATGATTGCTTGGTTGTAACTCTGAAGTTTTCCCAAAAGAATTGTATAGACGGAAAAAGATGAATGCTGCTAAGAATGCGTATATTGCTAATTCAACCATATGATCCTAATTTTTATTGACAAAAGTGCATACTACGTATACTTAATTAATATTATAGCTTAGTGTATGTTAATCAATAATTAATTACATTATTTTACTGGGAGTTTGTTTAGTTATGTCATGTAATTTAAGCGTTAAAGTTCAATACGTTAAGGATCTTTCTTTTGAGAATCCTAATTCTCCGCAGATTTTTTTAATGATTAGCAGAACTCCGCCTAAAATTAATATTTCCGTTGATATTAGCTACATAACTCTTCCAGTAAAACAAGAAAGTCAGGATGATAAACAACATAAATCTACGGATAGTAAACCAGAAGTGTTGTATGAAGTTACTTTGCAAGTTAATGCGGAAGCTCGTGTCGAAGATACTGTTGCATTTATTTGTGAGCTTAAGTATTGTGGTGTGTTCTCTATTGAAGGTGATGATAAAACAGAATTAAGTCAGCAAGATATAAGGTATATGTTGTTAGTTTCTGCTCCAAGTATTTTGTTCCCGTTTGTTCGGGAATTGATTTGTAGAACTACTAACGCAGGTTGGTTCTCCCCGTTGATGCTTGATGTGGTTGATTTTAAAAAAATGTACGAGAATCAGGTAAGACAAAATAATGAACAAAGTGATGCTGGTCAAGATTTCGGAAAGGAATTGTAGAATAACTTAGTAATTAATTTTATAAACGGGCGGGTTTTGTGTGTCATGAAATTAGTAGGTAATGTCTTCTGCTTTGCGGTGGTAACGTTCTTCTTTAGTTTTGTGTTTTGTATAAATAGTGATGCCATAGGTGATTCACAGAAATTTTATTCTGACACCCTGGTTAAGTTGAGTGATGATATTACTGCTAGAGAGTTATTGAATTTACTACCTAATGATCGTTTTCTAGGTAATACGAAAGCTCCAGTTGTGATTATAGAATATGCCTCTTTTTCATGTATGCATTGTGCTAATTTTGCATTGAATATATTTCCTGAATTAAATCGTAAATATATTCAGACAGGTAAGGTATTGTATATCTTTAGAAACTTTCCTCTGGATTATATATCATTGAAGGCTGCAATGTTGGGCACGTGCTATAATAGTGCTAGTAGTTTTTTTACATACAATAAGGCAGTATTTAGTTCAATTGAGGCATTGGTAACCAATTATAAGGACTTAGGTGTATTATCTAATATTGCAAAAATTAGTAATGTTAGTGATGAAAGATTTGAGAAATGTATTAATGATGAAGACATAATGGATTATATAATTCAGGAGAAGTTTGTTGCAAATAGGAAGTTGCAGGTGAATGCTACACCCGTGTTTTTTATTAATGGAAAGAAATATGATGGAGCTCATAGTATTGAAAGTTTTTCTGAGGCAATTGATGAATTAATAATGCTATATCCGAATTATTCATTAATTGGCGGTAAGTCTTAAGATATTTTTTATTTATATAGTGTGTGTAAGTCCTGATGTATGGGTGGGTGTGGTGTTGTAGTTTTTGTTGGTCACTTTTATTTGTGTGGAAAGAATTGAAATTGTAAGTTTTTCGTTTTTATTTGAAGTCTAGAAATCCTCTATCGCTGCGGTGTAATTGTTTTTTGTATGTAAGTTGCTATGTGTTGGACACGAGTAGCCGATGTTGTGCTTACTCTATATCACAATTTGGTAGTTATGATGATGCTTTACTTTGAGAGGTCAATAGATACTTAGCCTCTTCTTATTAAAAACTGTGTCACAGTTGTGTCACAGTATAGATTATACCTATTTAAGTATTCATTTCCATTTTATGTATGAAACATTTGAGCTACGTCATTATAAGAAGGTAAAGTTTCAATGTGACCTATGGCTGCTAACGTGATTTTGTTGTTACTACCCAACAAACTATTAGCACAATTTTGTATATCCTCGACTGTAATTTCAGAAATCTTTTTCAATAGCTCTTCTTTTGAAATGTAACGATTATAATGTGAGTAATAATATCCTAAAGATTCAACACGTGCAGTAGTACTTTCTCGTGACATTAATATCTCTGATGTGAGTTTACATTTTGCTCTTGTTATTTCATATTCTTGCAGATTTGTAATAATACTTTTTACTTCCGAAGCTATGGTAGTTAATAATTGAATTAGATGATTTTTATCAGTTGCAGCATAGATAGAGAAAATACCGTTATCACTGTAACTTGAGTTAAATGATGATATACTGTATACTAGCCCTAGTTGTTCACGAATTTTTTGAAAAAGGCGTGATGACATTCCGTTACCTAATATTGAATCTAAGATTTGTATAGTGTAAAATCTATCATCTTTGTAGGACACACTAGGAAACCCTATGACCAGGTGTACCTGCTCTAAATTCCTTATTTCCCTATATTCTCCACTGCAATAAATAGATGGATTTGCTAATTTATGTTCTGATTTTCTTATTTGAGAAAAATACTGGGATGCTAGATCAATAACCTCTTTATGTGTAATATTTCCAGCTACTGATAACAACATATTACCAGCATGGTAGTGTTCATCTATGTAAATATGTAAGTCTTCTTTTGACAAGCTATTCACTGATTCTGGTGTCCCTAAAATAGATTTGCCAAATATCTGGTTTGGATATGCTGCTTCTATGTACTTGTCAAAAATAATACTAGTTGGAGAATCATTTGTTTGATATATCTCTTGTAGCACTACTCCTTTTTCTCTATCTATTTCTTCTTGTGGAAACTGTGAATTTAGTATTATGTCTGCAAGAACTTCCATTGCTATTTTTATATCTCTTTTTGGTATTTTTACATGGTAGACAGTGTGTTCCCTATCTGTATGTGCATTGAAATTTCCTCCTATGTCATCAAAGATTTGTGCTATATCTAGTGCCGTACGGACTCTAGTGCCTTTGAAAGCCATGTGTTCTAAGAAATGCGATATCCCTGCTATATTTTCATTCTCATATCTACTTCCTACATTTACCCAAATGTTGATAGATACAGATTCAACATAAGTCATTGTGTCTGTTATTACAGTGAAATTGTTGTTAAGTTTTGTAATACTTGGTGACATAATTTTTAATAAGAAAATTAATGCATTGAGTTTATACTGTTAATGATATAACATCAACGAATATAATAACAATGTTAATTTTGAAAAGCTATAGTTTTAAGTGTTTTGATGGAAAAACTTACAAGACTTTTATGATTAACTGAATTTTTCAGGATATAATATTCGTTAAGTTATTGTAGTTATTATGGATCTGTATATTGTACAAATAATAAGTTGTATAGTATCAAATGTTGGTTGTTTATAAAAATGAGTTTGTCGTGTAATCTGTTGCTATAATTTACCTTTATAGAAGTATGGTTATTCTGGAAATGTTATTGCTGAAGAAGATAGCTCTTGTTATGTTTAAATAAAAGAAAGTAGTGACTTTTAAATCTAGCTTAAAATATGGCAGTACAGATGTAATTATTATCAAGTATATAGTTTTCTATAATTTTTATTTTGTGTCTGTTAATTGGCAAACAATTATAGGTTGATAACTTTGTAGCTATTGTACTTATGGTAGGCGTCATAATGATTCATATTTTAAAAAGATTTGGTTGAATATTTTCAATGAGGAACCAGAATAAGTGGATTATTGATATGTTTATATTGCTTGTTAAATTGTGAAAAAAGTGATAAAAGTAACTACTTAGGTTTTTCAGTGAAATAGAAAATGTATTATTAAATAGATTAGGGTTGTGGTTTGCGTAAAAAAGTTAATAAAGTATTAATTTCTGGTAAGAGTGTTTGGCCAATAGTAGAAGGTGGCAAGGGTATAGGTGTTAGTGATGGAGGTACTGCCGGTGCATTTGCTGCTGCCTCTGCTGTTGGTACTTTTTCTGGTGCATGTGCTAGACTAGTGGATGACAATGGAGAGTATGTTCCTTTGATATATCGTGGAAAGACTAGGCTAGAACGCCATGAAGAACTGACGAACTATAATATTGATGCAGCGGTAAGTCAAGCCAAACGTGCGCATGATATTTCTCAAGGATTGGGTAGAATACACATGAATGTATTATGGGAAATGGGAGGTGTTCAAAAACTACTTCACGGTGTACTTGAAAGAGCGAGAGGCTTAATTCATGGTATTACTTGTGGTGCTGGTATGCCATATAAGTTAGCTGAAATAGCTTCTCAATATCAAGTGTATTACTATCCTATAGTTTCTTCAATGAGGGCATTTAAAATTTTATGGCAGCGTTCTTATCAAAAATTTTCTAAAACACTTCTTGGGGGAGTCGTTTACGAAGATCCTTGGTTGGCTGGAGGACATAATGGACTTAGTAATAGTGAGCTGCCTGATAAACCACAGGGTCCTTTTGACCGAGTTGCAGAAGTTCGTGCGTATATGAATGAGGTTGGGTTATCAAGTGTTGTATTAATTATGGCTGGTGGTGTTTGGCATTTAAAGGATTGGGAAGCATGGTTAGACAATAATTTGATTGGACCGATAGCTTTTCAATTTGGAACACGTCCTTTATTAACAAAAGAAAGCCCTATATCTGCTGAATGGAAGAAAAAATTGCTGTCCTTAGAATATGGTGATGTGTTTCTCAATAAATTTAGTCCGACAGGCTTTTATTCTTCTGCTGTTAAAAATGAATTTATTAAAGAATTGCAAGAACGTAATGCACGTCAAATTGCGTTTGAAAATGAAATGACTGGCGAATACAGCGAAGAGCTTTCTGTCGGTGGTAGAAATAGAAAAATATATGTGCGTCCTAACGACAAAAAATTATCGGAACATTGGATGTCAATGGGTTATACAGATGCACTAAGAACTCCAGATAATACTCTGATATTTGTAACTCAGGATAAAGCAAGAAGTATCAGAGAAGATCAGATAAACTGTATGGGATGTTTAAGCCATTGTAGATTTAGCAATTGGAAAGATCATGGAAATCATACTACTGGGATTAAACCAGATGTTCGCAGTTTCTGTATACAGAAAACATTACAAAATATTATTGCCGGTGTGGATCATGAACACGAGCTTATGTTTTCTGGACATAATGCATATAAATTCATGCAAGATGATTTTTATAAAGGTGGTTATATACCAACAGTCAAAGAGCTAGTTGATAGAATTTTAACTGGGTATTAGATTTGGATGAATATTAATGGCTGCTTAAGTCATTGGTTTTATATCAAGGAAGTTGTACTATGTGTATTCTATGGTGCTGTTGATACATATGATTTACATGATAATGAAAGTGATCCTGATATATATGTAAGGTAGTAGCATTCTTGGTTTTGTTATGTGTGAGTTGTAATGTGGTCTTCCGATGTAGTTTTTTTCTGTACGAGTTTTTCTTAATAATTCATACACTATAGATAATGTGCTTTTTATATTGACTGAAACTTTAAGTTTCATATGTTGCTGCTAAACGGTGTACTTTTTATCTAGATCAAAAAAGTCTGTGTATTGAGAGTGACAATGCTTAAGATTAGCTTTGTTATTTGTTAAATTGATATAATCTTTCTATGTGCCTAGCAATCATGTCCGTCTCTATGTTTACAGAGTCATTTACTTTGTTGTATTGAAAGATTGTATTCTTCCAGGTATGTGGAATGATATTAACGGATAATGTTTGGTTGTCTATGGAATTAATAGTTAATGATACTCCGTCTATAGCTATTGATCCTTTTGTTGTTATGTATTTCAATAGTCTATCTGGAATGCGAAATTCCATATTATGTGAGCTATTTTCCTCAGTAATTGAGGTAATGGTTCCTATATCATCAATATGTCCTTGTATAAGATGCCCATCTAAACGATCATTAAATTTCAATGGTAGCTCTAAATTAATATTTGTTCCTTCTTTCCAGTGTGTAGCGTTGGTTACAGATAGAGTTGCTTGTGAAATATCGACTGCAAAGTACTCATTGCCTAACTCTATTATGCTTAGGCAAATTCCGGAACATGCTACGGAGCTCCCTAGTTTTGATTCATTTAGGAAATTGGCATCCTGAGGTTTTATTAAGACTCTTACATCAAGGTTTTTTTTGTTACGCACATGTATGACAGTGCCAGTATTTACTATGATACCCTTAAACATTTCCTATCCTGAATTGAGACAACTGATGCTAATGTCAGTCGAGAAAAGTGTCAAGGTTAATTATTGGTTGTAGTTGTTACAGTAGTAAGAGAGTATACAGAAATACCATAAGTTAATATTTAAAATAAATTTATTAAGAAAAAAATATTTATTTATTAGAAAATTAGTATATATATTCAAGTATTGTTTAATTATTTATGGATTACTCTTAATTTCTCAAATAATTAATGAATTTTTGTGTATTTAATATGGTGATTTATATGGATGGTCTTTTCAATGATACTGGTCCAGTTGAGGCTCCTGGTGTTTCTGGGGTTGTAGCAACAGAAGCAGCTACAACTCTAGTTAGTACTACAGGTGCTTCTAACACGACAGATCTAGTAACAGAAGCAGCTACAACTCTAGTTAGTACTACAGGTGCTTCTAACACGACAGATCTAGTAACAGAAGCAGCTACAACTCTAGTTAGTACTACAGGTGCTTCTAACACGACAGATCTAGTAACAGAAGCAGCTACAACTCTAGTTAGTACTACAGGTGCTTCTAACACGACAGATCTAGTAACAGAAGCAGCTACAACTCTAGTTAGTACTACAGGTGCTTCTAACACGACAGATCTAGTAACAGAAGCAGCTACAACTCTATTTGACTCTACTGCTTCTAACATGACAGATCTAGTAACAGAGGCAGCTACAACTCTATTTGACTCTACAGATGCTTCTAACATGACAGATCTGGTAACAGATGCAGCTACAACTCTATTTGACGCTACAGGTGCCTCTAATATTGCAAATTCAACTGGTATTGTGACATGTCATGGAGCCGAGTGTGTGGATAAAACTACACTTGATAATTTTTTCAATGGCGTTTGGAATTCTAGTGATTCTGGTGACTCTACTGTTTCTGCTGATTGTAGTGAGTTGTTAAGTAATGGCTATTATGTTGTTGTGGCAATTTTAGCATTGCTTTTTATGTTAGCTTTAGTGGTATTTTCAGTGTATTGTGCTCAAAATTGTAAAGCTCGACCTGATAGTAGAGGTACAGCAAATGCATCAGATAATCGACCTGTTAGTCCATTGAATCTAGTACTTCTTTCTGATCCTGTTTTTGAACCTCGTGTTCCAGAAGTTCCGGAACCACAACGAGGAGAGAAACAATGCCATGTTGAGCTCCAAGAAGTAGGGTCCGCCACTTTTGTATCTTCATCATCAATTTCACACGTGAGAGGAGAATTATCATCTAGAATCTGATAAAACAAGCAAAGATAGTGTCCTATAGGTATTGTGTGTGTATGGTGCATTTGTGTTGCGTATTCAAAGATATGCGGTGCTTGTTTTGGTGTGCATGATAGTGATTGAATGTTGGGTGGGAGGAGGTTATTTTTCCTTTTTTATGGTGGTAAGATGTATCCTGTTGTATTGTGTAATTCTGCATGTTCTTTTCAGATATATACGGGAAGAATTGTACTGAGTGTATATTTTCTGGCGGAATAATGTACTGTATGTAATGTTATGGTTGATGATATGCTGTTAACGGTCTATATAGCAAATGGCATTAAGTGTGTTTTATTGCTCAATTGTTGGTATGGTTAAACTGTGTATTGTGTAGCGGTTACAGCATATAACGTGAAATACTCTACTGTATTGGGTTCATTTGTGTTGTATATTTGTTATTAATACAGCTTTAAACTGTTCTGCATATTGACTGTTATATAAGTAGTGGTATCACGTGACGGTTACAGCTGTAGCTATGGATAAACCAAGTTTCTGTTTTATATATTAGGTGTGTGTGTAGGTGAAGACCTAAGATTTTCAATGGTGCTTTAGTGTAAAAGTCTAATGTTTGTGATGTTTATTTCTAAAGTAAATACGAAAAATATTCTGGTGGTGTAATAGTGGATTGCATGTTCAAATTTAATTTTTGAGATGGTTACACAACAAGGTATCTTGCATAGTTCGAAGTGCTGTATTTAGTACTGGTACGGATTGTGGATTTTTATACGTGATCAAATGGCATATTTTTTTAAGTTTAATCATCATACTTTTGTCGATATTAAAGTTCGAGGTTTTGATATCTGTATCCCGCCATGGTATAGCTAGTTTGAATTTTGCTAAATTCTAGTAACAGTACTGTTAATTATGCAAGAAGTATTTTTATGATTAATCAATATGTAATTGACCGTATGAATACAACTTATATACTCAGTGTTATATTAAGTGTTGTGTAATTTTGGTTTGTAAGATGTTGGGTAATAATACTTCTTGTAATGGTACTTCTTCCTCTAGTAATTCTACTGTGCAATGTCATCATGGTGGCCGCGCACACACATATGCTCCTCTTGCATGTATGATGTTCATCTTCATATTGTGTGCAATATTGTTTTTGCTCTTTCGTGATAAATTGCAAGGTATTTGTAGACGGCGTGGTCCTACAGATGGTACTGTTAATATTGAGATGCGACAACTTGGTGGTAATGGTGAAGAACAAGGAAATTCAATTGGTAGTTTGTGTACAGGTGGAATTTTACATAGTAGTGGTGGTGATGACCTACTTTCTTCATGGCATACTGATTCAGGAACTTTCCTACAGCAATTGGAATTGGAGTGCGGTAGTCTTGAAGATGAAGTTTTTGTAGATTAGTGGAATTTGGTGTTAACGTATGGATTTGGATTATGGTACGAATATTAAGTTTTGCTGGGTGGCTTGATTCCTATGTCTTTTTCGCCAGATTGTCGTGTCGTTCACCGTAGTTGACAATACTTATACTATGCGTTACACTCGAGTGTCGTCTTGTGTGTTGTGCAAATTTTGGTTGTGCAGTGGATAGTAATGGAATTCTCATTTTTGGTGTTGTTTCGTTATGCTTGGTCTTGGTTTTCGCTTTTCTGGCTTTTTCAGTTCGTTTTTTTTTATTTAGGGGATGCTGTTGTTGTATGGCAGAACGAGATGATCAGCAGGCGAATGGTGGTGGTATGGTGCAACTTAATAATGCCATAACAGCTCGCTGATGTGGTGATACAGGGCCATCGTGATTTTGAGAATTCACGCCGTCGTGGTTAATATTCATGTAAGAAGTTAAGGTAGAGTAGTGTAGATTTTAGGATTTTGGCCGTTGGCATTAAGTCCTTCTAGCGTTTGTTGATGCGGTTTGATTACTGTGTTTTTTACAACCAAGTTGTCGAGTCCTTTTTGTTACAAATTTGTAATAGTGTTAGCGAAGGAGTATCTAATCGGTGTTTTGAGAAAATAAGATTTCTGTATACGCCTACATATTTGTTAAATTTTTAAAAGAAAATCGTGACTACACGGTCATTACATAGTGTTGAAAATAATGACCAGCACAAGCGGTTATTTCTTATGGTATTTTCACTTATTAAGATTATACCACTATTCCTATTGGTAAAAGTGCTAATGTTTTTACATGTAGTTATGTGCAAAAGAAGAGTTACTACGGCTGTGTATAACTGCCTTTTGTGTATTGACTAGCCGTACTTTCACAAAGAACTGTAAGTGGTGTTTCTCCACATTGATTACCACCTTGCTCTTCAGTACCATTATTTTCGTGCGAGTCTAAAACATCGTCGTAAGGACAATAAACGCGAGGCTGTAACTTAGACGCACCTCTTGAGCTATATTCTGCTCTACTAACACGGATATGCCTAGTTCTGGGTGTGTGCCACTTCCTGCCACTGGTATGTTGTCGACCACGACCTACACTAGCTCTGTAACAGATGAAACAAACCAGATACAAAATTACTAACACAGCAACAGTACAGCATATGAAAACACGAGATGTGCTGATTGTAGTTGTTTGGTTACTCGCAGTACTGGTGCTACGTGTAGATGCATTTGACGTTTTAAGTATAGAACTCGCAGTACTGTTAAATGCACCTGCTAAGTTCCGCGTAGTGTCAGTTAATACTCCTGACGTAGTAGTTACAGCATTGTTAATTGTAGACATTACACTCTGTGCAGTGTTTAATACTCCTCCTGACGTAACGGTACCGTTAATTGGAGCTACTGAGTTCTGTGTATCGCTAGTTAATATTTCTGACGCAGCAGTTATAGAATTGTTAAGTACAGTCACTACGCTCCGTGCAGTGGCAGCCACTGCTTCTTGCGTAACATTTTGTGGTACACTATGCATATGTTTTATTTGAATAGCTAGTTACGGTTGAATATACAATTTAAAATACTACCATAATTAAATATATTTTGAATTAATACGTGCATTTATTCCGCCTTATTATACACTTAAAGTTGTATAAGTCCTAATAATATATTTTTTCACTATTAACAATGTAATTTGATAAATTTACTGATTATGTTGTTCTATTTGTTGGTATATAAATTTTTTAAATATCTTTGGATATGTTTGATTTTGAATTCAAAGTTATCTTTATTTATGAATTAATGTCACTTGAGATAGGTAAGGTGGAGCTTCTATGTACGAAACAAGAGTGAATTGTTTGTGAGTAGTTGAGGTATTTTATGTGTAATAAATGTATATGTGATTTATTTGTTGGGTAATTTACATATTTTTATTTGGAGTAATTGGTGGACTTTTCATATTGCTTGATCTACCATGACTCCTACCTGTAATACATTATATGCGCAATTATAGTGAATTTTGTATTATACTGGTCTCGTTGTATTCACTTGTGATATAAGTCGGATTTTCCTGTAATGATGCATGTATTAAAGGCTGAGTCTACGTTTGCCAATTTCATAGCTGTTTCTTCGCTAATATCATCTGGATCTAACTCTTCTTCTAGCGTAAAATTTATAAAGTTGTGACGATGTGTTTCACGTGAATTTGTTCGATTTAGCATGCTTTGTTGAGCTTCATTAGGTTCAAAGGATGCATTGCTAATATTCAATGATTTCCCTTTTTGTATGAAGCGGAATGTTATATATCCTATTATCAAAAGAAAAATTATTGTTAGGATAGTAGGTATGGTCTTGATGGTAAGATTATGGTTGCCTTCCTTTGTAGTATTAACTGTGAATGGCGTGGTTTGTTTTATAGTGATATTTGTATAATTGCTCATCATTATTTCCATTGCTAAATTGCCTACTAGACCTAGTTTCATATGTACTTAGGCAGACGGTAAGTAATCCAAATAAACTAGCACACGAACATTGAAATCACGATCTCAACTATATGGATATTAATATATAAATAAAATAAGTAAATTTTTTTTATTTATCAATTAAATATTTATTAAAAAACCAAATGCAAATCTAGTATTTTTATTCTAGAAATACGAAAAGACTCAGAGAAATGGGGAGAATGGGGGTGTGTAAGGGACGTGTACTACTTTACAGGACTATAAGCTATTTGTTGTGCCAGTATTTCGTAGGATTTCATTTAGCTCTGCTTCTGTAAATTCAGCTAAAGGTAGTTCTTGTGTTGGTTCAGCAATATAAGAAGAATTGTGATAAATATCTTCTTCGCATGTACTATACACTGTATCAGCATTTAAGAATTTGATAGATTGAGATGGTGCTAAGTGGTTTCTATTGCGCTGGTATGAGCAGTTTAGTACCTTCTTAAATGAAAAATAGACAACCATTATGGAGAGTACTAAACAGGATGCTATTATTAATCCCATGATATGATGAGTATGGATACTATCTATTACATCTTCCATACTTGGTTCTGTAGTATTGTATATAGAATCATTGGATGAGTTGGTACCATTATAGATATCTGAAGCAATTGGCATTTGTTTTACCTAATTAAAATAAAAAAAATCTAAATATAAAACTAAATTAATTAATATTAATTTTTTAATATATATATCTACCTAAGTATATATTAAAAAAATATATATACATAGTAATTTTTTTATTTTTTTTTTGTATGGTAAATATAAGTTAGAGATTGTGTATTGTATACGTACGTGATTTATAGAGTGGAATGGTGTCGTATGTGACTATCTGTTATAATTCTGCATTGTTAATGTTTGTTTTATATACCTTTTTTTACGTTCGTTTCCTTTTTTGTGGTCTTGATGTTATGTCTATCTTGGTTATGTGTAAGTTATGGTAAGGTGGATTTATTGAAAATCTAATATTTTTTGTGTGACATTTATTGGGATAACTTAGTGTTCTTTTAAACTGGAACTGTTATTACAATTCATATAAGTATTCCTATCGTAATATGTAAATATTATGTTGTTCATAAACGTACTTTGTCTTATACTGCATGTATTATCAGGCATAGGGTTTTTATATTTTTTTTGTAAAATTCGGCAAGTTAATGACTGGTTAATTGTTGTGCGCTTAAATTTGTTTGCTGGGATGAATTTGTTAATGAAGTAAAAAAAAGTGGAATATGTGCCTATTAAGTTAACCAAGTAATTGTGCTTTTTTCAGTGTTGATGTAGTAAATGTTAGGTGTTACTCTTGGGTTCGAGGTTATTTCAATATGTTATGAGTAAAGTGGTTATTTATACTGATGGTGCATGTTCTGGTAATCCTGGGCCTGGGGGATGGGCGGCTATTCTGTTATTTAATGGGGAAGAAACAGCAATTTGCGGTAGTGATTGTAATACCACTAATAATAAAATGGAGTTAACGGCAGTAATTCGTGCTCTAGAATTATTGAAGGTAGCATCTACCGTTGATTTATATACTGATAGTGTATATGTTAAGGATGGTATTACTTTATGGATTAAAAGGTGGAAAATTAATGGATGGAAAACTGCGAATAGGCTACCGGTGAAAAATTTAGATTTATGGTTGGAATTGGATAATCTTGTACAGTTTCATCAGATTACTTGGTATTGGGTTAAAGGCCATGGAGGAAACTTATATAATCGAAAAGCGGATGCACTTGCGCGTAGTCAGATTAATAGGTGAGTTTTATGTTCGGTGGAATTTCTTGGTTTTGCGTATCTATGCTGTTAAATTATGTGGGTTGTATGTTTTTTAAGCGATGTTGTATTCATAGTACTGCTATACATTAGTTTAGTGTTAGTTATGCAAAAAAAAAAAGAATTTATAAAGGTGTTTTTTATACTGATAGTATTTGTGCTATGTGGTATGTCATACTTTTATATGCGTGATAGAAGTATTGTGGAAATTAATGCAAAATTTTTGAATTTTTATGTCAAGCATAAACTTAATTCGATTTTTCCGGATTCAAAAATCAGCATAGGGAACACTACACTGACTTGGCAGAATAAAAGCGAAAATTTTATTTTATCATCTCAGAATCTTATAATTGAAAGCGCCAAGCTTGGTATGAAAATTACACTACCTAAGTTTTTGCTATATTCTAGAGTTGGTATATTGTTTTTATGGGGAAATTGTGATTTTTCTTATGTTGATATTCCTGGGGTTCATGTTGAGTTCTATGATATTCAAAAAAGCCGACAGTATCGGTTTTGTGGAAAATTTTGCAGTAGTTTTTAAGAATATCCTGTCAAAAGCAATGAAAATAGATATACCAGTATTTATTAGCCATGCTGTACTTGCTAAAAGTGGTAAGGAAGATTTAATGATAAGGCAGTTTAGTATTAAAATGAACAAGGGATATGATAAGAATACTATTGATGTTAACATAGAAAACGATAATTCGTTTATAAGTATGAAAGCTTATGAACATTATAAGGGTGTAATGTCTTTTGAAATGTCCTATGGTAATTTTGATACTAAAATATTAGGATATTTAGGTAATTTAAATGCTCGACTTCCGTTGTATGAAAATTTGAATTTCAGTGGAGACGCGATACTAAAAATTAATGAAGATAGTGATATCGCATATGGTGATGTTAATATTCAAAGCCTTAAAGGCGCGATACCTTGTGTTTCTTCTAATCAGTGTTACATTCATGATTTGAAAACTAGATTAATTTATCAAAATGGTATCTTGTCGGTAAAGAATTTTTCTCTACTAGTAGATCAAAGCAATATAACTGCTACTGGAGCAGTTGAAAGTGAAGATGTAAATTTACGTTTTAATTTTGATGTTATATCACCAGAAAAATTATGTGATTACTGGTTTGTTAGTTTATATCCTGATTTAAATAAGTGGTATTGCAATAATGTTACAGGAGAAGAGATTAGCGATATTAAACTTCAAATTAAAGGAAAATGGAGGAATGCCTTTATTCATAATGATCTATCTGGCTATAACGTAAGTGCAAATATAACAAATGTTTCAATAAAATTTAGTGATAGTTTTGATCCAGTCAAAATAGTACAAGGGAAGTTGTTATTGTATGACAATAATTTTGTGATTACTTCTGATAACTCGAATTTTAAAGGAATGACTATTCAGGATGGAGTATTGAAAATAGAAGACATAAGTGATGAAAATGCAATCATGAGTATTGACGGTAATTCTGTGGGGAATGTAAAAGAATTATATGGATTACTGGGTAAGGAAGAATTGATTTGGCTTGATGAGAATAAAATTTTTGGTGATTCTTATACTAACTTTGATTTTAAAATATTTAATTTACTTAATGATAGTGCTGTTGATTCTGAGTCCAATATACACGCACAAGTTAAATCTTTTAGTGCCGATGGCATTTTCGGTACTTTTGATGTATATGATACCCAAATTGACATCATATTACACAATAGTGATGTAAGTGTGAATGGCAAAGGGTATATGAATGGATATCCTATGTCTTTGACAATGATTCGCAATTTGGAAGATAGTGATAAATCTCGATATGAGTTTATAGGATATATTTCGAATCAAAATATGATAGAACTGAAGGTTTTTGACTATGAAAACTGTTCTGGAATAATGAAAGCAAATCTCCAATGGGATGTGAATAATGATGTAACAGAAGTTACAGGGAGTGTTGATTTTTCACAACTAAAGTTCCGAATTAATGGATTATCATCTGAGAATTTTCAAAATGTAGTAAAATTTTCTGCTCTATTTAGAGGTAAGAATGAAATAGAGTTAAGTCGTGCAAGCATAGTTGGGGATGATGTAAATGTAGAGTTGAATGGTAAGTTGGGAACTGATGTGGAATTGTTTTTGAATAAGATAAAGTTAAAAAATACTGATGTTAGAGCTGAATTAAGGAAAAATAAAGATTATACTGCAGTGAAAATATTTGGTAAATCTCTAGATTTAAGTGGTGTTGATTTTAGTAATCTTATGGAAAGTAGTGCAGTAAAACAAACTAAAGTTAATGTTGCTGTAGATCGTGTACTGATGAAAAACAATGTTGTAACTAATAATGTAGATTTTAAGTTGGATTGTTATGGTGGTAAATGCAGTAAAATGAAATTAACTGGAAATTTTCTAGATAACAGTGATTTTGATATAGAATATGGTCCCATCGGATTAGAAATAAGCACAAATAATGCAGGAGACCTTTTACGTGCAATGGATATTCTAAAAACTGTAGATAAGGGAAAGTTATCTTTATATTTGTATCCAATAGAGGATGATAAAGTTACTCACGGTATGGTTTCTCTAACGAATTTTTATATTGTTAATGCTTCTATTTTAGCTCAAATATTGACATTGTCGTCGTTGAAAGGAGTTGTTAACACATTAAATGGTAAAGGTATATATTTCAACACACTAAATGTACCATTTATTTATCAGGGTGACTTGATAAATATAACTGAATCTTGGATGGAAGGCTCAGAGCTTGGTATTAGTTTAGGAGGAGAAATTGATATAAAGACAAAAATGTTTGATGTAAAAGGACAAATAATACCTGCATACATAATTAATAAAATTATATGGCAAACTCCTATCATTGGTAAATTATTAACAGGAGGACAAAGTCGTGGAGTTATTGCTATAGATTATAAGGTGAAGGGTACAGATAAAGATCATGATTTGTCGGTTAATTTTATGTCTATTTTAACCCCTAACTTGTTGAAAAGGGTTCTGAAGATATTTGATACTAAGTTAGTAAAGAAAAGATAGAGAAAAAAATCTTCTATATAATCAAGAAATTTATAAAAAATCATGTTAAGGATGGAACCACAAAACTTATACTTTTCAGTATATCAGTTTAATTCGGAAGTGTTGATGGCGAATTTACATAAATTATGTGTCGTAGTTGGGTTACGGACAACTTTTTTGTCATTAATAAACTGTCAATTCTAGTTTTAGAGTGTTTAATAAGGAAATTTATAGGCAGTAGATTTTAAGCATAGTGAAAATGTATAACTGTTATTGATTTTACTCAATTTAGGATATTAGGAATTTGTATATTGCATCTTTTTGTTGCTAATATATAATTTACTGTATCCGTGTTTACTGTATTTTAGTTACTAGCTAATAGAGGAAGATTAATGAGTGAGGGCCCTGCTACTAAAGTTAAGTACTCTAGAGTTTTACTGAAGGTATCTGGTGAGGCATTAATGGGAGAAAAGGGCTTTGGATGCGATGTGGATGTTCTAGATAAATTATCTTATGACCTCAAGGAAGTTCAAAGTTTTGGAGTACAGCTATGTTTGGTTGTGGGTGGAGGTAATATATTCCGTGGGGCATCTGCATCTGCGTCTTTTGGTTTTGAAAGAGCTAGTAATGATTATATAGGAATGTTGGCTACTATGATGAATGCTTTATCTTTGCAGAATGCATTGGAAAAAATTAATGTCCAGTCTAGAGTGTTGTCCGCGATTCCTATCACTGCTGTGTGTGAAACCTATGTTAGAAGACGTGCTATACGTCATTTAGAGAAAGGAAGAGTAGTTATATGTGCTGCTGGGGTTGGTAGCCCTTTTTTTACTACGGATACCGCAGCCGCACTACGTGGTATAGAAATGGGGTGCGATGTTATATTAAAAGGTACGCAAGTTGATGGTGTCTACTCAGCTGATCCTAAAAAGACCTCTGGTGCGATAAGATACGATAAAATTTCTTATCGAGATTTGTTATCTCTAGATCTTAAAATTATGGATGTTGCTGCTGTATCTTTGGCTAGAGAGCATTCAGTACCTATTATTGTATTTAATTTAGGCAAACGTGGTGGATTTGCAGATGTAATTCGTGGAAATGGTTTGTACACAATAATATGTAATTAAACGTTAAATGAAAGTGATTGGTATAAATGAATGATAAGTGAAATAAAGCAAGATGCTAAGAGTAGAATGGATAAGACTTTATCAGTATATTTAAGTGATATTGATGGTATTAGAACTGGAAGAGCAAGAACTTCACTATTAGATGGAATTGTTGTTGAAACTTATGGTGGCCGTGTAAAGTTAAATGCAATATCAAGTATATCTGTATCTGATAACAAGACATTGATGGTTAAAGTATGGGATTCTAATAATGTAGGAGCTATAAAGACTGCGATTGTGAATTCAAATTTGGGTTTTGGTATTTCTTGTGAAGCAACAACAATACGTTTGGTTATTCCTGACATGACTCAAGACATGAGAAAAAATTTGATTAAGTTATTAGGTAAAATTTCGGAGGAATGTAAAATATCCGTTCGCAATATACGTAGAGATATTATGGATAAGTTAAAAGTAATGCAGGATAACAAGGATATTTCAGAAGATGATTTGCGCACGGCTGGAGCAGAAATACAAAAAGTAACAGATGATGTCATAAAAAAAGATAAATGATGCTTTTGTTTCAAAAGAAAAAGAATTATTGCATGTTTAGTTTACGTAAGACATCGTTATTTAAAATAAGCAGTAAAATTATATAGTGCTTTATTTTGAATTCTGTTAAGCAAAAGTAGCCTAGGTTGTTGTGTATTTGGTTAATACACATATGAGTTTTGTTATTTTTCTTGTGTGATAATTTTGTATCTTTAGGTTGTGTGTATAGTTAAAGAAGATTATTAGTAACATTTGTAGTATTGATATTTTGAGTAATGTTTATGAATAAATTGGGTTTTAATTGTAAGATAAGAGTGCTAATTGAATGAGTGCTGTGTTGTACAAGTGAGGTTTATGTATTGTAAAAGCATTTAGTAGGTGTTTTTGTTTATAAGGTTACTTAGAAAATTTATTAATAAAACATACCAAAATGTATGAGCTTTTTGTTGTTGTGTGTTTAAAGTTACATGAAACTTGAGTTTAATATTATACATGTAACCAAATATCTGCTATCCATTCATAAAAAAAGCTTTTAAAGCTGTAATATGCAATTTTCTTAAAATGGTGTATTAAATTAGTATTATGTAGTGAAATGTATTTGTTTTATAGTTTGAGTTAGCATTATACTAGGTTATATTTTTATGGTATAATAAGTATAGTAAGCTACTTTTATAGAGAGTGTATTGTACAAGTTAAAAAAAATGTTTGGTTAAGGTAAAATGGTAGGTGATAGTTTTTTTTATAAGGTCATTGTCTTATGTATCAATTTGTGTAGTTGTGTTTTTATCTTTATATTTTGGTAAAATTACATCTTACTCTTTGTCTATCTTTGTTACTGTAATCTCTTCTTTTGAGTTATTTAATATGACACAAGGCAAAAGAATATGTTATCTTCTTGCGTTCTTTATTATAGTCATACCTTATGCATCTTTATTGTATATCTATAGTTTGTCTAATGGAGAAATAATCTTGTTATGGTTGATATCTGTTGTGTGTGCTACGGATACAGCAGCTTATTTCGTTGGAAAAAGTGTTGGTGGGAAGAAAATGATACCAATTATTAGCCCTAACAAAACATGGTCAGGGCTACTAGGAGGGGTTTTTGCAGGTGCGTTTATTAGTGTTATTGTATCAATAATTTTTGGCATATTTTTTGTTGTTCATGCATTTATTGGTGGTGTTCTAATAGCAATTATTGCTCAAATTGGTGATATCACAGAGTCTTGTCTAAAACGTTTATGCAATGTGAAAGATAGTGGTACTTTTATACCTGGACATGGCGGTGTGCTTGATCGTATCGATGGATTCATTTTTACTGCACCACTAACTGCCTACTATATCAAGAGTTTCTCTAAGTTCTTTTTAAATACGTAAAAATCTTCTTTACATATATCTTGACATTTTTGTATTTGCACATTTAATAATTTATGTATATATATTAATTATTATACTTTTTGTTAATGGAAAATTAAATTTAATAAGCTAGCTTAATAAGTTAATTTTAATATATAAGTTATTTAATAGTAACTTTGATCTAAGAGATTGGATCTTTTTGTAGTCCCTATGAGAAGTGATATTGCCTTAGTGGGTATATACATTCTTGTTTTGCATATGTTATTAATTAATTTACTAATTTTTATTATTGGAGCACCTTATATGAAAAATATAGCTGAACTTACTTATACACATATGCGTGATAAGTTAAAAATTAATTAGTCGAGAGTTGTATGATGAAGACCTGGCATCATCGAGTGCTGTTGCAAATTGTTATTGTACTGGCCTTTGTGATAGAGAGCGAGCATTGGTAATGTTTTTCCAGGCTGCTGATAGTGTTTTGGATCACCATTGTTTAGTTGAGTCTAGTAAAGTGTCTGGCATTAGATCGAAAATTAAGAAGCATGGACATGATATGATTAAAAATTTGGCCAGGCTACACAACTATTTTGTTAAATATGAGCAACAAGTGATACAACAAAGCAGTGAAGCGGAAAATTTTCTTAATAGCTTATATGTTAGAGTTCTTAAAAATCAGCGGGCTATAGCCTCATTGTGTAATAGACTGATAGAAACTAGTGATTTTATGAATGTGAATTTTACAAAGGTGGCGCTTACTGTTAACAATATGCTGTTTTTTGTTGAGCAAATTAAGGAGTGTATCGATGTTAATATATCGCGTAAACGTCAGCAGTTAATGGTAGATGGACAATTAAGTACTAGTGTAGGTATATGGTCGACCTCTCGTATTAACATAGATTGTGAATCAGTTGCACCAAATTTCAGTATAGAGAGTTATGTTGCACGCTTAACAAGTCATATAAGTAATAGTGGTGTGATAGATGTGTACCAGGAATTTTTGTGTGAAGTTTTAGAAAGAGAACATGGTTGTAAATTTCAGGATCTGTTTGCCTTTCTGGTGAAGATATCACATGAGAATCCTGATGAGAAAGCCTTTATTCCCGTATTTTTGGATAATGGAAAACTACAGGCGGTTAATGGGTTGACAGGCAAAAGATATGTTCATGATCTTCCTTTAAGTTCTACACGTCCTGTTGACGTTGATCAAGAACTTCCTAGTGCCAGTGGCATTGATCATCAAGTAGCTTCTCATGCTTCAGAAACAAGAGAAGAAGCATATACTCAAGATGAATTGTGTCTGAGCCGCCTTAACGTTGATCAAGAACTTCCTAGCACCAGTGGTATTGGTCGTCAGGTGGCTTCTCGTGCTTCGGAAACAAGAGAAGAAGCGTATAGTGAAGATGAGTTATGCTTGAGTCGCCCTAACATTGATCAAGAATTTCCTGATACTCTATGCGAAAGTTCAGATGTCCACGTAAGTGGAGATAGAAGCAGATATAATTAATATAGTATTAATGGTTTAATTATGTAGCCTACCTTTTGTAGTAACGTTTTATTATGTTTGTTTGGTATAAAACAGCCTAAGTTGTGAATAAGTTGTATGTTTATATGTTTTTCAAAAAAATACTTGTATATGTGTACAGTATTGCATCAATTTCTGACTAGTAATATAAAAAAATGTGCCTACTGTTTGAGTTCATGTTCATGTTCATGTTGTAATCAAAAAGGTATGGAACTCATTGTCAAATTCATTGTGCTTAAGGAGTTAAATAGTATGTATTTGATGAATGACCAGTGAAACTTAAACTTAGTTCAGATTTTTTTTATAAACAGATAAGTGTATTATCGCTTCGTATAGTTATCAGGTTAGTGTATTCGATAAATCAACTAAATCTTTGTTGTGAGTTTACACATGAAAAATACAGGACTGCTTGTTTCCTTTAATGACAGTTGTTGGTACACTGTATAATTAGTGGGTTACAATGCAGTGTAGTTACTGGTCATAGAATGGGGAAGGCGTGTTAGCTGTCGTTGCAACTTTAGGTGATGTATGTATTCTTTTGAATGACCATTCCATTTCAGTGAATCTGCTGAATTGACTTGTGATATTGTGCTTGAAATAGAGAAACAAAGGGATAGGGTTATGAAGTGAATAGTAAAATTCGTAACCACATTTGTGTTACCAACAGAGAGAATGTTAGTGTTGTTATAATATATTAAATAGCAAAAGTCGAGTTCAGTATGTCTATAAAGTGTATACGAACTTTAGGTGAAGCATTATTATATATAGTATAGTATATACTAGTGATTTGTACTTATAGATACTTATACTAGTATTAATTGAAGCTTTTCTTGTAGAAAATGCAAAGTAGATTTATGAAAGTTGTATGTTGCAGGAATATGCATACTGGATTGCGTGTGACCACGAGTTCTGATGGGAAGAATATTGATTTTGATTGCGGTATGTTACATCTATCGATAAAAATAATGCTTCAGAAAAATTAAGGTCCTCATGTATAAGGTTTGGGAAGCATATATCTGGATTTTTTATACATAGAATTGCAAGAGGACATCGTTGTACATTTGATAGTTTGAATATGCTATCTGGTTAATGCGTCATTTGTAAATCTGACGAAGTGGCTTTTGCTGTGTAGTGGTTATCTACGAGTTATTCATGACTTATCTAGAAGGCAGTCTTCCTAAAATTAGTAACAACTAATAGTGTTCTGAATTTGATAATGGTGTCTCTACCACTGATAATTTTCTTTGATTTTTTCTGTTCAACACATAATCAATATGTAGTGTAAGTTTTTACCTGTTGTAAGGAAAGTAGATTCTACAATAGGTAGAACATTTTTCATTTTTGGTAGCACTCTTTGACAGTATCTTCTAGTAATGCATGCAAAGTTCAAATGTTCTTACAAGTAAAACAGATATACCGAACATGTGTATCGCAGTAGTTTTATTTGCCCTCTTAACCAGTTTATATTTTTTACCTTAGCGTTACGGATAAAATTAACTCGAAAATAAGACAGGTTGGCTTTGTGTCACGTATATGTTTTGAATGTTATTTTGATACTGCATATCCTAGCTATGCCGAGTGATGTATCCTACCGTTCTTAACTATAAATTGAACGCTACAACTTGACAGATTTTGTGACTAAAAGCTAAAGAATCTATAGAAAATGTAATGTGTAATCAAAAATATGTTGTTTAGTGTAAGATTAGTAAAACTTATAATAAATTTATCAAATTTTAAACTTAGATAGATTTTTTATCAATAAGTAAGTGTATTATATTTTGTATAAATACTAAATTGATATGCGGTTTTTTTATGTGATAAACGTAGTGCTACTTATTAACATGGCTAATCAATTAGGTCTAGTTGTAAGAGCACTTTATAATGAAGAAAAAAACACATCACTGTGCTCTCAACCGTTCTCCTTCTGTTTGTTATTATGAGTTTAATAAATTTGAAAGAACGGCCATGATTCTTTTTAGAAATATGTGTGTTCTTTGAAAAATACTGATTTAGGTGAATCTGCTAAGTCGGTTTTTTGTATTGTGTCTAAAATATAGAATCATGGATATATTATTATCAAGTTAGCTAATTAGTACACATAGTTAGCTTGTTGGATTTAAAAACTATATAAGTCTTATTAGAAATTCATTAACGTCATACTTTAATTTGTTAAATTTGTGATATTCCTGTAAACTGCCTGATCTTTCAATTTATAACATTTGTCAACTTGGAGTTATTGTTAAAAAACTTATGTAATGTTAGACAGTGATAACAAAACTCGCAAAGCATATATAAGTGTCCCATAGTTTATGCGTGTCAGCATCTTCTTGCTTACATAGATATCTGAGCTTTTGTATAAGTCAATAAAACGTACCGCCACGCAATGCTCACTATAGTTAGAAAACCAAAAATCTAGGACGCCATTACTGGTAGTATGTACGTGATTGCCCATGATAATAATGCCATTTAAATGAAGTAACCGTGCTACTAGGGCCTGGTTGTGGATTATTAGGATCATCATTGGTATAAGAGTCGCGACTATCAGCACTACGATACCAGTGTGAAGTAACCTCGGTACTAGGGTCTGGTTGTGGAGTGTCATGATCGTCATTAGTATCAGAGTTGCGACTACCATCACTACAACCCCAGTCTAAAGTAATCTCGGTACTAGGGCCTGGCTGTGGATTATTAGGATCATCATTGGTATAAGAGCAGCGATTATCAGCACTATAATCTCTGTGTGGAGTAACCTCGGTACTAGGGCCCGGTTGTGGATTATTAGGATCATCACTGGTATAAGAGCAGCGATTATCAGCACTATAATCTCTGTGTGAAGTAATCTCTGTACTAGGGCCTGGCTGTGGATTATTAGGATCATCATTGGTATAAGAGCAGCGATTATCAGCACTATAATCTCTGTGTGGAGTAACCTCGGTACTAGGGCCCGGTTGTGGATTATTAGGATCATCATTGGTATAAGAGCAGCGATTATCAGCACTATAATCTCTGTGTGAAGTAATCTCTGTACTAGGGCCCGGTTGTGGATTATTAGGGCCATCACTAGTATCAGCACCAAAATCTCTAATACCATAACCTTCTTGGCTTATAGCACCTATACCAACTTCTCCTGTTAAGGCAGTGTCATATGTTATTATTGGAGTACCGCCAACTAACCACACTTGTTGCCCAGGTATGTAACATGTTGATGCACGACACATGGTGTCCAACAATTCCACGAAAGAGCAACCATGAACTAATGGCATAGAATTCAAAAAAAATCTCTGCGTTTTTGTTCTAAACTTTTACACACGTCTGATATAGATAATAGATTATTGGTTACAGAAGCAACATCTGGCTCTTCAATTACATAATCTTGAGGAATAATGTGACCTTGTCGTAAGCTTAGACTCGCAAATAGTGCATGATAATTTCCGTTTGTTATCCCATGTATCTTATGTTCTACATCTCTACGAACTCTATCTTCTAATCGCTTACAAGCAAGCTCAATAGTGGCAACATAAAAACATAAAGGTAAAAAGCCAGGATCTAAAAAATCACTGGAGCATACCAGCGTATTACAGTGATCACTTATAGATTCAGTGCAGATTTCCATTTCAGTGTGTTTATCCAGTATATATGAGGTAAGTTCGTGTGACATATTTCCTCTTCTTGTAATGCAAGTGTTATGTAGATCGATCATGAGTGCCATGAGTTTCCTGGATTGTTCCTGTATTTGAGGTACGATACTTGGGGCTAACGCAGCAGATTTTTTGAGTTTTCCATCATTTAAGATAAGGATACACATCTTCAGTATAAGCGTGAACAACACAGTATCAAGTAATTTAAAGAAATAGCCGCCCCTCCTCCTTGCATGATGACTATTCTGAAGACTTTTTTCGTAAAAAATAAAGGTTCTTCACTTCTCTATTTAATTCTTTACGAAGAGCATTGTAGACACTTTTCCCCACATTTGGCATAAAAGACCTATGATTATTTAATTAAATTATGAAAATATACATCAATTTAAATAGATATGTAAAATAATATTAACTAAATTTATATAGAATTATTAACCTTTATTGAATATACTCTTGATTGGCTACCATGTTTGCTGTAATTTCTCTAGTTTTTAATTACAATGTTTATTAAATTTATGTGTTACTTATTTTTTACAGATTAGAATAGTAGATATGTATTCTCAGAATAATCTGGATTGTAATATTAGTATATATCTAAAAAGCATATGCTGACCATGCATTGCTTTCTGTTAACTTTGTCTATAGTGCCAAGTGAAAAATATGAATTGGTTAAGAAGTATCAATAAAACTACTGTGATATACAAGTTCAGCGTATCTATTTTGGTTGTAAGAATATTTGACTCGCATATATCACTATAAAATGCTGTAAAACAGTGCTGTTAATATAAAAGAAAACTTCTTTGACGCCTTTTTTATGGATAAAGAATTTTCATTTTTTTTCAATATTACACAAACATATAGTAGCAACATTTAACTCCACATACAGACGTGTGAATTACGCTATATTCAGATCAAATATAATGCAAAAATTTCAGTGATTAAAAAATACTAATTTTTTAATACAATTAACTTTATTATTTAATTTTTTATATATTATTTACGTTAGGTACTTTTTGATGTATTTCTAACATTGTGAGTCGTGCATTTTGTTGGCTATGGATGCATGTGGGAAATTGTGTACGTCATGTTGCTTGAACAAATATAATGAGCAGAGTAAACTTTTTATTCAAGAGCACACTGATGGATCGAGTGAAATATGCCATTGAATGGGTGGTGGTGTGTTTTTTAAATATTAGTTGTTTGTATAACATTATTTGGCTTTTGTATGTGGTACTTGAAATGAAGATTGAGTAAACACGAAGACAAATGTAATAACAAGGTATTAAATTTATTATGGGTTTGATTAATCTTTCAGCGAAGGATATGTGTAATCTGTAGCGTTATGAATTAATACGATCTTGTTTGATTGATTTAATTGAAGGTGGAAGAGTGCAAGTTGAGTATAAAAGAACAGAAACTATATTACGAGTGTAGGAGAAAACTATTTGTTAAATAACGCTAACGTTTGCATTTTTAGGACTAAAGTTTTTTATTGCGCAGGTTGTTGTTATATTGCAAATTTGATAACTTGTAAATAATCGAGAGTGATATGTGTAAATGTTGGTAGAGGGGGAAAGGAATGGATTTGTGACGAGAAACATTTGTAATTTGAAGTTACCTTGCCTGTTATTATTATCACTGGTAGTGGTAGTGTTGATTTTTAGCAGCTTGTATTGCGTTACCAATAGCGGTTGTAATATTATTACTACGCTTTGTTAAAGATCTTGTTAAATTATCTATTTTCTCGATATCTAAGTTATTAAATGAGGAAGAGGAAAGAAAAAAATTGAAAAACGTTTGTGTGAATATGGACAAAAGTATCTAAAAATCAATTCTGATACTGTAGCTTTTTCCTATGGATTTTCTTTTGTTGAAAAAAAAGTGAACGAAGTGAACAAAGTTGCTAAGAAGTTTTGTAGTTCAGCACGGAGTTTTGTATTTATTGATCCTGTTAGACATCTAAAGAATTAGATAAACTTTTTAGACATAAGCATATCTGGTATTAAGAAACTTGCACTTGAGTGTGGTAGTATACTTATAAATTTAATGGATGATTGTGGAACTTTACTTGTTAATACTAAAGATAGTTATAGCAAGCTTTGGACAAGCTTCAAAAATGTAAAGAATTGTTTGAAAAAAATCTTAGTAGTCAAGATTTTAATAAATTTTGTAATGAAGTTTGTTGTGGTCACCTACAACATGTTTTAAATATATTATCTAAGGATTACTAATTCCAATTAACGCTTGATTATTAAAGAACATGTTCGGTACTTACGTAGCTTGCATGTTGTATTAAGTGATTTTAAGTTTTATGTTAAGCTTTGTTTAGTACATCTTGAATCTATAGGTCTATCATCTGATTTAGATTTTGTGAAGTCTAACGTAGTAAAAGTGAAGATCAGATTGCGAATTCTGTGTGTTTATCATGATGAACATAATGACCATTTTTGAGAATGTAACATTGAAAGTATGTAAATAGAAAAGTATGATGATATTGTTAACAACTCAACACTATAGTAAACAGCATTTGTATATCAGTAGTACTTTAATAAAGTATATGCAACGCGTTTGCGCATTTTAATCGATTCGTGTTCAATTTGTTAAGATCTAATGTAAGTTAGTCAATCTACATGTCAAAGTTCTAGATTTATCATTCAAGCAGGTAAATAATTAAGAATTTTTGATTTTAAATTACATAATTAAAATTGTTAATTTTTTTTTTAATTTTTATTTTCTTAAAAATGTTATACCATATATTAGTTTTTTTATTCTTATTTTCTTAAAAATGTTATGCCATCAAACTGAAGGCCGTAATGTTGATTTTGAAAAATTTTGTAGAGGGTAGTATAGCAGTGTATGGCTCAACCGGTTATGTAGCATCTGCAGCTAGTGCTGGCCATGGGTATGGTTTGCACGGGTGTGCTTCTAGTATTGTGAACGGTATTTTGTTGTTTTTTTTACCATTGGTACTGATGGCAATTGTTATTTATAAGGTTGCTGCGATTGTAATGCATCCTTTGAGTGTAAGAAATTTAAAAAGAAAGTGTATGAAAGAAGCCAATAGGAAAGGTGTATATGATACTAATCTTATTGGTGTTGCGTGCAGATGTAAACTTGCTAAAAAAACATTATTAAGAATAAGAACTTTGTTTAACGGTCAATTGGATGAAGGTGTACAAAGTAAATTTTATTTCTTGCTTAGTAACCTTTCCTGTATTGAAAATATGTGTAATGACTGTGATTGTACTTCATTAGAACAAGCTAAGGTAGCACTACAGCGGTCCGTTTTATGCATTGTTAGTATGTTGCCTATGTTGGGTGAAGTTTCTGTCTTTGATACTTTGGCTTATATTAAGGTAAAGCTTGCAGGTGTTTTGTTAAGTGATGGGCTTCACTATGTTGGTAGTTCTCTAAATATTATTTATGAGGAATTAGCCAGCAGTCAACTTGTGAGTCCTAGTATGTATTATTGTAAGGTTTCTAGGTCTACTAGCAGTAATTAATTTCTTAAGAGTTTTATAGAAGGAGTGGATGGTATTTATGGGTGATCCTATTGTTTCTGAATCGCAAGTTAGTTCCTCTGCTAACGCGAGTAAATGTAATTTGAAAAGATGTGCGGTTGTTATTGCAAATGCTGTTTTGTTAATTTTTTTGCCGTTGACATTTTTGTTACTTCTTATTAGTGCATTTGTTTCAGCTGTGATCCATGGTGTACGTATTATAGCATTACGAAGGAAATATCGAGAAGCATTTGGTCTATATCTGTCAGAAAATGAAGTTTTTATGAGCCGAAGGATAGTAGATGTGGTGTGTGAAATTGATGTTGCTCTTAATAGACTATCCTGTATACACATTTCATTTGATCCTGAGTTAGGTGTGTATGCGAGTGATCATGTTAGTGGAATGTCTGACAGACTTTGTAGTGTTAAACATAAATTGTATGATTGTGATAGTAATAACGTTTCATTAATCGAAGTTCGGTCAGAACTCATGCGTATCATTGCGTATAACCATTCTCTATTGCAACGGTACTCGGATGATACCACAAATATGTTAGCTGTTTTTCAAACGCAGCTTGCTATTGTCTTATTATCTGATGTGGTTCCTCGTTTGATAATGGACTGTTGTCGTATGTTGGATATGGAATTGCAATCACGTAATATTCACGTTACACATCTTGGTGCGTCTGATGTTGAAGGTAGTCGTAAGTTATAAAACTATATATCCAAGTTTGCTGGTCTCTCGCGCTTATGAAGTTTTCTTGACAAGTTTATTTTGCTATATTTATGCTTGATCCTGTAAACGTATTAACCGAACTTTATTATGTATGCGGAGCAGTGTTGAATATTGTTTTGATATTTTGGGTGTGCTTAATCTATTTATTATAGGTTTTTAGAGAAGTGAATTAGTTATTGTATTTGTATTAGTACAACCGCTAGATAATGTTGCTATTATAAAATCGAAATTTTTTTAACCTGTATTGTAAAAGGAAAGGGGATTTGATAGTTTTCGAGTATAGTCATAAGTCTCTATATGTGGAATGTGATAGTAACACTTTGAAAAAATATTGGGATGTTTTTGAATCTTTTTTGGCTGTAGAAAGTTGAGAAAATGTTAGTAGGGTTTTTTGTCCAGTCCTATTCTTTCTTGTGTGGTATCACGTAAGGGTGTTTGTATATCTATAAAATTAGGTTTTGAAAACCTACTAAGGGAATTTCCTTCAATAATATAATTAAGCCTGGCTTATATACTAGGGTGTTTTATATGTATTGAGTTCAAAAAAGAAAATTACATCAGCTAGTTTTTTCTTCGATAACTGTTATGTGATTAACTATATTTGACTACGTTTTTTGCAGTGTGTTTCCTCTGTAAGTTACAGTTTATTATAAAAATAAAAAAACAATTGATGATCTTATCGTTAATGGTTTGGATTGTCTTGTCATTATAAATGGTGTCTCTAAAGTAAAAGATCATTATTCTGATATATTTATTAATAATAGTGAGGATGTTGAACGTATTAAACAGGTGCGTGATTACATATAAAAAAGATTTACTAAATTTGAAAGAATATGAGGTTAAGGATTGTATATATGTAAACTTGAAAAAATCATCGTAGAATTGAAGTTAGTTATATTAAGGTGGATGGTGTCAAATTGGGTGTGTATGTGGTAGGTAATATGTTGAAGAGTATAGGAATGTTTGGTAAACAGTTGCCAGGATAATATAAAAGTACCAACAATTCAGATTGATGATTATGGTGTTTGTTCTTATTTTAACTTAAAAATGCCTATGTTGTGTTTATAAAAATTAAAATATACTAGGTTGGATATCATATATGATGTGTGTTGTTGTTTTTATACTCCCAATTTTTTTGCAGAATTAGAAATCACAATTAGTAAGTATATTAGAAACCTTGTGTTATAAAGCTCTGTAATTTTTTTAATTAATTAATGTTATGATAAGTTTTTTCCTAGTAATAAAATTTACACAAAGCATTTGAGCTGTATATAAGTTAAGAGGGTGAAAAAAAGTGCTTGTCTTATTCATGGTAGTTATTAGTTTAATGTTTTTTTTATCTTGTTAAAAAGGTCTTGAAAAATATAAACGTCTATATGTAGGACTTTTTATAATCAGGTATAGATAATTCCGTATTAGGAAGAAAATATTGGATTAGTTAGTGAATGTGTGTGTCTACTTAATATAACGTTTTAAACTCACAAGAAATTTATATGGCAATAATGGTTTATCTTTAAAGACTTTTGCATATTCTCAGAATTTATTGAAATATATTATAGATATTAACACCTACAATAGTAAAACATGGTGTGGAATTTGTGTTCCTACAATTGAGAGCAGTTAAGAGCTAGTCAGTGTTCTAAGTGATTTCTGCAAAATAGTGTTATCGGCTATGGAACATTTAGAAAGAATATGTGTATTAATACAGAAAAATTTTAATATATTAGGTACTGTGATTCTGGTTTTAGGAGGGTATGTATTGCCTACTCAGATGTGTATACTGTATACAGAGCCGCATTAGCAGTGTTAAATTCAAACAAAAAATTTATGTTAAATGATTATCAAAATATAAGACTTTATGTATGCTTTTGAGTTGTTACAGATAAATGGTTTAACTAATAATGTTAGTTGTAAGATGTTATGGAAAATGAAAGTACAGCCTATTATTATCGTATTTTCTTTACTTTCGGACTGTTGAGTTACACTGCATAGAACGTCATATAGAATGGTGATGTTAAAAAAACTTAAAATTTAGTTGGGTTTACAGATGAGCATATTAATATATGCAAGTGTAAACGCAGCTCAAATTTATATGTTTATGAATTTTGTAAAAAAATGTTTCTTCTTAATCTGAAGTTTATAACTTCTCTAATTATAGCTTTATGTTTAGAGAGTTTTAATTCAATAAAGTCTGGTGTTTCTAATTTTGTTGGTCACGTCATTATAAAAAAGATATTATGATGTTGTTGTGCATCTTTTTCCTCGTTTAGAAATTAAGAAAATACATTATACGATATTTTTATCATCATAACCTAATGATGTGTTGTATTTTTATTAAAATTTAGTTAATAATTTCATTAATTTGCTAATAATTATTAATATTTTACCTTGTATTCATTAATTCTCTCTGTTAATATATTAATATAGATGTATATATTCAATACATTTTTACATCATGTGTCTAAAAGAGCGCACATAACTTTTTCCACAATAGCTCTTGTGGGTATTTTATTTTTTATTTTATATGGTTTTTATTATGAATAATTTTGCTATAAATTTACAAAATCAAATTAATGAATGTATTAGTGATAATGAAGAACTTAACCCTCGTAATGTGAGATTTACATATAATTTTTCTTTGCTGATGAATAAGTGGTTCGAGATGCAAGGGTGTTATACTCAAATACTTAGTTTTAGTAATAATGCTGCTGATGTAGAAAGTATTAGATCTTTAATGAAATCTATAAGTCAGACTCTAATGAACGCAAGAAAATCTGTAATTCAAGGTTATACACTTGATACATTAAGAGGTAGTGAAAAAAAGTTGTTGCTTTAGATAGCATGAAAAGTGTTGATATTACATCTTGCAAAAACGACTTGAACTGTTTGCATATGTTGATGCAGAATGCTGTTAATACATTATGTAGTAGTGGCTCTAATATCACAGGTACAGAAACTGCTTCTTTAATGCAGAATATGTATTTACTTACACAAAATTGTGTAGAGGATATTGAGTCTGCTATGGAGCAAAGAGATACTATTCCTGCTGTTAATAATACAGTTCCTGCAAGGTCTAGTGCTGCAGAACTAAGACGTGCTTATTTTTCTGACTTCAACCAATGTGATGTTTCTCCTGGTACTAATAATACAACAGTTCCTAGAAGATAATAATTTGATTGTATAAACATGCACACCAGAGACATGTTATATAAGATTTCTTATTTTAGTGTGTATATGTATTGTTAGACTACGCGTTTAATCAGCATGTTGCATAAGTAATTATTAAAAATTGTTTAGATAAAAGTTGATTTTTTTTATTGGTTTATTAATATAGTATACAAGGTTCCAGTGATTAAAAAAAACTAATGTATCTTTACTGTCTCACCCTCTTCAATAGGCTGTGGTTTTGTGAGAGAGGGTGAGGGTTTTTGTTGACATGGTCTTTTGTGTGAGTAAATTGATGGGATAAGATTGACGGGTTTGTTTTTCGTATGTGACTTAGGTATCACTACGGATGTTTTTTACTTAATTTAACATATTTTTAATGTGTTATAAAAATGTTTTTCATATGAAGTGTAAGGCCACGTTGTTTGTCATGGTTGCATTGTTTTAAAGTGTTGAGACTTGTCGTGTGGTCTGCTGAGGATGTTGAGTCTAATAATTTACTGTTGTGTGACTACTGGAGATGGACGTTGTTGTTTGAAGATGGCTGCGTATTGGCTAATTTAATGATTTAAAATGTTATAGTGAAGTTGTGCATCAATAAGAATGGAAGAATTATATGTTTAATAATTTTTTTCCCAATATTAGTTCCGGTTTTTATTGTTTATGGTGTTGTGATTTTTACATGTGTGCTTGTACGTTGTGTAAAGGGGTTATTGTATACTAAAAAACTGAGGAAGTTTTTACGAAGGCGAATTGAACATTATATTCAGAAAAATCTCAATTATGATGAACGGGTTGTGATGTTTACATATAATCTTTTTCTGCTTCAGAATAGCTTGTTTAAAGTTAAAAGAAAGTATAGTGGAATAACTGTTTCTTACCATGATGATTGTAAGAATAAGAATTCTGTATGTATCGGAACTTTAATTGATGATATGGTTAAGGATTTTATAATATTAAAGAATTATGCAATTAAAGTTAAAATATTTGTAGAACTAGAAGGTGAGAATAAAATTACTGCAAATTATATTGATAATGTTGAAATTGATACCGATAGCGACATGATTTTAAAATGTAATGAATTATTAGTATCTATATGTGGGAAAATAACAAAATTTTATGATGCTACGTTTTCCGACTTTATTTCTGTGAAAACAGATTTATTTTATTTAGCCAGTTGTATGAGCATACTTGTACTAGATTGTGTGGCTATCATGGATTTAATAAAGAAAAAAGGGAGTTATGGAGAAAAATTAAGTGATTACAATTTGTTAGTCATTCGGATGAGAGAAGGTTGTAATGCTAGTCTTGGATAAACTTGTATTTAAAGTAATAAAACTATATTTTATGATGTATCATATAGATGAATTTAACGTGTATATATAAGAGAGCGAAGCTGATACTGTTACGTAATTTATCAATCTCATTGCTTGAAATTATTAATGTTAGTGTTAAATAATTTATTATTAGTTGTAAAGTAAAAAATTATTTACTAATATATTAACTGGGGGCTGTAGTTAAGGTATTTATATATTTATTAATTTAAGTAGTAAGCAACTTTTTTATATTGTGTTGATTTTGTGTCCTGCGCTACTTGCTATGTGGTTTTTGTACATGTTTGTGCAGTGTGTGCTGGTCAAGTTGCATGGTTACAAATTTATCAAAGATCGGAATAGAAAAATTAGTGGATATGTAGAAGAGAACCAGGTGTGTAATGTTGATGTTGTTAAGTTTACATGTAATCTTTTAATAATTGAAAGTAAGTTGCATGAATTTAAAAAGAGGCATGGTAGCGTGCTTGTTTCTAAAGATGGTGGCGATTTGTGTAAGAGTAATTCTGTATTGCTTGCCAGTATCGTTAATCCTATGATCAAAGATTTAGAAAATTTAAAAAGTTGTGCGGTTAGTGGTGGTCTGTTTATAGCATTGCATAATCAAGACGGGGTTGCCACTTGTGACAGTGGAGTTATCAATAGTAAGTATGTAGCAGAATGTGACGCACTGGTGGAAAAACTGTATATAAGAGCTCTACAGTTAAGAATGTCAGCAGATAATGGAGTGTGTTTCCTTCAAGTTCAAGTAAATGCATATAATTTAAGTAGTGATATAGAAAGCACTTTGGAGGATTGTAAAGTTAATATTAGAAACATTATGGTTAGTCAATTAGAAGATGTTTCTCATGTTGGTACAGTTGATCAGTGTGTAACTACTTAAGCAGTATTAGGTATTATGGCGTATTTACATTTCTAATTATGTGGTTATAAGTGACAGTATACCGCGTTTTTATCCCATAATGACTAAATTCCTAAGATGATAGTAATTGTTGTAAGTTGGTTAGGATGTACACTGCATATTTGTCAATGATCTATATAGTAATTTGACAATAATTGTTAGGATATTTCTGTGTATTTTGATAAACAACAATGTAGTGTATCTGGCGTAAATTTTCTTTCAGTGAAGATTTTAACTAATATGTTATGTGTATTATGGCGATTGTACAAAAGTTAGCATGTGTTGCCGTGTTTATAACATGTCTTAACCTATGAGATATGGTATTTCTTTGCGTAAGCTCAATAAATAGTAAGATCGATTTATAATAATATATTTATTAACTTGATATATTAATTAATTGTGTAAATATGTGTACTTATCAACTAGTATTTGTACTATGTGTGTACAATATATGTTATATTAACTAGTGAGTTTGTATTATGAAATATAGATTCTATGTGATTGTGGCTAGTTTTTTTTTAGTTATTGTATTATGTTTGGTATTATACAATAACTTAATGAGGAATATCGCTGATTATAGAAGAATACTAGATGTGAACAAGATTAATGGATTACTTAGGTATGTTTCTGATAGTAGGGTAAGTAATTCTATCCTATGTGGATTGAAAGAGAAATTGAAAGAAAAAATAAAAAGTTTTTGCAATAGTAATTGTGTTAAACATATAAGGCGGAACTCTCCACAGTATGGTGTTCTTATGGTGGAAGTAGGTTTAGAATATGTAAGGGATGTGATGTGCGATTTTATTAAAGAAGTCGGTGAAGAGCACATTGTTTGCGAAAAGATATTGTTTTTAAACGATTTTATTTCTCGATTTGAAAATTCTGTATTTCTATATAGGGAACATAAAGAGACGTTAATAAAATATGAATCGCAAAATATATTTGGTATACGTTTTTTGTTAAAAAATATTTTAAATTTAGTGCGAGGTATAGAAGAAGGACAGAAGTTGAGGTTAATAAAAGAATATTGTATAAAATTGGATTCTGGTTTAGCTTTTATATGTGCAGGACTTAGTTTAATTGTGAAAGATGTAGAAATATTAAGTAGAATTAATACTTGTGCTCAAGTAGATAGTGACCAATTTTTTTTATGATAGTGATGATGTGACTTTTGTCACCGTATCACTAAATGATATTAACGATTCTATTATGTAAAGCCTGTTTTTTGTTGGATGTTGTGAGTTATTAAAATACTTTTGTTTTGTTGTTATGAGCACATTATCTTCAGGTAGCCTTTCGGCAATTATTGTTGCTGTTTTCCTTGTTGCAACATTTATATTAGAATTTCTTAGATGGTGTGAGTATAGTGTACGTAATAAAAATATATTAGAAAGTGATAAAATACGAATTAATCAAGAGTTAGATCAGGTAATTAATGATAAACTTGTTCAGTGTGATCCTTTGTCAATTAATAGAAATAAAATTATAATCACTACTCTAATGGGCTATATCATGCATCAATTTCGAGATTTGAAAGGATGAGATCCTGAGTGAGAGGAAGCATTTAAATCTTTAAGATAACATATTGTTACTTTTAGAGTAAAAACAGTTATAGCTGGATTTCATGGAGAATTGAAAGAACGCTATGTTGATTGTATATCTGTAGATGAATACGAGGCATTTGGTGTTCTAAGAACAGCAGGTGCTACCTGTGATTCTATAATAAAAGAATTTGCTGACTTTGTTCCAATTGATGCACTAGAAAAACATTTTGCTTTTTTGTATGAAGATATAATGTTTTCTACTTTTAAGAATGATAAAAGTAGAAATTATGTAACCTTAGCCTTTTATAAAATATATATGAGTTTTGAGCGTTGTAAGAAAATTGAGGTAATATTATGAAGGAATTATCTTGTGATGGGATTGTATGTCAACATGCTTTACGTGCTCCAAACATAAGTAGATGATTTATGTGAATGAGTAAAAATGCGCTTTATTAAGTATATAATTGGTCAAATTTAGGTTATATCATGGAATGGCTATTTCAATAGGTTGCCTCCATTAATTCAAATTTTATAGGTTTTATTAATTTGTATATATGAAGCAGTAATTGGTGTTGAGTAAGTTAGTGACTTGTTGGTGTTAGAGTGGTGTAGATAAGTTGATACGGGAATGAATATGGCAGTAGCTTGATTTTTGTTATGAGCATGTGTTAAAATTATAGGATTTTATATCTATAAGAGCCATTTTGTTATGTAGGTTGTACCTGTGATTTTTAATATTTTAGAGAAGTTTACTCGGTATGCACCTTATTGTATCGGATTTATATTGTATGAGTCGTTTTTTTTAGATTCTGTAAAAAATCTGTGTCTGGAATCACAAGCTCCAAAATTTTCTTTAGCTTTGCTAATACATATTCTAGGCGTGCAAATATAACTATTTATGTTTATATTATTATGTTCTGTTGTTATCATTTGTAAGATTTTTTTGTCTAACTTTGCTGGGCAATTAATTTTTATATTAGACTTGTTGTGAGATAGTTGCACTATTCCTATAGTGGGTGTTGCTGCGGGAAATCCTCTGGTTCAGTTACAACATTAAGGTGGTGCTACATTCTGTAGATGAAGAATGGAGGGTGTACAAACGTTACGAGTGTGTTTATACCATGTGAAAATGTGCAGCCTGGTCATTCTGTTATATATAAGCTCTATTCCTATAATAATTCCTCGGTGGTGTTTGGAAATTAATTTTTTTCTTAATAATTTACTTGCAATATCAAGTGGAGGTTGTTCATAAAAAAGACTTTTTTTAGTATATGAGACTGCGCATATGATGTATATGTATGTATTACTATTAGAAACTTACTTTGTATGTATATGTTAATAGTACCTATTGTTTGTATAAATTAGGAGATTTGTTGATGGATAAGATGGAAAAGCCAGATAAAAATGAACAATTAAAAAAACTTGGAAAAATTCATGGTGTATTGTCTAAAATTGCAAAATTTATTATTGGTGATAATTTAAATATACAATTCAAAGAATATAAAGTGAGTTTTTCTTATCTTGTCGATAATACTGTAGATTATTTAAAGTTAACCAATGTACGAGAAGTTAATATAATTAAAAAAGTCAATCAATTAAAAAATATTAATAATACTTTATTAGAAAGGTTATTTGATTTTTGGCTACGTAGAAATAAGCAATTGTTGTATTGGCATATAGCGTTGTTATTGCTTAACATTACACTATTAATCATTAATGGAGATAATATAGCTAAACTGTCAAGTGTTATAGTTGATATATTAGTAAGATGGAAAAGTGAAGTTGTATCTTTGTATTGCTCTTGATTATTAGCAGATTCTATACATTTTATATGAGCTAGTCCATAATGTTTTTAGTTGTGTTTTTCAAAGTTGTTTATGGTATCAGGTTAATAATTTAGATTTCTATCTGAATTAGATAATAGAACTGATATCTATATTAAGGTGATATTTAAAAGTACCATGAATGTATGCTATAAATTGATTGTTAATGATATAAAAAAAGAATTTTAATGCTGTCTTTAAATAAGAGTAAATAATTATCATTAGTATTCGAGTAGCTTATATCGTATGGAAAGCTACGTAGATAAGAAAAAATCAAACTTATTTCACTGTTAGTAGTAGAAATGCGTGTTGCGAAATAGGAGAAAATTAGAGAATTGTGTACACTAAAAACCATTTATAGATGCAATATAAACATTAAATCAAACAGTTCATTTAATGTTAATAAAATGTTTTTATTGATATTTTTGCTAACTTATTGTCAAAGATCTTATACTGTATAGTAAGTTATATTTTGATATTACTTATATCTTTGAAAGAATAAATGTTTTACTTTCTTATCAATTAGGCATTCGAGATTTATTGTATTTCAACTAAATGTGTATATTAAAATAGATTAAGTTTTTAATTAAATGAATATCATCACCTAGAAGTGTAAAGCTGTTTTTTTGTATAGTGGCATAAGAATTGTGTAGCGTATAAATTTAAATTACAAGTCATTAATTTTTTATTACTAGATTATTAATATAAATTTTAAGTATATACATTTAAGTATAAAATATTAATACCAAAGAAGTTATAAGAGTTTAAATAGGTAATTTTAGTAGAGTAGGTGGTGTGCAATGAAAGAACCTAGTTGTATAGTGTTAGTAAGTTTTTTTAGTCCTGCTAATGATTCTAATTATCGTTAGTACATGTGTTTATGGTCTGTGTAAATTACTTCGATGTGATAATAACAAGTTGTCTGTACAAGACAAAAAGTTTAGTACGCAACGTAGAAAGAGAACAGAATTACTAAAATATAGTGATACTGATGTAAGTAATGCACTTGATGAATTGAAAAAAGGTATTGCTGAGGTTGCCAAGTTAGAAGAGCAATTTAATGTTTTAAAAAGTGTTGTTGAAAAGACTGTTAGCGATGGAGTGTTGCATGATACGCATGATTTAGCTAGGCTAGGCAGTAAAGTACGTAGTGAAAGTAAGTAAAAGCATAGCTACTATTTTACGATGAATGTCAATATGTTAGATAGTAGTGGTGATGATTATTACAAGAAGTTTAAAATGAACAAGTGTCAAAAACAGTTAACAGAAATATAAGAAATTGTTGGTATAAATGATCCTGAGAATAAAAAAGGTATTTGGTTGTAGCATACCTTTTTTATGAATAATTAATAAATTTGTTACCTTTATATCCTATAAATTGTGTAGAGATTTGCGGGTAGTGAATTGTCTATACTTGTGGCTAGTGACGTTACAAAGTATATCTAACAGTAAAGGAACATTACTAACTGTACTGCGTCTGTGTTGCAGTAAATTTCTACATAAGGTATTGTTTACGTTGCATATTCTTTTTTTCTGTAGAATTCAGAATTCTATAATATTAATTAACTAGGAATGTATTATGGGTTGTCAGTTTATTGAAGTATTGTGTCTTGTAATTACAGTAATTGTGTTAATGATGTTGCTGTTAGTGATGTTTCAGATGTATCATTGTTTAAGATCCTTTAAAGATCAAAAAGTGTATTTAAATTCTCGTATAAATCAGTTAGAAGAACGCAGCGCATATGAATGGGAATACATACGTGCAAAAATGTATGATCTGGAGTGCAAGACTTCTAGTAGTATCGAGTGTGTACAGAGAGATAGTTCAATTTTAGAGGTAGAGCAAAAGGAACATGACGATAATATCTCTAAATCATAAGAGAAAAATGTAATAGTCCATCTGTTTTATCCTAAGTTAATTATATGAGATCAGAATAGGTCACTTTTTGATAGTGTTTTGTTATTCATAGAATATGAATCCTATGAATAATGGAGTATTGTGTAATGCTGTTTTGCCTAGACTAACACATTTATTTTTAACATAACCTAGATATGGTATTTTTATAAAAAAAGAAAATTGCTGCAGTTATAAGAGATATGTTACTACATTTTACGTTGTTTATTACATAAGTTTGTTACATAATAAGTTTTGATTTTGATAAATTACTTTACTCTTTTAGCTTTTATATCATCTTGTAATTATTTTTGTTTGTGTGCAGAGGTTGTTAATACATGTGCTTTGACCTTGTGTGTTTTGGTGATTGGTTGATTAATAGATAGTGTAAATTTAGCTCCTCTGGTCTATTGGTTCAAAGATATTTTCCAGATAAATAAATCTATGAACTTCCAATTTTAGAGTAAAATTGAGTTTTACCATTCAGGTACTCATTAGGTGTTATTATGAATGTAACAATGTAAGCTACTAAGTGGGGGTGGGACCACAGCATTTTTGTGTTGAACTATATCATATAGCAAGAAGAGATCAAATTTTCCAATAAGATAGATATAAAAATAGAGATCTATGTAAAAAATGCTTTATGTTCTTTTTTATTACTATAAAAATCTGCCCTTCTATGGAGGAGGTGCTTTGATGGATTATTTATTAGGATAGACTTTGTCAAAAAAATGTGGATATAATCGAGCTGGGGTTTTTTATGAGTAATCAGGTGTGTGTTGTGAGCAGTAGCTTTTTTGTTGTAGTATTTGTATTCTTGGTGATGCCTATTGCGGTGCTTACTGCAGAGTTGAGTACCCTATTTGATAAATAATATACCAAGAACTGGCATGGATGTAGCTGCTCTAAACTTAGTGGTGTTGTTAACTGTATAGAACAAGAGTGTGTATCTAGTGAATATCAAATTGGACAACTAAATGGTGCCACAGATGATGCATTACAGTGTGCAAAGCAGATTTATGGCGATGTGTGGACAATTGCGTGGTTCACATCATGAATTTATTCAGTAGGAATGCTGTGCATGTGGATTTAGAGATATCGCATGCCGGAGTTGAGGTGTTTTATGTATTATAGGGAGTTATGGTTGTGTGCGTGAGAAATATGTGTGTAAATACTAAAGTTGACAATGTCTATTCATATAGTGGTACATATAATTCTAAATGGTTGTTCTTTTAGGACAAGACCAGTGCAATGTTACTGTACAGATGTAACAAGAGTTAGATGTGGCGCATTTTGGATGTAGGAATGTTGTATTCAAAATACGCTACTAAGAAAGAGGATTTTTTTGATTGTTACGTTATTCTAAATAAAACCTTATTAGGTGTTGATGCTGTGAGTGTTATCAAAATAAAAAGATTAATATATTTGAATAGAATTTATAAGAGATCTGCCAGAATTTTAGTGTTTCTGTGTATAAATGCTTATACGATTAACTTCAGTGAGGTAATGCTAATTTGTGGTTATGTGAATAAAAATGATTAGTCAACATAAGTAAATGTTCTACTTATACGGATTTCTAGAATAAGGCTGGGTTTGAATTATTATTGTGTGTGCATTAGTGCAGTGTATTACAGGAGTTGCTGTGTTTCTTCATATTGAATTATGTTGTAGTAATAATAACGTGCTGAATCTTTTGGTTTACTAGATTTGTATGGATATGCTTTGTTCACTTTTTATACAAAAATATGTTCTTTTTACAGTAAGTGTTTTGCTGTATTATTATTCAAAACAAAGTGTGTTAGAAGATTTACATATAATTTATTAAGTTTTTATAAACAAAAGTAAGGGTGTGTGTTATGGATGGTTACGTTTTTCTGGGAGTACTAGCTTTGGTGTTGCTTGTTATGTTATTAATTTTACTACTCCTACTTTGTTATAGTCTCTGTGGTAGCAGACGAGAAAAAGTACGAGGATTGCAAGAAGCGCAAGCAGCACTAGAAGCACAAGCAGCACTGAAAGCACGAGCAGCACTAGAAGCACGAGTGGCGCAAGTAGCACAAGAAGCGCAAGCAGCACTAGAAGCACGAGCGGCGCAAGTAGCACAAGAAGCGCAAGCAGAACTAGAAGCACGAGCGGCGCAAGTAGCACAAGAAGCGCAAGCAGAACTAGAGGCGCAAGCAGCACAAGTGGTACAAGCAGTACAAGAAGTGCAAGCAGCACTAGAAGCACGGGCGGCGCAAGTAGCACAAGAAGCGCAAGCAGCACAAGTGGTACAAGAAGTGCAAGCGGTGCAAAAAATACGAAAAATGAAAGACCCACTGCCGCAAGTGCTAGAAAGTATGGAAACATTACTACAAAACTGTGCTTATAGGTTATGCTGCCTAGAACAAGAATGGGTTGACATTGTAAAACTTAAAGATGCAGTGACGGATTTAGAAAAATATACTACTAGCCAAGCTGCTTGTACGAAAGTTTTAAGAGATGATTTGTTTAATTATTCCTCGTCTGTCCAATTAAGTATAGAATTGTTAAATGCTAAAGTTGAGAGTGTAGTGGCAGGGATGGGGCGTACGTCTAAATGAAAACGTATATATCTGTAAGGGAATGTTTTACTGTAACATTATTGTAGTAGATATTGTCAGATAATTTGTGTATACTTGTAAAGTAGTTATATGAATATATTAAGTGAGGTGTGTGTTATGGGTAGTATTGGTAGTCATTGTGGCGTTGGCTTTTTTAGAGAGTTATGATCTGCCGAGTTGATATAGGTGACAGATAACTTGGGATGTCGGAGGTATTTAGTACTGGATGCGAAAAATTGAAGCTGATGATGCAAGGGTTAGAAAAAACGATGCATTGGAATTGTATTGGTATGCTAATGCACAATGGTGGCGTGGAAATATTGGAGCTGTGGTTCGTGTAGCTATTATTAACTTGTGTGAATGCGACTTGTGTTAGTGGAAGGTGTCGTTATTCTATTTCCTGTCGAGTAAGTAATTGCGCCTGAGATAGAGTGTTTTTTTAGTTCCTGGACTTTTCCGAGTTAACCGATCGTTATATATGTTGTTTTATATCTAAAGATTATCATTTGAAATAAGTGTAAGGTTGGTTTGTTAATCACCGAAATGTTTTATACAGAAAATTTTAATAGTTAAGGTGTATGATCTGGTGTAGAGGAGACATTCTTTACAAGTACAAGGTTGTGGTAATTGTGGTAAATTATCCATATATCCTTAGACAGTAGTGTAGTACTTAAATTTTGTTTGTGAGGTGGTGAATATTATGTCGGCTGGTGGTGTTGTAGCTATAGTAGCAGTTGTGGCTCTTCTTATGTTATTAGCTATTGCGTTGTATTATGCAGTGAAAAAGCTATGTGAATCCAAGCTACATGTAAAATCGTATGAACGACTCGAATCACGACCGAGTACTGCTGTGACTAAGACTACGTTAGAAAGGTGTGCAGTGTTGGATAGAAATTATTTAAGTTCGACTATGGAGTGGCTCCCTTATGAGTTGAGAGCTGTATATAATATGCAAGCATTAATGCAAGACCTAAAATTTCAATTGTCTGCCTTACGAAATTATGAACTTATATTGTGCAGCATTATGGAAGTGTATATTTCGAAGGAAGAAATTAGCGAGAGTTTAGTGAAAAATATGGATGAAGCAGTTGATAAAATGCGTTTCCATTATGGAAGAATAGAGTGTAAGCTGAGTGATTGTCTCCGTGATGAGGTAGTAAAAGACAAAGCAGTAGGTAGTGAAGATATTAAATGTGCGAGCTTTAATTGTCAGTTATTAAATGCAATGGGGCAGCAGTTACTAAATTTTATCTATAGTGTATTTGATGTAAGTGAAGAAAGGCAAGTTATTGAGTCTTATACAATGAATGTTCGTAGTATTATGAGTGAAGTTGACCGTAAGATTATGATTTATGATGCTAAAGGTAGCGTATCACAACAACAAAGGTGATTGATAATTCACTGAGTGAAGCTCACACGATATTGCATGAATTAATATCTTAATAATTTAAGTATATTCTTGTTCAAAAGAAATGTTGAGTTGGAACTGAGTTGGATGGTCATGTGTTAGTTTTCATGGTGTTATATATATGGGATTGACAATCTTTTGTGCTGGTTCGTATGCGGGTTGTTGTATATAAGTATGTAAAACTTTATAATTTGTGTGATTATGTGAAACTGTTGAAGTTAAAGACGTAATGTTATGTGCACGTTTACTATATTAATTATCTGATTGTATAAGTATACGCAGTCTACGTTTAAATCAGTATTACCAAAAAATGTGGTCTTTTTTATCAGTTTTCTACTGAATAGTGTGTTATATCATGGTAAATTTTAAGAATTTACTACATCATATTAGGTGTAACAAATAAATCTTTAGAGTTATAAACAAGTCAAAGTAATTACTTAATTTAAGTGCTTAATGAATATATATTCATAAGTATTAAGTGTGCTCAATAGTACAACGTATAGGATGTATCAATGCACATTAATATGTAAAATATGTGTCAAAATATATGTGATAAATGTGAGTTCTTAATTATGTTAGTTAGGTAAGTTGTATATTAAAATATCCATATAAACTATTGGATATTTCATATATTTTTTTCTTTACAAGGATTATTTTTTTGTTTTATATAATACATATTAATAACTTTAGTATATACCTTAAGAAAAATATAATTTTCTATTAATCAATAAATATAAAATTTAAGAATTTATCAGAAATATACTGTTCGGGATATGACGGTATTATATTTATGATAGAAGATAATATGGTGTGTGCTAATTATAGTATAAAGGAAGGATTGTTAAATATGAAACAAGATATTTTAATTGCTATTGTAGGAATAGTAGTATTGTTTGTATCACTTTTATGTTGTGGTGCACTGTATTTTTATTTGAATTTAAAAAGACGGTCGCGTAATCACGCTATTGCACTAAGAGGCAGACAAAGCTTGTTAGGTAAAGCACAGACTGTAAGTCGTGAAGATGAAGTTGGTGAAGCAGCACGTAAGGTAATGGCAACGGAAGGTGATGTAACTGGGTTACGGTTGTCGTTAGATGGAGAAGCGTATGTTAAAGGAGAAACACGACCTCTTGGTAATTCAAGTAATTGTACCAATCCTTTTAATGATGTGCATGACGATGAGCATAGTGAATCTTTGTATAAAAGTGCTGTGGATGATTCTTCTTTGCAACCAGATAAACCTTTAGCTTCTAATTCCAGTAGCCATTCTGGCGCCTTAATAAGTGGTCATGTTGTTGCAAAAGATCAAAATGCAGAAACGGTAAATTGTACTACGCGTAATGGTTTTTCAAGTATTAGTTCTAGTGATTCAAGACGTAGTGTAGATACAAGTTCAGGAAAAAAAGAAAATACTATTTCGCGACCAGATGTGTATGTGCGTGGAAAAACTGCTAAATCTGAAGCGCATGTTGGCAATTCCAGTGTTGGTTTCAGTGTTTCTTTAAGTGATCTCGCAAGTAAATCAGTTCATAATGATTACGTTACTCAAAAGTCTGTAGGTAAAAAGTCTGTAGGTAATGGACGATCAAATAATCCTGTAACTAGTGAAAAAATTAGAGCTTCAGAAGTAAAATGTGATGCGGAAGTTGGTGAAATGTGTACCAGTGGGAATACTAGTGCTACATCTAGTAATGCTTTATCTCACGTAGGTATTTGTGACACTACCAGTGTTTTTGATTCAAAAAAAGCAAATGTTTATTAATTTTATAAAACAACTAAACACTAGACATATCAGTCCTACTGTTGACCATTTTGATATGGTGCTTTGCGGATTGAATGGCGATACTAGGAAAATTATTGATATAGATCATAGCAGCTATAATGACCTTATTGTATATATCATTTCTAATGCAGCAAAAAATCTTTCTGCTGCTATTAATGTTATAAAACAATTTAAAAAAAATGCCGATAAGATTATTAGTCGTGTGGGAATGAAAGAAACTTCTAAAGAGTCGGATGGTGCTTGTGTTATTAATACGAGCCAAAGTTTAATTTTTTATCAATTTATACAAGAAATGGAAAAAGATTATAGAAGTATTTATGATTGTTCTGTTATGGATGAAACCCAACGAACAGGTTCTACTAATCAACATGTTTATAATGTAATATTACTGATAAAGGTAATTACTTATACTTCTATATATAATTTTGTTGTAGCTTGTAATCTCAAAGAAATTACAGATGTGGAAAGTTCTACTAGCAAAGTAGAAGAAGGCAATCTTGTTAATTTAAGAAGTATTTTTGCTAGTATTGCTACTACTGATTTTGCTATTTTAAAAAATTCAAGAATTTCTTTCTGATGGTGTTTACTGTGTACTGGAAAAATCACAAGAAAGAGAAATTTCTCTTTTTATTAGCGTGTCAATTGGATTTATTAATTCTATTAAGTCCAATTATGTGTCACTGTTGAATGATATAAGAGCTATCAATGGTATTTATAAGGAAATAATGTATGGAGTCAGCAGTCATGTGTCTGGAAGAGATACCGTTCCAGGTGTGGAATCGTCGGAAAGTTCTGTTGTTAATGGTTTAGTGTTGTGTGAGGTAGATGGGTGCTATAAATTTGCTTACGATATCATGGAAGAAGCTGTATCTGAAATTTCAGAAGCTGGTAGTGTTCTTATTGCTAGGAATATACTTAGTGAAAGAAAACAATTTGCTGTTGGTTGTTTTAAGTATAATTCCAGCACGATAATTAGTAAAAATACTGTGTTAAGTAAAAAGTTTATAAAAAACCGGGAGATTCTTTCTCAGGTAAATGCGCGAGTGGCTTTTAACATGATGAAAATTAATCTCCAATTTTATAATGGTATTAGTTTATATGTAGTTGGAGAGTTGCCTATACAATGTTCATTACTAGTACCTCTATTTACTGTAGCAAATCCTTCAGGAAAGCATCGTAAATCTGTGACTATAAATAGCTCTGACCTTAGAACTTGTTATGATGGATGTGGTCAAAGTGATGTTCATGGTACTATGGCAAGTAGTGCTGATGCAGATGATGATGAGGAAGGAGAACAACGAGTTCGTAGATCGAATGATATATTTAGTACCATTGGAGCGAAATTAAATGTGCTTACGCCTAGAAATCTATTGCCTTCTTCTCAAACAGAAGAGAATGCCGTAGAAAGTTATAGAAGATTTAATTCGTTTCAAAGTTTGGATCAAATATTGCAAAGCTGTGATAGTACAGAACGATTGCTAAGATCACATAGCTCACTGGATTTATTTAGTGAATTTGATCTAAGTAACCAAGTATCAGGGCAAGATGACATTAGAATTAGTTCTTCTGAACCAATGACATGTGTAGATCGACAAAGTGAGAGAGTTGATGTTAAGTATAAGTTTGTTGATTCGGCAAGTGAAAAAATTAATATCGATATTAATAATAGGTTACAAATTCTGTTAGGCACAATGCATGAAACACTTGTACGTGAAAATATTGAAAGATTAGAAAATGTAAAAGGACATGATACAGGCTTCATGAAAAAGTTTGAAGGTATTTTAAATGAATTGCCACATGTTGTCATGCATAGATTTGACTATATATGCCGTAATACGTATTGCGCTGTCAATCATGTAAAGACAAATCTGTTATGCAAGTTAAGTAAACTCAAACGTGTTAGTGGGATAAAAGATATATGCTTGAGTAAATTAGCTGAAGAGTTACATGGGGTGTATAGTAGAATGGATAAAACGAGTCAGCGTGATTTCTTTAAAAAATCTTTGGGATCCGCCATAAAAAAGCGCTATTGAACAACGGTTAATGTTGTTAGTTGATGCACTTTTATTACCGGGACATTATGAGGCAATATCTGGTACGGTGTTTACCGGATTTTGTGAAGAAATACGTAATATGCGTGATGAAATTACTAACATAGTCAGGAAGTATGTAAAAGAAAAACAAAGTAATAAAATTCCCTTGGTGCGGCGTATTAAATCACAAAAGCTATTGGATAAGCTTGATAGTTGCTCTGAGCATTTTTGTGAAAATTTTATTGCGGTATCATTAAGACCCATGGTGGCAGAGTCACTAAAAGATATTCGAGTACGAGATATAAGTAGTACTGATTATGATAATGTTGTTTTTGATGTTGTGAAAGCAATACGTCTTTCATTGGATTGTATATATCGTGCAGCTATGCGTAAGGAACGTGTTAAAATAGATTTCACTAAATACTTCACTAGTGTAAGTAGATTAAACGAAGAAGTGTTAAGTCCATCTGTACAGCAGGTTGGCGCCACTTTATTATCACAATGTTCTGCATAATGCGTATTTAAAATAAAAAAAGTACCAATGCTAAAATAATTTTACTTTATGTATATGTTAGTTATATAGTTAAGTTTTTAATAGGCAACGCGCTTTTTTTATTGTATAATAATCTAGCTAATTAGTTAAAATATTAATATATTGCAATATATTAATGCAGATTTTTATTGGGATTAATATGGATAACTATAATAGACACGTAGCTTTAGTTATATTTATAGCAGTTGTGGTACTAGCTTTGCTTATATGGAGCATATCGAGGTTACTAAGATCGTCTCGTAAAGCGGTGACAAGTGGACTTGAAGTGCCATCTGAGAAGGAGGGAGATCCGCTCTCTAATGAGCAAAATTATACTGTGGCTGTTGATGAATCTTCTGAATATCAACGTTATTTTCCGTGTGTTGTAGAACACAAAAGTGAGATAAGTCAGGATAGTGCAAAATCTACTAAAGAAACTATGCCAGAAGACGGCTTGCATAGGCCGGGTAGTTATTCTTTAAAGGATGGTGTGTCTGCTGGCCATTGTGTTGGTAGTTCTGGTAATGCAAATACAAATGATATCAGTAAAAAAGTTGTACCAGAAAGTAGTGATTTGCATAAATCAGATAGTTCTCCTTTACATAATATGTCTGCTGACTGGATTCATTGCGCTGATAGTACTAGTAAAACGGTTACTAATGATACAAGTAATCGAAAGGATGGGGAATCTTTGAATGGGGGTGATACTTTATCTCTAAATACTAGTAGTTCTCTAAGGGAGAGACTTCGTAGTGTTTCTGGGCAGCAGACACCTAAAGCTATAGCTACGAACCCAAATTCTGCTGGTGTAAATACCTCAGTGAAATCTAAGAGTGTGATTGTGGGGTCAGAACATGGTAGTGATCAAAGTAGGGAAGATGCGCTCAGCAGCGCTTCTGATTCTTCTTTGCCAGAAGAACGAGTTGTTGCAGCATTAGACATGGGAAGCCGAGGTTCTGGTGAATCCAGTATCATACCTGATGTAGACGTTGTAGATTCTGTGAGTGTTATAAATCAGAATGGTTATTCTTTACATAATACGTCTGCTGATCGGGTTGAATGTACTGATAGTACAGGTAAAACTGTTACTAATGATACAAGTGATCTAAAAGGTATGGAATCTTCGGATGATGGTGATGATTTGTCTCTAAGTACTAGTGGTTCACTAAGTGAGAGACTTCATGGTGTTTCTGAGTTACAGACACCTGAAGCTGTAGCCATGAATCTGGGTGCTGCTGGTGTAAGTACCTCAGTGAAATCTAACAATGTTATTGTGGAGTCAGTACATAGTAGTGATCAAAGTAGAGAAGATGGTTTCAATGGTGCTTCTAATTTTACTCTCCATGAAGAACAAGCTGTTGTGGCATTGGAAAGTCAAGGTTCTGATGGGTCTAGTGTCAGACATGATATAGACATTGTAGATTCTGCGAGTGTTGTGAGTAGAGATATTCAAGAAAGCGAAAGCACATCAGAGCCTTGCGATTCATTTGTATCAGATGATAGCGAAAACACGTCAGAGCCTTGCGATCCATTTGCGTCAGATGATGATGATGAGCCTAGTACTACTGTATCTTTTCAATATCATCAACAAAGGCAGTTATTCATAGATGAGTTTATTATTTGTAAAAGAAGAGATAGTGAATCTAGTGTTATTGATATTGGGATAATCGATGAAGAAATGACAAAGCTTCATGGCACATTAAAAGAAATAATTGAAGGTTCAGGTTTGATTTTTCGTGAAAGAAAAAGTGACTATGTAATACCAGAACCACAGTTTACTGATAGTCGTTTCGATAATGGCCATGTGAAATTGCTACAAAAACGGCACGCAAAACAATTAATGGAAGTTACTGACAATCTTTCTCCAATTATGCGTAATGTTAATGACGTCTATGCTACTATATCTGCTGAGGAATGTAGTGTTATATCTAGACTGTTATCCTCATATGATGATATTCTGAAAAATACCTATGTCAAGAGGATGATCTATTACTATATGACTTTTTATAAACTTATGTTGGATTGTAATGGTGAAATGTCCAATGGGTCGCGTGAAGCTTGTGTTAACTACAGCATTGCTTTATTGGAATTATGTGAAATATTTAGTTGGTGGAACGAGACTTATATTGAGTTTTTTATATCTCGTATAGTTTATGCTTTTGATGTTTTCGATCACGATGCTCGAGATGTTAGGCAAAATATTATTGATCTAGTAAAGTTTAGAAATATAGTACGCAACGAAGTTGAGTCTGAAGAGCATATAGAAGATGTAATCAGTAACAATTGTCTTACTAGTGCTATTGGAAAGTTAGGTATGTCAAGTGTAATACAATATAAGATTGCAAGGGGTGTAACGCCAAGTGATTTGGTTGGAGTGTTATTATATCTGCAACGTATACACAATGAAACATGTTATGATGTATCCACCGGTATCCTACCATTGGAAGATAGAACATTATTTATGGATAGGTTTATTGTTAAGAAAAAGCCACGTGATGTTCCAAAAAAAACTAAAGTGCAGGCTTTTTTTAATAAGATTAAGTCTGTGTCTTGGTACTTTAGGAATGTTAGTCAGAGTATAAGCATTCAGAAAATTCATGAAAGTACACTACTTTTGCATAGAACAATGAAGAAAGTTGTGGAAGATGCAGGGTTTGATTTTACTCAAAAGGATCATGACTATATATTACCGGAGCCAATACTTATGGGTGGTTTTGGTACACAGGTTGCCCAGGATTCTAAAACTAAGTCATTACTGGCAAGTCATACAAAATTACTGATGGAAATGATTGAAAGTATATTCCCAATTATTAAGGATTTTTTGTCTAGCGATAGTGTTAGGTACAATAAGGCGTTACACTTTGTAAGAAAATTATTATCTACTAAACTACCTGGCAGTAATGTTGGTTTTGTTTCTGGTCTTATAGGTAACGTTTATTTTAAACGTGCGGTTTATTGCTTTTTTAGAGACAGTTTGCTATTCTAAATTTTTAGAATTACGTATTCAAGAATTAACGGACAAGTATAATGAGATTTGCAAGCAAGTAAATGATATAGTGAAAGAAGACGAACTAGGAAAAAGGTTGGAAGCACTTCTAAAGGAAATAAAATCATACAAGAAAGAGTATGATAAAATTCTGCAAGATAGCTATGAGACAGGTTGTATCAATAAAGACTATATTGAACGTATAGTCTCACGTATTGTTTACGTATGTGGTGTTTATGATGAGGAATCTAGAGACTCCATGCGAAATATAATGAAATTAGCAACCGTTTGTTCAAGTGCTTGTGATTCAAAAACAATGAAGTTTAAGGAAGAAGATGGCTTGTTTGTATTTAATGTGAAACCTGCTGGTCTTAATTATGTTGCAAATGCTGTGGTACGAGCTATAATCGTTACCGGTTGTCTTGACACGTGTATCGATCTTATCTTGTCGCATGTACTAAATAGTAGGACAGAGTATCTCAAGATGATGGAATCTTATACACAGTCACGTTCTGTAAAGCGGGATGAGTTACATAAAAAAAGGTCTGATTATAGGATTAGTTTAAAGGAATATCTGCAGCGATATGGAGTGAGATTAGTTGATGATAATCCAAAATTGGATGTTAGTTTAGCTCAGCAAGTTGATCCAGGAGTTACAAGTAATAGCATTGTTATTTGACAGTTTTGGACTTAAGAGGTAGCTGTATGTATTGTAGTTTGTCGGTGAGTTGATTGTTTTAATAAAAATTATGTATAAGTATGAATGGCGAGTATGTTTTTACCTGTGATGCTGGTGAAAAATCTAATACTTCACTTTTAAACATTCCGTCGTATGTTGATGGTGAATTGCAGGACGTTGGATATGTTCAAAAGATGGTGCATTTGTTAACGGTAGAGAAAGAAATCTTAGAAAATTTAAGAACCATGCTGATCATGTATGAGTATAATCTACAATTTTATAATGTACTGATTCTGTACTTTAAAACATTAAATAGCTCTATATCAGCACCTAGGATATTACAGCATACTCCTAATATATTAACAGAGCCTATTATTACTTTATTACAAGGTAAAAAAAATATTGTTGAATGATATCCCTGTTAGAAAGGCTGTTAACTATGTAATAAGCAGGATGGTAGAGTTTTTTTGTGCAAAAAAAGCAAATAAAAAAAATGTTGGTTGCAAAGATAAAGCAGGTGGAGGAAAATTGTCGTATAACTCTAGATTTTGCAAATCAGCAGGAAAAAATATTATGCGCTAATAGAGAGTATATGACTCAGGAAGATATATATGAAATCAGAAATCATATAGATTCAGAGGTTCATACGGTTTTGGATGAGCTGGAAAAAGTATTTGTTGAAGTACGTTCTAATATAAAAATTATTGATTCTTTTAAAGAAAACTTTATTTCCTCTATATCATATATATTAGAATCTGAAGATGTTATTGATGGCGATAGTATTTGTAATTTAATACAAAGATCTTTTGATATTTCAAGTATTGGCATGGTACCGCTCAGAATATTAGTAAAGCACATTATTTTCGGAGAAAACGTTGGAAGAAAAAAGGCAACGCTACTACTTTACATGTTAAAAAATTATTTAAAAGATATTTATTCTAGAATTGCTGCAGACTTTACAGAAATTAGTGAGTGTGTTGATACTAATGATATTGAATCTACAGAGATGGAAATATATAAAAAAATAGTTTTAAACTTGAAACCATGTTTAGAGCATGCTTTGCCAACGAAAAATATACTTAGCGTATGTAAAGAGATGGAAGGTGTTCTTAGATTACAGTTTAATCTAATAAATAAAGAGATAGAGTATTTTTTTTGATAAAATCCTTATATGTAGAAAGGGAAAGTATGGTAGACTCAAGAGAAGAGTGATTGAATATATTCATGATGAACATGTGAAATCAGCTGATTCTGTGTTTGGAGACTATGATCTTGATGAATATTTGTCTGCAAATAGAGTAATAGAATCTAAAGTATTAAGTCTTTGTTTTCAAAGAGATATTATTGTAAATCGTATGTGGAGCATAAGAAAACTGAATACTTCTGTTATTACATATCCTTGTGCTTCAGTTGATTTTTGCTTAGATGATGCTTCTAATGATTTATTAAAACAAAATGATTGTTTAAAAAATACTTATAAATGCATAAAAAAGGAATATCAATTCGTGTAAGCCATTGGATAGTGACGTAGTGGTGATTTTGAAAAAAAGATATAGATTTTGTAGATAATGAACTATTAATGTTAGAAGGAACTTTAAAGATGTTGATTGCACAAAGAAATAATAGTTATTATTCAAATGCTACTCCTCGTTCTAATAAGAAAGTTCTTTGCTTTGGAATGAAGTCAAGATAGGTTGTTAGCATAAAAAATAATACATTTGCAATTAGAAGTTATTTAAAAATTTATCTACATTACAATTCCTAATGCTAATTTTAATGATAGAATGTAGTTTTATTTATGTTAACATTATAAATGTTACTGACGTGTGTGATATTTTGTATTTTACAGTGTGAGCGAAAGATTTTGAGTGGATACGTATTAAAAGTAGCTTATAAAGATAATAATAAGATACGTTGTTAGGTATGATATTAGTGCGTTAGTTTTGAAAATAAAATATGAAATGTTAAAATACTCTACCGATGCAGTGGGAGGTTTATTGTGTTCATGTATGGCTTGGTATAGCGTTTAAGCGTTGAGCTACCTCTTTGTATGCTTCCATAATGTTTCCGAGATTAAGTCGGTAGCAATCTTTATCTAACCTTTTGTGTGTGTGTGTGTCCCATAGCCTGCATGTATCAGGACTTATTTCATCTGCTAAGAGTAAGTCATCTGATTGTTGATTATTGTGTAATTTTCCAAACTCTATTTTAAAGTCTACTAACTTAATGTTTACATCGCGAAAAAGATCTGTAAGAATGTTGTTAATGCGCAAAGATAGTGTTTTTATTTCTTCCAATTCTCGGTGTGTTAGCCATTGAAAACTTAAAATATGTTCCTCACTTACCATAGGATCGAGTAGTTCATCATTTTTGTAATAAAATTCGATAATGGGAAATCTAAGTTCTGTTCCTTCCTCTATGCGAAATTTTCTACTAAAATTACCAGCTGATAAATTTCTAACTACAATCTCAATCGGTACCATTGTTACCTGCTTTACTAATTGTTCTCTTTTATTTAGTAAAGATATGAAATGTGTTTTTATTCCTTTGTTTGCAAGCTCTTTCATTAAAAAGGCACTAATGTGGTTATTGATTGTTCCCTTTCCACATACGTTGTCTGTTTTTTCCTTGTTAAAAGCTGTGACTTCATCTTTGAAATATTGTATCACTTCTGATGGATTTGGAGTTGAGAACACAATTTTTGCCTTTCCTTCATAGATTTTTTTTTTGTTTTCCATTACGTGTTTATAAATTTGTGCAGTTTCCCATTATATATCCCCATATGTAGTTTAGCAATTATCTTTTTTTACAATGTATAACGTAATAAAATAAAAGGTGTATTTTTATAGATTGTTTTAAGTAATATGTATATAGTGTGAAATAAGATGGGTTTTGAGTACGGGAATGTGGTCTTATGCAGCGTAGTAAATTGAGGGAAGTAAGGGGAACTAAGGATTTGTTTGGCCCTGAATTTTACAAATTCCAACATATACAGAGACTATCTCAGGAGATGGCGACTAGGTATGGATTTGTGCCTGTTGATACTCCAATTATTGAATTCACTGAGGTATTTAAGAAAACCCTAGGAGATGATTCTGATATTGTGACAAAGGAAATGTATAATTTCCAAGATAAGAGTGGTGACAGTATTACTCTGAGACCTGAATTTACTTCGGCTATTGTAAGATTGTTGATCAGCAAAAATTTTGTTGTTCCTGTAAAATTGTTTTCTAGTGGTCCAGTATTTCGTTATGAGAGACCTCAAAAATGTCGTCAGAGGCAATTTCATCAAGTGAATTTTGAATTTTTTGGAAGTAGTAACCCTCTTGCAGATGTTGAAATGATAGCCTTGGGCTATAGCATTTTAAATGAGTTAAAGTTGCTGAATAATATCACACTAGAAATTAATTTTTTAGGAGACAAAGAAACTATGAACTCATATAAGCTCAGTCTTATAGAGTATTTAAGCAAATACAAAGAAAATCTATCAGAAGATAGTCAGCACAGACTTGTAACTAATCCTTTAAGGGTATTAGATTCAAAGTCTCAAGAAGATCGTGAAATTTTATTAAATGCTCCAAGTATTGCAAATTTTTATACACAATATTCCAGGGATTTTTTTAAAGAAGTTCTTAATGGATTAAATGAATTGCGTATTCCTTATGTATTGAATCATAATATAGTGAGAGGGTTGGATTATTATTGTAAAACAGTATTTGAATTTACAACATCTCAACTGGGATCTCAAAATGCAGTTATTGCTGGTGGCAGATATGATAAATTAGTTGAATCTATGGGGGGGTGTGACACGCCTGCTGTCGGTTTTGCAATGGGAATTGAGAGAATTAGTGCTTTGATAGATTATGAGCATGAATGCCCTAAAAAGTGTAGTATTGGTGCCTATAGGAGAAAATGCGAGAATTTATGCAGTAAAACTTGCTTATGAGTTACGTTGTAAAGGTATATGTGTTCATTGGAACTATAAGATTGCAAGTTTAAGGAGTGAATTGAGGCAAGCAAATGATAAAAGTATAGTTTTGATTTTTGGAGATGAGGAACTCAAAAATAATACGGTACAGGTGAAGGATATGGAAACTGGTGAGCAGCAAGAAGTAATTGTAGATAACTTATACGGTAGTTTGTACGATAAGATTTTTTTAACAATCTTATAAGTATTTTTAATATTTTAATAGATTTTTGCCGTTTTAAGAGTTCTTATATTAAGATATTTCTAATATGGGAGTCGTATGATGGAACGGTATTGTGGACTGATGTAATAGTGGCTTGCTTTATTGGAATATATTTATAAAATAACTGCTATATTGTTATTATTAATAGGTTATACGTACCCTGTATCGTGATTTATGTGTTTTTTAATGGAGTATTGTGGTGTTGTATGAAGAGTTAAGGCCGGATGTTATTATGAATTACAACAGTAGCTATTTAGAATGTTTTCTAAGAAGTTGCGGTTTAAATGATGAAGATGTGTTAGCGATGTTAGCTATTTTCTCTTCTTTTTATCAAAATGCTACGTCTTATATTGACTGTAAACAAGGTGATCCTATTGTTGGCCACAAAGAAAGTGTTTCTGTTCTGTATCACACTGATACTCATATCGTGATAAATCTCAGAGAATGCGACTATAGAAATTACACAATGCTTATGGACATATTAGAAAATAGTGAGGAGGAGCCTGATAGATTAAATGATCGTTGCGGTCGTACAGTACTAATGATGTCTCAAATGTATTTTCTGTCGTTTATTTACTGTCGTGTTTTGAAGTATATACTGTCTCAAGAATGCAGGTGTGACGATGAGATTGTTGATAAGTTAGTACGTGATATAAATGAAGCTGTTAAAATCATTGTTGCAAAACGGGAATATAATAACAACAGTTCTGATAGTGATGTTTGTAAAGAAAATAAGGTTGCTAGTTTATTGTTAAGTATGGTAGATATTGCAGCAGAACTACGCCCTTGCCTTCTTGATAGTATTGCACGAACTAGGGAATGTTACTTGAACGCTGTAAAAAATTCAGAGAAACATGAAAGTCACAGAGAGCTAGTTGCAAGGTTGATTCTTGTGATCTATGACCAGATGGTAAAGCATTTTTGCGATATTAATCGTAGGAAAGTGAGTGGTCAGTTTAAAAATTGTGTTTTTTTCTGTTACAGCTCCTCTTATTTGTGCAGACGTAGGTTTAATTTGTGCAAAATTCAAAAGTTGTTTTTTTGTTAGAAGATAGGTTGTCCATTATAGGGTTTTATAAACATTTACTGTGTGTATTATGTGCGAAAGATGATTATGATAGCGACGATAAAGTGTACGGTTGTGTTTCTACAAATTTATCTCATGTGATTAAACAAGGATTAAGTTGTGTATCGAAAGGTGATTTAAGACCATATAATCCCAAGTCTCATCATTTTGGCGGTACTGTTGTTTTTGACGTTTTGTTAATGATGAAGGAAATGTTTGATAGTAGAACGCTTGAGAAAATGTTGAGAACAGAATATGTCATACTACTTTGTAATATGTCATTAGCAGTAAATGAGAAAGTTCCAAGTGGTGTAGTCGCGCGTTCCAGAGAAGAAAGCTATTACATCCATGTAAATTACAAACTCTGTAAGTTAGATTCATTTTTTGGTGGTTCTGGTATCGATGATAAGGATGGTGAAAATAGGAAAATTGTAGAGTTGTTGAGTGAATTATTGTACGCTTGTTATTATGCTGTTTTTATTAAGCACATGCCTATTGGTATTGTGCGTAAGTACTATGTCCAGTATTCTGAAAAATTATCTAGACTTAACAGTTGTAGTCCATCATTACGTTCTAAATTGTTGTTAGAATATACTGAAGTTTTTTGTGATATGAAAAATGCCTTAGGATGTGAGGGTAATGAATTTTTGGAAATTGATACTGAGGTTCCTCTTTTTTTGATTTTGATAAAATATTTGTTGGTAAATGTAAGTTTACCTGAGCACTTTAATTCGACATCTTGTTATTTTTTTGAAGGGTGTAGGCAAGTTAATGAAATAAAAGCACAGCAAGCTGCAATGATGATGTTAAAAGCATGTCAGAGTTTTGATGGTGCTAAGAAAGGTGGGATTACATATGTAATTATAATGAAGCTTCTTTTCGGTAATTTCTTAGAAAGAAACTTAATATTGAAGATTTTTGATATTTTTCATATTAGTTTTTGTAATGCTTCCGGTAGTGAATCCAGCTTAGTATCTTTAGCAGAAGATTTGTACAGTGTGTTTTGTTCCACTTTACCTTTGGTTGCATGTTTACAGAATGAATTACCTATGGATTGTTCCGATGGAGCATTAGAAAGCATGGATCTAAATAGTTGTGAACTGCATGACAGAGCATTTCAAACGGCTATGAGTTACGCAGTCAATGTTTTGAATATTTCTGCAGTAAGCCTTCGTGAAATGCAATATAAAAAATATAATAGTAGTTTTATTAATTTATTGTCTTGCGTGGTAACACGTGATACTTATTGTCTAAGAGTAGCTTCTCCATGTAGTGGTTTGTCCGAAGAAGAATGTGATGCTGTAGTGAGCATTGCCTCATCTTATGTACGTTCATACGTTGACAATCCCACTCTATTTGATGCTCGGATATGTTCGATGGAATTTTTAGTATTTTGTGTTTTGACTCATCCTGAATTAGTTAGTAGCTTTGCTTTGTTGTATAATGGTTTTTTTGTTAACAAGTGATCAAGTGCAAGAAGAATTCGTTGAGATATGTAAAAGTTTTAATGAAAGTGTGAAAGAAGGCATCTCTTATACTTGCAGTGTAAATAGACCTGCCATGCTAGTTAATGCGATGATGAAATTTCTTCCATATGGAAAATCAAGTTCTGTTGTAACTGATTTTTTTGCTACCCTAATCAGAAAAGATGTAGCTACTCCTATAAATTATGAGATACTTAGTGAGTTGTTATTAAATATTGTAAAGGTAAGAAACTTGGGTTCTTATTTGACTGCAGAGATATTTAAAGATGACTTGAAAGTAAAGCAATTATCTGATTTGAGTGGCAGTGTATTATTAAAAATTCTGTATTTTAATCCTAGTGTAAGGATGTTGGAAGTATATGGTGATAGTTTTTTCGTTAGGGAACATCGCTGTATTCCACCTTCTGTAAGTGAAAGTCATAGTGGTGAAGCAAGTAGTGAAGTAATATTCAGTGGAAGTATCGGAGAGATTATTATAGGACAAGAAGCATCAGGTGTAATGCCTGTTGAAAGTAGTGGTCATACTGAAGAGGATGTTATATCTTGTTGTGGAGAGGTAGTATGTGGTGTTGAAGTTATGGAGGAGAAATCCACAACACCTCTCGAAATGTTAAGTGGTGATCATACTGAGAAGCATTCTGATGTTAGATCTGATTCTGGAGAAGTAGTAGGTGGTGCTGAAGTTGTAGAGGGGAAATCCACAATACCTCTCGAAATGTTAAGTGGTGACCAGACTGAGAAACGTTCTGGAGTAGCTAAGGTAGTATCAGATTCTGATGTTTGTTTCAAGACTGCAAAGAAACAAGAAGAATATAATTCTAGAGCACCAAAGTTCCGCTATTATGCAGCAATATCTATATTCGTGTTATCTATTGTTGCTGTACTGATAACTTCATATTATCATGTACAGCTAACAAATGATGTTGTAGAGACAATATGCTATGTTTGTGCAGCCATAGTAGCAATACTGGCGTCCTGCTTTGCCGCAGTTGCGATGGCCATTGGGGAAAATCACAGTACTACACCTGATGAAAGTTCAAATTTCGAAGAAACAGCAGAACGGGAAGCTTCGTATCCTAAAGAAGAAACCACTGCCGAACTGCAAGTGCCACTTGTACATCCCACTTGCAAAGGAGAGAGCAAAGCTATCTAACCAAGGATTGCTAGTTGCTTTTATCATGGTTAGCTTCTTCATCTATCTTACTTCTTAATGTTGATAGATCTGTGGCTCCGCCAATAAACGTGTTTCCAATTATCATAGCAGGAGTTCCTCTGATGTTGACCTTTTGGGCTAAGTCTCTAGTAGATTCTATCATCCTGTCTATAAGATCAGAGTTCTTAACCAACGAGACCTTAAAATCTTCTTCAGAAACCCCTATAGATGTCACTATATCAAGTATAGACTCATCGTCAAACTGCTGCTTATGATTCAATGCTGCATAATAAAAATCTAGGTACTTTACTGTATCAATAAAGTGTACGGCCAGCGCTGCGCGTACAGCCTTCAGCGATGCTTCCCCAAGTATCGGAAAATCCCTAAATATAACTCGAACTTTGCCATCTTTTAGTACTTGTTTCATATCTTCAAGCATCATTTTACAGTATCCACACGAGTAATCAAAAAACTCCACAAGTACAACATCACTTGCTTTATTTCCGGCAGATGGATACGAAGAATCTTGAATCTCTGATTTGTACTTTTTTATGTTTTCACTTACTTCCGCTTTTTCCATTTTTGCTTGTCCCATAGTAAGCAACTCTATAACCTTCTGAGGATAGTTAGTAATATATTCTTCAATTACTGAGATAATACTATCTTTGTCTGTTATGCCTTTAGTAGAATTGTTAGACAACCAGTTGTTTATTAATGGGAAACTTGCCACCAGCATCACTAAACACAACAAAAACAGAATCCTTACCATCACCAGCCCTAAAAAACAATCAGTGCCGAACCTACTATAAATTTTTATGAAAGTCAATAGAGGAAACAACAAAATGTATATATGTAATCATTATCTAAGAGTAGCATAAGGAATCTCAAGTATATAATTATTGTTTGAAATAATATGTTGATACTACATGTAAGTTACAATATTAAGTTACAAAGTGCTTCTATATTACTATAAGTGTACTTTGAGGATTGTGTTTGGTTTAATTATATCGTGTGCCAGTTACATGCTGTAATTAATGTGGTATTTTGTACATAAGTTATGATAATTCTCAATTGTTTTACGATCACAAGTTAACATATTTGATTAGTATTGGTAAAAGTATAGAACTTCTTCTTAGGTACACTAATCCATTGTCGTGAAGATAGAACTTATCGTTGTGATTAACTACAACGTAGAATTTTTATATAACACGGTAGTGGGAAATATTCTAAATTTCTGTGTATGATTAATATTGAAAATGATTGTGGGTTTCATAATGAAAATTACTAGTGATGACAAAGAAGTATGTGTTAGTGTGAAAATTTGGTTATGTATGTGCTGTATTGGAGTGTTGCTTATGGTATTAATTGGAGGAATAACACGTCTTACTCACTCTGGTTTGTCAATTACAGAGTGGAACCCTATTATTGGTGTATTTCCTCCAATGAGTGATAAAGTATGGTTAGAAGAACAAGCGAAATATATGACCACTCCGGAATATAAATATTTAAATTCTAGTATTACGCTGAGAGAGTTTAAGAAATTATATTTAATAGAATACTTTCATCGATTGTTTGGGAGGGTTGTTGGACTAATCTTTTTAATTCCATTCCTGTATTTTGTGTATAAAAAAAAGCTTCGTAAGAATTTGACGTGGAATTTTATGATTATTTGTTTATTGATCTTGCTTCAAGGATTAGTAGGGTGGATTATGGTAAAAAGTGGTCTGGTAGATTATCCTTACGTAAATCACTATAAATTAAGCATACACTTATTGTTAGCATTATTAATTTTTTATCTTTTGTGGAAGCAGTTTTTATTATCTGTTGTTTTTCGAATAACTTCCAATGTAAGAGTGAATAACATTTTTATTTTTTATGCAATTACTGCATTGATTGTTATTCAAATAACCTTTGGTTCATTAGTTGCTGGGTTAAATGCTGGATTATTGTATAAAACTGTCCCTTTTTTTAGAAGGTAAGTTGATGTTAGAGGATTTATCATTTATGAAACCTTGGTGGTGTAATATTTTTGATAATTCTGTAACTGTGCAGTTTATACATGAATTAATTGCAGCACTTATTCTAGTAGTTGTAACAGTAACTTTGTTAGTATTGAAATTAAATTTTTTTCCCGCATATTTACTATTAAAATGTTTGGTTGTGCAAGTAGTGTTGGGAGTTTTAACATTTGTATATAATGTTCCCATAGCGATTGCTTCTTTACATCAGCTCATGGCTTTTATTTTGTTTTCTATAAGTATTTATTTATTGCATTGTGTTAAGTTATCACGGTTGCAATGTAATTAAGCTAAAGTTTATTATTGTATAATGTATACACTTGTTACTTATGGTTTTTACACTAAGGTTTATGGGTTGTTGAATTTAACTATGTTGGTAGATATAGAATTATGAAGAATATTGTGTGACAATATTTTAATTATAGTACTTGATTTTATTATTTATAAATTTAACGTTAAGTCCTACTAAATTATGTAAATACTGTTTATTAATGAGCAATTTTTTTTAGTCAATGTAATGAAGTTACTTCGTTAGTATATAACTTGCCATGTATATAATGAAAAGCACAATAAAACATGTCCATTTGTAAGATTGTAATGTGGTATGGCTCACTAATAGACAATAGATAAAATCTTAGACAATGTGGAAATTCTACGTTCCCGTAGTAAATTACGATCAATGTAGTTATATAATCCGGTCACATAAATCAATAATGTTGATCGATATATCGGTGTAATAATGGATTTGTTAGGTTATTAAAGAGATAATTTAAAAAGAAATGATGTTAATCTAACTTTTAGTGTGTTGTGTATGTACTATTTTTTAGATCTTGCAATTCTCTCATATTGTTTATTTTTGATCTGGTGCTAATCATTTGATATGAATACCAAATTTTAGTTTTATTAGTAACTTAAGTAACGAATGAGATTTATATTTAACTGAAATTACTGATGCAATTCTATGTAACTAAGAGTTATAAATTTAGCTTGTGATGATAATTCATGCAGTGATACTGGCGTAGACGGGTAATATGTTGATTTTTTAATCTTTAAAATGTTCAAGGTTAATAACTTGACATTCTTTATATGATTCTGTTTGACTATGGTCAGATATAATTACTATTCCGTCTTTCTGTTTTAGTCTTGTAGATATTAATTCTAGCATCAATTCTCTTGTATGAATATCAAGATGAACTAAAGGTTCATCTATAATCCATATATTAGTGTTATATATTAGTAGCCTTGATAACGCTACTCTTCTCTTCCATCCCGCTGATAAGTACTTGTATTTTATGTCTAATATTAACTGTAGCTCAAAAAAACATATTGTTGCTGCTACTAATTCATGGTTGTTTCTTAAGTTTGCCCATAATTTGATGTTTTCTAATACTGTAAGATTATCATTACAAAAATTTTTGTGCCCAACGTAAGTAATGGATGCAAAGTAATTATCAGAATCGCGAATATTTATTCCATAGTATTTTATGTTTCCGTATGTTACAGGAATTAACCCGGCAAATAATCTAAGTAAACTTGTCTTTCCACTACCGTTTTTTCCTACGACCAATGTTAGAAGATTTTTTTGTATAACAAAACTAAGCCTTGAAAATAAGCACTTATGATTCCTAACACACAGAAGGTCAACACACTCTAGCATTTCGTATAGGTGTAGTTAAAGTCTGTCATTGTACTGCTAATTAAAATTTTTGCAAGTAAAAGTTATTGTGTAGTGGTGATTGCAATTGTTTTAGTTATAAGATTTGCTTGTGCACAAAATTAATGTAAAATAATCATTAGAATTATAGATGTTTGTCACGTGTGTTTTTATATTCCTATGTCCTGTAGAAGTTAACTTGTAGTGATACTTTGATGACTTTATTCTTCCACTATTGCTTACCTTAATGGTTATTACGTAATTATGCTGAATATATTTCACTTTATAGTATTGCGAGATATCCTTTAAGAAAAGTAGATGTAGTGTAGAATTTTTAAATAGATTTTTTTACATACACTGATTTAATTTGTTTTTTAATATAACTCAAGCTAGTGGTTTGTATTTGCTTTTAGCTGTATAATTGTTACTAGAATTGGACAAGCTTTTGAAGTGATGTTAAATCAATCTGTTTAGTACGGAGTGGATGGCAGTCTTGAATGGCTTTAACAGAGGAACTTTCCACTAGAACATTTTCATTTATTTTGACTTTTATTAGACACTTTTAGCACCTATTTGCTAGTAATTATCGGCAATGTAACGTCTAATTGGTTCATGTATTTTCCTTGCATTTCGTTGTAAGAGACACTGCATTTGCTATCTCCTTTTAAGAAAATAAATTGACACGCTCCTTCAAAAGCATAAATTTTTGCTGGCAGTGGAGTAGTGTTTGAAAATTCTAAGGTTACATATCCTTCCCAACCTGGCTCTAATGGTGTTACATTTACAATAATACCGCATCTTGCGTAAGTCGATTTACCTACGCATATTACAAGAACATCTTTTGGTATCTTAAAATATTCTACAGTTTTTGCTAGTATGAAGCTATTTGGTGGGATAATACAGACATCTTCTTCTTTGTTTATAAAACTCGCTGGGGAAAAATTTTTAGGATCAACTGTTACTGAATTTAAATTTGTAAATACTTTGAATTTATTATCCACCCTTGCATCATATCCATATGATGATAGCCCATATGACAAGATACCACTACTTTTTTTGTAATCAATAAATGGGTCAATCATTTTTTCCTTCATGGCCTTATCTTTAATCCAGTGATCTGGCATGACCGACATACGTTGCCTCATGTATCATCTTGTAATAATAAGCAGAGTATTTACAATCAATTATTAATCAATGCAAGTTTAAAATTATATGTATGAGTAGTAATAGTACATAATAGCAGCAAACATTTTGTGATATTTGTAATGATGGTTTTTAAATTACTTTTATTGAATTTTGTCTAGTTGTTTATAAAATCATAATACTAAAAAAAGTGAGAATACAGACTATACGTATTTATACTGCATGTAACATTGATGATAGTTGGTAGGCTATGTATCTTTATTGCATTGTTCCAATTTTTTGTGTCATTATTCTGTATTTTTACCTAGGAATTGATTATATGTAATGATTAGTTCTATCCGATATTTCTACGTAGAAGTTTTTACTTATTCCTTAAGATTAAATAAGAATCTTATTTAATTAATTGCTACGCTTTTATGTGTATGGAATATATTTTTCTGATTTTTCGATTTTTTAAAAGTCCTTGTAATCCTTCTATATAGCTAGGATATTTTAATGATATATTTAGTTCATTTTTTACCTTTAGGTTATTTACTAATTTTCTTTCGTTGTAGAAATCTTTCATGTTATCTGATAAAGCTTCATAGGTTACTGACTCTGGTATTTCAATATTTAATAGTTGTGCTCCATATTTAACCACATCTGAATGTGTAGACGGAAAATCATCTGCGCAATTGTATATGCTCCTTGGGTTGGGATTGTGTATTGATTTCAATAGGATACTTACTATATCATCCACATGTATACGTGAGAATATGGTATCGCTAATTGTGTATTTTACGTCGTTTTGCATTAATCTATGAAGTATATTCCTTTTTGGTCCATATATTGCAGATAATCTAAAAATATGTATGGGAAGTCCAGAATCGTACCATAGTTTTTCTTGCTTTAAACGGTTAATACCAGTAGGAGTTGAGGGATTTGTTAAAGATGTTTCTTCAACCCAATTGCCATTATGATTTCCATACACATTTGTTGCTGATAGATAACCTAGCCATTTTATTTCCTTCAAAAAATTGTGATATTTTAAGAGTACATTGTCTCCATTTGGTGGAATTGATATCAATACGTGTGTTACATCGGAGAACACAAATTCTGGTAATGGAAAATTGTAGTCAAATAAATGTACATTTTCATTATATGTCATTTTGTTAAATGATGTACCACTGATTTTCCATTTCAAAGGTATTAACTTTTGTGCAAGAAAGCTAGCAGTGTATCCATACCCAAAACAGAACAAATGCATATTTAATACAGTAAGTAAAATGAGTTTTACTATGATTTGTTTCAATAAAAGTCAATTAAAATTACTAATATTACTGATTTTAAGATTTAGCTCTGGTATATAGTTAATATAAGGTTATGTAACCTAAATAGTTTAGATAGAATATTAATATTTTTCTTGCAAAAAATATATTAGTCTTTACTCTTGGTGGAACATGGTATTGTACGTTTTAGTACATGGTATTTTCTTTAGTATGTTCTTAGCAGTATAGTCTATGCGTTTATGTCAATTTTTAAGGATTTTTAATGTCTCAAAGGTTAGTGGATGATTCAACTTACACTGGATATGTGAAGTGGTTCAGTTCAGAAAAAGGCTATGGTTTTATTTGTAAAGATCAAGGTGATAAAGTAAAGGGTATAGGTCAAGATATTAAGGATATTTTCGTCCATATTACCGCATTACAAAGGAGTAAAATTGATGGTTTAAAGGAAGGGCAAAAAGTTAAGTACCAGCTTGATAAAAATAATGGAAAGTTTTCGGCAGTTAACCTTGAGGTCTTAGAGAGCTAAAGTCAATTTAACGCGCTATGAATGTTTTTTATACCAGTTGTAAAAAAAGTTTATAGCGTTTTTTTATCCTTCCGAATACCTATTTCCCTAGATGTGCGTAGTGTGTTGTAAAGTTAAAAATGTTTTTATTTACATTTGCATGAATTAATTCTTCTAACATGTCATGTTCTAATGAAAAACTGGTTTTTAAAGATATGTAATAATATAAGTAATTTTAGGTTTTTTAAAATTATTGCTTCATTTTTAGCAATAGCTGTTTTTTTTGTTTTCTATTATAACTTATTGTGTTGTTTTTCATCATGATGATCCACTTGGCCCAGATCATAGTAAAGCAATTAAATTGGTATTTTTTGATCTAATACTGTTCTTACTGTTGATTACAAGTGTATCACATAGATTGATTAATATATGGATACAGAGAAAAAGAGGGAGATTGGGATCTCATCTGCAGACAAAAATTGTATTGATGTTTTCGGTGGTGGCTGTTATCCCTACAATTATTATTTCTGGCTTTTCCACCTTATTCTTTAATTATAGTATCCAAGCTTGGTTTAATAAAAGAGTGGAAACTGCAATGCATGAATCTATTCAGGTAGCAGAGGCTTATTTGAGAGAACACAAAAGGAATATTCGCTCTGATGTTTTAGCTATATCACACTGTATGTATAGTAATAAAGCAATATTGCATTATGACAAGGTATCACTGCAGAGTATAATACAGTCTAAGGCCGATCTATTGGGTTTGGCTGAAGTGTTAATTTTTCAGCCAGGTAATGTTATAGCGAGTAGTAGATTTGGTTATGTATTTGGTTCTGATGTCATTCCGTGGTATGACTTGGATAAAATGAATAATGGTAAAATTGTTATTAGTATGAAGGAAAATATAATTCGTGCTTTCCTTTTACTAGATGGATTTTCATCCACCTATGTTATGGTGGGGCGTCTTATAGATAGTAAAATAACTTCTCATTTATCTGCAACAAAGGGTGCAGTAAAATCATATAGAGACTTGCAGTCACAGATATCATCACTACAAATTCAATTTTCTATGATATTTATTTTAATATCATTATTGTTATTATTTACTGCTGTTTGGTATGGTATAAATTTTTCTGGTGATATAGTACGTCCATTGTTAGATTTATTTTATGCTACAAGAAAGGTTCAAAAAAGGTGATTTATCTTTTAAAAATTGAAGAAGGCAAAGTTGGAGAAGAAATGTCCACGCTCGCACGTGCATTTAATCAAATGACATCGCAACTTAACAGTCAACGTTCACAGTTAATAAAACTTTATCAGGATATGAATGAAAGGAGGGAATTTATAGAAGCAGTTTTATCTGGTGTCTCTTCTGGGATAATAGCCGTTAACTGTACTGGTATTATTACGTTAATGAATGATAAGGCAAAAGAGTTATTAGTACCTAATGACATTTTACATGCAGAGCTGGATGATATTTTTCCTGAAATGTCTGAGTTAATGGAAAGTGCTAAAATGAAAGAAGAGATCACTATTGTAAGGAATAGAAAATCTTTTACCCTATCTGTCAGAGTAAAAGTGCTTGGTAATGTCAATAAAGGTTATATTATTACATTTGACGATATTTCAAGCTTGGTTGACGCCCAAAGATCAGCTGCGTGGTCTGATGTTGCGAGAAGAATAGCACATGAAATAAAAAATCCTATAACTCCAATATATCTTGCTGCTGAAAGGTTAAGTAGCAAGTATAAACATGAGATTACTTCTGATAAGGAGAGTTTTTCGAGATACATTGATACAATCATTCGCCATGTTACAAGCATCAGATCTATTGTTGATGAATTTGCTAAGTTTGCAAAAATGTCAGACCCTGTGTTAACTAAGCACGATATTTGTTATGTTGTAAAAGAGATGGCATTTTCTGGGCAGTTTAGTCGTGGTGTTGTGCATTATGATTTAAAAATACCGGATGGACCGATTTTTATTGTACTAGATAAAACTCAAATTAATCATGTATTTATTAATTTGTTTAAGAATGCGTGCGAATCAATCGATATGAAATCTAATGTAGAAGGAAGAATAACGATTACTATTCTTGAAAATGGAGATTATGTTGATGTACAAATCCGAGATAACGGAATAGGATTTCCAGAGGAAATTATGGAGAAGCTCACAGAACCTTATGTAACGACTCGTAGTCACGGAACAGGATTGGGTTTATCTATAGTCAAAAAGATACTTGATGAACATAATGCAACAATAAATTTCTATAATATGGAAGACGGAGGTATGGTCAAATTAACATTTGCTAAATGTAAAGATTATCAGGGTGAAGAATCGGTTACATAAAAAGTAAGATACAATTTTTGTGTAAAATTAACAGCTTATTATTGTTTTTTGGAGAAAATTAGTAAGTAGTGAAGTAATGAATGTTTATATTAAAAGGGTTTTAATTTGAAAATTTATAATATGTAAAAATGTTAGGAGTGTAGTATAGTTTGCTTAATAGTAGTAAAGGTTTTGGCTAGATTAACACTCTATTCCGCTTAATAATTACATGGAGTATTGCACATAATTGAGATTATAGAGCATAGATACTGTGAACGGATTAGGCTATAATAATTTAGGGTGGGGTCTTGTAGGATATTAAAAACTTATGCCACTTGATATATGGTATTGAGATTGTGTACCTGAATTGTAGAACGTATATCTAGATGAGAGGATAAAAAAAAGTATGTTGATTAGTACTACGAGTGAGTTGGAATATGTATGTAATGAACTACTTATGTTACAGCCTAAATTCATTGCTGTTGATACTGAGTTTGTAAGAAATTGTACAGAATACTATCCCAGACTATGTTTAATACAAATTGCGTATGACGAGAAGCAGTTTATTATTGATGTTTTGGCAAATGAGATAGATTTATCCATCCTAAAATCTGTCTTTTATAATGAGGATGTAGTAAAAGTTTTTCATGATTGTAAACAGGATATAGATGCACTATTGACAAGGTTTCCTAAGATTCCAAGCCCTATATTTGACACTCAGATTGCCGCTATGTTTTGTTGTTGTTATGATAATGCCGTTGGATATTCCAAATTGGTAGAACAATTCTTGGGAGTTTCGTTAGATAAATTAACATTGAAAAGGTCCAATTGGATGTTGCGTCCATTATCCAGTGATAAAATTGAATATGCACTTAATGATGTTATATATTTACATAAGCTTTACCGTATATTATATGACAACTTGGTTTCTGCTGATAGGTTGTCATGGTTTTTAGAGGAGATGAATGGCATCCTGTCACAAGGGTTCAGCTATGATAATGTTTATTATATGCCTGACTCTGTGTCTGATGTTACGAAAGCAGAAATTATTGTTATTAGATCTATTGTTGAGTGGAGAGAAAAATTAGCTCAATTTTTTAATGTTAACCGTGATTTTATATTAAAAAAATAAATTAATATTATGTTTGGCTAAAGATCTTATAAAAAAGAATGATATCGGTACTTTAGGCAAGTATATAAAGAATGAATACTTACGACATAATACATCATTTGATCTGTTTAGTATCGTTGATTACAATAGATCTATTAATACCGATGAATTTGCTGTAAATACTAATACTTACGATAAGTCTGTTTTGAACATATTGCTTATATTGCTGTATAATGTATGTTGTGAAAATAATATTTCTCAAAAACTGGTTTCTTCCAAAAACAGTTTAGTTAAATTTCTTAGTGGCAGATTTAGCTGTATAATGAAAGGCTGGAGATATGAGTTTTTTGGATGTGAGATTGAAAAGTTTATGCAAGGAAAGTCAAAAATTGTGGTATCAGCTCAAGCTTTAGATAACCACGTAGACATTGTAACTACTTTAACGAAAATGTAAATGATAATTTGATGGGTGAAATGACAAAATTAACTGAGTTCTATATGGATTAGGTTTGTTTGTATATCTTGTTAGAGAGGTGAATGTGTATGCTGTATTTCACAATTTCTACAGAGTTAAATTCACTTAATCTGTAGTTTTTTATTTGAAGAAAGGTTATGAATAAGCTAACAGCACAGTTAACTTGCTTCTTACAAATAAGATGGGATATCTAATATAATATTGATGCATAATGTTTATGGTTTATGTATTTCTAAGATATGTATAAAGTATAACTTAGTATAGCAACTAAAGTTCTAAGAGTTCATATTATAATTGTGGTGTTTTATGTGTGCGGACTTAGGTTTATATATTTAAAATTCTACTTTTTTATAGTCCAACAACAAAAAGTGTGCGTTTTTATATGAATGTGTATTTTATTCAGGAAACATCGATTTTGCTTAGTAGGCAATGAACTATCACATGTTCTATGAGTCATGAAAAGTTCTATTTTTGTATTTTAGAAGCGTGAATGAAAAAAGTTAGTTTTTTAATTAGGTTGGATATATTGTAACCACAAATCTTCTGTTAAGGTTTGTATTTTGAGCAGTTGCGCTTTCTTATATTTTGATCCTGGATTGTTTCCTATAATTAGAAAGTCTGTATTTTTTGATAGTGATGAAGAAACTTTTGCTCCTGCAGCTTCTGATTTTATCTTTGCTTCAGATCTTGACATGCTTGATAATTCACCTGTGAAAACTATTGTTTTTCCATAAATCAATGATGAATGATATTCAGGTTTCATATCTGTTATTGTTAAATATCCTACTAAGTCATTCATCATGCTTAAATTATGTTGTTCAGTGAAGAATATTTTTATGGAATTGATGGTTTTTGACCCTATTTGTTGTATATTAAGTGTATAGTTTTCATCCAGTGCTAATTTTAGCATTTCGTTATACCATTTCTTATATGATAAAGAATGCCGGGCTAATATTTTTGCTACATATTTCCCTACAAATCTCATACCTAAAGCAAAAATGAAATTTTCTAAACTAATCACTTTACTATTGTTTATTGCAGAAAGTAAATTATTTATGGATTTTTTCCCCCATCCGTGTAGTAATTCTAACTGTAAATTATTGTTGTTTATTTTTTCTTCTAGTCTGAATATATCAACGATATTTGTTATCAGTCCTTGTTCATAAAAGAACAAAAGTTGTTTTTTTCCGAGTCCAACAATATTGAAAGCATCTTTCGAAGTAAAATGCTTTATTTTTTCTAGAATCTGATTTTTACAAAACAATTCTCCTGTACAGTATATAGATATCTCGTTTCTTGCTTGATATAAACTACTACCACATGATGGACATGTTATTGGAAAAAACGAATTTTTGTGATTCTTGAACTCTTAAATTTTTGTCGACTTCAACTACTTGAGGTATTACATCTCCTGCTCTTTTGACAATAACATAGTCACCTTCACGTATATCTTTACGTTCTATTTCACTTTTGTTGTGCAAGCTAGCTCTAGTAACAATTACTCCACCAATGTTAATAGGAGAAAGTTCTGCGATGGGCGTTAATACTCCAGTTCTCCCAATTTGTATAGAAATCTTATTTAGTTGTGTTTTCCCTTCTACAGAAGGAAATTTATATGCTATAGCCCATCTGGGAGATTTGCTTGTTGTTCCAAGGATATGTTGCGATTTTATATCATTAATCTTGTATATAATACCGTCAATATCATAACTTATGTTGCTTCTCTTGTCATAGATTTGATTATAAAAATTGAGAGCCTCTTCAATACTACTTGTAACAATAGTGTGTTCATTAATACAAAATCCCCAATTTTTTAGTTTTGTTAATGAATCTTTTTGTGTAGGACAATTACTATTTATTATTGTGTACATGAAATATTTTAGCCTACGTTGAGCAGTGATATTATGATCTAATTGTCTTATAGATCCAGCTGCAGCATTACGTGGATTAGCAAAATTGTTTCCCTCATTGTTAAGTTGTATGAAATCATTGCGATCTATGTATATTTCACCTCTTACTTCCAGGAAATCTGGTGCATTTTGAATAGTATGTGGTAAATCTTTGAGAGTCTTAACATTGTTTGTTATGTTTTCACCAAAATTACCGTTACCTCTTGTTGATGCTTGAAAGAGTTTCCCTCCCTTATACATGACAGAAAATGACAAGCCATCAATTTTTAATTCACAAGACATGCATATTGATTCATTATCTGTCATAGCTAAGAGCTTCTTGGCTCTAATAATGAATCTTTCCACGTCTTGTTGGTTAAAAAGCGTTATCTATGGAAAGCATTTTTTCTTCATGCTTAACTTTAGAAAACTTTGTATCTGGAGATCCTCCAACATTATTCTGATAACTACTAGTTGATGCAAGTTGTGGAAAGATTCTTATTATTGTATTTCTTCTATTACATAACTCATCATATTCTGCATCACTTATCTCCGGACTATCATGTACATGGTATAACGTGTCGTGGTGCTTTATTTTCTGATTCAGCTTATCGAGTTCTAACTTAGCTTCTTCTTGGTTGATCATTATTAGCTTAAATAAACATATTTTGTGCTACTGAGTTACAGTCATTAAATTATTTTTACTAAGTAATTCTTGCAGCTCTCCGTTATGATACATTTCTCTGACTATGTCACATCCACCAATAAACTCGCCCTTAATATATAACTGTGGGATAGTCGGCCAGTTTGTAAATTCTTTGATTGCTTCGCGTAGCTCTAGATCTTCTAGCACATTAATGCTCTTAAAGTTAACATTCATTTTTTTTAGTATACTAACTACTGCACCAGAAAACCCACACTGCGGAAAGTCAGCATCACCTTTCATGTACAACACTACATCATTATTGTCTATGTCATGTTTTATTTTCTCAATTATATCATTTGTCATAGTGTTAATTGCACCCCGTTTGTATTTGTATTGCATGTATATTTAATCCATCTAATACTTTATATATCATTCTATGTTGTTCTAGTTTTGACTTACCTTGAAATTGATCCGAAATAACTTTGATCAAGTAGTGATTGTTATCATCTACCAAACTAGTAATTGTTACCTCAGCATCTGGAAATGCACTCTTCACCAACAGTTCTAACTGATATTGTGTCACAGTCATTTTAAGTAAGCGATAATTAACGTCAGCCTACTATAACATATTTTAGTGTATAGGTAAATAGTTAAGCTGTATGAAATATAATGAGTATAACTTTGTTTTGTAATAGTTGTTTCACTGTTTGACTGAATATTTAAAGTTATTTAATTGGAATTTTATTTTCCTAGTCAATATTTAAAGTTCTCATCGAAAGAATGTTGTATAAATACTCTATGATTATAGACTATCTCAGATTATTTACGTGATATAATACATCGTCGTTTTTTTAATTTGGTGTACGTTTGTATGGTAAGTTATTATGAAGATATGGAGACCTATAGCTATACTTTAACCGCGGCTCAGATTGTTATAGGATTCAATATACAAAGTACCACTTAATACATGTTAGTTATGTGTTGTGAAATGCTTTCGATGGTGGACAACATAAGGCAGATTTTAGATTTTATTGATTGATATAATCACATGTAAGTTTTAGTTTTGTATTAGTTTTGATATTTGATTTTCCCATGTGTCTTTAGATACACTCCCATGTATGTGTAATATTATTTTGCCATCTTTATTAAAGACAAAAGTTTCCGGTACTCCTGTGACTCCTAATATGTTGCCGACTTTGCCTGAGTAATCTTTTGCTATTTTAGTGTATGGGTTTCCATGAATTTTAAGCCATTGTTGTACTTTATATTCTGTGTCAAGATAATTTATACCGTATATTTTGATAACCTTTTTCCGAGAAATGTCTAACCATAAATCATGTTCTTCTTGACATGTTGTACACCAAGAAGCAAATACATTTATTATATACGGGTGTCCGATCAAATCTTTCGTATCGAATACTTGATTTTCTGTGTAGAGTATGGGTAATACTATTCTCGTGAAAGTATCTGTTGTAGCATTTTTGTTTAGTAATACTTTGGTGAATGCTATAACAAATAGTAAGAAACATGCTAATAGTGTTGTGGCGATTGTTTTCATAGGTCAATAAGGTATTTTTTTTAATGCTTTAATGTGACTGATTTCTATGACATTAATATCAGAAAAACTATATTTATTATTGAGTGGAATAATAGCTTTTGTAAAACCTAGTTTATATGCTTCTTTTAAACGTGAATCAATGCTTGATATATTCCTTACTTCTCCTGAAAGTGCTATTTCACCTAATATTATTGTTGATGGCGGAATAGCTACGTTAATGAAACTTGAGATCAAAGATGCTGCAATTGCTAAATCTGCTGCTGGTTCACATATTTTTAGTCCGCCTGCAATGTTAAGATATACTTCTTTATCTCCTAAAAATATACTGCATTTTGCAGTTAAGACAGCAATTATCATGGCTAATCTATTGACATCCCATCCAACCACAGCTCTTCTTGGAGTTACCATATTTGTATTTGCAATTAATGATTGTATTTCCATTAATATAGGTCTTGATCCTTCAATACCAGCAAATACCGCACTTCCAACTATATTATTATTTTGTGACTTAGCCAAAAAAAGCGAAGATGGATTTTTTACTGGTATTAGTCCTTTGTCAGACATTTCAAACACACCTATTTCGTTGGTAGGACCGAATCTATTTTTTACTGTACGCAAAATACGCAGCTGACTATTATTTTCTCCTTCGAAATATAATACTGTATCCACCATATGTTCTAGGGTCTTTGGACCAGCTATTTGCCCATCTTTTGTTATTTGGCCTAGTATAAATAATATTATGTCGTGTTGCTTTGTGAAAGTTATCAATTCATGAGTACACATACGTATTTGTACTACAGTACCTGGTGATGATGATATCTTATTATCGTATATAGTTTGTATCGAATCAACTACAAGGCAATTAAAGTGCTTATTCTTTTTTTAGAGAATAAATGATATCTGATAATGATGAGGTTGATAATAATTGAATGCTCGATTGAGTAATTTGTAATCGATCTGCTCTAATTCTAATCTGATCTATCGACTCTTCCCCTGATACGTAAAGACATTTAGAAAAATGTTTATCTATAATTGATGTTAATTGTAGTAATAGTGTTGATTTTCCTATACCAGGTTCTCCTCCAACAAGAGTACTGCTACCCAGTACTATACCACCTCCGAATACTCTATCTAATTCACTTACTTTTGTAATGAATCGTGATGACATCACTATATCTTTATCGGATAGTGAACATAGCTTTATTTCAGAGGTGTGTAATGTGTTCATTAGTTGGTCAGTAGCTGTTTCTTCTGTTATACTATCCCAGCTACCACAAGCATTGCATTTGCCAGTCCATCTATGTGTTTGATTACCGCACGCGTGACAAACGTAGAGAATTTTTGCAGACATACCTGTGGATGATAATTTTGTTATCTTATAAGCCATATTTATAACATATGAAAATCACATTAGCTACTTGTAAGTTTTGTTGCTCTTTGGATTTTACGAATTTTATTTTGTAAGTGTATGTGATTATGGGAAAGTCAGATCTTTTCACCGAAAAATAAGTTGTGATTTTATTCTTACCGTAGTATAGCAAATTATATGTCGTACAGTAAATGCAGAATGTAAGTTTATCAAAATAATTTGCGATGTTTAATGTGTGACAAAAGAGAAGTAAAGTTTTTTAGTAAAATTATCTTACTAATTTAATTATTGATTGTATGTCTATATTAATAAAATATACATATATTTTGTTTGTTAAATGTATTTTAGGAAATAATGGATATTACTTGGTAGGTCATATTTTATTGACGTGAAAAGTCTGTGATGTTATTAACTAATAAAGTGTTATGAGAGGGATTAGTTATATAATGAAAAAGGAAGCAGAACATATACAAAACTTAATAGATAGAGAATTAGCTTCCTCCAAGCCAACTAGTGAAGGAAATGTCATTACGGCGTATGCAATAAGTTTTATAGCGTTTTTATGGGCATGTTTTCAATTGTTCATAGCGTCCCCGTTACCTTTTTGGTTAGTTGATTGCGGTTTAGAATGGGCAATGCTAACTGATATTAAGTCTAGAGCAATACATCTGGCGTTTGCGTTTTCTTTGCTGTTTTTGTTTTTGCCAATATCTAAAACTTCTAGTTTAAGATTTAAAGCGTTAGATTGGGTTTCTGCAGTATTATCGTCCATATCAGCCTTGTATATTGTGGTGTTTTACGAAGAGTTATCGTTTAGGATAGCGATGCCTAATGATGTTGATTTAATTGTGGCATTTTTCGGATTTTTGTTTTTATTAGAAGGTGCGAGGCGTGCTATAGGGGCACCTATAGCTATTATTGCTTTGGTATTTTTAATATATGCTTTTTTTTGGAAAGCATATGCCTGATATTGTTGCACATAAAGGACATAATTTCTCTGCTATAGCATCTCATGAGTGGCTATCTTCCGAGGGGGTGTTTGGAATAGCTCTTGCTGTATCTTCTAATTTTGTATTTTTATACGTTTTGTTTGGGGCCTTTTTAGATAAAGCAGGAGCTGGTAATTTCTTTATCAAGCTCTCATTTACTTTACTTGGTAGGTTTGTTGGTGGTCCAGCTAAGGCTGCGGTTATTGCTTCTGGTTTTATGGGTATGATGTCTGGCTCCTCAGTTGCTAATACCATTACTATAGGTTCTTTTACTATTCCTTTGATGAAAAAAATGGGGTTGAGTGCTGAAAAAGCAGCAGCTATAGAAGTTTCTGCTGGTGTAAATGGTCAAATTATGCCTCCAGTTATGGGTGCAGCAGCATTTTTAATGTCAGAGTTCTTATCTATTCCTTATGCTACTATCGTGAAATATGCTTTTGTTCCAGCAGTGATGGTGTACATTACTTTGCTTTATATTGTGCACTTGGAAGCTTGTAGGCTGGATATGCGTCCTGTTATTGATTTAACTAAAGCAAGATCAATTTATTTAAGTATTCTAAAGTTTTGTATATCTGTTACCTGTGTTGTTATTATTTCATGTGTCATTTATGTTTTGATAGAAGGTGTTACTGTCTATGGGCTCTATATTCCAGGTATCAAATCTATATTTTTAGATAAAAGCATATATTGTGTATCTTTACTTTTGGTCGGTATATATGTTGGGATATTATTTTATCAGTTCAAGAATGAGGGTAATAGAGGTCAAAATCGTGAAGAAGGTGAATACCCAAAATTATCAGAGACTTTTAAGCATGGAATACACTATTTTATCCCGATTTTTATTTTAGTTTGGTGTTTAATTGTTGAAAGATTATCTTCCGCGTTGTCTTGTTTTTGGACAAATTTGTTTTTGATCTTTATGCTACTCAGTAAAGACGTCATGTATGCTTTGTTTAATAGGAAGGTATCGGGGTTATGTTCTGTCTTTTGCGAAAGTATGAGACAGGTATATCAAGCTATGGTAGTAGCATCTAAGAATATGGTGGCTATTGCTGTTGCTACTGGTGCAGCGGGGATTATAGTAGGTGCTGTATCGTTGACTGGATTTGGCTTGTCAATTAGTGGATTGTTAGATTCTATAGCCCATGGTAGTTTGTTTTTTACGTTATTGGTTACAGCAATAATATGTATAGTGTTGGGTATGGGAATGCCAGCAACAGGGTGTTACATTATAGTTTCTACGCTTATGGCTCCAATTCTAACTTCTGTTATACACAAAAGTGGTGTATATGTTCCTCAAATAGCTATCCATTTATTTGTTTTCTATTTTGGAATTATGGCAGATGTAACCCCTCCTGTGGGTATAGCATCTTACGCTGCTGCAGCGATTGCTAAAGGTAATGCTTTTAAAACCGGAGTGCAGTCGTTTTTGTATAATGTTAGGACTATGATTGTACCTTTCTTGTTTATATTCAACAGCGAACTCATTCTATATGATACTACAAATATATGGGATAATATATCTGTAATTTTTGTTTCTTTAATCGGGATATTAAGTATCTCAGCAGCAATGCAAGGGTATTTTATTAGAAAGAGTAAATTATATGAGTCTATTATGCTTTTGATATTAGGAATAATATTAATTATGCCTAATTATATTGCTAAGTTGTTTGTATCTACTTATGATACGATTCTGTTATCTGAGTTAAGTAATGAATTGGTAATCCCTAGGGATAGTTTTGTGAAACTTACTGTGGTAAATAAATATGAAACTGATGGTGTGGAGAGAGAGATAATAATCCCATTGAAAGACAAGATACAAGGTGTTCAATTTAAAGGTGCTTTACTCGATTTATTAAGTCAGAATATAGGGATTGTCGTTGATACAAGTGAGATATCGAACAATCGTTTAGGAGTTAAAGATATAGCAAGTTGGAGCTACATAGAGCCGTCTGATATGGATAATAGTCATTATATTGTAGGGTTAGCTTTGTCTTTTAAGAAATATTATTATGTGCTTTATGTTTACTTGGTAGCTGTAATATTATTGTTTATGGTTATCTTTTTTACAGATTAGGAAAAATGGTTCTATAAAGTAGGATGGAAATTATGCTAGATGTAGCAGTAATTGGAATTATATCATTATCGCTTATAATTGGTGTTTTTAGAGGGTTTATAAAAGAAATATTTGGGTTGTGCGGTATTTGTCTGTCAATATTAGTAACCATGCGGTGTCATGATTACTTTTCTGGTTTATATAATCAATATGTTGTTTCTGAAGTTATAGCAGGTATTTTATCTGCGATTACTGTCTTTATATTAATCACCGTTGCCATCATTATTATTAATGGATGGATAATGCATCTCTTGTCTTCAGCGAGATGTAGTGTTATTGACAGATTTGGTGGATTATTGATAGGGTTAGTAAAAGGGATAGTTTTTTCTTATTTTTTGTTTTTTATTATAGAAACGTCTTGCTATGCACTATTACCTAAACCAAAAGAGGATGAAGGTGTTTTGCCAGCTTGGTTTTCAGAGTCATATTATTATAGTGTGTTCTGTGTTTTTAATGCTTACATGGATGAAATAATACCAGAATCTACTCATGACAAAATAAAAGAAGTAGGGACCATCGTTCAGGATATACTTGAAAGAAAACAGCAATCCCATAAGGTCGAGAAGAGAGAATCTAAAAAAGTAGAAAAAAAAAATTAATGCATAAGATCTAGAATATTACTGGCGTATCTCCTATTTATTATGTTCATTTAGTAATGAAAACGTTTAATCATGTAAATAATTAACTTGATTATAATGTAATATTTTATATAATGGCGTAATTGGTTTTGTTAAGGAGAAGGCGTGCCTTTATATGAATTTACTTTTATAGCACAACAGGGTTTAACTCAATATGAGCTCGAGGGTTTGGTCAAAGGTTTGTCCTCACTGTTGACAAAAAACGGTGCTGAACTTCTTAAGTACGAATATTGGGGGCTTTTGGATTTTGCTTATACCATAGATAAAATGAACAAGGGACATTATTGTATGATATATATAAGGTCGACTCCTAGCAGTATGGATGAATTTAAACGTAAAGTAAAACTAAATGAAGATGTGTTGCGTTTTTTGTGTCTTAAGAGGGATAAATTGCCGAAAGGTGATTCGTTGATGATACAAGCAAGTCAAGTGTAATTGGATGTTTATATGTTAAAAAAGGGTAAGAAAACAAATTCTAATAATTCTGGAGCTGCCGCTTATTCTCCTCTGTCCTATCTGAAAAGGCCATATTTTAAGAGATCTAAAACATGTCCTCTGCAGCAATGTCTGAATGAGTATATAGATTATAAGAATAAGGCTTTGTTATCTAAGTTTACCTCAGAGTATGGGCGTATATTGCCGAGTAGAATTACTTCTGTTTCATCTAGGAAGCAGAGGTTATTAGCTGTCGCTGTAAAAAGAGCACGCTATTTAGCATTGTTGCCGTATTGTTGATATTTTTTTTATGGGCTAGTATGTTGTCGATTATTCTGAAAGAAAGTGTTAGAAATCTTGGTAAGGCCGGTGTTGTGACTAAAGTGAAGCCTGGGTACGCCAGGTATTTGTTAGCACAAAAGAAAGCAGTGAGAGCAACTCAGCAAAATTTGGCGGATTTAGAAAGACAGTATGTGTTTATTGAAAAGGAGAATTTGGAGAAGCTAGAGGCAGCCAAGGCTCTGAAGTTGTCTTTAGAAAATGAGTTTTTGATTATGACTAGACAAGCGGCTGATGATGGTAAGCTTTTTGGTTCTGTGACTCCGAAATGTGTATCTAAGTTGTTGTGTGAGAAAGGGTATAATATACATTCCCGCAACATATTTTTTCACTCTGTAGTTAAGTACATCGGTGAGTATGTAGTTAATTTGGAACTACATCCTGACTTAGTACTTCCTCTTACACTTTATGTGGTTAAGAATGATTTAGGTGCTATGCAGGCACAGAAATTACATGCAGAGAAGCAAAGAAAACTAGAGAAGGAAAAAGTTGAAGTGGATAGCAGTTCAGAGGGTGAGAGTTTGAAGCTTGACGGTGTTAATGGTGATATAAATTAGAAACAAGGAAGTGTATTAAGTAAATGTTGGACTGGTAGGGTTAATATATCTAATGTTATAACTGCACTGTTGGGGTTTTTTTGTACGCTTATTACGGAGTTATTTTTATGGTCAGGTATATCTTAGATTACGATTTGCAAGATGTTGATACGGAGGTTTTTGATTGTATTACTGCAGAGTCAAACAGACAGAATTCTGAATTACAGTTGATAGCATCTGAAAATTTTGTTAGTAAAGCGGTGTTGGAGGCCCAGGGTTCCATATTTACAAATAAATATGCTGAAGGTTATCCAGGTAGGAGGTATTATTGTGGATGTCATTTTGCAGATATTGTGGAAAATTTAGCTATAGAGCGTTTGTGTAGGTTGTTTGGTTGTAAATTTGCAAATGTTCAACCGCATTCTGGTTCACAGGCTAATCAAGGGGTATTTGCTGCTTTATTGAAACCAGGCGATACTGTGATTGGGATGTCTCTCGATTGTGGTGGTCACTTAACTCATGGGTCTGCACCTAGTATTTCCGGAAAGTGGTTTAATGCTGTTCAATATCAAGTTGATCGTAATACTGGCTTGATTGATATGGATGAAATAGAAAAGCTTGCTCTATTACATAAACCATCATTGATTATTGCTGGTTCATCTTCTTATCCCCGTACGATAGATTTTAAGAGATTTAGAGAAATAGCTGATAAGGTAGGTGCGTATCTTTTAGCTGATATAGCGCACTATGCGGGTTTAATTGCTGCTGGGGAATTTCCCTCGCCTATTGAACATGCTCATGTTATTACTTCTACTACTCATAAGACTTTACGTGGCCCTAGGGGGGCAATAATAATGACAAATTATGAGGATATTTACAAAAGAATTCAATCTTCAATTTTTCCTGGTATGCAAGGTGGTCCTTTGATGCATGTTATTGCTGCTAAAGCTGTGGCATTTGGGGAGGCGTTAAAGCCAGATTTTAAGGATTATGCAAAACAAATAATCAAGAATTCTAAGGCACTGGTAGAAGTGTTTAAAGAGAGGGGTCTTGATGTTGTTACAAATGGTACAGATTCTCATATGGTTGTTCTTGATTTACGTAAGAAAGGAGTTACAGGAAAAGATGCAGTTCTTGCTTTGGAGAGATTAGGGATTATTTGTAATAAAAATGCTATTCCTTTTGATCCAGAAAAACCTTTTGTTACTTCAGGATTGCGCTTTGGTTCTGCAGCTGAAACATCTAGAGGATTGCAAGAGGAAGAATTTAAAGAAGTAGGAAATATGGTTTGTGATGTTATTGATAGTTTGAAAGCTAATGATTGTATGAGACTATCCATTGAGCAAGATATTGTAAAAAGAGTTAGACAATTAACTCATGCTTTCAGGTCTTAAATAAATTTAAAATAATATCGTGTAAAGTCTTAAATGAGTGTAAGTAGTGTAATTTTTTATTATTGGTTGCATTATACTTAGGTAAGAAAAATTGTCATTGTATTTACTTTGTTGTTTAGATTTGCTAGTTTGGTTCCGTGTTGCGTGGGATATAAGTTGCTATAGCTTTTATGATAAGGAATAGAAATGTCACGTTCTTTATGTATGTCTAGTTTTCAGAATTTATCTTATAATGTCTTAAGTGTTTTAACTGAAATGGTAGATAATGCAGATTTTGACGAAGTGTTAGAATGTGAAAGTTGTGATGGCTTGGTTAAAATATCGGATGATAAAGGTAATGTGTATATTGTTAATAGACATGAACCGTCAATGCAAATCTGGGTTGCTTCTCCTATTAGTGGTTCGGTGCGATTTAGTTATGATCAATCCTTAGGTGTATGGATTAATGATAAGCAAGACGAATTTTTTAGTTTTTTAAGATCGGAAATGAAGATATTATTTAATATTGTGATATAGGAATGAAAGCATTATTTCAATTTATAAAACCTTATTGGCCGTATTTTATATTTGCATATTTAGTTGTAGCTATTTCTTCTTTAACAATTTTAGCATTTGGATACGGTCTGCATAACTTAGTTGACTCATGGGTTATATCATCTGACGTTGTGTCTATAAATAATGCGATGTTATTTTTGCTTCTTGTGGTTTTGGTGGTTGCAATAACGTCCTTTTTTACGAATGTGGCTTACAGGATATGGAAGTGAAAGAGTCGTTATTGGGATTAGGCTAAAATTGTATAATAAGATTATACATTTTTCTCCAAAAATTTTTTGAAAGTAATAGTATTTCAAGTTTAATTACAAGATTAATGAGTGATACGTCAACACTTCAAGTAATATTAAGTGCTAGTTTTTCAACAATACTTAGAAATGTTACCACTTTGCTTGGTAGTATTATAATGCTGGTGCATACCAACTTTAAGTTGACTATGTATACGGTAACAATTATACCTGTCATACTAGTGATATTAACTTTTCTTGGTAGAAAAGTAAAACTATTGTCGCGTAAGGTGCGTTTTGATATGGATAGCATCACATCTTTTGTTGAAGAGACGTATCGTGGTATATCCGTAATTCAGTCTTTCTCAAAAGAGGATATAACTAAACAAAGATTTTCAGATTTACTAACTGGCGCATTAAATGTAACGAATAGATACATTGTTTTACGCGCGTTATTGGTTACTTTGATTATCACTGCTGCAATGTCTTCTATAGGTTTTGTCCTGTCGCTTGGTATAAAAGAGGTACTAAATAATAATATTACTGTAGGTTCTCTCTTCTCTTTTATATTTTATGCCGCGATAGCTGCTGGGTCTATAAATAATATGGGAGATAATCTACATGATATACAGAAGGCTATAAGGATTGCAGAAGATATTTCAAAAATATTGTCAATGCCATTGGATATTGATGAAGTAGAAAATCCAAAAGTAATTAAGGAAGTAAGAGATTCAATTTTAATAAACAATGTTACTTTTTGTTACCCTAGTAAATCTGATAATCCGGTATTAAAAGGTGTATCATTTTCTATTGATAAAGGTCAAGTTGTCGCTTTAGTTGGACCATCTGGTAGTGGTAAAAGTACCATAATAAACGTATTGTTGCGTTTTTACGATGTGAAAGCGGGTAGTATAACTATTGATGGTATTAATATAAAAGAGTTATCTTTGCGAAATTTACGTTCTCTTTTTAGTGTCATTCCTCAAAGTCCTGTGATGTTTTCCAGTACCATATGGGATAATATAACATATGGTGTAGATAATGCTGAGTATGAAGAAGTAAGAAATGCAGCAAAAATTGCATGTATTCTTGATTTTATAGAGAGTCTACCAGAAAAATTTAATTCTTTTTATTGGAGAGAGAGGATTATGTTTGTCTGAGGGGCAGAAGCAAAGGATTGCGATAGCAAGAGCTATACTAAAAAATGCAGGAGTACTAATATTGGATGAAGCTACGTCGTCTTTGGATTCAAAAAATGAGCAATTAATTCATGATGCTCTAGATAATTTGAGGAATAGTAAAACTATGCTTGTGATAGCACATAGGTTATCAACTATTGTTAACGCTGATAAAATCATTGTTTTCAATAATGGATACATTGATGATATAGGTACACATAAATCATTAATATGCAAACAGAATGGTTTATATACGAAGTTAGCGAGGCTGCAATTATCATGTGATAATTTTTCAGAAAATGTTTAATAAGTTATGGTGATTTTGTTTGTAATGTTTTCAGCATTTCTATTTAAGACCTATAATAGTGTTTCTTAATCTTTGTGATAGATACTTGCAAAATTTATTAAATTCCATTAGTACGTCTGGTTGGTCGGAAGTATTTAATTCCGAATGTCAAGGCCTTTGGAATGTTGTTAATTTCATGTGAGGAGAAATATATTGTATAATTTGCAAGCTAACAAATTGTAGAAACGTTATGTCTTTTAGTTACTATTGATTTGAAGCATCTAGTTCTTAATGTTAACAATTATTTGATTATTAATCGTTCATAATGAGGTTAAGAGCTAGGTATATAATGTAGTAGTATAGGATAATATTTTATGAGACGTGTATATTTGTGGATGATTTTTGTCTAATAAACTAAGATGTAATATTACTTTATTGAAATATAGTCTGAGTGACGCACACTTTTTTATAGCGACGGATGATATAACATCTATTTCTAGTGAAACAGAAGTAATTCTACTTCGCATTACATGTTTATAATTCTGAGGTGAACTTAGGTAACAAATCTTTATTCTTATAGTCTATAACTCATGTAGACATTGCTGAAGAGGACATGTTTTAGATCTACTAAAATATGGCATTTTCAGATAAGCCGGGTGAGAATAAGCGGCAGCTCACGAATTACTGTAATTTATTTTCTTAACCTTTTTTTAACATGTAAACATACAATTATACTTGAATTGCTTGTATCATCAACGAATCACATTTTGGCAATTTATCTATCAATTATTTAAATGTTGTTTTAAGTGCAAAAATTGTTTTTTAGTCTATGAATAATAAATTAGTATTTATCTACATATGATTAGTAAATATTATAGTATAAGAGTAGTATTTATTATCAGCTTGTTATAATTTTATAAGTTATTGTGAAACTTATTTATTATATTGACTCACTGTGTTATTGTGGTAGCCTAATTGTGTTTGTTGTTTAGGGGTGTTATTTTTTTTGTAATGTCTATTTCTGCATATGATATTATAGACCATGAATATGATGTTGTAGTGATAGGGGCTGGTGGAGCAGGATTAAGGGCGACTTTTGGTATGACCAATGTTGGCTTGTCTGTTGCATGTATATCTAAAGTTTTTCCTACGAGGAGTCATACAGTAGCCGCTCAGGGTGGTATTAGTGCTGCGTTGGGCAATGTTTCTGAAGATGACTGGAGATGGCATATGTTCGATACGGTAAAAGGGTCAGATTGGCTTGGTGATCAGGATGCTATCGAATATATGTGTAAAAAATGCTGCGGAAGCTGTGATCGAACTTGAACGCTATGGAGTGCCTTTTTCTCGTACTAGTGATGGTAGAATATATCAGCGTCCTTTCGGTGGTATGACCACAGAATTTGGTAAGGGTAAACCGGCAGTACGGACGTGTGCTGCGTCTGATAAGACAGGTCATGCAATACTTCATACGTTATATCAGCAATCTTTAAAGTATAACGCCAAATTTTTTGTAGAGTATTTTGCCATTGATTTAATCATGGATGAGGAGGGGAAGTGTCAAGGTGTATTGGCATGGTCTTTATGTGATGGTACTTTACATAGATTCCGCTCTCATATTGTTGTACTTGCTACAGGTGGATACGGTAGAATATATTTTTCTGCTACCAGTGCACATACTTGTACTGGTGATGGTGGAGGAATGGTATCTCGTGTCAACTTGCCATTAGAAGATATGGAGTTCGTACAGTTCCATCCGACAGGAATATACGGTTCTGGGTGTTTAATAACAGAGGGTTGTAGAGGGGAGGGCGGATATTTAATAAATTCTGAAGGCGAGAGATTTATGGAACGCTATGCTCCAAAAGCTAAAGACCTAGCATCTCGTGATGTTGTCAGCAGGGCAATGACTTTAGAAATTAGAGAAGGGCGTGGTGTTGGTCCAAAAAAAGACCATGTATATTTGTCTATATCTCATTTGGGACCAGAGATAATACGTCAAAAATTACCCGGTATCAGTGAAACTGCACGTACTTTTGCTGGAGTTGATGTAACAAAAGAACCTATACCAGTATTGCCCACTGTTCATTACAATATGGGTGGTATCCCTACAAATCATTATGGAGAGGTTATGACTTTAAATCACACGGGACATGAGGTAGTGCCAGGCCTGTTTGCAATAGGAGAGGCAGCTTGTGTATCTGTGCACGGTGCCAATCGTTTAGGGTCTAATTCTTTACTTGATTTGGTGGTTTTTGGAAGGTCTGCAGCAATTAGAGCAAAAGAATTGATCAAGCCTGGTATGTTACATAGTCCAATAAAGAGTGTATCAGAGGAGTGGATAATTGACAGGTTTGATGCATTAAGGTTTTCAAAGGGTAATTTGCGGGTTTCAGAGATACGTAACAATATGCAAAATGTAATGCAAAATCATGCAGCTGTCTTTCGTACGAAGGAAGTATTAGAGGAAGGGAAGAAAAAGATTAAAGATGTTGCCATGCTTATATCTGAAGTTACAATTCAGGACAGAAGTATGATATGGAATAGTGATTTAGTTGAGGCACTAGAGTTAATGAATATGATTCCGCAGGCGGTTGTGACTATGGAATGTGCTGTAAATCGTCAGGAAAGTAGAGGTGCTCACGCTCGTGAAGATTTTCCCGATCGTGATGATGAGAACTGGATGAAACATAGTTTAGCGTGGTATGATCATGTAAATTGTTCTGTAGAGATAAAATATAAAGATGTTTCTAGAACAACTTTGACAGGTGATGTTCAATATTTTCCTCCACAAAAAAGAGTATATTAATAATGTTTCTGGAAGGATTACTTAAAAGGGTTTAGTATGGTTCAGTTTTTTTTACCTAAAAATTCTAAGATTAATAAAAATGGTAGGGTCTACTCTGCTCCTAAGTGTGCAAAAAATGTAAAGTGTTTTAAAATATATAGGTGGTCTCCAGATGATGATGAAAATCCAAGAATTGATAAATTTTTTATAGACCTTGATGAATGCGGACAAATGGTGCTTGATGCTTTAATAAAGATTAAAAATGAAATTGATTCTACACTAACATTTAGGAGATCGTGTCGTGAAGGCATATGTGGTTCTTGTGCAATGAATATTGATGGCACAAATACCTTAGCTTGCACAAAAGCAATATCGGATATTAAATCAGATGTGAATATTTATCCTTTACCGCATATGAGTGTTATAAAAGATTTGGTGCCAGATTTAAGCAATTTCTATAAGCAATATGAGTCTATTACTCCATGGCTACAAGCTGAAGAGCCTCATCATAATAAAGAAAGATTACAAACAGTAGAAGATAGAAGTAAGTTGGATGGAATATATGACTGTATATTGTGTGCATGTTGTAGTACCAGTTGTCCTAGTTATTGGTGGAATCCAGATAAATATTTGGGGCCAGCTGCCTTATTACAGGTTTATAGATGGCTTATTGATAGTAGAGATGAGGTGTCAGGTAATAGGTTAGACATGCTTAATGATGCGTTTAAATTGTATCGTTGTCACACTATTATGAACTGTACTAATACTTGTCCTAAGGGTTTGAATCCAGCAAAAGCAATTGCGCACATTAAACAAATGATGGTGAAAAGATAGCATAGGATTTTTGGGGGTTTCTTTGGGTAGCAGTGGTGTTCTTCTGGTGTTGTGCTGAAACTTAGGGCATTTCCCAGTGCCATGTTATATATATAAGACTTATTCTCAAGTATATCTGATTAAATTGTAGAAAAAATAAAAGACTATTAATTTTAATGGTTGTAAGATCTCGAAGGTCTGCGTTTTTTTTATCTTATAAAACTGATATCTATACGTTATCTAAATTTTGGAGGATTTGTTTGTTCCAATGACATGAGTCTTATGATCTTTGTATGAAAAATATAGAGAGATAAGTTTTTTGTTATTAAATGTTGCGAATTCGCAACTTGTCGTGTAGTGTAAGTTTTGTCGATAGTGAATATTGTTGTTTTCCACTGAGTTATACACTAGGAATGTGAAGTGCGCAGTGGTTACTGATTATTGAGTTCATTTAAGTATTTTTGTGTGTGAAATTATTATATATGTTTTTGCTTGCAAATGATGTAAATAGTTGATGGTAGTTTAAAAACTTGATCTAAGTATGGAATTGTTAGTATAAATGTAGATAATCAAGATATGGGATAGTTATGGAATTGGAAACTACAAAACGTATAGTTGTTCCTGAGTTAGAAGGTATTCTTTATAAAGAATATAAGGTATTAGATAAAGGTTTTGTTAGATTAGTTGATTATATGGGTTCTGATGAATCTATAGTTCAAGCTGCTAGAATATCATATGGAAGAGGTACTAAGAGTGTCAGTCAGGATGCTGCATTGATTAATTATTTGATGCGTCATTCACATACTACTCCGTTTGAAATGTGTGAGATTAAATTTCATATTAAGCTACCTATATTTGTTGCAAGACAGTGGGTACGTCATCGTACTGCGAACGTAAATGAATATTCTGCCAGATATTCTGTATTGGATCACGAGTTCTACGTTCCAGAGTGTGATCAAATAGCGAAACAGTCTGAAGATAACGCACAAGGCAGAGGAGTAAGCTTATCCGATGAGGATGCTCGGTACGTGGCTAATCTATTAACAAACGACTCTAACATGGTATACGAAACTTATAACAAATTCTTAGAGAAAGGTGTGTCAAGAGAAATATCACGTGTCAACCTTACCCTAAACTATTATACTGAGTGGTATTGGAAAATAGATTTACATAATTTATTGCACTTTTTAAAACTGAGGTCTGAAACCAATGCTCAATATGAAATTAGAGCATATGCAAAAACTATATTAGATATTGTGAAAGTGTGGGTTCCATTAACCTATGCAGCTTTTACAGAATATTGTTTAGAATCACAAAATTTTTCCAAAAGTGCGTTGGATGTTGTTAAGAAATTAATTGCTGGGGAAGAAGTAGTTAGGGAAAATACTGGCATTGGAAAAAGAGAATGGAGAGAGTTAATGTCCATTTTAAGGCCTAAATAAAGAGGTTATGCGGTGTTTTTCTGCATAGTTAATAATATTTAATTCTGAGGTAGGGTGTTTGTTACCTGTGCTTTAAATCTTGTTTTACTTGAATAGTGTATTGTTCTATACATTAAGGGTTTTTATGATTAATCGAACACGATTTGTGTGATTCTAATGGAACATTGTAGCATGTTAAAAAAATATTTTTGTCTGTGTAAATTTTAAAGATTTTAATTAAGATTAGAATATCGATTTTAAAAATTTGATATTATTAACTACTATAATTTTAAATAGAGTGTTATATTAAAAATGTATTTATCAGTTAAGGATTTAATTTTAGTTTATGCAAATTTTGAAGAAAAATATTTTAATTCTCATTATTGCAGTAATTATAATGTGTGATATATCTTCGGATATATATTTACCAGGGTTACCAAAAATTAGTGAGTTTTTTGGCGTAGATCATACTGTTGCTCAGTTAACAATTAGTCTGAATTTAGCTGGGCTATCTATTTCTGGATTATTATACGGCCCATTATCTGATCACTATGGACGTAGACCTATTATGTTGTTAGGCGTGTGGATATTTATGGTAGCAAGTATAATATGTTGTTTTGTTAATAATATTATTATGTTGATTGTCATGCGTTTTATTCAGGGTTTTGGTGCAGGAGTTTCTGGGGTTGTTGGATATGCTATTATCAAAGACATGTATTCGGGAAATGAATGTGCTAAAAATATTTCTATAGTGAACATGGCAGTTGCTTTTGTTCCTGTACTAGCGCCAATTTTAGGCAGTACTATTATAGCGCAAGGATATGATTGGAATATGTTATTTATTGCGATATCTGTAATAGCTATAGTGGTTCTAGTATGTTTAATTCTTTTTTTAAAGGAGACCATGGTTGTTAAAGATGTCACTAGCGATATATCTTTTTTTATTAATTGTAAGGAAATATAAGGTTCTTGTTTTAAATGCCAGATTTTGTGGTTTTGCTTTAATTCAAAGTCTTACCATTATGTGGATTTGGTCATGCATAGCTAATCTTCCATTTATTTTTGTAAAAGATATGGGTGTACCTATTGGTTATTATGGTTATTTTGTAGCCATTAATGTAGGAGCATACATTGTGGGTGCTGTTATTAATCAGAAGTTTGTTGAAAGATTAGGTATAAATAATATGCTGATTATAGGGTTAATTTTAACTACTTTGTCTGATTTGAGCGTTCTTGTACTTTATTATATAGTTGAAATTACTCCTTTGTTAGCAGAAATTATGTGGCTTCCATCTGGTATGGGCATTGCTTTTATTCTTGGAAATAATATGACTGCTGCTTTTTCTGAAGTTAAAGAGTCAGGTGTAGGTTCTGCACTTATTTTGTTTTTACAAACAATTTTTGGTGCATTTGGTATTTATATTTTAGGATGTTTTTATAACGGTACTCTCATTCCTGTGATACTTTTTCCAATAGTTTGCTCTGTAATTTGTATTATTATATATATTGCTTTGAGGGTGACAGATAAAAATAATAAAGTTGAATCCGTTGAAATATAATATTTATGTGACGAATTGTTGATGATAACTAGAGATTAGGTGTCTGTTGTTTTAAATCAACATGGCGAATTCCTGTTAGATATGGTCTAATCCGTGGCGGAATTATAAGTGTAGCTTCTCTGTGCTGCTCGCCTAATTATTGAACTAAGAAAATGTTTTCATCTGAGTCTCGATATTATTGATGATTTTTTTCACAATAGCAAATTTTAATTTTTTAGAGCAGCATATTAAGTTTATTAGTTGGAAGTAATCAGACGTTTTAATCTGACACTTATCGAGTGTGTTAACATATACATTTGTGTACTGTTCTATTGTATTGATTAGTAAAAATTAGTTTTTACATTTATCTATTTCTGATACTGATTTTTGTGATCGTGTCAAAGTTTTCTATTGATAAATAAATGCATAGTTTGGTAGAAGTAGGTGGATGAAAGTATATTTACGTTTTAGCTGTTTTCAGGTTAATGAATATATCTTGTGTAATTAGATATATAAATAGTAAACCCGTTGATTATCATGTGACTTCTTTAATATAGTGGATAAATGTGAATGTGGATTTATAATTGAATTGATAATTAAATCTTTATTTAAGTGTGCACGCTTCAAAAGCCATTATTAATTAGTTAATCCTAATGTGTGCTTGTTCTGTAAGGTAAGATATTGCCTTTTGAGTAATTACTCTGCCACGTGGCGTGCGTTGTACAAAGTTTATTTTAATGAGATATGGTTCTATGGTTTCTTCTATATTTCCTGTGTCTTCCGATAATGCATAAGATATAGTGTCTATTCCAGTTGGATTATTAGAATCATATATAAATTTAAGGTATTGAATGTCTTGCTTATCTAACCCTAGTTTGTCAATACCTAAACGTAATAGCACTTGATCAGCAAATATGTCTGTTATAATTTCTTGTTCTGTCACTTCTATAAAATCTCGTATCCTTCTCAATAATCTCAGTGCAATTCTTGGTGTACCACGAGATCTAAAAGATATTTCTTGTGCTCCACTATTTGAAATATTGGTTTTAATAACTTTTGCAGCGCGTTGTATCACTTTTGTTAGTTCTTCTGTTGAATAAAATTCTAAATGTATTGGTATACCGAAACGGTCTCTTAGTGGGTTTGATAATAAGCCAATTCTTGTTGTAGCTCCAATTAATGTAAATGGAGGCAGGTCTACTCTTAAAGTTCGTGCTCCACATCCTTCTCCCACCACGATATCTAGACAAAAGTCTTCCATTGCAGAATATAATATTTCTTCTATATTGCGATTTAAACGATGTATTTCGTCTATAAACAGTATATCTTTGGATTGCAGGTTGGTAAGTATTGCAGCCAAATCTCCTGCCTTGCTTATTAGTGGTCCTGCCGTTGATCGAAAATTTACTTTTAATTCTTTTGCTATTATGTGTGCTAATGTTGTTTTTCCAAGACCTGGAGGGCCGTATAGTAAAACATGATCCATTGGTTCTTTACGTGTATAAGCTGCATTTATGAAAATCTTTAGGTTCTCAACTACGCTGCTTTGTCCTATAAATTCATTTAAAGAATTAGGTCTCATTGAAATATTTTGTTGATCTTCTAAACACTCAGTACTTTGTAGTATGTTTTTCATAAAATGCTCTTGTTGTATTTTTATATGTCACTTCTTATATTCTGCAAATATAAAAGATGGTACACCATTATGTGTACATGTTGAATTTATACTTTTTATATCTCTAAAAAAACATCACTGTATTTTACAGTAAAATTTAATACTGTTCTAAGAGTTTTTTAATACATTTTGTGTTTATTCAATAAGTCATAGTCTTGAGGTAGGGCGGTGATGTTTTTTGTTTTGTCACTAAAATATAAGTTAGCAGTTAGGACAAGGTTTTTCTAAGTCTATTAAACTTTTACTTATAATTTTGTCTGAGGTAGAAAATGAACGCATAGAAGATGGTGGGCTTAGTTTTTTATGCATAATTAAAATTGTGAAAATGTAGTTTTTTCAATACATTATCTATTTACTTTGGAATTATAGAAAAAGGTTAAAATATGTAAATGTATTAACACAATAATGTATGTGTTCTAAGTAACATTGTGGTATTTTTTGTACTTAACCTTGGGAAGTATGTGTATTTTTGTCTTTTTTCATAAGATTAAAACAAAAAAAGTTTTGTTAAAAACTTTTATTTCCGTATAAAGAATAAAGTAATACAGAATATAAACACAAAAATATGGCAGTTTCAGACGTCTTTATCATAAAAGTTTAGGTAATTATTGGCATTTGTATGTTTTTTAAAATAGATTGAAAACTTATGTTGTTTAGTGAGTTAAGGTTTAATATTTCTAATAACTTCTTGATGCATTAGTTATTTGAAGGCATTGAGTCCTGATCTCAGGTTTTATTAGCTTAATTGAAATTATTTAGAAAGTTTCTGCAATGCTTTTCTTATAATTTCTTGTGTATTGGCATTGGGAAAATCAGATTTTATATCTTGTATTACATTGAAAGCTTTTAATTTTTCATACCCTAAACTTATTAATGCAGCTAATGAGTCATCTTCTTCTACTGAAAAGGTTTCTCCTATTGACATCTTGCTAATTTTATACTGTAGTTCACTAGTAATACGCCCTGCAAGTTTTTCTCCTATTCCGTTTCCTCTGAATGCAGATTTATTATTACTTACTACAGCAGAAAAAATTTGTTCAGGCGATAATTTACTTAATATTGACATTGCAGTTTTATAGTTAATACCGTTTATTGTTACTAGCATTTTCATGTAATTTTGTTCTTGCTTATCTAGAAATCCATATAATTGAGTTAAATTATCCCTATTTACATATGTTTCTATATATAGCTTTATGTTATTTCCGATTTTACAAGTTTGCAAAACTTTATATGAAACAAAAACTATATATCCGACATTCTCTACATTTAGTATAATGTAGTTACTATATACTTCTTCTATAATACCTGTAAGAGTACCTATCAATATTTTCCTCAAAGAATGTTATTTAACAAAATAAGCCTAGCATTAATTTTTCGCAAGTTAATTAGTGTATGTGATCTCAATATTAGTAGTATGCAGAATAATAGACTAAGCGTTATAAACATTACAAAAAGAGGTATAAGCATTGAAATATCAATAGCAATACCATTCTTGCGTATTATACTTGCAGGTTGGTGTAGTGTTGTCCATATATTGACAGAAAACTTTATGATTGGAATATTAATTACACTAAATATTGCAAATATTGCAGCAGCTTTTGTTGACCTAGATTCACTACTGAAAAAATTCCATAAAGACAGGTATCCCAAATAAATAAAGAATAAGATTAACATCGATGTTAAACGTGCATCCCACACCCACCATGCTCCCCAAGTACATTTACCCCATATACTGCCAGTAATTAAGCATATAGACGTGAACACAAGCCCCAGTGGAGCAATAGCACGCGATATGACTGCAGCAATTGTACTTTTCCAGATTAGTACTGCAAAGCTAAGAATTGCTATTAATGTATATGAGCTAAGTGATATCCACGCAGATGGCACGTGTAGGTACATGATTCTAACAAATTCTCCTTGCTTATAATCTGCTGGAGATGAGATGAACACTATATATAAACTACACACTAAAAACACGGCAAATAGAATTGTCATGTATGGTAAAACCAGTTGAGTATAACGAATGAATTTATTCATAACGTATAAGTAATATATGATCAATCAAGGTATCATAGATTATAAGATGAAGCAATCCATATAATGGTGTATAATGCGATTGAAAATACGTTGAATATTCATGGTTCTGCATGTGGAATTGTTGTAATTAATTTGTTATATTATGATGTACACTTTTTTTATCTTAGAAAGTTCTAATATTAAAATGAATGCTACTTTTATATAAAGACCTAATAATTAAATGGTATGTTGTAATGTCTTATGGTTCGCTTCATATTAATACCCTAGTACTTTTACATTTAAGATTGTTATTTATATCAATTAGACTCAACCTATTAAAAAGCTATTACTGTAATATAATTTTTCTAACATATTTAACGGTTTATGGTAATATATACTCGTATGTATCTCGATTTTTTATCTATATATGAAAGTTGATTTTATGACTTAATAATCAAGAGTTAGTTTAATGTTTTCTATGAGGTTAGAAGAGAGAACATGTATGCTCTATGTGAAATTGTTAAATTATTGTTGCATAATTTATGAAAGGTTACACATTACTTATATAAAAAGGTTAAATTAAAGTTAATGTTTAGAATTTTAATTATTAGTAATATGTTTATATTAGGAAATGTAAAGTGAATGGTAATTTAAAAAGCAGGGGTATAATGTTAGTTATATCTTCTCCTTCTGGTGGTGGTAAAACTACGATATCTCATTTATTGGTTGATGAGCTACAAAATGAGCTTGTTAGATCAATTTCTGTCACTACTCGTGAACCCAGGGATAAAGAAGTGGATGGAAAAGATTATTTTTTTTGTAACTGAAGAGGAATTCTTTCACCTATGTAATACAAATCAAATGTTAGAATTTGCCAAAGTTTTTGGTAATTATTATGGTATACCTCGTAAATTTGTTACAGATAATATAGCTGATGGTGTTAGTGTGTTATTTAGTATTGATTGGCAAGGCGCTTTTAAGTTGGCTGATATTATGAAAGAACACGTTGTTAGTATTTTTATACTGCCTCCGTCCATGGAGGAATTGAAAAAGCGTCTATATAATCGCAGTGGAAAAAGTGATATGGTAAATAAAAGATTGGGCGAAGCTGCTTTTGAAATTAGTCATTGTTATAATTATGATTATATTATTGTTAATCATGATATTGAAGAAAGTGTGCATCAGATTAAATGTATTTTTACTTCCGAAAAATTGAAAACAAGGCGCAGAATATCATTAGAAGAATTTGTTAATTGCTATATAAAATAAAGTGTCTTTATAGCCAATAGTAGGCCTGTTAATTTTTAAATGTATCCATGTTGAATTGCTTGTCTGAGTAATTTTGTTATTAGGTAGAATATTTTTGAATAGTTGCCTGTATATGTGTAAGTCTAACAGTGGATTTTGGCTTGTAGTTTTGTATAAGGTTTGTGTGTGTAAATGGTTTAGTTATGATAATACAATATATTTGTTAATATTGAAAAATGTATTACATAGGAATTAATATATAGTAAATACGTAAAAAGCTTGTGTGTACTTTATTATTAAGGATTATGTAAATTTACATTGATGTTCCTGTGCCTTTAGTGATAAATAGGAAATAGTCAAGTAGAAAGTCTAGTCGGCTTTATTCAATTAAAGATGTAATTACGTATATAACTGCTAACGTGTTGTGATTCTTGTAGTTTATAATATTTGATACTCTCGTGTAAAAATTGCAAAGAAAATGTGATTTTTTATAGTTAGGATATATTATCAAGTGAGTTCATTATTTTGGGTGGTAAAAAATTTATTATTAATGTTTGTTGAAGTTTTCTGTAAAATACACTAACCTGTAAACGGAATAATGATAGCGCTTAGGTTTTAATGGGAAAGAATATTATAAATGGTAAAGCAGTTGCTGAAAATATGATGAATACGCTTGCTGCATGTATCAGTGATTTAAAAAGCTCAGCATAATTTAACGCCATGTCTAATAGTAGTACTTGTTGGAGATGATCCTGCAAGTCATTTATATGTACGCAATAAACAAAGAAAAGCGGAAATGTTGGGGTTGAGATCTGAGACCATGTTATTACCTAGTACAACACCTGAAAGTAGTTTGATTGATATAATACATCAGCTCAATAATGATAAAAATGTACACGGTATTTTAGTACAACTTCCTGTGCCAAAGCATATTGATAAGAATTTGATAATTAACACTATTGATCCAGAAAAAGATGTTGATGGGTTCCATAATGAAAATGTTGGTAGACTCTTTACTGGTCAAAAAAAAGGTTGTCTAATACCTTGTACTCCTCGTGGGTGTCTTTATTTAATTAAAACTGTGACTAGTAATTTATCTGGTAGTGATGCAGTGGTGATAGGAAGATCCAATATAGTAGGGAAGCCTATGGCTTGTTTGTTGTTAAGCGAGAATTGCACAGTTACGACTGTGCATTCAGCTACACGTGGTTTATCAGATTATTGTACTAGAGCTGATATTCTCGTTGCTGCTGTTGGGATACCTCATTTTGTGAAATCTTCTTGGATTAAACAGGGTGCAATTGTTATAGATGTTGGTATTAATTCTATAGAAGAAAATGGAATAAAGAAATTTGTAGGTGATGTAGACTTTTTTTGAAACTAAAGATATTGCTTCTGCTATTACTCCAGTTCCTGGTGGTGTAGGCCCTATGACTATAGCATTTTTAATGGTTAATACTGTTGTGGCCGCATGTAATCAGTGTGGTATCGAAAATTTTGTTGAAAAATATCTGGATTTATAATTCTTTATTGCAGTGAATGTATTTATAGTTTATAAGTAGGTAGTCCAGGGCGGTTAGCTCAGTTGGTAGAGCGTCTCGTTTACACCGAGAGGGTCATCAGTTCGAATCTGTTATCGCCCACTGTTGTCCTCTTTAGTCATTGCATAGTGTGTTGTCATTATAATTGTTGGTTTTCCGGTAAGTGTAGTTTTTATAAGTGGTGTATGTCGATTCTGTACCTGTGTGATTGAGCTATATTGTTGTAGTCTTTTTGCTGCTTTCTGTATTGTAGCGTTTTAATGGGATTTGCGCATTGCAGCTGCGTATCACGTAGTAGGATTGATTGGAGTGGCTATTTAAATTTTTCCATGAGAAAGCAAATCTTCACTTGGTGTTAGTTCCTTCTATTGCTTCTTTGATGCATTTAAACATCGTGTTTAAGGAAACATCGTCTGACAGACTGTGGTTAGCTGATTTTATTAAGTGTAAGTGTACATTTTGTGATTTGACTTTTTCTGCTAAAGAGATTGAAGTATTATATGGCACTATATTATCATTCATTCCATGAATAAGTGTGATTGGAGACTCAATGTCAATAGATTTTTGGTGTAGTAATAAATGTTTTTGTCCATCTTCTATTAGGTTTTTAGTAATTGTGTAAGAATAACTATCATTGTCACTTCTAGATAGAACAAGTTGATTATACCTGTATAACTCATCTCTTTGTATCGTAGTTAATTTTCTAAGGATCAAAGATTCAGTGAAGTCAGGCGCTCCAGCTAGGCTAATTAGGTGAGATATTTTATGCGGATATGACACTGCTACTAATAACATAAGCCAAGCCCCCCATACTTGATCCTACGATGATCAAAGGTTTATTAGGAGGAGTCAATTGATTAATTACATCTGTACAGTTTTTATACCAATCACTAATATTATAGTCTGTAAATACACCATCTGACTCACCATGACCTAAGTAGTCAAACAAAATCAAGCTAAAACTATTGGATTGACAATAGTCATATAAGGCTGTTGCTTTAGTACCATGCATGCTGGATGAAAAACCGCCGAAGAATATTAAAGACACTTCTTTGCTACCGATTAGTTGTTTATATGCTATATGCAGTTCTTTCATTCGGTAGGACACTCTTAATTTGTTGTGGTTAGTCACACAAGCCTCATGTTAAAATGCTTACTCTAAAGATTTTATGTATGCAATTAAGTCTGCAATGTCTTGAGGCTTTGAAATGCCAGCAAACGCCATTCGTGTCCCTTTAATATAGGCTTGAGGTTTCGTCAAAAAGTGAAATAGATCTTGATGTTCCCATGTTCCACCTTTATTTAACATTGCTTGCGAATAATTGAATGCATTGCCTAAATGTGCTTTTTTACTTCCTACTATATGCCATAAATTTGGACCTACTCTATTTGGACCGCCTTTTTCAAATGTATGACAAGACACGCACTTTTTTTATTACTTCCTTACCTTTTGCTACATTTGCCTGTGCTATAAGAGCTTCAATGTCAATTTGTTGTTCTGCAGCATCTTGAATCTGTGTGGACGCTTGTTCTTCTACATCTATTTGATAACCCTTTACTTGTTGTTCGTTATGTGGATTTGGGTTATATAATAAATCTACCACATTACTTATAAACAGTACTAGAAATGATGCAAATAAGATAGCCGTGAATATTTTATTTAAGTCGAATCCATCCATAGTTATCGCAGTCCTAGGTTATAAGTAACTATACTCTAAAGTTTTAGGGTAATATAATCATCAGTTATAGTCAATAAATAACATTTTTTGCATTATTCATGCAAATGACTTTAATCTACAGTGCATGCGCTATTCTAGTTGTAATAGTGGTTCAAAGTTTATGTACTGTTTTTTCCATCATATTGTCTATTTATATTGATTAACTTAAGGTTGTTGTAGCTTCATGAAATATTGCAGAAAGTATGTCAGATAATATAAAATGTTATATTATATGGACTAAAATATATATTTAGGTATGTTGTTTTCTATAAATTTTTTTGGTTATTCAGGTACATCATTGTTTATGGTGAAAAGCTTGTTTTATTTAGCTAGTGATTACTTTAAAAATAGAGAGTGATTATAAAGTGCAAAGACTTAATTTTTGCAGTATGTAATTCAAAACCATATTTGGATAAGAGGGGTAAAGCTCTTATGTTTCCTTATTGTTCGATTCTTAGCTGAGCATGAGTCGATTTTATTGAGCTCTGGCTCTGTTTTAAAGAATTAACCCATCATGTTAAAAATTATACTTGGAATAAAAAACAATAATAATGTACATGCTACTGTTATGGTTATAGTTATAAGCATTGATGCTGGAGCTTCTGCATATTTGATATTACAAGGTGCAAAAAATGCATTATATATGATAGGAAAAAAATACATAGTATTCAATACAGTACTTGATATTAAAACTAATATCACAGAAATATTACGCTCCCTTAACGCTTCTGAAATAATGAAAAATTTTTCCCCAAAACGTTGGAGCAGGAGGAATGCCTATCATAGCAACAGCACCAACAGTAAATGCAAGCATAGTTATGGGCATAGATCTACCAATACCTTGAAGCTCGTGTATGTATTTTTTACCTGTCTTAGTGTATATTGCTCCTGCGGTAAAGAACAACGTAATTTTTGCAAAGGCATGAGATATCATTTGAAATATGGAAACTTTAAGAGCATACTCTGTGTATAATGACATAGTCATCGTTATGTATGAAAGTTGTGAAATAGTTGAATATGCAAGCAATTTTTTTAGGTTAGTCTGTTTTATTGCTATTAATGATGCCAGTATGATTGTGATTTCTGAAATATACATTAATATATTATGACGTGTTTGAACTAATGTATGGAGTTTTTCTAATCCTATAATATACAGTACAATTTTTATTATAGTAAAGACTCCAGATTTTACGACTGCTACGGCATGTAATAATGCGCTTACTGGAGTAGGTGCTACCATTGCTTGTGGTAGCCATAAATGCATCGGTAATAACGCAGCTTTCCCAATGCCGTAAATGAACAGAAACAGTAATATTGTAAGTAAATCACTGGAAGTATTTGGTGGTAGTATTCCGTTTATTGTGAAATCTAGTGTGCTGCTGATGTTATATGTTATTAAAATTGCTGGTAGGAATAGGAACATTGAAGTCCCTAATAGTATTCCTATGTAATATCTGCCAGAAGTTTGTGATTGGTGATTTATGTGATACGTAATGAGTGGATATGTGCTAATAGTTAGTAACTCATAAAAGATAAACAATGTTAATAAGTTTCCTGAAAATGCAATTCCCATTGTGCATCCAATACTCATTGCAAAACATGCATAGAATATAGGTTGCTTATTGTTGTTTCTGTCATTGTTATTCATATAGCTGATACTGTAAATTGCAGTCACTACCCATAGAAATGAAGCTAGTAGGCTAAATATCAGGCTTACTATATCAGTTGTGAATACAATGTGCATTTTAGGGTAGATGAATTCACATAATTTTATCGATAGAACCGAATTGGTAGGTTTTATGCAAAATTTATATACTTCAAAAACTGAGTAAAATAGCGTACATGAAGAAACCACGCTGATGATTTCCTGTGAGTGTTTTATTTTTTTTAATAATAAAATTAATGCAGCAGATGTAAAAGGAAATACGATTATATAGATTAGAAAAAAATCTGGCATTAGTTTTTTTAAGAAGTGCATATACTTTCGCTATACCGTATTAACACATTGTACATAGATATCAATAAAGTATTTTAAAGTAAAGCACCTTAATTCTTATATTCTCTATATATAGGCTCTGCATTATTTGAATTTGCAGTAGAAAGCGTAATCTACATAATATTCAAGTGCGGAACCTATAGAGTATTATGTAACGTTTGTTTATGTAGTGTCACTCCATTATTTAAATTAAACAGAAATATGTAAGGTAAGACAGTAACTATTATAAATATTCTATTCTATAGTAAAATTTTTTACAAATTCGTTAAAATACGCATAGAATAACTCCTGTGCCATTGCATGATCTGCTGAAACGAAATGTCCATTGATTTCTACTGTGTCTACTATAAAATTTTTATCTGCATAAGTACGATAAAACCATGGTCCGCCTAATTGAGCAATTAGGTTATTTAAAGAAAATTTTACTTTTTTGTAATCTATTGCAAGATTATACCACTTTTTTAAGTTTTGAGGTTTTGGTAATTTTCCTCCTACACCCGCGCGTGATACAGGATCAATAGTGCACATTAAATCTATAGTGGTTGTTTCAAGTTTTTTTTATTACTTCATGTGCGGTATTTCCTCCCCAGCTGTATCCTACTAGGCAGATTTTTTGTTGTGCTTCATACCACGCATCTATTATAGGGATTATTGCTGATGATCCCCAGGTTGCGTAAGATATATCTTGGTGATTATTGTTTCGTGTGTAATATTCGGCGTATAAACGTAAAACGAGTCTTGTCGTGTCGTCTAATGCTCCTCCAATGAACATTACTAATGGTTTCGTTCCTGGAGTGATTTTGTTTTTTAATATTTCTTTTGAATTTCTTGGTATTGCTATACCATCTCTAGTGTAACCTTTTCCTGTGCCTACTGCTGGGATGTATGATGGGATAATTTTATCTGCTATACACATAGTTAATTTCCTTTTACAATATACATAGTTTTACTATGATAGATAGTTTAATAAGTATTTAAGTGGAAAAGAATTGATATTTATGGAAGAAAATTAAGATGCAATTTCATTTCATGAAATTTATATTTTGAAATATATTTTATTGATATATTTGAATAATTTTTTTAATACTAAGCGATTTACCTTGAAGGTTCATATTGTCTGAATCATTCGGAACAGTAGGTATATTGCTCTATAAACAGGTTTGTGCAAATCGGTAAAACAGTAATTTAAAATATGTATTATACAGTAATGCAATAATGATTTTTTTATTAGCTTTCTAGTATTTTAATAGGATTAGTTAGTTGTACTTTTTTATAAACCGGTCTGTTTTAGATTGTTTAACTACTTGTATTTAAGAATCTGTAATTTTTGTAGAGTGCTTTGTGATAATCGATAATCATTTTTTATTAAGGCTATACAATTATTTGTGAGAAGGTGTGTTTTTATATGAGTTTGAACATTTTATTATGTAGTATTGATTATGTAATTATCATTTACAAATAGAGTTAGTGTAAGATGTTAATGGAAAATATACTTAATTATTAGATATGCTGTCATGTAGATTGTTATATGAACGGAATGTGTTTCTGATATAAGATTAACGATCGTTAGGTGATCAGTTATCTACTATTTCTGATGTCGCTTAATCTATGCTTATGCTTTATGCTTTAAATGTCGAGTGGTAGTTTAAAACGCGTTTAATGTATTTTATCTTCCTGTAAATGAAGTTGTGAGATATTTTAATCGAATAAATCTAAAGGAAATTAGATCTGATTTTTTTTACTGTAGTCATTTTATGTGTTTCACATATGGTAGGATGCGTCTTTATTGAAGCTATGTATTTAGCTGCTACTTTAACCGTAATATGTAACTTTGATATGATTTACTTGTTTTGGTTATTAAGAACGAGCATTTTTCTAAAAAAGTTAGTAGCTGTAGAAAAGCAATAACTATTTAGAAATAAAAGTTAATCATAAGTTCTGGTTGATGATAGCACATTGGGCAGCTATCAACCTCGCTATTGGGATTCTATACGGAGAACATGAAATATAATTTAAGTTTAATCTGGAAAAAAACTGTATAGATTCAAAATTTCCTCCATGTTCTCCACACACTCCAATTTTAATGTTTGGAGAAGATAGTTTACCTAAATCTGTGGCAATTGATATTAGCTTTCCTACTCCTTCTATATCTAAGACCTCAAAAGGATCATGGTTTATTATTTCTAGATCTTTATATGTTCCTATAAAATTTGCAGAATCATCTCTAGATACTCCTAGAGTAGTTTGAGTAAGATCATTTGTTCCAAAGCTAAAAAATTGAACATGTTTTGCAATTTTATCAGCAATCAATGCTGCTTTTGGTAATTCTATCATTGTTCCGACTAAATACTGAGAGTTACCAAATTGTTTTGCTACATTGTCAATCAGTTCTTTAATTATGATAAGCTCCTTCTCAGACATAATTAAAGGTATCATTATTTCTGGTATTATTTCTTCTATATTTGTTTCTTCTTGGAATTCTTTGACTGCAAGGAAAATCGCTCTAACTTGCATTTCATATATTTCAGGATATGATATAGCAAGCCTGCATCCACGATGTCCTAACATTGGGTTCTTTTCTGATAAGTAAAGGATCTTATTCTTTAATTTTGTTATAGACTTACCAGTTCTTGCTGAAATTTCACGTATAGCTTCATCATTATCTGGTAAAAACTCATGTAATGGAGGATCAAGTAACCTAATAGTTACTTGTTTATTGACTGCAAATTTGAAAATTTTTTTGAAATCCTCTTTTTGCATGACTCCAAGTTTTTCTAGTGCTTTCACTCTTTCTTCTCTGTTATCTGCTACTATCATTTCCTGCACGATACTTATTCTCTTATCAGAGAAGAACATGTGCTCTGTGCGACATAAACCTATTCCATCAGCCCGAAAATTCATAGCTATCTCAGCATCTTCCGGTGTATCAGCATTTGCCATGACTTTCAATACCCTTACTTCATCTACCCACTTCATTAAACTGTAAAAACTTTCACTTAATTTAGGTGCGACTGTTTTTATAGTTCCTAGAATTACCTCTCCATTGCAACCATTTATTGTAATACTATCGCCTTTATATACTTTGATTCCTGTATTAGTATAGAAAAATTGTTCACTTTTATCTATAAACATTCCACTAGCGCTGCAAATGCATGGTTTACCCATCCCTCTAGCTACCACTGCTGCATGTGAGGTCATGCCTCCTCTTAAGGTTATAATACCCACAGAGCTGTTCATGCCGTTTATATCTTCTGGATTGGTTTCTTGGCGTATTAATATGGTATTTTTTCCATCTTTTTTTGAATTGTTCCGCATCATTGGGTGTAAACACTACGTATCCAGTTGCCGCACCTGGAGATGCTGGTAACCCTCGCGCAATTATGTTGATATTTGTGTTATTCTCAAGAATTGGGTGGAGCAATTTACTAAAAGATTTGTGATCGATTTTGAGAATAGCTTCTTCTTTTGAAATTAAGTTCTCTTTTACCATGTTTACAGCTATCTTGACAGAAGCTTGAACGCTACGCTTTCCCGGTCTAGCTTGTAGAATCCATAATTTGCCGTTTTCTACTGTGAATTCTATATCTTGCATATCTTTGTAGTGTAGTTCTAAGATTTCGCACACCTTTTCTAAATCTTTGTAAGGTTGTGGCATTAATTCTTTCATTTTGTGTAATGGTAGTGGGCTATGACTTCCTGATACTACGTCTTCACCTTGTGCATTTATTAAAAATTCTCCAAAAATTTCTTTTTCCCCTGTTGATGGGTTACGTGTGAATACGACACCTGTAGCAGAATTTTGGTTTATGTTACCAAATACCATAGACTGTACGTTAACAGCAGTCCCTAAATTATTTGGTATATTATGTATTTTTCTGTATGCGACTGCACGTTTGTTCATCCATGACTTGAAAACCGCATCTATTGAATTATACAATTGCTTGTAAACATCCTGAGGAAAGTCTTGATTGGTATGAACGTTAATTATTTTTTTAAATTCAACGATTAGTTTTTTTTAATACATTATGGTCAGATATTTGATCATTTATTAAAGTATTAGTTTCCTTTTTTTTTTTTGTATATTGCTTCCTCGAATAAGCTATTTTCTATTTGTAGTACTGTGTGTCCGTACATTTGAATAAGTCTGCGATAACTATCATAAGCAAAAAATTCTCCGCTTTTTTTTGCTAGTCCTAAAACTGTTGTATCGTTTAACCCAACGTTCAGTATTGTATCTAGCATTCCTGGCATAGAACTTACACTGCCTGATCTTACCGAAAGTAATAATGGATTATCATTGTCTCCAAATTTTAACTTTACTTCACTGTTTAAAAATAAGAGGGCACTGTCTAATAAGTTAAATACTTCATCCGGTAGTTTGTTATTTTTGTAATAGTAGTTGCATACGGACGTTGACAGTGTAAAGCCTGGTGGAACATCTATCCCAATGTTACTCATTTCTGCTAGGTTTGCACCTTTGCTACCTAGGATATGACTTAACTTTAAACTGCCGTCACATTTATTTTTACTAAAATAATATACTAATTTTTCACTCATATACAGAGAACCAGAAAGGTTTGTTTTTTATGCCATAATAGTCATTTACACTACCTAGCCAAATATACTATAAAACCTAATTCTTTGTAGCGCAACTATTGTAAAATATTAATTCTTTGAAGAATAAAAATAGGATTAAACATTTATGTTTTTAAGAAATTAGGCTGTGTATGACAAGCAACTATGTTTTAAAATGTACGATCATGAGGAAGTATTGTTTTTATGATCATTTATAACCAATGGGGGCTAATTTTGGAAATTAATTATTCGTTTTCTACAACAATAGTGTCAAATATTATATCATGTAGGGTTTGATGTTCTTTTGAAAGTAAAGCAATTAAGTACCAATAAACTGATAATATCAGTGCAAATATGGTAATCAAAAATGTCATGCTTGTTACAAAGCCATTCTCAATTTTCATATTAGTAATCTGTATACTCATCATGAAAATAGTAGGACAAAGGAATTCTGATAGAGTTCTATCAAACGCTAGTGACATGTCGATTTTTTTTTATCGCAACGAATGGTATAGATATTTAATATCTTTTGACCAATTGATGCTTGATCTTTAGTAGATAAGAAATGTGTGTAGTAATAGCAAGTAATTGCCATGTTTATACTGAATTGTATAACCGTAGTTTCACTTAATAGTAACGCAACTGGGTAATTAAGTAATGATAAGATGATGTGATCAATAATGTTTGCTAATACTCTTTTAGGTATTGATGCAATTTTAACGTTATTTGTGTTCATATATTTATTAATTTACAGATAAAATTATGAATTTCATCAAAGTTCTTGAATGATAAAATATTACTTGCAGCAATGTTATTTCCATAATTTATAGGTAAACATCCAGCTTCAGTTGCACTTTGTATATCTGATATGCTATCCCCTATAAAAAATATTTCTTTGCTTGGTTGAACATTTATATTTGCTAGTGCTGCTAATACTGGTTCTGGTGATGGTTTATTGGTTGATGTATCTCCAGACCCAATTATAGAGTTAAAATAATGTGTTAGATTTTTATAGTGTATTTCAGATCGTAACTTTTCACCATTTTTATTGCTTACGATTGCCATAGCTATATTGTTTTCTCTTAAAGTGTTTAGCAATTCTATAGCTCCATCGTTTAACGTAAAGTTATCAAGTTTTTGTGACTTTTCTAAGCGGCTTTCATATAAAGTCATGGCTTCTTTCCACCTTTGTCCTAATAATATGGTTAAATATTTAAATATTGTGGAACTTGCAATAAGATTAAGATCTATGTCTTGATACCCCATTTTTTTCAATACTTGATTAAAGATTATACGATCGATATTAATACTAGTGTTAATTAAGGTGTTGTACCAATCAAATATTACTGCTATTGGTTGTTTTATCATCTAGTTGAATTTTTAAATTATTATTTTTGTGAAATATGTATTAAGATTCTATTAAAGTGAAATTTATTTTCAATACTTAATTGAGGCATTGTTGTAAGGTTTATAGGTTGTGTTTTTTTGGACTACCTATGTAAACAAAAGTTTTGATTTCAGGACTGGTTTTGTAGAGTTCCTATGATCTTTTGTAGATGGTATCGATTTGTTATCTCTATACCATTATCATACTAGAGCAAATGTGTGTAAAACAGTCAGGTTTAGAGAAGCTTCAGGATTCATTAGTTCGTCAAGTTTTCCTTGTAATGTTTAATGATAACAACTTTAAGTGTTCTTTATCTATCTCTGATGGGGAACCCATAAGTAAATCTTCTCCAGATTGGTTAAGTGGGAAACAAATCACTTCTCTGATGTTTGGGACATTGGCTAACAGCATTACTATGCGATCTATCCCTGGAGCGATACCTCCATGTGGAGGCACACCAAACTTGAAAGCACGAGTTAAAGAATGAAACTTTTGATCCACCATTTCTTTCGTATAACCTGCTATTGAAAACGCTTTATACATAACATCAAGCTTGTGGTTTCGAATGGCACCGCTAGAAATTTCTATGCCGTTGCATACTATGTCATATTGGTATGCAAGTATACTTAATGGATCTTGATTATTTAATGCTTCTAATCCTCCATGTGGCATTGAAAAAGGATTGTGAAAAAAGTTTATGGTTTGCTCTTTCTTATCATATTTAAAATATGGAAAATCAACTATCCAGCAAAATTTAAAAATGTTTTCTTCAATTAGATTAAGTTCCGTCCCTAATATTGTTCTTACTGCTCCTGCAAGTTCAGCAGCTTTTTCTGCTATTTCTGATACAAAAAATACACCATCTCCAGGTTGTAAGTTACAGATAGACATTATTTTATTTAGGCGCTCTTCATCAAGAAATTTAGCTATAGGACCTTTAGCAGAAAAATCATTGTCAAAGGTGATGTATCCTAATCCTTGTGCTCCTAATGTTTTTGCAAATTCAATTTTACTGTCAAAGAATCTTCTTGGATTATTTGCTGTTTTGGGTGCCGGTATTGCACGAACCACCATTCCTTGTTTTACGTTTGAGTTGAATATATTAAATTGAGAATCTCTGAAAACTTCTGTAACATCTTGGATTCTCAATGGATTACGTAAATCTGGTTTATCTGATCCGTAGTGCAACATTGCATCATGGTAAGATATTCTAGGGAATTCTTTGCCTACGGTTTTAGTTGAGAATTTGCTAAATATATTTAGTAATACTGGTTCAATAACATTGAATATGTCTTCCTGAGTTGCAAAAGACATTTCCATATCTAATTGGTAAAATTCTCCTGGTGAGCGGTCTGCTCTTGCATCTTCATCTCTGAAACAAGGTGCAATTTGAAAATATTTGTCGAATCCACTAACCATTAGTATTTGTTTAAATAGCTGCGGAGCTTGAGGCAATGCATAAAATTTTCCATGGTGAATACGACTCGGTACTAAATAGTCTCTTGCTCCCTCTGGAGATGATGATGTCAATATTGGAGTCTGTATTTCAATGAATCCCATACTTTCCATATTTTTTCTTAGTTCTGCAATAACTTTAGATCTTAAAATAATATTGTTTTTTACTTTATCACGTCTTAAATCTAGAAATCTGTATTTAAGTCTTATATCCTCTGGGTATTCTTGTGCAGATGTAATGTTCATTGGTAAAACATTTGCTTCTGTTTCAACAGTGACATGACTCACTATGACTTCAATGAGGCCTGTACTAATCATATGATTTATAGTAGAAACGTCTCTGGCTTTTACTATACCTTTGATTGTAATGACACTTTCCAAGCGTAAATTGGTAATTAGTTCAAATATCTCACTGTTGGATTCGTTGAATACTAATTGTGTTATTCCATAATGATCACGTAGGTCTACAAAAATGATCTTTCCATGATCGCGCTTCCTATACACCCAACCAGAGAGCGTTATTTCTTGGTTAATATGTTCTTCTTTTAGCTCATTACACAAATGTGTTCTGTATATGTTCATAAAAGTTTATGTTTTTAATGCTAGTTCATTTTATACAATAGTATATACATTAAAAGTATTTTTGACAGATTATTTATTTTAAACTTTGCAATCTATTGGTATTGGTAAATTTCAGTGCATAGGTTATGTATACGAGTTTTGTTATGGTTGAACCTTAGATTGGTACCTGTAATAAAAGGTTGTTTATGTACTAAATAATGGTCAGAGGAATTTGTGGCTTTTAGCAGCTTTGATTATTTGGAAAAAAGTTAGTTAACATGAAAAATACTATATTTTTTATGAGATGTTTTTGTAAATTTAAAATATTTGCTGCTTTGTAGTCTGAAGTGAATTTCAGACTGTCAAAAAAGGGATGTATTTTTTAAAATTAAATAAAATTTTTTGCATATCTAAAAACCAGGTAATTGTAATTATTCTTTTGATATCAATGGAGAAGTGTTATAGATTACGAAAATGTTAAAATGCGTTATATAAAAAAGGTATAGAGTATTTTACTATTTACACACTGTAAAAAGTTGTATAGCATAGACGCTATTGCTTGATGCTTTTGTTGTTCTATGCGTTTTCTGATAAACTTTTTATTGATGGCTTTATTGGTTATGAATCAGACTGGTTGTTCAGGAATAATGGCAGGTCTTGCTGTGACTACGGGTGCGATAATTACTTTGCAGGATAAATCGGTTGGCGATGCCATAGATGATACTGCAATATTGATTAGAATTAATAAGGAACTGTTTAAGGTGGGATTATTTCCTCAAGTTATTGTCAAGGTGAGTGAAGGACGTGTTTTATTAATTGGACATGTAAAGTCATTGGATGAGCAAATAAGAGCCGAGAAGGTTGCATGGCAACAAAGGGATGTAAAAGAAGTTGTTAATGAGTTAACTGTAGACAAGAGTGCTATTAATTTGAAAGAGTCTGCTATTGACGCTATAATTAGTGCTCAGGTTAAGGCACGAATTTTATCTCAAGGTAAAGTCAAGTTTATGAATTACAGCGTTAATACAGTAGATGGTACTGTTTATTTAATGGGTATAGCTCAGGATCAGGAAGAATTGGATAGGGTTGTATCAATTGCTCAGAAAGTTAAAAGGGTGAAGCAAGTAGTTAGTTATGTAAGACTGAAAGATAGTAAGTTGCGTGGATAGTAAGTGTAGTTTGCTTTGTATAAATATTGATTTGTGGAAGGTGTTTAGTAATGGGTTTTTCTGTCTGGAGGGTGGGGTGTGACTTTGGTTGTTGCTTTTCAGATGGATAGGGATGTTGTTGTTGGTCGAGATGTATCAGTGAAATTTATACAAGAAGCACAAAATAGAGGGCATATCGTATTTTTTTATACTCCTAACCAGTTGGCAATGAAAAATAGTATTCCAGTTGCTAGGGCTTGCTTAGTCACTGTAGAAGAGGACAAATTAAGATTTGCTGATACTCAGGAATTGTTACTTGAAGATCTTGATATAATCTTCATACGTCAGAATCCACCTTTTAATATGCGTTATATTACGAGTACTTATATTTTGGAGAAGTTAAAAAGGCCACTCTTAATAAATAATCCTAAAAGTCTTAGAAATCATCCAGAAAAATTATTACCACTTTCATTTTCTAAGTTTATACCAGATACCTTAGTAACTGAAGATTATGTTATGTTGCAGGATTTTTATCAAAAACATAGAGATATTATATTGAAGCCTTTATATAGCTATGGTGGAAATGATGTAGTGAGAATTTATGGCAATGTTAGTATTACAGTTATAGCAGAGTTGATGATAGAAAAACATGGCTGTCCAATAATCGCTCAGAAGTTTGTATCCAACATTACCAATGATAAAAGGGTTATTCTTCTCGATGGTGAGCCAATAGGAGTTGTTAAACGTAAAATATTATTTGATGGGGAAATAAGAACTAATTTTAAAATTGGATCGGTTCCAGAAGTTGCTGTGTTGTCAAGTCGCGACATAGAGATATGTTCAGCGATCAAAAAAAATTATTAGTTGAAGAGTTGGTTTTCGTTGGGGTAGATATATTAGATGGGTATTTAATAGAAATAAACGTAACCTCTCCTTGTGGTATTTTGCAAATGAATGAACTATATAGAGTGTCTTTAGAAAAGGTGTGTTGGGATTGTTTCGAAGAAAAATTTTATATGAAACGCAATAATATCAACTAGTTTTTTTAGAGATTAGGAGATTTTATGTAATGGATATAGTTGTTTTATGATAATATGAAAGTTTCCTTAAAACAATGAAGTTTAAGCTTCAAATGTTGAAAAAAGTTCTTTTGTAGTGCTCTAATGTACTTTAATTGTGTGGTATGTTTTGTAAGTTTCAGTTTTATTGAATGCTGACTTGTTCTTTTGTTATTATTTGATAGCAAAGAATTATATTTTTGATTTGTATATGATCTATATTTAGTATAATGTGTAACACACGGTCGTTTGTAACGGAATTGGTATATAATTTAACTAATTTTATTGGCGTTATATGTTGTTGTTCGTGTGGTGGAGTGGTTTTACGCAATTTGCTGAACATTTAGTTGGTGTTCTCGGTAAGTTAAGTTTTTATAGTAGTTGTTATTATGTATAGTGGCTCTATTATTTGAATTTGTGTAAGAAGAGATAGTGTTTTTGAATGATCTACTGTTGATAGTTAGTGTTTTAAACTATTAAATCTTAGCTTAGGAGAGTTGTAGTATTATGAAAGAAATTGGTGATCTGAGGGATATAGGGAACTATCGGCACTTGAATGATGCTAATGATGTTAATGTTTCTAAATTTAAGATGTGTTTTTTTTACATATAAAAAATATCTGGTATTGTTGGTAATTGTTGTTGTGGTAACTTTTGCATCTTTCTTCAAAGATAAAATGGTTAATAAGTTATATACTTGTTCTTTGATTTTGCTGGATAGCATATCAACTTGCCTGGTGAATTGTGGGTTTGCTATTGATGAGATAGTTATTCATGGGAATAAATCTGTGGATTCAGGTTATATACGACAGTTTTTTGATCACAACAAATCTATTTTTTTTGTATCTTTAAATAAATTACAAAAAGAACTAAAGGCTAGTAGTCAATGGATTAAAGATGTTTCAATCAAAAGGTTACTACCTAATGTTTTAGATATAGAGATACGAGAATATTCTCCTTTCGCAAATTGGTATCATGATGGTGGTAGCTCTATTATTGATGATACAGGATACGTTATTGTTAATAATTATACTGAACAGGATGATTTGATATCGATATATGGCAATGAAGCATTAAAGAATTTAGATTTTATACAGAAATTAGTTAATGATAATAATGTGTTAAGCAGTATGATTTCTTCTGTTTTTTATCTTGATAACAATTGCTGGGATATTGTTTTATCTAGTGGATTGCATATAAAGTTGCCCGAGGAAAATCCTTATCATGCTTGGAATAGTTTATTGCGTATATACGAGGCTTCCAATGAATTTCTTATTTGGAAAGTGGTTGATATGCGTTTTCCATCTGGAATTAACATAATAAAGTGATTTTATTAGTAATTAGTTGTAGTAGATTTATAAAGTTGATAATGAATGATGTGTTGCTATTTTTGTTGATATTTTGGATATATAGGAAAACCATGTTTGATAAATTAACGATATTTATAATTAAATTTTATCATACATTTAAAATTTATAGGTTAATAGATAATGAATTTGATATATTGGTTGTTGATCATTGATGTGTATGGTAGTATTATTGGGTGTATTTTTGTGAGTACATTATGTTTGTGGTATTTCATTAGTAATTGTAGGTAATTATGGCACAGGATTTTGAAATGTCCAAGGAAAGATTGTATATTTCTGAAGTATTGGTTGTTGATGATGAAGTTGATATCAGGAATTTAATTAAAGATATATTAAGCGATGATAATTATGTAACAAAATTAGCAGTTGATGGTTTATCTGCTATTAAGATGGCTTACGAAAAAGAGCCAGATGTTGTATTGTTGGATATATGGTTAAAAGGCTCAGATATTGATGGACTGAGTGTGTTGGAAAAGCTAAAAGAAAGATATCCCTACTTACCCGTGATTATGATTAGTGGACATGGTAATATTGCAACTGCTGTGAAATCTTTACATATGGGGGCCTATGATTATATAGAAAAGCCTTTTACAGAAGGTAGATTAAAATTAGTAGTTAAAAGAGCTATAGAATCTGGTAGATTACGCAGGGAGAATGACGAGCTGAAATCAGCGTTTGAAGATTATGAAATAGTGGGTAGTTCTCCTGTTATAAGAAATCTCAGAAGTATGATTAATAAGGCAGCTACAACCTCTAGTCGTATTTTAATTACCGGGTCTCCTGGTGTAGGAAAAGAGGTAGTTGCTAGATTAATACATAAAAAATCAAAAGGTTATGATACACCGTTTATATCTATGTACTCGTCTATGTTACCCGCAAATAATTATCTAGTTAATATATTTGGTAGTGAAGAGAGTAGTAATATATTATCACATAGAGTTCCTCCTCATATTGGTATAATAGAACAGGCAAATCATGGCACATTATTTATAGATGAAGTTACGGATTTGAGATATGATACGCAGTTGCGTCTACTTAGATTATTGCAAGAAGGCAAGATATATAGGGAAAATAGCAAAATTCCTGTAAGCGTGGATGTAAGAATTATTGTATCATCTTCAAAAGATATTGAAAATGAAGTAAAAGCTGGAAAGTTCTGTGAGGATTTATATTATAGGTTAAATGTTTTGCCAATTAGAGTTCCATCTTTGGTAGAATATTGTACTGATATTCCAGAGTTGTGCAGATATTTTATGAACAGTATTTGTAAGAAAATAGGGTTATGTACACATACGTTAAGTGATGAAGCTTTGATAGCAATGCAATCTTATGAGTGGCCAGGTAATCTACGTCAGTTACGCAATGTGATAGAGTGGATACTAATCATGAAATCTCCTAAAGAGATTATCACAGCAAAAGATTTGCCAGTGGATATAGTATCTAATTCACCTATCAATGATGTTTTGAGTGCTAAAGTGATTTCTGTTCCTCTTCGTAAAGCACGTGAAGAATTTGAAAGACAATATTTAAAAACTCAATTATCACGCTTCGGCGGAAATGTGTCAAAAACTGCTGAATTTGTTGGTATGGAACGTTCTGCACTACATCGTAAATTAAAAGTTTTGGGCTTGTGTAATATTCCTGAATAGTTTATCACCTGTTGACAATATTATGGTTCTTTGTACAACTGCATAATGTGCGTTGTGTTGGAACAGGTGTTATTACGGTATCATTATTGTTGTAATCTGACAGCTTTCTGTTATAAATTAGAAACAAGATTTTTGTATTACGAATCTAGTTGTCCTATTTTAAATATTGTGAAATACAACATTTAAATAATTAGGCTGTCTAATTTGGTACTATCTGTGAAGGATATGTGTTATGATTCAAAACGAATGGGCTTTTATAGCTTGTGGTAGTTTGGCATGACGTTTTTTTATGTTACAGTATGTCGGATACAATTTGATCTAATGGTCTATTCTGATAGAGTAAATTATATATGGATGTACAAATTGGTAGATCTATATTAAGCCGTTTCGCTAGTGATATTAATGGCTTAACAGTATTGATACCTTCGATGGTTTTTGAGCCTTGTCTCACCATTCGATTCATATTTTTACCTTTTCCTATTGCTAATCCGAAAGACATATTTCGTGAATGTGGTGTAGTACATGTTAAAATTAAATCGCCAAGACAGGACGGTCCAATTAAAGTGGAAAGATTAATGTTGTTACTTTTTGCATTATATAAAGTTTTTATTTCTTCCATTCCCTTAGTTATTACAGTGGCAACGGCGTTATTACCTAAATTTTTTCCTGCTATTATTCCGCAGGCAATTGCAATAATATTTTTTAATGCAGCCCCGATTTGTACTCCTAAAGTGTCTTGGCTGTAAATTATTTGAAATGTACCACTCTTAAGTTTCTTTACGAGTGATATACCTAGGTCTTTATTTGTACCTGCGAGTACTATTGTGCATGGTAAATTTTTTTGCTATTTCTTTTGCAAAACTTGGTCCAGACAATATATAAATTGGGTTATTTGGTAAGATCTCTTCTACTATTTCACTTGGAAATTTAAGAGACGTAGTTTCAATACCCTTACTACAGATCAGTATAGGTACGTTTTTAAATATATGTTGTTTTTGATATATATGAGTACATAATGTGCGTAACTGTTGTGTTGGAATAGCTAAGATGATACAGATATTATTGTCAGATAGTACTTGATCTATATTATTGCTTGGGATTATATCTCTTGGTAAGTGAAACGTAGGTAAGTATTTTAAGTTTTTTTTGATGAATTGTCATAGACATTATGTCTTCATTATTACGTCCCCATAGGTTAACTGATATACCGTTTGAAGATAATGCAATCGCAATTGCTGTACCAAATGATCCTGCACCTAAAACAGTGACTTTCATCTTTTACCTATTTAAAGGACTATGAAAGGTGATTATATACTATATGTTACCTATTATCTAGTGTTAAGAACTCAGTGATGCTTGTTATCTAATATTAATGAAAATGTGTAAAAGCATCTATACGTTAAGATGGTCTAATTAAAATGTTTACTTATAATAAAATGTAATAAGTGTCACTTGTTTCTGTTTTTTTTTGTAGTAGATGTTGTATGTTTTTTTATGAATTATATGATATTTGAAGCTGAAATCTCTATATCTATGTATAGCAATATGAAAGATGAAAAGTTATGTGTTGTTGTCAATAATTGGATAACTTGGTTAGAGAAGGAAAAAAGGTACTCGCTGAATACAGTTGATTCTTATGTAAGAGATGTGAGTAAGTTTATTGGATTTTTGTGTGAGTATATTTCACGTACTATTACCTTAGAAGATATTGCTAATATAAAAGTTGCAGATTTTAGGAAATGGTTTGCGTTTAGGTATAAGCATAAGGTAGGAGCTGTAACAAATGCAAGATCATTGTCAGCATTAAAAAAATTTTTTCGCTATTTATCGCGTACTTATAATATAGATAATCAAGCGGTGTTTTTTTTATCTAAACCAATACTTAAAAGTACATTGCCTAAAATATTAGTAGTGGATCACATAAAAAAAGATACTAGATTACTATAATTCACTATCGCACGATTGGGTTGCTAAACGTGATTTTGCATTAATGATGTTGCTTTACGGATGTGGTTTAAGAATTAGTGAGGCAATTAATCTAAAGTTTCAGGATATTCGAAAAGAGGAAATTTTAATTATTGGTAAAGGTAATAAGGAAAGAATCGTGCCTATTTTACCTATGGTAGATGAAACGTTGAATGAATATGTAAAATGTTGTCCGTATCATTTTGAGTCTGGTTCAGCTAGTGATCAATATATTTTTCTAGGAACTAAAGGAAAAAAACTTAGAAGGACTTATTTTGCAAATAGGGTACAGAAGATTCGTAAAGAAATAGACCTACCTGATGTTACAACTCCTCATGCATTTCGTCATAGTTTTGCTACACACTTATTTCTTGGTGGTGCTGACATTAGGTCAATTCAGGAATTATTAGGCCATTCTAGTTTGTCAACAACACAAATTTACACTCATTTGGATCATCAGAGTATGATTGACCATTACAAAAATTTTCATCCTCAAATGACAAAAAAAGAATTCTTAAATATGTAGAAAAGATAATTTTTAATAGCGTAAAAGAGTTATTGTGTTAGTTAGGTGTTAATTAAACATAGCTGTGTTTCAGTAGTTCTTCCTGTAATTTTACCAATTTTGTATACAACTTCATCAGCAACTTTGAGTAGGGATAATACATGATCTTCATTTTCTTCTGAAACAATTATTACCATTCCAATACCACAATTAAATGTTTTTAGTAGTTCCATCTGAGATATTTGTATTTCAGAGTTTAACCAGTGGAATACATTTGGCATGTTCCAAGAGGTTAAATCAATTTCTGCTGACAAGTGATTAGGAATAACGCGTGGTATATTATAGAACCCTCCTCCAGTGATATGTGCCAAACCTTTTATTAGATGTATGATAGGTAATAAAGCAGTAACATAAATTCGTGTGGGTGTTAGTAAATAATTTGCCCATGTTTGATTAGACCAGGGACATATGTCATGATAGCTTATTTGATAATTACTGATAATACTTCTTATTAATGAGAACCCATTTGAATGTAATCCACTTGAAGCTAATCCAAGTATTATATCTCCAACTTGAATACTTTGAGTTTTTGGTAAGATATTATCTGCTTCAATTATACCAACTGAAAAACCAGCTAAATCATATTTGTTATTATCGTACATTCCTGGCATTTCAGCTGTCTCTCCACCTATTAGTGCTACGTTTGCTTTTTTACATCCTACTGCTATACTGTTAATTACTTCTAACGCGGTATCGTGATTTATTTTTTCTGTTGCAAAGTAATCAAGGAAAAACAGTGGTTCCGCTCCTTGTGCTAGTACATCGTTAACACACATTGCTACAAGGTCTATACCTATGGTTTTATGATTATTAACTGTCTGTGCTATGCATAATTTAGTACCAACTCCATCAGTTGAAGACACCAATAAAGGTTTATTGTATCGCTTTATCTTTGATATATCAAAGAGAGCTCCGAAAGATCCTATACCACCAATCACTCCAGGTCTAGATGTTGATTCTGCAATTGGTTTTATTTTTTCTACTAAACTGTTGCCGGATTCAATATCAACTCCAGAGTTCAAATACGTTTTCATATGTGCCTTGTTAATTGTGAATGTTGCTTTACACTTAATTAACTAGAGTAACATTAAATATTTGAACTTCATATAGAAAATTGTTTACTAGTAAATAAAATTATTTCTTTGATGTGCTAACATATAAAGAATGTGATGTAAATGTAGGTGTTTTATGCGAAAAAACGATGTTTTATCGAGCGTGGAATTGGTGTCTGCAAGATTATTACACGATCTGGCTGGTTCCGTGGGAGCGATAGTGAATTATATAGAGTGTTTGAGTGATGATGAAAATTTATCTGAAGATATGATACCTTTGCTTTCTGATGCAGCTAATGATGTTATAAGTAAGTTTAAGTTACTAAAACAGGCTTATAGTATTTCTGATGACAATGGTGACTTTAATAGTACTAAATGTAATATAGAAAGTTATCTTAAAGGGAAAAAAGTTATTCTTGAATGGGATATTAATATACAAATTTTTGATGTTGAATTAGTTGAGAAGATTAATAAATTGCTTGCTAACACAGTAATGGTGTTGATGCTGTTTATGATTAGTGGAAGTAAAGTGAAAGTAATATTATCTAAAACTGAAACTGGAGATTTATTGATAGAAACTGTGGCTCATGCACAAAAGGTAGAAATGCATGAAAGTATTAAAAATATTCTCGATAAAAATTTAACTGATACAGAATTGACAACAAAAAATATTCAGGCAAGATTCCTTATGCTACTCTTAGATAATTATAACGCAAAAATGACATATAATATACAAGAGTCCTTTTTTAACCTCTCTATATGCCTTAGTTAGATAGTCTAGATACGAATGCCAGAATTACTATTAGGCATTTAGCTACGGCAGATCTTGAGTTTTTATGTTGTAGGGTGTAAAAATACCTTCATTCAGCAATGTGTATTCATTGCAGTACCCTGTTGTTTCTTTTAAAATAAGTATTAGAAATATGCAACATAAAATATATCTCTCTATTAATAGGTTTTCAGAGTTGGTTTGCTTACAGTATTAGTGTGGCAGTATAATAAAAAGACCTATAGTAAATAACTATCTAGTACTTGGATTATTTAGGTTTTGGAAGTTTTATAATTTTGTGTACTAAATATGGGAAAGGTTTGTATCTGAAATATAATATTAGGAAAAACTCTTCAACGTTTCTGTAAATTTGTTAAATGTCAGCAGTTTTGATTGATCCTCCACTGTTTTCTTGTTGAGCAATAAATAGTGTATTATTTATATTATTTAATATTTGTGTTGCGTCAGTTTTATTGTACATCTGAGCATAACCTATTGATACTGTAGAATAAAAATTTTTAAGATTATCATTGATTGCTCTGTGCAATCTTGATATTGCTGAGTATGCATGTTCAGATTTACATCCTAGTAAAATACAGACAACCTTATAGTCTCCTGTATAGCCTGTTATGTCACTGTCTCTAATATTTTTATGTAATAGATCTATGGTGTTTTTGGTTAGAGCCTCAATACTTGAATTATTGTGTGGAGGATCTACTTGTATCATACACATAACAGCACGTAAGTCGTTTTTATTAAGAAAATCTAAGACGACTTTTATTTCTATATTTGTAGATGTTTCATCTATTATGTTGAAAACTGGATGAATGCTATACTTTGTATTGCCAAGTACATGTTTCCTGAATGTATCAAGCTTTTGTGAGATGCTGGTATCCCGTATTAAGATTTCGTAATTTATTATATTTTTATTACAAGTGGCAGTACGGAAGACTTTTGGTTTTACTGCTATGACATTATTGTTTTTTCCTACGAGGGAAAAATTGCTAATTTTAGATAAAACATCAAATAAGTCTGCACCATCATCTGTATATTCTAAGTAACTATTTATGCTTTCTGTAACGTTCTTGTTTAGTATTGCTAGTAATGACTTACTAAGAAGTTCATCTGCACTATATTCCAACAATGTTTCTGCTGGTTTGTTTATATTAGAAATTGTTAAACTTTGTAAAGTATTATCTTGTTGTACTGATATTACAGAATCGTCAGCTCTTCTTGCAACTACAAAGTGATTCATAGTCATCTCGTTTTATAAGGAATTGTATAGATTAAACTCTATTTGCTATGTTGCTTATATGAAAATTTTATCTGATTGTTTTATTTATGATCTATAATTAACGAATTATTCATAAGAAAATTTAATTATTATTAATATTTAAATAATTTTGATATTCCTGTCTCATCTTTTTAATAGAAGTATGTAATTGTATTATGAAGCATGAAAATATCTCGTGAAAATTCCATAATTTTTATTAAGTTGAATTTTATATTCAAGTAACATCCTGCAATGTATCCAGAAGTTATATTTTTAATCTGCAACACAAAGTGTATTCTGAGTACTTGGTCCTATCATTACATCACTTTTATTGTTTTATAACAATTGATTGGTAGTGGAATTGACTAAAAAGTTGTTATGTACTACTTACATATCTTAATATAGACCTACCAAAATTAGAGCCTTGCATTATACTGGTACTTATTTAACTAAGCCATTTTTGTAATCAGTTAGTGACAACTCTATTATAAAAGCACATAAATCTTTATATTGTTTTTCTGTTGAAAATTTATATGTTACATAACAAAAGAGTTGTAATTTTCAAGTATCAAGTAATTGTGAGTCCCATAGACTTTCAAGTTGATAGTACTCTCTTACTTCTGGTCTAAAGATATGAATTAATATATTACAACAACTTAGTACTACCCAGTTGCCATCTTTTAAGCCTTCGATAGATATTTTTTTTATACGGTTTTATTTCTTTTTTTTATTCTTTCCGCTAGTGACCTTACATGATAACTTGATTCACCTGAGGCAATAATTAAATACTCAGCCAAATTGCTCTTGTTACTGATATTGATAGTGACAATATTATCTGCTTTGTGTCTGTCAAGGATAAGTACAACAAGATTTTTTAACTCTTCTGGTGAACTAAATAACTTTTCAGATCTGCTAGAACTCATGCTACCTCGTTTTAAATATATGAAGCTTTATTGTATTATATAATTATATCTAATACAAAAGGTTAAATATGCTGAAACAGCGTTCCTGTTATAAAATTTTATATGTATTATTAACACAATTGGTAATATAGTGAATCATTAATTTTCTTAACATGTTATTGGCAATATATATATAGTATATTTCGATAAGTATGGAAATAGGGTAACTTTATGAATGTTAAAAATTTACTTTTGGTGTTAATTGTTTTACTTCATAGTAATGTATCCTTGTGCCAAGATACTTATATGGTACTTAGAGACAGTGAAGTTGAGTCTGTGATAAAAAAAATAGCATTGCCAATATTTGCTGCTGCTAAGATCAATCCTGATACAGTTAGAGTATTTATAGTGAATGATAAGGTGGTCAATGCTTATGTTGATGGAAATAATTGTGATATCTTTCTAAACTATGGGTTATTTGAATTCTCAGAAGATCCTAGTGTTCTTATTGGGGTATTGGCGCATGAAATTGGTCATATATCTCATAATCATGTTTTATTTCGTAGGGACAAGATGCAAAATTCTATGATTTTGTCTGGGATAGGGTATGTTTTAGGTATTATTACTGCAATAACTGTAAATCCTAGTATTGGGCAGGCAATAGCTTTAGCTACAAATGATGTTACCAAACGTATGTTTTTTCTTTATAGCCGTTTGCAGGAGGCAGCAGCGGATCAATGTGCGTTACGGTACTTAGATGAAGCTAAGTACAGTAAGGAAGGATTAATTAAAATGTTCAAATATTTTTATTCAGTAGAAGCTCAATACCGAAGAAACATTGATCAGTATCTACTATCTCATCCACTTAGTTACGATAGGTTACTGCAGATACAAAATTACCGTAACAATAATAAAGTTGGTGGATTTTCAAATGAGGACATAAGTAAATTTAAGCGAGTAGTGGAAAAAGTGAATGCGTTCTTTACTCCAATAGACCGTCTAGTGAACGATAAAAATGATATTGAACAGTTATCTCCATATGTACAATCTATTATTTTTTATAAGCAATCTGATATTTCAAAAGCTTTAGAAAAACTTGATAGTCTGATATTAAAATCACCAGAGGATCCTTATCTTTATGAGCTGAAAGCACAAATTTTATATAAAGTTGGTGATATTAAACAATCTATAGAAAATTACAAACTAGCACTTCAATTTGCTTTGGATGATGTTCTAATAAAACTTGAAATGTCACATGCATTATTGTTGTATGATTATAAAGAGGCAATCAATTATTTGGAACAAGTTACATATCAAGAACCAGATAATGTTTTTGCTTGGAAACAATTAGCTGTTGCATATGGCAAAATAGGAGATTTAGGTATGTCTTATTTTTCATTGGCGAATAAGTCTTTTTTTGAACGCAATAGAAAAGATTTTGATCGATATTTTAACTTAGCTAAAAAATATTTACCTAAAGGTAGTGTACGTTTAGAACGTATGCATGATTTGAGAATGAATTTACTGGGTAATTAGTTTTTACCAATTTGTTAGTATGTTTTTAATGAGAATGCTATATACTTGTTTAGTGTAGAATATGTCATTCTTGTGAAAATGCTAAGATTAACTTGTATTGTGTTTTTTGTATTGCAGTCTTGTGCACCTATTTATGATAGTATAGTGAAATATAAAGGTCCAGAAGGTGATTCTGGAAAGAAGTGTGTAATTAGATGTAATTATGTAAAAAATAGCTGCTATAGACAGTGTCAAGTTGATCTAACTAATTGTAAATTAAATGAAAAGAGGATTGATGTTCAGGCATACTCTGAACCATTTATTAAGATAGTAAATAATAATAGTAATAACAATCAAAATGATGCTAAAGTAATCGATAATAGCAGTAAGGATTTATGTAAGAATAAGTTCGAACAATGCAAAAAGTCATGTAACGGTGATATAATTTGTAAAAGTAAATGTGATTTTCAGATGAATACATGTTATATGAATCAAAATTTTAATCGTGGTGATGATTTTGGTAGGTTTGTCTCAGAATTTCATAAGAAAAATAATGATCAAGTGATAGGACCGCAGAAGTCTGTTAGTATATGTCGTATTGATGAATGTGAAAAATTGTGTGAAAGCGATTATGATTTATGTTTTACTGATTGTGGAGGAGAAATAGTAACTTATACACAATGTGTGGCATTTTGTAACAAAAAGTAAATAATTGTTACTATGTTTTTTCATTTTGATCTACTTTGAGAGCGTGTATCGGTATATTACATTAGGTAATTTTTAAGATAAGTAACAAATATGAGGATTAATGTGGTAAATGTTTTAATTTACGTAATTACTGATTCTTGAAAGATTACTGAAGAGGGATTTACACATTTTTGTGTAAGCTTTATAATAAAAACATGTTATTAGGGTGTGAAGTGTTCCGTATTTGCTTGAAATGGGTAGACTATTTACTAAATGTTGCTTACTTGATGTAAGAATATGCTGCCTTCATAGTACTTATGAAATTGTTGTGTGTCATTTAGGAAAAGCATATAAAGTTTTGTTTTATTAGATTGATGTTGCTTAAATTGAAAAGCATTTCTTGTATTGAGATTTTTAGTGTTGGATGAGGAAATCTTGCATATATATCACACAATGGGACAAGGACAAAGTCTCTACAGTGCATTTGTTTGTGTGGAATTGATAACGTTTTTGAATCTAAAACCTTATTTCCCCATAAGATAACATCGATATCTATTGGTCTGGTTGCCCAAAGTTCATTGTTAAATCTACCCAATTTTTTTTCTATGGACTTTATTCTTTCTAGCATGAGTTCTGGAGATAAGTTTGTATATCCTGACACAACCATGTTTAAAAAAGGAATATTCCAGCTATCAGGAGCATTTTTTGGTAATAATGCTGGAGTTTTGTAAAGGAAAGAATAGTTTCTATTGTTTAAAGGTAACATGTTAATTGCAGATTTAATATGTGATAACACGTCACCGCAGTTACCGCCTAAAGCCAGTATTACAACATCACTATAAGATAAGCTATTCATTCTGAACTCGTACGATGTAGGAAACTTAGGATGTAATTATAATGTCTTATTAAATTCTTTCCATATTTTTGATATGTGTGGACTTATGTAGAATCATGTAAGTAAGAAATAAAACTTTTAAAGAAGCATATGGTCATTTTTGATTCTATGAGTTAAGGTGCAATTATGTTCTAATTTCGCTGTAAACAAAACTGAATAGATAAAAATAGAAATTTATGTAAAGATGATTTATTCACATGTTATTCAATAATATGCCATTCCATATGGAAAAATTCTTTACTATGTAATTTTTAAGTGTACTGTTGTAAAGAATATATGTATAATTATCATTAAGTTTTTTATAAATGAGGTGTGTGTTATGGATACTGGTGTCATTGTTATTATTGCACTTGCTGCTCTAATTGCTATGTTACTACTAATGATGTTGTGTTTTTTTTGCTGCGTGTCACGCAGTCAACGTGATGAAATTGATACGTTATCACGTGTGCATGTTGGTGATATTACTCGCATGAGTGAAAGAATACTAGGCGTTGAACAACGTGCTCGAGAGCTTGGTTGTATGTTAGACCAGAACAGTCACCTTGCTGAGTCAGTAAGAGTGGACGTTGCTTTACTGAAAGATAGTGTCTTGCAGCTTAAAAATCTTGTTATAGCAACGGGAGATGTACATGGAACTGAAAACTCAGGTAATAAAGTTTCTACTGATGATGGTGAGCGTGGTGAGCAGCAGAGCTGCGTTAAATCATGCGTTGTATCGCTTGTGGGAGGTCAGGCTGGTGGCTTACAAGGAGCAATAACGATGGGATAGAAGTTGCTGTTACTGCATTTAAAGCAAAAGTGGTACGTGACATTATAAGGTTGTCATAAGGGTTAACTATAGCACATTTTGGATATAAAGAGTTATGTTCAAAATGTGTGTTGCCTGGTGATAGGATTTCATTAATTGCATGGTGTTATGGTTCTAAGTTAACGTTATTAGGCAGTTAGTACTCTGGCATTATCACAATAGAGGGATGATGTGTTTGAATATACGTAGGTTATGTCGTGAGGATGTTCATTCTTAGAATTTTTAATGTCAAGATAATACAGATTGAGTTTTTAAATGTACCGTATGCTTCCGTAATGGGTAATAGTACGTAGTATGTAATAAATCTGATGTTGCTGTATGGATTAGTTGGTAATATTATTTGGATGTTTTGTTGGTGTTCCTAGGCGGCAAGAGAAAGTGCAGGTCTGGCGTTATAAAATTTATGTCACAGTTTATTGTTGACGGTGGATTTATGTAGATGCCTTATGAGGCTTCGGAGATAGTTGGGAAGTCGTAGGAATAATTGCACCAGGTGTTACGTGTTTCTAGAAAGTGCAACTAGTTGTTTGTGAATGGTAGAAAAAAAAAAGGTAGTGTTGCAAAAGGTTATTTTTACTTATTGACTATGTTTTGTTGATATAGAGGCCTATACAGTTTGGTATTTCTAAGCTATATAAATCCTTATATGCTTAGCCTAGATCATGTAATACCTAGTTCTTAACTTGTGGTGGTGTGAATAAAAGAATTAGTTAACATAAATCAATGTCTAACTTGTCAGGATTTCTTAAAGTAAAAATGGATTCTGAATTATTATTAATAGCAGATTTGTCAGCACATTAATGCGGGTCACTATGTAAGTCATGGTATTTTTTATGTTGAATTATATTATGGTAATGAGAGGAGACTAAGTCTTGTTGTTTACTTTTAGGTAATAATAAATTTTTCATTTATAGATTGAATTTCCTTTTTTAATATTTTTAATTGACATTACGTAGGAAAAAATCTGACTTTTTATGGCTAGTGTTTCAAACCTTAGTATATGGATTTAGCATATGAAAGTTTTGGCAGTTGTATAACGCAAATTATGTTAGATAACATATTATATACGGTGTGTAGAGATGCATCTAAAAGTGTTTAAATTGTAAAGAAGAGTAGTGCAACTTTCCTCTCTTATAATGTTGTGCAATATATGAACTTTTAGAAGTTAAGTATTAGTTTAAGCCAACTATATTTAGTATATAAGAATTTTAGAATCTAACTCTCTTAGATAATATATGAAATTTAACTGGATAGATAATACTTAATATTCAAGGTGTTATGGAAGAATGAGCTTTAAAATCTTTTGTTGCGGTTAAGGTAAAAGTCGAAGATGTTTAGATATATGTCGTATCTGCGTATGATTGTATTTTCATATTGCTAAATTTTTTGTAGCTATGTTCTAGGTCACTTAAATTAATAGAACACACATTTTCTATACTAAGGGTATTTGTTGAATTTACTCTACCTATATTTCCGTATGCGATGTCTTTGAATAATGTTTCGAACTTTTGTTTATTGTGTTCTGCTATTGTTACTAACATTCTGCTTTGTGACTCTGAAAATAGAACAACTCTTTCTTTTAGATTATTATTTTCAATGCCATGTGTTGGTATTAATGATAAGTTAATCTTGGCTCCAAGTTGTCCCGCAATGAGTGATTTTATTAGCCCTATAATTATTCCTCCTAAATTTACTGCAATTGCTGATGCTATGAGATTAGTATTAATAGCTTTATTATAAGATATATATAATTTTTTAGCCTTTTCAGCATCTACTTTTGGTACATTGTAGTTTCCCAGTCCGCTGTATTTTTGGTATTCAGAACTTCCAAGTTCATCATAAGTTGTACCTAATATGTATATTAAATCTCCCGGATTTTTTGCATCAAGAGTTACAGCATTTTCAATATTTTCTATAATTCCAAGTGTGGAAATTAAAATTGAAGGAGGTGCAGAAATGTTTACATTTTCTCCGTTAATGTTGTAGCCCTTAAAATCATTGAACATACTGTCTTTACCAGAAATAAAAGGCGTTTTAAAAGCCACAGCATATTCATAACATGCTTGAGCTGCTTTTTTTAGTTGCCATAATCTTTCTGGATTTGTTGAGTCACACCAGCAAAAGTTATCTAATAGTGCAAGATGGTAAAAGTTTCCTCCTACTGTTACATAATTGCGTATTGCTGTGTCTATTGCGCAAGCTGCCATGTGATATGTGCTTATTTCTCCATAGCTTGATCCTAAACCCTGAGATTTTACTATTCCACGATTTGATGATAATATTGGTCTTATTATGATTGCATCTCCATCTACTCTACCTTTGCCTTGAATTGGTTTCACTACAGACGTTCCTTGAACTTCATGGTCATATTGTGACGATATGAATTCCTTGCTACATATGTTCATTCGTTCCATCATTTCTTTTAATTCAATTTCTAATGACTTATTAGTTGCTTTGGGAATTGTTGGAATTGTAGTTTTTGACCATGGTTTGGTTTTTAAGTGAAGTTTTGGAATACCATTATGTAAGAAATCAACATCTACATCCATAATAACGGATTTATCATATAAGACTACGGCTTTCTTAGTGTTGTTAAATTTTCCAACGATACTAATTTCAACACCATACTTTTTCATCACTGTTTCAAACATTGTAAACTTAGCAGGAGGAACAGCAAATGTCATTCTTTCTTGAGATTCCGAAACCCAAATTTCCCAAGGCGACATGTCATCATGTTTCAGTAGTACTTTATCTAATTTTACGATAAATCCATTACTTCCCATTTCTCCGATAGAAGACGACAAGCCTCCTGCTCCGTTATCAGTTATAGCATTATATAAATCTAAATCTCTTGCCTCTTTAATTATTGAATCAGACAATTTTTTCTGTGTAATTGGATCTCCTATTTGTACTACTGTACCACTACTATTGGTTTCTGTTAATGCATTGGATGAAAATGTGGCTCCATGTATTCCATCTCTTCCTGTTCTACCACCTGCGATCACTATATAATCTCCATCCATTGGATTTTTTAAATGCGATAGCGAATTATTTATTGTACGTGGCATAATACCAGTGCATCCAACAAATACCAATGGCTTACCACGAAATCCATTATCGAAATATACAGACCCCAACCCTGTAGGAATTCCAGAACAATTTCCTCCCAAATTTACTCCTTTTATTACTCCATCCATTATTGCCTGAGATTGTAATACTTTGACTATACATGTTCTATCCATGTATAATTCCTCCTCTGATTCGGAAAAACAAAAGTAGTAAGCGTTTAATATTGGTTTTGCCCCTTTGCCAAATCCTATTATATCTCTGTTTACCCCTAATATACCAGTAATTGCTCCACCAAAAGGATCAAGAGCTGATGGACTGTTATGAGTTTCTACTTTGTCTGCAATGATAAAGTTATCATCAAATATTATTGCTCCCGCGTTATCCGAAAACGTTGATACACATATTTCTGAGTTTATTTCGTATGTTGCGCGCTTTATGTAATGTTTATAAAGCCCATCTGTGATTTCGTCTATAGTAGCAGAAAAAATATTGTGCTTGCAATGTTCTGACCAAGTCTGTGCAAGTGTTTCCAACTCGATGTCACTAGGATTTCGCTGAATTTTTTTAAAATATGCTTGAATAGCTTTCATTGCTTCTAATGATAGGTTTAAACTTCCTCGACCATGAATCCCATTTTTACTGATTTCCATTAATTCATGGTCTTGGATATCTAAATTGACAGAAGTAGTATGAAAATTTTGTTTTGTACGTTGTGGAAAAAGATCTTCATTTCTTAAGTATGGGATAAGAAATATGCTATTACATACTGAAGAATTGGAGTAGATATTGTTTAAAGCTAATACTTGTTTGTTGCCAAAAAATTTTACTTGAAATGCATTTTCCTTTGGAGAAGATAGTTTGCAATATTCTATTAATGGGTTGAATAGCTTTGATATATCTTTTTCTTGTGGTATTGGTCCCTGTCCGAATATTACTTGAGATGTGAATACATTGACCTCAAGATCGTGCTTTAATGTTTCATTTATTATACATTTGGCTGTATTCCCAACATTATCAGTCACTCCAGGCAAGAATCCTTTCTCTAATGACCAGTCTGCTTTGAAAATACTGAATAGGTTGTAGTTGGCGTTGGTATTTATTTCTTTGTAGTTTAATTCTATGCTATCATACACAAACGCAAAAAACTTTTGTGTGATAGGATTAGTTAATAAAGTGCCAATCTTGTTGATAGTTGTTATATCTATGTGGTCTTGAATGTTTACTGTGTAAACTGCAACAACGTTGTTCCTGTAATTTTCTGCTAATATTTTGTCTGCTATACCAATACGGATGATCATGATGAGCAATTTTTACCTAACTAACGTACTAACTATATAGTAATTGAGTGGCGACCTCAAATATATTATAATGCTTGTTTACGTATTGAGTACGTTTAATTCGTATAGTAGAGAAAAATTATTACATTTGGTAAATCAATTTAAATACATGATGCTGTTTATAGTAATGCCTAGATTCATTAGGTAACTTTTGTATAGTCTGTATAAGATAGGTTATTAAATGATGGTTGTGTAAGTATAAACTTGATACAGGATTTTTTATATTCTGATACTCATTTTAGAGTTATACAAAATGAAACTGTGATTTTGATGTTCAAAAATTGAAATGTATGTTTTTGTGGGTGTGCTATAAGTCCATGTGATGTGTGAACAGCAATCACAAATAGGATGTTTGCTAATTTATTTGCCTATTTAAAGATTATTGGGTTTTATAATAGTTTCGCTGAATATAGCTTTAGTGCGGTAGAAAATGGACTTTTATGTTACTAAAATATGTGTAATTCCGCTATAAGGTACTTTTAGACATACACTAATCAGGTAAAAATAAGCCGGATTCTGTTTATGTAGTTATTCATCTGGGGTAAATATCACTATTTACCTCACGCGACTCACCTGGATAACTGTGAGGGAAAACACAAATATCTCTTCTTAGTCTTGCTCCTGGTGGTGGTTGCCTAGCTACTATATGTTGCCATAAGTACGGTGCGCCCTTACCACACCTTTTCACCCTTACCTTGTTTGAAAGGCGGTCATTTTCTGTAGCCCTTTACCTGGAGTCACCTCCGACAGGAATTACCTGTCACCATTTTCCCTTGGAGTCCGGACTTTCCTCTGTATAAATACAGCAACTACTCTTTTACCTGACGTCTCATTGTAGATTATAAATTATATCAAGTAAATATTTAATTTTATAAATTGCAAGAAATCTTTGTTACAATACGAAAAAAGGTGGGGAGGATCCGTTATATCAGATTAAAACTACTTAACTCAATATATATAATTTTACACAACAGCTTCATAACCTCTTGAATATGTTCGATAGAAAATCACGAAATCATTAGTCTTGCAGATTAAAAAAACGCAGATTCTTTTGTTTTTGTTCCAAGCTTAAGCAATAAATTTTTGTCATTATCACAATCGGCATTAGGCGTTGTTAATAATTTTTCGCCATGAAATATAGAGTTCACTCCAGCAAATAAACATATGGCTTGCATCTCTTCTGACATGTCGCCACGTCCTGCAGCAAGCCTTACGTATGCCTGCGGCATTAGAATGCGAGTGACAGCAATAGCTTTTATAAAGGCAATATTATCTATTTTTGCACCGCCTTCAAGAGGTGTTCCTTTTATTGCTACGAATCTGTTGATTGGGACTGAACGTGGATGTTGCTTTAAATTTGCTAAAGTCAGCAGCATTTTTGCTCTATCTTCTACGCTTTCACCAAGCCCCAAAATTCCTCCGCAACATGTATTTATTCCTGCTTCCTGGATGTTATTTATACTTGTCAGTCTATCTTCATAAGTCCGTGTAGTAATTATATTATGGTAGAAATCTCGCGAGGTATCAATATTATGATTATAAAAATCTAATCCTGCACTTTTTAACTTTTTTGCCTGCTCTAAAGTTACCATCCCTAGTGAAGCACAACTTTCTAGTTTTTCGCTTTTTATTAGATGTATAATGTTGCAGATGTATTCTATATCTTTATCTTTTAATTGACGCCATGCTGCTGCGAAACAAAATCTATCTGCTCCATTGTTCTTAGCTTTTTGTATAGCTTTTTTTGATAACTTCAATGTCAAGTAAAGCTTCTTTTTTGAAGTCCTGTTTTGTAGTGTGCACTTTGTGAGCAGTACTTACAATTTTCTGGACACCCCCCAGTTTTGATGCTTAGCAGTGCAGCAACTTGTATCTCATTATCATCGAAAAACTGTCTATGTACTAAATGAGACTGCAGTATCAAATCATTAAATGGAGAATTAAAAAGCTCCAGTACTTCATCCAATTGCCAATCATTCCTTATTGGAGTTTGCTTATTCATTTTTGTGACAACTGTTCTTCAATTTTACCTTGCTTCAACATCAGATCTTTAACGGTATTATTTAGAACTTTGAATTCGTCTTGGGTGACGAAATTGTCATTTTTCAAATATAGCGACAAACACTTTCTAAATCCTTCATTTGCAATAGTAAACGTACCTAAAGCCACTCCAAAGAGCGATGCACCTATCCTTGATATGTTATGCAAGAAAAGCCTCATAAACCACCTGTCTAGAAAAAACAACCCAAATGAAAGCAACTGCTCTACACCAAACGGGTAATGTTATACTAGTCAATATTGGTAAAACAGTCAATACAATTTGTTAAATGTAGTTATATACTGAGGTCTTGCTAATATGGGTTTTTGTATACTATACTTCAATATATTTTTCCTCCCACTACCCCTATTATGTGAGTTACTTCATTGTTGTTGCCTAGAGGTAATAAGCATTGTCTTATTTTTATATAATTTCCATCTGCACTTTCAGTTTCTGATTCATCGATAATTGGTTCTAAATTCTCTACAACTGATTCTAGATGATCAAATAGGTTCTCTATAACTTGCGGGAAAAAAAGTGTAATATTTTGAGACTCAGCATAAACTTTAAGATCTGATCTATATAATTGCATAGCCTTTTCACCTATGTAAGTGCAATTATATTTCTGATTATCTATATCGTTTTTTACTTCAATGATAAAACAATGAGGCCAAATTTCTGTAATTTCTTCTGGTTCGATTTGTTGTATCTGTGGAAAAATTTTATTATCACGTAACTGATTCCAGTAGGCGAATAATATTCGTATTGCTCTTCTTTCTGATACATATTCTGACATTTATAACCTTAAATCTTCCTATTGAACATGAAAAATTTACAGTAAATATCTTTATTTTTTCTTACTTGTTCTAATCCTTATTAACAGTGATTTATGCATGTTTATAATTTAAGAAATTTATATTTTAATTAAATTTACTTTGTCATAGTTCGGTAATTATGTAAATCCTCATTATTATTCGTATAAATGTAGAACACTTATGAGTTATATGAATTTTAATATAAAAAACTTTGTTTTTATTACTTATCTTAGTTTTTATTCTTAAAAAAAGTTTTCAGATAATTAATTTTTATTACCTATCATCTTTTAGAATATATAAAAATAACATAATTTTTTCTCATTTATTTTCTATTATATGAACAATATCAATGTTATCACTTAGATATATGGAAATATATGAGGTACAGTAGCTGAGTTTTTAATTACTTACAGTTGATATATAACAGCGGATTCACAGCCTTTCCGTGTTTACGCATAGCAAAACATAAGTAAGACTTGTTTTTTTTAGAGCCAGTGGTGTTATTTGCAATAGATGCTATAACTTCACCCTGTTTTATCCGATCTCCTATCTTTACATTTATGGTATCAAGGTAAGAGTATGTGGTGATCGTATTCTTATTGTGTTCTATTATTATCATGTTTCCATACCACTTTGGTCCTTTTCCTACGTATAATACTTTCCCAGCGGATGATGCTTTAACTTGTTTAGTTCCATCTGATTTTATGTTAATTCCTTCATTGCAATTCTTATCTTGATTATTTATGGAGAATTTAGATGTAATAATTCCATCTATAGGCATAATAAAATTACAATTCTGGTTGGTAGTCCTTAATTCCCTGTTTGTTAAGTTGGATGTTTTTTTATTTGTCCTGTCATCTTTCTGAGGATTATGTTTTGTAAGCTGATACTCGTTAATATCATCCAATTCCTTATTGCCATGAAATTCCTCTCCTCTTAAAAAGTACGGAGCTGGTTTCTGTGTACAACCAAAACATAGTAGAGCAATTAGTAATGTTTTTTTTATTGTCACGTGTGCTTACTCAGTATTATAAGATATTGTTTTTAATATTATTTACTTAATATTATATTATTATGTTGTGTAAATTTAGCAATTCAAAATTCATTTTACCCGTGGTTATATTAGAGTATGTTTGTTAGCATTTTTATATATTCAATCCAGAATTTTCTACTCTTTCCAGTCTTTCCAGTGAATAGTCTGTATTTGTAGTTAATAATATGTCTCTTCTGTTGTCTAATTAATAATAAAGCTGACGTATATACTTTCTAGTACTTCTCTGCGACATGTCTAGATAGTAAAGTGTTAAAATAAATTGTATTATATTTATTTTTGTAAATGGATAATTATTCCAGTTAGATTTTTTTGTTAAATATTTTTAAGAATTCAGTTATTTGGGAGGTTATATTTGTTTATTACTTACTTCTAGAAGTTACAATGTTATATTGATGCATATTGGAAGTGACATTAATTAGTTTATTGAAATAGTATGTTGCAATTTATATGATTATTAAAAAACAATTTGAATGGTTGATATCGTTATCGTTTATAGTATTATGATGTGTCTTTATTGTTAAGCTATAGGGATTTTAGTAATGCAAGGGTTAGATTTTAAGTTATTATCGGCTACAGAAGCTGCAGCTTTGGCGTCTTATAAATGTCTTGGAATGGGAGATGAGAAAAACGCCGATAGAGCTGCTGTTGATGCTATGCGGAAATCATTAAATTTGTTGGAAATTAATGGTACCATTGTTATTGGGGAAGGAGAAAGAGATAATGCTCCTATGTTGTATATTGGAGAAAAAAGTTGGTATTGGTGGAGTTGATGTCGATATAGCTCTTGATCCACTTGAAGGAACGACACTATGTGCTCGTTATAAAGATGGAGCGATGTCTGTTCTTGCGATTACAGAAAAAGGCGGGTTTTTAAATGCTCCAGATGTGTACATGGAAAAAATTGCTGTAGGTTCTGATGTACCCAAGGGTGTGGTTTCTTTGAAGAACGATATAAAAACAAATTTAAATAACTTGGCACAGGCGAAAAGGTGTAATGTTAATGAATTAGTAGTAATAGTGTTGCATAGAGAAAGACATCTGGAGTTAATCAAAAATATTCGAGAGTGTGGGGCTCGTGTAAAACTTATAGATGATGGAGATATTTCAGCTGTAGTATCACTAGTGAAAGGAACACATGATTTGTATGTTGGGGTTGGAGGAGCACCAGAAGGTGTGCTTACAGCAGCAGCTTTATTGTCAATGGGCGGATATATAGAAGGTAGGCTGATTCTGAATACAGATTATTTAAAGGAAAGAGCAGAAAAATTTGGAATTAAAGATATAAACAAGATTTATTCTATGGAAGAGTTGGTTAAATCTGATGCAATATTCATAGCTACAGGTATCACAGACGGTAGCTTAGTTCAGGGTATTAAGTATTCTAGTGGATCTTTCATAGTAGAGTCTGTTATTATCAAACCAAAGAACGTTATGTATGTTAGTAATAGATATCATACCTGAGATGGCCTTTCAATAGATGTATATTATGTTGTAGAAACTTATAGTGTATAAATGTAGATATTTGCAGGTTATAACTTAATTTTTTAAAAGTTGCAGTACGTGTTTTTATGTCTTACTAAGAAAGAATGTTGCTTTAAAAGGTCCATTTAGTGTTGTAAAGAGTGCTATATGTATGAACACTTATTATGTTATAAAAGCTAATGGTAGATAAGTAGGGATGTGTTGATAGAGTTATAAGCTGTGATTTTAATTTTTGAAGTGGAAGTGCGTTTTTCCGTGAGTGTGCTATAGGTTTGCGTTGTGTATGTAAATTGGCAAGAGAAAATATCTTCTAATTCTTTCGTCTATTTGAAAATTATTCTGTTACGATAATAATGTATTGTAGTTTCCTTGAGTTTAGTTTTGGTTGTATATGATTGGGATTCCTTTTACGGAGTTGTCTTTCTCATTAGTTTATATTAGTTAGTAGGTATTTTTTGTGAATATGTATAAATAGATATTCTCTATGGTTACAGCTGAGGTTTTGAAGTATAATAAAGTTGATAGCTCTTGATGCTGAGTAAAATTGTATGGTCTTTTAATAATGTAAATTATTGGTGTTTCATTAAATTTTTTTTACTTTTATGGCAACGCAAGTAAATAAGAATATTAGTAATTGCTGCTGGAGTTATACCTGGTATGCGCCTTGCGGAAGCAATGGAAGGCGGCTTTACTTGTTGTAGTTTTTCTTGAATCTCTTTTGATAGACCATGGATTTGTGAGAATTCTGTGTTATATGGAATGTGTGTATTTTCTTCATCTATAAGAGATTTGATATCTGCATCCTGCCTGCTGAGATAAGGTGCATACTTTGCTTCAATTGCTACTTGTTCTACAATGTTTTTGCTAAACTCTTGTGTTATTTTACATGTTTTATACAGAGCTTCCATATTTATATTTTGATGTCCTAAAAGCTCGAAAGCATTCTTCTTCACTCCATCTTGAGAGATATGTATCTTACGTTCTGCAAGCTCTGTAGGAGTGATTATAGTATTTTTCAGCATGTTTACTAGATCTTCTATCTCTTTCTTTTTGTTCTTTAGAGCAGAGTACCTTTCAGATGAGATGAGTGATATTTTATGTCCTAGTTCTGTTAGGCGTAAATCCGCATTGTCAGAACGTAACTTTAATCTATATTCTGCTCTTGATGTGAAAAGCCGGTATGGCTCGGACGTACCTAATGTAACTAGATCATCTATCATTACACCAATATATGCATCACTTCTTTTTAGGATAAAAAGGCTCATAGTTTAAATTAAGCGATAATGCAGCATTAATACCAGCTATAATTCCCTGTCCTGACGCTTCCTCATATCCAGTAGTACCATTTATTTGTCCAGCAAAATATAAACCACTTATTTTTTTTGTTTCTAAAGTGTGATATAACTCTCTTGGATCAATAAAATTGTATTCAACACTATAGCCACTCCTTATTATATTTACTTTCTCTAATCCTGGAATTGTTTTTAGCATTTCATATTGTATCTCAAGAGGAGATGAAGTAGTAATGCCATTGGGATAAATGACATCAGAATTCAATCCTTCTGGCTCCAAGAAGATCTGATGGCTATCACGGTCTGAAAATCTTCTAACCTTTTCTTCTATTGAGGGACAATACCTAGGTGCTTTTATATCTTTTAATAGATTACTTGCTGCTGCAAGATGTAGATTGTTCTTAATTACTTCATGGGTTTTGTTATTGGTTGCAGTTAAATAACATGAAATTTGTGGTATATCTATTGATTTTGACATATAAGAAAAAGGAGATGGGATAACATCTCCTTTCTGTTCTTGTAGACCTGAGAAATTAATACTGTTTATGTCAAGCCTTGGAGGAGTGCCAGTACGCAAATATCCCAACTTGAAATTATATTCTTTCAGCGTTCTTGCTAGTCCTAGAGAGGGTTGCTCACCGAATCTTCCTGCTGGGGTTCTGTAGTTTCCTATATGTATCATTCCTTGTAGAAATGTGCCAGTAGTTAATATTAATTTCTCTGTATATATTGTTTGTTGATCTGATGTTATAACAGCTTCAACAGTAGTCCTCTCTTTGCTTCTCTTTATCGTAAAATTTTCTACAGATGCTTCCAGTACTGTTAAATTTACGTAGTTTAATATTGTATTTTGCATAGCACGTTTGTATAGAATTCTGTCTGCTTGTGCTCTTGGTCCCCATACTGCTGGACCTTTACTTCTATTCAATATACTTGAGTTGATACTAGCTTGATCTATAACTTTTCCCATTAAGCCATCTAGGGCATCAACTTCTCTAACTACAGTGCCTTTTGCGATTCCTCCGACAGCTGGGTTACAAGACATTTCTCCGATTGTGGATATTGAATGTGTAATAAGTAGAGTTTTTGCTCCAATACGAGCTGCTGCTGCCGCTGCTTCGCATCCTGCATGCCCTCCTCCTATAACTACTACATCATATTTATTCATGAGCGGTATATTATTAAATAACTAGGACTAATGGTAGTAATTTTGTTAAAATTGTCAATAAAGTTGCATTAATGAAAATAGGAAGTTACAAGTTGAATGTACGTGTAATATGTATAACTTGATAAAGGTGTATTAAGTCGAATTATTATAAAAAGTGTGGGAAAGATATAAATTAAAACTTGGGATTACTATCTATAATACAGTGGATATTATGTACTGATACATTTGAAGGATTACTCACTAGTAACTAGATTTTAGTATTGTGCCACTTAATCATAAAAAAATTATATCCTGTATGTTCCATATGTTGATATCTTTATTTGATCCGATTAAAGAGTGTAATTAGCATATTTTGTTTTTATAATGCTATTAATAAATAAATGGAGTTTAAGTATCCGCTTTTTATGTTAAGCTATAAAAATTCGATGTGTTTTTAAAAGATATGAATGTTATTGTTTTATGTGGGTATGGTTTAAATTGCGAAGAGGAAACGCTGTTTGCTTTTATTAAGGCTGGAGACTTATTATCGTGTAGTGTAAAGGGTAAGATAGTTCATGTTAATGAAATCATATCAAATCCTAGGTTATTGAAAGATTATAATGTGCTTGTAATACCAGGAGGCTTTTCTTATGGTGATGATACTGGTGCTGGTAACGCTTTTGCATTAAGACTTTTTTAACAACCTGAAAGAAGAAATAAAAGAATTTTTAGTCAAGGATAAGTTAGTTTTAGGAATATGTAATGGCTGTCAGATACTTGTTAGATTAATATCAGATTTTTCGTACATTACTCTTTTAGATAATTCGATTAGGCAATATCAGTGCAGATGGGTTAAGCTGAAAGTTAATCTATTGAATAATTCAGTATGGTTAAAAGGTCTAGATGAATTGTATATTCCAGTTGCGCATGGAGAGGGGAGATTTCTTATTGCAGATTGTTTCACTATCTCATCTATTGAAAGTAATGTTGCATTACGATATATCACAAATACAGGTGATTATGCAAATCAAGAATTTCCTTACAATCCTAATGGATCGGTTTACGATATTGCGGCATTGTCAGATAATAGTGGTAAAGTGTTACTAATGATGCCTCACCCAGAAAGAGCAGTATTTTTTTACACAACAAGATAATTGGACGCAAATTAAAGAGAAGTGTTTACGTTCTAACTTTGCCTATCCTGTTTATGGAGATGGAGTGAAAATTTTTTGTAATGCTGTTCAATATTTTCATAGGTGATGTTAGCTTAATTTAATTAACATCTTGTGTGTATAGTGAATGTAAATATTTTACAAATATGTAAAAATTAAGAAGATATGTTGCTATTAATGATGAGACCTTTAATTATACGTATTTAGCATTAATTGTGTTATAGTTAAACTAAGATGAATTCACATTCTCAACATTTAAATAATAGAAAATGTGATCGAGCGTGAGATGTTGTTGGATTAGAATGCAGAATTCGGTGCGTTGTGTAGTAAATTTTTGATATACATTATTTGAGTAAGAAATATTATGATAAAAATCTGTAGTATCTTAAGGCATATCACTGTATATAGAGTCTGATTACAAAACAACATTGCCCGTATGATGTGATATAAATCTTTGCTATTAAAATTATGGTAAGTTTCTAGAAAGGAAGAGGAATCTAGTTGTCGTTTATGTGGTGATGTTGCTGGTTTTTGTGTTTTCGACGCTAGGATATTGTATGATTTTAATTTTTACCATTTAAATTATGGAGTTTCGGTACAATTATTTAGTTTGTGCTCATAATAGATCATGAGTTTTAAAGCTATAGTGATCATTAGGTGTGATGATTACGTGGTCTATTAATATTATTCCTATGCTGTGACATGCTCTCGCTAATTGATTGGTAATTTCGATATCTGTTTTTGAAGGTTTAGCATCACCACTTGGGTGATTGTGTGCAATGATGATAGATGTGGCTCCTAAAGCTAGGGATTTTTTTATTACTTCTCTAATATACAAAGGAGTTTGGTTAACGGTTCCTGTATCCTGAACTTCGTCTGCAAGGAGTTTATATTTTGTATTGAAATATAATATATGGAAGTTTTCTATACTACCGTTACCTATTTTTATCCTTAGGTATTCTATTAGTTTTTGCCACTGATTGATTATTTGTCCATGTTCAATGTCTGCTCGTAGGATTCTACCTAATGTTTCCCTAACACAAAAAATTGAGGATATAGATGCTTCTCCTACGCCAGGTACTTCTTTTAATTGGTTGAAATCTGCAAAGAAAACTTTTGCAAAAGTACCAAAATATTCGATTAGTCTTTTTGCAATTGGTTTTACATCTTTTCTTGGATTAGCAGAACATAGTATTAGTTCTAAGATCTCATAATCTAATAATCCTTTGCATCCACCGGATAATAACTTTTGCCTGAGTCTTTTTCTATGGCCAAGTTGTTGTTTTTTTCGTTCATCTCCAACGTTCATGAAGTTATTTAAAAATTTTATTTAAATATCAAAGTTTCTGACTAGTCAAGTCAATTAATTTTTTTATGTTTGTACTGATATTTATTGTCGGTACACAGTTTTTTGCTGTTCTGTAAAATTCTAATCCCGTGAAAATTTGTGTGATATAATTATAAAATTATTTGATTGGTACTTGAAATTAGATTTCTTAATATTATATATGGTTTTAACCGGTAGTAGCTAGTGCTACTGATAATTTATTTATAGAGGTAGTATATATGAATCTAACTATGTTGCATGATAATGTGTTGATCGAGGCCTTGGAGGAGAGTACCAATAATTCTCCTATACAGCTTCCTGATTCAGCAAAGAAGAAACCTACTAAGGGTAAAGTGGTGGCTGTTGGTCCAGGAGCATATAACAGTAACGGTAACATCCTTCCTATGGGGATTAAGGTAGGTGATGTGGTTTTTTATCGCCAGTGGGCCGGTAATGAAATTGAGTTCTGCGACAAAAAGTATATAGTCATGAAGGAAAACGATATAATTGCAAGAGAAGCATAGTGATTACCTATGATTTTAAATCATGTTATATATATGTTTTTTACCGCTCGAATATATGTGATTTTAGTTAATTTTTTATTAAACGGAGATTAAAAACATGGCAAATGTAGTTGTAACAGGTGAACAACTCGATAAATCAGTCAGGGAGATTGTTCGTATTTTAGAGGATGCTGTAGGATGTACGGCTGGACCTAAAGGGCTTACTGTGGCTATTAGTAAACCTTATGGGGCTCCAGAAGTTACAAAAGATGGGTACAAAGTTATTAAAAGTATTAAACCGGAAGATACATTAGCTCTCGCTATTGCTAATATAATTACTCAAAGTGCTTCCCAATGTAACGATAAGGTTGGTGATGGGACAACCACGTGTTCTATCTTAACTGCGAAAGTTATAGAAGAAGTATCTAAAGCTAAGGCTGCTGGGGCAGATATTGTTTGTATTAAAGAAGGTGTGCTCAAAGCTAAAGAAGCTGTATTGGAAGCTCTGATGTCTATGAAACGTGAAATACTATCTGAGGAAGAAATTGCTCAAGTTGCTACTATTTCTGCTAATGGAGATAAGAATATAGGTAGTAAGATTGCACAATGTGTTCAGGAAGTTGGTAGAGATGGGGTTATTACAGTTGAAGAAAGTAAGGGATTTAAAGAGTTAGATGTTGAGAAAACTGATGGTATGCAATTTGATCGTGGATATCTTTCTCCTTATTTTGTTACTAATTCGGAAAAAATGTTAGTGGAATTTGAAAATCCTTATATCTTACTGACAGAAAAGAAACTTAATATAATACAGCCTGTACTACCAATTTTAGAAAATGTAGCTAGATCTGGAAGGCCTCTTTTAATTATTGCAGAGGATGTAGAAGGTGAAGCCCTCAGTACTCTTGTCTTGAATAAATTGCGCGGTGGATTGCATGTTGCAGCGGTTAAAGCACCAGGATTTGGCGATAGAAGAAAAGATATGCTGGGTGATATTGCAATCTTAACTGGAGCTAAGCATGTCATTAATGATGAACTTGCAATAAAAATGGAGGATCTAACTTTAGCTGATCTAGGAACAGCTAAGAATGTACGTATTACAAAAGATACTACTACCATCATTGGTAGCGTAGATAATAGCTCTACTAACGTGCAAAATAGAATTAATCAAATTAAAGTGCAAATTGAATCCTCTACTTCAGATTATGATAAGGAAAAATTGAGAGAACGTTTAGCAAAACTTTCAGGTGGTGTTGCTGTGTTGAAAGTAGGCGGATCTAGTGAAGTTGAAGTTAAGGAACGTAAGGATCGTGTTGAGGATGCTCTGCATGCAACTAGAGCTGCTGTTGAAGAAGGTGTTGTTCCAGGAGGTGGTGCTGCATTATTGTATACGTTATCAGCTCTTGATAATTTAAAGAGTAAAAATGATGATGAGCAATTGGGAATTAACATTATAAAACGTGCTTTACAAGCTCCTATTAAACGTATAATTAAAAATTCTGGTTCAGAAAATGCACCATGTGTTATTGCTCATTTGTTGAAGCAAAATGATAAAGAACTTATCTTTAACGTTGATGCAATGAATTTTGCAAATGCATTTACTTCCGGTGTTATTGATCCACTTAAGGTAGTTCGTATAGCTTTTGATTTTGCTGTATCTCTTGCAGCAGTCTTTATGACTCTTAATGCTATTGTGGTAGATGTTCCATCTAAAGATGACTCTAGCGCTGGTGCTGGTGGTGCAGGTATGGGTGGCATGGGCGGTATGGGAGGTTTCTAACTTTCTTATATAACCGCTTTTGTGTGTGAATAAGTGTAACTGGGGTAAAGTTTCTATATTTTATTCCAGTTATGCGTGCATTGTAACGTTTAGCGTGTTAATTGGTGAGGTGTGTTGTAGTATATTGGTTACTTTTGAGTTCTGCTTTGCTTGTCTTCTGTCGGGTGTGCTCCGTATTTGAGAGTGCTTTTATTTAAATGGCGTCATAATAAATTTGGACTGTTTGCTGTGTGGCTCATGTGAGTTGGCTGAGCAGTCATATCGAATGGCTTGTGAGTAAGATTTTGTAGCTATCGATTCTGTCGTTCTGCTATGTAATAACCTTTGAGTTCGGTTGGTATCGTTTCCCTTGTTATACTATTAAAATTAGCGATAAGTTTTTTGTTGTGTAGTGCACGTACTTACTTTAATTAGAACGAAGATATTATATAATTTTATTGTGTTTATTGGTACTTCTTTGAATTTATGTGTGTGCTTCATGAATTTGTTAGGAGTGCGCAAACCTTTTTGTTGACTGAGGTGGAGTTAACAGCATACCATATGAAAAGTATGTAATAAATGAATTCAAGGTTGCCTTAACAAAGATGGCATATGATTAATGGTACTTTAGATTTTTAATACCCTCAACTTTGCATCCATCAGTTGCTGTGTTATAATATCGAACGGCCTTGTTGTTCAGAGCATTTAGTACTCAACTTCAGAAGCTAATTTGTAAGTTTGTCCTGTTACGTTGCATTGGTTGGATGAAAGTTCAACAAACTTATCAGTAAAATTTTCTGAAAATACTGATTGTGCAACTTCCTTTATTGGAAAAGCTTGTGCATATATGTTGCTGTCCATTAATGATGGATATACCATATTGACACATAATTTGCTGTGTTTAGTTTCTGTAGCATATATTTGCATCATTGTTTCTAGTGCAGATTTACTAGATGCATAAGGGCTCCAATATGGATACCTAGAAAGTGATTGTGTAACTTCAGAAGTTACTGCTACTACTCTACCTGCTGAAGAAAGTTTAAGTAATGGATCAAAATATTTTATTAAGTGCCAATTAGATGTAAAATTTATATCCATTATCCTTTTCCATGTATTGTATTCATAATCTTGTATTGGATTTAGGTCCCCTACAATTGCAGCATTTAATATTAGTATATCTATGTATTTGAATTTATTTTCTATAGACAATGCAAAGTTTTTTATAGTGTCGAAATCTTGTAAATCAACAGCTGCTAACATTACATCACCTCCAGATTCTTTAATAGAATCATAAACAGAATTTAATTTACTAATGTTTTTTGCTACCAAAATCAGGTAGGCACCCTCTTTGGCGAATCTTTTTGCAACAGCTGATCCTAAACTTCCGGAAGCACCTGTAATAATTGCTATTTTACCTTCTAACTGTTTTTCCATATGGAACCTTATATTGTAGATACTAAGATGATAAGCAGTATAAGATCACTTGGCAAGCAAAACAGCTGGCATGTGTTTGTTGTTTTATTACTGGTCACATTTTTATGTTATAGAACTGTTTTTTTACGTATTTTTATATTTAGCTTGGTAGAAATTGGTGTTTATCTTAACGTGGTTAATGTATGCAAGTAATAATTGAGTTGTCACTAAGTAGTTATTTTTTGTTTGTGAGTATGTTCACCGTGATAAATATAAATTATTAATAAAAGAATATTTTTCTTATATTAATGTAAATATATGTTTAATTTTTTTTAAACAATGCTTATATAGTATCTTAAGTATTATGATAAAGTTGAGTTATGGATTTAAATAAGTTTACTGATATATCAAAGAACCTAATAATGCAAGCACAGGTTTCGGCGATTGCGTTAGGACATCAGTCTTTGGTGCCTGAACATTTACTTAAAGTCATGTTGGATAATAAAGATGAACTTGTTGAGGTTTTACTTGCTTCGTGTGGATGTGACGTAGAGAAGATATATAATGATGTAAAGTTGTCTTTGAGTAAATTACCTGTTGTCAGTGGAAGCGGTGGTGGTCATATACATCTATCTCAAGAAATGGCTCAGGTGTTAGAAGAAGCGGTGAGTCTCGCAAAAAGAAATCAGGATACCTACGTGACTGTAGAGCGCTTGTTGCAAGCTCTTTCAGTGGTTAAGAGTAGTACTTCTAAGATATTACTTACGTACGGTGTTACTCCAGTAAAATTAGAGTCATTAATAGTTAATATGCGTAATGGAGCTAAAGCTGATACTATTAATTCTGAGCAAAAATTTAATGCACTTAAAAAATATACGAAAGATATTACTGAATCTGCTATGGCAGGAAAACTAGATCCAATAATTGGAAGGGATGAAGAAATTAGACGTACAATGCAGGTTTTATCACGGAGGACAAAAAATAATCCAGTGCTGATTGGTGATCCTGGTGTCGGTAAAACAGCGATTATTGAAGGGTTAGCACAACGAGTAGTGATAGGTGATGTTCCTCTTGGATTAAGAAATACTAAAATAATGGCACTGGACCTTGGGATGCTTGTTGCTGGTACAAAATATAGGGGAGAGTTCGAGGAGAGATTAAAATCTGTAATCAATGAGATAGTGTCTTCTAATGGTAGTGTTATATTGTTTATTGATGAATTGCATACATTGATTGGAGCAGGCGCTACAGATGGAGCCATGGATGCGTCAAATTTACTAAAACCAGCTTTAGCAAGAGGTGAAATACATTGCATAGGAGCAACTACATTAGATGAGTATAGGCAACATATAGAAAAAGATGCTGCATTAGCCAGAAGGTTTCAGCCTGTATTTGTTTGTGAACCAACTGTTAGTGATACGATTTCTATTTTACGTGGTTTGAAAGAAAAGTATGAGATACATCATGGTATTAGAATTATGGACAGTGCAATAATTGCAGCATCAACTTTGTCAAATCGCTATATTACAGATAGATTTCTACCAGATAAAGCTATAGACCTCATCGATGAAGCAGCAAGTCGTGCAAGAATAGAGATCGATAGTAAACCTGAAATAATAGATGAACTCGATAGAAAGATTATTCAATTAAAAATTGAAGCTGGAGTTCTAGAAAAAGAGAATACCGAACCTTCAAAGCAACGGTTAGCACAATTAAATGAAGAATTAGATAAATTAAATACCCAAGCAGTAGAATTAAATAGTAAGTGGCAGGCAGAAAAGATAAAAATATTGAAAATGCAGGAGTGTGCAGAGAAGTTAGATAATGCTAGAAGTGATTTAGAAAAAGCTCAAAGGTCTGGTGATTTGGCAAGGGCCGGTGAATTGATGTATGGTATTATACCAGAACTTGAGAAAGAGTTAAAAAAATGTGAGAAGTTGAGTAGTAACCTTTTAAAAAGAGAAGTTACTGAAAGTGATATAGCAAGTATTGTATCAAAATGGACAGGTATTCCTATTGAAAACATGATGACTAATGAAAGGGAAAAGTTGCTGTGCATGGAAGAAGAAATAGGGAAGACAGTTATTGGACAAGAAGGTGCAATTAAAGCAGTAAGTGATGCTGTTAGAAGGTCGCGTGCTGGGGTGCAGGATGCTTATAAGCCTTTAGGATCTTTCCTGTTTCTCGGGCCAACTGGTGTTGGAAAAACAGAATTGGTTAAGGCATTGGCTGAATTTTTATTTTGTGATAAATCTGCTCTTTTAAGATTTGATATGTCGGAATTTATGGAAAAGCATGCAGTATCTCGATTAATAGGAGCTCCTCCTGGATATGTAGGATATGATCAAGGTGGTATGTTGACTGAAGCTGTTAGGAGAAGGCCTTATCAGGTAATACTTTTTGATGAAATAGAAAAAGCACATGGTGATATTTTTAATATTTTGTTGCAGGTGTTGGATGAAGGAAGATTAACTGATAATCGTGGCAAGTTAGTGGATTTTCGTAATACAATACTAGTTTTAACGTCAAATTTAGGACAGGAGATATTAATAAGCAGTCAAGAAGATGTGAATGAAGAATCAGTGAAAAAATCTATAGCTGATATATTGCGACATCATTTCCGTCCAGAGTTTTTGAATAGATTAGACGAGATCATCGTATTTCATAGGTTAACTAAGGAGCATATAGAGAAAATAATAGATGTACAGTTTTCTATTCTACAAAAGATTGTTGCTGAGAAGAAGTTAGAGATTAATTTATCTTCAGAGGCAAAGACGTGGTTAATGGATAATGGATATGATCCTTTGTATGGTGCAAGACCTTTAAAAAGGTTAATACAGCAAAAAATACAAAATAATTTAGCAAAATTAATTCTTGCTGATCAGGTACAGGTGGGAGATAAGCTTGAGGTGAACTTGTTAGGTTCTGATTTAGTCATCAATAAGTTGTGAATATGTCAACGATTGGTTGATTAATTGGTTGCACGGGACTGTTTTGTAGTATTACACTTGTTCGAACATGAGATTTGAAGTCCAGTAGGTGTGTGGTATAATCGTGTAGGTCGTACTCTCATATTTTTTGGTGAGTTGAATTTATACGTGTGTGGTTTTTGTTTGGTATAGTTATGAAGAAAGTGTAGATGGTTGGTAATATACTAAGGTTTTTTGTTGTGTGTCTGATAATTTTATTGCTAATTTCAGATAGTGTACATGTGGTGTACATGTTAGTTAATTCTTCAGATCAGTTTTTTTATAATGAGAAAGTTATTGAAGTAAGAAGTGGTAGTTTTATTTCTAATAATTTGTACTATGCAATTTTATACGAAGGTAGTGCCTAGTTTTATAGCCAAGTAATCCTCAGTGATTCTGCTAATAAATCTGAAATTTAGTTATTTCAGTAATGGGTGAGACTTTGTGTAAGTGGTAGGAATAATTTCTTATTGTTTTGAAATGGTAAATTTAGAATTTTTTGGAGAATACTTAACCCCGATATTAGTTGCAGAACTTCCGTTAGTCTACATTATTCTCTTTATAAGGTTTCTAGTTGTTTCCCAGAATAGAATCTGTATCTACTGCTATTGACTGCTATGAAATCAGAGAAATAGCTATTTGTAAGATTTATATCGAACCTTTCCTTCCATTGTAATATTAAAGTGATAAGTCTTAATTCCAAGCGTATTTGTACTGTATCGAGCTAATAATAAATGCGAATTTGGATCGCTATTAAATTTGCTATCTGTCAGATTATTATATTCTGGAAAGAACATCGTTGTGTTAAATTCAGGGAATTCTGAATGTTGTATCATGAAATGCACTTGAGGGACCCTGTTTTTATTGTTGATACCAGGCATAACAGTTATAAAGCTGTAATTTCCTAGATTGTCAGTTACTGCTTTTCCAGATCCAATAAATTGGTAGTCGTACATATCTAATTCTTCTGGTATAAGTTCTGATGTAATATCATTGGCCTGATCATGCTGGTATATTCCATATGTGTTAGCATGCCAAATGAAAATATTAGCGTCCTTTACAGGTATACAATTTATATCAGTAACTCTTCCAACGATATATATTAGTTCTCCATCAGCTGTCAGTGGACTACTAATTTTATGCCTTAAGTTGTTTGATGATGAAAACTTGCTTGGCTTATTGCTGAGGTCATAAATTTGAGGAGTTTTTTTACAGTTAACAAGTACAGCATCACCTGCCATTGTACTGCGTACAAACGCTACGCTTATGAATAAACATAACAGTAACTTTGCTAAGTGGTTCATTATTAATTACCATAATTTGAATTTTAAATTATAAAAGCTATAATACTTATCCTTTTGTTATACCTTAACTTAGTTTTGCATAACATTTATATTATGCTTCTTCGAACATTTTACTATAGTTTTTTTTATAACAGCAATTATAGATATTTAAAGAATACAATTGCAAAAAAGGCTTTCGTCTTTGATAATTCAGAGAGTAGTTTACTGATTTTAGTGACAGTGGTTGATATGGTCTTGAAAAATAGTTCTGACAGGATTGTAAGATGATGTTTTAGTTGATAATGGTGTTTTTCTACTCTATGTAAGATTTTATATGGTTCTACGTTGAAGTTTTACTTGAAAAACCTGAAAAAAAGATTTAGAGTGGAGTTGTATTTTGTAATGCCAATTTAAGGATAATCATGATAGATATATCGTTCTCAAGCTTGATGCCTGGGATGTCATTGTTGTTGAAGACAACTGCTATAGTTGTAGGGATTTTTGAAGGTAGTAATCATTTGGAAGATAGTGGTGCATTAGGTGATCGTAGTGATAAAATCATGAAGATAGTGCAAAATTATAAATCTTTTGATGGTAAATTTGCGGAGGTTTTGCCGGTTGTTGGGTTAGGTGATGAGTATCCTGTAGTTATAGTCGTAGGATTAGGTAAAGCTGGGGATTTTGATGAGAATAAGTCTTTGAAAATTGGTGGTGTCATATATTCTGAACTTAATAGAATGAAGATCTCTGATGCTTCAATTCTCAGTAGTAATGACAGTGGTACTGTTGCTAACGTTGCGTATGGGGCATTCTTACGTAGTTTTAAGTTTGATAAGTATTTTGTGCACAAAAAAAGATGACAATACAACTCATCTGCGTAAATTGGTTTTCTTTTCGAAGGGTAATCTTCAAAAGATTTCTTCTTTTTTTAGTGATTTGAAAGCTGAAGGTGAGTCTGTGTTTCTAGCTCGTTCTTTTGTGTCAGAACCTCCTAATATTCTTTATCCAGAAACTTATGCTCAAATGATATATGAAGAATTGAGTAAAGTTGATGTCAAAGTTGAGATATTTGATGAAGATTATATGAAGGCAAATCGTATGATGGCACTTCTTGGTGTTGGGCAAGGTAGTGCTAAAAAGTCTAGGCTTGTAGTAATGAGATGGAACGGAGGTAATGAAACAGATAAACCTATAGCGTTTATCGGAAAAGGCGTAACTTTTGATACGGGTGGCATATCCTTGAAACCTTCTAAGGGTATGTGGGATATGAAATACGATATGGCTGGTTCTGCTTCTGTTGTGGGTATTATGCGTACTCTTGGTGCAAGAAAAGCAAAAGTTAATGCTGTGGGAGTAGTTGGTTTGGTTGAAAATGCTGTGGGAGGAAATGCGCAGAGACCAAGTGACATTGTGACTTCGATGTCTGGTCAAACTATTGAAGTGTTAAATACTGATGCAGAAGGTAGGCTGGTTTTAGCTGATGTTTTGTGGTATGCTCAGAAAATGTTTTCTCCAAGATTAATGGTGGATTTGGCAACGCTGACTGGTGCTGTAGTTGTTGCGTTGGGGAATAATCAATATGGTGGGATTTTTTCAAATGATGACGCTATTGCTAATCAGTTGATTGTGGTTGGTAATGAGTCTGGTGAAAAATTGTGGCGTCTGCCTTTGGATGATGCGTATGATCAGCTAATTAATTCTTCAGTTGCTGATGTGCAAAATATCTCAACAAAAGGATATGGTGCAGATAGTATTACCGCAGCACAGTTTTTGCAGAGGTTTGTGAATAAAACTCCTTGGGTTCACTTAGATATTGCTGGTATGGCATGGGATAATGAGGGTAATGAAATATGTCCTAAGGGAGCGACAGGTTTTGGTGTGAGATTGCTGAATAGGTTTGTATTAAAATATTATGAAGCTCATTAATTTTGGTTGTTTGAACTGGTGTTGTGTAGTTGATTTAGGATTGACCTTGACTTTACAGTGAATAGTTTCTAGAGTTGCTTTGTGGTATTGGATGGAGATTTGCTGTTCTATAGCAATACTTGTGCGTGGTGTATTGTGGTTATTGGTAGTTTGATTGTATGACATCGGTTAGGTTAGGTATTTTAATTTCAGGTAGAGGTTCAAATATGCAAGCACTAATCAGTGCTTGTGCGCGGGCTGATTTCCCTGCGGAAGTGTCCTGTGTAATATCCAATAATCCCAATGCGGGTGGTATTCTTCTTGCGGAAAAGAGTCATATTAAGACATTTGTAGTTCATGGACGCCCATTGGATTTTAGTGCCATTGATAGTATACTTGAACAGCATAAAGTAGACTTGGTATGTCTTGCAGGATTTATGAGTATTGTGCCTGAAAAGTTTATTAATAAATGGTTACATAAAGTTATAAACATCCATCCCTCTCTGTTACCGTCTTTTAAGGGATTGAATGCGCAAGCACAAGCGTTGAAAGCTGGAGTGAAAGTTGCGGGATGTACAGTACATTACGTATACCCGGAAGTTGATGGTGGCCCTATTATTGTTCAAGCTGCAGTTCCTGTTTTTTCATCAGATAGTGTTGATGATCTTGCAAACAGGATATTAAAAATGGAACACATTTGTTATCCTAAGGCTGTTAAGTTAATTGCATTAAATGGACTTCAACTTCATGAGAATTTAGTTACTTCGGCAGAACCTTTGTGTATGTTTTATGATGAGGTTTTATAAAAGTTTTTAGCCATATTTGTAGTTAAGAGCGTTAAGTGAAACACATTTGAGATGCATTTGTTATAGGTGGGTGTTCTTTTTTGCAGGGTCTTTGTATGTTTTTTTGTATGGTCTGTATTCTAAGGTTGTAAAACTTGAGTTTATGAGAGGTTTTTTTAGTGCAATATATGTGTTTCGATATTTCTTTCTTCTATTTGTAAAAAGTCTTGGTGTTTTAGTAATATTATTAAATTCTGGTTGTGTATTGATCTATCGATAATGTGTATGTACATTTGAAATGTAATGCCCTGTTCCATTATTGTAAAATTTGTTAGTTATGTGGTGTACTGACTTGCTTGTATATTGTATACAAATTTCCTTATGATTATATTGTAAAATCTGTTTAATTTTTTAAGTATATATGAAAAGTAAAATGTGCACTGATTTTTTAGTGATATTGAGTTTGTAGAATATATATTTTCCAATATAATTTGTATATGCCAGTTGTTTGGATTTAAGTTTGATAGTGTACTTAGTGAAACGATTTGTTGTGTCATCCCCTATAATGAAATGTGTAAAGGTTGTTCTTCCATAAGGATATTAGTTACGTTAGAGGTAAGCTGAGTTTGGCGACTATAAAATTATCGTTTTTATGGTTTTGTTAAAGATGTATACTGTTATGATTTATAGATTTATAGATTTATGTCATGTAATTTAATAGAATGGAAAGTAGAGTTTTCTCCAGTAGATTATCAAGAAGCTATTTCTTTTATGCGGGAAAGAGTAGAGAATATCGCTAATGGATCGCAGCATGAGTTGGTATGGCTGCTTGAACATTGCTCATTATATACTGCTGGTACTGGAGCTAAAATTGAAGATTTACTAGTTAATGATTTATTTCCTGTATATGTCACAAATAGAGGAGGTAAGTATACTTATCACGGACCAGGGCAAAGAATTGCCTATATTATGCTAGATTTAAAAATGAGGGATAAATGTAATGTTAAATTGTATATTGAAAGTTTAGGCAGATGGATTGTTAGAACTTTAAGTCATTTTTCAATAAAATCTTATTTTAATCCTGACTTGATAGGAGTTTGGGTCCATAATAATGGTACTGAAAAAAAAATAGCTGCCTTTGGAATTAGAATAAGGAAATGGATTACTTATCATGGAGTGTCTATTAATATTTCTACAGATCTTTCTCATTATTCAGGTATAATTCCATGTGGTATTAGTGGATATGGTGTCACTTCGCTTAAGGAATTGGGGTTTAACGTTTCTTATGAAGAATTTGATGCTATATTAAAAAAAGAGTTTTATGAGATTTTTTCCAACGAAAATTAAAAGAAAAGGTGAATATAAAATTGCTTTGAATAATTTTTATTTATCTTCTATGCTAGTCACATGTGATTGTAATATATAGCACGGAACGTTATGAGGATAGTTTGTGCTGCATATCGGAGGAAAATTTCTGGGATACAGTAAGAATTTATTTTGTAATAAAATTTGTGGATTATTTAAATGGATTACTGAATTTTCACTTTTTATACATAATTAGAGGGCAAATAGTTTTGGATGAGTTTTTGATTGATAGGTAGGATCGAATATTTTATGGGATTTTTCTGATTTAAACGAAGGAATTAGTATTCATAATTTTTTAGTTTGAAGTATTATAATTTTCTTATTGCTGTTTTTATAGTGGAGTTGTTTATACGAATATTGTGAGTTAATACTTAATTAAATGCTAAAATGTATCTGGCTTTCTTGTTGTATAAATGAGTTAAGTGTTTTTGGTAGTATTGTAGTTTTAAAACAATATTGTCTATGGAGCTATATGTTAGTGTTTCTGTAGTATGTAATAATGACAGGTAGAAAAACAAAGCTACTGTCTATGCTTTCTCAGACTACATTAGATTAGAAATATGTGGACAGTATGTTTTGGTAACTAACTTTCCATTTTATAGGTAGTTTTTCCAGATACTACAGTTCTTAAAACTCTTCCTTTTACTTTACGATTATGGAAAGGTGAGTTTTTTGATTTACTTGAAAGTTTTGATATATCAATTACCCATTCGTGATCGAGATCTAGTATAATCAAATCTGCAGTGAAACCTCCTTTTATACGTCCTCTTGGCACCTTAATAATATCCGCTGGTTTGTATGTAAGTTTTGCAAGCAGATCTGTTAAACACATGGTACCATTGTGATACAATTCTAAAGAGATTGGGAGCATCGTTTCTAGTCCAACTACTCCAAAAGCGGCCGTATCTAAAGGTAGATCTTTTGCGTTTGCATCGTGTGGAGCATGGTCTGTTGCTATACAGTCGATTATGCCACTTTTTAAGCCCTCTATCATGCTAATGCGGTCATTTTCAGTGCGTAAAGGTGGATTCATTTTTGCAAAACTGCCGTTTGTTATAATATCTTTTTCAGTTAAAGCTAAGTGATGAGGTGTTACTTCACAAGTAATATTCAATCCTCGCTCTTTCGCTCGTTTTATTATGTTCAAAGAATCATGTGATGAAACATGTAAAACGTGATAATGTGCGTTTTTTATGTTTTTCATTAGTGCAACATCACGGCTTATGATTATGGATTCTGAAATGTCAGGTATTCCTTTTAATCCCAATTCATATGAGATATTTCCTTCATTTATACAACCATGATTTGATAGATTTAAGTCTTCTGCATGTTGTGCTATAAGCGTATCTAACATGCTTGAATAGCTTAAAGCTTGACGCATTATCAGAGAGTTCATAACTGGCATACCGTCATCAGTGAATCCAACTGCTCCTGCTTCTTTTAGCAATGCCATCTCAGATAATGAGTTGTCTGATTTTGTTATTGAAGCATAAAATTCTATGTTGACATAAGCACTTTCTAATGCTCTCATTCTTACGTATTTTGCAGTTATTACGCTGCTAATAGTGGGGGTAGTATTGGGCTGGCATACAACAGTCGTTACACCTCCAGCGGCGGCAGATCTGCTTCCTGTATTGATAGTTTCCTTATGCTCCTGGCCTGGTTCACGGAAATGTACATGAATGTCCACTAAACCAGGCATTAATATTTTATTATTGCAATCTATTACTTTATCAATGCCGCTCGGTACGCCACTGGAGAATAAATTTCTGCCAAAATCAACTATCTTCTTTCCTTTGGTAAGAAGAGATCCTGTGATATCTAATTTAGATTCTGGATCAACGATCCGTGCATTAACATATGCCACAGTATAGTCTGCATGTTGTCCGTCACCTAACAACTCCCAAGATTGCTTGTACATTTTAAATTGCCCAGAAAATCTCAATAAACGAATAGCTTATATGACACAAAAATACCTAGCTACAACATTAACTTTAAGAAATTAAATAGTCAATGTTTTTATATTACAGTGTTATATATAACACAATATGCATAAGCATTTTAAATCTTACTATTATTAATACCATCTGTAGGATAGTTATGGATAATTTGCTAAAGTTGCTGGTAGTTTTTAAATAATAAGTTATAGCTAGAATTTATATTCCTAATTTAAGTTTAGTACCATTGTTATATAGATTATGGAATTCTAACAACCACATATGTTGTGAATGTATGATGCTAGGGTTTTTCATTTTTGAGTTGATAAAATGGCCTATTTAAACTGGTGCAATTTTTCTTATTTTGCTGTGGCTAGAGATTTGACAATTTTCTTTGTATATTAAATAACAGATATCTTTTTTTTTATTATAGAAAATTTTGGTGATAATCCTCAGCAGTAATTGTAACCACTGCACATTCATTATCCACTAGTTGATAGTATGAGTGATTTACTGATCATCTAATCTTATTCCTTGGTTTTTTGCATTTTCTATTATATTTTCTGACTATCATGAAAATCCAATTATTAACTTTTAGCTTTTTATTATTAAGTGTTTATACGATATATGATGTCCAGATTTCGTATAACTTTAATACTTGCGATATTGTGTTTTTCTTTTTTAAGGATATGTAGTGCACTAATCAGTAACTCCTGCTACGAAAATGATAATGTCTACCTGTAGCAATTTTACAGGTTTGTGATATCTATTGACAGCTCTTTTACAGAAATATATTTCGTATGTCGTAGTGTTGACAGTTACTATACTGTGTGCTAAGGTTTGCCCGATGTGGCATTCACGATGCGTTCAGAATGGCGTGTCCTTGTCTAGTAGATGAACTGCTATGATGCATACGACAGGACCGATAGGGTTTATGTTGCCCGGCTGTAATGAGTGTGCCAGCCACCAGATACGCAAAAAGCAGCTGCTGGAGATAGCTATGTAGTATACATTGCAAACAATTTTGTTTTATCGTAGTGGACATGGATAATAAAGTCAATTATATAGTTAAGTTAACGTGCAGATAAGGGTGAAATGGAGTATGAGAAAAGAAAGAGATAGTTTGGGAGAAATAGATGTTCCAGCGTGTAATTATTGGGGAGCGCAAACGCAGCGTTCTATTGATAATTTTAAGATAGGTTCAGAAAAAATGCCGAAACCTTTGATAAGAGCCTTAGGACTTGTGAAATTAGCTGCAGCTCGCGTTAATATCAAAAATGGTGATATTGATGAAGTTATAGGTCGTGCTATTTGTGATGCAGCAAGTGAAGTAATTAATGGAAAGTTTGATGATGAATTTCCTTTAGTGGTTTGGCAAACTGGTTCTGGTACCCAAACTAATATGAATGTTAATGAAGTAATAGCAAATCGTGCCATTGAAATATTGGGTGGGGAAAAAAGGTAGTAAATTTGTGCATCCAAATGATCATGTAAATTACTCTCAATCTTCTAATGATACTTTTCCAACAGCAATGCATATTGCAGCTGTTAATGAAACTGAAAATTCTTTATTACCTGGCTTGAAAAATTTATACGATGCTTTGCACAATAAATCTATAGCATTCCAGAATATTGTTAAAGTTGGACGTACTCATCTTCAAGATGCAACTCCATTGTCTTTAGGCCAGGTATTTTCTGGTTATGCATATCAAATTTTACAAGGTATTAATAGGTTGAAATCAGCTTTAAGTAATTTACTTGAATTAGCTCAGGGTGGCACCGCTGTGGGAACTGGTATTAATTCTAGAAAACATTTCGATGTTCATTTTGCGAATGAGATAAAAAAAATAACAGGTTTTAATTTTGTGTCTTCTGTCAATAAATTTGAAGCGTTAGCTACACATGATTCATTAGTTGAGTTTAGTGGTGCTCTGAATGTAATTGCTGTAAGTTTAATGAAGATAGCCAATGATATCAGATTACTGAGTTCAGGTCCAAGATGTGGAATAGGGGAAATAATATTACCTGCAAATGAACCAGGATCTTCTATAATGCCAGGTAAAGTCAATCCTACTCAGTGTGAAGCTGTAACTATGGTATGTGCTCAAGTTATGGGTAACCATACTACTGTTACTATTGCAGGTTCAAATGGTCACTTTGAATTGAACGTATTTAAACCGGTCATTATTTATAATGTTTTACAATCTATTAAGTTATTGTCCGATGTTAGTATTAGTTTCTCACAAAAGTGTATACAAGGAATAAAAGCTGATACTAAGCGTATTTCGTTCTTATTAAATCAGTCTTTAATGTTAGTTACAGCACTAAATAAGCATATAGGTTATGATAATGCAGCAAAAATTTCAAAAACTGCTTTTGATGAAGGAATAACATTAAAAGGTGCTGCGATGAAACTCAATTTAATCAGTGAGGAAGAATTTGATAAACTCGTTAATCCGGAAAGTATGATACATCCTAGCAGTTAAATGTATTTTTAAGAATTAAATGTTCACTTTTCATAGTAACGATGTTGACAGCTGATATGTGTTATTATAACATAATAGCGTTTGGTTTTTATTTAAGTAGTTTTATGGCAGAAGATGATTACAAGGGTGTAATAAAGCAGTATATAGATACAGTAAAAGAAATAGTGGGTGATAGCAAGACATTTGATCAGATGTTTGAGTCAGTTGTGAAGATTCAGGAAAGAGTTATGGCAGCTAATGCTCAAAATAATGGAGGTGCCTTAGTTGATGATGAGGAGCAAGTGAAGCGTATAGGCAGGTCTACTACTTCTGAGTACAGCAGCGCCCAGTATAAGGAATTGAAGGAATTGATGGAAGAAATGAGAGTGATAAAAAAGCGGATTATGAGGTTGGAGCGTAGGATCTTGAAGCCTAAAGAAGAATCTTAGTGGGTTTTTGTCGGGTGTTTTTGCGTTTCGATTGTTTTTTTTATGTGTGTGGTGCCATTTGAGTGGCTGTACTTAGTGTGTTGTGGTTTAAAATTGCAACTCTCTGGTCTTCGTCGTTGGTGTGTATGATTTACATTTTTCTATTCTCTTAAGTTGGCGTGATTCGAAATTGTGTATGAGTCTCCTGTTGTGTTGTTTGTGCGTGGTTTTTACGTTTGTTGAGTTTAGTATAGTTCAGTGGAAGCGTGTTTCCTGAGGTTTTGTCTTTAGGTGTTAGTAGAGGGGATAGTAAGAAGCGTAAGATGTTTGTACTTGCTTATTAGCAAGAGCTGTGATCCGAGCGAAAAAGGTTGCGGGGTGTTTTTTTACTCCATATATTCCTGTATTGACTCTACTTGAGTGTCCTGTTTCTTTAATGTTCTGATTGCCAATGCTAGAGCTTTAGCTCCTGGTATTGTTGTGCTATATGGGATTTTTCTGATAAGTGCGGTTTTCCTTATACTGCTGCTTTCGGAAAAAGACTTTATTCCCTCTGATGTATTAATTACTAAATTTATTCTTCCATCTTGTAGTAAGTCCAGTATATGAGGTCTACCTTCTCTTACTTTGTTGACGTGTTGTGTTACTATTCCAACTTTGTTTAAGTATGCAGATGTGCCTGTGGTTGAGAAAATAGTGAAACCAATGTTCTTTAATATTTTTGCTGTTTCCACAATTAGTGGTTTGTCTGAATTTTTAACAGATATAAAAGCCGTACCCTCTGTTGGAAGTTCGTATCCGGCAGCCATCTGTGCTTTCGCAAAAGCTATTTCAAATGATTTATCAATTCCCATTACTTCTCCTGTGGATTTCATTTCTGGACCTAATAAAACATCTATATTGGGAAACCTAGAAAAGGAAAATACTGCTTCTTTTACGGCAACATGGCGGAATTTTCTTTCTGTAGCATTAGTAAGTTTCTTACCAAGCACTACTTCTGTTGCAATTTTTGCTATAGGAACACCAGTAGCTTTTGCAATAAATGGTACGGTCCTACTAGCCCTAGGATTTACTTCAAGTATATAGATCTCATTATCTTGTATAGCACACTGTATGTTAATAAACCCCCTGACTTGTAATGCAATGGCTATTTTTGTTGTTTGTTCTGCTATGGCGTCTGTTATTTCTTTCGTTAAAGTGTATGACGGCAAAGAGCATGCTGAGTCTCCTGAATGTATACCTGCTGCTTCTATATGCTCCATTATCCCTGCAATATATACGTTTTCTCCGTCACATATTGCGTCTACGTCCACTTCAACTGCATTAGTTAAAAATTGGTCTAATAATAAAGATCCATTATCAAATATATTGCTATGAGTTATAAGGTAGTCTGATAACGCATTACTATCGCGTATGATTGACATTGATTGACCACCAAGTACATAAGACGGCCTCGCTAATATAGGAAATACTAGATTTTTGATACGCTGTGATACCTCATGTGCTGAGTTGCATATGACATTAGATGGTTGTTTTAGATTCAACCGAATCAATAGTTGTTGAAATTTCATACGGTCTTCAGCTAAATCAATGGCATCAAAGGATGTTCCAAGAATGTTGATATTCTTTTCCTGTAATACTTTTGCGAGTTTTAGAGGAGTCTGACCTCCAAATTGCACTATCACTCCCAATAAAGAGTTTGTTTCTTGTTCTTTACATACGATATCTAAAACACTCTCTCTTGTCAGTGGAGAAAAATATAATTTATCTGAAATATCATAATCCGTAGATACAGTTTCCGGATTGCAGTTTATTATTATAGCTTCATATCCCATTTGTTTGATAGCGTGTGCCGCGTGTACACAAGTATAATCGAATTCTATCCCTTGGCCAATACGGTTAGGACCGCTTCCAAGAATAATAACTTTCCTATTATTTGTTATAAAAGACTCACATTCGGGTTTATTAATAGTATCACCTTCATAACAACTATACATATAAGATGTACTTGTTTCAAATTCTGCCGCACAGGTATCTATATGTTTGTATACAGGTTTTATAGATAAAGATTTTCTCAAGTTTTCTACATATTCTATAGTATTATTGCTTAGATACGCTAGCCTTGCGTCAGAAAATCCCATTTTCTTTAATGACAGCAATTTATGTGCTTCTCTAGGTAACCCATAATCTTTTATTTGCTGTTCATGATGTATTATGTTTTTAATTTGCATTAAGAACCATGGATCGTAGCCTGTAATCTTATTGATTTCTTCTATGCTTATATTGTGTCGTATAGCATCTGCAATGATAAATATTCTGTCAGGAGACAATTTTACAAGAGAATTATATATCTGATCTATTTCTGTGTTTTTATCAAAAAATTCATTTAACCCAGAATATCCAAATTCTAAAGAACACAGCGCTTTTTGTAGTGATTCTGGAAAAGATCGTCCAATGGCCATTACCTCTCCTACAGATTTCATGGAAGTTGATAACTCTTTTTTCGTCCCTTGGAATTTATCGAAGTTAAACCTTGGAATTTTTGTAACGATATAGTCTATACTTGGTTCAAATGATGCTGGAATGGCTTTTGTGCAGTCATTTCTTATCTCATCTAAAGAGTAACCTACTGCAAGTCTAGCTGCTACTTTAGCTATAGGATACCCCGTGGCTTTGGATGCTAAGGCTGACGACCGAGAAACTCTTGGGTTCATTTCTATTACAAGCAAATCATTCTCATTTTTTGGATTGATTGCAAATTGTACATTTGATCCACCGTTATCTAATCCTATTTCTCTTAGTATAGAAAAAGATATATCACGCATTTTTTGGTGTTCTGCGTCTCTTAAGGTCAATGCTGGAGCTACTGTTATACTATCTCCTGTATGCACTCCCATTGGATCAATATTTTCTATGGAGCATACAACAATACAATTGTCTTTATTGTCTCTTATAACTTCCATTTCGAATTCTTTCCACCCAACAATGGATTCATCTACTTGTACTTCAGATATTGGAGAAATACTTAGTCCATATTCTACATTTTTTTGAAATTCTTCCCTGTTATAAGATATTCCACCTCCGATACCACCTAAAGTGAATGATGGTCTAATTATTGCTGGTAAGCCTATATATTCCAAGACATCACTTATTTGATCTATGCTTCTTATAATGACGCTCTTTGGATACTTGACTCCTATTTTATCCATTGCTTGACGAAATAGATTCCTGTCCTCAGCTTTTTTTATCGCCTCTTTTGTTGCACCTATAAGTTTAACACTGTGTCTTTCTAATATTCCCGCGTCACATAAATTAATTGCAGCATTTAAAGCGGTTTGCCCTCCTACTGTTGGTAATATTGCATCAGGTTTTTCCTTTATAATTATTTTTTCAATAATATTAGTTGTAATTGGTTCAATATATGTTGAGTCAGCTGTTTCTGGGTCAGTCATTATTGTTGCTGGATTGGAATTAATGAGAATTATTCGATATCCCTCTTGTTTTAGCACTTTGCAGGCTTGAGTACCAGAGTAATCAAATTCACAGGCTTGCCCTATGACTATAGGTCCTGCTCCAATCACTAAAATTGATTCTATATCTGTACGTTTTGGCATAGCGTATATAAAGAATTTGGCTGGTAATACTATAACTGCTAATACTTAATCTTCAAATAAAAAAAAGTAAAAATTAATGTTTTTCACAGTAATTCCATCAACTTTTTTGTATTTGTATTTAGATATCTGTGACTGTTGAAATTTTTGTTTATATGTTGGATGTATGTTCTGCAATCTCTTATTTAGACTTCGAATTACTGTTGTATTTTGTTGGATGAATAGGAAGCACAGTATATAAAAAAATTACTTCAAATAGTTAAGAATTTCTTTAAATATACAATCAAATTTACAGATTAACTATATTAATTACAATTTAAAATTGAAAAGTATAAAACTTATTATAATATTCTAATTTTATAATGAATCTCGGAGTGTTAAATGGGCTCAATAATGTTAGGAGTGGACAATTTAATCAACAGTACTTTAGAAATAATATTATATTATTCTAGTCAGTATAAGCATGATAGTAAAACTAAGAGCGTCTTAGATTTTTTATTAGATAGTATAAGTAATATAAAAGATAACATACCAAGATATTATGGTATGGAAGCTAAAGGGCAAGTAATTGACTGTGAGGAATCTAAGCATATAGAAAAAAAATAAGAGAATGTCTTTTAACAGTATTCGATATTGACATCCAAGATAGAAAAAAATACATGTCTAGTGACAAGATAAGAGATTATAGAGAATATGTTTCTTCTTTATTAGATGAAGTAGTTAAATGCAAATCTCATATTATTTATGAACGTGTAGTTATACCTACAGTTAAAAGTAATGAGGCACTGAAGCGTGCAAATTGTAGGCATTCAAAATTGTTTGATATTTGGGAAAAAAGTAGATCTCTTAGTGCAGAGGAATTTGGTGATGCTTGCTTCTATTTGAAATTTGATTCTCATGCTTTAAAAGAGGTCATAGACTTATATAGTGAAAAACTTATACTTGCACTTGTGGATATGGCGTATATAAAGTCTCTTGTTGAAAATAGATACTTTCCTCCTGCGAATGAAGAACTTAATAAAAAAAGTTGAAAATAGTTATACAAGGCTAGTGAACCATATTGTACTTCATAAGTATTTTCAATCTTTAATTCAATATGGTACTGATGGTAAGACTGAGACCTTACTACCTGGTTCTAGTAGGAAAGATGTGGAAAGAGATATAACTGCTTTTCGTACCATGTGTCAGTATGGCACTGATGGCAAATTAAAACCTTTGTCTTCTAATAAGAGAAATGTAAAAAGAAACATAACTACATGTCTAGGAATCACTTTATCGATCATTCAACTCTTGTTTAATTTTTCTGTATTATTGCTTGTGTTAATGCACGTTAATAATGTAGTTGATTTAATAAGTTTGGAGTATCTTTCTATTGGTATGTGTTCTGTCAATATTGTTTTAGTTACTATGTCTGTGGTATTAGTTTGTGTTTCTAAAAAATCATGTCAAGAAGATGCAAACTCTGTAATAAGTCATTTAGCTATGGAACGTGTTGATGTGCATACTGAAGAAGGTGTAAATTTATAGCGTTTTGTTATTGTTGAATGGGCTGGTGTGGAATAAAGAATTCAAAATTAAGTGTCAACAGACGAAGTAAAATACATAAGTTGAGCAGATCTAACTATGTGTGACCTAGATGTTTTTTTATTTAGGTAGGAGATATTTTTAAATGTATTTGTTTTCAATCATTTTAATAACGGATTTATATGTATTGGAAATATATACTTTACCGGGTAGTATTTCTTCAAATTATTTACGAGGCCATTTTGTAGGAAGGCTACGAACTTGTGATGTATAGTAGATCATATGTTTTAAAGTATCTAACACACCGTTGATCATGATCAGATGTATGTGGCGTTCTAAGGTAAATATGTTCTTTTATAAAGAGTTGTACACATCTTTTAAGTTAACCTGCATCATCTTGGTTAGAATATCAAATGCTTCGCTATGTATGTGAGCATTATGTACTCTAAAAAACTCTATTCCTTTTGAAAATAAAGCAGCTGATGTAATTAATGTGGCATTATCTCGCGTTGGATCGTGTAGTTTAAATGGCATAAAACAAGATTTTCGTGAATGGCCTAAACATATTGGATATTTTAGTGCTTTTAATTTTCCAATGTTTCTCATTATGTATAATGATTGTATACCATTTTTGCCTATACCTATACCTGGATCGATAATAATCCTATCTCTGGATATACCTTCATCTATTAGTTTTTTTGGTACAATTCTCTAAATATGATTTAATTTCAGTAATCGGATTTTTGCCTTTTGCTATGAAATTACCCTTTATTAATGGTACTCCTAAATTGTGAACAACTATAATTTTGGCATTACTATTTTTTAATACTGGTATCATCTTAGGATCTGCTAGTGCAGTACAATCATTTATTATGTCGGCATTCAGCTCTAACGCTTTTTCTGCAGTTTTTGCATTTCTAGTATCTATGCTAACTTGAACATTACGACTGTGAGCAATCTCTATAATTTTGGGTAGTATGCATTCCAATCTTTTCCATTCCTCTTCTTGCGTTATTAGAGTTTCATCACTTTCATATATATACTTTGGTTTACCTGATTCTGCTCCGACATCTATTATATCTGTTCCTCCATCAATTAGATGCTCGACTTGTTTTAATGCTTTATCAACAGTAAAAAAACTTGTTCCCATCTGAAAATGAATCAGGAGTAAAGTTTAAAACGCCAATTATTCTTGTATTGAATCTCATGATAAAGTTATTACTCCGATAAAAATGTTAGTAATGTGTGAGTACAGTGACACAAGCTTTGTAGCTTTTTTCTAGCGATTAATCTAGAATTTTTTTACTGTAAATTTAACATTAACATCGCCATACACCTTTTTATATAATGAATTTGTCGAACTATCACGTAAAAAATATTAGAATTTTCAAAAAATATATAAGATAAATTTAAGTAACATCTAGATGTTACTTAAATCTACGGATTGTTGTATTTTTTTTAAAACATTTAGTGCTTCGCTGTGTAAATGAACGTTATGTACTCTGACAAAGTTTATTCCTTTTTTGAAATAGTAGAATTGAAGCTACTAATGTGGCATTATCGTATGTGGGATCGTTTAACCTACATAAAGAAAGAAAAAATTTTCGTGAGTGACCAACACATATTGGATAGTTTAGAGATTTTAGTTTATCAATATTGTTTAGTATATATAACGATTGAATGCTTGTTTTGCTAAATCCTATACCTGGGTCAATAATAATTCTATCTTTGCTAATTCCTGCCTTTATTAGTTTTGAAATGTATTTCTGTGCCCATGTTATAATTTCATTAATTGGATCGCAGCCTTCTGGTATATTATTTCCTTTGATTAATGGAATACCTAAATTATGAGTAATGATAATACTAGCGGAACTATTCTGCAGAACTTGAGTCATGCTGTCATCCGATAATGTACTTACATCATTTATATAATCTACATTTAATTCTATTGCATTTTCTGCAGTTTTTGCGTGCCTAGTATCTATGCTTACTTGAACATTGCTGCTGTGTGCAATTTCTATTATTGTGGGAAGTATATTTTGTAGTCTATTCCATTCATCACTTTGGGATATAATGTTACCACCATGCTTTGTGTATAAATACGTAGGTCTTGTTGACTCTGCTCCTACGTCTATTATATCTGCTCCGCCATCGATTAGGTCTTTAACTTGTTGCAATGCTTTTTCTATAGTGAAGAATTTTCCTCCATCTGAAAATGAATCCGGAGTATAATTTAATATACCAATTAATTTTGTGTCCAATCTCATTTAAGAATTCTCCCATTTAAAATAGTAACTCCTGTATAGATTATTTATACTTAACAAACCTAACTTATTAAATGCTTTGTCATACAGTGGAGACCTTTCCTACATGTGAAAATGAATCTAGAGTGTAACTTAAATGCTATATAGTGTCGTATTCAATTCCATTAAAGCATCTTCCTATTTAAAAAATAGTATTATCAGGATTAGTGATGTGAATTGCAAAAGTACTCTTATTATCATGATTTTGTTTCTGTATTTCATGTAGAATTCATTGCTAATAGCCATTAGTACTACCCCAGATATTAAAGATGCTAAGGTTAATGATACAAAAACTAAAATTACTATTAATGCGGCTGTATTGTTAAACATGTTTATAGAATATAAAATATGGCGGACTATATCATATTGTATAGCTTGATTTCAATTAAAAATTATTTGTATGAAAATTTATTAAATACCTGTATTGTTTATTTAATATAGATATATTGTGATGATACAATTATTAATTATTTAGAGGGACCTGTGGAAGGAGTAAATTTTAACTTTCAGGCAATGAAAGAACTAAAAAAAAGTATTCTGTATACTAGTTTAGAAAAATGTAAAAGTGTTTTTTGGTTTATTTTTTGGTTCAGTTCTGCCATTAATTTATTAATGTTGTTTTTGCCATTGTATACTTCTCAAGTTTTGGATAGGGTACTTTCAAGCGGAAGTTTATCTACTTTGATTATGTTAAGTGCGATAACAATTGGTGCTTTTGCTTGTTCTGCGATACTGGAAATATGTAGGTCTTTAGTTATGTCTAAAGTTGGTGATTGGATAGATAAGGTAGTTACTCCTGATCTTATTGTAAAATCCATTGGCTTGACTTCTGTAAAGTCATCTACTTCAAGTGGGGAAGTAATTCGTGATTTAGGTGTTGTGAAAGGTTTTATTACTGGGTTTGGTATATTTTCGTTGTTTGACACTCCATGGGCAGTTCTATATCTTATTGCTATTTTCATGATACATACTGTAACAGGTTGTATTGCTATATTAGGAGTAGTGTTGTTGACATCTATGGCTGTGTGGAATGAATTAGCAACGAAGAAGGTATTACAAGAGGTGAGTGAAGAAGGAATACGTAATATTAATTCAATTGATATTGCAACTCGTAATGCCGAAGTGGTTGAGGCAATGGGAATGGTTAATCATATTGTAGATGATTGGGCTGGGAAAAATGATCGAAATCGGGCGATGCAGATCAAAGCGCAAAACCGTTCGAATTTGATTTCTGGGATTACCAAATTTATTAGATCAATTTTGCAGATATCAGTGATAGGAGTTGGAGCACTTCTTGCAGTTTTAGGACATAAAACTGCTGGAGGAATTATTGCCTCATCAATTTTGATGGGTAGAGCGTTAGCTCCTTTTGAAGCATCAATTAATACTTGGAAAATGTTAATATCAGCCCGAATATCTTATAAGAGATTACAAATATTACTTTTGACTTCTCCAAAAAAGAGAACAAACTATGTCTTTGCCAGCTCCTAAAGGAAAGGTGACATTTGATCATGTGTTCTTTACTCCTTATGGTGCAGGTAAGCCAACTATTAAAGGTGTGTCTTTTTCAGTAGAAGTTGGAGATATTGTAGGTGTTATAGGACCTAGTGCTTCCGGAAAATCTACTATAGCGAAATTGTTAGTAGGTGTATGGAAGCCAATATCAGGTGTTGTCAGACTTGATGGTGCAAATGTTTATACTTGGAATAGGGAGGATTTTGGACACTATATTGGTTATCTTCCACAGGATATAGAATTATTTAATGCTCCTGTAAAAGTTAATATTGCAAGGATGATGCCAAATCCTGATCCTGGTGAGGTAGTAAAAGCTGCTCAAATTGCTGGTGTACATGAATTGATTTTAAGTTTACCTAATGGGTATGATACTGTAATTGGTTCCAGTGGTTGCATTCTATCTGGTGGACAAAAGCAGATGTTAGGTTTAGCGAGAGCATTTTATGGGGATATAAGACTTTTAGTCCTTGATGAGCCAAATGCCAATTTGGACGGAAGGTCAGAGTCAAGTTTGGTGAATGCGTTACTTTATGCAAAAAAGAATAGTATTACCACTTTTATTATGACTCACAAAATACAATTACTTAATGCTGTTGATAAAGTATTAGTTATGAATGATGGTGTGATTACTGCTATTGGTCCTAGAGATGAAGTCCTAAGTAGAATTGTTTCTAATTACAGCGCACCAAATTCTCAGCCAGAAAGTCAATCTAAACCTTTAGCTGTTGATTCAGAAAATACAGGGAGGTGATTATTTATTTGTGTGAAATGTGTAGCTACTTTCTCTGGAATTATGTAATAGAGGCAGCTGCTGTGCATAAGTGTTTGTGGTTACGAAAGTTTATTGTGAAGTATGTCTTGGTAAATAGAATCATGGTATGGTGTAAATAATTACTGATGGCTTTATTGTTAAACTGTAAAGTGACTCGGTATGTATACTACCAAAAATAGATGTAACTTAGTAAGGAAAGTACCATTAAATTTTTTCTGAATCTATCTGTGTGTATTAGTGGTATAGAGTACTGTTGCTATAATATTTTGAGTGATAGTACGTAGAGTGAATTCATCCTGTTTGTTTTCAATTTTTAGTTCAAGTGAGAATAGTTGTATAGCTAATGGTTGATATGGTTGTGTAAAAGTACCAGTGTGTGCTTTGTGATCAGGAAGATTATACTATATCTTCCGGAAATTATTGAAAAATCAACGCACAGTTAAGTAAAGTTTATTGATTATTTTTATAGAATTTATGAGTCAGTTTATGCTATGGGAGATGTAGTGAGATACAAAAGCAAATTTAGTACATTTAGTGCATAGAAAAACAGTAGTGAAATTATTCTTTTTATAAACTTGTAATAAATATTTTATGCATAATTTTTATTTATAATGATTGCCTACCTAGAGTAAGGTAACTGTTTGCATAATATTTTTTATTTTTATTAGAAAGAAATGCATGTGTAGCTTTATGTAAATGTTTGAGTGAGGATGTTTGTTATTAATTAATATTGATGTATTAAATTTAAAAGATATCATGTAGATATCAGGCGGGCTTCTGAACTTTATTGTTGGTTTCTAACTAAATAGATAAGTGAATTTTTGTTATAAATTATGTAATGTTATGGTAAAAGCTATTATTATTGATAAAACTGGTGGTTCTGAAACTTTAAAATATGTTAATCATATGAACTTTATTGTTAGTTTCTAACTAAATAAAATAAGTGAATTTTTGTTATGTATTATGTAATGTTATGGTAAAAGTTGTTGTTATTGATAAAAACGGTGGTTCTGAAACTTTAAAATATGTTAATCATAATATTGGTGAGCCCAAAGATGATGAAGTGTTAATAAAACACACAGCTATCGGGTTAAATCGTTATGATATTGAATGTCGTAATGGTATGCGTAAGAGTAAAAAGTTTCCTACTGTCCTTGGAATTGAAGCAGTAGGAGTGATAGAGAAATTAGGTAAAGATGTTGAGGTTTTTAATGTTGGTGACAGGGTAGGTTACTGTACAGTATCTGGAGGTGCTTATTCTGAAAAAAGAATTGTAAACCAAAAATACTTAGTAAGGATACCAAGTGATATTACTGATCAAGTTGCAGCTGCAGCGTTATTTAAGGGTATGACTGCACATTATCTGACGCATTTAGTCTATGCAATACGTCCTAAAACTTTTGCTTTAGTACATGGGGCAACTGGCGGTGTAGGACAAATACTGTGTCAGTGGGCTAATCATAAGGGGTGCAGGGTTATAGGTGTGATCAGTTCTGATGATAGAGCAAATATCGCCTTACGTTCTGGGTGTTCTTATATAGTACATGGTAATAGTAAAAATTTTGTCGAACAAGTGATGGACATTACTCAAGGTGTTGGTGTGAATGTGGTTTATGATTCTGTTGGGGCATCAGTTAGTCAGGTATCCTTTGAATCGCTTAGTATTTTTGGAATTTATGTTTCCTATGGTCAAATATCAGGAGCTATACCTAATGTTAGTGCTACCATGTTAAGTTCTAGGTCATTGTTTTTTACTGCACCTTTGGTCTTTCACTATAAACGCTCAAGCTTTGATTTATCCATGACAGCTATGGAACTTTTTGAAGTAATAAGGAAAAATTATATAAAGGTTAATATAAATAAAATATATAAATTCGATGACATAGTAACAGCACATCAAGATTTGGAAAATAGGAAGCTTACCGGATTGAATGTTATCGTACTATAAATTACTTATTCAAAAACAATGGTTTTATTTGTGTAAGTGTGTTTAATGTTGTCTCTATTGAAAAATGTTTATGGTGTTTTGTGCCCTAGATAGTGCTTGCTTTAGATAGCGTTACTTGTTCCGTGAGGTTGTTAAAAAATCAATGCTCTTGCTGACGAAAATTATTCCTGTTGTGAAAGGTTCTGTTGGAAATTAGTGTTTTTATTAATAAGTAATTTTAGTGAGTTCTTTTGTATGTTGTTGTCAAGTAGTTGCTATAAGTATTTAGTTGTGTTTATTTATGAATTCTTGCGTCAATAGATACACATAAATTTTTTAAAGAAGGAAGATTGCTTAAAAAGTTCATAGATAGGCAGCGCTCACCTATGACAATGTGACGATTTAAAGGAGAGTTCTCTAAAAATTAGTACTTATGTATACATAAATTAGATAAGAATTTATTAGAGGTCAACTGTTATATTTTTTTATAAGTTTTTTTATACGGTGTGATTAAATGATAACATGTTAAAAATTTTCTATTATTAGCACATTAAGATTTAACAGAGCATAATAATTTATGATGTTGTATAGGTTTTAATTGGTAGTATCTCTTAGGATTAATGTTTGCGTTTCTTAAGGTTAAATGTTAGATGGAAATGCGATTTTTTTCGCTTTAAATTATGTTGTTGATCACGTATGAATTTATTTTAAATAGTTTTGAAGCTACTCATCAAGGTATAAAACTTCTGCTTTTTCCTGTGTTGTTGGGTATAAGCAAACATATTTTTTCTTGTATGCATAGTTTAGGTTATAGATTATATCATACCATGATTTATTATGTATGGGCGGTATTCCAGTAATGTATAGTTCATCTTCTGCTCTAGTCATAGCTACATAAAGTAGTCTTAGGTATTCGTAGTATTCATTTGTCTTTTGTTGATATTTAAGGTGTTCGCACACTTCATTAATATCATTTCGAGGCCAGAATGGTGTAAATTCTTCGTCAAATACTAACTGTATATCACTTTTTGGTATAGTTGTGGTATCTGATAAAAATACTATAGGCGATTGCATGCCTTTTTGCACTATGTACTGTCATTATTTTTACATAATCTTTTGTAGGACTGATATCACTTTTTTATTTCTGGATTAGTACTTTTTATCCAATGTATAAATGATTGCAATGAATTTAAATTATTAGATTCAAATTGTATTAATAGATTGATGAACTCTCCTATGATTTCTGTGTTTGATTGACCCAAACGTTTTGTGAATTTGAGTTTATGTTCTGATAGAATATAATTGTATAAATTTAAAGGGCTATGTAGTTTTGATATGTTAATTAATTGCTTGAGATAATTTGATATATTCCCGAACTTAGATTGTAGCTCCTCCCACAAGTACGTGTTGTTCCTATTATATGCTAAATTAAATATTTGTTCTTCCGTAAATTCAAAAATTGGAGATTTTAACAACCCTGTTAAGGCTAAATCATTTTCTGGTAGTAGTAGAAATTCTCCTAAATTAATAAGGTCCTGGATTATTATATAGTCCATTATCTTGAATTTATCTCTTTCCAGGGTAGGAATATTGAACTTTTTTAACGCTGTGATTATATGGTCTATGAAGCAAGTCCTATGCCTTACCAATATTAAAAAATCGCCTGGTGCTACTATACGGTTCTTTCCTAGTAAAATTCTTTTGCCTTTTATCCACGTATGAATCTTGTTAGCGATGGTTGATGCAAGTAATAGATTGAAATCTGGATCCGTTTGATCTTTAGGTTCTAGTAAAAAACTTTGCTTGTGGTTTTTAGTATTAAATATAGGCCATATTTCTACATATCCTGGATCGTTTTTTCTAAAAATTTCGTGTTTTATTTCTTTGTCGCTAAAGGACACTTCTTTGCGAAAATTATTAAATATTTTGTCTACTAACTTGAGGATGGGTGGTGTTGATCTGAATGATTTATTTAAATGCAATATTTGATATTGGGTACTTTCTTGTGCAAAGTAATTACACATAGGTTCGAAGTAATCAGGTCTTGCGTTTTGGAAGCTGTATATGGATTGTTTTATGTCTCCAACAACAAATAGTGTCCTTATTCCTTCTGTTGTGCCAATACCTGAAAAAAATTCTTCACATAATTGTGAAATAATGTTCCACTGTTTTACACTATTATCCTGTGATTCATCGATTAATATGTGATCTATTTTACTGTCTAGACGAAACAGTATCCAATCTTTGTACGTTGGATTTGTAAGTAAGTTTAATGTTAAGTCGATTACATCATTATGATCTAAATAATTTAGTTTTTGTTTGTCTTGTTGGTATAGTTTTACAAAGCACTCTGCTATTTCAATCAAATGAACTGTACGTTCTGCTATTTTATTGGCGTAAAAAAATTTTTTTGTAAAATCTAATATTTTGTCTTGTATATTTGAAATTATTTTTTCTGCTTCGGGGAAAGCAGTTAATGTATTTTTTGTTATTATTAGTGATATAGGTTTTTTTTTCTAGAGATGGTAAGTTGATAAATATCTTTATGTATTCATTAGATTTTTGTATTTTATATTTATAAGGTAAGTCTGCCCACTTAACTAACTTGTTACTAATTTTTTTGTCTCTTGTGCTTCCTTCACTTAGGATTCTGATTAAGGGTATCAATGCTTGGTTATCAATGTCCAGTTGTTGCTTTGGTTGTGCTTTGTCAAGTTTAAGTTTTTTTATATACGAGATCTTTGTTTAAATTATAATGTTGCTTACTTAATAATTTATATAGTAACTCAAGAATTGTATTTTCTGTTATTTCATCTGAAATAGCTGATAAGTGATGTTTTACTGTAGGATCATACAAGAGTTTATAGAAGATTCTTGTAAAAGACTCTGTAAAATCTTTGATTGTACAATTTGAGGAAATTCCTGCTTCTATTGGGAAAGTAGATATTAGTTGATAGCAAAAACTGTGTATCGTTTTTATTGAAAGTGACAAATTTTGTAAATTACTAAATAATTCTCTTGCTCTTTTACATTCTTGAATGGTCATATTATTTGGCATAATATCTAGTAATTTTTTTTTAAGTTCTTCATCTGTTAATATTGCCCAAGTACTAAGGGTCGAATGTATTCGTTTTATCATTTCATGTGCTGCTGCATTTGTAAACGTTAAGCAAAGTATATTTCTGTGACCTGTTACTAGTAATCTCAAAACTCTGTTCACCAATGTTCTTGTTTTCCCTGTTCCAGCTGATGCAGATATCCATGTTAAAGGACAAAGAGAACTAGTTGCAATATTATTCATATGGTGTATAATCCAAGTACTTTGACTCATAATATTAATAAAAAAATTATACTTATAGCAGTAATTATTATTAATTAGATAAAAAGTTATTAATTAGAGAGTTTTTGTGTATGAAAAGGTTATTTTTATTTGTTGCAGTGGTGAGTTTTATCAATGCTACGCCAGGTTTTGCGCAGAGTATGTCAAGTACTGAAATGGTAAATAAGGAGGGTTCTATGATCTATGGTGGTAGTGGTGTGGGACGCAATGAATTTAATGAAGAAAACATGGATGAAGAGGATATGGATGAAGAGGATATGGATGAAGAGGATATGGATGAAGAGGATATGAATGAAGAGAATATGAGTGAAGAGAATATGAGTGGAGAAGATATGAGTGAAGAGAGTATGAGTGAAGAAGATATGAGTGAAGAAGATATGGATGAAGAAGATGATTATATGTCCTATAAAAGGAATGTGTCGGTGAAGAACCATAATGAAAATTATGAGGATGGTAGACATAATAATATGCAAGGAGTCTCAGATTCAGGTATGGGGAAGAAGGATAAACTACAAAGAGAAGTAAACAATCAGGGAGTGAGCGCTAAGCATCAGGAAATAAGGATGGATAAAAAAAAATTAGTAAAATATTAAGTGGTAGTTCTCAAACACAAAGTGGGAATGAAGGAGTTAATGGTTCTTATTACTGGCCATTTACTAGAAGTCTCGTTAAGGAGATTGAGAAAAGTACATATGATCAAATGAATAATCATTTGCCAAGAGTGTATAATCCCGAGGTTTACTATGCGCAGATTTTTTTACTGTGTAATGAATAGTGATATTCCTGGATTAAGGTCATTAATTAACAGACTTGAAGAGTCAGGTATAAGTTTGTCTTCTATATTGTACAGAGCGCGTACAGCAACCTTAGGAGATAACATCTTATCTTATGCTGTTAGATATGGAAAGTTGGATATAGTGAGATTTTTATTGTCAGTGGGTGCTAACTCAAATATTACTAATTATAAAAATGAAACTCCTTTAAGTATAGCAAAAAAAAATGGCCGTGTGGATATACTCAATGCAATACTGACTGTGCAGTAATAATGTTGTTAAGTATTTGATACAGATGATACGTCTTCACTATTGTTTATAGGGTAAGCTTGCACTGCGTAAGTTTATCTTTTGATAAATTTTCTAATATTATTTTCTGAATTTTAAAGTTGTAGTTAAGTGATAGTTAAAATATTTGTAAAATTATATGCCTAGTATATGTAATAATTATATACTATATGAATGTGTTAGCATATGATTCGTGTCAGAAAAGGTTTTCTGTTAGTTTATAAAACAGTGGTTTATTTGCAAATGGAGGGGATATTGTGAATGGTAAGGAATTTTATGACAAAGAATTAATGCATATTAATGGGTTTTCAGTCATATTTTGTGCTATAGCCTTTGTCTTCCTGTTGTTATCTTCAGTGTATTATGGAAGTTTTGTTATTATTATTCCTGTATCTTTGATATCTTTGATTTGTACATTTATTTTACCAAGTGGATTTTTTGTGAATAATCCAAATGAAGCGAGAGTTGTTGAATTTTTTGGAAATTATATAGGAACTATGTTCAAACCAGGGTTTTTTTGGACTATTCCATTTGTTCGTATGAGGTCAATTTCGTTAAAAGTGAGAAATGTTCATACAAGTAAGATAAAAGTGAATGATTTTAATGGAAATCCGATAGAAATAGCAGCTGTAATTGTTTGGAGAGTAATTAGCCCAGCAAAAGCTTGCCTTAATGTGACTGATTATCACGAATTTATTAATATTCAAAGTGAAACTGCAGTTAGAGAATTAGCTGGTAGTTATCCATATGATGCTGAGGATAATAGCGAATCTTTACGTAATAACTCTGCACAGATATCATATAAACTGTGTAGTATGTTACAGGAGAGATTGGAAATTGTAGGTATAGTTGTGGAAGATGCTAGAATATCACATTTAGCTTATTCTTCAGAAATAGCACAAATTATGTTGAGGAGGCAGCAAGCAAAAGCTATTACTAACGCTAGGGGAGTGTATAGTGAGGAATGCTATTATTATGGTAGATGAAATATTGAAGCATTTAGAGGTACAGTATCGCATTAGTCTTTCTGATGAACAAAAAATTAAGTTTGTAAATAATCTTTTGGTGTCTTTAATTTCAGAGCAGGGGGCACAACCTACTATTAGTATAGAATAAAGAATTGTTAGTAGTTTTTATATGTATCATATGCATCTAAGGTACTTGAACTGTGTATATAAAGATTGAATTTCTCTGTTTATAGGTTTTCTTTTTTAGTCTCAGAGCACTTTTGTGTTGTCCGGTTTAATGTAATGTGAAGTGTCGTTAGTGTGCAGTTGTTACTGCTAATGTGCTTTGGAGATGATAGGTATGAAGTTCATTGTGCGACGGGTAATCCGGTAATATTCATCATCATAGATAAACGACACAGATAAATTGTCTATATTTTCTCCCTTTCTTATTAGTGTATTATGATATTAATCCAAACTGACGTTTATAATTTGTGCTAAACATATAAGGTATATCACTTAAGCAATTTTATACTACATCATAACTTTTGTATAGAGATGAATATTAATGTGTTTTTTGAGATATCGGTAAAAATGTGATCAGCTTTATACTAGATATGTTATATAATGGGTTAGTTATAACATAAGAGTATATTTAATACTGAATAATTGGATATATCTATTAGATTTGGATAATACTGACAGTACTGTTTTGACATAAGTTATTGATTTGATGCTTAAGGTAGTTATGTCTTATTTTCTACTAATACCAATATATTAAATTGGTACTAAAAATTATGAGATTAATATTTCAAAAATGATGGGTTGTACCCATTATGCAAAAGAAGTATAGCAGATACAGAAAGAAGGTATGCAGATGTACTATTACACGTATTAGCAATAACATCAGAATAGGAGGAAAAACTATTCGATAATGTTATAAGAATCAAAAAAATCCAAAGTGTATTATATCCAGTTATCCAACTCTTGCTTTTTTATTTATCCTAAGCTTTGAATAAAAATATTTTAATAATATAGGTTAATTATGAATTATGATACATTAAATTTTTATGAATATTGTGATGCATATAGCACAAATTATACAGACTATATGCATGATGGTGAACTCTTGGAAGAACATATATCTTATCAATCAATGTGGAAAGCAGTTATACTTCAAGCAATAATTGATTCGACATCTAATTATAGGAGAATGGAAAATAGGCTCGAAAAAATAAAAGCGACTAATTGGTTAAGTGATCTTTCAGAAGATTTTGTTAATGTTTGTCATTTTGCTGGTTATAGTCCTTTAAGTGTCCAAAGTAAGGCAAGAAGGATTATATCAGATAGTAAGTGTAAAACTAGAAGCTAGATAATTAAAAACTCAACTTGTGTACCCTTCAATTTTATTATTAAACAATCTGCAAGTTGAGATTTATCTATTCTGTTATAGAATAAAATATTGGAAGTACAAAGATAACCTTTTTTATGTTAATTACATTAATATTTTATGAGTAATAGAAAAATAGAAGAGGCTTTTGTTCAGTATTGTTCTATGGTGGATAGTGGTCAGATTGTTTATGATGAACAACAAGTTAAGTTGTTGAAAACACTAACCCCATATTTGTCTGTTAAGAAGCTTTGTCATTTCTTGCCTATAAAAAAAGAGATTAAAAAAGATTGGTATATATATATATGGAAAAGTTGGTAGGGGAAAGTCAATGATTACAGACCTTTACTATAATTCTTGTAAAATAGAAAGAAAAAAAGACAGCATTTTAATCAATTTATGAGGGAAATACATAGCTTATTGCACGAGTTTAAGTCATTTAAAGATCCGCTTTATAAGGTTGCAAAAATAATGGTACGTGATGTAGATTTATTATTTTTGGATGAAATGCAAGTTTATGACATTTGTGATGCTATGATACTATATAGGTTATTTTCTGTGATTTTTAGTCAGAAGGTAATTGTTATGATGACTTCAAATTATTCTCCTGTAGAGCTTTATCAAGATGGCATACAAAGGCAATCTTTTGAACCAGCAATATCATTAATCATAAATAAAATGCATATTGTTCACTTATCTGGAAAGCAAGATTATCGCACTATTAAAAACTTAGCGGTGAGTGATGTGTACTTTATAGGGGATAATTCTTATGCAAATTTATCTGATTTATTTTCCAAAATGACAGATCAAGGAAATATTAGATCTGTAACATTGTGTGTTCTTGGAAGAAATATTAATGTTAATAAAGTTTGTGGTAGTATTGCTTGGTTTGAGTTTCACGAGTTGTGTGGACAGTCATTATGGATACCTGATTATCAGGAAATAGTACGTAATTTTTCAGTAATATTTATTGCAGGAATTCCAGTTTTTAATCTTTACAACCAAAATGAAATGCGTAGGTTTACTATTTTAATTGATGAATTATATGAGAATAAAACTAAAGTTTTTTGTTCTCTCACTGTAGAACCACAACTATTATATTACTTAAAAGAAGTCCCTGTAGATTTTCAGCGTACAATATCTCGTTTAATAGAAATGAGATCTTCATCCTATTATAACTGTTGAACCTGAATTACTGTAATGAGTTTTTTATAATAAATTAAATAATTTCGTTAAGGATAAATTGCAGATTTGAAATGTAACGGTAGGATAATTGTTGATTGCTCTGCTATAGTAGAATGTAAATGAGTACCTAATTACAAACAAAAGATGTGTTTAAAGAAATTTTTATTATTAATGCAAGCTTGATTTTTATGTGGATGTGATGTGTTTAATGATTTAAAACACATTTTATATTGAAGAGGACATAGACTTTTGTTGCCATGTGTACATATTTCTTTTAAGCATTTGATATAGTCTTCATGGTTACTTAAGGTTGGTACTCTGAAAAACATATTTTCTTTCGATATTAGTGCTTTGTATTCTATATCTAGCTCTACTAGAGTCTCGGAGTTTTCAGCTACAAATGATATAGGTACTAATATTACAGGTACGTTATCTTTTTTTGCTTGGTTAATTTCTGATAACGTACCAGGCTCTAGCCATTTTACTGGACCAATTTTACTTTGGTAGCAGATCCTATAATCTAACGATGGTATGTTTAATAATTTTACGATTAATGACACATTTTGCTCTACCTGATATTGATATGGATCACCTTGTTGTATTATGCTTAATGGCAGACTATGTGCTGAGAATAGTATTCTTGGTGAACCATAATTTTTTGCTTTCTTGTATTTTTCTATGATTAATTGACATTGTGCTTTTATATAGTTTCTATTGTTATAATAACAACATATCGTTAATGTAGGAACTTTGAGCTTGCTTTTTTTTATGTAGTAATTCCAATGTTGAATTGCAGATAATGTAGTGGTCGTCGAGTAGTGTGGATACAAAGGTAGTAAGATTATTTTATCCGGATGATATTGAAGTACAGACTCTACCGTATTTTTAGCAGAAGGTTGTGAATAACGCATGAATGTAAAAACTTTATACCGGCTTTCATTATCGTTATTTAACATTAGTTCGAGAGAAGAAGCCTGCATGTTTGTTTCTTGTAAGATAGGAGATTTTCCATTAAGACACTTGTATATTTTTATTGCTTTATTTTTTCTGAAATAAGAAATCAGTACTGCTAATATAAACCTCAGAGGGTTTGCTAAATTTATAATATTTCTATCATAAAATAGGTTGAACAGAAAAGATTTAACTTCAGATAGTGATTGCGGACCACCCAAATTAAATAGTACCACTGCTGTCTTTGACACGCATCCATTACTCATTACATCCTGCATGAGAATAACATACACTACCTTGATTATCAACTGAGAGATATTAATAATCTGTAAATCTCTATACTAAGCCTATATTAAGATCTTAGTTATGCTGACTTGAGCAACATGTTTTTTTTTGTTCCTCCTTGTGTTGACCTTTGAGAATGTTCTTCTGTCTTGTTTACGTGAGATTCTGTAAAGATTTGATCAAGAAGTGATATAGGAGACCTGTCACCACAATGTTTCTGTGTTATAATTTCAGCTTGGAGTATTCCTAGACTACCAGTGACAATTAAATCCCGTATTCCTGAATACAACAGACTACACATCCTCTCAACACTTTTTCGCGAGTGGTCAAACTGGGAAGTAGCATTACCTTGCGTTGCTATCTCATATGTCATAGTTAACGCATCAAGTATAAGGCTAAATGGTAATTCTAGCATTTCTATAGTGAGTAAACAGAGTTCTAAAGTTGCTTTTATTGCTGTTACAGGAGCCATTAATACAGAGAAAACTATAGATTTAGCTTTTGCCGACTTGGTACTACTTTTTTTGCTGAACAGACTTTTTAATGCTGATAAAGACTTTTTTACTACTTGTTTTTGATGAAGAATCTGTGGGATCTGTGAAATTGATGAAACTATTATCATTGCAGTTAGGATTTCTATATATAGGGTGTTCAATATGGTCGCAACACGAGTCCTTCCTTTTTTTGTAGCAACCTAAGCGTTAAACAAATTACTAACATAATGGCCATACATACCGCTGAGCATATCATGTACATTGTGAAATTATGCTCTGCGCCCATTGCATTACCAATAAAGTGGGTAGCTATGAATACCAATGGCATGACTATTACAGCTTCGCAAAATGGTACGACATTGTTTTTTAATTGGGATTTTATATTACCATGGCTTATTCTGTAGTTCTCATTTTCTGAAAGTGAAAATCTACTTTCTTTACCGAAAAACATACTGTGTGATGAATTGTGAAACAATGTAGTACCTGCCAAACTAAAAATCAGAAATCCTTTTAATCCACAAAACATTGAATTTTTGAATTTGAGATGGAAGTTACTAGTATCTAATCGAATTCTATTCATAAAAGTGATACCTGATTAATTGACAACACAGACTATAGCCATCTTTTAGCAGTGTATACACTATAACGTACAGCACCGCAAACACGCATTATAATATATAAATATTACTCTGTTAAATAAAATAAACAAAAATTTACCAATATCACGCGAAATGCCTGAAGGTTTACTTTCTTTTATTAGTTAAAAAATTAATATAATAAAGGGTCTACCATAACTCAACTAGATTTCCCTAGACTATGAATTAATTTTTCTATTCTTAATAAAGTATGAGATAATATGTCATTTGTATCATTTTTTATTCTCAAATAATCATCGAAATACCTCTTATACACCAGCATTTCGTCTTTTTTTTTTTTTTAATTGAGCCTTTAATTCGTTTTTTTCGTCTTCTAGTGTTAAACCTGCCAATAGGAATATTAAAGCATCTGAACCTTTACCTTTTTCTGCATCTGATATTGAATTAACTAGCGTATTAAACTCGTCAACTAAACTAAGTAGATGTGACTCTTCTGATTTATTACATGCTATCCTATACGTATTGTTTCTGACAGTAATTACAATAACCTGTGTACTATAGTTATTCACTCACTTGCTCCTTTTTCAAAATAGACTTCATATTTTCTATTATTGAGTTCAACCTATTTACAATTTCATAATATGTACCTTTCCAACTGTCACACTCGTTCATCTTTTCTATCAGTTGCTGATTCAATCTTTTATTTTGTTCATTAAGTGATTTTATAGTTTCTTGATACTGTATACTGTCTCTGTTATTTAATTTTTCCTTCAGTACAGACTCCAACCTATCAAACGCTTGATCTAGGCTTTGCTTTGTTTCGGAGATATGAAAGCTGCTTGTTTGATTCATAATAAGCCTTTAATATACAATCTAAAGCTATTGATTAATGAGCTTTATAAACTTGTTACTAGCTCTAAAGTATACCTTTTGATATTTGTTTTTTTGCTAACCTTGTATTAACAGTTTTAATATTATAGCTCCTTACTGTGAAAGATCCAAATCCCCTTAGTTCCACTCTATAGTTATTTTTTAGGTAATCTATAATTAACGAGAAAAATATATTTAATATCTTAGCTACTATCTCTTCACTAAGAGAAGGATTTTTTTTTGATATATGCTGAATTAAGTGAGATTTTAACATAACATTTATCTACTGAATGTAATAACGAACGATGTGAGATACGAGCGAATCTAAACCTTCAATTATAGACCTGTGTGCCTTTCTGGATAGTACTTTTACCTTCCTTGTCTTGACATTTTGTGAGAAAAACCAACGCAGTGCTTCTTCTTCTCCACCAATCTGGTCAACCAGTCCTATAGATAACGCTTCCGAACCTGTATACATACTACCATCGGCTAGCTTTAAGACTTGATCTCTCCCCATTTTTCTACGATCCGCTACTATATCAACGAAATACTTATAAGACTCATCAATAACCCTACGCAACGACTCTTCTTTCTCTTGTGTAAACTCTTCAAAAGGAGACGTTGCCGCTTTTAAATTAGAAGACTTTATCAATCTCAAAGAGACGCCCATTTTTTCTGCTAGTGAGTTTATGCCAAAATATTGTATTAACACCCCTATCGACCCTGTAATAGTGGTATGACGACTTATTATATAATCTGCTGCAACTGCTGTCATGTACCCTCCTGAAGCAGCAAAGTCATTCAACAGTGCCACCACTGGTTTATGTTGTGAAACATTTCGTACATTTTGGTAAAGAATTTCACTACCCGTTATTGTTCCTCCAGGACTGTTGATATTTAGTATCAATCCTTTAATATTACCGTCCTTGGCGATCTTATCAAGTAGCCTACTTAACTCCTCGTTAGTCTCAATTTTACCATCTATATTTACTTTAGCGATATATTCGTTATCTAGGAAATTACTGATGCTTGATGTGTCAACATAGTTACTCAATATTAACAAAACAAATACCATTAAAAATGTCAAAGTACGCCACAACTTTACTTTAGAACTTAAAATCTCTATTTTAAGTAAATAATCAGACATGAAAAAACCTATTTTAATGACAATATCATATTGTAAGTTTCAATAAGTAATACCTCAGCTTCTAACTTATCCCCAGGAAAGAACTTTTTATTATCAGGTAAATATTCCTGCTCAATGAGAAGGTTAAAACCATTTGAATCATTAAATACGTCTACTAACACTCCAGTATCTTCAACAACCTTAGTAACAGTAACTGGTATTCTGTCTCCTAAATTAGTTCTCTTTAGTAACTCAAGGAAAGGATCATACTCTAACTGTTTCACTCCAAGATCTATTTTGCTTTTATTTGCATTTATCATTAATATCTTCGCTTCTATAGAGTCCCCAATGCTGTACTTCTTTACCGCAACTTCCGGTGGTAAAGACCAACTTAACTCTGTGGTACGGATTAACCCTTCAATTCCATCACTCAGCGTGTTATCTTGGAATGAAACAAATATACCAAGATTTGTGATATTTTTTATTTTTGTCGACACAACGGATCCTAAAGGATACTTCAATGTAAATGCCTGCCATGGGTTATCCTGACACCTTTTCATGCTAAGGCTCATGCGACTCTTAGCTGTATCAATACTCAAGACCTTGACTTGAATTTCTTCACCTCTCATAAACAATTGATTTATAGGCAAAGAATTCTTTGTCCAGCTCACTTCTGATACATGCACTAATCCTTCTATTCCTGTTTCCAGCTCAACAAACACACCATATTCTTCAATGCTTGTGACAATACCTTTGTGAATACTGTCAACTGGGTATTTTTTCTCAATATTAGACCACGGACTTTCCTCTAACTGTTTTACCCCGAGAGAAATTTTCTTGTTTTCACGATCAATTTTTATAATTTTTGTTCTTACGGTCTGACCACATGAAAAAGCAGCAGAAGGGTGGCTTACACGGCTCCACGATATATCCGTTATGTGTAATAATCCATCAACAACACCAACCGAAGGGGATTCATGTATTTCTATAAATACGCCATATTTAGTAATGCTTTTTTACCTTACCTTCAATTATGTCTCCCTCATTCAATTGGCTGATGTATAAACTTTTAGCATCTGCAAGAGATTCCTCAAGTATGGCTTTCCTTGATACAACAATGTTGCCTTGCTTTTTTATCCATTTTTAGTATGCGAAACTTTTGTTTCTTACCTAGTAGTGGTGTAATATCTTTCACTTGTCTTAGAGCAACATGACTTGCTGGCAAGAATGCTACGACACCCTTAATATCGACAGTATAGCCACATTTTATTGAGCTAAAAATCACTCCTTCAACATCTTCTTTCTTCTCTGCCGCCTCTTCAAGTTTCTGCCATAGCTCATCTCTGATAGCTTTTTCTCTACTTAATACTACACTACCGTTGCGACCTTCCATTTTTTCTAGGTATAGCTTCACTTTCGAGCCGACACTAATGTTTTGATAATCATCACCCAATTCAAACTCTTTTAGTGAGACTACACTCTCAGATTTTAAACCTGAGTCTATTGTTACATAACCCTTATCGATAAAAACAATGGTACCTTCTATTATCTGTCCTTCCTTTATGCTGTCATTGACAAACTCTCTTAATGCATGTTGAAATTCTAAATTATTATCATCATTATTATTGCAGTCTTCTACTTCAAGGTTATGGTTGGTAAATTTGTTAGATTTTATTCTTTTAATATTCTGTAAATAGTTCTCTGATTCCGAGTTTGTTTTCATTTGAAGATTTTCCATAACAGCCTATTTTATATTAGCAAAAGCAGTGAAAATTATATTATTATTATTTATTGTACTTTACAAGTAGGTTTTTTATTTTTTCTTTAATATATAAAAATACCTGTTCTTTATTCATATATGAAGTGTTAACATATAAAGCATCCCTTACTTTTGTTAAAGGAGAAAATTTTCTGTATGTGTCTCTGATATCTCTTTGTATTATCCGAGAATGTATTGTTTTGTACATTTCTTTTTTTTGATGCTGCATTTCTTTAAATCTTCTTTGTGCTCTGATAGATGTTTGTGCCGTAACGAAAATCTTAAAATTTGCGTCAGGGAATACTGTAGACGATGTATCTCTGCCATCAAGTACTATTCCTGGGTTAGCTGAATAAATAAGTTTGCGTTGTATAGGTAACAATGCAAGTCTGATATGTTGGTGTCTTGCTAAGATTGAAGCAACTTTACCTATACTTTCATTATTGTAGAATGTTGTGTTATTGTCTTTTAACAGTATTAATATTTTTTTTCTAGATTGTTATCGATTTCTAAATTTGTATATGCGTCAATTCCAAATGTTGCAGCTATTATTCTGTACAACTTTCCTGTATCTAAGTACTGGAAATTGAAAAATTCTGCTAATTTTTTTGCCAAACTCCCTTTGCCTGATGCAGATGGTCCATCAATTGTTATAACAAAATTGCTAGAGTGTTTAATCATGATTCTGTATGAAAATGGAATGTAATGCTATGGCTGCTGCATTTGATACATTTAGGCTATCTATTTTTCCTGACATTGCAATTTTTAGTAAGAAATCGCACTTCTCTTTTGTTAATTTTCGCATTCCCTTATCCTCTGATCCAAAAAATTATCAGCCTTCTCTTATCCAGTATTGTTTTATGTAGAAATTCTCCTTCCTGCGCGTCAAAACCATAACACCAGTACCCCGCTTTTTTAAACAATTTCATTGTATTTGCTACATTTATTACATATACGATTGGAATCATATCTATAGCGCCACTAGCAGTTTTTGACATACCGCAATCTTCTGACGGAGAATTATGATATGGCAGTATAACAGCATCCACATTAAAGCATACCGCCGACCTGATGATAGATCCCACGTTATTAATATCAGTTATTTGATCCAAAAGTATTATTGTTGAATTTTCTGTATAGATATTTGATAATACATCTTCTATGGTTATTGGCTGAATAGTTGAGGCTTTTATGGCAATTCCTTGATGATTACTGTTATTTGGTAAAACTGAATTAATGAAACTAGCTGTTACTTGTTTTGGATAGATGCCCTTTTTTTTACATAATTCTGAAATTTTGTACATTTTGCTATTACGTTTTATGAAGTTCTCTGTTACTAGAAGTTCATGGCATTTTCTATTTACGTTTTGTAATGTGGCAATACAGGCATGTTTACCATAAATCCACGTTTTGTTTCTATCCATAATAAATACAGCTATTAATTTTGATTTTTTTTAATTAGATATTGACATATTGTAATCTTTAATTTAGTTAAATCAATTCTAATCTAAATTTTTTTAGTATCATTTTTTGTTTTTTTGTGTTAGTTAATAGGGCTGATTAAGTTGGTGTAGTAATTTTTTGGAGGGGTGGCCGAGAGGTTAAAGGCAGCAGACTGTAAATCTGTCCACTGGCGTGTACGTAGGTTCAAATCCTACCTCCTCCACGTTTATGCGGGTATAGCTCAACGGTAGAGTGCCAGCCTTCCAAGCTGGTGGTGTGGGTTCGATTCCCACTATCCGCTCTTTGACTTTGGAATGGTTTAGGGTGTTTAGGGTATTTGTTTATGGTAGAAGGAAGGAAGCCACATATAAATGTAGGTACAATAGGACATGTTGATCATGGTAAGACAACATTGACGGCGGCATTGACAACAGTGTTGGCAAAGAGACTTAGTGGGGAAGGGAATAAGAGTGTAAAATATGATGAAATAGATAAGGCACCAGAAGAGAAAGCAAGAGGGATAACCATTTCAACAGCGCATGTAGAATATGAGACAGAGAGCAGACATTATGCACATGTAGACTGTCCTGGGCATGCGGATTATATAAAGAACATGATAACGGGAGCTGCGCAAATGGATGCTGCGATATTGGTAGTGTCTGCAACTGATGGAGCAATGCCTCAAACAAGGGAACATATTTTACTAGCTAAGCAAGTGGGTGTGAAAGATATAGTAGTATGGATGAATAAATGTGATGTGGTAGACGATGATGAAATGTTGTCGTTGGTTGAAATGGAAATAAGGGAGTTATTGACAAAGTATGGGTATCCTGGAGATGATATAGATGTAGTAAGAGGATCTGCAGTAAAGGCATTAGAGGAAGAAACAGGGTCGGGTGTGTGGAGTGAAAAGATAATGGAGTTAATGAATGCACTAGAGAAAATAAGTCTTCCAATGAGAGAGAAAGATAAGCCGTTTTTGATGTCAATAGAGGATGTGTTTTCAATACCTGGTAGAGGTACAGTAGTAACAGGAAGGATAGAGAGAGGAGTGATAAGAGTCGGAGATAAGATAGATATAGTGGGGTTGCGAGATGTACAAAGTACAGTATGTACAGGTGTTGAAATGTTTCATAAAGCATTAGAGGTAGGAGAAGCAGGGGATAATGCTGGAATATTGTTAAGAGGGATAAAGAAGGAGGATGTAGAAAGGGGACAGGTGTTAAGTGCACCTGGGCAAATACATTCGTATAAGAGATTTAAGGCAGAGGTATATATATTGAAGAAGGAAGAAGGTGGTAGACATACTCCATTTTTCTCAAATTATCAGCCACAATTTTATGTTAGGACAACTGATGTAACAGGAAATATAAAGTTACCGGACGGGGTAGAGATGGTGATGCCTGGGGATAACATAAATATAGAAGTGAGTCTAGATAAGCCAGTTGCCATTGATAGGGGATTAAGGTTTGCAATTCGTGAAGGTGGTAGAACTGTGGGCTCTGGTATTATTACTGAAATTTTGGAGTAGGTGAATTTTATGGTGACGCAAAAAAATATATATTGAACTGAAAGCGTTTGATAGTTGTTTGTTGGATAGGTCTGCACGTAGTATTATTTTAACTGCTAAGAGGAGCGGAGCGCGTGTGAATGGTCCGATTTTTTTCCCTCGTAAGGTTATGAAATTTATTGTCAACAGATCAACTCATATTGATAAGAAATCTAGGGAACAGTTTGAAATTAGGACACATAAACGTTTAATTAGTTTACCGAAGGCAAATTCCACGATTATTCAAGCGCTAATGAGTTTGCAATTACCTGCTGGAGTGGATGTAAAAGTTAAGGTGATTGGAGGTAACAATGGGTAAGAGGATAGGGTTATTCATGGAGAAGGTAGGCCACACTGCGATTTTTGATAAAGATGGAAAAAGGGTGCCGGTTACCTTGCTGCGTTTGAGAGATTCTTTTGTTGTTTCTGTTAAAGTTCAAGATGTTCATGGTTACAATGCGGCGGTGTTGGGGGTAGAAGCTAGAGTTAATTTAAAGAAACCTCAGTTGAAAATTCTTGAAAAAAGCAATATTACTGCCAAATGTAAGATTTTTGAATCCAGAGTTGATAATGTGGAAGGTTTGGTTAAAGGTGCTAAGGTTTCTATTACTCATTTTGTTGAGGGTCAATATGTTGACATCACTGGGTATTCTTTAGGGAAGGGATTTTCTGGTGTTATGAAGCGGCACAATTTCAAAGGTTTAAAAGCATCGCATGGTGTTTCGATCGCTCATAGGTCTCAGGGATCTACAGGTCAATGTCAGGATCCTGGTAGGGTATACAAAGGTAAAAAGATGGCTGGTCACTTGGGGAATACTAGAGTAACTGTGCAAAATATCAAAGTGGTTTCAATTGATCAGGAAAGATCTTTATTAGTTGTTAAGGGTAATAATATTCCTGGGGCCATAGGGGCTTATGTTTTTGTAAAAGATGCTATAAAAAAATCGATTCCGAAAAATTCTTTTCCTGTGTGCCCCGAAGATTTGAAATTAGATAATATTGTATGAGATCAATATGGAAGTTAGTATAATAAGTGTAAATAGTGATAAAATAGGGACCGTTGATTTAAATCCTTCGATATTTTCTGTGAGTTACAGGCCAGACATATTAAAGATGGTAGTTACTTGGCAACTGTCTAAGAGGCGTGCTGGTACTCATAAAGCAAAGACTATAGGTGATGTTTCTGGTACTACAGCTAAGCCACATAGACAAAAACACACTGGAAGGGCAAGACAGGGTAGCTTGCGTAGTCCACAATTTAGAGGCGGAGCGGTTATTTTTGGTCCTGTGGTAAGGAGCCATGGTTATTCGCTTAATAAAAAAGTGCGTAACTTAGGTTTAAGAGTTGCTTTATCGTTAAAGAATTCTTGCAATAAATTGTTGATTTTAGATACTATTGGTGTTAATTTTGTGAAAACCACGCAAGTGTTGCAGTTTATTAAGAATTTTGAGAGTAAGTCTTTTTTTGATTGTTGATAAAGATTATAGTAAAGGTATGGTTTGCTCTTGTAGAAATTTGCATAATGTGACTTTGTTAAAGCAGGTTGGAATAAACGTTTTGGATATTTTAAGGCATGATTGCATAATTTTAACTGTCGGAGCTCTAAAGTATTTAGAAGAAAGGTTGTTATGATTAATTATTTTAATGTTGTGTGTTCCTCCATTATTACGGAAAAGGCAGTATTGTTAAATGAAAGGTTTGGTAGGTATGCTGTGTATGTGTCTGTTGATGCTAGTAAGCAAAGGATAAAAAAGGCTCTGAAAGTCGTGTTTGGTTTAGATGTTGTACGGATTAATGTTCTAAATCAAAAAGGTAAGAAAAAGCATTTTAAGGGTGTGGTTGGCCGTAGGAAAGATAGGAAGAAGGTTTATTTTTCTTTGTTAAAAGATCAAAATTTTAAGTATATGGGAATAAAGTAGTAAGATGGGTATAAAAAATTTAAGTTCAGTAACAGCATCTCTGCGCGGCACTGTGTTGTTGGATAAGTCGATGCTATGGAAAGGTAAGCCTGACAAGTCTTTGGTTGATTGTAAAACCTCTAGTGGAGGTAGGAACTCTCGAGGTGTTATTACTGTACGTCACCGTGGTAGTGGTCATAAGCGCTTGTATAGAATTATTGATTTTAAAAAGAAGTAAAACTGATGTCCCTGCAATTATTGAGAGATTGGAATATGATCCTAACAGGACAGCATTTATTGCATTGTTGTCTTACGGAGATGGGGAAAAGTCTTATATAATTGCACCCAGTGGCTTGAAAAAGGGGGATACTGTGGTATCTGGTAATGGAGCCGATATTCTCCCTGGAAATTGTCTTATGTTGAAATCAATACCAGTTGGAACATTTGTTCATAATGTCGAGTTAAAGCCTGGTAGTGGTGGTGTAATTGCTAGGGCTGCTGGTACTTATGCTCAGTTGATGAGTAAGGATGGTATGTATGTATTATTGAGATTGAGTTCTGGCGAAATAAGGAGGGTGTTAGCCAATTGTTGTGCCACTATAGGTATTGTATCTAATCTAGATAATCAGAATATAAAGTTGGGTAAGGCAGGAAGGAGCAGATGGTTGGGTATTAGACCTACTGTCCGTGGTGTTGCGATGAATCCTATAGATCATCCTCATGGTGGAGGTGAAGGTAAAACTTCTGGTGGTAGAAATCCTGTTACTCCTTGGGGTGTTCCTACAAAGGGTAAAAAGACTAGAAAGAAGAATAAATCTAGTAGTAAATATATTAAGCGTGTATCTGATAAAGGGTAAGTATGTCTAGATCTATTAAAAAGCCTCCTTTTTTGTGCTCCACATGTTTTGCGGTTAGTAAACAAGGCTGTAGCCCAAAATAAGTTGAATTCTATTATTAATATTCATTCTAGGTCTTCTGTTATCTTAAATAAGTTCATAGGGTTAACTTTTGGGGTTTATAATGGGAAAACTTATGTTCCTGTAAAAATAAGTGATAATATGGTCGGCCGTAAATTTGGAGAATTTTCTCCTACTCGTCGCTATACTGGTCATGTTGGTGATAAGAAGGTATCTAGGAAGTAAATTGGTTGGGTTATGAATAAAGTAATAGAGGCTAAAGGTATTGGGTTAAGGTCTACTCCTTATAAATTAAATTTGGTTGCTGATTTAATTAGAGGTAAGGATGTATCTGTAGCTGTTATGTATTTAAAGTTCTGTAAGAAAAAATCTGCTAGGTATATAAGCAAGGTTTTAAAATCGGCCATTGCTAATGCGCAAGTTAATTATAATGTTGATCTTGATAGTCTTTATGTAAAGGAAGTCTTGGTAGGTAAATCTTTTTCTTTGCGTAGGATTCACCCGCGTGCGCGTGGTAAGGCATGTAGAGTCTATAAGCACTATGGTAATGTTATCATAAAATTATTTGAGAGGATGTAGTTTATGGGTCAGAAGTCTAATCCTATTGGGTTAAGGTTAAAGATAATTAATACATGGGATTCTTTGTGGTATGCTAATAAGGACTATAGTATTAAGCTCCATGAAGATTTTTTGTTGCGTAAATTTATAAAGAAGGCTTTCTATCATGCTGCTATCAGTAAGGTTGTTATTGCTAGAAAGGTGGATGTAATTATGGTTAATGTATACTCTGCTAAGCCAGGTGTAATCATTGGTAAGAAAGGTGCTGATATTGATAAAGTGAAGCAGCAAATTGTTAAGATGATAAATAACAATATTGAATTAAATATTATAGAAGTAAAAAAAGCCAGAATTAAAGGCAGTTTTGATAGCGGAAAATATTGCACAGCAGTTAGAGAAAAGGATATCTTTTAGACGCGCAATGAAGAGGGGTGTGCAAAATTGTTTAAAGATAGGTGGAAAGGGAATAAAGGTTAGTTGTGCTGGTAGATTAGGTGGCGCTGAAATTGCCAGGACTGAGTGGTATAAAGAGGGTAGTGTACCATTGCATACTTTTAGAGCTAATATAGATTATGGGTTTTCCGAAGCTAAGACGGTTTATGGGATAATAGGTGTTAAGGTTTGGGTCTATCTTGGTGAAACGAAATCGAGCAATGAGTAATTAATGAGTAGATATTATGTTTATACCTAAGAAAACTAAATATAAGAAGGATTTTAAGGGACGTATTAGTGGTAACGCGAAGGGTGGTTATACTCTGTCTTTTGGGTCTTATGGATTAAAGGCTTTGGAGCCTGGTCGATTAACTTCCAAACAGATTGAGTCAGCAAGAAGAAGTATTTCGAGAGCACTAAGGCGTGTGGGTAAAGTGTGGATTAGAGTGTTTTGCCATACTTCTGTTAGCAAGAAACCCATGGATGTTCGTATGGGAAAAGGTAAGGGTAGTGTTGAGATGTGGGTGTGTAAGGTAAAGCCTGGTAGGATATTGTTTGAAATAGATGGAGTTTCAGCAGGTTTGGCTAGGGAGGCATTGAAGAAGTCTCAAGCTAAGCTCCCGATGAAATGTAAGTTTATTAGTGATGAATTGTAAGGGTATGGAGTATGGATATTATCGATATCAGATCTAAAACTAATAGTGAGTTACATGAGTTGTTGTTGAATTTACGTAAAGAGTTGGTTGATGCTATATTAAGTAAAAGAGTTGATAAGTCGAGTAATCATTTCTATTATGCAAATGTAAGGAAAGATATAGCTAGAGTGTTAACAGTATTGAATGAAAGGAAAAAAGAGGAAAGGCATGTCTAATAAAGTTTTAACAGGAGTTGTAGTTGGGGCGAAATGTGATAAAACTATAAAAGTAATGGTTTCACGCATGGTGAGTCATGCCATGTACAAAAAGATAGTAAGGAAGCGTAAAAATTATGTAGTGCATGATGAGCATAATCGATATAGGTGCGGTGACGTTGTTAAAATAAAGGAGCATATACCCATATCTGCTACTAAGAGATGGGTTGTAGTTCAATGAAGTGGTAGGAGGAGGAGTATTATGATACAGAAAAATACTTTGTTGGACGTTGCTGATAATTCCGGTGCGCGTAAAGTGTTGTGTATAGGGTTGCTGAATGGTAAAAAGTCCGCTTCGGTTGGTGACGTTATTGTCGTGTCTACTAAGATAGTTACCCCACGAGGGAAAGTTAGTAAAGGAAAAGTTTATAGGGCAGTGGTTGTTAGAGTAAAAAATGCAGTGCGTAGATTGGATGGAAGTGTGATAAAGTTTTCGAGTAATGCTGTTGTGTTAATTAATGACCAGGGTGATCCACTGGGGACTCGTGTATTTGGTCCAATTAAAAAGTTACCTTTTGGTCTTTTTTCTAAAGTTATGTCTTTAGCTGTAGAGGTGTTGTAAAATGGGTATGAAGATTATTTCTGGTGATGATGTTATGGTGATTAGCGGCAAAGATAGGGGAAAAATAGGGAAGGTAATTAAGATAGTAAATAGAAAATGTGGTGGTAGAAATATGCTTTTTGCAGTAGTTTCTGGGGTTAATGTATGCAGAAAGAGTGTTAAAGCAAATCAGAAAAACGATGGTGGAATTATAAATGTTGAAAGGCCTATAAATATTTCAAATATTGCATTATTTGATTCAGCACTTGGGATTAGAACGAGAGTAGGATATAAATTTGTTAATGAGAAAAAAGTGCGTTTCATGAAATCTTCTGGCAAAATTATAGAATAGGTTGTTTTATGTTGAAGGATTTATATAGAAGTCATATTGTCCCATCTCTTAAGGCCAAGCTTGGGTACAGTAATGTGATGCAAGTTCCTAAGATTGTGAAGGTTTGCTTGAATATAGGATTGGGTGTAAGGGGTTCTGATAGCAAGGTTATGAATTCTTGTGTTCGTGATCTAGCGCTGATAGCTGGGCAGAAACCTGTAGCGACTTACGCCAAGAAGTCTATTGCTGGCTTTAAGATACGTAAAGGTTTTCCCATAGGATGTAAGGTTACTTTGAGAAATAATAAAATGTATGAGTTCTTGGAGAGGCTTATTCACGTTGTTCTTCCTAGAGAGCAAGATTTTAAGGGGTTATCCGTTAGTCAGTTTGATGGTTGTGGTAACTTGTCTGTTGGTATAAAGGAACATATTTCGTTCTTGGAAATAGATTATGATAAAATAGATAAAATTCTAGGCTTGGACATTAATATTGTTACAAATGCAGTTAACGATAATGATGCAAAAGTGTTGTTGATGGAGTTTGGTTTTCCGTTTATTAATTAAAAGGGTTGTTTTATGTCGAGAAAATCTGTTATACAAAGAAATTTGAAGCGTATATCGATTTGTAATAGATTAAAAAATAAAAGAGATAAGTTGAAGGTTATAATTAAGGATCAATCTGTTTCTATGAATGATAGGTTTTTAGCTCAGGTAAGGTTATCTAAACTCCCTAGGGATTCATCTTACGTTAGGGTTAGGAATAGATGTTTAGTTACTGGAAGGCCTAGGGGTTGTTATAGGAAGTTTAAGATTTCTCGTATTGTTTTACGTCAGTTAGGTTCAATTGGGCAGATACCTGGATTGACTAAGTCTAGTTGGTAAGTATTGAAGGGAGGTGAGTAGTGTCGTTGTCAGATCCTGTTGCTAATTTTTTAACGAGTATACGTAATGGCCAATTGAGTATGAATAAGGTAGTAGTGGTTTCTTATTCTTATGTTATTCATGCTATACTGCAGATTTTACTTTCGGAAGGGTACATAGAGGGTTTTACTGAAAGATCGAGGGGAAGTAATATAAAATTTTTTGAGGTGAAGCTTAAGTATTATAATGGTGTACCTGTAATTAGTCAAATAGCTAGGGTATCGAGGCCAGGTAAAAGGTGTTATTGTTCAGCTAAGAATATGCCTAAATTTTATAACGGTTTAGGTTTGTACGTAGTGTCTACATCTAAGGGAATCATGTCGGATTATAATGCTCGTAAATTTGGTGTTGGTGGAGAAATTTTGTGTGGTGTTTTTTTAGGAGATTAATTAATGTCAAGAGTTGGCTCTATGCCTGTAGTAATTCCTGGTAATGTTCAGGCAGATCTAGTTGATAATCAGCTTATATTGAGAAACAATGGAAATTCATTGAGGTTGGACCTAGATTATGGTGTGTCTTGCAGTATTGCTGATGGTAAGATTGTCTTACATGTAAGTAATAAATCCACTAAATCGAGGGTGATGTGGGGGACTTATAGAAGCATGATTAGTAATTATGCTGTAGGGTTGTCAGAAGGATTAACAGTTGAGCTTGAAGTTACTGGTGTTGGGTATAAAGCTGAAGTTAGTGGGGGTGGATATTTGTCTTTATTTTTAGGCTTTAGTCATGGAGTGAAATATAAAATACCTCAGGGTATTGTTATTCAATGTGTTAAGCCTACTCAAATATTAGTTAAGGGTTTTGACAAACAAAAAGTGTGTATGGTGGCATCTGATATATGTTCAATTAGAAAGTACAATCCATATAAGGGTAAGGGTATATCTATTAAAGGTAGATACGTTTATAGGAAAGAAGTTAATAAGAAAAAGTAGGTGGGGAAATAATAAATGGTAGGTGATTGTAGTAAATTTGAGAGACGTAAGAGACGTGTCAGATTAAAGTTAAAAAAGAATTTATCTTTGTTGAGATTATCTGTTTTTAAATCGAATAGACATTTCTATGTTCAGTTGATAGATGATAGTTGCGGTAGAACATTCGCTTCAGCATCTACTTTGGAGCGTGAAGTTGTCGCTCTGACTAACAGAAAGGTTAATAGTAATTCTGTTAAAATTGTTGCGAAGCTAATATCTGAGCGATGCTCTAAGTTAAACAATTGTAAAAAAGTTCGTCTTCGATAGGGGTCCTTATAAGTACATGGGGATAGTTTCTGAATTTGCGAATGAGCTGCGGAATTATGGTTTTGAATTTTAGTAAATAGGTTTTAAGGTATGGATGTTGTAAAGAAATCACGGAATGTTCATGGTTCTAATGATTTTTCTGAATTAATAGTTTCTGTTAGAAGAGTTGCGAAAGTCGTTAAAGGAGGTCGTAGATTTTCCTTTTCTGTTTTAGTAGTTATAGGTGATGAAAAAGGTAAAGTTGGTTGCGGAATAGGAAAGCATCTTGAGGTCTCTGAAGCTAAAATTAAAGCTGTAAATGCTGCTAGGAAGAATATGATTAGGGTTCATTTGCGCGAGTCTAGAACTTTGCATCATGACATAAAAGCTAAGTTTTGTTCAAGCAAAGTTATGTTGAGATCAGCTAAAGTGGGTACTGGAATTATAGCTGGAGGTTCAATTCGCTTGATTTTTGAGGTTTTGGGAGTACAAGACGTTGTTGCAAAATCCATAGGATCTTCAAATCCGCATAATGTTGTATATGCAGTTTTTACTGCTTTTAGGAAGATGTTGTCACCAAAGCAAGTAGCTAATAAGAGAAGTAGAAAAATAGGTGATATTATTGAAAATAGGTAATTTATGGATGCGATAATGAGATTAAATAATATATTTAGTGGATTGCCTAAACGGAAAAAGCCCAAAGTTTTGGGTAGGGGCATAGGATGTGGAAAAGGTAAAACTTCTGGACGTGGGCATAAAGGACAAAAGGCAAGGTCAGGGGTTTCCATAAACGGTTTCGAGGGAGGACAGCAACCCATATTTACCAGGTTGCCTAAGAGGGGTTTTAATGCTTTATTTAAAGACGAGTATTCAATTATCAATTTGTCTACTATTCAGAGGTTGATTGATTCTAATAAAATTAGTAATCCTTATAATATTACGAAAGAAGTGTTATATAATTTGGGTGTTATTCCTTCTATCAAAGGAAAAATTAAAATTCTTGGGAATGGTAAATTAGAGAGTAAAGTAACGATTGAATATGATTTCATTTCAAAATCAGCAAAGCCACATGTTATTTTATTAGATAATGTATCAGAAAACAAAAGTAATGTTTGAATTCATAGTTAGATAATCTTATGTCACAAAAAATGGAGTTGCTGTCTTGGAATAAGGATAATTTATTAGGCAAGCTTTGGTTTACATTATTGGCTCTTATTGTGTATCGTTTAGGTACATATATACCCATTCCTGGTATTAATCCGGATGTAATAGATACAATAGTCACAAAACATTCTGTTGGTGTTTTGGGTATTTTTAATGTATTTTCCGGCGGTGCATTGGGTAGGATGACAATTTTTGCTTTAAATGTTATGCCGTATATAGTGTCTTCGATAATTATGCAGCTGTTGTCAGTGACGATTCCTAAACTAAATGAGTTAAGGCAGAGTGGTGAGTTGGGTAGAGTGAAAATTAATAGTTATATAAGGTATATGACTATTGTGTTTTGTTTGGTTCAGGGTTTTGTTATTTTGCTTGGATTAGAAAAAATGAATACGGAAGCTAGCGTTGTAGTTATTGAACCTGGTCTATTGTTTCGTATAGTAGGTATTAGTAGCTTGTTAGGTGGGACGATGTTTTTGCTTTGGTTGGGGGAAAGAATAAATAAAAATGGGATAGGTAATGGCGTTTCTATGATCATATTTACTGGTATCTTAGCCGAATTACCCGGGTCTTTTTCTTCTATGTTTTTATTAGGTAAGAATGGGAATGTGCCAATATTTGTGATTTTGTTAATAATTTTGGTGTTTTTTGGATTGTTCTTATTGATTATTTTTATTGAAAAGTCCTATCGGAAGATACTGGTGCAATATCCAAAAAAGACAGATTAAAAATAAGCTATACAATAGCAGTTCCAGTTATATCCCATTAAAAATTAACATTTCTGGAGTTATACCTCCTATCTTTGCAAATGCTCTGCTGTTATCTCCAGTTACAGTGGCAAATTTTCATCAAGGTTCTGTATGGTCTGATTTTGTATTGATGTATTTTTCATCTGGTAAATTATTGTACGTGTTGTGTTATGCGGTGTTAATAGTATTTTTTGCGTTTTTTTTATACGACTTTTGTTTTTGATTCAAAAGAAACGTCAGAGTTGTTGAAAAAGAATGGCGGATTTGTGCCAGGTAAAAGGCCAGGGAATAGTACTTGTGAATACTTTAATTATGTGATTAAGAGACTAACTGTTTTGGGTTCAATTTATTTAACAGTTATCTGTATTGTTCCGGAACTGATAAGGTATAATTATTCAGTTTCTTTTACATTAGGTGGAACTAGTTTTTTGATAATAGTGAATGTAATAATTGACACGTTCTCTCAAATTCAAACGCATTTATATTCAAGTAGGTATAGTACGTTAATTAAAAAATCTGAGCTATGGAAAATAAAATAAATATCTTAATATTTGGTCCTCCTGGTTCTGGTAAAGGTACACAGTGTAGTATTTTGTCGTCGTGTTATAGTACTATTTGTGTGATTTCAACTGGAGATTTATTAAGGAATGAAGCGAAGCTTGATACTGATACTGGTCGAAAGATTAGAAGTGTTATGAAATCTGGTGATTTGGTAGATGATGAGCTAGTGTGTGAAATGTTTTCAAAGTCCATTGCTAAGGTGAGAAACGGGTTTTTATTGGATGGGTTTCCAAGAAATTTAAGTCAGGCGGAATTTTTGACTGGAGTTTTAAAGAAATATGATACTCAAATTGATGTGGTTATACAATTACAGTTAGATTTAGAAACGATAAAAAAGTAGGTTGTCAAGCCGTATTTTGTGTAAAAAATTGTGGTCATGTTTCTAATTTAATTTTTTTTGATAGAAAAGTTGAAGACGTTCTGTGTAAATTCTGTAAAAGTGATCAGTTAGATTACCGTTATGATGATAGAATAGAAGTAATAGTGAAGAGAGTTAACCAATATAATGAAGAAATTAAAAAGTTAGAGGCTTATTATAGCGATAAGATTGTGCAAATCGATGCAGGTAGATCAATAGAGAAAGTAACTTCTGATATAAAAGAAAAAATAGAACATTTAATTATTGGTTGACGTCAATCTGCATATTTGCTATATTACAGAGCATTTATTATCTTGTGGAGGAAGTTAGTGGCGCGTATAGCTGGGGTAAATATTCCTACGAATAAGCGTGTAGTTATTGCTTTAACTTATATATATGGTATTGGTCTTTCTTTAGCTAATAGGATCTGCGAAGGTTGCGGTATCGATCATAATGTTCGCGTTGTGAATTTGAGTGATGATGAAATTATTAGAATTAGGAATTTTATTAGAGAAAATTACATAGTAGAAGGTGATTTAAGGAAAGAAGTTAGCATGAATATCAAATTTTTAACTGATATAGGTTGCTATAGAGGACTGAGACATAGGAAGGGGTTGCCTGTCCGTGGTCAAAGGACGCATACCAATGCTAAAACTCGTAAGGGTAGGTCAAGGTTACCAGTTGCTGCTAAGAAAAAATAACAAGGTATATTATGAGTGTAGTCTATAAGAAGAAAAAAAGGAATGTTGTAGTTGGTGTAGTTCATATTCATGCTACATATAATAACATCATTGTGACGGTTACAGATCAGCAAGGACATTCGTTAATATGTACTTCTGCTGGGGCATGTGGTTTTAAAGGTTCTAAAAAAGCTACTCCTTATGCAGCTCAGGAGACTGCGGGTCATGCCGTTAGGACAGTTGTTGAACAAAATGGAATGAAGACGGTATCTATAAAAGTTTCTGGTCCTGGTGCGGGCAGGGAGGCGGCTATCAGGGCTGTGCAGGCTTGTAATTTAAATGTTACATCTATTGAAGATACTACTAGGCTTCCACATAATGGATGTAAACTTCCTGGAAGACGCAGAGTTTAATGTATTTATTTAATAGTGTTATGAGGTTCTATTGTGATTTTCGATGAGGATTGTAATTTTGTTGCTCAAGATTCAGGTTACGTGTCAGGAGGTAATACATGCTCTAATGGTGTAGGTTATATATCTATGAGTGATAATTGGAGCAAATTAACAAAGCCTTCTTCTATTAAGGTAGTTGCTAGTAGTGGTTGTACAAATAAAGCAGATTTAATTATTGAGCCTCTTGAAAGTGGTTTTGCTTTGACTTTAGGTAATGCTCTAAGAAGAGTTATGATGTCTTCTTTGCGTGGTTTTGCGGTTTATGGAGTTGAAATAGAAAATGTACTGCATGAGTTCACTTCAATATCTGGAGTAAGAGAGGATGTGACAGATATTCTTTTAAATATTAGTATGATGAGGGTGAAGCTTTCTGGCATGAATAGTAAGGTTTTATCTCTCAAAGTAAAAGGTCCTTGTGAAGTAAGATCTGGAATGATAGTTGATACTGCTGATTGTATTATACTTAATAAAGATTTACTGATTTGCACTTTGGATCAAGATGTAGATTTTAATATAAAAATGTATGTCAATGGTGGAAAAGGTTATGTTCCTGCTGTAAAGCGTAAGTCGGTTAGTAAGCTTGGTGTAAATGATGTTCCAGTGAATTTTATCGCTACTAACGCTCTTTATAGTCCTATTAAAAAGGCTTCTTTTAAGGTAGAGAGTAGTCGTATTGGTCAGTTTACAGATTACGATAGATTAGTTATGTCCGTGGAAACAGATGGGTCTGTTTTACCAGATGAAGCAGTTGCGTTGGCTGCAAGAATTTTACAAGATCAATTTCAACCGTTTATTAATTTTGATGAAACTGACGAACCTAATAAAAAAGGTTGATGCTAAGGATACATTGCCTTATGATTCTAATTTGTTGCGTAAGGTTGATGAGTTGGAGCTTTCGGTGAGGTCTTATAATTGTTTGAAAAATGACAATATTACTTATATAGGAGATTTGGTACAGAAAACTGAGTCTGATATGTTGAGAACCCCAAATTTTGGTAGAAAGTCTCTTAATGAGATTAATGAGCTTTTAGCGAGTATGAATTTGCATTTAGGGATGAAAATTGCAAATTGGCCTCCTGAATCCATTGAGAGTTTAAGTAAGCAATATAGTGAAAATGAATGAGGTTATATTATGAGGCATCGTGTTGCTCATAGAAAATTTTCTCGTACCAGTGCTCATAGGATTTCTATGCTGTTAAATTTGTCTGTATCCTTGATTAGGCATGAAAGAATATCTACTACTTTACCTAAGGCAAAAGAGTTGCGTCCCTATGTGGAGAAGCTTATTACTATTGGTAAAGTTTATAGAGACAAGAATTTGGTCTATGGGAAGAGGTTGCTAATATCTAAGATTAGGAATTCTGACACAGCTGATAAGTTGATTGATGTGTTATCGGTGCGTTATAAGAATCGAAATGGTGGCTATACTAGGATTATAAAGAATGGGTTCCGTAAAGGTGATTGTGCACCTGTGGCTATTATAGAACTTGTTGATAGGCAAGTGGTGGTGACTGAGAAGTAATTCGTTTATGTTGTAGATATCCATTCTGATGTTTTTATCTGAAGTTAATTTGTTATGAGATTCACACTTTCTTGGCTGATGCGGTATCTTGATACGGATGCTTCTTTGGAGTTAATAATTGAGAAACTTAGTTATATCGGGTTAGAAGTCGATAGTGTTGATTATTGTGATAATTTAAAATCTTTTGTTGTTGTTCAGGTATTAGAGGTGGTGCGTCATCATGCCGCTGACAAATTAAAGATTTGTAAAGTGTATGATGGAAAACAAGTTTATCAAGTTGTGTGTGGTGCTTCTAATGTAGAAGTTGGCATGAGATCTGTACTAGCTCATGTTGGTAGTGTTATGCCAAAAAATCAGGCTACTATAAAAGTAGTGAAACTTAGAGGAGTTGATAGTCAAGGTATGCTCTGCTCTAGGGATGAGTTGGGAATAATTGGTGATAATGTTTTTGATGATGGAATCATAGATTTACCTGCAGATTATAATGTGGGGGATCCTTTCTTTCCTTCTGATCCAATAATAGAAGTAAATGTTACTCCAAATCGTGGTGATTGCTTAGGAGTATATGGTATAGCTCGTGATTTAGCTGCTGCTGGTATAGGAAAGTTGAAGCTTGTGAATTATGGAAATATTAGTTCTGAGTGTTCTAATACTTTTCCATTTGAAGTTTGTTTACAGACTAAGGGGATAGTGAAAGGAAGGTATATTAAGGGAGTAAAAAACCGTGAAAGTCCTAAATGGTTGAAGGATTACCTTTTTTGCATGTGGAATAAAATCGATTTCTTATATTGTTGATGTAACGAATTATATTATGTTATCTTTTAATAGACCTCTTCATGTATATGATGCAAAAAAATATAAAAGGAAATAGGTTGATTTTTAAGAAAGCGGATTCTCAAATAGAGTTTTCTGCTCTTAACAATAAAACCTATTTATTAGGAACAGAGAATATTGTATCTGTTGACTCAAGTGATACTATTCATAGTGTTGCTGCAGTAATAGGCTCCGAGCTAAGTAAATGTTTATTAGATACAGAAGATATTTTTTTTAGAATCTGCGTGGTTTGATCCTGTGGATGTTGCATTATCTTCAAGGAGAATAAAATTGTCCACTGATTCTAGCTGTCGTTTTGAGAGATTTCTTGATCCTGATTTTATGGAAAACGGTTTGAATTTGGCTACAGAAATGATATTAGAATATTGCGGAGGTGTGTCTTATAGTATTATTTCTGCGGAGAATTACGTATTCAGTGATATTAAGTTAGATTTTTCCCCAGAGTCCGTAAAAAAAACAGGAAATGTTTGTATTTCAAAAAAGGCAGATTTTTAATTTTTTAAGTGCTCTTGGTTTTATTGTAGATACTAATGATAATAGGGTTTGGAAAGTTATTCCTCCTCCTTGGAGATCTGGTATGAGTCATTCCTCTGATCTTGTGGGAGAAATTCTCAGGTTGTATGGGTACGATAAAATTTCTGAAGAACCTATACAAAATGTTTTTTCTCATGTTGATGTTGGTGATAATTTACATAATAGGCTAAGGTTAGTGTTATTATCAGAAGGGTTAACCGAAGTATTAACTTGGTCATTTACTAGTATGGCAATTGCTAAAAAAACTAGGATATGAAGAAGAGCTAATGTTGATAGATAACCCTGTTAATAATAATTTGAACTTAATGCGTCCTAGTATTTTATTAAATTTACTGCAAGTTGTTTCTGAAAACCAGGCATATGGAAATAGTGAGATAGCTATTTTTGAAATAGGTCAAGTGTATAATGTGAATAATATATGTGGCGATAGCAGTTATGTTGTGAGTGGAGTAAGATACGGAAATAATTTGCCTCGTAATCTTTATAAGATTGATAGATCTGTTGATGTTTTTGATGTGAAATCTGATGTTATTAGTATATTGCAAGAACTGAATATTGAGTATGACTCTGTAGATCTAAGAAAATCAGATAGATCATTTCTTCACCCTGTAAGATCTGCAGATGTATATTTTAATGATATTTTAATAGGATATTTTGGGGAACTGCATCCTGATGTTACTTACTCATATGAAATAAACCGTCCCATGGTTTGCTTTGAGGTATTTTTGTATAAAGTTCCTAAAATAGGTGTAGTGCGCAAAAAGTTTAAAGACTCACGTTATCAGCTTGTAAAGCGTGATTTTGCTTTTTTGATTGATAAGGATGTAAGTGTTCAGCGGTTGGTAGATGTTGTAAAAAATAGTAACAGTCAGTTAATAGACAATGTTTTAGTTTTTGATTTATATGAAGGAGATAATATAGCTGATAACGTATTGTCTGTTGCATTATCTGTTACCTTTAAGCCTATTGACCATACATTAAATGATCAGGAGATTAAAGATGCGTCTGATATGATAATTAATAGTGTGGCTCAGGTGCTTGGAGGAGTTTTGAGGTCTTTTTAAGTTAGTATTTTTTTTATTATAGAAAGGTTGTTGCGTATTTATACCACTTTGTTAATGGCGTGTGCTTGTGGTATGTGTGATACACATCTAGTTGCATAATTATATTGTATTTGGTGGAAGATTAAGAATATTAAAGTTTTTTTCGTATCTTGTTACCGAAATAGTATTATGGGATTACATATAATATTTTTATTGTTCCCACAGTTAAATATTTTGTTCTGTGCGGTCTATAATTAACAAATCTTGCAATAGCTTTTAATTAATTGATAATTTGATTTTTTTTGTGTATGATATACAATGTATATGATTGAATAAACACAAATTTTAGCATTCTGTTCAAACATATTTTTGTTGCCGTTTGTCGTATGAATATATGGTTATGTGAGCATGAGTGATGTTCTATCAATCTGTTTGAGTCGAGGACTTTGATAGAGTTTGCTAAGTTTTGTGTTTATATAAGGAAGTACTTTTCGCTTATGTTGAGTTCGTTGTTGCATAAAATGGTCAAAAATCGAAAAGTGTATTCTGATACGTAGTTTTGTGTTGTGTTTATGGTTTTAGAAGTATTTGTTGAAAAAGAGTCATGTTTTGTATTTTAAGTACATCCATTTTTCTGATTATTATAAATAGTGTTTTATTGACTAAAATGTAAATTGTTTTTGCATAACTGCAAGTTTTTACTAGTACTAATGTCAAGTATTTTGATAAGCATCTGATTAGATTACAAATGAAGTTATGATATTCGTTGGTACACCTTTTTTTACGATCAAATATATTAAGACTTTGCGTTTTTTAGGATTTAAGATAAACATTAAATTATTTGTATGTTAATATTTTAATATTATCAATGAGTGTAATGGTAAAAAATTTTATATTATTGTTATGCAAAAGTTTAGATGATAATAGGAATTTCTTGATATGTTGGATCCCAGTATTGCAGGGAGTTGGTATAATCATATATTTTTCTTTAAAAACAGAACCACAGATTTATGTTTTGATATGTGTCATTTTTCTATTGCTGATAAGTTTGATTCTTGTATTATTAGGAAAACGTAGTATTTTATTTTTATCAATTTTTCTTGTATTACTAGGGTTTACTAGTGTTGGAATAAAAACCTACTATTTTGCCGGTAATGTATTACAACGTAAGGTGTTCGTAAAAAAATATTGTGGCTACTGTTAAAGAGATAAATAATAAACAATCGCATAGAAAGTTAATTATTTGTGATATAAAGAACACTAAATACAAGATAGAATGTGTGCGCCTGGAATCTCGTACTCAATGGGATGAGGGTATCGCAATAGGAGATCGGATTCAATTTTCTGCAGTTATTTATCCTCCTCCAATTGCAGCGTCTCCTTTTTCTTATGATTTTTCACGTATAGCGTATTTTAAAAATATAAATGCAGTTGGTTTTACAGTCAGCAATGTTCGTTTATTTGAAAAACGTCAAAATAAGCAAATTAAAGAGTATGTAGAACTGATAAGGTTTAATATATATAAAATGTTACTAAAAAAGTTTGAAAGAGGATAGCGCTAACGTGTTAAGTGCATTGTTAATTGGAAAGAAAGAAGGAATAAAAAATAGTATCATGCAAGATATTAGAAATTCAGGAATAGCGCATATTTTTGCTATTTCTGGATTGCATTTGTCCTTTATTGCCAGTTTATTTTTTTCTCTATCAAGAAATATATTAGTGTTGTCTGGAAGATTGGCTGAAAGTTATAATGTAAAAAAAATTTCTTCTATTATAGCTATTGTAACAAGTGCAGCGTATTTGTTAATTGCTGGAGTTCCAGTTTCAGCTCAGCGTGCTTTTATTATGGTGAGTTACGTATTTATAGGTATATTGATTGACCGGCGTCATAGCAATTTTTGTTCTATAGCAGTTGCTTCATTTATTATATTGTTATTTTATCCTGAATCTTTACTTAGTCCAAGTTTTCAGATGTCTTTTGCTGCTGTACTTGCTCTTATTGCTAGCTATGATATCTTTACTAAGCTCATAATTGCGAATAGTGTATTGCAATATTTTTTTTCAATAGTTTTAAGCTCATTAATTGCGAGCTTAGCAACACTTCCTTATGTTATATATCATTTTAACTACTTTTCTATTGCTGGAATTTTTACTAATGTACTAGCAATTCCAATTACTACATTTTTTATCATGCCATTGGGATTATTATATATTGTGTTAAGTGTTGTAAACTTACAGTTCTGTATTTCAGGCATAATAGAGAGTTCGGTAGAGTTGGTTATATATCTTTCTAAATCTATATCTAGAATAGATAATTCAGTGGTACTATTCCATGCTTTTTCTTCAGTGTCTGTGTTAATTATCACATGTGGGTTTTTGTTTCTGTGTATATGGAAGGGAAATTTAAGATTTTTTGGACTAGTACTGATTATATTGGGATTTTTTATCGGAATTAACTACGTAACTCCAGATATTCTTTTTAATACGCGCAGTATTGTAGTAAAAGAATCAGATGGTCAACTATATACTGCAAGTAAAAAAAATCGTCTCTCCAGTTTTATAAATATCGCATGGGCAAGGCAGAATGGTCAAAAAAAATATTAAAATATTACTTAGGTGATAATAACAGGTTGTTTTGTGAAGAAAATAGAGGATGCATATATCGTAAATTTAAAAAAAATGTTTTAATTGCTTATGATGCTGATTATATAGTGCGAAATTGTTCCAGTGTAGATTTAGTCATACAGTTTGGTGAGTTTGTATATCCAAAACAGTGTATAAAACAATACATTAGTTATAATGACATTAAAAATATGGGATCTTATTTTATTTGGGTTACAAATAATAAAATAAAAATTGATAAAATATCCGGTAATAGAATGTGGAATACTCACATGTAAAGTGTTTTGTTATATGACTGATAAAAATTTGTGTGAACTAAATTATAGCAGTTTTTGTTTTTCTAATGATAGTTTCCAGTAGTGGATTATTGCACAACGAGCACCATGTTGGGTTCTGTTTTTTTAGTCGATGGCAAAATTAGCTGATATCTGATAAGTAGCAACATCAATGGAAGGTACTATGTAACGCATTTACTCTTATCTAGGTAAAAATAAATTTTTATTCCTTATGAATATCGACGCTGCTTTTAAATATATTTTGGTACTTTGGTAGCAATATCAGTATTGCAATAGTATTACTAATTAGTATAAGTGATATGGAAATATCAGCTATATCCCAAAGAAGTTGTACCTTTCCTAACGCACCTATTGGTATTATTATAGTGTACACGATTTTCCATATTTTAATACATAAACTGTCTTTTCCTTCTGTAAGACAGTATAGAGTGCTTTTAGCACATACGAACCATGTAAAAACAGTGGTAAATGAAAAGCAAAACATAATTGCTATGATGATATAATTTATGTATTCATAATCGAAAGCAGATTTGAATGCGGCAATACACATATTGGTACTTTCAAACGGTCCAATCCATGTGTTAGTGACAAGTACGACGAGAGTTGTAATTAATGTAATAATAACTACTATGAACGGTGATATTAAAGAAATAAGGCTTTGACTTATATTAAAGTTTTTGCTATTGCTGTCTATGGAAGAATGAACTATGCCTTCTAATCCCAATCCTATATCTGTTGCAAATATACCTCTAAAGGTTCCGACTTGAATTATATTAAATGTTTCTAATATAAATGCACCTATCATTCCTGATCTAAAGCTTTCAAATGTAAGGAAATTAACAAAAATTAATTTTATTGAAGGTATAATATTCTGATTGAACTTGTATAATACGAAAGATGACAATATTACATATGCTATAGCCATAGTTGGGACAAATTTTGAAATTAGTGCTGTAATGATATCTAACCTTAATGTTGTAACAGCAAAGAATATTAAACACATGAACAACCCCGCTACTATTGGTGGCTTATTGATCAACTCCATTGGTATTGAGAGAGAATTAACTTGAACAAGATTACCTATTGCAATTGAGCATATAAGCATAAGTACAATGAAAACTATAGCAGCTTTCTTTGTATTGAATGCATGTTTAAAATATACAGCAGGTCCTCCAATATATTGGTTATTGATTTTAATGCGTGTTTCTATACTCAAATAACAAGTTGTATATTTTATAATTGCACACAGTGTTACTATAATTACCATCCATAATGCAAATCCAGGACCTCCTGACTTTAATGCAATTGCTGTACCTGAAATATTTCCAACTCCTAAGTTTCCTCCAATGATCGTACATAGTGCGGCAATAGAAAGTGACTTATCATGATGTTTCCTTGTGGTAATTAGTGAAATTGCATTTGGGAGCTTTCTGATTTGCAAGAATCTTGACTTTATTGATAGGTAGATACCAGAAAACAATAGTAAAAACACTGCTGGAAAAGATAATGCTAAATTTAAAAGGTTCATACTGGCCTCACACAAGTTAAACACGGAAGCTGAAAAGAAGTGATAAATATATGATATGAACTCCAAATTGTTCTTAAGAATACAAATGTGGAGTATTCAGGTACTTTATCAACCTTGACGACATTTCTTTAAAACTTATCTTTGGTGTGTATCTGTTACCAATCAATACATAGCAATACCCCTTGTTGGCATACTTAACCAGAACATCCCGCGCCAGTGCACGAAAACGCCTTTTTACTTTATTGCGCACAACAGCCTTACCAACTTTCTTACTTACTGTAAAACCAACTCTAACAGCATCGCCCTCTAATATCCCACGAGGGTCTTTCACAACTTGCAAAAACATACCGAACCCACCTACAGAAGCACCACAATCCTTTGCCAGTAGAAAGTCCTTCCTTCTTTTTATTGTAGATATACCACTCAAGCGCATAAAACACGACGACCTTGAGCCCGCCTACGATTTAAAATTCTCCTTCCCATTCTGGTAGACATCCTTGCCCTAAAGCCATGCCTACGCTTACGCACAACCCGACTAGGCTGAAAAGTTCTCTTCATGCTAGAATTCCATGATATAGTGTAAAAAACCATATCCCGTAAGCTACATGCTACTGTAGTCTTTGTCAAGAAAGATATTTAGTATTTTTTAATTTTATCAAAAGTTAGTGACACTATTTGTTATGAAATTCATCTCTAGTAGATAAGTGTAACTAGAGTATGAAAGTTATTAGGGTTTACTTAAGCTTATAATTGTAAATTGTTGCTAAAATTTTTTATTTGTAAATAAATAGTTATAAAGTACTATAGATATACAATATTTAGTATTGTATTTATGTAATTAAATTTAAACAATGTGGATATAGTGTGGATATAGTATAATAATTTTTTGATAGGTTCTTAACTTATTCTTTTTGTGGAAAATATTATTGTTGTATGACGGCTCATATTCCACTTTTGGTTTATGTTAGTGTTGGTAGAATGTATGTTATGTAAAGTTAGAAATATTCTGTCAGGTTGTGGTAAGTATTATTCATTGTTGAGATTACATAGTATGGAAGTGATTTTATTGTCAGTATTTCCTAGTTTTAGTAGTATAGTTTTAGTATCTCATAACGCAATCAATGCATGTTTTTGTATGTTTTTGTGTTCTATAGGGGCATTTATTATGAGACCGGTTGGCTGTATAATTAATGATATTTTTGACAGAAAAATAGATGCACAAGTTAAAAGAACGAAAAACAGACCATTAGCTAACAATAGTTTAAGCGTTACCCAAGCATTAAGAGTAATGTTATTACTGTTATTGTGTGCATGTGTGCTGCTTATATTTACTAATATTTACACAGTTAAAATTAGTGCTGTATATATGATACTGATCATTTTGTATCCGCTAACTAAAAGATATTTTTCTTGGCCACAATTGTTTCTTGGAGTTGTTTTTAATGCTGGTGTATTAATTGGGTGTACCACCGCTGTTGGTCATTTAACGTTAAGCTGTGTGTTGCTTTATCTGGGTTGTGTTTTTTGGACAGTAGGTTATGATACTATATATGCTGCGCAGGATAGAAAATGCGATATCAATATAGGGGTACAATCTACTGCGGTGAGATTTGGTGACAATATTAGATCGTGGATTGGTAGGCTATACATGATTGCCATGACAATGTGGGTGTCTGCTGGAATAGTATCAGTATTACATCCTGTTTTCTACATCGCAATTCTAGCAATTGCTGCAATTTTTTATTACCAGTATAAGAAATCAGATTTTGACAATCCAGAAAAATGTATGTATATGTTCAAGATAAATATATATGTTGGATTATTTCTATTTTTAGGCACATTATTTGGTAGGGTTATTCGGATGTGATGGTGCTTGTGGTTGTTAGGTATGTGGGTTAATGCAAGTAGGTAACTTTTCTAAGGCTTATATAAAATCTTGTTTGAGTGAATTTGTTACTGGTGTAACGGTTGTTACTACGGTTGGCCGTGATGGAGTTAGGTGTGGTATTACTGTTAACTCGTTTAATTCTGTTTCCCTAGTGCCGCCGATGGTATTATTTTCGATTGAAAGGTCTGCTTCTAGATTTGAGGTTTTCAATTCGTGTTCAAAATTTGTTGTTAATATATTAACTGATAAACAAAAAGGTATATCCCAAGGTTTCGCGGAATGTAATATGAAGGATTGGGAAGATTTTAGTTGTAATGTTATAGAAGGTATTCCGATCATTGATGGCGCTATGTCATACATATATTGTGTAAAGAAGCATGTGTACGATGGTGGAGATCATAAGATTATAGTGGGTCAAGTTATAGATTGTTCTAAGTTAAATAATGATGGAAGCCCGTTAATTTATTATAGAGGAAAGTATATGATGATAGGAGGTTTGCTATGACAAAAGCAAAGATAGGAATAGTGGGTTGTTTAGGTAAACAGGGGAGGCGTTTGGTCAATGAGATATCTGCAAGTGCTAATGCTCAAGTAAGTGCAGGTCTTGTTCGTTCTGGTAATGCACATGTGGGACAAAACTTAGGAGAAGTTGTTGGTTGTGATTGTGATGCGAAAATTACTGATTCTTTAGAGCATCTCTTTGATGTTTCAGATATTATTGTAGAATTTACTAATCCTGAGATGATGTTAGAGTGTATGAAGATGGCTGAAAAAAAGAAAAAGGCTATGCTGAGCGGTACTACCGGACCAGCTGCTACCGAAATGGTTTTTGAGGATTATGTCAAGACTATACCATTTTTGTGGACCGCAAACGTGAGTTTTGGTGTGAATATTTTGGCAAAATTAGTTGAAGAGACTGCGAGGAAACTGTTTGATTATGATATTGAAATATGGGAGATGCACCATAGATATAAAAAAGGATTCTCCATCTGGTACGTCGTTGATCTTAGGGAGAGCTGCAGCGAAAGGAAGAAGTGTTCCATTTAAAATGGCTCAATATGTAAGAGGCAGTCAACAGGAAGCTAGACAAGATGTGAATACTATTGGATATGCTGTGTCTAGAGGTGGAGGAGATTTAAGCGATCATAGGGTTATGTTTGTAAGTGATGGAGAGATGATAGATTTTAATCACAGAACATTGAATAAAAATCTCTATGCAAAAGTTGCTCTAAAAGCAGCACTGTGGTTAGTAAAACAACCTCCTGGCATATATACAATGTCGGATATGATGGATGCTAAAGAGTAGTTGTTTATTAGGGTTAGTATGTCGCAGCAGATTCATGCTTCAGCTAGGGATTTGAGCTTATGGTATGATACCAACCAGATTTTATACGATATAAATTTAGATATATATAAGAGAGAAGTGACAGCGTTTATAGGTCCATCAGGATGTGGTAAATCCACTTTTCTTAGATGCTTTAACCGTATGAATGATTTTATATCCAGTTGTAAGATCAAAGGTGAGTTGAATGTTGAGGATATAGGCGTATACTCTGTTAATACTAATGTGGTTCTTCTTCGTGCAAAAGTTGGTATGGTTTTTCAAAAACCTAATCCTTTTCCTAAGTCCATATACGATAATGTTGCATATGGACCAAAGCTGCATGGATTAGCTAAGAACAAGAAAAAGTTAGATGAGATTGTCGAAAAAAGTTTGACAAGTGTTGGGTTGTGGGAAGAATTGTGTGGTAGACTGAAAGACAATGCTTTTGAACTATCAGGAGGTCAGCAACAGCGTTTATGTATAGCACGTGCTATTGCTGTAAGGCCAACCATGTTGCTTATGGATGAACCATGTTCTGCTCTTGATCCTGTTGCCACGAATGTTATTGAGAATTTAATACAAAATTTAAAGAAAAATTTTACTATTATTGTGGTTACTCATTCTATGAAACAGGCTAAAAAAAGTATCCGATAGAGTAGCGGTTTTTGATTCTGGTAGAATAGTTGAATACAACACAACTCAAGAAATTTTTCAAAACCCACAATCAAGTAAAACAAAAAGGTATATAGTTGATCAATTGTAATGATTTTTTAAGCTTTGGAAGCTCTTTTTATGCTACTTGATTATAGTAGGTGGTTATATTAGGAAGCTGATACGCAGTGTGTTTCTTACTGTAAAGACACATTATATCTGTTGTGGTACTTGGTTACTTTGTGACCCATTTCTTCTGTTCTTCCTCTAGTCGGTTGTTAAGTATTGCTTTTCTAATAGATTGCATTAGGTTATTCATGAAATATATGTTGTGTATGCTGATCAAACTATAAGCTAATAGTTCTTGTGCTTTTAGAAGATGGTGTATATATCCTCTTGAATGGTTGGAGCATGTAAAACATAAACAGTCTGATTCTATAGGGTTTGTGTCTATTTTAAATCTTTCGTTTCTTAAATTTACATATTCTTTAGTAAGGTTATCTTCTTTCCTGTACTTGATTTTTACTAGTGCCCCACCGTGTCTAGCTAACCTTGTTGGATACACACAATCGAAAGTATCAATACCAACTTTTACTCCTTGGAATATATCATCAATATTACCTATTCCTAACAGATGAATGGGACGCTGCTTATCTAACTTGCTTGCTGTATATGAAATAATATCATACATTTGTTGTTTACATGCGCCTAGTGAACCGCCAATTGCATGTCCAAAAAATGGTATACTGTTTATAAAGTCGCAACTGTTGGCCCTTAAGTCTTCGTAGATTCCTCCTTGAATTATTCCATATAATGCTTGCGAGTTATCGTCATGTTTTTTAAATTGGTTAATACATCTAATAGCCCATCTATGGCTCATGTTCATTGAATTTTTTGTATAGTCGTAGCTGATGTGAAAAGGTGTACATTCATCTAGTACAACGATTAAATCTGCACCTAATTTTTGCTGAATTTGTATTGATTTTTCTGGTGTTAGATAATACATTCTGCCGTTTATATAGGACTTAAAAATGGCTCCATCTTCATTAATGGAAACTAAGGTTTTTGAATTATAATGTCTTCCTGCACTTTTAATCTCTTTTGAAACTGATCCATACCCTAAACTGAATATTTGATATCCTCCAGAATCTGTAAGCATTGGCTTGTCCCAACCAGTAACTTTGTGTAATCCTCCCAATTTTTTAATAATCTCTTCCCCAGGCTGTAACATTAAGTGATATGTATTAGATAATATCACTTGTGTATTGGATTCTTTTATCTTTGATATATCAACGGACTTTATAGATGCTTTTGTAGCGCAGAATATAAAGGCAGGAGTATCAATTGTGCCATGTGGAGTATGGATGATACCTAATCTTGCATTGTGATATTGGTGTGTAATTTTAAAATCAAAGTTTTTGTACATAAACAATATAGAATTTCAATATTTAGTGATAATATTTAATTATTTTTCTAAATTTTTGCTAGGGGTTGGTTGAAAAATATTTGCTAATTTATGTTTTTTCAATAATAATATAGGCCAGTATTTTTATTTTAGAGTTATATATAATGGCTGTACCAAAGAGAAAAAAAATCAAAGTCACGTCGTAATATGCATCGTTCGCACTGTAAGTTAAAGATTCCTAACATTGGGATTGACAAGACAACCGGGGAATATAAGCTATCTCACCATATATGTTTGGGTGGGTATTATAATGGAAAGCAAATATTGGAAGTGAGTAGTAATATATAGTTTTTTGGTATTTTTATTAGGAAATATATAAATGGGCATAATGTCAATTGCAGTGGATGCTATGGGGGGGGATTTCGGTCCTGAAGTAGTGATTAGCGGGTTAGATTTTGCTCTAACGAGTTTATTGGATGGTAAAAACGTTTCTTTCAATATATATGGTAGAGAAGATCAAGTATTGCCCATATTAGATAAGCATAGAATAGTTAGAGACCATAGCTCATTTATCAATACTTCAGAGGTAGTGCTAGCAAATGATAAACCTTCTTTTGCTTTGAGAAGGCGTAGGTCTTCTAGCATGTGGTGTGCAGTTGATAGTATAAAAAAATGGTGTAACATATGGGGCTATATCTTCTGGAAACACTGGTGCTTTAATGGCTATTTCAAGATTTCTGTTGGGGACACTTCCCAATATAAATAGACCAGCTATTTGCACTGTTCTACCTTCTAGGTCTGGTAGTTTTGTTATATTGGATTTAGGCGCTAATATCGATTGTGATGCGAGCTCTTTGTTTCAGTTTGCTGTTATGGGTAATGCTTTTGCAAAAGCCGTGTTGAATATAGCAAATCCTAAAGTTGCACTACTCAATATTGGTCAAGAAGAAGTCAAGGGGACAGATGTTATAAGGGAAGCCTTTTCATTACTTAAACAAATTGAAAATAAGATAAATTTTTGTGGATATGTTGAACCTATTGATATATTAAACAGTGAAGTTGACGTTATAGTGGTTGACGGATTTTGTGGTAATGTCGTATTAAAAGTTGCTGAGTCTGTAGCATATACTTTTACGTCAATTTTCAAAGAGTCTGTTTCTAGCTCTATTACAACAAAGTTTGCGGGATTGTTGCTTAAAGCAAGGTTAAAAAAAGATTTTATGAAGTTTAATCCAAAAATGTATAATGGAGCTATATTAGTTGGGTTAAATGGTGTTGTTGTAAAAAGTCATGGCAATGCTGATAAAATAGCTTTTGCTAATGCTGTTAAAGTAGCTGTAAATGCTGTAATTAATGATATTAATGCTAAAATTATTCATGAATTAAATTGAAGTTATTATTTATGAGAAGATCTAGAGTATCAGGGATAGGTTCTTATTTGCCTGAAAAATTAGTAACGAATGAGAATCTTGCTTTAGCTGTAGACACTAGTGATGAATGGATAATTAAGAGGACTGGTATTAAACAAAGGCATATTGCTTCTGACAATGAGATGACTTCAGATATGGCTGTAAATGCAGCAAAGGTAGCTTTAAGTGATGCGCATATTGATAAAGATCAAATTGATCTAATTATTGTTGCCACTACTACCCCGGATAGAACTTTTCCCAGTTGTGCTACTTTAGTTCAGTCAAAATTAGGATGCAGAAGTGCTTTTGCTTTTGATGTTCAAGCTGTATGTTCTGGGTTTATATATGCGATGTCTATTGCTGACAATTTTATTAAATCTGCTCAGGTTAATACAGCTCTAGTTATAGGTGCTGAGATCATGTCAAGAATTATAGATTGGAGTGATAGAACTACATGTGTACTCTTTGGTGATGGAGCAGGTGCGGTAATATTAGCTAATAATTTTGAAGAAAGTAGTGGTATTATATCGACAATATTATACTCTGATGGAACTTTTCATAATTTGTTATATACAAATGGCGGCACAGCATATAATGGTATTGCTGGGACAATATGCATGAACGGTACCGTTGTATTTGAACATGCTATTGAGAAATTGAGTTCTTCAATACTTAAAATTTTGAATCAAAATCATTTAAAGGTGGATGATGTTAATTGGTTTATTTTGCATCAAGCTAATGTACGTATTATTGAATTAGTAGCGCGAAGACTTAAAATACCTTATGAAAAAATGATTGTTAGTATTGATAAACATGCTAATACTTCTGCGGCTTCAATTCCTTTGGCGCTGTCCTATGCGAAAGATTCTGGGAAATTAAAAAAAGAACGATGTTACTGTGTTAGCAGCAATAGGTGCTGGTCTCACATGGGGTGCATGCTTAATTCGTATTTAGTGATCTGATATGCAAGATTTCATAATGCGATGCATTTTTTAATGCATGTTTTAAGGCAGGCTTATATGTGTCGAGCTTAAAGAATTTTTTAAGATTTTGTAAACAATAATCAAAATGTAAAATGCGTAAAAATATGGGTAAAACAATATATTATATTTTGAAACAAACTTATTTTCTTGAAAGTTACAAGAGATGCTATGTAGTGGTTTCACTATGTAAGCTTATTTTTTTTAATGTTGAAAAAAACTATCTAACCTTTGTTATTTCTCAGATTATAATGATTGTACAGATGTACGTGTGGTAGGTATTTCCATGCAACGATTGTGCATCTAAATTTTTAGATGCTAGATATGGAGTTGAATGTTCATAAAAATAACGCGGGGAAATACTTTTTTTCAGAAGCGCAGTTTTAACTTATTTGTTGTAATACTGTGTATTAAAATACTTATTTTTAGGTTAATTTATATTTCACTCAGACTGTAATAGTGTTACTTAATATACATATTTGCAGTTTTAAATATGGTCACTATATATTTATAAATTACTTAAAAAAATGTATGTGTGTTGTGTAATAAAATTGGTTGTTACCTAGGAGGCTTAAAGTTATTTCCTTAGTTGTTTAAAAAAATTAGTTATGAGTTTAATATTGTCTTCTTCTAGTATTCCACCATATGTTTCTGGTACATGGTTACAAAATTGAAAAATTCTTGCTCCGTGTTCTACAGCTCCATATTTTTTTATTATAAGCACCAAAATATAATCTACGTATTTTGGCAAGTGAAATTGCTTGTGCGCACATTGCACATGGCTCTAAAGTTACATATATATCGCATTGATTTAATATATGACTGGATAGTATCTGACACGCTTTCCTTATAGTCGAAATTTCTGCATGGGCAGTTGGATCGTGGTCCTGTATATTTGAATTATTGCAACAAGATATCACTTGGTTATTATATACTATAGCTGCTCCCACTGGAATTTCTGAGGAATCTTCCTGTGCTTTTGTAATAGCTAGTTTCATATATGTATAGTTAAACATAGTTTATTCATCAGTAAAATAATATTATACAGTAAAAAAATATTGATTTGTACGTGTGTATTTTATTATTAGGATAAATATGGGTTACTATTTTTTCAAGTTTGTGATATAATGCACTTGGGGGTTTTTATAATGTTTGTTATGTATTTTGATGTTCTCGTATATTTATTTATAGCTTTGGGCGCCTTGGGTATATGCATAGCGTTATTTGTTTTATATACAAGCTATGTACATGAACATATTTTAAAGATGTTTTGTGATTGTGAAAGTCAAAATGAGCTAACAGATGAAGAAAAATATAAAGAATATTTAGAAAAGAAGCAGAAAGAGCTTATAAAACATCAGATGTTAGCTGATGACCTTTCTCATGTTCAGTGTGAAAATGATATAAAGATTGTTGATATTATGAATCCTATAGGTCACTGGACCAGGCTTATAATGTCAGAAAAATTACAGAGATTTGCTGGATTGAGGTTTGATAAAAACCAAGCTGGATTTTGGCAAGTGTTTGTTAGTATGAAATCTTTATCTCAAGGTAAACATAGAGGAAAGTCTAGATAATTTCTTTACTGTAAAATCAATATAAAAATGCTTTTAAATAGTCTGCTTTGTAGTATGTGGTGTATTGCAGGTTTAGTCATACTTTACTTCTAAGATGTTAGATAATAGTGTTGCTTGGTTATATGTTCATTAGTAATTGAAGTAGAAATTTTTTGTATTAGTTTCTATAATGAACTGTGGGTATTAATTCCTACATTATAAGTATAGTTCTGCTATAGTAAAAAGGGATGGTAATAAATGCGTGTTTATAGGAGATATTGTTGAGGTTATTTTTATTTTAATATGTTTTGTTGGATTTATGTTCAGGTATAAAAAGTTGTCAGTATTTTCTGTTTATAGTGCTAGTATCTAATTCTGTGTCTATCTAAACTTATGGTAAACTAGTATGGGTTTGATTGGATAGGTAAAGGTTAGTTTGTACTATTATTTCTGTGTTATGCTGTTGCTAAAAAGTAAGTTTATGAGATATTCTAGTAAAATATGCAGTAGACATCTGTGTTTAGTGAGTATTAGGTGTTATAAATAAGTATGGTTGGATGAGTTGCATTAAGTTTGTCTTAAGTTATTGGTAATGTTGTAGCTGTTGGGAGGGTATTTTGAAGTTAAAGGTAAGTACTAATAAGAATTTTGAGCAAGTAATGTCTGAGCTTCCTTGTAATATTGAAGCCGAGCAAATATTGTTAGGTGCAATGTTACGTGACAATAGAATTTGTGACGCAGTTGAAGATACAATAACAAATGATGTATTTTTTGATCCGCTACATCGTAGGATTTTTGACCAAATAATAAAAATTAATAAGCGTGGATTAATTGCTAATGAGCTAAGTTTAAAAATGTTTTTTGATAATGATGAAGCACTCATTGAATCTGGTGGGGTTGAATATTTAGCAAAAATAGCAGCAAAGGCGAGTATAATTTTTGATATTAAAAATATAGCAAATATAGTTGTTGATGCTTATTTGAGAAGGTGTCTTATTTCATTTGGGCAGGATTTGATAAATAGCGCATATAATTATGATGTTGATAATCCTGCTATATATCAAATAGAGGATGCCTCGCAAAAACTATTTTTGCTCGGTAGTCAAGGAAAGCATGATAAAACCTATCATCAATTTGCGCTTTTGGTAGCGAATATTAAAAAAAGAATAGAATTTGCAAAGCATAATGAGGGAGTTTTACAAGGGATATCTGTGGGATTTCGTGATTTAGATCAATTGTTAAATGGTTTACAAAAATCTGATTTACTTATTTTAGCTGCTCGTCCATCTATGGGAAAGACAGCTTTAGCGTTAAATATGGCATTAAATGCTTGTAAAATTTTAAGTAGCAACGATAATTTTGATGGAAAACATATTGGATTTTTCTCATTGGAAATGTCGGCTGAACAGCTAGCATCTAGAATTATTGCTATTGAATCGGAAGTAAGTTCCTATAAGGCACTGTCTGGGAAAATTAGTGGAGAAGAGCTACATAAAGTTCTTGATGCTAGCACTAAAATATGTAATTTACCGTTAATCATTGATGACTCATCTAGTATATCTATAAGTAGTCTAAGAACGAGAATTAGGAGAATGCATCAAGTATATAATTTAGGAGCTGTTTTTATAGATTATTTACAATTGATTAAAGGTACGACAAAGCGTAGTGGAGAAAATAGGGTTCAGGAAGTTTCAGAAGTAACACAGGGACTAAAAGCTATTGCAAAGGAGTTAAACATTCCGGTAGTGGCTTTATCTCAATTGTCACGATTGGTTGAACAACGTGATGATAAGAAACCTCAATTGTCAGACTTAAGAGATTCTGGTAGTATAGAGCAAGATGCTGATGTTGTAATGTTTCTGTATAGAGAAGAATATTATGAATTAAGAAAACAACCTGCTGAAGGTACGGCTAAGCATATTGAGTGGCAACAAAAAATGAATTCAATAAGTAATATTGCAGACGTGTTGATTTCTAAACAGCGTAACGGTCCCATAGGAAATATTAAATTATTTTTTGAAGCAGAAAAAGGTAGGTTTAAAGATTATACAGCAAAATATAGTCCCGCAGATTTCAACTTTTAAAAAGTATAATAATGTTCTTTTCTATGTATATGTTTAGTGCTTTCTTGACAACGTTAATGATTCAATAGGAAATGTTAATTTAACTTCGGAGCAAAAAAAGTAAGTTTGAGAACTGTGTAGCAAGTTCTGTAAACTTTGACTTAGGAGTATAAAAAGTTGTTTCATATGTGGCTGTTACTTTCTTGAATATGTATATAACTTAGAATTTGTATTTTGTAATATAATAAAAATTGTTACTGGTGATCGGTACTTGGAATATTTACACATTTATTTTTATATATACCTTAGTTACAGCAACTTACCATTCATAAACGAGATACTGTGAAGAAATCTAAGATGTTTTATGTCTTGTTTGTAGAATTGTTGGGCAGGAAAGTTCAGGTCCATAACTCAGTTACAGTAATGTACTTTGACTACATAAATATATATGCTTATGAGGCTAATAGATTGTTTATGAGTTATGATGGATTTGACATATTGTTTTTATTTATACTATGTAGTTACTATTGTTTTTTGATATTTATTCAAAGATATATTTCAGTTTATAAGGTGTTAAGTTAATATAATTGTATTGTTATGGGTAATAGTTTTGGTCAATTGTAAGTTTTTTGTCATAAATTTATTTTATGGTTCAAAACTTATTTATGTTTGGATTGTGTCATGAGTAGAAAAGCAGGTATTGTAGGAGCAGGGTTAGTAGGTAGATTGCTAGCGTTGAGGTTGTTGCAAGATGGTTGGCAAGTTACTTTATTTGATAAGTTTGGTAAAAGTGATGTACAAAGTTGTGGTGCTATCGCTGCAGGGATGCTTGCTTTGTATTCAGAATCAGAAAAAATGGAGCAAGTTGTTTTTGAGTTGGGTGTGAAATCACTTAGATTATGGCCGGCTATTCTTAATAACATGTTGGGCAGTACTTCTTTTAATGTACTTGGCAGTATAGTTGTGGCTCATAGAAATGATATGCCAGATCTTGAGAGAATGGCGATGTTTATAAGAAATAGGTTATACCTGAATAACTTGCAAATAATAGGCGAAGATGCTTTAAAAAAACTTGAACCTGATCTTTCATTTCCATTCGGGTTATATTTATCTGAAGAAGGTCAGATTGACAGTTCCCAACTCTTTTATAACACACAGTGTACTTTAGAAAGTTATAATGCCATTTGGCATGAATATACTACTGTAAGTAAAATTATAGATAAAGTGGTTGTTGTAGAAAATAATGAAGAGTATAAATTTGATTTTGTTTTTGATTGTCGAGGTATAGGTGCAAAAGACGACTTACATAACTTAAGAGGAGTAAAAGGTGAAGTGATATTGTTACATGCTCCGCAAGTCAGTTTTAGTAGGCCTGTTAGAATGGTTCATCCTAGATATAGTATATACATAGTTCCTAGAACAGGTTCTCAATTTGTTGTTGGAGCTACTGAAATAGACAGCTATGATATGTCTGAAATATCAGTGCTTTCTGTATTAGAATTATTATCTGCTGCCTATTCAGTGCATAGAGGGTTCGCTGAAGCAAGAGTTATAAGTATGTTAAGGAATTGTAGAGCAGCTTTCCCTGATAATTTACCTAGAATATATATAGAAGGGAATAGTTTAATAAGGATTAATGGTTTATATAGACATGGGTATCTATTGGCACCATCTTTAATAGAAGAGGTAATGCTATTGCTGAAGGGAAATTTAAGCAGTAGTAACTCGCTTATTGAAGTAGTAAGTTAATAGAATCTATATGGTGGAATTAGAGATCTGTGGTGTTGATAATGTTCAATATTAGAAAAAAGTAGAATACAAAAAGATATGAAGATATGGATGATTTTTGATAATATATTTGGCAGTGCATGGTTTCTGATATCAATGTTAATGCTTGATATATAAGTATGAAATTTTCTAGAGGGCTGACAATGTTTAATGAATTCCGGAAATATTATTAGTTAATAATATTAATATCAACTATTTTGATATTATTTTCATCAAAATTTTCAGGTTTATTGAAATTAGTAAAAAAGTTGTGGAAGTGCGATAATAGATCTTGTCATGTCTGATCTCATGTTGATAAGCCCCAGCTCTACTGCAAGAGGGGCTTGATTTTCTCCGATAGTGAACTCCAATTCTTGATCTTTTAGTATGACTTTTCCGTTTGATTCACGTATACTGTACCTTGCGTTTACTCTATCTCCACAACGTATTTTATAAACGTCTCCTTCGTAATCTTCAATGATGTTACTGAAAATCAATAAGTCATTAGCTACATCAGGATATGTTGAATCAACAGATACTAACTTTATGTAATATTGCTCTTTCAAATTACCTTCTTCGTCTTTTAATATGACGATACGCTCTCCTCCTTCTCGCATTTCTTCTATTGCATAATTTAACTCTTTTATAATACTCTCTCCTAATTTAAATTTTGTTTCTTGTAACGCATTTGTCGATGCTTGGGTGAGAATATTTTTACTGTTGCTATATGAAAACTTGTATATAACTACAGAAACATTTTGTCCACATAATGCTTTTATTCCATTTCCTTCTGTAAGCTCATGTATTTTAAAAAGGTCTGGTTTCACAATTTTGTGCTTTAAGTGTTCTAAGTATTCGGTAAGCCCATTTTTTTGTATGTAGTAATCAACACGAGATTCAATTATTGGCCTCAGTAAATAATATCCTATGTTATGTGTGAAAGAGTTTTTGGGAGTAATTTTGTATGATTTGTCATGAGTTTCATGTCTACTAATTGTCTTCGCGTATAATGTTATTAGTATCTTGCATGTAAACGTTACAGTGAATACGATTAAGCAGATATATAGTAATCTATAAAGTATTTTCTTCATAATTTCATAAATTTTTTATAAACCTAGCTAAACTGTGTAGAGCATCTGCTTTATATGAAAAAATAGTTAAGTGTTTGATTGATTCATCTATTAGACTATTCATATAATTTTGAGCATCTTTATCATTTAACACACTAAGAATATTATTTTTTGATTTGTCCTGGTTTGCGTCTATAATATCATCTTTTATTTGAAAAGCGTATCCGAGATTTAACCCATAGTTAAACAAAGAATTTAGTTCAGTTTCTGATGAGCCTCCCAGTATTCCTCCTAATTTACATGCTATAGCAAAAAACTGTGCTGTTTTCAACATGTGTATAGTTTTCATATCATTGATATTTTTAGCTATTGTTTCAGTATCGAGTACTTGTCCTCGTATCATACCTTGGTATCCCAGAGCTTTAGTTAATAATTCTATCATACAGCAGCGTATAAAAGGGGACTCATTGATTGTTGATAGTATTTCGAATGCCAAAGTTAACAACGCATCGCCAGTTAATATTGCAACTGCCTCACCAAATTTCTTGTGTGAACTTGCCTGTCCACGTCGCGTATCTTCGTTATCCATACCTGGTAGATCATCATGTATTAGTGAATAGACATGCATGATCTCTACAGCTGCGCCAATAGGCAAAGTTCTTTCTATATTAACGTTAAATATTTGGGCAGCAGCATTAACGAGAAAAGGACGTATACGCTTCCCAGGTGCAAATACAGAGTACCTCATTGATGTTAATAGCACATCTTGATTACTTTCTGGAATTATATTTTCCAGTGCACTAGTAAGTAATTTACTATAATCTCTCATCAGATCAGATATGTTGCAGTGCAAAGCCAACCCTAAAATTGCTCCTGTATATTCAAGATTATAAAAACCTAAAAATAATATGCAATGTAATTTATCGATGTTTAGCAAAAGACTTATGGTGTTTGTATTTTTTTAATTAGGTGAATTTTTTATTTATTCTTTATAAGCCTAGTACATTTTTAGCGTTGTAAGTACATTTTGTATATACAAATTACGTTAATGATTCTTAGAATAATGTTTGACTGTGGTGATATTCGCCTTTATAATTCTCGGGTATGACTCCTTCGTCTAGAGGCTTAGGACCTCACCCTTTCACGGTGGTAACACGGGTTCGAATCCCGTAGGAGTCACTTTTGTTATTTTTCTTACAATTGTTAGAATATAGATTTAGTGAGTACTGTGATGTTTTGGAGTATTTGCTGTGTCGAATTGCGTGATTATTTCATTCTTTGTTGTGGCTATAGATTCTGTGAAGAAATATTTACATTCCTATATATTGTGTTTTATACAATAAATATATACAATATATATTATGTAGGGCAGAGATCCCTATAATGTGTGTGGGATTTTAATGGTAAAAAAAAGTATAAGTATAAGGTAATAAGTTATGGGGACAGTGATTGTTGATTATGAAAGGGATAATAAGCTTACAGCTTTTGGTAAGGCTGTATTGTCTGATAGGTATTTGTTTGAAAATGAAGATTATCAACAATTATTTGTGAGAATTTCTGAGTATTATTCAGATGACCCAGAGCATGCACAAAGGCTGTACGATTATATGAGTAAGTTATGGTTTATGCCTGCCACTCCTATACTAAGTAATGGTGGCACAAATAGAGGATTACCAGTTTCATGTTTCTTAAATGAAACGGAAGATAGTTTGAAAGGCATCGTTAATTTATGGAATGAGAATGTATGGTTAGCGTCAAAAGGAGGAGGTATAGGAAGTTATTGGGGAAATTTGCGTTCTATAGGTGAAAAGGTACGTGGTAGTGGTAAAACCTCTGGTATTATACCATTTATTGTTGTGCAGAATGCTTTAACTTTGGCAATTAGTCAAGGGTCATTGCGCCGTGGCAGTTCTGCTGTATATTTGCCTGTTTGGCATCCGGAAATTGAAGAGTTTTTGGATTTAAGAAAGCCAACAGGTGGTGATCCTAATAGAAAAGCATTAAACATACATCACGGGGTTGTGTTGTCAGATAAATTCATGAAATGTGTTGAAAATGATGAACCTTGGGATTTAATAAGTCCTAAAGATCAGTCAGTACTTTTTACTGTAAAGGCACGTGATATATGGATAAAAATTCTAACAACAAGGGTTGAAACCGGAGAACCATATATATTATTTATTGATCAAGTTGATCACAATAAACCAGAAATCTATAAAAAGCTAAATCTCAATATCAAAATGTCAAATCTATGTACGGAAATAACTCTTACTACAGGATACGATCATTTAAATAAATCACGTACAGCTATATGTTGTCTTGCATCTTTAAATCTTGAGTATTATGAACAATGGAAAAATAGTACATTGTTTATTGAAGATGTGATGCGCTTTCTTGATAATGTATTGACTGATTTTATAGAGAAAGCTCCTACTGAAATGGAAAGGGCAAAATATTCTGCAATGCGTGAACGTAGTATAGGAGTTGGGGTAATGGGTTTTCACTCATTTTTACAGAGTAAAATGATAGCATTTGAATCAGTAGCTGCTACAATGTGGAATAAAAAAATATTTTCTCATATAAAAAAGTATGCTGATGCAGCGTCTTATCGTATTGCTATGGAAAAGGGTTCTTGTCCTGATGCGCAAGATGCTGGTGTTGTAGAGAGATTTGTAAATAAGTTATCAGTTGCTCCTACTGCGTCAATTTCTATTATTGCTGGTAATACTTCTCCTGGGATTGAACCGTATGCGGCTAACGTTTTTACACATAAAACTTTAACTGGCTCTTTTATTGTAAGAAATAAGTTTTTACAAAAGCTTTTGATATCAAAGGGTCAAAATAATGATCAAGTGTGGTCTTCTATTTCAACTAATGAAGGATCTGTGCAACATTTGGATTTCTTGACTGAAGAGGAAAAGTTAGTATTTAAAACTGCGTATGAGCTTGATCAAAGATGGATAATAGAGCATACTAGTGATAGATCTAAATACATATGTCAAGCACAATCTGTTAATATTTTTCTTCCTGCGAATGTACATAAAAGATATTTACATAAAATACACTTTCTTGCTTGGAAAAAGGGATTAAAAAGCTTATATTACTGCAGATCGAAGTCAATTCAGCGTGCAGATAAAGTTTCCCATGGCGCATTGGAAAAGTCAGTAGAGCAGTATAAGCAAATAACAAATTTTGATTATGATGAATGTTTATCTTGTCAGTAATCATATGAGAGCTGGGTTGACTATAGTTATTCGAAATTAGTATGACGTTAGTAATTAGTATCGTAGTATAGCTATGACTTATTTATGTAACAAGGGAATTGTTGGGAGCAGTTTATTCTATGGAAGAAATGTTTATGGCGTAACGTATGTTGTATAGAGATGTCAATGGATTTGTTAAAGCTATAGATAGAACAAAAAGAATAATGGGTTTAGATTTTGGGGAGAGAAAAATTGGTATAGCTTTAAGTGATAAGACGAATTTAGTGGCTATACCTTACGGTGTTTACACGCGGAGGAGTACTAGGAAAGATTTAGGTAGTTTGTATTCTATTTTTGTAGAAAATAGTGTGGGTTCAATAATAATAGGATGGCCAATTGAGTTAAGCGGCATGGAAAGTCAGATGTGCGAAAAGATCGTATTATTTGCAAATCGAGTCATAGGAAAATATAAGATTAATATTTACTTACATGATGAAAGATATAGTACTGCTATGGCTACAAGGGTTGCAAAGTTAGCCAATATTAAGAGAAAAAAGTCTCAAGAAATGGATGATAAAATTGCTGCTCTGTTAATTTTGCAGCAAGTGCTTGATATGGTGAAAATTTATCAAATGTAGAGAATCTTTTCAGGAAAATGAGTATTTTAGGTCGTAAAGTGTGTGTAAGATATGGTGGTATTTGGTTTAATTGTTATGTATTTAGGAAATTGCCAAATTGGCTGTAGGGTACTATGCACACGATTTTGTATTTTCTTGTAAGTGAAGTGTAGATTTTGCTATATAATGATTGTATTGTTTTTCTTAAAACTTGTGTTGTTTTATGGGGGAGTAATGAATATAGAAGTCAAATATTTTTATAGCTGTCAAATTCGTGTTCTTACTTTAGTTTATATTAACTAATATGAAGTTTACTAGTTTAATATTCATCGATTTTTTTAAGTACTCTTTATGTATAAAAGTTTATTTGATTGGTCTTTTTTCTTATTACAGTTTGGGGAAAAATAGAAATTTAGTATCTTTTATGTTATATCACGTTTACGCAGTATGATTCTGTCTATAATTTCTCATGGACTATTTTTAAGTACATCATGTGAGAGTAAATGGATACTTTGTGATGTATTAATTGCAAGTTTTTGTGTGTTTATTAAAAAAGTGTAACAGACATATTCATCTTATGACTGCAGGGTTTTAAGTTTGCAAAATTGAATAGGTGTAAGTAAAAAAGGACATGTCTTTGTATATTTGAAGTGGCCAATTTTTTAGTGATTTGTATATTATTGTAAAAAGTTACTGTTTAGTATAATCATGGAATTTCTTTCTGGACCTGTGGAGATTAGATGTATAGGAACTTTTAAAATTTCCTCTATTTTTTTTATATAGGATACCGCATTTTGTGGCAGGTCTTCATATGATATAGCTCCAAATGTATTGGTTTGCCATCCAGGAAGTGTCTCGTATAAAGGCTCCAGGTTACTTTGTATATGAGGCGATGCTGGCAGATAATCGTATGTCATATTTCCATATTTATATTTTACACATATCCTTATTTCACTGAATCGATCTAATACATCTAACTTGGTTATCACTAGGCCTGACACCCCAGATAATATAATAGCTTGCCGTGCTAATACTGCATCAAACCACCCACACCTTCTCTGTCTATTACTTACAGTACCAATTTCTTTTCCTGTTTCAAACATAGCCTTACCCACACTGTTGTTTTGTTCAGTGAAAAATGGTCCGTTACCTACTCTTGTTGTATAAGCTTTTATTAATCCTAATACGTAAGATTTGTTTGAAGGATTAATTCCACATCCAACCCATGCTTGTGGTGCTATTGTATTGCTTGATGTAACAAAAGGATATGTTCCATGGTCAATATCTAAAAACGTGCCTTGCGCTCCCTCGAAAATTATTACCTTATTTGTTTGGGTTAAGTCATGTATCACTTTCCATACCGGCCTAACGAATGGCGATATTTTAGGAGCAATATCCAAGAGCTCATTTACTATATTATCCGTTTCTACAGGTGGAATATCAAGATTTTTTCTCAGTAAGTTATGGTAGCTAAGAAGATGACCTACTTTATTATATAACAAGTCTTTCGTATCAAGTAAGTCGCATACTCTTATGGCTCTGCGGCTAATTTTATCTGCATAACACGGACCAATACCTTTATTTGTAGTACCTATAGTATCTCCTCTAAGTTGTTCGAATAGTATATCTGCTTGCTTGTGTACACTGAGTACTAATGGACAAGACTCTGATATTGCGAGGTTCTGGTCAGTGATATTAATACCACTATTTTTTAAATTCTCAATTTCAGAGATAAGAGCATAAGGGTCTATAACCACCCCGTTACCTATTATTGATAGCTTGTTGTTGTGTAGAATAGAGGACGGTAATAAGTTTACTTTATAAGTTTTATCCTCTATTACTATGGTGTGACCTGCATTATTTCCTCCTTGAAATCTTACTACAGCATCTGCAATGTTAGATAGCCAATCTACAACTTTTCCCTTGCCTTCGTCACCCCATTGCAACCCTACAACTACTATATTTACCATAGCTTTTCTGTATAAATCCCCAGCCACACTAACAAAATAAAGAAATTGTGTCAAATTATTTAAATAGCCAAGATGTTCTACATATATGTTTCTGAAATTGGTTAAGAAAAACTAATTATATCTGACTGTTATGCGTAGTGATCATACTGATAATGCGTACGTAGAACATGAACAGCATACGAGACTTATATGACGCAGTACTGACAAAACTCAAATCCATAGTGTGTGCCTAGGATAGCAATGCTATAACTTTCTATTTTTAAATAAAAACAACACGTAACTCTAATACACCAAAGCGCGAAGAGAAAAGTGCTGTTTTTATTCACAACTAATTAGTTATTTTCATCAAGTGTGTCATTATTTTCTTCTAATACAGCATCGCCAGGCTCCTTTGTGGAGTTTGTTTCTTGTGAACTTCCAGATAGTGTTACTACAACTCTGCGATTCTTAGCATGGGCCTCTTCAGCTTCTTCCATATTACTCGAATATACCAAAACTGCTGGTTCGGACTTTCCCTTTGATATTACAGTAATTCTATACTCTAAAGATTGATCATATTCCACCATAAACTGTTTAACTGCATTTGCCCTTTTTTCTCCCAGAGCTAGATTGTACTCTTCTGTACCTCTAGTGTCGGTATGCCCGACAATAATAATCTTGCTATCTTGTTCCTTTTGTGCTTTTTGTATTAGTGTCTCGAGTATTGCTTTATCTGAATCTTTTATTGTTGCCTTCCCAAAATCAAAATATATTTTTTCGATAGTTTTCATGTTGGAAAACACATGATTAACGTTCACTAACGGAACATGATTATGGCGTATGCAGCCACCTAAAATTAAGGATAGTAGTATGAACTTAGCAAACATTAACTTATATTTCATATAGCCTCAACTGTTGTTAGAAGAAATTATGAAGATCATTGCTTAAAATTATCTTAAGTCAAGAGAAAAATGAAGTACAAAACTTCACCACTTATAGTGGAATTTACTAGACTCAGAAGCTTACTAAACGTTGTATTGCTTAATGCTATGTTAGAGTGTGCCTATTTCAACGTAGTTCATTGTATGAATTTAATTTATGCTTATTTCATATCTGTCTATTAATTACATTAATTATATGTTTTTTTAGAATGGTATATTAAAATTATTGGTAAATAGCATATTATTGATAAACTATGTTTGTGGTTTTAATAATAGGTAAATACGGGGTATTAACAATCTAGATAAAATATATGTATCACAAACGTAGTTATCAAAATGGGTACTATTTAATTAATGTGAATTACATTACGAATTATTTAATTCAAGTGCTTAATTAATAACAACTCTATGTTATATATGCCAGTGCATTTATCATTTAATGTGATATGTTAGCTAAGGTGTTCTCGTGAAATGTTTTTGTTATCAAAAGTGAAATTTTTTGGTAGAACAAATATTGATATTTTGCAATATAGAGAATAGCTAGTATGATGATTATCATAATCAACTATTTAGTTAGATATATGATGAAGTTAAATAATAAATGTTTTTGTTATTAATATTTAGCTCAATAATGTGTATACATTTGTACATTGTGTGTTTAGTATATGTTTTAGAGAAATTCTTGCATATTTGTCGACATTATTTAATTAATTTTTTGATTAACTGACTAAGTGAATTTAACCTACGGAATATTATACGTATGAAACATTATAAATTTTTAGAGCGAGTTTTTGATAAAATTGGAAATATTAATTCTATTATTGGTGTTTTAGAGTCTAGCAAGACCAACTTTAGTGATAATGTGGAGTATATTTGTACACTTCAGGAAATTAAGCATGAAATTGCCAGTAGTGAGATGGTTAATGAAATGATACAGCATTCTTTAGCCAATAAAGTCAAATTGGATGATTGGGAAATTGCCAATTTAAATCATATGGATCTGATGTACAGAAATAGTAGTTCTATTCCCATAGGATTAACTATAGATCTCTGTAAAGCGCGAATGAAATGTAGAAATTCTTGGATGTTGTTCCGTAGTGGTGATGCATCTGTTAAAGATGTGTTAGTTCTATTATCCGAAATTGTAAAAATAGTGAGCGAAATTGTATCTATTAGTGCTGAAAGTTCAAAAATTTCTAAATATGATGTCATTTTAAAAAGTTCGAAATTGTAAATTAAGTACTAAAAAAGATAGATGCTATATTTACTGAAATAGGAGGGTTTTTTCGTAGATTTTTAGAAGAAGTGAGTAATAAACAAAGACAGAACAAAATTTATTATCCAAAGGATATAGATAAAGATAAGCAAATCCTTTTGTGGTATGATTGCTTATCTTGTTTTGGTATGGCGAAGGATAATCTAGATATTATCCATCAAGATTATGCGAGTGAAAGACATCTATTTGGAAAAGATATCTGTTTTGCAATTAATTATGATGAAAGTGATTATAGAATTGGATTGAAAACTTTACTGAAGAAAATAGGTTATAGGTTGTATATTTTAAATTTGCCTGTAAAATGGCATAGGCAGCCTATAGTGTGGAATGTAGATAATATTGTACTTGAGGTTTTAGGATTATTAGCGTCGAACCATTTAATGGTGAGTGAAGAGTTTGTGAAATTTATATCTCCTAATTTAAAAAAACAATTTTCTTTTAGAGGTAGGGTTGGCCATTATCAAAATATTCAGTCTTACTTTAATCAAGTACAACCTAGTTTGTTTATGCATAAGTCTGATGAGGTAACTTTATTAGCACATGTTATGTTGCGATATACTTTGGAGAAGGAAATGATAAGTGGTTCTTTGCAAGTACAAGATTTGCCAGATGCTTGGGTTCAAGGAATAGAACATTATTTTAACATTGTTCCAAAGAGTGATTTTGAAGGGTTTCTACAAGATGATTATTGGATAAATGGACTGTTTGGATATTTTCCTTGTTATATGATTTCTGCTATAATTGCTTCTCAGGTTTTTTCTGTAATGAAGGACAGTGATTCTAAAATTTTATCAGAAATAGAAAATGGAAATTTTTCGTCATTTCTTTTATGGATTAATAAGAATGTATGTGATCATGGAGCAAAATGCAGTAGCGTGGATTTATTAAAAAAAATTACTGGTCAGAAATTAAATATCAATTTCTATAAGAACTACCTCATAGATAAATATCTAAATATATAGTTATTGTAAAAACATTTATTTTTCGTTGGTTATGTGTGATTAATTTAATGAGGCGAGGCATGAGTAAAGAATATATTGATATGCTAGCTATGGCTAATGCTGTAAGGGTACTTTCAATGGATGCTATACAGAAAGCTGTATCTGGACATCCAGGAATGCCGCTTGGTATGGCAGATGTGGCTACAATATTGTTTGCAAAATTTTTAAAATTTAATCCTAAAAGTCCTGATTGGTTTGACAGAGATAGGTTCATTTTGTCAAATGGACACGGATCAATGCTGTTGTATTCCTTACTATATTTTTTAGGATATTTAGATATAGAAGAGATAAAGAAATTTAGACAGATCCACTCCTTAACTCCTGGGCATCCAGAATATGGATGTACTCCTGGGGTAGATGCTACAACTGGGCCATTAGGTCAGGGTTTAGCATCCGCTGTAGGTATGGCAATAGCTGAGAAAATATTATCTGAAAAATTTGGCTGCGAAATTGTAAATCATAATACTTATGTTATGGTTGGTGATGGATGTCTTATGGAAGGAATTAGTCATGAAGCTGCATCTTTAGCAGGACATTTGCAATTGAGTAAATTGATAGTATTGTTTGATAATAATAATATTTCAATAGATGGTCCCACCTCTTTATCAGTTTCAGATGATGTTAAAGCTAGGTTTTTGTCTTACGGATGGGAGGTGTTTGAGATAGATGGGCATGATTTTAGCCAAATTGAATCTTCAATTAAGGATGCTAAAACATCTAGTAAACCTTCTTTAATTTGTTGTAGAACAGTTATTGGCAAAAATGTTGCCTCAAAAGAAAATACATGTGCAGCGCATAGTTGGCCATTTTCGGAAGAGGAAATAACTTCAATGAAAAAGAAATTAAGATGGACCAATAAGCAATTCGAGATTCCGGAAGAAATACTTCAATTATGGAGAAATGTTGCTAGTAGGTCAGAAGCAGAGTACAATGCATGGTTTGATCGATGTATGGAATATAGTAAAACATCTAGGGATTTTATCCATATGATCGATGATGGCGTTCCTGATGCTGTTTTCTTGAATTTAAAGGATTTAAAGAAAGAATTGTATAGTTTAAATTTAAGTGAAGCTACCCGTAAATCTTCAGGTAGAGTGTTAGAAGTTGTAGTAAAGCATACAAGTAAATTAGTAGGTGGTTCTGCTGATCTTACAATTTCTAATAATACTAAGCCGAGTTTTGTCTCAGTCATTAATAAGGATAACTTTTATGGATCTTATTTACACTATGGAATTAGAGAACATGCTATGGCAGGATGTATGAATGGAATGGCATTACATGGTGGGATAATTCCTTATGGAGGTACATTTTTGGTTTTTTCGGATTATTGTAAACCAGCTATGAGGTTATCTGCTTTGATGAAAAAGCAGGTTATTTATATTATGACACATGATTCGATTGGAGTAGGGGAAGATGGACCTACTCATCAACCAGTTGAACATTTATCATCTTTGAGGTCAATTCCTAATATGTACGTTTTTAGACCAGCTGATGCTATTGAAGTATTGGAATGTTGGGAAATTGCATTAAGATTAACTAATGCTCCATCAGTGCTTATATTATCTAGACAAAATGTTAGTGGTGTTCGTGGCGTATGTATTGAAGAAAATTTGTCTAGTAGGGGTGCATATGTTATTCGTGAATATGAGAAAGATTTAGATGTAACTATTTTTGCTACAGGCTCTGAGGTAGAAATTGCGTTAAAGGCATCCGTTATCTTAGAGAATAAGGGGTTAGGCACTAGGGTAGTATCTCTTCCTTGTTGGGAGTTATTTAATCAGCAGGATAAGAAATATATTCTTAATTTACTAAACAATAAAAGTATAAAAGCTGCTGTAGAAGCTGCTAATTCTTTTGGTTGGCATCAATATATAGGGGAAGATGGGATTTTTGTGGGGTTAGAAGATTTTGGTATGTCTGCTCCATACAAAGATTTATATAAGCATTTTAAAATTACAGCGGAAGATTTAGTAGATAGAATACTTGATAAATTAAAGATTGCTGCAGTATAACTTGAAATCTTTTGTAGTTAAAAAAACTGTTGAGAATTGTTAAAAATCTATTATTGTAAAAAAAATTGATATTCTAATGCTACTGTAAGTTTTTTTTAACATATCCATACTAACAGTATAATGTGTTATGTAGTTATATTCATATGGTAAGGTTTCGGGAGGACTTGACTTTAATTGTCATAGAAATTTTTATTACCATAATTTCAATATTTGTATATGATGATTTCATAATTATTTATTGGATCAAATGTTAGTACTTGCATCTTGTGTTTTATTATTCTGTATGGGAATGATGTTAATCTATGTAGTATGTGGAAAGACTATATACGATAAAATACTTGCTACAAATTTATTTGGAACATATTCTGTAGTTTTGATTGTTGTTATTGGAGCTGTGAATGGTTCATTGTCATTAATAGATGTATCTTTAGTGTATGCGTGTATTAATTTTATTTCTACCATTGCTTTCATGAAATTTTTTCTTTATGGTTCTTCGGGAGATGTGAGAAAATGATGGGATATTTGGGTATGGTAATTCTAGGGTTAGGGTTGTTCTTAATTGTCACTTCTAGTGTAGGAGTAGTAAGGTTTCCTGGTTTTTATACGAAATTGCATCCTGCAGGTATTACAGATTCTTTGGGTGCATCGTTGATTTTGTTTGGTCTTGCTATGCAATTTGGATTTTCAATTTTTACACTTAAAATTTTATTGTTGATTTGCTTTTTATGGATTACTGGTACTACAGCATCTTATGCGTTGGCGAATGCTGCTTATCATAGTGATAGAAAAGGTAAGAATAATGCTGACTGATATTAGTTTTATTATGAACGTTGTTTTATCATTGTTTTTGTTAGTTGTATCTTCTTGTTTGGTATGGTTTAAAAATCTTACTGTTAATGTGGTAGTAATGTGCATGTTTAGCTTTTTAATGGCGTTGTTGTATTTAGTGATGAATGCTCCAGATGTTGCTATTACAGAAGCGTCTGTAGGTGCAGGTATAAGTACGGTCTTAATGCTGGCTGCTTTATCACTAATTGGTATGGGAGAAGGAGAAGCGTGTAGTGATGTAAAAATATTTCCAATGTTTATTGCTTTGGCAATGTTCATAAGTTTGATGTATGCAGTATCTGATTTGCCGGTTTTCGGAGATGCTAATTCTTTTGCTAATAACCATGTTGCATTCTATTATGTGAAGAATACTTACTCTAATGTAGGAATTCCTAATTTAGTAACTGCGATTTTAGCAAGTTTTCGTGGGTATGATACATTTGGGGAAACTGTTGTAATATTTGCAGCTTCTTTGGGAGTTTCCTTGTTGCTTGCTAAGGATGATAATCGTGTTTAAAGATCCAGTTTTACGGACAATATCTATTTTGATGATTCCAGTGATAATATTGTATGGATTGTATATTCAGTTTCATGGTGATTATAGTCCAGGTGGTGGTTTTCAGGCTGGAGTGATTGTTGCATCTGCTATTGTTTTGTATGGTATTTTATTTGGATTAGATGCAACTTTGAAAGCAATATCTCCTTACACTATTAAAGTGATTGGTGGTCTTGGTATACTTGTATATGGAGGTACTGGTATTGCATCAATGTTGTTTCACGGTGAGTTTTTGTCATATTCTGTTTTAATGAATGATTCAATATTAGGACAAAAATTAGGGATATTTGTTGTAGAGTTAGGTGTTGGTATGACTGTATGTAGTTCTATGTTGACTATTTATTTTAATTTTGTATCTTGGTGTAAAGAATAAGAACTTATTTAGTGACCTTTGTTTTAAATGCTTGTAATTCCAATATATGATTTTTAGCTATTTTAATTATGTTGTATCTATATTGTTAATGATTGTAGGGTTGTATATTACCATTGCTAACCGAAATCTTGTGAAAAAGTTGATAGGATTAAATGTGTTTCAAACCTCTATACTCTTGTTTTATATTTCTATAGGTTACGTTTATGATGGTGTTGCGCCAATTTTAACTGATAAAGCGACATTATATACGAATCCTTTACCTAGTGTTTTAATGTTGACAGCTATTGTAGTAGGTGTTGCAATTTTGGCGGTTGGTTTGTCGATAGTTGTAAAGATAAATAAGGCATTTTCTTCAGTAGATGATAAAAAAATACGTGGACTAACCAATAGTTAAGGGTTAATAGAATAATGTTTTACTAGTGTCAGATTATAATGATTAATGATAAAGTGTTTTTATCTTTAAAATGCTGTCTATGTTGTTATAATTAAGGGTTATAATTAAGTGAGTTTTAGGTGTAATTCTAGTGTCGAAATATAATAAAAGGATATTGATTGATGGAGTATATCAAGATGGGATTAGGGTAGCAGTATTACGTGATGGGCAAGTCGTAGAATTTGATCAGGAATCAAGGAATAAGAAATGTTTGAAAGGTAATGTGTATTGTGCTGTGGTGAAACGTGTAGAACCATCTTTGCAGGCAGTATTTATTGAATATGGTGCAAGTAAGCATGGGTTTCTCCCTTTTTCTGAAATATCGTTGGATCATTATAATATCCCTGAAGAGGAGAAGGAGGAGCTATATAGGGTGTTATATGAAGATACTGATGCAAAGAATGGTGACGAGATAAGATCTGCTGAAGATTCTGTTTCATGTGAAGGTAAAGATGTACATGTAAGAGAGGACATCAGCCATTATAATGAGAAATTGATGTTATTGAAGAAAGATAATAATTCAAAAAGTTATAGTAAATCTAAATTGCCTTTTTATAAGTTATATAGAGTACAAGATGTAATAAAACTTGATCAGAGGTTGATGGCTCAGATTGTAAAGGAAGAACGTGGAAATAAGGGGGGCCACCTTTTCAACTTTTATTACTTTGGTTGGGAGATATTGTATATTTATGCCTAACTCTGGTAATAAAAATAGTGGAATATCTCGTCGTATTGAAGATGCTGATGAGAGAAAAGTTTTAAAGAATTTGCTAAGTGCCATAAAGTTGCCAAAAGAATCTGGAATGATTATCAGGACTGCTGGATCCAATAAGAATCAAAAGGAAATAGAACAAGACTTATCATATTTGCAGTCAACGTGGAGAAGTATACAAAGTAGTTATATGAATATTACTGTTCCATCATTGTTGTATATTGAGGGAGATATAATAAAGAGGACATTACGGGATTATTGTGACGAAAATACGCAAGATATCATTGTGTCAGGTAGCTATGCATATGAATTGGCCAAGGAATGCGTTAAGTTCATGTTTAGGAATAGGGTACGTCTTAGAATTTATAAAGGTAGTGTTCCTATTTTTTCTTATTATAAAATTGAACCTCAAATTTGTGAACTTTATGGGAATATAGTGAATCTTCCTTCTGGTGGATATATGGTTATAACACCAACGGAAGCCTTAGTATCTATAGATGTCAATTCTGGTAAGATGACAGGAGAAGATAGTATTGAAGAAACAGCTTATAAAACAAATATGGAAGCTGTGAAAGAAATTGCTAGGCAGGTTAATTTACGTGGGTTATCAGGGTTAATAGTGATAGACTTTATCGATATGTTGAGATATCGATATTGTAGGTCAGTGGAATCTGAGATTAAAGAAGCCTTTAAGTATGATAAGGCAAAAGTACAGTTTGGATACATAAGTCCATTTGGATTAATGGAAATATCGAGACAAAGGGTAAAACAGAGTATACTAGAAGCAAATACAGTACAGTGTTCACATTGTAAAGGGGTAGGCAGGGTCCGGTCTTTGGAATCATCTTCTGGTGATATATTACGGGATATTAGGTATTGTGCTAATAAGAATCGTAATAAGTTGATAAATATTTCTGTTCATGGACAAATGGTAGAGTATTTTTTCAATAATAAACGTCAACACATTACTGAAATTGAAGAAGAATTTAATGTGTCAGTTAAGTTAACTGCTAATCAAAATCTTGACGGTATCTCTGATTTTAGTATTGATGTTGAGAATGATGATGTAGTAAATAAGAATAAAGATGTAGTGAATGTATTTACTGTTGATTATAAAGTTTCTGAGGATGATGGATTTGAAGAAGAAATAAAAAGTGAATCCACAGGAAATATATGGATAAAAAAATGGTTAAATCGTATATTCTCACACATTTAATATAAATTTGTAAACTGTTTGTTAAATAGGGTTGTAATCTTGCAATTTGGTTATTATATCTGTGGTTATAGTTTTGATTTTTTAGGTGGGGGCTATTTATGGCTGTTATAGGTATAGATTTAGGTACGACAAATTCTTGTGTTGCAGTTATGGAAGGAGGTGATGCAAAGGCTATTGAAAATAGTGAGGGAGCCAGGACTACACCTTCAATAGTTGCTTTTACTGAGTCGGAGAGGCTAGTTGGTGATCCAGCAAAACGTCAAGCTACTACAAATGCTAAAAACACTATATATGCTAGTAAGAGACTTATAGGGCGTAGATATCAGGATGTAAGAGGTATGAAATCATCTTATGAGATAGTCTCTGCTAAAAATGGTGATGCTTGGATAAAAGTACTTGGTAAGGAATACTCTCCTAGCCAGATTGGTGCATTTGTATTAGAAAAAATGAAGGAAACAGCGGAAAGACATCTTGGACATAAAGTTGAGAAGGCTGTCATTACGGTTCCTGCATATTTTAATGATGCACAACGTCAGGCAACAAAAGATGCAGGTAAAATCGCTGGTCTTGACGTTATTAGGATCATTAATGAACCTACAGCTGCTGCCTTAGCATATGGGCTAAACAAAAGTGATAAGCAAAGAGTAATAGCAGTGTATGATTTAGGTGGTGGTACTTTTGATATTTCAATATTGGAAATAGCTGATGGTGTTTTTGAAGTAAAAGCAACGAATGGTGATACGATGCTTGGTGGGGAAGACTTTGATCACGCTATTATGGACTATTTAATGGATGATTTCAAGAGATCTACAGGTATAGATCTGCACACTGATTCTATGGCTGTTCAGAGAATTAAAGAAGCTTCAGAGAAAGCAAAGATAGAATTGTCCAATCGTATGGAAACTGATATAAATTTACCATTTATTTCTAGTGATAGTACTGGACCTAAGCATTTAAGTTTAAAATTGACTAGGGCTAAGTTTGAAAACTTAGTTGATGATTTAATTCAAAGAACTATCGAGCCGTGTAAAAAAAGCACTGAAAGATGCTGGGATGTCTGCCAATAAGATAGATGAAGTTATATTAGTAGGTGGGATGACTCGTGTTCCAAAGGTAATACAAAAAGTAAAAGAATTTTTTGGCAAAGAACCTCATAAGGGTGTTAATCCAGATGAAGTTGTGGCGATAGGTGCTGCTATACAGGGAAGTATTCTTGCTGGTGATGTGAGGGATGTACTGTTGTTAGATGTGACTCCGTTGTCCTTAGGTATAGAGACTTTAGGTGGTGTATTTACTCCATTGATTGAAAGAAATACTACTATTCCTACAAAGAAATCTCAAGTGTTTTCAACAGCAGAGGATGGCCAAACTGCGGTAACTATTAAAGTCTTTCAGGGTGAGAGAAAAATGGCTGCTGATAATAAATTATTGGGTCAGTTTAGTTTAGAAGGTATTCCTTCAGCTCCTCGTGGTATGCCTCAAATTGAAGTAACATTTGATATTGATGCAAACGGTATAGTTCATGTTTCAGCGAAAGATAAAGCTTCTGGTAAAGAACAGGCTATTAAGATTCAGTCTTCAGGAGGGTTGAGTGATGATGAAATTCAGCGCATGATAAAAGAGGCTGAACAGAAAGCTGGAGAAGACGAAAAACGTAAGAAATTTATCGAGCTAAAGAATAGTGGTGAGAATTTAATACATTCTACTTCAAAATCTTTAAATGAGCATGGGGATAAAATTTCAAATGCTGATAAGCTGGAGATTGAGAATGCTATTAGAGATCTAAAAGATTGCATAGACACCAGTGATGTGGAGAATGCCGATAATATGCAGCAGAAGCTTGATCATTTAATGAAAGTATCCATGAAATTAGGAGAAGCTTTATACTCTAATGCTAACAATGCTGCGTCAGGTAGCAGTGATGCCGCTGCAGGCGGAAGTACTGAAGAAGATTCGAAAGTTGTTGATTCTGATTATCAAGAAATTGATAAGGATGATAAAAAAATAGTTCTCTTTTGTGCGTCATATAATACGAGTTGATAGATATACTGTATTATGTTAGGATCTTATAGGGAGTTTCTGCATTGTGCGTTGAAGTTAAGTTAGTTCCTCGAGCTCGATTCATTTTTAGGGAACTGTCACTGTTAGTTGATGGAGACTAATAAATGGTGCCCACCTTAGCTTAAGTCTCAGGATATTCAGAGCATAGACGGCAACTGCGGTTTCTTCCTGAAGTTTTTGTTTCTTTTCTAATAGAATCTTGTTATGTCTAATAACGAATATAACTTAAGTGATAGTGATGTCTTGAATTTTCCTGCTGTTGATTTGTTTAATATAGTATTGGATGTAGAAAAGTATCCGAATTTTCTTCCGTGGTGTAAGGCAGTCTATGTAAAAGAACGTAAACAGAATATAATAATAGCTGATTTATTAGCTAATTTTAAGGGGGTAAGTGGTCAATACACGTCTTATATTGTATTTAAAGAACCAACCATAGATAAGGAAGGTTGGATAAAAGTAGAAGCAGTGGAAGGATTATTTAAATTTTTACATAATCAATGGACTTTTGTTCCCAAAGGAAAAAATGAAACATTAGTACAATTTTATATTAGTTGTGCATTTAAAGTACCTATGTTGCAGCGCGTGTTTAATTTAGTTTGTGATCATGCATATAAGAAGATAATTACAGCTTTTAGAAATAGGGCAAATATTCTGTTGAGGTAGTATGACATTGTTTAATGAAAAATTAATAATGTATAAATGAACTGGCTAATTATCAATGCTCAAATATACTTCTAATTTTTGTAAGTTGTGTATTTTGAAAAGCTTATTTCGTGAGTTTAAGTTATTTGTAATCATGGTATAGTTGTGCTTTTAGAAATGTAGTAAGTGTATATTTACTGTTATAAGTATTGTACCATCAAAAAGTTTTATATAGATAATGTGTATTATGAATAGCAAAAAGTGTACATATTCCGAGTCTTAAATAGACATAAAGGTATATCTGTAATATAGTATAGAAATAATGTTGAGCCTTAGTGATTTATAATTATATTGAAGAATTCAAATTCTTTGATGTGTTCAAAAATATACATTGTATAAAAATTTAATTGCGAAAAGTAAGTAGCAATAGTGTTGAATTTTTAATTTCCTCTTTGCTTATTAAGTGATATTAATTTCAATTGTTTAATATAATGTTTTTTATTGTTTAACATATCATTTAGTATTAGTTTTATAATATGTTTCTTAGATGGATGCTGCTTGAGTTGTTATGAGTAAATATGTTAACTATTACTCGATTATATCACTTTTATCGTTCACATGTTTTTTTAGCATTGATGACGTCGGAAACGTTCTTTTATGACTTGGTGAAGAATACACATAATTATACATCGTTATTATTTTTTGTGTTTTCTTTTATTATTGTTCTGATTTTTTTTATATATTGGAAATGTAAAGAAACATGAGACGATCTTATATCTTTTATATTATTTAAGTAGTATATGTGCTATTTCTTCACCAAACTTATTATTTATGGTTATAGCATTTGAAGTGATGGCGTTAAGTGCAGTTGTGATAATTGCTAGTGAGTCTTGTGGAATTAACCAAAAATCAGTAGTGCATTATTCTTGTCTTCATTTCTTAGCTGGAGTGTTGTTGATTACTGGAGCATCTTGTGGAATATCTAGCCCAATTAGTGAAGGATATGATAGTTATTGCAAATTATTTTTTCTAGTAGGTATATTGATTAATTGTGCTTGTTTTCCTTTGTCATCCTGGGTTCCTGATGCCTATTCTTCGGCTTCTAGTCATGGGATTATAGTTTTATCTGTATTTACTACTAAAGTTTCGGCATTTGTTTTGTTATATTTTTTTCAAGAGGAAAAAATATTGTTATTTTTAGGTATAGCAACGTCTATTTATGGAATAGTTTTTTCAATGTTTGAGAATAATATAAAGCGGTTACTTTGCTATAATCTAGTGGGACAGATGGGATTGGTTATTACTGCAATAGGATTTTCTTATAATACTGGTACAGATGTTCGTGGTATAATTGTGTTGCAGATAATATTATCCATAGTTTATCAGACACTATTATTTATGGTTGCTATATCTATAGTAAATAGAACTCAAAAATTTAATCTTAGTGAAGTTGGTGGATTGTTTACTAAGATGCCAGTAGAGGCAATATGTTCGGCGATTGCCATATTGAATATTGGAGCTTTTCCTGGCACTGTTGGGTTTGTTTCTAAATTTCTAATAACTTATAGTATAGATGGTGCAGATACCACCAGTGTATTAATTAGTAAATTGTTTTTAGGGTGTAGTGTATTATTATTTGTTAGTGTTGGGACCAAGTTTTTCTGGTTTGTATTTGTGTCTAAGGCCATTGACAGCAACATCATTAAAAAAATAAGTTTTGGGTCTAAAATATCAATGTTAACGTTAGCAGCGGTTCTGATGTATTTTGGAATATTGGGAAATTATTCTCTATTTTATGAGTTCAGTTATGAAAAATTGTATAGTGTAGTATTGCAAGCTGGCTTGATATTTGGAGGCATATTATTTTTTTTTTATTTACAGCCAGTTTTCAGAGGAAGAATAGATTTCAATATGGATGTTGATTGGATCTATAGGATATTATTTATGCATGTAGTATCACTTGTTAGTGATTTTTTATTGTATGTTTATGGCGTTTTTGTTACGATGTTGAGTAACACATTAGGCAAATGGAAGTTGCTGTGCTCTAAGACTAGCGAAAAAGTCGTAGATATGACAGATGATGTTAGCTCTTTGGGGGTTGCTGTAATTTTAGCTATGTTATTTATTATTATTATGGTCGTTGTGTACTTATGTTTGAATCTTTAATTAGTAGTTTAACCAATGTACTCCAAAGGATGCAAAGTAAGCATATTATTTCTTCTGAGGATTTTGATATCGCAATGGAAGAAGTGAAGATAGCTTTACTTGAAGCAGATGTTGCTTTACCAGTGGTTAAAGATTTTATTAGTAATGTAAAGAAAAATATAATTGGGGAAGCTACAGTAAAAGGTGTGTTGCCAACACAAATGGTAATAAAAAAAATACAGGATTGTTTGGTTGAGATATTGGGATCCGAAAAAAAAGATTTAGATATTTCCGCTAAGCCTTTTTCTGTTGTTATGATGGTGGGTCTTCAAGGTGTTGGTAAAACTACAACTTCAGCTAAGTTGGCATTAAAGCTTAAGAGTAACAAGAAAAAGGTGTTGATGGCGTCGTTGGATTTATATCGTCCTGCTGCTCAGACTCAACTAGAAATGTTGGGTAAACAGATAGAAGTTACAACTTTGCCAATTATTGAAGATCAAGCTCTTGTTGATATAGCGAAAAGAGCAATGAAAACTGCCCAAAGTGACAATTATGATGTTTTAATTTTGGATACCGCTGGAAGGTTGCATGTAGATCAAGTTATGATGACAGAACTAGGGGATATAAAAGATGTTACTGCTCCTACTGAAGTAATTTTAGTTGTTGATTCTATGATAGGGCAAGATGCTGTAAATGTGGCTAAATCATTTAACGATAGCATTGGTGTTACTGGTATTATTTTAACTCGTGTTGACGGTGATGCTAGAGGTGGTGCTGCATTATCAATGAAAATGTCTATTGGTTGTCCCATTAAATTTATTGCAACTGGAGAAAAATTAAGTGATTTGGACGATTTTTATCCAGATAGAATTGCTAAAAGGATACTTAACATGGGTGATGTTGTATCCTTAGTAGAAAAAGCTACTGAGGCTGTAGGTAAGCATGCAATAGATGAGATGCAGAAAAAAGCACAGAAGGGTAAGTTTGATCTTGATGATTTAGTACAACAATTAAAAGCTTTAAATAAATTGGGTGGAATTTCTAATATTTTGAAGTTTATGCCAAATTTTGGATCTGATGTTAAGCGCCAAGTTTCTGGGATTGCGGATGATAGTAGAATAAAACAGTATATAGCAATTGTTAATTCTATGACGAAAAAGGAAAAACAAAACCCTAAGATATTAAACGGTGCTCGTAAGATTAGAATTTCAAAAGGTTCGGGTGTGCCAATTAATGTTATTAATATGCTTATAAAACAGTTTAATCAAATGAGTAGTTTGATGGATAAGTTTAGTAAAGTTGACTATAGTAAACTTAAGAACACAAACTTTATGAACTTGTTAAAAGATAATGATAATATTTAGTGTTGTGTACTTATTATGCATAGTGAGATAGTGTGTTATTTATTTGGAGAATGTATCGAATCTGTAGATTAGTTGATTTTATGAGGTTATAGGACGGAAAAGCATTGATGCGTTACATGTAATGTGTTGTTTGGTGATGGCATTTTTACCAGTTAGTTGATGTTGTAGTTTAATGAAATCAATTAATAGATCTTTTAGTTATAATTTATTTAAATGGTGATTAGCGTAGAAGGTGTTGGTTTTGATGAATCTGTTTATTCTATATGAGTTTATGGTAACAGTGACACAGTACTTAGTAATGAGCGTAGTAAATTATGTGTTAAAAAGTAATGTTTGTGTTGTGCGGTAAAGGCATAATATTAAATAGTTGCTTAAGGATACATTGAAATTGTCAAGAAGATTACTGCAAATCTACATCTGGAATTGCCTCTGTATCAAAAACCAACAAATTATCCAACGTATCTCACATACTCACTAAATTATCTTGTTAAAATATTTAACTTTTGTATAGGGAAGCAAGAGTTTTTAGCTTATGCCATAATATGGGTTATTAATGCTTTTCTTTTGTCAATTAAGCTAAGCTGTCGATTATCATAAGTTTATCTTATTTCTTGGATTATGAACATTTAAATTATTAAAGAATTTTGTTGCATGCACTACATTTTTAATGTGTAATTATGTTAGCTAGTGTTTTACTAACTAAAGTCTTCGTTATGGCTTCCTGTAGCTCTGTACAATAGTTTGGAAGTGTCTAATTTTTTTTGTAATTTTGTTGCAGCCTTTTGTGTTTCACTATTGATGTGAAAGTGTTACTTTATATATTATTACTCAAATGCTATCAGAGAGAAATATGGATGATGTAAGTAAAAAATGTTCTATGAATGCTATAATTGGAACAACTAATGCAGGAAAGTCTACGTTAGTTAATATGTTGGTAGGACAAAAAGTTGCAGCTGTAACTCCGAAAGTCCAAACTACTAGAGTTAGAATGCATGCTATTTTAAATAATGAAAATGTTCAGTTAATATTTATAGACACACCTGGTATTTTTTCTCCAAAAACAAAATTAGAAAAGTTTTTAGTTAAGCACGCATGGATGTCTCTTAAGGGTATTGAAAATATAATACTGTTGCTTGATGTAAAAAAATTATTTAAATAAACATATTGAAAAGATTATTAGTAGGATAAAGCGTTCTAATATTAATGCTATTTTAGTAATCAATAAAATTGATATAGTGTCTGAATCGCTAGTTAACCAGGCAAAGGATTATATGTATTCATTGCATCATTTTAGTAAAACTTTTACTATATCAGCATTGCATAAAATTGGTTTGAATGATTTAATCGACTATCTATGTGAAATTTCACCTAATAGTCCTTGGTTATACCCTGAAAATCAAGTTAGTGATGCACCGCTAAAATTTTTTATGGCTGAGATCACGAGAGAAAAGTTATTTGTAAGTCTGCGTCATGAGCTACCTTATTTTTTATCTGTGGTTACTGAAATCTTAGAAAAAAAAGAAGATAGTAGTATAGTTGTAAAACAAGTAATATATGTAACTAGGGATAGTCATAAAATTATTATTCTAGGTAAGAAAGGTGAGATGGTAAAGAAAGTTAGTATGGAATCTAAATCTGAGCTTGAAAAAATACTGAATGTAAGAGTGCATCTTTTTTCTGTTTGTGAAAGTTAGAGAATTTTGGCAAGATCATTTAAATGAGTGTGTAGGATATGTTGAATAATTTGTTGGTTTTTGATATAGAGACAATTCCAGATGTAGATGTTTGTGGTAATCTTTTTTGATAATTTTGATGATACGGCTGAGTTAATTGAAAAAAGAGAAGCATTAACAAATTACCATTTAGAGATTACTGATGGTAAAAACCCTTTTTTGAGACAGCCTTTTCATAAGATAGTAGCTATTAGCTTTCTTAAAGCGGATATTAAAAGGATAGGAGAATATGAGTCTTTTCACTTACAAGAGATACGTTCTGGTGGAAAGATAGATTCTACAGAAAGGGATTTGCTCAGTGGATTTTTTCAATATGTATCATCCCTAAAGCCAAGATTCGTATCGTTTAATGGACGTACTTTTGATTTTCCAGTGCTAAAGTATAGAGCAATGATATACGGAGTACAAGCTGGATGTTTGTATAAAATTGGAGATAAATGGAACAATTATTTTCAACGATATAGTATAGACTGGCATTGTGACTTGTTAGATTATCTTTCTGATTTTGGTACTTCTGCTAGAGTGAAAATGAATGAAGTGTGTTCTATTTTAAACTTTCCTGGTAAATTTGGTGTTGATGGATCAAAAGTGACAGAATTATATGATGATAATAAGATAGAGGAAATCAGGAATTATTGTGAGACGGATGTTATGAATACTTATTTAGTATATTTAAGAATAATGCATTATCAGGATAGAATTACAACATTGAGCTATAACAATAGTATAAATGATTTGTTATTGTACCTAGATGCAAGTCAAAAAGAGCATTTGAAACAATTTAAAGCTGAATGGAATAAATCCTGTGGCGGAAACTTTTATTTTTAAGTATATATTTAAACTCAAGTTAATGTATTTATATATTTACTAATATATATTGTTGAGTATGTTAGTAGGTATTTTTTGGAATACATCATGCGAAATATAAAGTATTTGGTATTTTGGCTAGGCTTAATAATACTAGTAATGGTATTTGGTAGTACAGAAAATGATGTTACTAATATCAAATTTGTTGATAATAGTACAATTCGGCATAAGGGAGTTAATGATATTGCTGGTGGGAGCGTTGAGTTTCGTAGAGCTAAAGATGGTCATTTTTACGTAGAAGCTACAGTACATGGGGTACCTATTACCTTCCTTGTTGATACTGGTGCTACTGATGTTGTGTTATCGGTAGAAGATGCGAAAAGGTTGAAACATCACTTAAAGTACTTAAATAGAAAAAAAACTTATCACACTGCTAATGGTATAATAAAGGCTTTATATGTGGAAATATCTGAAATGCAGATAGGACAATTTGTAGTTAATAATGTAAAGGCAAGTATTAATGTTGCTCCAATGCGTACATCTCTTTTAGGAATGAGCTTTCTACAATATTTTAATTTTAATATGAATGGAGATAAGTTAATACTAAAATCCTATTGAGGATAGTGTAGCGTGTTAATAAGATCTAGAAAGTTTTAAATTTCTTTTATATTTTTGTGTAATGACCGTAAAAACTAAGGTAATTTTAAATAGTTGTTCTGCATCTCTTGTTTGATGTGAAGTTCTATACTGTATTTATGGAACTGGATTTTTAAAACTTAGTGTGATGCAATGTATTAATAGTTTGATGTTGACTATTGTATCATGGCAGTTTGTTTTAAACTTACTCTGGAATACGTAAAGATTTGTGAAATAACCTAGTCATGAGTTTGTGTAACAAGTGTTTTTTGGTGTGTTATGAAAGTGATGTGTAGTGAAGTAGTTAATGATAGAATCATTGGTTTTTATTATGTTTATGTGAAATGAAAAGTTCTTCATAATTTACAAGTTATGTACTACTAGCACGCTGTTTTTATTCTAGAAATGCTGAAGTTGTGTGTGATAAGAACACGAATATTATTGATATGCAAATATAAATTGGCTAAAAGAAAAAGCTGTTGTACTTTATTTTATATAGTAATATTTAATTTTTGGCTTTGAGGTATGAACTTTGTGAAAGATAGGTTAAATCAGCTAATTGATTTGATGACGGAATACAAAATTGATGTTTTACTATTATATAATACAGATGAATATCAGTCTGAGTATGTGCCTGTTAATAAGCAAAGAATAAAATGGTTGTGTGGTTTTTCTGGATCAAATGCTACTTTGATAATATCAAGACAAGCTAAGCAGCACTTTTTTACTGATGGTAGATATATATTACAGGCTACAAAAGAGTTAAACATTGATTATTATCAAGTACATGATGTTTCTATTTTAACTCCGTGGCAATGGTGTGTAGAAAATTTAACTTTAGGTACTGTAGTAACTTATGAGTCTTCATTGTTTACTTTAAGTCATGTAAGAAAATATGAGGAATGTGGGATTGTATTAAATCCAATAGATCAAATTTTAATTGATAAGTTATGGATTCGTGAACTTGGTATAAAACAAACGATAGTAGATCATCCTATAGAATACTCAGGTCTTAAAAGTTATAAAAAGTCTTGTGAAGTTACAAGGTATTTATGTGGTAAGGATGCTGCATTGATTACAGATACTGATGCTATTTCATGGATTTTAAATATACGTAATAAGGACTTTGTCTATAATCCTTCAGTATTATCTAGAGCAATTTTGCATAAGAATGGGAAAATTGATTTATTCATTGATGACGTGAAATCTGTTGGTGTTGAATATGAGCATCTTAGTGTGTATTTTCTTGACCAGTTATTTAATGTGCTAAAATCTATAGAATCGATAGTAGTGGATGCATCTACTATACCAATGAATGTTTTTCAATGTTTGCAACAGAAAGATATATTAATTAAGGATTTTGATGATTGTCTTTTTATGAAAGCTGAGAAGAATGAAACGGAAATACGTGGTGCAATTAGTGCTCATATTAAGGATGGAGTTGCTTTAGTTAATTTATTGTATTGGCTAGATGTTCAATTATGTAATAATCAGGAAATTACTGAGTTAGATGTTGAATTAAAATTATTGAGTTTTAGACAGGATCAAGATTTATTCCAAGGTGAGAGCTTTGCTACAATTTCTGGTTTTGCAGAAAATGGAGCTATAATACATTATAAGGCGAATAGTGAAACAAATAAGTTAATTTGCGGAGATGGATTATATTTATTGGATTCAGGTGGTCAGTATCTTGATGGTACAACAGATGTTACACGCACTATTGCTATAGGGAAACCTACATCTGAACAGGTGACTAATTTTACTTTAGTGTTAAAGGGACATATAGCAATAGCGATGGCAGTCTTCCCGTTAAAAACTAATGGTGGAATGTTAGATATATTGGCTAGGCAATATTTATGGAGAAAAGGACTTGATTATCAGCATGGTACAGGTCATGGTGTTGGTAGTTTTTTATCAGTGCATGAAGGTCCTCATGGCATTTTTTATAATAATAACGTTATATTAAAGCCAAACATGGTTTTATCAAATGAACCAGGGTATTATAAAAATGGTGAGTATGGAATAAGAATTGAAAATCTAATGTATGTGGAAAGATGTCTTAATGGATTTTTAAGATTTAAACAGTTAACGTGTGTTCCTATAGATTTAAGGTTAATTGATGTCGATATGTTGAGTACTGAGGAAATTGATTATGTAAATGAATATCATAGTTTCGTATATGACACTATTGTTCCACATGTAAATCAGGAAGTGAAAGATTGGTTACGTAATGCGTGTCATAGAATAAAAAGTAAGAAGTAGGAAGTTTTTAAGTTTAAAAAAGATTTTAGGGTTAATCAAGATCTGGAGTAATCACTGTATGACTCTGATTGTGTAATTTAGATTAAGGGTATTCGGTGTTCCATTTGATTATACATCGTTCTCAATACTTGCAAATTGGTTGATTTATTGATCGTGGGTGTGAATATTATAGAAAATAATACTTTGTGACCAGTAAATCAATCTTAATTTTGTTCGTTTTTAAATGGTAGTTTGGGCTATTGTTAGATATTTATTTTAAAAATTATGCCGGTTTGTGTAGATCATTCTATTCTGTGTTATTAGATTTTGAAGTATTTTGTGGTAGTAGTACGTGATATTTAAACCTAGAATTTATTTTTGTTATAAGTTGGGAGTGAAATTTTTAGTCATATGGTACAGAGGGGAATTATATAGTTGTAAATGATTTTTTTAGCAAGTAAGTGATCAAGAAATAACTATGTTAATGTGCCAAAAGAAATTAATGATAGTAATGATTGATTTGTTGGTTTATCAGAAATCTTTATATTTTTCCAGCAGAGTTTTTTTGCAGTTTCTGCGATTTTATGACTCATAGCGTATATGATGATGCTTCCCACTTTATCTTCCATATTATGTTTTTTTATTAATTCTATAAATATTTCTACAGTCCTTGAAGAATAAAAGAGTATACCTGCTATTTTATTTTGTAATAATAAATTATGACAACTTTTGCTTAAGTGTTTTCTATCTATTGTGTTATATAGTATGACTTCATGAAAATTTTTCACGTAATTGACAGATATTTCCCTTAGATTACATGTTACATCTTTCCCTCTGATGTATAGCACATTATTTCCTTTGTAATGTTTTAAATAAGATATCATATCGTTCACATTTCCACTAAGTGATTTTATAAATGTAAAACCTAATTTTTCTGCAATTTGCATTGTATTGTTACCAACAGTAATGATAAGTTTGTGTCTATTTTTAGTAATTTTACTTAGAGCAATTATGCTGTACTGACTTGTAGATATTATAAAATCAAAATCCTCTATATTTATTTTAGCTGTTAAGTATCTTATTGAAAACATAGGTTCGATATGGACATCAAATCCTAATTTATTCAAATGTTCTTTTATTTTAATAGAGTCTTTTCTTGGTCGCGTAACTAATAAAGACTTCATATCATAAATTTTTTATATAATTGTCAATATAATAACTCTTGGTAATATATAATCAATCCTAATGTTTAAAGTTAAAAATCATAAGAAATATAGAGTATTTGTTTTATAAGAGAAATAATTGTTATTTTATATTAGGCTAATTAAGGTAGTTTACTATTAACTGTTCTTTCTATTTATTTGATTAATAGTTATTTGTATTGTAGTGGGGTATGCCATATGGGATTTGTGTGTAAGATAAAAAAATGTTGTACCAGTGATTTTATTGTTTGTTATATTGGTGGTGCCATATAGTGCAATATTAGCAGGTTGTGTAAAATATGATAAAAAAGATATAGTAGTTGGGCTATTATCCACTGAGTTTGTTACTTATCCTAATGAATATAAAACAGCTAAAGAGATTACACACCTACTTCAGAGTTATGGGGTACGTGTAGTTTTAATGGATTATAATGTAATTATGAAATTAGCTAAAAGTGAGATAATTAAAGTTAATAAAACTTATAAAAAGAGTTATAAAATATCAAGGTATGATATTATTGAAAATGTTGTTGCAAAATTTATAGATCAAAATCGTATTAATAGGGTATTCATACCTGGAAACTATTATAATATTAATTCTTTACCTATTCCTCCATCTTCACACAGACAATTAGTGGTAAATGCTATTGTTAAAATTATTAATAAAAATCATTGTATACACCTTCTTGGTATTTGTGGAGGTTTACAAAATATAATGTATGCAAATGGTATTGAGATTACGAGGGTGGAAAATATGGTTAATTCTCATCTTGCAGTAGAATCACATGTTGTTTCAATGCCCAATCCTAAAAATGTGGATGCCAATTTGCATAAAGTAATGATTTCTCCAGGTAATAGACTATCAGATATCATTAGTAATTTAAACAATGAATTATTAGGTAGAAAACGTGTAGTGTATTTTCCGGATGCACATTCAGAAGCAATTAGTAATAATATAGAAAATATTAAGAAAATGTATGATTTGGGATATAAAATTGTTGCTTTGTCAGAAGATGGAATTATTGAAGGAGTTGAAGATAAGTATGGTAATATACATCTTCAGTTTCATCCAGAGTATTTAATGATCAGTGTTGACAAAAAATCTTATGGAACTACCAGAGACGTATCAGTAGTAATTGCAGATGCAATAATAAAAGATTTTCTTTTTCGTGATTAGTGAGAGTTTCTGTGCATATTCTGTTTATAGAATATTTCTTGAATGTTAAGTAGCCGGAATACTAAGCTTTCATTGTATAATGAAAGACTGTATTTACAATGGTGATGGAGTATCCGATAAACAAGTATGGTTCCACATAAGGTGTGAATATACGCAATTAATAGCGATTTTATGCTTAGGTATTGCGCATTAATTTTGCTATAAGGTGGTCAAATTATTGATCACAGTAAGTAGATGTGGTTTATCGTAGTTGCATCATTAGCGTTATATAGTAGTTATGTTAGATATTTTTGTAACTCTTGAGCACCATTTAAGACATTGAATAAAATTATGTAGTGTGCTATTAAGATAATTAAGCACTGTATTGAATATATGACAGTAAAAAATGTGTAACTAATGCCTTGGTATACTAGATAGTTTCTTTATGATTATTGTTTGGAATTAAATTTTTGTCTGATGTGTTAAGTTAAGGGAGCTATTATGTCGTTTATCATGTGTAAGAGATAGAAAATAGATTGATAAGTAGTATGTAAATTTAGTTATTTTGCTATAATAAGGATAAATCTATTGTTTGATGTAGTATATGAGATGATAGCTGAAGTCTTACTTCCAGTGCCTATTAATCATACATTTTATTACAAGGTTCCAGAAAACGAATCTTTTTCTGTGGGCGAATATGTTCTTGTACCTTTTGGAGTGAGAGCTTTGATAGGCGTAATATTAAAATTAGATGTTGCAATGCCGTTAGACTGTAAAATGGATATATCACAGCTAAAAATGATAAATTCTAAAAAGTTTTTTACCAATAGTTAGTACTGCGTTGCTAAATTTTATCAAGTGGGTTAGTGATTATAATGTTGTTCCTGCTGGATTAGTGCTAAAAATGGTATTGAGTAATGTGGTCAATACTAAATCCTTTAATAAACTTAGGTTTTCTGAAGAAAAGTATAACAAGCGTGGTAATGTAAAGATTAGTTTATCTGATGAGCAAAAAGTTGCCTACAATAGTATTGTTGATAAAATATCAAGTTATTCAGTTATAGTACTGGATGGAGAAACTGGTTCTGGAAAAACAGAGGTTTATTGTGAGGTTATACGTGAATTAATTAGAAGAGATGGTACTGCGCAGGTATTGATTTTACTTCCAGAGATAGTATTGACGTTACAATTAATAAAGCGTATAAAGGGCTATTTTGATTGCTGTTATACAATAGAATGGCATTCAAATTTAGTGTCAAAGGATCGTAGAGAATATTGGTTATCAGTAGCTTATGGGCGTGCTTCAATTATAATAGGTGCAAGGTCTGCTTTGTTCTTGCCTTATAAGAATCTTAAAATGATTATTGTTGATGAAGAACATGATTCATCATTTAAGCAAGATTGTGGTGTAATTTACAATGCACGTGATATGTCTATCGTATTGGCAAAACAGCTTGATATACCAATAATTTTATCTTCAGCTACTCCGTCTTTAGAAGCGATCAGCAATGTGTTAAAGTCTCAGTATTATCATGTAAAATTAACGCAAAGATTTGGAAGTGCTAAGTTACCATCAGTTAAAATTGTTGATTTGTGTAAGAGCAAAATGGTTAACAAATGGCTATCATATGAGCTTTACAATAATATATTGGAAGTATTGCAAAGGCAGGATCAAGTAATGCTTTTCTTAAATCGTCGTGGGTATGCAAAATTAAGGTTGTGCAGAGCTTGTGGATTTAAAATACATTGCAAAAATTGTGCTACATGGCTTGTAGAACACAAAAAGAAAAATGTGTTACTGTGTCATTATTGTGGATATTTTTGTTCAGTGCAAGAAGAGTGTAGTAACTGTTTAAACAAATCATCTTTTATATCTTATGGAATAGGGGTAGAAAAAGTAGCAGAAGAAATAGCTGCACTAATACCAGATGCTAAAGTTGCAGTTATAAGTAGTGACATTAGTAGTAAAGATATCAATGTTATAATTGATTTAATCATGCGTAGTGAAGTTAATATTATTATTGGTACTCAGATAATAGCAAAAGGTCATAATTTTCCTAAGTTAACATTAGTTGGCATCATAGATGCTGATCTTGGATTAAATAATAGTGATTTACGTGCTACTGAAAGAACATATCAGTTATTACATCAAGTATCAGGGCGCTCTGGTAGATTTGCAGATAAAGGTGAAGTAGTATTACAAACTTATGATGCATGCAATCCTTTAATAACATCGTTAGCATCTTATAATCGTGAATTGTTTTACAATCTAGAATTGGAATCTAGGTTATTAACAAATATGCCTCCATATATGAGGTTGATAAGTGTAATAATTAGCGGAAAGGATGAAGTTAAGGTAATAAATACATCTAAACAAATAGTAAGAAGTCTTCCAAATACTTTAGATGTTCTTGGTCCAGCTCCTGCTCCTGTGAGTTTTTTAAATAAGCAATATAGATATAGAATTTTGATTAAAGTACAGCATAACATTATGATACAAAAATTGCTTGCTAAGTATAAGGAATATTATACAAAGATGAACCGTGTAAAAATTATTATTGATGTTGATCCAGTAAATTTTATGTAGTTTTGGATTACATATTAAAAAACATGAAAATAATCAAACAGCTATGTGTTTGGTTGCACATATATATTAGGATAAAATATATAGGTAGAACGTGTGAGATTGGTATTTTATAATGAGTTAAGTAGATGTTGAATATTCACACTTCTTATGAGCTTGATATTTGGCACGGTAATTAATATTGTATTTGCTATGTTGGATCCTTGATAGGTGTGTTGGCTGGAATATTGGGAAAAAAGTTGGTTTGTCATTGAGTTAAGTGTATTGGATATACGTTTCATAGTGACACATATATGATCATAAGAATATGTTTTTTTAAACATTGTGAGATAATAAGGATACCTTGCTGACACATCTTTATGAATAATGACGGATTATGTGTTTATGTACTATAGTGGTATGTGTAACCTGTGGTACTTATAACATTATGAGTAAATAAAATGTGTACCACTTTCTGTATAAGATAATTCAGTGATAATAATTAAGTTATTGTTTATTTGTTAATTTTAGAATTAAGATTTGTATTTGACTAATGTTAGTATATTGTTATAATGAGTGACTGTTAATTAGTGTCTAGGTTACGGAATGAGTAGGGTTTGCGGTATTACAGGCCAAGCTAAGTCTTTTGGGAATAAAGTATCACACTCTAATCGTAAGACTAAAAGGGCCTATTTACTCAATCTCCATAATGTCACTTTGCTAAGTGATGCTTTAGATAGAAAATTTAAGTTTAAGGTATCTAGTAGGACTTTGAGGACGATAGATTATAAGGGTGGTTTTGATTTATTTTTACTTAATACATCATCAAGGAAGTTAACCGTTAAAGCTCAGAAAATTAGAAAGATGGTCAAAAGTGCTTTAATGAAGCAAGTTGAAGCTTTTTCTTAGTTTTTTCTAGTAATTGGGATGTAGGTTTGATAAGGTTTAGTCGCCTGCGGTAGCGCCGGTGTGGTCTTGTGGGTTTTTGTCTTTGCATAGTGGTTGTGTAAAGATACAGTGGCTTGCTTTCTGTCGATTTTGAGTTCATATGGTGTTTTTCTTTCGTGACTTTGTCCTTTGTGTATCTTTGCGGGTCTTGTTCGTGCGCGGTACATACGTGGGACTGTGTTATGTAGTAGTGTTTTGTGCGCTAACAAGAGTTATAGTGATTTTTGCATACAGCACTTACTTATTGAATTTCAAGATGATTTCGTTTTTTAACATGTCTTCATAAGTTTGACGAGAGCGTATAGTTCTATAATTGTCATTATTAACCATAATTTCAGGTGCTAGTAACCTAGAGTTGTAATTACTTGACATTGAGGAGCCGTAAGCGCCAGTTGTGCATACTGCTACTATTTCTCCGTTTTGTAAATCATTTATATGATAGTCATATGCAAAAGTGTCATCGGATTCACATATAGGTCCCACTATATCAAATAATTTTATTGGTGCTGATGAAATTACTGCTGGTATTATTGTATGTTCAGCATTGTATAGTGCTGGGCGTATTAGATCGTTCATACCAGCATCTAGTATTAGATGCTTTTTTTCTTTGTTACTTTTATGATACAGTACCTTGGATAACAGTACTCCAGTATTTCCTATTAACGCCCTTCCAGGTTCACATACAATCTGATAATTTTCATTCTCGAAGTTGTTTTTTAGTAAATTTGCATATTCTTGGATTGTTGGAAATGTATCTGAATTTTTATACGGTATTCCAAGTCCACCACCGAGATCTAATCTTATTATTTGAATACTGTGTTGTTCAAAAATTTTTGCCATCTTTCTAACTTTGTCGATTGTTTTTTGAAATATGCATAGATTAGAAATTTGTGATCCTATATGTACAGAAATTCCTATTATTCTGACGCCCATAAGGGTAGTATTAAATACTTGATCAAGTAGTTCTTCTGGTATTCCGAACTTATTAATTTTTAATCCTGTTGTAATTTTATCATTTGTATCCGCACTAATATCTGGATTAATTCTGATAGATACTGGTGCAACTATGTTTTTTTGACATGCAATTTTATTGATAAAAGATAATTCTTCAATGGATTCTACATTAAATTGCAATATTCTATTGTCAAGTGCAAAACTTATTTCTTGTGCGGTTTTTCCTACTCCAGAAAAAACTATTTTAGTTGGTGAAATTCCTGCTGCAATGGCACATCGTATTTCTCCTTCAGAAACAACATCTGCTCCAGCTCCAAGCGAATTTAAAAGACTTAGAATAGATAAATTAGAGTTTGCTTTTACAGCGTAACATATTAAGGAGTTAGTGGGTAAATTATTTTTAAATTGTTGATAATTATTTTTTTATTGCATTTAAGGAGTAACAGTAAACAGGGGTTCCTATATCTTTTGCGATATCTAGTACGCTTACATTCTCTATACTAAGTATATTGTGTTTATAATGAAAAAATTCCTGAGCAAGAAAAAACATATAGAACTCCAAACTTTAGCATGATATCTATAGAATACGAACCGTTGTTTATAGCACAAGTTTTTAATGTATAAAACATAATTTATAGTTTTGTGCTTAAGGGATGTAATCTGTTAAGTGTATATGTTGTGTGTAGTCATATTTACAAAATAGTGTGATTTATGATTTAAAAATGTAGCTTTAAGGTTATTAATTTTCATTGTGCTGAATACTTTGCTGTACATAATTGTAATATAGTGGAATGTAAAGTCTGTAGCGAATTATAGTCTAAGTGTGCTTTAATATTGGTGAAAATGCAGGATGGTGTATTGTCTTTGCGTTGAAGCGAAAAAGATATATGGTTTTAAAAATACTTGTAATCACTATAGCAAACAGCGTTGAGTAGTGTACCTAAAATGATTTGTTATAAATTTGATATGTTGTGGGGCTTTATAAAAACGGTATATAGCCATTAGTGTCAATCTGCAAGACATTTGTTTGTATGTAGCGTGGTAACAAACAAAAAAATAGATTGTAAGTAATGTACTAATACGTAATTGGTCGAAAGCATTTTGTGTATATGATTTGTACACCCGTTGTTTATATTAGTGGATTGTAGTGTGCGTTGTAAATATAAATATATTGTGCGGGATTCTCATATTCTTATGTAGTATTGCTGAATCTATATTTTAAGTCTATCATTGATTTAGTTGTTCTAGTTCGTGTATTAACATTTGTATATCATCTGGAAAATCGCAATAGAATTCTACGTATGTGTTTTTTGTTGGATGAATGAATCCCAATCTATGTGCATGTAGAGCTTGTCTCTTGAAGGTATTAATGGCGTTACTTTGTTTTGCATATTTCATACTTTTACTACTGTTCTTACCGTATTTTTGATCTCCTATTATAGAGTTTCCTATATGGCTCATATGTACGCGTATTTGGTGTGTTCTTCCAGTATATATTCTACATTTTACTAAACTTGCTATATTACTGAAGTGTTTTTTGGTTGTATACTTGGTTATAGCCAGTTTTCCTTTATGCGGTAAATGTGTAATAGCCATCATCTGTTTGTTGTGAGGTTTTGTACAGATATAGTTTTTTATAATGTTATTTTTTGGGTTAGGTATTCCCCATACTATTGCTAGATATTCTTTTTTGACTTGTTTCTTGAGTAATAAGTCAGATAGAAAATAATAGGATTTTTCGTTTTTTGCAATTACCATTAGTCCGCTAGTATCTTTGTCTAACCTGTGGATAATTCCTGGTCTTGTTGTTTTTCCTATGTAACTTAAAGCATTTCCATAATGTGCAATTAGTGCATTAACTAATGTATCATTATTTGTTCCTGCTCCAGGGTGTACTGTTATTCCAGGTGCTTTGTTAACGATTATTATGTCATGATCTTCATATAGAACTGTGATCGATATGTTATTGTTAGGAATAATCTTAGTGTTAGTTTCATTTACAGGTATATTTACATTGTAAATATCATTTACTCTTGTAATGTGATTTTTATCATTTACGACGGTATTAAACAAAAAAATCATGCCGTCTTTGATTAAATGTTGTACTCTGTTGCGAGATATGTTTAATTTCATTGCTATAAGTTTATCTAATCTACTGTTTTCTTCTCCACTTTTAATAAAAATTTTTTTCTCCAACATTTTTATAGTTTATAATTCATGCTCAGGTAATATACTATGATTACTAATTATAGTCAAAGTGGTGGAATATTGCTTTTAGTGTTGTTAGTTATGAGTGGAGTTTTTTGGCAGTCTTTAATTAATAGAGATTAATTTTTAACTGAGAGTATTTAAGATAATGATAAAAAAGATATTAGTAGCAAATAGAGGTGAAATTGCGTGCAGAGTAATGAAAACTGCTCATAGAATGGGGATATCTTGTGTATCAGTATATTCGGATGCAGATATTTATTCTTTGCATACTTTGTCTGCTGAGGAAGCAGTGAATATTGGTCTTGCTCCAGTGAATCAGAGTTATTTGAACATGGAAAAGATTTGTGAAGTAGCTTGTAATACAGGTGTGGATGCTGTGCATCCAGGGTATGGATTTTTATCTGAAAATCCAGATTTTCCTGATAAACTTGAACAATATAATATTACATTTATTGGCCCTAGTGCAGTATCGATAAGAATGATGGCTGATAAGGTTACTTCTAAGAAAATAGCTGAATCTGCAAAAGTTAATATTATTCCCGGATATATGGGAATTGTGAATTCTGCTGATGAAGCAAATGAAATAGCAAAATCTATAGGATTTCCAGTAATGATTAAAGCAACTGCTGGTGGTGGTGGTAAGGGTATGAGAGTTGTAAAATCAAGTGATGAGATGGATCAAGCATTTGCTTCTGCGACAAATGAGGCAGCAAAAAATTTTAGAGATGGTAGGATTTTCATTGAAAAATATATCGAATTACCAAGACATATAGAAATACAAATTATAGCCGATAAATATGGAAATATTGTTTGTTTAGGAGAAAGAGAGTGCTCTATACAACGTTATAATCAAAAAGTTATTGAAGAAACACCTAGCCCATTTCTTGATGGAGAAACGAGACAAAGAATGTATGAGCAATGTGTGAACTTAGCAAAAAGAGTTGGTTATTATTCTGCTGGAACCGTTGAATTTATTGTTGATCAGAATAGGCAGTTTTATTTTTTAGAAATGAATACTAGATTACAAGTTGAACATCCTGTTACAGAGCTTGTTACTGGTATTGATATAGTTGAAGAAATGATTCGTATTGCAGATGGTGAAAAATTGCGATTTACTCAACACGATATAAAATTTGTCGGGTCAGCTATAGAAGCTAGAGTTTATGCAGAAGATCCTATGAAAAATTTTTTTACCTTCTAGTGGAAGGATTGTTTATTATTCTACTCCTGTTCCCAATGATCATTTGAGAATTGATAGTGGCGTATTTGAAGGAGCGGAGGTTAGCATGTTTTATGATCCTATGATTGCTAAAGTTTGTACGTATGGCAAAGATAGGAATGAAGCAGTTAATTTTATGCAGAAGTATTTGAATGAGTGTTATGTAGGTGGTATTGCTAATAATATAGATTTTTTATTATCTGTATTTCATCATCCTGTATTTATATCCGGAAATATTAATACAAGGTTTATTGAACAATTTTATTCTAACGGTTTTCAAGGAGATCCTTTAACAGAGAGTTGCATTAAGCTTTTTGTTTTAACTGCACTGTATATATTCTTTCAGGATGAATATGGTAGACATGGAAATGAGCTACGCGATGGTACAGAATTGACGGTTTATGTTGATGATCAAGAGTATTTAGTGAGTGCTAAATATGAGAATAATAAAGTTCTGGCAGTTTATAATCGGTCTACATATTTGGTTTCAGGTGTGTGGAATATAAATTTTAAAATATTAAAAGTGCAAATAAATGAAGAAATTTTCTCTGTAAAAGTTGATAGTAAATTAAATGGGTATAAGTTTGGATATTGTGCTATGAGTGCGTTATGTGCGGTATATAGGCCTTGTGTATCTAAGTTGCTTCCTATAATGCCTAAAGTAACTTTCGAAGAGCTCCATTCTAAAGATATATCTTCTCCTATTTCTGGGATGATAGTTAAAATCTATGTAGAAAAAGGAGAAGAAATACAACCAGGACAATCTTTATTGATCATTGAAGCTATGAAAATGGAAAATGTGATATATTCAGATATAAGAGCTGTTGTTAAATCTGTATTATTTTCAGAAGGTAGTAGTGTTTCTGCTGGTGATATTATTATACAGCTGGATTAGTGTGTAATAATTGATGATCTATACAATATAGAAAACTAGTTGCTGGCTGTTAATCATATGTATTTCGTGTATAATGTAAAGTTATAAGTTTTTTATAAATGTAAATTGTTGTATCCTAAATAGAATTTCCGTGTCTGTTTTGAATGAAAATTTAGTATCATAGATAAGTTATATGTCTACTGATTTATATTTATCTAGTGTATTGAGGTAATAATGTTATTAAATAGTATATATAACAATAAATCATTGGTTGAGTTTATAAGTGCTATTATTCAAGAGGTTAATATAAAAATAAAGAGTCGTTTTTTGTATATTGATATTTTTTATGAAAACGATAGTGAGAAGGAAAAAATTTTGAAATTTCTCCCCAGTACTATTGCTACAGATGACACGTTAAATTCCAAACTTATAATAAAAAAATCAGATTTAATTTGTTTGAAAGCAAAAGTTCATAATCCCTTTCGTATAGTTGCAGGCGGTGATGAGTATAATATCAGGTTGATGATGTATTTATTATTTGAAGCAACAGATCTTTGGAAAATGCATTGTTTTGATACTTATAATACTATAAAAGGTTCTTACCATCATGATATGCGTGTGGGTGAAGGGCTTTGTCAAAAATCGATAATAAATTATATATTTAAAAGCGAGAGATATTCTGGGAGAATGAAAGAAGATTGTATAAGTGATTTAGTGCCTTTATGTTTTCCAGATCCTGAATTATTAAAGAGTAGGCTACATATTCACTGTGATGGGAACTATCATATTTTTTTGTCTAAAACAAGGAAATATGAAAGTAGTGTTTTATTTAAAGTAGTGAATAAGAAATTAGAGACACTGGAATTACAGACTAGTAGATTCTCTGAAGGTACTATGTTATCAAAATTGTCATATCAGAAAGAATGTTTAAAAAATTTTCTTAATTGTATGCAGTTAGCTGGTGGCGGGCTATTGGTATTGCCGTTTCACCTATTTCATGAGACATTAGGTATATTACTAAGTGATAAGGCAATAGTTAAAGAAGTTGAAGGTTTGTTAAAAGAACGTCAGCAGTGTGATATGGTAAACGGCCTGGTTTATAAATTTTTTCAAGATAAGGATATGAATTTTGTAGATTCTGGTATAACAGAGTTAGGAGAAGCACGTGATATGTATCAAAAGTTATGCATTGATGGTACTTCGTTATGCGATAGTTCAGCAATAGAGGAAGTTATATCAAGTTTACAAAGCATAAGGTTGAGTATTACCACAAATCTTGATTTTTTTTCTAAGATGAATGGTGATAAAGGTATTTTATACGCTCAGCAGTATTTCAGGGGACTAACATCACTTATAGCTGCAGAAATCAGTTTTTTAGAAAGTTTCAAATACGTTTTAACAACGAAAGATTTGCAACTTTTTTTTAGATGTTACTTGTAAGGATACACATTCTGATATTAATAGATTACTGACTATTTGTGATTTTTTTACACAAAAGAAAATTATCGATAGAGATGCGATATTAAAATTTACGAAGAGCGAAATTTCAGAATTAACTAAGTATGTAAATTACAGGATACTCTTGTTAAATGAAATTGTAAGGTATATGAATAACAATGTGAAAGTGAGGGACTTAGATGGGAATTTTATTGATCATAGAGTCATTACTGCAATAATAAGTGATCATGCAATATTAAGTGCACAATTTATCAAAGATAAGCAACTGGTTTCATACATAGATATGCCGGCTTTACTAAAATCAATAAAATGTGTTAATGGAAAATGGGTAGTGAATGAAAAAAAAGAAAAGTGAGTGGCTTCTATATCAGTTAAAGTTACATCCTTTAATGGATTATTTAGAGATTAACTTGTCAAATGTGCCACATGGATTGTTGGATAAAGAGTTAAATGATAACAGCTTTTTGGATGTTCTAAGATCTATTATAAAGAGTAATAATACAAATAAGAAGTTTGTTTATGATGTTAAGATCAGTCATTCTTTAAGGGTATTACAAATTTTATATAACATATCACGTTTTATACCATTTTCTTCTTTATGGCTCTACTACATTAATCCTAGCCGTTATCGTACTGTACCAGGCTATGTAGGGAATAGTATTAGACAAAAAAATGTATACAAAGAATAAAAAAATTCCTGTTACATCATTTTCAAGTAATATCATAAAAAGTCTCAGGTTGGATATTTCAGAAGAGAGATTTGTCGAAAGTTATTATGAAGCTAAATTTTTAAAAGGCAAGATCCGTAAGGATAATAATATAGCTGGTAGACTTGAAAAACTAAAAATAGCATTAAAATCCAACAAGTTTATAGCTTATATGCTTTTGAGTATTGCTTTTATATTAACCTTAGTATGTGCAATTATTGGTAGGATATTTGTACATTTGAATATTGTACCAGGTATTTTTATTAATAAACTTACTGATAGTGTTCAAGGAATCTTTGATAGTTTGTTTGTAATAGTTGGGTTAGATTCTGTTGTAGATAAACTCTTAATGTTAGTACTAGATATTGCGGGTATTGTTGTTAGGATTCTTGATTTTATTCTATTGTGTGGATTGCTGTCGGAATTTGTAAGGTTTGTCGTTAATTTGGTATATTTAGTTAGTGAATATATTTATGATTTATGTGAAAATACTTATAAATATTTGAATCTTTATGGATTTAAAGATTCGTGCATTATTTTGTTTACTAGGATGTGCTGCACTAAGGAAGCTAAAGCTACAAGTCCTGAGTTACAGAAAGATGAGTATGTACAAAAGTATGACATGAATAGTGGTCTTATAGAAGCATTAAATGATATATATGATGGAACTAAAGATAAAGGTGCTGTATTGGTACGGATTAATAGTCTTACTAAGAAGCTATCTTCGGAAATTGACCAGATTTTGTGCTGTGGTAAACCAAGATTTGAAGTTTTGTTGAGAGATTTTGAAACCAGTACCGCTAGGTTAACTCAAGATGTAGTATGTAACGTTAATTATATTAAATTGAAATATGAATTTACTTATTTGTTGAATAATTATATAGAGAGATTTAGCTATTGCAGCAGTAATGGGAAGTTAACTATCCTCAATAGTTCTGAAAAAAGGACGGAGCTTTATGATAAGATTGCTGCTGTCAATTTACAGACTAAATATTTTCCAGAAGGCTCACGTATTGAAATACGTAATCCAGAAGATGTAAAGCATATTTTCGATAAAGTAAATAGTAAACGCAAAGTTGTAACTATAAAATCGTTAAATAGGAAGATCGCATCTTTAAAGTGGGGGGTACATGCACTAGATGTTCATGATGTTTATCGTATTAAGGATGTGTCAGAGTTAGTGTTTTTAAATACTAAAATAGATCATAGCATCACCGTTATGCTGTATGACTGTATTTTAAGATTGGAAAGTTATAGAAAACGATTACAATCTGGTGAGTCAATTTCTGAGGACTTTATAAATACCGATATTGAGAGTAATTTTTTACCATATATAATGGATGTATATTACGTCTTGCAAGCAATAGATAGTAGTTTAGTTCTTAATGGCCAGACAGAAAGTATAAAAACGTTTTTTGATGCTTTTCTTGATAGCAAGTTGTTGTTAAAAAAACCATCAGCTCAAGCTAAAAGTTTGGTTGGGTTTATCCAGGTCGACAAGGGAACAGTATCATGTTTTTCTCGTATTAAGAAGTCTTTTTTGTGAATTCATAGAATACTTTCAAGATCCAAAAAGTATTGCAGTATCCTTTATAGTATATTACTTGATTCGCCTAACAAATTCAGTGACTTTACTTAGTGTTGTTGATTATGTTACACAGGTAACAGACCATGCATTAGACATGGTAATGTTAGAAGAGCTATATGAATATTTTACCAGCACTGATTTTGGAAAATTGTTATTGATCGAGTTCTATCAGAAAGGTCTTTTATTAAAGGATATTACTTTTATGTTTTCTGAATTTAACTTGGGATTTTTATGTAATTGTGTGGAGCAAAGTGCTAGTGCTTTACGCTGTCAAGATATTAACTATTTTATATATTCATCTTCTTTTCATAGTGGAAATATTGCTCAAGAAAGGCTATCACTTGTTATTAATGGATTTGCAAGAATTGCCTATGAAGGAGCTTTTATAGGGCTTGTGCGACAAGTTATTAATTGTTTAAAAAGGAAAATGGTGTACAATGCTGAGTGTTTTATGTTGTGTGAAAATATAGTATCAGGTTCAGTGAATGCGGAAGATGTGTCTGGTAGTCATGATCCTGCCAATTTGCCGGTATTGAGTTTAGAGGAGGAAATAAGTTGTGCAGGTAGTAAAGGTAATGAGTTATTGCTAATAGATAGAATGTTTGAAGTAAGTAAATCGGGCTCTAGTGTTGTTAAGAGTATTGGTCATTGATTTTATGTTTTAGTGATGCGTTTTCTCTAACATGTGTAAAGTGGTGTATTTTGAATGAAAAAAAGTAATGATTGCGGTGTTGAATCAGACAATTTGTGTAATTTAAGCAAGTCCTATGAAAAAATAGAGAATAAGGTTGGGAGTATTCTTCATGATGCGGTGGTACTGGGATTTGGTGTAGATACTGGAGATGATTTTAAAGCGCTTGGTAGAATTAAGTTAGAAGATTTAGAAATTCAAGAGTCTGTTTTAGAATTTGAGTGTGAATTTGACAAATTTATTGTGCAGCAGACTGGGGATTATTGTTACGTACAAAATGACGGTGGATATAATAACGATATATTGAATACTGTAAATGTTGTTGAAGATTTTGAGATAAAAGAATCTTTATTAGATAAGATATTGGATTTTTTTAATAGGCTGTATCAAGATAATGAAGAAGTAGTAGATTTTGATTATGAAATTGGTCTTTCGAATTATAGAAATAAGAAAAAGAGATTCATACTGGAATCTATTATAGCATTTTTAAAAAAACTTTTACTTAATGGTCAGTCTCTTAATCTAAAGCAATTATTAGATAGGCAGATTTTAGAATTACAAGAGCAGTTAAGTAAAGAATTAGATCCTGCATTAAGAAAATTGTTGCAGGAGAGGTTAATGTTGCTATCTGAATTGAGAACTCAATTAATGGGAATTGGGATCAATTCTAAATTACTCTTTAATTTCTTTATGCTGTCGAGTCTAATAAATGCTGCTCCAGCGTTACGCCAAGAGGATGCTGCTGCTACTAGGGAAAGTAGTAAATGGGAAAAGACAGTAGGGCTGTTTATATCTGGAAAAGATGTACGCGGTTATGAGGGAAAAGTTATTGGATCTCAGATATCTGGTATAAGTCACAATAATGCAGTGTTATTATCTACACAGTATTATATGCAAAGTGTTTTACGTGGCGGCACGTGTACTCTTTCTTATAGATTTCATGATAAATATTTTTTTGTCCAGAAGGATATGTCATTCAATGCAATGTCTGGCATGGGCATGCAATATGGAGCACTTTTGGCTGTTATAATACGTGTAATAAGTACTGTAGTTAGTAAAGTAAGAGATGTTGTTAAAGGAGCTATTAATTTATTAGATGATACTGTATCTTATAGACAGCATACGCATTCTGCAACTCCTATTGTTAAACCTTTGAGTCCTTTAAATTATAGTTACGTAGATTATGTGAATTTTAGACAAAATGTTGAATGTAGTCAAAAAATTCCATATTTGTCATTATCAGATTACCGTGCTGAAGTTAAGTTGTCTTATAGTACGAAAGTTTGCAGTGCTTATTTACAAAGTGTAGAAGTAACTCAGGCAATAATATGTCAAAGTAGTGAATCACAGATTGATATGGGACGTATACAGTAAGACTAGTATGTCATGTAGCATTATGTATGTTGTATGGAGATTTACTGGATTTACTATAGATTGTTTTAAATACAGTGAATATATGTTTTTATTTAGTAAATAATGTTGTAAATATGAATTTGATATAAGATGTATTGATTTAACAATTACACTCAGAAATATGTTAGTGTAAGAAGGTGGTTGTCATATGCCTTCTTGACATCCTTATTAATATTGGTTATGCTGCAGGCAGTGGGATTTAATTTCTGAATTTGTGATATGAAGAGTAAGCCTGAGTGGTTAAAGGTGCGGATGCCTACGGGAGATGCTTTTCATGAAATGCGCGGTTTAATGAAGTTGTACAAACTGAATACTGTATGTGAGGAGGCTGCTTGTCCTAACGTTGGTGAATGTTGGAACAAAAAGCACGTTACAGTAATGATTTTGGGTTCTGTATGTACAAGAGCATGTGCGTTTTGTAATGTTGCTACGGGCATCCCAGATGGGTTAGATCCTCATGAGCCTCAGAATTTGGCTATGGCCATTAGTTCACTTAGGCTTAGGCATGTTGTTATTACATCTGTAGATAGAGATGATTTGGTAGACGGTGGTGCAGGACATTTTGTAGACTGTATAGAGGAGATACGAAAAAGAGATAGAGACATTACTATTGAAATATTAACTCCAGATTTTTTAAATAAGCCAGGGGCAATTGATGGTATTGCTGCAGCAGCTCCTGATGTTTATAATCACAATGTAGAAACTGTTCCAAGGTTGTATGCTAAAATCAGGCCAAGAGCACGTTATTTTCATTCTTTGAATTTACTCAAAACAGTCAAGGAAAAAAATCCAAGAGTGTTTACTAAGTCTGGAATAATGCTAGGTTTAGGTGAGGCAAAGGAGGAAGTATATCAAGTTATGGATGATTTAAGATCAGCAGACGTTGATTTTATGACTATTGGACAATATTTACAGCCTACTCCTAAGAATGCTGTTGTTGATAGATATGTTACTCCTGAAGAGTTTGAACACTACAAGTATGTTGCATATTCCAAGGGATTTTTAATGGTTGCGTCAGGTCCACTGGTGAGATCTTCATACCATGCAGAAGAGGATTTTCAGAAATTAAGGCAAAAACGTATGTTGATGCGTTTCATGGATAGAACTAATTAAATAAATTGCCATGTAGTCTTACATAGGATCTGAAAATTATTATAAATATGTTTTATCTTCTTAGGTATTTTAGCTGTGTGTTGTGCTTGTTGGGGAATTTCTTTGTGAGAAGTGTGTTATACTCTGGTAGTAATATATCGGCTTAGAAAATATTTAATCTTCCGTAAAATAGGTAAAGGTTGTTAATATTTTTTATGAGACTACATTGTGATAACCTTGTAGAGTAAGATCTTGATAATCTTTTTAAGAATATGTTCTATTAATCTAGATGATATATTGTAGCAATTTAAATATGCTTATGTATTATTATTCTGAAACTTGAGTTGCACATTAATAATATTAGAAATATCAAGTAAATTGCTGTTGTAGAGAATAAAGTTCTTTTTCTAAAAGTTTAGTATCTATTACTTAGACATGTTGTTATCAAAATTAGTCACAAGTTTTATTATAGGCTTGTAAGGTTTATTAATACGTTTTATAACTTATGTAGTGTTGTACTTATAGCTCAGTGGATAGAGCGTTACCCTCCGGAGGTAAAGGTCGCAGGTTCAAATCCTGCTAAGTGCGCACATTTTATTATGTGTGGTAGAGATTTTGCTCTTTGATAAGAATTTACTGATGTTGTCTATCTGTAGTACTTGTTTTTGATAAATGTTTTGAGCTGGTAATTGTTGATATGCTGTGTATGAGTCTCTTAAACTTGTATACAGTTATATTAACAATGAATCAGAATTTCAGCTTTCTCGGAAGGATGCTTTATAAAGGATTTTTTATTATTGATATAAGATAGAACATAGTTACGTGTGTTGCTTATATTATAGGCTGTTTCCTCACATATCATTCAAAAGATAAAATGATCAAATTTTTTCCTTATAAAAGTTACTATGAGGTTTAAAATTAATAGCATTAAAAGCAAAGCCACTATAGCGATGGCTGATAATTGAATAAACTCAATGTGTGGGTTACTTGCCCACATGTATATTTGTACAGGTAGTACAGTAGTAGGGTCAAGAAAATTTTTAGGGATATCAACAATAAATGCTACCATTCCTATCATTATTAATGGAGATGATTCACCTAAAATTCTTGCAATGCTTAAGATCGAACCTTGTATAATACCAGGTAATGCTATGGGGAATGAGTGGTGTAAAATAACTTGCATATTTGATGCACCCAATGAAAAAGCGGCATCTTTTACAGATGATGGAACTGCTGTCAATGCTTGTTTTGTTGATATTACCAGGTTTGGTAGCATTATGAGAGATAAAGTCATGCCACCTATAAATGCTGACGAACGTGGTATATCGAAAATATTAATGTATATAGCCAACCCTAATATACCAAATATTATTGACGGGACAGATGCAAGATTTGTTATACTGATTTCAATGATAGAGGATATTTTATTTTTTGGTATAAGTTCGCTCAAACATATACCTGATGTTATACCTATTGGTAATGCGATTATTAAACATATCATTATTGTAAACATAGATCCTATTAGCGACCCGATAATTCCAGTATTTTCAGGGGATATAGAATTGTATTTCGTGAATAGTGCATCATTGAAAGATTGTTTTATTCGTTTATCATCTTTCAATTTTGCCATGATCCTTTTGTATACCGCATGGTTTGTATCATTTTGTTTTATAATTTTATTAAATGTAGTAGAAGATTTAAACCACATATTGAATTCACTAGTTTGTGGATGCTTAGATAAAAAGTCAGCTAAGTTATGATGCGCAGTGTCACTTACTATACCATAAACTATTTTTTTATTATTAGAATTTGAAATATCCACAGTATCTGAAAATAGTTCTTCTAAAGACTGATGGATGGAATTTATTAGATTACTTCTTAATTTAGACTGATCATTTTCTGTGTTATTATCAGTTTTTATTGATAGTAAAATTTTTGTTGTTGTTAATGCATTGTATCCATTGTTAACAATGCTTCCTAAAATTATAAGAAGTATGCCTAAAGAACTGATGAGCGAGGCCATTGATAGGGTTGATAGGATACGATCTTTCCTATTTTTTAAAGATATGCGGGAGGAAATGTGACGATATTTCAGTAGTGTATATAATTTTTTTCTTATGTACATGTTATTATAAATGTTAACTCTTAGTGTTAATATAACATTTAATTCTAGCTGCGATTCTTCTTTATTAAAAGTGTTTTTATGTAAAATAGAAATATATTAATTTGGCATATCCTTTAATTCACATAGGTTCGATTATATAATTAAACACAATAGCTTTTTCTGTGTGTTGATTTGTTTAGATATATGAAGTATTGATATTAATTACTTAATTGTAGAAATTGGAGGACAAATATGTTTACTTTACCAAAACTTTTATATGAAACCAATGATTTGGAACCGCATTTAAGTGCCAAAATACTGGACTATCACTATGATAAACATCATCGAGGTTATGTTAATACTTTAAATACTCTTGTTGTAGATACAGAATTCAGTGAGTCTGGAAATGAAAATCTGCCGGCTATTATTCGGGCTACACATAAAAAACAAAATCTTAAATCAGTATTTAACAATGCTGGTCAAGTATGGAATCATAATTTTTATTGGTCATCTATGAAAAAAATGGTGGAGGACTTCCTGAAGGAAAGTTATTAGATAAAATTAATGAAGATTTTGGAAGTATAAATGATTTTTATGCTGCTTTTTCCAATGCTGGAATAAGTCATTTTGGTAGTGGATGGGTATGGCTAGTTCTTTCTAATCAAAAAAAGCTTAAGGTATTATGTACTGCTAATGGAGATACTCCTATTACTGAATACCCAGATGCTTATCCATTGCTTACTATGGATGTTTGGGAGCATGCTTATTATTTAGATTACTTTAATGTACGTAAAAATTATATAAACACTTTTTTTACAATATTTGGTAAATTGGGACTTCGCAACTGAAAGGTTTTTGGAGGCTTAGGTATGGATTTTGATCTATGCTACTGCTAAACGACTTAAATAAATATGGTTTATAATTACTAAATTACTTAATAAATTTATTTTTGTGAGTTGATTTTATAAATATTTGTTAATATTATATTTTGTGTTGAATCTAGATAACGTGAGCTCTAGATGTTTATGGGTGCTTTGTGGTGTTTTTTGTTTTGAGTTACTTTTAAGTTGAGGTGACAATGTTCTTAGACTGTAAGAAGTTTCTATTGTTGATGAGTGTACGGATTAATACTTTATTAAATCGTTGTTGTTATTAAAGAGTTATAGACGTGTGTCTGCCTTGTGGTGGAAAAATGTTAAAAAATTAGTTTTAGGTTATGTGTAATTTATAGCTAATCTTTAAATTAGATAAATGCACTTTTGGTATAAATATGACAGGTACTGTTAAAGCAGATCAGTTGTTCAAAGGATTAACTAGGCCTACTATGCTTTTTGGTGTTAGTTATATATTTGCGATGTTAAATTTTATGATTTGTATCATGATATTTATGTATACCAATGATTTTAGGGCATTGTTTATTTTGGGGCCCGGGATACATGGAATAGGTTTCTTAGCTTCGTCAAAGGAACCTCTGTTTCTCGAATTATTCATGCTTAGAATGAAGAAGTGTAGTAAGTGTTTAAACAGATTCTACCATAATGCCAATTCTTATGATGTAATGTGATGTTAAAATTTAGGCAGTTCCAGACTAAAAAAAGAAAGGTAATAACACGGGAATATCATGAATCTAATTTTATTCCTTACAGTGGACATTGGAATTCTTCTACGTTAATTACAAAAGATGGTTCAATGCTTAAGGTAATCAAGTTATCTGGCTACGCTTTTGAAACTGCTGATGATGAAGATCTATCTATACAGAATTCTATTCGTAATCAAATGTTAAGAAGTATATCTTCTGCGTCTTTTGGTTTATACTTTCATATAATTAGGCGCAGGAGGAATGCTTTCACAGAAGGATTCGCTAGTGATAATGTACCTACTACGTTTGCTAATTATGTAAATGTAAAATGGCGGGAAAAGCATTCGACAAAGCAATCATTCACTAATGACCTGTATATTACAATAGTAAGAGAAGGTGGCAAAAAGGGGGTAGAATTTCTATCGAACATTTTTAATAAATTTGGAAAAGTTGTTTCGCAGGATGCGCGTATGAAGGATTTGCACGCTGTTTATGAAGGTTTGGATGAAGTGACAAATCGTGTATTTACTAGTTTGCGTAATTATATGCCAAAAATTTTGAGTGTTAGAGAGACTTCGAAGGGAGTGTTTTCTGAAATCATAGAGTTTTTATTGCAGATAGTAAATTGTGGATCTTTTCAGCCTGCATTATTTTCTATAGGTGATATATCGAGATATTTACCTATGCATAGATTATATTTTGGACGTAAGACAATACAAATAGTTGGTCACAACGAGTGTAAATATGCTGGATTAATTAGTTTGAAGGAGTACGGTCAAACAACATGTACTGGTATGTTGGATGCATTTTTGCAGTTACCTTATGAGTTTATCATTACGCAATCTTTTAGCTTTACTAATAGGCAAAGTGCTATTACTAAGATGCAGATTCAACAGAACCGTATGATACAGTCTGCAGATAAAGCGGTATCACAGGTAGTAGAAATAAGTCAAGCTTTGGATGATGCAATGAGTGGTAGAATTGCCTTTGGATACCATCATCTTACTATTTTGTGCACAGAGAAAAGTTTAAAAAAGTCTTGATAATGCGTTGTCTTTGATAGAATCTGAACTATCTAATTGTGGAGTATATCCGGTTAGGGAAAGAATTAATTTAGAGCCAGCGTTTTGGGCTCAATTGCCAGGTAATTGTGAGTACATAGTTCGTAAGGCTATAATTAGTACTCTAAATATGGCTGGGTTTGCATCTCAACATAATTATCCTATTGGGCAGAAATTTAATAACCATTGGGGGAAGCGGTTACAGTATTTGATACTACTTCAGGTACTCCCTTTTTCTTCAATTTCCATATTCGTGATGTTGGTCATACTGCAATTATAGGTCCAACTGGTGGTGGAAAAACGGTATTAATGAATTTCTTATGTGCTCAAGCTATGAAATTTTCACCAAGAGTTTTCTTTTTTTGATAAGGATTATGGTGCTGAGATTTTTATTAGAGTGCTAAATGGGGTTTATATGGTTATAGAGCCAAGAAATCCCACAGGATTCAATCCTTTACATCTTGATGATACTCCAGATAATCGCACATTCTTGATGGAATGGATTAAGTCTTTAATATCGGTATTCAATGACAAATTTACTTCTGAAGACATAACTCGTATTAATGATGCTATTGAAGGTAATTTTAAATTGAAGAAAGAGCATAGAGTATTATGCAATTTAGTACCATTTTTGGGTTTGGATGGTCCTAATACTTTGTCTGGAGCCATATCTATGTGGCATAGCAGTGGATCTCATGCAGCAATATTTGATAATAAGGAAGATTTATTAGATTTTAATAAGTCGAGAGTTTTTGGTTTTGAAATGAGTCATTTATTAAAAGATCCAGTGTCTCTTGCTCCTGTGTTATTGTATTTATTCCATAGGATTAGCATTTCTTTAGATGGTACCCCCTCTATTATTGTTTTGGATGAAGCGTGGGCGTTAATAGATAACCCAATATTTGCTCCTAAAATAAAAGATTGGTTAAAAGTTTTAAGAAAATTGAATACATTTGTAATTTTTGCTACTCAAAGTGTTGAAGATGCTAGTAAAAGTGCTATTAGTGATACTTTAGTACAGCAAACTGCTACTCAAATATTCTTACCTAACTTGAAGGCTACCAGTGCTTACAGAAATGTGTTTATGTTAACTGAAAGGGAATATACTTTAATAAAACATACAGATCCTAGTACGAGATTTTTCTTGGTAAAGCAGGGTGTTAGTGCGGTAGTTGCGAGAATTAATTTAAGTGGCCTAGAAGATGTGATAAGTGTTTTGTCTGGTAGGGCGGAAACAGTATTAATGTTACACGATTTAATAAAAGAGGTAGGTGATGACCCAAATGTTTGGTTACCTATATTTTACGAAAGGGTAAAGTATGTGTAATATGATGTTAACAACTGAGTATTCTTCATAAAAGAGTTAGTTATGCTGAAAGCAAGTAGGAGTATAATATATGTATTAATTTTATTTTTGATTAATATTAACTTTATATATGCTAAATCTGCTTTAGCAGCAGAAGTTGAAAGTGAAAAAGTAGCTGTGTATAGAACAAAATTAGCGAGTAATCCAGTATGTGCCAGGATAGATGAACATGCTAAATATTTTGGGATTGTAGGGTTTAGTACAGGATTTGCGCTTATTGTGGCAAGTACTGTTGCTGGTCCAGGAGCAATTCCTTTATTGATTGCAGCAACTTTTTTTATTGGTATGGCTATTGCTAAGGCTATGCCTTTTTTTTGTTTGTAATTGGGCTTTTGTGCGTCATCCAGTTATGCGTTTTGATGATCATGATGTTCGAAACAATCGGACTGGCGCTACTTATAACGCAGGTGATTATAAACAGTGTGTTGGTGCTCAATATCCTACCTGTGCAGATAAGGATTTTGGATCTGAAGAAGAATATTTTAGGTGTATTGCAACTCAAGGCACTGATACTAATAAGCCTTTTAGTTTAGAAGATGCTAAAGAAAAGGAGCCTTTATGTGCGTCCAGGAAGTTTGAAAAAGCAAAAGGATATTATTGGCCTAAGAATAGGGTTTCTAGTTCTTCTTATATAGAAGTTTGTTATCGTAACCCGATAGGTATGGGTAATCCTATTGCTATGCTTGCAAGGCTAAAGGGGACTTTGTCGGGTGATGTTAATAAGTTGTTAAGATCTGGAGATTATCCAAGAGAAGCTGACTATAGTACCCAGGAAATAAAAACAGCTAAATATGCTATGCAGGGGGATGTAAAATGTGAAGTTTTACAAGCTGGACAATCAAAAGTTATTCATACAATGACTTTTCAAGCTATAGAAAAGGCAGATAAAATATGTGTGAATGCTACTAAAAGTATCTGGGGTCTAGCTTTGTGGCCTCAAGTTGAAATTGGTTGTCATATGCGACCTAGTGGACCACCAGCTCCAATGTGTGATAAGTCTAAAGAGATTAAGTCAAGTGATGGTAAAAGAATTGAGGGCTACGATAATTCCCCATGTTATAGTTGTTATATAGATCCTGCATGTAAGGGTGAGGCTGGTGTTCATGCAAAATCTATTTTTCCAGTAACTTCTCTAATAGTTTCTTGTATTAAGGGATCGTTAGATAATATATTGAATGGTAGATGTGATAATAGTCAGAAAGTAGGTTTTTTAAAAAGTTGCTCAAGATAAATTAAAGAAAGCAGTTATGGCAGTTCTAATACTGGCTTTAATATTGTTTGCAATTAAATCAGCATTAGGAGGACTGCAGAGTCCGTCTGAACTATATATGATGATCATTAAATTTGCGTTGGTGGTGTACTTTACTCAAGGAAGTGCTATGTCGCATTACTATGATCAAATAGTAAAGCTATCAATAGGATTATCAGACATTGTGTTACAAGCAGGAGGTGAACAAACTATATGTAATTATAATGAATCGGATTATGATGATAAACATAAATATTTATCTCCGTGGGATAAATTAGATTGTAGGTTGTTATTTTATTTAGGACACCAATTAAATGGAGGGGCTACAACTGTTGTACTTGGTGTGTTTTTAACAGCAGGTCTTTTCTTTGCCAGCATGTTATTTAATGTAAAATTAATGTTATGTTTGGTTGCAATTTTTGCAGTGTTAATGATTTTGTTTATTGTAATATGGTTAGTTTATATATTTTTATTATCGCTTATTGCAATCACTATTTTGGTATTGATTTCTCCTTTGATGATTCCTATGGTGTTATTTCAAGCAACAAAAGGATTTTTTGATGGATGGATAAGACAGTTAATGGTTTATACATTGTATCCTGTAATACTTTTTGCTTTCCTGGCATTGTTATTTACTGTGTTTGATAATTTGTATTTTGAAGATCTTAAATTTGTAAGACAGGATATACAAGTTTTGGATGCCAAAAGAATTACCTTTAAGCTAGCGGATAGTGCTCAATGTGATAGGCCAGAGTATGCATATAATTTGGCTTGTATGTTTGGAAATATCAAATTTTTTTCTCAACCTGCACTTCTTGGATTTAATGCTTATGCTCCAGATTTTAAACGTGAAGCTGAGATGTTATGGACAAAGTTACTAATAATGGTGCTTGTAGGGTTCTTATTCTACCATTTCTTATCATCTATTACTTACATAGCAGCTGAACTTGCAGGGGATCCAAGGGCAGGGCATGTTGGTTCATCGTTTAGTCCAAAATCAATGATGAGTTCTGCAATGAGTCTTGCTGGTAAAGCTCAAGGACGTGTGGGACAAAAAGTGAAAGATGCTATATCTAATAGGTTGAAAGGCGGTGCAAAAGGTGGTTCAGATGGTGGAAAAGATGAAGTTTCTGGTGGAAGTGGTGGAGCTTCTAGTTGATGAAACTTTAAAGAGCAATTGGGAGATGTGCTTTTTGGATATTTATTAATATGTAGGGGGGAAGATTAAAGAAATAGCTTCTGTTGTGAATAATAGGTTCTTAGTTGTTGTGAGAATTTTGTCAGGGTATTTGTATATTAATTGTGATAATGTTGGGTTGGAAGAGCTGGTTTTATGGTTAGGATAGTGTTAGTAATAATCAGTATCTTACTTCTTTCAAGTTGTGGATATCATGGATGTATTAGGCCTCAGCATGTGTTATTTGACGAAGATTCAAGTGCTGTGATGACTGGATTAAAGGAAGGAGAAGCAGAACATGTTACGTGGGTTAAGTCTGATTTGATATTGGCTGGTAGACAATCTTTAACTTTTAGAGTTGATACAGTTGATGTGGACTTTTGTAGTAATGAAAAAAGAATAGTCAATATTTTTTCTGGTAGTAAAGATACCAAAGAAGAAAAAAATTTCCATTAGGTTTTCAATATATCATGGCAGGAGAAAAGTTGAATTTTAGGTTATCTCCTGCTTTTGAATTTACTGTAGATAAGAATGTATGTGAGAATAATAACGCTAGGGTTTATGTACAGAATGTTGATAAATGTATGAAGAATTATCTAAATGAACATTATTACATCCCCGTTGATAATCATGATTTTCAAATGAATAACATTATGTATCTGTATAATGACAATGATGAGAAAAATGGTGAGAAAAGAGAGTGGATTAATTTCCCTGCTAAAATTATGTGTCATACTAGTACTGAGTCATATGATGATTATATTAAAAAAATAAATAATATTGAGCATGTTGACACAAAAAATGAGATTAGTGAAGAAATGTTTTATCTTTGTGCTACGGATCAAGATTTAAAAAAAGCATGCTGATCAAAATGTTCAAAAAAATAAGTCGCAAGATACAGGCCAACTATTAAAAAGTCTGTTGAAAAAACGAGATAGTATGATGGAAAAATATAGCAAAAAATATGAATCGTATGTTGTAAATAGGATATGTGGAAATCTCTGTGATATTGCTGATTACAAAGGTGAAACAAGATCAACTAATTGTTTTGTTATAGAGCAACTAAATGGTCCTATTGATTCACTTAAGTCATTAAGCGATGTTAAGAATTTAAAAACCGATGATTATTTAAAAAGTTATACGACTTTGCCTTTTGTGTATTTAGAACATAGGTCAGGTATACAAAGTTTTGTTGCTATCGATAATACTATTAAAGCTTTGCAAACAAAGAGTAACGCTGCAGGTGGGCATGAATACGAACAAAAAATTGGTCTGTTAACAAATCATGCCTATTCTTTTAATAAGACAGCTTCAGGTAAAGATTTATATTTAACATTACACACACCACAAGGTAAGAGTCTGACTGGTCAATATAAAATTGAAGTGACTAAAGATTGCAGTAATCATGTTAAGGATAGTTTGTATTATGTAATATCTAGAGGTGTACCTAAAATGAAACCAGGTGACGCTGGAACAACACGTATTGATTTTGCGAATAATGAAGATGTAGTCGTTTCATTAGCAGAGAAAGATACGTCTGGTGAGTTGTACTTTGGTGTAAAAGACAATGGGGATGGATATGAGAATAATACCGGTTATTTTAAAATTTTAATTACTGCAAAGAAAAAAATACCTAGTATATTTTCATATATAGTAGAACAGTTAAAGGGTTCTTTAGATAGAGGGTTATACGGGACTTCAAGTACTAATTCAGGAGCTGTTCATATAATATATAATAATCTCATTAAAAATACACATTTTATTAAAATAGTGAATGCGTTATTAGTATTGTACATATTGATAAATGCGTTGTTTTATTGTGTTGGTTTTTCTAAAGCTTCTATTTTTGATTTATTAGTTATAACACTGAAGATTTGCATGGTAATCTATGTAATTGGTCCTAATAGTTGGGAATTTTTTAATGATCATTTGTTTAAACTGTTTACTGAGGCTCCAGTACAATTAGTTGCGATAATGACAGGTCAAGATTCTGAGAAAAGTACTAGTTTTGAATTTTTAGATTTAATGTTATATAGATTTTCTTTGTCTGATACTTGGTTGCAAATCTTAGCATTGTTGTTTACAGGACCAGTGGGATGGGTTGGTGTAACTTTGATTTTTTGGGGATTAATCGTTTTGTTTTTAACTATAGCAACTGCAGTTATTACTTATTTGATATCTATTGTACTTATAGGATTATTGCTCAGTATAGCGCCTTTCTTCATAATTTGTATTTTATTTAGACGGACTAAAGCAATTTTTGATGCATGGATAAAATCTTTAGTACAGACAGCTATGCAGCCAGTGATAATATTTGCTTCTTTTGCTCTTTTGAGTCAGGTTATAGATAGTATAATATATGCTATGTTTAATTTTGAATCGTGTGATGCATGTGTTATTCGACCCGTCATTGATATTGGAATAATGAAAATTCCTATTTGTATACTTGAATTTTTGCTACCTCTAGGATTTTCTCCTATATCCACGTTTGATGATACCATAAGAGATGCTGTAAATGGTGGGCCAGTTATGTTTGTAGGGTTACCGATGTCCATTGTTAAAATATTAATATTTGTGATAGTAGTTAATGCAACAAAGCATTTTATTGGTTCTTCTGGAGAGATGTGTACATCAATTTTTGGATCATTTGCTAACTTGTCAATGGTTGCTGAAAATGCAAAAGAAAGTGCACTAGGAATTATTGGTATGGATCAGAATAGTAGGATGCAAAGGGCAAGATATGAGCAAATGGCTAGTTTAAATAATCAGAGTAGTGACGGTGAACGTAAGCGTGACTCCTTTGAATCTCAATTATCTACAGATAATAATGCTTCTGCTAGACAATCACGTAATGGTGTTTCAATTCCTGAAAATCCTCCATCTAGTTTTGATGGGTAATATATGAAAAATTTGTTTGTTACGTTATTACTGTTGTCTGTTACAGGATGTGGAATTAATTGTATAGAGGGTAGTCAAGGAATTAGTGGTAGTTCAGTTATTATAGAAGTTCCACCTACAGCAGAAATGAAATCCGGTAAATTACAGCCTAATTGGATTGATACTGGGTTGAGAATTAATGCAGATCAAACCATGAAATTAACAATTGATGGGGCATTAAATATGTGTCCAAAAGATTTTTTTAATCCAAAAGAAGTTATTGTCCCGGCTGCTAGTTGTGCAAATGTTAACGTTGATTATAAGGATGAATCTATATATGACAACATGGAAAGTACATGTGGTTCTAGGTTATCGGGACGTACTGTAAGTGTTTTTACTTTAAACAGTGGAGATATCTTTAGAGTCTCTTTGGTACCTAGAAAAGTCAGAGTGACAGATTGTAGTTCCGATGCTTTGAAAGATTTGGGTATTATATACTATTCTGATAATGAGATTTTTGAAGATGAAAGCTGTGAGAGTCCTGTAGAAGCTCAAAGTGTATGTCAGCATGGTATCAAGAAATTTTATATGAAAGTAGAAAATGAGTGTAAATTTTTCGGAGGGATTTCTGCTATACCGCGTCTACAAGGTACAGAAGTTTCAGCATTAGTAGATAACACAAATACCCCTTATGGAAATAAGATTCTTTATACTAAAAATTCAGGAGATGGGTGGATTAAGACTCATTTTATATATGATGCTAGAACAATCAAGTTTTCTGATGTTAAAAAATTAAAAGATCAATGTGAAGTTATTAAAGAACTGAATGATAAAAAAATTATAGGTTATATTAATGCTAATAATCCTTCCCAACTTTCTTATTATAAAGAGCAAAAAAAGAAAGGGATAATAAACTCAGAAGTCACAGAAGATACTATATACGCCATAAATAATTTTACTGTTTATGATATTAATTGTATTTGTGGTACCATATGCGGCTCTAAAGAGTATTTGGATAAATTTGATATGGATAAACATCAGAAAAGTCATGGAAGTACAAAAAATGCAATTGGGACATTGTTATACTCAAATTTATCTGGAGGTTGTGGTATTGTTTCTGACTATAAAGAAGGTATGACTGAAGAGGAGATCAATAAGGAGATTAATGGTTCTAAAAGGATAATACAGGGATTATCTGCTTTTTTTACTCAGAAAAATGCTAAAGACAGTAATGCCAGGTTTGAATGTTTTCCAGCTAAGACACAAGGTAGTAATTGTTATAATACTCTTTTGTATAAGCCAGTTGAGGAAAACAGTATCCAGTCTGATTTTAATTATGTATACAATAAAAATAGTCCTGCAACCCTAAGTTTTGTTATATTGGGTAGAACCGGAAAATACGCGCAATATTCTGGAGGATATAATATTCATGTAGAACATATATGTAATTTTAGGTATGGAAAAAAAATATATATCTACATAGGAGATAATCCTCCAACCATGCTGCCTGGTGATAATAATACTACTGAATTGTTTGTACCTGATCCTGATAGTGGTGGAGATGATAAACTTGGAACTAGCATGTATGTAATAAATGAAGATGGATCTAATAAAAAATCTGGAAAGATTTATTTAGGAATTGATGTTAGAGGTTACGAGGATCAGTTTGATTATACTAGCTTGCCAGAGATTGAATCGGAAAATAAGTATTCTGTTAATTTTTTTATTAAGCAGTGGAATCCTAATTTTTCTAAAGCATTTGTTATGTTGAGAAATTCTCTTCTATGGCTTTTATATGGGTTGCCTAAGAACTCAGAAGTTAAAGATATATCTGAAGCAATGAATATAGTTCATGAAAAGAAGTTGGTTGGTGCGGTGCAACGTATATATACAAACCAAACTACTGCAGGATCATTGTGGAGAGCAGTACAAGCATTATGTACTCTGTATATAATTTTTACAGTGCTTGGTTATGTTATAGGAATTATAAAATGTACTAAATATGATTTGGGGATTCGTATTGCCAAGATAGCAATAATTGTTGGCCTGTTAAGTCAAGGTAGCTGGGAGTTCTTTAGTAGTCATTTCTTTTCATTGTTTTTACAAGGTGTTAGTGATCTTATATCTGCATTTAGTGGAGAGTTGGACGGAGATAGTGCATTTGCATTTTTAGACCCTACTATAGGAGTGTTATTAACAGGAGAAGTGTGGATTAGATTATTGACATTGATAATTACAGGGCCGATAGGATGGGTAGTATTTTGCATGATTTTATGGGCTTTTTTTGCGTTTTTTGTGTGTATAATTGAATCCGTAATAGCGTATTTATTTACTATAGTTGGTGTTGCATTTCTGGGAACGTTAGCTCCTATTTTTATAACTTTTATTTTATTCCAATTTACAAAGACACTTTTTTGATTCATGGGTCAAAATGTTAGTAAATTTTTCGTTACAACCTATAATTCTGTTTGCTGCGCTTGCATTTTTAAATCAGGTGGTAGTAACCACATTGCATGATGTTGTAGGGTTCACTGTTTGTAATCAATGTTTAGTTGGGCTTGATCTTCCTTCTAGTGTTACTGAAGAAGGTGCTCCACATGATATTTGTTTACTCCCTTTATTATCTCCTGTAGGGTATTCGAGTGATTTGTCTATGACCGATGCGGTCCGTGAAGAGCAATTTAGAGGTGGTGGGCTGTTTTTTGGACTTCCTTTTGGAATTACGTCGGTTTTAATATTGTTGATCGCAGCAAATGCTATGAGAGCATTTAAAGGAATGTCTGAAAATATTGCTCACTCTATATCTGGAAGTATATCTGGTCTTGGTGCGAGTGTGCATGGAGCTGCCCAGGCTCTGGCGTCTGTTGTAGGTTTAGATCAAGAAACTCAAAGTATTATTCAGAATGCCATAAAAAATCGTAAGTCTACCGGTAAGTCAGATGTTAATATTGTTAGTAGATCCAGCGCCAATCCTAGTAATGTGGGAGAGCGCGTAAAAGAAGGTAATAGTGATAATACTGGTTCTGGGTTGGATGCGCAAAGCTATGATGGTAAGTCTCAAACAGGTAGTCTTGTGGCTTCTGGTGATGGAGATCATGGAGATCAAGATGAGATTTATTCGAGACTTCATCGTGGCGGATTAAGTAGTATGTTGCCTCCAAATAATAGTGATGTACTTGATACTGCAAGTTCAACTTACAGAACTAGTACTGATTCGTATGCAATAGCACAACAAAATGCTGTTAATGATTCGAAAATGCAGAGTGGAATTGACTCTACAGGTTACAGAACTAGTACTGATTCGTATGCAATAGTACAACAAAATGCTGTTAATGATTCAAAAATGCAGAGTAGAGTTGACTCTACAGGTGTTGATGATGTTGCTAGTGTAAGAAGAGAAGATGGAGCTGAAAGGAATGATGGTGATGAAGTCACGTAATTTCAGAGGAAGAGGTCCCTGCTGTATCGTGAGTCTTTGCCTAAAAAATGGTAGGAAACGTGTGTATGATGATAATCAAGAATGAAAGATAAGTATATAAAGATTGAAGAGTAAGTATGTGTAATCGTATATATAATTCCATTAAAACAAATTTTATAGGATTATTGTTACTTTTATTGATAACTGCATGTGATAGTCAACATCCAGTGCCCAGATGTGTGCCAGCTGAATTGTTTGCTGATGGTACTACAACTTCTGTTTCTGCATATTTTGATAGAAATTCTGATGAATTTATTGCTAATGATAGAACGTTAGGAAATGTTAGTGATCGTGATCAGGTAGTAAGGTGGAAGTATACTGAATATGTAACCAATGGGAAGCCGCTTGTATTGGCGGTTGATGGTATGTGGACTTCATGGGTAAAAGATTATAGTGCGTTTCCTAGTAGTAAAAGTAAAGGCAATTTTACTGATGCTGAGATGGAGTTTTACGATAAGGTGTTATCTACTGAAAGAGTTTGTGGTCCTTATAGGACAATAGAAAGGACATTTGTTCCTATTGGAGGCGCAGAATGTAAAGTGTCATGCCAATTAATTTCTGGAGTTAAAGATAAAGCAGATAGAGGAATTTATGGTCCTCCTTGTTGGTTTAAAAATGGGTATGGTGCATATTTATTATTCAGAAGGCCAGGTGATCCGGATCCTAATGAAACGCTAAACTATATGAGATATCCGGTTTCTCCTGTTTTGCATATAGGATATGAGCCGTTAGAGTTAGGAGGCAAGAAGTATTTTTCTACTCAAGATAAGAAAATTATGGATCATTTTTGTAGACAAATAAAGTTAGAGCCAGGTTGGAAAATCTATATAAAAATATTGGATAGGCACTATTATGACAATGTAGGAGGGTATGCAATTACATTTATTGAGGGTATAGATAAAGAAAAGGGATCCTATCCTTTTGAGTGGGTGCGTAAGAAAGTAAGAGATGAGTTAGATAAAGCGGGAGAGCAGCTTTTTAAAGGATAGTTGGGAATCAGATTTTTAAGAATTTTGTTTTTAGTTTGTTGACTTTATTTTTAGTATTTGGATCACTAGCTTATATTTTTGGTATGGTGCAGAGTCCATTTGCTGATGTGATTGTTAGAATGTTGAAAATATCACTAGTAATACTATTAATTTCCCCAAATAGCTGGGATTTTTTTTACAATCATTTACTTAGGTTATTCATCCACGGTACGGATCAGATTATTGCTATGATTAATAGTCATTCAGCGGCCTATAGGCCAGACAAACCTTTTGCTTTTATGGATGAAATGATAGTAGATAAGATTTTCTCACCTCTAATTTGGAAAGTAAAGGTTAGGGCATTGATTATTGCCAATTTTGGATCAATATTTGGTGTGATTGTAATTATTATTGCTGTGCTTTTGTATGTTGCATTATGTATGTATGCATTTGTTATATATTTAACGGCATTTATTGGTATTACTTTCCTAGTTGGATTATTGCCATTGTTTTTCTTGGGTATTCTTTTTTCTCAGTTTAAGAGCCTGTTTGATGGTTGGTTAACACAGTGTATAAGCTTTGCAATGCAAGCAATATTAATATTTACTCTGCTTTCATTATTTGGTGCACTCATTATGAATTATTATTATCGTATTTTTGGGTTTACGGTATGTTATAATGAGTGGTTACAAGTAAAAATTTGCTTATTTAGCGACTCATTATGTTTATTGGATAAAAAGAGTGTTTGGATGGACTCCAGGGCAATATTATGACCCTAAAGTTCTTGGGTTTTTTAGTTCATCTTTTAATATTAGTGATTATAAACAATCGAATGATCATAAAAATCCTAGTAGCGCAAGGTATAAATTTACTGGTGGCGGGTCTTATATAGAGGTTCCACCTGATTATAAACATCATGATTTTAGATATATAGATTATCCATTTCTTGATCCAGATGCTGAAAGTGATGGTGATCCGTTTGGTATGAGTGTTGATAAAAATAGCCCTTTTAGAACTCTGTCTCACTATATGAATGCATTGCTTACTACTGATCAGAGTTATGCAGCTGCACGAGTGATAGATAATATAAAAAAAGAAATGAATGAGCTACAGCAAAAAGGTAAAATAACTGCAGATAGTAAGAGTAAAGTTCTAAAGGTTATCGATGATAGAGACAAGGAAGATACTGTTAATAAAAAAAATGTGTTGGATAAGTATAGGGACAGGAGTTTCAAGGATAAAATTATTGAGAGCATAACTACTCATGTGATATCAGATTCAGTTGCAACTCCTACTCCTCACGAAAGATTAATTAAACAGTATGACTACAATTTGATCCTAAAAAATTAGGGCTGGAGATCTTATATTGTGGTCAGAAGTTGGATCTTTATTCTTGGCTGCATTGTTGATATGGCAAATGCGTGCCTTTGTTCAAAGTGTAGCGGTTTCTTTGGCTGGTGGTAGTATGATGTCTCAAACTATTGCTAGTATGTATGAAGGTGGATTTCTTAGAATTTTCTCAGAAATTCCTGTAATAGGTAAGGTATTTGAGAAAATTGATAATACAATAGATGGGTGGAAGTTGTGGTCAGGTAACTTGGTAACAAAAGTAGCACGTTCTCCTTTAAACGTGTTACATAAAGTTCCTGTCTTGAATAAGGCTGTGAAATTTACTGGAAGTGTTACTGGCGCGTTAACTTCTTCATACAATGAATATGATAGAGATTTTAGTAATAATTTCAAACAGCTAAACTATATACGTGCTTTTATAGGTGCCCATTTAGGATTTTCTCCATTAGATGCAATGAAGTATCTAAGTGGTCATGTTATCGGTAAGCTGTCTGGTAGCACAGAAGGTGGATTAATACGTAATGCACTTGAAGATCGTAAAGCAGCATTAGATAGCTTAAAAGCACATATATTAGGACCTCAGCAGTATAAGCCATCACTTTATATTCCTAATAAAAAAGGATGAAGATGATGATAGTAATCCTTTTTCTAAAACTTTGCCGAAGAAAAGTGAATCATTGCTTGATAAGAAAAGAGATATATTTGTAAATCAAGAGAACTTGAGTGATGCACTTGAAGCAAGAGAACAACTTAACGCAATGCTAGGAATAACTGAAGATAAAAATGCATTAAAAAGAATAGAGAGTGACATTAATAGGTTAAATGTTGCCTTACATAAGCACTTAGGTGATGATTTTGATACTGTAATAAGAGATTATGCTAAATCTTATGAGCCAATAGAGCATCCTCAAAATTTGCTAGATACGGATTTGTCTAGACTTAATGCTTCATTAAATGCCAAAAGTGTAGATTCATTGTCTAGATACGCTTCACATTCAGATAGCATGGATGCTGTAGATGAAAATGTAGCTAGGTTAAGTGTTGTTGAACAGCCAACTGATAGTATGGCTGCAGTATCATCTGATCATTCACCTGATCATCCACATGATTATAACAGGACAGCAGATACTACACCATTACCTAATGATATGGCTAATGTGTATTCTTCAAGTGAATCTCATGTTAAAGGTGCTACTACAGGTGAAGATGCAGCAGTGCAGAGTAGTGCAAGTCCTGCTTTAGATGTTACAGAGAAAGGTATAGTGCGACCAACTATTGAACAGCCAACTGATGGTATGTCTGCAGTGTCATCTGATCATTCACCTGATCATTCACATGATTATAACAGGACAGCAGATACTACACCATTACCTAATGATATGGCTAATGTGTATTCTTCAAGTGAATCTCATGTTAAAGGTGCTACTACAGGTGAAGATGCAGCAGTGCAGAGTAGTGCAAGTCCTGCTTTAGATGTTACAGAGAAAGGTATAGTGCGACCAACTATTGAACAGCCAACTGATGGTATGTCTGCAGTGTCATCTGATCATTCACCTGATCATTCACATGATTATAACAGGACAGCAGATACTACACCATTACCTAATGATATGGCTAATGTGTATTCTTCAAGTGAATCTCATGTTAAAGGTGCTACTACAGGTGAAGATGCAGCAGTGCAGAGTAGTGCAAGTCCTGCTTTAGATGTTACAGAGAAAGGTATAGTGCGACCAACTATTGAACAGCCAACTGATGGTATGTCTGCAGTGTCATCTGATCATTCACCTGATCATTCACATGATTATAACAGGACAGCAGATACTACACCATTACCTAATGATATGGCTAATGTGTATTCTTCAAGTGAATCTCATGTTAAAGGTGCTACTGCAGGTGAAGATGCAGCAGTGAAGAGTAGTGCAGGTCATACTTTAGATGTTACAGAGGAAAATTTAGTAAAACCAGCTGTTGAGCAGCACCTAGAAGATGGTGCAGCTAAAGTGTCATGTGGTAGTGATGGGTCAAAAAGTAGTTCATCATTATCCGAGAGCATAAGCGAAAAATCCTCAGATGGTCTTCATCAAAGTATTAGATTGTCTGCAGATGATGATACTCTAAAACAAGATAGCATGACGACAAGTACTCCTTCGGTGAAAGCTGTGGCAGATGCAGAATTTGTAGGATCTGGTGATGTGGGTACACAGAGTGCATCGAGTACTTTTTCGCTTGAACAGGTTGTACATAGCGATGCGCATATGGATGAAGGATCAGCAGGTGTCAGTGAAGGTAACTTAGATGCTAAAATTTCGGATATGGGTTCTTTAAGAAGTGCTGTAGATAGTTGTGATGAACAACAGGTGCATGAAAAAGATGAAATTGTTGCTAAAAACATTGTCGAAACAGCTCAAAGTGAAGGGTCAACTGATTATCGTGATGGAACTTTGCAAGATAAATCTGATTTAGAAGAAGCTGTACATGGTATTGGTACATCAAAAGAAGAATCTAATTTATCTCAGTGGAATGATAGTGAAGCACCAAGTATGTATTATAGTGTTGGCAGTGATGTAGATGTTTTTGATAGTAGTGATACACAACCAGATTCTTCTATTTATTATAGTGTTGGCAGTGATATAGGTATCTTTGATAGTAATGATACACAACCAGATTCTTCTAAATTGGAAGATATAGAAAAGAAAGTTTCTAGTAATGTTCATAGTGAATCTGGGGATAAAAATGCTGATAATATGGTGATGCATGAAAAAGATGATGTACTTAAATCTCCTATAGATCAAGATATTGCGAAAACTGAAGTTTATGATATGCTAAAAATACAACAAGAGGTGAAACCAGAACTATCTGGAGATGAAAAGACTTTAAAGCATAGTACTGTCGATAGTGGTGATACATCTGTGAATATGATGTTTAGAGAAACGGATTCTAACGATGATTCAACATCAGATAATACTGAGAAAGGTGATAATGTGTCTAAGCAGCACGATGAAATAAAAGACCATAAGGATAAAACGGCAAGCAGTGGTTCTAAAAAAGAGAAAATAGATCACTCTGATAAAGAGATGGTTGCTCAAGTTGATAGAGCACAGGATGTACAGATTAGTGTAGAGCAAGGATTAAAACCAGAAACTGCGTATCCTACTGGTTCTGAAATGTTAAGGCAAGGAATGAGTATTACTGAAGATAAAATTAGTGTTGGTAGCAATATTGATAGTAAACAAAGCAGTGGAACTGCAAAAATAGATACTGAGGAAAATAAGGTATTTGGTAAGAAAAAAATTAGCCCTAGCAAAGCGAAGAAGGATTATTCAAAACCAGGTATTTTTAAAGATATTAAAATATTGCTCAGTCAATGTGGAAAACAAATGTCGAATGAATTATCAAATGCTTTTGATAAATTTTTCGAAGATTCTGATTATAACAAACGAGGTAAGAGAAAACAATCTAAGGAAGATGTTAAATCAATGATACAACATCTTAAAGATGTAATATTATCATTGGAAGCTGAAAAATCACGTCTTAGCAATCCTGATGAAATACGGATTATAGAGGAAAAGATTAAAGGTGTAGAAAGTACAATAAATTCTCTTCTGTTAGATCAGGAGTAGTTTAAGAAAAATTGTAAAAATGGATTGAATTTACTTAGGTTTTTATTTCTACAAGTGCAATATTATTGCAATTATATTGTTTATAATTGTCTATAGAATACGGTAAATAGTCTGAATCAAATCTTACAGGAATGTCAAATTCATAGTCTGCATATATTTCTATTCCATCATCAGGTGCAACATCAAATTGTACTTGTCCATTAGAAAAATTAATAAAAAATCTATCAGTTTGTAGAGTGTTATTGCAGTAAATTTTTACTGTGTTAACCACTGGTTTTGTTATTATGCGTACATATGAATGTCGATCAACTTTGTATGTTTTTATTATCTGAAAATTTTTTTGTTCGCCATTCCCTGTACCTATTTTTTGCCTTTTTGCTTTATAGTCTGACCAATCTTTAAAGCGAAACCCTATAGCTCTGCCTTTATGGATATAAAAGAAGTTGATTAGCTTTAGTAATTGCTCTTCTGATTTTACGCTATATATTATATTGTATTTGTTACGCGAATGTGATAGGTTGACACTACGATATTCTGCTCCATTGTTTGTTTCGACAATACTTGTTGAGAATTCTGGGCCGCCAGTTGATCCGTAAGAGATGTCTTCAGGAAATCTTATTTCATTGAAAGTCATTCGGTTTATTACCATTGTGTGTAAAATGTATATATGGCATTGTGAAGGTTCTAGTAATTGGTGGTTCACAGTAAGGATCGTTAAAATTTTTATTACCTAAGTATGTTAATGCCAGCAGCAGCAGCCTGCGAACCACTCAGCAGACACCAGTCAGCAAAACACCAGCTACTTTGGATAATTATATATATACTAGCATACGTGCAATTACAATGTAAAGCTATAACATTTCTATGTGCCAGTTGATCCAAATCCTTTGGCACCGCGTTTTGTTGTGTCGTTATCAAGGTTTTCAACACAGCTCCATGAAGCACGCACAACTGGTGCTATTACCATCTGTGCTATTCTATCCCCATACCTAACAGTATATGCTTTATTCCCTAGATTAGCCAAGATTACCATGATTTCTCCTCGATAATCAGCGTCTATAGTTCCTGGAGCATTGAGCACCGTGATACCGAACTTAAGAGCTAATCCAGATCTTGGCCTGATCTGAGCTTCATATCCATTAGGGATAGAAACCGCAATACCAGTGTTTATAGATGCCCTGGATCCTGGTGCCAGTACAACGTGTGGTGCAACTGCCGAGTACAAGTCCATCCCAGAACTATTCTCTGTTGAATAAGATGGAAGCGGAAGATCTTGGTTATCTAACTTTATAATCTTAATAAGAACATTGTTACTAATAGCATACCTCACGTTTTTGCCTCAATCGTAATTAATTTTCGATATTAGTCAATAAGGTTCTTTATTGATTCTAAGTTGGTAATAGCACGCCACTTTATTGTCAGGCACACAGATATTTTTTCTATGTAGAACATTTACTCTGTGAAAGTAAACGATACATTATTTTTTAGTTCATGTTCTCTTAGTTGCTTAGGTATATTGAATACAATATTTTCCTGTGTAATTTCTAGGTCTGATAGCTTAATATTCATGTGTTGTTTCAAAAAGTCTATCACTTCTTTTATTAATATTTCTGGGGCTGATGCTCCCGCTGTTATACCAATTTTTTTTACGTTTTTTAAAATGATTTAAGTCAATTTCCTTATAAGAGTCTATTAAAAAGGAAGGGACCTTTAATTCAGCCAATTCTTTTAAACGAGTTGAATTAGAGCTATTTTTACTTCCTAAAATGAAAATGATATCCACTAATTCTGATAAGTGTTTTACAGCAGTTTGCCTATTTTGAGTAGCATAACATATGTCTTTCAGATCCGGTCCTTTGATGTTTGGAAATATTTGCTTTAATTTTTTGATTATTGCTTTTGTATCATCTACACTTAAAGTTGTTTGAGTGACATATGCAAGTTTATCCGGATTAATTACTTCTATGTTATCGACGTCGCTTAAGTTTTCTATTAGTATTATTTTGGTGTTTATTTGTCCTATAGTGCCCTCTACTTCGCGGTGTCCTTTATGACCTATTAAGATTATTTGGTATCCTTCTTTATCATAGGCCTGAACCTCTTTGTGCACTTTATTTACTAATGGGCATGTTGCGTCGATAACTTCCAAATTACGTAATTTTGCAGAACGCTCTACCTGCTTAGAAACTCCATGTGCACTGTATATTAGTATTGATTTATTTTCGGCTTGATCTATTGTGTCTATAAATACTACTCCCATTTTTTTTAAGTAATCTACTATGTACTTGTTATGTACAATTTCGTGTAGTACATAGATTTTTTTTGGTTACCGTAGTGTTTTGTAGCCAGCTCCACTATTTCTATAGCTCTAGAAACTCCAGCACAAAATCCTCTTGGTTTAGCTAAGATGATTTCTATATACTCTTGAGTATTCTTATACATCACATACCTGACTTTATACTGCTGATTATATTATATGATAACTGTATATTGCAATGTACAAAATATGATAATTATGCAACTAGTATATAAATAATTATAAAAAGTAAAATATCCTAGAGTATTAGTGAGATGAAAAGAAAATTTAATTCTATATTTAATGTACTTGCTATTATTTGCTACGTAATTTAATGTGTAAATAGTATATGTTATTGTAAGTTAACAGTAGCTGAGGTATATATTTACGCTCTTAATAGAATAATACCGCTGTAGTTTTTTAAGTATTTAAGCTTGTTTTAATATATTTGTGGTAGATGCCGTTTAACATATGTACCAATGTGATATGTTATAACATGTACAAATGTAATTTACAAATTACGGTGCATTGCTATAACCGACGTTGCTGTGTGGTACAGGAAGTCGTGAGTAGTACTGCTATGCTGTAGCCATTTAAATCTACTTTTTTATCAAAAAGTGTCAGTCGTTCTTTCTTTTATTAAATTAATAAAATCTTTGAATACGTAACTTGTATCATTAGGACCCGGGCTACCTTCAGGATGGTATTGTACTGAGATTATAGGGTAACCTTCTATTTTAATACCATCTACTGTATTATCGAACAATGATCTATGTGTTATTTGTATGTTTATAGGTAATGAATCTTCTTCTATAGTAAATCCATGATTTTGGCTTGTGATTTCTATGCTGTTATTTATTTTATTATGTGCCGGATGATTACTTCCTCTATGCCCAAACCTCATTTTATCGATTTTTGCACCTAAAGCTAACGAAATAAGCTGGTGTCCAAGACAAATACCCAACATCGGTATTTTTGATTCTATAAGAATCCTAATGTGTCGTACAGTATGTTTTGAAATTACAGATGGGTCTCCTGGACCGTTTGATAGCACTATACCCTGTGGTTTTAATGACAAAGTTTTTTCAACCAGGTTATCTTCATTTCCTGAAATAACGTGAATTCTACACCTTAACTTGGATAAAGTATTTAATATACTTAATTTTATTCCAAAATTAATCACTACTACATTGTATAGTGGTATTTGATCATATGTTATATCATAGTTGTCTGTAAAGTCTTTAGCTATAGATAAACAATGATTTCTATAATTGAATTGTGATGCTTTCTTTTGTAAGTCGATTAGATCTATTAGGTTAATGTCACTGAAACAGTGTATTATTCCATTTTGTGATCCATGGTTACGTAAATGACGTGTTAATTCTCTAGTATCAATTTCAGATATTCCAACCAGATTACTCTCTCTCATCCAAGACTCTAGGTCTGAATAAGATGTTGAATGGAATCCTTCTGATATTGTGCGTACTACGATGCCATTAGCTAGTATCTTTTGATTTTCAAAATCTTTGCAATTTATCCCGATGTTTCCAATATGTGGGAAAGTAAACGTGATGATTTGACCGGCAAATGATGGATCAGTTATAGTGTGTTGATATCCTGTTATTGAAGTAGTGAAACACACCTCACCAATAGCATCAGCTTTTTTCCCTATTGACTTTCCAAAAAAATGTTTTCCGTTTGATAATACAAGAACAGAATCGTAATAACTTGTTAAGTGAGACATTAGTTTACATAATAAAACAGGCAAATTCCGGAGAATTATATCGTAAATTCTTTTAAAGTTAACTATATAATTTATTTAACTGAATATGTTTTTAACTGGATGTTTGAAATTACGCAGTCGTAGTATAAAAGCTGTATATATTAGTTTTGGTATTTTTTTTTAATATTTGAGGTTATGTGCTAGCTAAATATCTTTACGTAATTGGGTGTGGTTGTGTATTGTAAAATTTTTAACAGGTGATATTTATTAGTATTATGGAGTTGTACTGCATCTGATGCTAATATTTGAGTAACATGAACAGACTACATGTTGTATGATACTATAAATAAGTATAAAGTTTTTTATGTTGAAAGTAGCTATAGTTGGATTACCTAATGTTGGTAAGTCTACTATTTTTAATAGACTTACTAATAGAAAGTCTGCGATTGTTAGTAATATTCCTAACTTAACGAGAGATAGAAAAGAAGGAAAGGCTGATTTATGTGGGTTAAAATTCAAACTTATTGATACAGGTGGAGTTGATAATCACATAAAGTTGTCTAGTTTGATATTAGATCAGGTAAAGTTGGCTATTGAAACGTCAGATGTAATATTTTTTGTTGTTGATGCTAGAGTTGAGCAGGATGATAAAAATGTGGAATTTGCAAAATATCTGAGAAGGAATGCACAAAAACCTATAGTACTGATTGCAAATAAGTGTGAAAGCCAAAAAAAAGTGTTACAGTATAGATTACTTAGAGTATTTTAATTTTATAGGTCCAGTTTATATTTCTGCAGAACATAATTTGGGGATGGTTGATTTGTATAACGTATTACTATCATTTGTCACTGAGCATGATATAGAAAGTTCTAAGTCTGATAAAATTAAGATTTCTATTGTTGGTAAGCCGAACGCTGGTAAGTCAACTTTTGTTAATAGTTTACTTAACGAAAATAGAATGATTGTTAGTTATGAACCTGGAACGACTCGAGATTCTGTAGATATAGAATATAAATTTAAAGATCAGGTAGTTGTACTGATTGATACTGCTGGTATACGTAAGAAAGCAAAGGTGATTGAAAGTACAGAGATAACTTCTGTGAATAAATCTATTGAGTCAATTAATAGGTCAGATATTGTTATCTTAATGATAGACGCTGTTTGTGGTTTGGAACAGCAAGATTTGTCGATTGCTGAACTTGCTATACGAAAGGGTAAAGCTGTTGTGGTGGTATTAAATAAGTGGGATATAATTCCTAAAGAAAACAGATCTAAATTGCTTAAAAATATCCATAATTATAATAGGTTAAGTTTTGAAGTTCCAATTATAGAAATCTCTGCTCTCAAGAATATTAATTGTCATAGAGTGATAGAAAAAACTGTAGAGTTATATAGCTACTTAACAATGCGTATAAGTACTCCTATACTGAATAAGTGGTTAAAATCAGCTGTCGAATACCATAAACCTCCATTGTCCAATGGTAAAGCAGTTAGGTTAAAATACATTACGCAAATCAAGATAATGCCTCCAACTTTTGTTATCATCATGAATGGTCTTCATGATATTGATCTGACTTATCAACAATATTTGATGAATAACCTAAGAAAACATTTTTCTATAAAAGGAATTCCAATAAGGTTAAATTTTAGAAAAAATAAAAACCCATACAATGCTAATGATTGATAATTATCAATAACTTCTCTTACAAACAGTACACTGTTTTTCTTAAATTGGAATTGTACAAACGTACTTTTTTGTACAGATTATAATTCAATTTGTCGCTTGACTTGTGAAAAATAATATGAATTGCTTTTTTTTACAGTAGGTAAATGAATCAAATATTTATGTACCTACAGACTGATCGTGCATAACTGATATATACATTGAATCAGTAAATTACTGTAATGTGTTACATTACTTAAAGGACTATGTTAGATCTACTCAATATGTTCAATTAATGATATGCCTGTCATTTCTTCCGGCTTTGCTATATTGAGAATTTCCAAAATTGTTGGTGCAACGTCACATAATCTGCCATTTTTTAAACTAATTTTTTTGTTGTAATTACAAATTACAAACGGTACAGGATTTGAAGTATGTGCAGTGTGTGGCATATTATTTCTCAAATCAAACATTTGTTCAGCATTGCCATGGTCAGCGGTAATTACTAATACATTATCGGTACCATATATACAATTCAGTATTCTGTTTAAACATTTGTCAAGAACTTCTATGGCTTGTTTTGTTGCATCCATATTTCCAGTATGTCCAACCATATCAGCATTTGCATAATTCACGATAATCAAAGAATATTTTTGTAGTTTTATTTTTTTTATGATTGTGTCAGTTACTTTATGAGCAGACATTTCTGGCATCAAATCATATGTTGTTACAGAAGGTGAAGGTATAATAATTCTGTCTTCATTGCTGAATAGATCTTCTTTGCCACCGTTAAAAAAAACGTAACATGTGCATATTTTTCTGTTTCTGCAACTCTCAGTTGATGTAGTTGGTTGTTGGCGATAACTTCTCCTAGCGTATTGCTAATGTTACAATTAGGGAATAAACATGGAATATTAATAGTATCTGAATATTTTACCATGCCTATTGTGTTCTTCAACGTAATATGATTATCAGTCTGAATATCTCCTATAACCATCTTAATAATTTGTATTACTCTATCACTTCTAAAATTTGTCATGATCAATCCATCGTGTGGATTAATCCCACGATAATTACCAATTACACAGGGTAGTACAAATTCATCTGTGATACCAGCACTGTAACTATCATTAACTGCTGATATTGGATCTTCATAACATTTACCATTTGCAAATGCTATCGCATTATATGCTTTTGTTGTGCGGTCTAATTTGTTGTCACGATCCATAGCGTAGTATCGTCCACTTATTGTGGCAATATTAACGTTGTTTAGGTGCTTAATGTGAGTACTTAGTATATTTATATACTTAAGTGCTGATATTGGTGGAGTATCACGTCCGTCCAAAAATATATGAATTGCCACTTGCATTTGTAGATCAGATAGTACGTTAATAATCTCTAGCATATGTGTTTGAGAAGAATGTACACCTCCATCAGATAATAGGCCAGCTACATGGCATGTACTATTGTTTTTTCTTACTTTTTTTACGAACTCTAATAGGTTAACACTTGTTCGTATATTCTTGATTTCATTATTTATTTTACATAGATCTTGGAGTACAATCCTTCCACTACCTAAGTTTATATGTCCAACTTCTGAATTGCCGATTTGTCCTTCTGGGAGTCCTACATCCAATCCATGAGTAATTAAGTTGCTTTTTGGGTATCGTGAAATTATGTTGTCCCAACAAGGTTTGTTGGTTTGTGCAATAGCATTGAATTGATCATTATCACTATTACCCCATCCATCTAGTATACATAGAATTACAGAACGATTAGCCATGTTTTTGAAAAATGTTTTATTATTCTGATTATATCATACTAGTTGATACATAATACATATTTTTATTAAAGTATTGTGTAATTAATGTCATGGTTCAAGAAAAGCTGAAAGCTGTGAAATATAGCAGTTAATAATTCATTATTGATGCTGGTACCTGTATACTTTTCAATATTCATCATATTTTGACCGAATTATGATTCAATGTTTATATGGAATTATTAACAATAAGTACCTGATATTTATCGCTTAATTAAATGGTTTTTTATTTGACTAAGTTGAATTAGGATCTCATAATTATGAAAGCCCAAAAGTTGGCAAAACATTTACAATGGAATAATTGACTATCATGCAATGATAAATTGCTGATATTTATTGGCGTGGTTGTTTTTAAGATATGTTGATTTTAGACTTTGATTACATGCAAACAAACCCTAGCTAAGTTATATAATAACTAACGCTGAGTATCTAAATTATCAATATTGACTAAAATATTGTAGAGTTAAATGGCATAGAAGTTTTTTTTATCAAGGAAATAGTATAGAGAATAGTTTGTTGAATTTATTAATCTTGTTAATGCAAAAGTAGTTGATTTCTTTTTATAAGTGATATAGTTAGTTAACATTGTATAGTAATTTTTGATATCTCAATGACAAAATTTAGTATTTTCTTCTTGATTGTTTTTATTGTGTGTTTTCCAGTACTTATATTAGGAGATGAGGTTATAGAAAGCCGTGGCGAGTCTGCTCAGTTGGTCAGTGATGTTGTGATAGGCGGTATTGAAGATGTTTATGATAATTCGATACCAATAAATGAAAGTGTTATTTCTTTGAAAATGCACAAAAATGTTGTTCCTGCTTTTGCTGATGGGAAAATTGTGTTTCTAGATAAAAATGGTGTTTTGTGTTCTGTAAATGGTCAAAATGTTACTGAATATTACTGGAAATTGAATGTTACAGGAGGTAACAAATTGTACAGAGCAAGCGTGTTATATTCTGGAAATATGGTATTGTATGCAGCAGATGATAACATGTATGGTATAGATCTTGAAACTGGAGAGCTAAAATGGCAAAAATCGTTAAGAAGTGTAATAGCTGGTGATCCTATTGTAGTTGGTAATAATGTTATAGTTGTGACGGTAGATAATTTTTTGTACTCTTTTAATATAACTAGTGGTGCATTGTTATGGAGCATACAAGAATCACTTCCTGAAGTAAAAAGCTGTAGCTCTTTATCTTCAACTTCGTATGGTGATGTAGTGGTAGTATCTTTTTCTAATGGAAAAGTTGTTGCTTTGAATTCTTCAAGTGGTTTAAAAATGTGGGAAAGCGATGTATCTGGTAATATAGTAAATAATATTCCTTTTAACAGCGGAGTTTCTTTACGGTCAGCGAAAGGAAGTGTTATTGTTGTAGATAAACTGCGTAATATATCGAATATTGATATTGAATCTGGTAGAACACGATGGTCAAAAAAATTTAAAAGTTCAAAGTGTATCTGAGATTGAAGGTAACAGTATAGTCAGTGTTATTGATGGTAGGCTTACGTTACTCAATATCGATACAGGAGAATTTTTGTGGCAATATGATTTATTGCGGCATGGAAAGTCAAAAGTTCAATGGAGTGTACCTGTTGTGAGAAATGGTAATATTTTAGTCATAGGGAACAATGGATGTGTTGTAATAGTAGATTCTAAATCTGGAACCTTAAAACTAGTAAATTATGTATTGTCATCATCTTATTATGTACCAGTATTTGCAAATTCTTCTGTGTATGTTGTGACAAATAAGGATAAGATAGTTATTTTTTCATTAGATTTTGTGGTATGTTATATGCAAAGTTATGATATGGTAGTCATTGGTGGAGGGCCAGGAGGTTATAAGTGTGCGGTTAGAGGTGCTCAGCTAGGATTGAAGGTTGCATGTATAGATAAAAACGATGTTTTAGGCGGCACCTGTTTAAGAGTAGGGTGTATACCTTCTAAGGCTCTATTGCATTTCTCTCACGAATATTATCATTTGGGGCATATCTCCACTGAAGTTGGTATAACATTCGATAATTTAGCTTTCGACTTAAGCAAGATTATGTCTTTTAAAGATAAAAATGTTAAGGAATTAGGAAATGGAATCAGCTACTTGTTCTCCAGTAATAAAGTTGATTATTTATGTGGCGTTGCTAAAATAGACTCTATAAACGCTGGTAATTTTTCTGTCACTATTACTGGAGATGGTGGAAGGCGATCTATAGTTGGTAGACATGTGGTTATTGCAACTGGGTCTGAAGTTGCAAGTTTTCCTGGTGTAAGTATTGATGAGGAAAGAGTTGTATCTTCTACCGCAGCTCTGTCTTTTAAAGAACCACCAGGAAGGTTGGTAGTTATAGGAGCTGGAGCTATAGGTTTGGAAATGTCATCTGTGTGGAGTAGATTTGGTTCTAAAGTTACGGTGGTTGAATTTTTAGATAAAATTGCTCCTAGTATGGATTGTGATATAAGTAGAACACTTCTTGCGAATTTAAAAAAATCAAGGAATTGATTTCAAGTTATCAAGTAAAGTTGTTTCAATAGAAAAAAAGGATGATGGTTTAACCATATATATTGAGTCTGTAAAAGATGGAAAACCTGACGTTATGGAGGCCGATAAAGTGTTAATATCAATTGGTAGAATTCCATATACTGAAGGTTTAATTGATAATGACTGCATAGAATGTGATTCTAAAGGTTTTATTAAAGTTAATGATAGGTATGAAACAAATATACCTGGCATTTTTGCTATTGGTGATGTGATTGGTGGTGCAATGCTTGCTCATAAAGCAGAAGAGGAGGGTATTGCTGTTGCTGAGTTAATTTCTGGACATATTCCACATATAGATTATGAAATTATTCCATCTGTGATATATACATATCCAGCTGTTGCATCTATTGGTAAGACGGAAGAAAGTTTGAAAAATATTAATTACAGTTATAATGTTGGTAAATCTAATTTTGCTGTGAATAGTAGATCGAAAATTACAAACAATTCGGTAGGATTTGTTAAAGTTTTGACATCTAAGGAAAACAATGCAATTTTAGGCGTACATATTATAGGTTCATATGCTGATACTATGATCAATGAAGCTTGTGTTGCTATGGCTTATAGGGGGTCGTCAGAAGATGTATTTCGCATTTGCCACTCACATCCTGATGTTAACGAAGCATTTAAAGATGCGTGTGAAGCGGCATTTTTAAGACAGGCTAAATAGTTTGTTTGTCTGTGAGGTAGAGCATTGTGTTACATAGACTCTTGAATTTAAAGTTGCAGTATAAGATAGCATTTTTCCTTCTATTACTGGCCGTTGTTTGGATTGGCAGTGGAAGATTTAGATCCAATAATGAAGGTGGAGATATAAATGCTTCTGATAATGGTTCTCTTAATGTTCAAGTGATAGAATCTAGTGCGCAAGAGAAGGTAGTATATTTGTCTTTAATGGGTGAAGTAGAAGCTTTTCGTTCTGTTAATGTTATACCGGAAGTTAATGGTAAAGTATTAGATGTATTAGTAAAAGATGGTGATTATATAAGGGAGGGAGATGTTTTAGTTAAGGTGGAAAGATATGACAAGGTAGAGCAATTAAACCAGGCCAAGGCTTTACTAAAGCAAAGGGAACTTGAATATAAGGCTTCACAAGCTTTAAATGAGCATGGATATAGATCTGAGATAAATGATACATTATCTTTTTCTGCTTTAGAAGCGGCTAGAGCAGATCTAAAAAGAGCACAAATTAGTTTAGATAGTACTGATATAAAAGCTCCATTTTCTGGGTTTGTGGATAAAATTAATGTGCAAATTGGTGAATTAATATCTTCTAATTCAGGGTTACGGATTGTACAAATAGTTGATTTTGATAAAGTTAGGATAGTTACTCATGTTCCGGAAAAATATTTAGATAAATTAAAATTGGGAAGTGTTTGTAAAGTTTTAGTCACGAAGAATAAGGAAGTGGATGTGCCAGTTGTTTTTATTAGTAAGATAATAAATCGAAATACAAGAACTTATCGAATAGAAATGGTGTTAAATAATAATGATTTAAAAATTTTAACTCAAGGGGCTATGTATTCTGTGAGGGTTCCCGTTGGAAGGTACAGTGCTCATAAAATTTCTTCTTCTGTGTTAGATCTGCGAGATAATGGTGATTTAGGTATTAAAATTGTGGTTGATAATAAAGTAAAATTCATACCTGTTGAAATTGTTGATCATGAACATAGTGGAAATGTTTGGGTTGTTAATGCTCCAGATAATATTAAATTAATTACTTTAGGGCACGAGTATGTTAAAGATAATGCATACATTGGAGGTGTATCATAATTGGTATAAATATTCAGTTTAAATTGATTTAATGTAAGGTAACCTACTTTTTTAGTGTTATAAAAATTATGTTGCAGGTTAGTGATGCGTATTCTACAATGTACGAAGTTCATTTTTTAATAAAACATAGTGGGAACAAAAGAAGGTATAATTGAAGCTGAAGGTGTTGTCGTCAAGTTGTTACGTGATGCGACTTTTATGGTAAAGCTTAACGATAATTATGAAATTATAGCGCATGCTTCAGGTAAGATAAGAAAAAGTAAGATACGTATATTAATGCATGATAGAGTGTTAGTTGAAATTAGTACTTATGGTATTAACAAAGGGGAAGTAGGAAAGGGTAGAATTGTTAGGCGATTGAAAGTTACAGATGCTTGAGTTTGATAATTTAATATTAGCTTCTTCATCAAAACAGAGGTTGTCTTTATTGGAGCAAATAGGTGTGATTCCTGGAAAAGTGATATCTCCTGATGTAGATGAGTTGTTTTTAAGGAAGGAGTTGCCTAAAGCTTATTCTATACGTATAGCTAGAGAAAAAAGGTACTAAAGTAAGAATATCATATCCTGGAAAGTTTGTATTAAGTGCGGATACTGTTGTTTGTTGTGGTAGGAGGATATTACCGAAAGCAGAAACAGAAGAGCAAGCATTGAAGTGTGTTGAGTTAATATCAGGGCGTAGACATAGAGTATATACAACTGTTTGTTTATATACTCCTGATGATAGGTTACATTGTAGAAGTGTAATGACAGTAGTTAAATTTAAGCGTTTGTCTATACAAGAAATTAGGTCTTATGTAGCGTCTGAGCAATGGAGAGGGAAATCAGGAGCATGTAACATACAAGGTGATTGCGGTAAATTTGTGTTATCAATTAATGGATCCTACTCTTCTGTAATAGGATTGCCATTATACGAAACTTACTCAATTTTAAGTCAGTATTTTACTATGTAGCATATGTAATTTATATAATATAGCCCTTTATAATTTTGTAGATTTTTATATTATGATGTAATATGAAGGTACGGCGTTAATGATGAAAGATTATGGGTCTATTGGTTTTCTGATATTTAAAGTAATTTTATGATCACTAAACATAGTGAGAAATATGTCATTAATTTACATAAAACTTCTTAAATTTATAATTTGGTAACAAGAATACTAAGAGTGTTCCAGTTTATGTGCTTAGTATTGTATCATGATATATCTGATAAATCGGTATAGTATGTTACATAGGTTAGATTAGTTATATGAGTTTTAGCGTTTTAAGTAAAATTGCGAGTATAAATTTGGTGTTATGAGTATTTCTATATGCATTGTCTTTGTGTTTAAGTATTTATAGTTCATAATAAATTTCTTGCTAAGAGTATTGGTAATTGCTAAGATAACGAGATGTTTTATGGTAACTCTAATAAAGGTGAGTCTTATTAATGGTGTGTTAGTTGTTGATATCTTTAATAGTGTTATCACAGGAATTATATTTCGCACATGACATAGCATAATGGTCCTGTTATGTTGGGCAGGTACTGTCATGGAGGAGTTAACTATTATGGAATTGGGAGAATAAGATGGTTGATTTGCCAAAATTTACAATGCGTGATTTAGTAGAAGCTGGTGTTCACTTTGGGCATAAGGCAAGTAGATGGAATCCAAAGATGGCCCCTTATATATATGGCGTACATAATGATATTCACATCATTAATCTACAAAGTACGGTATTCTTACTTAAAAATGCATTGAAGGCTTTATATGATATAGTGCTCAAAAGAGGAAGAGTATTATTTATAGGAACTAAAGTTCAAGCTTCTGCTATTATTGCTGATGAGGCAATACGTTGTGGGCAGTATTATGTAAATAATAGATGGTTGGGAGGTATGCTAACAAATTGGGAGACTATTTCTTTGTCAATAAAAAAGCTTAGAGAGTATGAGAAGTTAGTGGAAAATGTAGATAATCAGTTTACTAAGAAAGAGTTATTGCTTTTTGAAAAGAAAAGAGCAAGCCTTGATAGGTCCATAGGTGGTATTTGTAATATGGGAGGTCTGCCTCATGTTTTATTTGTAGTTGATACTAACAAGGAACATATTGCTATTAAAGAGGCGAATAAGCTAGGTATTCCTGTTATAGCAGTGTTGGATACCAATTCTGATCCTACTGGTATAGATTATCCGATTCCTGGCAATGATGATGCTGTGCGTTCTATTGATTTTTTCTGTAAGATTGTCTCGGATACTATCTTAGAAGCGATACGCTCTGATTTAGCTAAGTCTGGTATTAATGTTGATGGTATGAAAGACTTTTCTATAGAGAAGAGAGAGGATCTTTTAAAGATAAACAAAGATAATAGAACTAATAAGGGTGGTGCTGTACATAATACTGAAAATGTTAAAGAAGAAGATCTTATGGGAGAGAGTAATAATGAAAATTGATATTAGTGCAATAAAAAAATTACGTGATCTTACCGGTGCTGGTGTTGGAGATTGTAAAGATGCATTAAGTTTTTGTGCATACGATATAGAAAAAGCAAAGAATTACTTGAGAGAACAAGGTATTGCAAAAGCTTATAAAAAAGTCTACTAAAGATGTATCAGATGGCTTGGTGGCGATTTGTATTGATGAAAATAAAGGTGCGATTTTAGAAGTGAATTCGGAAACTGATTTTGTTGCACGTAATAATAAATTTCAGAAATTAGTTTTGAATTTAGTTTCTTTGGCTAATCAGTATGCTGTTGGCAATGTAGAGGATTTTTTAAAGCGTGAATATACTAACGGTATTAGTATTAATGATGAAATAATGAACAATATTGCAGTAATAGGGGAAAATATCCATTTAAATAAAGTAGGATATTTATCCGTTAGTAGTGGTGTAGTTTGTGGGTATGTTCATAATCCAGTGGTTGATAATCTTGGTAAAATAGGTGCGATAGTTGCATTAGAGTCTGCTTGTGATAGTGGGAAATTAAAGGTTCTGGCAAGACAGATAGCTATGCACATTGTTGCAGCAAAGCCAGAAGCACTTTCTTTAGATGTTTTGGATGCGGATATTGTAAATAAAGAGCGTGAAATTATCAGAAAACAGGTCGATCAGTTAAATAAACCAGAATCAGTTATAGAAAAAATAATAGATGGTAGAATGGCTAAATTTTATCAAGATGTTGTTTTGTTAAATCAAATCTTTGTAATGGATGATAAATTGACAATTTCTGAGCTAATAAAGAAAAAAGAGTCAGAGTTGGGTTCTAGTATTAGTCTTGTTAGTTATAAGTTGTTTATTATTGATAAATAGTATAATTTTACCTGTCATGTTGTTAATTTTGTGTCTCGTACGGGGAGTGGGTGATTTCTTCTTATTGGTATCTACTTAATTTTTTGTTGACATATATAAATTACGTAGTTGTTGCTGCTATTCCGTATATAGATGTTGATAAAGGTGAGTTTGTAGTCTGCTTATATTAAAAAAGAGTGTATTTTTGAAATACTGTCCAAGTATATAGTTGAATAATATAAGTGTGTACGTATTTTGTGTGTTGTGGTATATTAAAGTTGATAGAGTAATGAGATGCGTATATATGTTTGTGGTAAGAGCATTTATGTTTATAAAACGAATGTAACTGTTAAATGAGAAGTTATGGATATTACACCAATTATTTGTGCTAATCAAAATGTAATAACTGGTTATGGTACAGGTAAGTTTTTTATAAATGATAGTGTATATTTAGGGTCTCATATAGTTTTTCCAAATAAGGTTGTTTCTTGTTTAGATCTTAGTGTTTCTAGCTTAGAGAATATAATTGAGTTGTTGGATACAAGTTTAGATATAGTGTTGGTTGGTACTGGTAAAAATCACATTTTTTTGCCCAATGAAATAAAAAATAATTTTCTAAAAAAAGGCTTTAATCTTGAGCATATGTCTACAGGTGCTGTTTGTCGTACATATAATGTTCTGCTATATGAAGGTAGAAATGTTTGTGCAGCTTTAATATCGTTGTAAGTTTTTATGTTTGAGATTATAAATGAGTACTTTTTTTATCAATGGGGTAGTTGCTATACTGATAGTGAGCTTAGTTACAGGTTCACTGGGGTCGTTTATAATATGGAAAAATCTTTCGTATGTTGGTGATAGCATTTCTCACTCGTCTATTCTAGGTGTGGCTCTAGCTATTCTGCTGAATATTAGTATATCTAGTGGAATTTTGTGCGTTTCTGTTATTTTTGCACTACTATTATCTTATAGTATGAATAAAATTTATTCTATAGATACAGTATTAAATATTGTTACCAATGTAGTGATATCTTTAGGAATGATATTATTGTCTTTTTTTCCATCTGCAAACAGTAACATTATACATTCACTATTTGGAGATGTGTTAATGTTAACTGGTAGTGATCTTATAATAATGTTTTTAGTAGCATTGGTAGTAATTATTCTCATTGTATACAGATGGAAGTATTGGTTGATTATATCAATAAGTAATGATTTATCCGCATCAGAGGGTGTAAATATAGGTTTGATTAAGCTGGAGTTTTTAGTGGTATTATCCATTTTTATTGCCTTTGCAGCTCAATTAGTTGGTATATTGCTAATTACTGCTTTTTTTGGTTATTCCTGCAGCAGCAGCAAGATTAATATCAAAAACTCCGTTGCATATGATAATAATATCTACAATTATTTCCATATTATCCGGTATTATAGGACTTTTATTATCTGAGCAGTTTGATATTTTTCCTGGCCCTTTAATTATCATAGTATCATTTATGTTTCTATTGTGTATGTATTGTATAAATAGGTTAATTAATTAATTTTTAAATGGTCAATCCAAGAAAGTATACTTGCTATGTGTATAACACATCAAAGGACTGTAGCTCAAATGATGGTGGTGTATAGCATAAAATAATAAGATACAAGACAATGCACAAATAAATTGGGTAGGAGTTAATCACTTTTTTGTTAATTTAATTTTAAATAAAATAGTAGATGCTTTTGTGATTTTTATGATTTTATAAAACAATGTATTAACTATTAATAAATTATATATCGATCAACTTAAAAAAATTTCTAACATTTTAAATTTTTATTAGAGTATAGGATATATCATATTTTTATCAACATATTTTTTTAATAAAGGTTGTATGTTAACTAGGATGCCGTGTGCGTAATGCCAAAATGGTGTACCAGGATTAACAACTACACTTAATGAGGAAAAAGGGGACATAATGTCATTATTTAAAACTACGACTGGGCAAATAACAGGGATTGTAGCTTTGATATTTGGTATGGGTGCAGTAAAGTATTGGTGCGGTGGTAGCAAAAAGAGCGACATTATAGCTTGGATCCTTCTTTTGTTGAGCATTGGGCTTGTTGTATTTTTTCTATTATATGGCGGCACAAAGAATGCAGAAACGGCGCTTAAATTTAAAATATACGGAATGATATTATCTAGTTTTTTAGTTATCTTATCAATTACTAGTGTAATGTTAAAAAGAAAAAGTGTAAAGCAAGATAATGTCAGCAAGCAGAAACAAAAGATCCATGCATTAAAAATCGAACTAGCTAACTTGAAAATAAAATTAAGTATCCTTAAGAGGTCGGTAGAATGGGCTTTCAATGGTCTTTACTATAGTACTAAAGTCTCTGCTGATGTGGAAGAAAAATACTTAATACCATATAACGAAAAATTTTGCGATTTTTATATCTGTTGTAAAATGATAAAACTCGCCATTTTGAATGTAGCATTATTGGTATTTTTGTATCAATCTTTTGATGGACCAATAAATCAAAGTCCTGGATTTAATGATTTATTTATGTATTGTGTATTGGTGACGTTATTTTTGCTCGTATTTGTAATAGATCAGTTCATGGTTTATTGTAGTGAAAGTGAATACAAGACTATTAAAAAAGAAAATAGAAGTAGAATAAATGCTTTAAGTGTTGAACTAGCGATTAAACGACACAACTATGATAAGTTATCAAAAGAACTTGATGAATATAACAATATGTGTGCTAATGATCCAATTGGATTTGATCAGTTGATGAGACAGCAAGTTAAAGTATTAAAAGTATTGAGTAGAATTTAAAGCTTATAATTTACTTACTTGCTCGAGCAGTATAGAGTTTGTCTACAGATAGTCGAATTATATTTACTTAAATTAATTTTCATATGGAGAGGTTTACCGTGTATATCTAATTTTGCGTGTTTGTGGATGTTTATATAGTTAGAATTCGGTATATTTTATTAAATATTTATTAGCACATCAGTCGTTAATAACTATTATATAATTTTGTTTTTTTATTGATACTTTACTTTTTTATCCTAAATCCTATATAAGTTTGGCAGGGGTGTATACATAGCATGCGGTTAATAGGACTGTATAGGATGCTATGTTGTATCTTAGTTTGTATATGGGATAAATTAGTATGTAAGTTTATGGAATGGGTATGATAATTAGTTATTAATAAAATATACTTGTGTAATAGAATATTACTTTTATAATACTAGTTCTGGTGTTTGTATGCTTTAGTGTCGTTTGTGTTATAGTGTTGAAGGGTAGTTATGAGTAACGATGAAAGTAAAGTATCTGAATTTAAAAAAGAAATTGGGAGACGTGATTTTTTAGGATTGACTACTTTATATATGGCCGGTATTGGGTTGTTTTCTTCGATTTATCCTTTGATAAAGTTTTTGAGTCCTTCTGCGGAAGTAATAGCACAGTCGACTGTTGAGGTGAATTTGTCAGATATTAAAGAAGGAAAAACTAGGATCGTGAAATGGCAAGGGAAGCCGGTTTTTATACGTAAACGCACTGTGCAAGAAATAGAAGATGCTAAATCTGTTAGAGTTGAAACCCTACGTGATCCACAATCTGATCAGGAGCGAACACATCATGGAAAAGAAGAATGGTTAGTGATGGTTGGTATTTGTACACATTTGGGATGTGTTCCAGTTGAGGTTAGTGATGGGAAGCAGGGGTGGTATTGTCCATGCCATGGTTCTAAGTATGATACTTCTGGAAGAATTGTTAGTGGCCCTGCTCCTCTTAATCTTCCTGTTCCTGATTATTATTTTTCTGGGAAAGATGTCATTGTTATTGGTACAAAAGGAACTGATGTTTCATAATTTAAATATCAAGAGGTAATTAGTATGTCTGGGCATGACAGTATAAAAAAGCCAGAAGGTAGTGGTGTTTTAGCGTGGATAGAATATAGGTTGCCGATTTGTGCTTTTTTAAAGAGGCTGGCTTCATATCAAGTACCAAAAAATTTGAATTATGCTTGGAATTTTGGTTCATTAGCTGGTATTGCGCTAATATTACAAATTATAACTGGTGTATTTTTAGCAATGCATTATACTCCGCATGTTGCGCATGCATTTAATAGTGTTGAAAGAATCATGAGAGATGTTAACTATGGTTGGTTGATACGTTACACTCATGCTGTTGGAGCCTCGTTCTTTTTTTATAGTTGTGTATGTACATATACTACGTGGTTTATACTATGGTTCTTATAAAAGTCCTAGGGAATTAGTCTGGTTTTTTGGAATTTTTATCTTTTTTTGCAATGATGGCGACTGCATTTATGGGTTATGTTCTACCATGGGGACAGATGAGCTTTTGGGGTGCGACTGTAATTACTAATTTGTTTTCTGTTATACCGTTAGTCGGACAGGATGTTGTACAGTGGTTGTGGGGAGGCTTTTCTGTTGATAACCCAACGTTAAATAGGTTTTTTGCATTACACTATTTACTGCCTTTTGTTATAGTAATGCTTGCGTCATTACATGTTTTAGCGTTGCATAGGTTTGGGTCAGGCAATCCTAGTGGAATAGAAGTAAAGTCTAAGAAAGATACCATCCCAATTTATCCTTATTTTATCGTTAAAGATTGTATAACTTTTGGTATATTTTTCATATTGTTGTTTTTGTTTGTGTTTTATATTCCAAATTATCTAGGTCATCCAGATAATTATATAGAAGCTGATCCTATGGTTACTCCTGCTCACATAGTTCCTGAATGGTATTTTTTACCTTTTTATGCTATGCTGCGTTCTATTCCTAATAAGTTGTTAGGTGTGGTTACTATGATTAGTTCTATAGCAGTATGGTTTTTATTGCCTATCTTGGATAGGTGTAAAACTAAGAGTGGTAGCTATCGTCCGGTTTTTAGGATCTTTTATTGGTTGTTTGTATTGAATTTTTGTTTTTTAACTTGGCTTGGTGGACAGGAAGTAAAGGAGCCGTTTGTAGCACTTAGTAGGTTATCTACATTGTATTATTTTTCTTATTTCTTTATTGTTTTACCGATATTATCTAAGTACGAAAAGCCAGCTGTGCTTCCAAATACGATAAGTGATACGGTGCCGGAGATGAAATGATGTTGATGCGGTTTATTTCTATAATTTGCTTTGTTTGTTTTTCATTTGTTTGTGTTGCAGAAGATTTTAAAAATTTATCTCCTAAGAAGGTTAATTGGAGATTTAGCGGTGTCTTTGGTTCTTTTGACAAAAGGTCGATACAACGTGGTTATCAGGTTTACAGAGAAGTGTGTTCGTCATGTCATTCTATGAAAAGGGTAGCGTTTCGTAATTTACGTGATATAGGATTTTCTAGCGATGAAGTTAAGGCCATTGCTAGATCATATCAAATTGTAGATGGACCTAATGAAGTTGGCGAGATGTTTGAACGTCCTGGGATCCCATCAGATTATTTTGTGCCTCCTTTTTCTAATAGAGAAGCTGCTATGGCTAGTAATGGTGGTGCGTTTCCTCCTGATTTATCTTTGATTATTAAAGCAAGGCATGATGGTGCCAACTACGTGTATTCGTTGTTAACAGGATATGGGAGTCGTGAAGCTGAAAAAGAGGGTGGTTTATATAACAATCCTTACTTTGCTACTGGCAAGATAGCTATGGCTCCTCCGCTTTCTGATAATTTGGTTCAGTATACAGATGGAACAGCTTCTACAGTAGGAAATATGGCATATGATGTAGTGAATTTTTTGCAGTGGGCGGCTGAACCTGAAATGGAAATGCGTAAAAAAGTTGGGAATCAAAGTTATTTGTTTTTTGTTGGTGCTGACAGTATTTATCGTACTTGTTAATAGAAACCTATGGAAAAGTCTTTTAAAAAGTAAGTACTGAAAATCGTGCTTCATTTGTTGTGATTGTTCTTTTTTATATTAATCTGGAGCCTCGTAGTTGATTTAAATTCACTAAGATAAGTGCATGTTTAACTTATGAGATTGCGTATTTCTATTAATTATTTTATTTTCCTGGTTTGTTTGATTTTTTTGTTATTTGATTTATGAGCAGCTATAATATGAGTTTGCAAGTAAGTCTATTACGCTTGTGACATTGTAGTAGATTTTTATACTAAGGCCTTTGTATCTAGAGTTTTGAACTTTGTAAATTGGTGTAGGATATATCAAGCATATGATATATGTATGTACAGAATAAATATTATGTTTTTTGTTTTGTTTAGGATAAATAGTACAATTTTATCATTGATAATAATTTTTAGCAATATATACTGATATAACATAATATTGCTGTTGTTTTTTGCAATATAATTAGTGTAGTGTGTAACTAGTTAGGTATATCTTATGAAAATTCCTTCTGTAATTTCTGCTTTAGCTTCCTTATTAGTGCTGTATTCTCATGGTGCTTTTTCACTTCAAACTCAAAGTAATATTTTTATGAATGATGAAAATCATAAATTGGAAAATGATGTGAAATGTAAAAAAGAAGAAGCAGGTAATGAGATATCTACAGATCATATTATTGTAGCTGCTCCACATCTGAGTCTTGATAACTTTGCAAGTAGAAAAGGGCGCATTAAGTTTACTGGTGATGCAATGTTTTATATTTGGAATTCGGATAATAATACTAAAAGAGAGAATGTGGATAACAGGGGTTACAGAATTGATCAAGATCTTCATTTTTATTGTGATTTAGGAAAAAATTGTGAGGCTGTAGGTGCTCAACAAGATAGTATAATAAATATTGGAATTGAATCAAATCAGGATAAGTATGGAAATACATATGGTATAAATTTAGTATCACATGCAAGTGATAGAGACTTTAGTAATCGAGAGTCTAAAGTCATTGTGAAGACTCCTTATGGTAATTTGTTACTTGGCTATCAAGAGGGTGTAGAATCTTCCATGAGATTGGATGCATCTAGCATAGCTGTTGGCGATACTCATAATAGTTGGGTAAAGCATTTGAGAGGTCTTGCCCCGGGTTTTGCAAGTAATGGAAGTTATTTTATATATAATTTTATTTTTCAGCCTGGATTATATACTGAGAGTATGAATTACAATTATTGTAATTTTATATCTAATGAGATACTGGCTTGTACAATTGATTTAATTGATCAGAAATATTCTGTCATTTCTTCCTATCGTAAATTACTTTCTAGATTACCTTTTAGATTATCTTATCAGTCACAAAGTTTTATGGGGTTGAAATTTGGAATAAGTTATGCACCTTTTTCTTATAACAGATATTTATCAATCATGAATTTTATTGATAAGAAAGCTATGTTAGGGTCACACGATAGATTGGCTATTGATGAAAGCAGTAGAAGTGCAGGCAGGGTAAGGTTGAAAAATGGTATGGAGTTTTATGGTGCTGGTCCACAATACAAACAGATTGTCAGTGGTGGGGTTTCTTATACTTATCATATGGATGACGTAAAATTTAGCACTTCTGTTATAGGCGAGTATGGTAAGAATATGAATGATTATATTATTGCCGGGTTATTTAATGCAGATAATTTAAAATATGATGATTTACAAGGTATAGCCGTAGGATTAGAAATTGATTATGGTAAGGTGAGATTTGCTGGTGCTTACGGATATTTGGGTACTTCTGGATTTTACATACCAAAGTGTAGTACGACTAATGATGTCAGTACATGCGAAAGATATAATGCTTACGCGGCCGGTTCAACTAATTATAAACATTTTGATGATGGTTATGTACCTATCGACTCTAATAGTCTTGCCTACACAGATATTTCAAGCGATTACAGGCATTTTGATACTGATGATCACGAAAATGACCTTGGATATGGTATTGGAGAGAGTGTTGTAAATGAGAAGGATCACAATGTTATTAACATTATTAACCTAGGTGTTCCGAAATATAATAGCTATTATTGGAATATAGGTATTGGTTATCAGTATAAATCTTTAGATTTAAGTATGACATACTTTCAAAGCAATAGAATAGGTCATATATTAAAAGACGTTAGCGTAGGATTTGAGTATAATTTTTTGAAGTATGGTGGTTTTCAAGGTGGTTTGTTTAGTAATTTTCATCATTATGTTTTTGATCAAGCAAAGTCTGAATATCAATCTGATCGCCCAATTGCAAATGGAAAAGGTTATGTTTTATTAGTAGGTATGAAATTGAAATTTTAGTGGGGGGTGTAGGATTTAATTATAAAGTGAAAATAGCATAATTTGTTGTTTATAATTTTTTTTTTTTTCCACATGAAGTTTAAGATCATTTATTATAGTTCTGGTTGGTAGTAAGTTGTTTTGCGTATTATAACGACATTAATTGCTGCGATAATATTATGTATTGTTGCGTAATGTATAGAGTGTGCTGTTAGTAAGGACTTATCATTTATTGTAAATAATAAAACAGTACCGTTGATACAAGGGTTTCGTACAGTAAATTTATGTAGAAAGTGTTGAAATATAAATTTCATTTCAACCATGGTACATCTTTATGAGCAAAGTATACAGAAGAAATATCAATGTACTACTACTATATCAATGTTAGTATTTTTATATTTGTTATACGTCATTTCGTATTAAATATTTATCTCTAATTTTTATCACACAGTAATGTGTAATTTGTTTGCTGTGTTATAGCTGTGTCTATCGTATGACATTAGTAAGATTAACTTAATCTAATTAATTTCTTTCTTTAAGAGAAGATATAATTTTTTGTGCATATTATTTTATATTGTTAGTAATGTATATATTATTTTAGTTAATTTTTTACTGAAAATTGTACAAATTATTTTGACATATTACTATTTGGTGACTACTATGTAGTCTACGTAATGTTGTATAAGGGATGATTATGAGACTTACTTTGGGTGCTTCTGCTCTAGCTTCTATTTTAATGTTGTATAGTAATAATGTATTTTCAATGGATGCACTGAACTTGGGTCATGGTGAGCGTGGTGAACAGAGTAGGATTGATGAAAAGAATTTGTATAAGCATAAGTTGAACACCGGTGATTATATTGGGCATAACTACATGTCAAGGGTGGGTCGTGCTTTAGTAAGTGGTCAGGCTATATCTTACATGTGGAGTTCAAATAAATCTGTGGTAAATAATAATACTGCTCGTGCACCTCTTCCCCATCAGGATAATTGTGGTATAACTTATGATGCTATGTTGCGTGTAGGAGCAGAATTAAAGTCAGCTGATTCTGGTATTAAGTATGGTGCAGATTTTCAAGTAGCTGTACCTAGTGTTAAGGGAATAAACTTTGAGAGGAAAGCTGCTCTAAATAGAGGATCTAGAATATTTGCTGTTACTCCTTATGGTGATTTTTCGGTAGGATATCAGGAAGGGGTAGAATCTCTTATGAGGTTGGACGCTTCTAATGTAGCTGCTGGTGATGAAAGTAGTGGTTGGACACATCATATAAGGGGTGTGTTGCCTGAGAACAAGAATGCCTTTGGATACGAGATGTATCCATTCCTTTTATCTCCTGGTTTGTACAGTGAGAATGTGTTTAGAAATAATGATAATGCCGTGTTGGATTCAAGTGGTGTTAAAGATTTTGTTAATAATCTCCCTTTGAGGATGTCTTATCAGTCGCCTAGTTTCATGGGTTTAAGGTTTGGGGTGAGTTATTCTCCTTTTGGTTATAAATTTGATCTTTTTGACAAAAATTTTAGTGTGGAGAGGGCATATATTAGGTATGTGAATTTGCCAGAAGACAGACAAGGACAAGTAGTTAGTGTGCCTGTAGTTCAGTTAAGGTCAGTTGGTGATAGTATTTATAATGTTTTTTTTGGTTCGAAGTATGAGCATATATTAAGTGGTGGCGTTGCCTTCGATTATAATTACAGTAGTGTTAGATTTAGTACTTCTGTTGTTGGTGAATATGCTCATCCTAGGTCACGCTTTAATATTAGAGGTCGCCATTATTACCTTTATCCTGATAGTTATAATTTACAGGGGTTGTCTGTTGGATCCGTAGTTAATTATAATAACGTTAGTCTTGCGGCTGGCTACGGGTATTTGGGTAAATCTGGTTTTGTGAAGCGTTACCATAACTATGTTAAAGTTTATCCTGTATGTGAGAGGTCTACCACCTATTATTGGGATGCGGCGTTGGGTTATCAATATAAGTCTTATTATTTTAGTCTTGCTTACTTTAAAAGTGTAAGAAGTGAGAATGTGTTGCAAGATGTTAGCTTAGGGCTTGAGTATAGTTTATTGAGAGGACGCAGTAAAATACAGTTTAAGCTGTTTGGTAATTATCATCATTATAAATTTTCAGAGATTGCTATTCGGGAAGATAGAGTTAATTATAGAGGTTCTGTGGATATGAGAGACATAGTCGATGGCATCAGTAATGGTGGTAGTAATGCAGAAATAGTTGTCCATCCTGGAAATATGTTGCGTAGTTATAGTAGTGCTTATAAGCGAAAACTGGAAGGTGCTGGTAATGTGTTGTTAGTAGGTGTGAAATTAGAATTTTAGATGTAGTTGGCGTTGTTAGAAACTGAGATGTTTCTTATTGTGTTGTCTGAAATCTAAGGGTGTAGCCTTTGCACTTTGTTCGTTTTCTTGCTTTTTGAAATCCTTGGTTTATTGTGTTGAGTTGGTTTTGTCTTGCGTGGCTGCTGATGTGTTTCGTGCTTTGATGTGTATCAGGTTTCAATCTCCAATTATGATACTCTTGTTACCTTTTGTGTAGGGTTGCCTTTTTTTATTTCCGTTTTTTTTCATTCGCTTTTTTTTTTTTTTTTTTGATCTTAATTTTAGTGACAAAATTATACGTATTTACTTATTTTAGTATATTTTATTAATAAAATATAGATTATTTCTTGACATTCTTTAATAGACTTGATTAAGTGTAGTTAATATATTTATTTGATAAATTAAATTTTGGTGGTTTTTATGAAGAAGTTTTTATTTTCTACGGCCTTTGCCTCTTTGTTGCTCTTATATAATGTTGATGCTTTGTCTGAAGGTATTGTAGATAATAACCGTAAAAATCATAAAGAGTCGATAGATGTGGTAGAAGGTGATGCTTCAAAGCAAACGAGTTTATATGCTTCAGTGGGAAACTATCATAGGATTGATGTAGGTGGGAAGATATTATCTTATGCTTGGGTCGCAGATAACTCGAAGGATATGTACGATCATGGGGCAAGATTGGATGGTATCTTCAATATAAGGTCTGTCAATACTAATCCTAAACTTGGGATATCTTACGGAGCTAATCTTCAGTTGGCAGTACCTGCTGTAAAAAATGAGGGTTTTGTCCCTTCAGTAAAAGGTTATAATAGAGGAGCACAGTTGTTTATTGATTCTTCTTACGGAAGTTTTTCCTTTGGATACCAAGAAGGGGTTGAGTCTGTTATGAAAGTAGATCCTTCTATGATAGAATCTGGAGATAATAGTGTTACTTGGGTGCAGTGCATAGGATTGTCAGATTTCGGTAAACGTGTTGGTTATCATGTATTCCCTGGGTTATATAGCGAAAGTCTATTTAATGAAAGGTACAATGAAAGTTATAATGATTCTTCCATGTGGATTAAAGATAGAGATTTTGTTAATAATTTGCCATTTAGGATATCCTATCAATCTCCGGACTTCATGGGTATAAAGTTTGGTATAAGCTATTCTCCATCGGGTTACGATGTTGATTTATTTGAACATGTGTTGCCTCGTGACTATGTCCCGAAAGGAGCAGATGCGTTACAACGTGCTAATGTGGGCAATGTAGTTTTGCCTGATAACGCTACTTTTCTTGGAGGGGCTTATGATAATGTTATAAGTGCTGCATTGTCTTATGGTTATTCTTTTAATAATAACGTTGATTTTCAGGCATCTATTGCTGGAGAATATGCAAGTGATCGTGAAACGTTCAAGAGGTCATATTTACATCATTTACATGCTAAAGATTTGGCTGCCTTTGCCGTTGGTACTTCTGTTACTTACGGTAATATGGTGTTTGCAGCTTCTTACGGGTATTTAGGAAGTTCTGGCTATCTTAGTGTCTATGATAGGGCTAAGGGTTCGCTCAAAAAATTATTTACCTGGTTCGCCTAGAGATTCTGTCTTTAAAGTACATTATCCGGATAGTTATTGTGCTTATTACTTGAACTTTGGCGTTAGATATGTATATGGTAAGGCTTCGGTAAGTGCGTATTATTTTAAAAGCAATAAGCTTCATTATGACTTTTCTAATTTTAATGTAGGAATTGATTATGATTTATCTATCAATAATAAATCTAAGGGACAATATAAAGTTTTTGCAAACTATCATTATTTTGATGTAAAAAACAGTGTAGATTCTGAAGTTACATGTGGTAATGTATTGTTGTTAGGTATGAAATATGATTTTTAGTGTCCTTCTCTAGGCTTTCCGTTTCTTATGTATGCATATTAGGTGAGTTATGTGAATTTATGTATTGTGATATTTGTTCTTCTCTTCTATTATTTTGTTAAGAGGAGAGCTTGCTCCTTTGGGTTGAGTCTGTTGTGGGTTTTTCCGCCTAATATTTTGTGTAATGTATAAAAGAGGTGTAAAATATAATGGTTGTGGTAAGGTTATTTATAACTTAATTCAGAGAAAAATGTATGTCATACTACAAAGGGATTAGGGAGGTTGTGTTAGATACTGAAACAACTGGATTAGATGCAGATGGTGGAGATAGAATCATAGAAGTGGGGTGCGTTGAGCTAATAGATCGCGTTTTTACAGGTAAGGTGTTTCATCAGTACATTAATCCTGAGCGTGATGTACCTTATTATTCTACAAAGATTCATGGTATCACTATTGACATGCTGAAAGATAAACCTAAGTTTTTAGATGTAGCGGATGAGTTTTTAGAGTTTATCGATGATAGTATCTTGGTTATTCATAATGCTGGGTTTGATCTTAAGTTTATTAAGATGGAGCTCGATAGAGCTCAGAGAAGTTATGATTCGGAATTTCAAGTTGTTGATACTCTTGTTCTGGCAAGAAAAAAATTTCCTGGTGTTTCATCTACGCTAGATGCCTTGTGTAAACGATTTAATATTTCCTTGCAGGATAGGAAGTTTCATGGTGCACTATTGGATGCTACTTTATTAGGAAAGGTGTATGTGCAATTAATGGGAGGTCTGCAAAGATCTTTGGATTTTTCGGATATTAGTAATGGTATAATAAAAAATGATAATTCAAGTATTAAAAGTGGACAGCTTTATATTAAACCGAGGTTACATGAAATAAGTGAAGAAGAAATAACACAACATAAACTATTATTGAAGAAAATAAAAAATCCTATTTGGAATAGTGTATTTTATACGGAACATGAAGAGAATATTAATTGACTTATCCTCGCTTGCTAGTCAGTTTATTTTATTAAGTGAAGTGGGATTAATCACGGATAACATGAGGTATTTGTTAGGTAAATATCCTTCGAGTTTTCTTGTACTTAGGATGAGCTTTGATGTTTTGTAAAATTATTATCTACGTAAAATGATTAAATCCTTTGCTATTTATTGTGACTATATTTCCACAGTTGTTATAAAGTGTTACAGAATCTCCTGATGTTATTTCTCCTATTTTTGTTATTTTTACTTCACTTTTATGTGATATATCTTGTATTAAGAGGGAGAATTTAGGGTTGACCGTAAATATTAATTCATAGTCATCTCCTCCCGCTAAAATGTTGTCAATATATTGAGGCGCGCTATTGATAATTTCTTTTGCTTCATTTGATAGAGGTATTTTGTCTAAGTATATTGATGCTCCTACTTTAGATGAACGACAGATGTGTTCCATGTCTTGTATAAAACCATCAGATATATCTATACACGAAGATGCAATTTTGTTGATATTGATTCCCAAGTTAATTCTTGGTTCGGGTAAGTCATATTTACTTTTTAAATTATAATAGTTTCTGTTGATGACTTTTTGATATATTAGCAATCCTAATGCTGCATCTCCAATATTACCGCTAACATAGATTAAATCTCCAGTTTTTGCTCCAGATCTTTTTAATAAACTGCCGTTTTCTACGCCAAAGGCAGTAATACTAATTATAGTGAAATTTTGTCTGTGTGAAGTAGTGTCCCCTCCTAGCAGTTTTATACTAAACTTTTTTATGTTCTTCTTCTAAACTGTCAGTAAAGTTCTTCCACCAATCTTGAGATATGTTACTAGGTAGTGCCAAACCTAGACAATAACCATAAGGTATGGCACCCATTGCTGCAATGTCTGATAAATTTACTCTTATAGCTTTTTTTGCTAATGTGCTAGGATCATAGTTTCGAAGAAAATGTACACCTTCTATGAGAATATCCTTTGTGACCAAGAACTGATCCTGTGTACAATTAATAACAGCAGCATCATCTCCTATTAGTGAATTATTGTCCAGCCTATATATGTAATTTTCAATGTAATCGAATTCTTTCATAAAATGTTCTTAAATTTGTATAATGCACGTATTAACAACAAGATACTACTTACCGGAGCCCTATAGTTATGATAGTATTCATCATACTCTACCAACCATTTATTATCAATCTAATTACATCGGACGCAGAACAGCACAACACAGAATTTAGCATTCCTGCATCTTGTATATAACCAACTGCCTACAATTCTTACATCGCTAAAGGAACAAACACAACTCGTCGACTTTCCTGTTAACTATGCAGAGACTGTCAAGCAAAAGTGATAAAGGAAAAGATGCTCTCAAAAACAATCCATGGCACTACGTAAACCGAACATAATGCCACTGTAAGTTTAATGGATTACATAATAAGTAAGTTTCATATCATATAACAGAGACATAACTACCTATTACGACTTGGATTTTGGGGATTTGTCTAAGCTCTCTATATCAGTATTACCTAGTCTACCCGCTAATCCACCTTTAAGGTCTTCTGCACTTGTTATAAGACTATTATTTGTCACCATTGCTCCAAATATTAGCGCACCTGCTAGAGTTCCTATAAGTGATACTAGAGCCTGTCCAGTAGATATTGAAGGAAAAGAGAATGCGTTTGGAAAGAGCATAGATAATTTTTGCACCACCAACACAGTTGCAGACAGTACACAAACAGCGAGTCCTGCACTACTAACTAGAGCAAAGCCAAACGTGCGCAGATTTTTCGGTACCTGTGCTGCAAAATCAGAAAATTTTTCTTGAGACTTCTCCGGCATAATCGTTAACCTATAAAAAATTATTTAACTTATTTTAATAAGATGTTAATTACAATGCAAGAAATATATTAATCTGCTAAGAATAATAAATATATTATTAATGATTAGCTTCACATTTGCATATGTCAATAAAATTTAATTTTAGTACAATTTTTGTTGTGTGTAAGATAGAGATTCTGCTATATGGTCACATGATATAGTTTCTTCTAAAAATAAATCTGCAATAGTTCTGGCAACTTTAAGGATTTTTATATATTCCCTAGCAGATATGTTTTTCCCATTTAAAGCTTTCTCGAGAAGTTTTTTTCCTGATTTATTTGGGATTAAAAATTTTGTTACTATGTTTTCTGATATTGTTGCATTATTAAATAGTGTTCCGTAACGATGTTCTTGTATTTTCCTAGCAAGTATAACACGCTCTTTTATTGTTTTTGATTTTTCTGTATCTTTGTGTTGATTATATGATAACACATCTACACATGGTACTTCTATGTGCATGTCTATCCTATCATTTAATGGGCCAGAAATTTTACTTTGATATTCGATGACACATTTAGGAGCTTTGGTACAAGATTTTGATGAATTGCCGAAATATCCACATTTACACGGATTCATTGCTGCGATTAATTGAAAATTGGCTGGGTATTTTATATGAGCATTTGCCCTGGATATAAGAATTTCTTTATTTTCTAATGGCTGCCTTAGAGAATCTAAGACGGCTCTTGAAAATTCCGGTAATTCATCTAAAAATAATATACCTTTGTGAGCTAACGTGATTTCCCCTGGTTTTGCATACCTTCCTCCTCCTACCATGGCTGCTACTGATAATGAACTATGTGGGTCTCGGAAAGGTCGGTTAGTTGAGATTGATTTATTAAATTTTTTTGTGATACTTGTTATGCTATTTATTTCTATTATTTCTTCGTCAGTCAAATCTGGTAATATTCCAGGTAATCTTTTTTGCTAGCATTGATTTTCCAGTGCCCGGAGGACCTACCATTAGTATGTTATGACCTCCAGCAGCAGCGATTTCTAATGCCCTTTTTGCAACAGACTGACCTTTTACATCCTTCATATCTAGGTATTCTGTGCTTTCTATTGGTATCTTGTTACTTGGAGTGGATATAGGTTCTCTTCTATTGAAATAGTTAATTAGTGATATCAAGTGATTAGGTGATAGTATCGAAATGTTTTTAATTAGTAATGCTTCAGATCCATTATCATATGGACATATTATTCCTATGTTTTGTTCCTGAGCGCTCATAGCTGCAGGTAATACTCCAGAAACTGAAGTTATTGAACCATCAAGCGATAGTTCTCCTAGTATTATATATGGTAAGTCATTGGTTTGTGGTATTGCTCCAATAATCATTAATAAACCCATAGCAATGGGTAAGTCATAGTGACTGCCTTCTTTAAATAAATTTGCAGGAGATAAATTTATGGTGATTCTCTGTGTGGGTAAGGATAGATTCATTGAACTAAGAGCTGCTCTAATTCTTTCTCGAGATTCAGCGATTGCCTTATCTGGTAATCCAACGATATTAAATGCCGGTATACCTTTTGCGGTATGCACTTGTACATCAACGTTTATTGTATTTATTCCACAAAACGCTACACTTTTGACCTGTGTTGTCATTTCAGTCTTTAATTAGTGAATAAGGACGCTCATATATATAAAAACTCCAGCTAGTTTCCCGTGATAATAGTTAATTAATAACTTAATATATCTTATTTATTCCTTATTATGTAAAGCAATTTTTGATATTTTGTAAGATTTTTTAATATTATCTGCTTATTGCTGTCGTTATAGTAATGTACTAGTCATTATGCTTGATTTAAAATACCTTGGATTTTTATGTATGTGCTAATCGATAAATGTTGTCTAGCTTGCTTTAGATTTATAATATTTTACGGATTAAAATCGATATTTCAAGTATCCTGTTTTTTAAATCCTAAACCTAATAAATATATCTCTGATGAATCTTTTCTGCTTGCTTTAGGTTTAAAATACTTTACAGATTTAAAAAAGGCATTTCATTGATTGATAAAATTCTTTCTCGTACTCTCCTTGTAGAATTTTAGTAACAAAAAATCCATTCTCTCGTCCAAATTTTGCTACAATATCAAGTGACATTTCACATAGGTTGATAATATTAGCGTGATCAACTTGTTTATTCCCACAAGCCTTAGGTGCCATATCAGATAATATGACATCAAACTTTTTTTTGTGGAATGTGGTATTTAGTAAGTCCATATTATTAGCAATATCGCATTGAATAAATATTACATTAGGTATTTTATCCATAGCCTGCATATCAATAGCAAATACGGAGCTACTATCGCCATGTGATACCCTTTGTGACGCAACCTGAGACCAACCTCCGGGTGACGAACCTAAATCTAGTACATACTGACCCTTCTTAAAAATAGAAAACCTATCGTCTATTTCTATTAATTTGAAAGCAGCCCTGGACTTGTAACCCTGTTTTTTTTGCTAATAGTACATAAAAATCATTTAATTGTCTATGCAACCATCTTGTAGAAGAAATCTTACGTCCCTTAGCAGTTTTTACAATAGTAGATATATGATTGTATTCGTTAGATTAAAGTAAAATAGTAAATTATTTCTGTCTAATAACAAGAATTATTTTATTGATATAATGTGTATTATTGATAGGATATATGTAGTGTGAATGTTATTGCGGAGTGTGGCGTAGCTTGGTAGCGCGCTTGGTTTGGGACCAAGAGGTCGGGAGTTCAAATCTCTCCACTCCGACCGCTAATCCAATCTTATATACTTAAGTAACGGTGTTCTATCTGTTAGTACTTGTTTAGTATTGTTATAGCTTTATGGAAATATGGATGGACGATATTTAGTACTTCTATAGTTTATTTAGGTGTGTGGTTTTTTATAATGTTAATTCTAAGAAAAACTTGTTAAGACGAGCGGGCGGCACTTTTGTTTTGTAAAATACACTTGTCATAGCAGGTATGTAGAGCCAACAAAAATACTAAGCTAGGTACGAATAACGATAGCAGCAGTATTCAATGAAAATCGTGATCATACTGGCCATGTTGTGGCGTAGTAGCAGGTGTAGGGCTAGGGGCATGTTCTTGGTATTCTGAATGATAACCAGGATCATGCTGTGTGCCATCCAATCCATGACCAGCAGCAGATGCTATATGTTCGTCAGCGTGTGGGTAGTCATCACGTGCGTAAGGGTCTTCATTATGGTTAGCATGTATACCTTCATCACCTTCTCCTCCTCCAGCAGCACCTTCACCCGTATCGGATGGTTCATCGCCACCACCACCTTCTTGTAGATCTGGTATTAATTTGGGCAACCCAAAGATATTTTTGCTAAGTTCTGATCCAAATGTTACCGTGGTTGGCATATTTAATCCTAACGCCGTAACCGAAGCTACTACGTTACCAGTTGTGGTATCGAGAAAACATGGCACGTTTCTATAAAACCAAGCAAGGAATACAAATATAGAAAGTGCAGTTTCTTCATCTTCTGCTCCGTGTTCACCACCTTTGTGTTGTTGGTGTAAATAAGATTGCAAAGCGGATACATTTATTCCACCACCTTCAGATCCTTCCATAAGCTAACTACTGTGTCTATTATAAAACGGTAATCTACATTATATTATGTAATTGTAAATATATTTTTAATATCTGTATTTAATATAAGGAAAGATCCTTTATTTGAGATTGTTTACATGGTATAACGACAAACTGTATGCGAAAATGGTTGTTTATACAGGTTTTAATGTCGATGATATTATTCGCTTGATGTTATTTATGTATCTTAAAGGGTTGCAAACTGTTATAAAGAAAAAATTGAACAACCAATGAATGGAATTTGTTTCTGAATATCAAAGATTGTTGGCATTAATTTTATATATTAAGAGTTTTCGTACTATAATATCACCTTAGTGCATAATAGTTTTTCTAGTTTTTTGACTATCTTGATTTTTTGCTTCTTAGCTCGTTGAGTGTTATTATCTGGAAAATTAATGAAATAATTAATGTCTGTAGTAGTATTGTTATCACTCAACATCTCTGTAGATCATAACCTGATCTAAAGTAATATATAGTATATCACTTTAATAGTGCTCATCTACTATGTTAAAGCTTTCCAATTTTGATTTGTATTGATCCAAAATGCTATATGTCAATTTCTTATTCTGCAAAGCTTCTAATGTAAAAGCGTAATTGTTTATTCACAACAACATGAGATCTTCTTAAATCACAGCAAGAAGATATTCCAGAAATACATTATGTTATGCTTCTAGCTTCACTTTGAAGTTCATCTATAAATAAGTATATTTAACGTTTCTCAAATACGCTGCCTAGCATGAAAAAATTGTCTACTAAAAAAATATACTTAATAATTTTTTTCGATTTGTTGTAGTTTGATGTTTTGTTATTTTATATAAAAGTGACTTTTAAAATGCTATAAAGCAGAAGATAATAGGGGTAATGTACATTGAGTTGTTCATTACTCCTATAGTAATTAAGCATGTAATGATTATGTTGTTATAATAAAGGTTATATGTAGTATTTAATTTTGTAGATCTATGAACTTTATCATTTCTTCTCTATATTTTAATAGAATTGCGTTTTTATCTGTGAGAAAATGTTTTTTTAAAAAGTATCCTAGTACGTTTAAGCTTAATTTAAAGCCTGTATTGGAATACTGATATGCATACTTGTTGTACACATCATACAATAGCTTAGGTAGAGGTAATAGATTTTTTTTATGTAGTAGTCCCACAGTTTTTGATACTGCTTTTCCAGTTTTTGGAGAAATGAATGTTAAGTTTTCATTTGTATTGTTTACAGCACATTTTGATAAATCTAGACCAAATCCAAGTTCTGACAGTAGAGTTAATTCTAATTCAAGATACTTAACTTGCCAATTAGGATGCTTTACTTGTATAGAATTTATAAAAACTTCTAGACAATTGTAAATAGTACAATTTTCTTCATTTTCTGGTAATACTTGGTCTAGCATAAAAAGTGAAAAATGCCACACACATTGTTTGTAAGTTGTTTTTTATGTAATAGTGTAAAGTAGATCTAATATGTTCATACTTAAAACAGCCTAAGTTACTTGTTAGTCTTGAACTCCATGTTACATTGATGTAATCTCCTATTTGTACTATATTAGTTGTCTTTTTTTAGGTATCTTACTAATCCTTTTTTTAGCCCATGTTTTTTGGTGAATATGGAAAGAATGATCTGATAGTCGCCATATTTTCTTATAGCAATTACTATTCCTTGGTCTTGCCATCTCACAGTAAAACTCATTTTTAATAGCTAAGTTTATTAATAATAGTGAAAAACTTATAAAAATGAAATTGGAAAAGATGTAGTTTTATGATTTTAGAACTTATTTTTAATGAGTATTATATAACGATCCATGTCATGAATTTATCTACTAAGAGTGGTTAGATATATTAGTGTGGTCAGTTGATAATTTGATTACTAGATATTAGGTAAGTACTTGAATAAGTACTACTGTGCTGCAACTTTTTTTTAATAATAAATGTTTAGATTGCTTACTTTATAATATTGTTGAAAAACTGTATAATGAGGTAAAATTTATAAGAGAATTGTAGTAGATGAATCTAATTAATACCATAAAGGGTTCTATAATAGGGAAGTTACGTGTATTAAGTACTAAGCTAACAATAGTATTAGACGATAACTTATTAGATAAATTGATAGTCGACTATCCAAATAATCCTAATCATGGGGATTTATATACCAATGCAGCTTTGCTTTTAGGTAAGTATATTAAGAAAAGTCCATTGGACGTAGCAGAGATGTTATTAAGTGAATTTTCTGAAATTAAAGAAATATCAAGTATTACTGTTGTAAAGCCAGGCTTCATTAATTTTAATATTTCTCTTTATGTGTGGTATGAGGTAATAGTTTCTATTAATACACTAAAAGAAGATTTTGCTAATGTTAATCTAGGTTATGGCCAAAAAGTTAATGTAGAGTTTGTTTCTGCTAATCCTACTGGACCAATGCATATAGGTCATGCGCGTGGTGCCATATTTGGTGACGTACTAGCGAATTTATTGGAAAAAGTAGGGTATCAAGTTGTTAGGGAATATTATATTAATGACGCAGGTACACAAATAGACGTATTGATTGAGTCTGTATATCTTAGGTATAAAGAAGCGACAGGTCAGAATATTGTAATAGGGAGTGGATTGTATCCAGGGTTATATTTGAAAGATATAGGACAATTGCTTTATGAGCAGTATGGCACAGGCTTGTTAGAGATGGGTTCGAGTCAAAGAATAGGGATTATACGAGATATATCTCTAAAGTGTCTTCTTGCTATGATTCAAGAAGACCTTATGTTGTTGGGAATAAAACATGATGTTTTTACATCAGAGTCTGAGTTATTGAAAAACAATATTGTTGAAAAGTGTGTCAAACTTTTGCAGGATAAGAAATTAATATATTATGGTATTTTGGATCAACCTAAAGGTACGGAAAGTCAAAATTGGAAGCCTAGAACACAAATGTTGTTTAAGTCAACTGATTTTGGAGATGACGTAGATAGAGCTTTACAAAAAGTAGACGGCAGTTGGACGTATTTTGCAAATGATATAGCATATCACTTTGACAAACTTTCACGTGGATTTCAACATATGATTTTGGAATTAGGCTCTGATCATGTTGGATATGTAAAAAAGATTGAAAGCAGCAGTAAAGGCGTTGAGCGATAATACTGCTAACATAGATATCAAGCTGCATAATATTGTCAATTTTCTTGATGATGGAGTTCAAGTTAAAATGTCAAAAAGATCTGGTGAATTTTTAACTATTAAAGATGTTGTGGAAAAAGTTGGGAAAGATGTAATCAGATTTATAATGTTAACACGTAAAAGTGATATGATTTTGGATTTTGATTTTGTTAAAGTAGTTGAGCAATCTAAAAACAATCCAATATTTTATGTACAATATGCTCATGCTCGTGTTTATTCATTGATACGTAATGCTCCAGAACTTTTGAAAATAGAAGATACTGATTTTTCTGTGCTATCTTCGAAAGAAGAAATATTATTGATTAAGTTGTTAGCAAAATGGCCAAATATCATCGAGATATCTGCTAAAACTGCAGAGCCACATCGTATAACTTTTTATTTAATAGAAATTGCAGAAGCTTTTCATTCATTATGGGGTTACGGGAATAAAGATACAGGTAGGCGTTTTATAATAGATAATGATATAAATCTTACATCTGCAAGAATATACTTAGCAAAATCTGTAGCATATATTATTGATAACGGGTTAAGGATATTTTCTATAGTTCCGTTGAAAGAGATGAAATAATTATTAAAATATAACTTTATATTGCTAGCTTAAGTAACATTTATGTTATTGTATTTTGGAATGGAAATATTTATAAAATTACTTTTTTTAGTAAATCAATATAGAGAATAGTCATTGGAATTACTCATGGTTTTTAGCAACTTTTATTAAAGTACTAAGTAATTTATTTGTTGTAGATGTCCATTTCATATTTGAATTAACTTTGTTAAGTATTTTTCTTTATTTAGTGTCTAGTAGATGTGTTTGGTATATATTATCTTGATGGAAGGCATATGTATTGTGATTTATTAAGATATTTTTTAATGATTTGTTTCCAATATGGAGGCGTCAATTTTTTTTACTGTAATGCAAGATCTTTTTTTAAAGCTGCTTTTTCAGAGCTTTGTAATGAAATACATGTTAATAATCTAGATTATTACTTTAACATTCCTGTTTAACTTCTTATAAATTTCTAAGAATATGTTATACAGATGTGTGTATGTTTATTATTTATGATTTAGATATTGGATTTATTTTAAGCAGGTTTGATAGAATTTTTAGTTTGTATTTTTATTGACTACCTTATTATAAAGTTTTCTTGTTTTTTTCTAGCTTGTTTGTTATATCTCATTTGATACATTTACTTGCCATCTGATATTTATTACTAAAGTTGTGTTATTTCTTCTGAAATTTTTTACAATCTTGATTGTGTGTTTTTGTATAGATTTATTAAATCTATTACTGATTTTTTAACCAATGAAATAAGGCATCAGCAACGCAATATTAGATAGAAAAGGTTTCTGTAGTTAAATTACATGCTTGTAATTTTTATGGTACTATCTTCTTTAAGAAAATGGAAATGTCTTTGTCTTTTATTGTAGCTTTGTAATATTTTTTAATATCTTGAATATTTGAAATTTGCTCTTCTGTAGCAAGTGAGACAGATAGTGTTTGTTGCACTATATATTGAGACCATACTTTAATGGAATCTAGAATTATTTCATCTTTGGTGTGTATGATAACCTCTATTTTGTCAGAAATGTTGAATCCGTTATTTTTTCTGGAATGCTGAATTATTCTTATAATATCTCTTGCAATACCTTCCATGATTAGTTCTTTTGTGAGCTCAGTATCTAGTAATAGTACACCTAGCAGGTTTTGGTTTTGGACAATAGTGCATGCAAAGTCATTGTGCACTTTAAGGTCTAAAGTATATTCATCACTATTTATGATATAGTGTTCTGCTTCTCTTATTCCGAGAAGTAATTGTTCGTTTTTTAGTATCTCCCACTTATTATCTTTTAATGCGGATATTAAGAATTTCACTTGATCAGGTATTCTTTTTCCAAGTTTTGGAAAGTTCAACTTTAATTCAAATGATGCAATATCGGATATGTTAGATTTAAATGATATATTTTTCACATTTATTTCTTCCAATAGAATATTTTGATATTCTATTGGCAAGTTAAGTAAGTCTGAACAATTGTAACTGTATATAACTATGTTATTAAGTGGTTGTCTAATTCTAATATTGTGAGCGTTTCTGATTGATAAAGCATAATTACATATGCTCATTGTTAATTTCATATATTGGATATTTTGTTTATCTTGATCACTTATTGTAAAATGTTTTATATTTGGCAACGATGATAAATGTACCGATTCTTCTTCTTGAAAATTTAACTTTTGCCAAATTGCTTCGGTGGTAGTTGGTAAAAATGGGGCAGATACTTTTAACATATAGTATATAACAGTGTATAAAGTATTATAAGAATCTATTTTGTCTTGATTAATTTCCGATGACCAAAAGCGGTTTCTGCATCTTCTAATATACCAGTTATTGAGTATTTCAAAAAAGTTAGTAATGTTATTGCATGCAAGCTTGATGTTGTATCCGAAATTGTTTGTATTGTGTTCTTGTTCTTCCATAGCATCAAATATAGACTTTATGGTACTGATACACTCACATATTATATATTTATCTATAATATTCTTTAGTCCGTTTAAGTTTTGAATAACCCTTGCTTGCATTTTGTCGATGTTAGCGTAAATGGTGAAAAAGTTATAACTATTCCATATTGGTTTTATAACATTACGCAATATATCACGTATCATTATTCCTTCTTTATCCAGTAGCAAGTCTCCACCGTATGACACTGCGTGGGATAGCATAAGGAATCTTAGCGCATCAGAGCCATACCGTTTAAACATTTCCATTGGATCTGCATAATTGTTAAGTCTTTTTTGATAATTTTTGTCCTTGAGTATCTAATACGACACCATGACATATACAATTTTTAAATGGTGGTTTGTTGAATAATGCGGTAGATAGTACAAATAATGTATAGAACCATCCTCTAGTTTGTGCTACATATTCTGTTATAAAATCCGCTGGAAAATAATTTTCAAAAAACTTTTTGTTTTCAAACGGGTAATGAAGTTGTGCATGAGGCATCGATCCAGATTCAAACCAACAGTCAAAAACGTCATTAACTCGTCTCATCATTGATTTCCCAGTTGGGTCATCCGGATTGGGACGTACCAAATTGTCAATATATGGTCGATGTAAATCATTTATAGATGATATATCAAAATCTTCTTCTAATGCTTTGACATCATCTAATGTTTTCTTTATTGATCCATATACGTCAATTCTTGGGTAATTAGGATTGTCGGATTTCCACACTGGTAATGGTGTTCCCCAAAATCTATTGCGTGATATTGCCCAATCTTTAGCATTTTCTAGCCATTTGCCAAATTGTCCATTGCGTATATGACCAGGAATCCAATTTACAGTTTTGTTCAACTCAATCATTCTGTTCTTTATTTTCGTAACTTCGATATACCATGATGACATGGCTCTATATATTAATGGAGTGTCAGTGCGCCAACAGTGTGGATAATTATGTAAATATTGGTCTGTTCTGAAGCAGAGATTTTTTCGTTTTAATATGTTGATAATTTTATCATTTGTTTCAAATACATGCATGTTTGTAAAGTCTGAAATCTTATCAATAAACTTTCCTCCATCATCTATTGGACAAATAGTTGCTAATAAGTTAGATGTTCCTGACTCGATATGTGGAATACATTGTTCTTTGCATAACATGAAATCATCTTCTCCAAATCCTGGTGCGATATGGACTATTCCTGTGCCTTCATCTTCTACTACGAAATCTGCAGTTAAGATTTTAAATGCATTCTTTACGTCAGTAAAATACTCAAATATGGGTTTGTAATGCAAATCTTTTAAAGTATTATATGCTATATCTTTGCTATATACTTTGTATTCTATGTTATTTTTTTTGCAGTGTTCTTGAAAACTTTGTAAGTATCTATTAGAAAAGATAAACATTTCTTGGTTAATGATAGCTCCACAATATTTAATACTTGGGCTAATAGCCAAAGCAAAATTACAAGGTAAAGTCCAAGGAGTAGTTGTCCAAACTAAGAGTTTATATGTTTTTACGTCGTCTAACATAATAGACTTTGGGTTTTCCAATAGCTCAAATGCTACGGTAATAGTTTTACTAATTTTTTGTCTGTAAGCATTATCTATTCTAGTTTCAAAGTTTGATAAAGGTGTCTGACATGCCCAACTGTACGGTACAATCTTTACAGATTCGTATATTAATCCTTTATTCCATAGTTTATAAAATGACCACATTATTGATTCCATAAAGGCTATATTCATTGTTTTATAGTCATTTTCAAAATCCACCCATCTTGCTTGTCTTTCCACGTACTGTTTCCATTCCTTTGAGAATTTCATTACTGAACTGCGGCAGTAATTGTTGAACTTTTCTATACCGAATTTTTCAATCTCTAATTTTCCTGATATTCCAAGCTCTTTTTCTGATAACATTTCAGCGGGTAACCCATGACAATCCCACCCGAATCTTCTTTCAACTTTAAATCCTGCCATTGTTTTGTAGCGAGCCACCGTATCTTTGATAAATCCGGTTAGTAAGTGACCATAATGAGGTAATCCATTGGCAAATGGAGGTCCATCATAAAACACAAACCTTTTTTTTCCATCTCTGTTATCTACTGATTTTTTAAAGATGTTATTTTTTTTCCAAAATTGAAAAACATCTTCCTCTATTAGTGGGAAATTTAATTCCCCATTTGATTGCGAATAATGTTTTGTCATAGCATCTATTGTTAAGTATAAAGATTTACTATACACATATTTGTGTAAGCTGCAATCATAGTCTGTATTAAAATATGTAAAAATTATTGACTCTTATTAATATTCATAGCATTGTTTTAAAAATTATTTTGAGGATGTTATGGCGATAGAGATAGGTGATAGTGCACCGTACTTTGAGGGCCTTGATACTTATATGGGTAACAAGAATATAGTCTTATATTTTTATCCAAAAGATGATACTCCAGGTTGTACAAAAGAAGCAAAGGATTTTCAAGCAGCAATTGATGATTTTGCTGATCTAGATACTATCATAATTGGTGTGTCTAGGGATAATGAAAAATCTCATGAGAATTTTAAGAGAAAGCACGATATATCTTTTCAGTTAATATCAGATGAGAATTCGGAATTGTCAAAACAGTATGGCACTTGGATAGAAAAAAATATGTTTGGAAGGTCTTATATGGGAATAGATCGTTCAACATTTCTAATAGACAAAAATGGAAAAATAAGAAAAATTTGGCGAAGTGTGAAAGTAAGTAAGCATGTTGACAACGTTCTTGAAACGATAAGAGAAGTAATGTAACTTTCAAAGGAAGATGCGAAAGAAAAAATTGAATATTAGATTATATGTAACTTGTCCACTTAGCGAGCATTCTGTCGTCACCTTAGATAGTCTTACGTCTCATTATATTTGTCATGTGATGCGAGCTGTGAGTTTGGATATGGTTAGGCTGTTTAATGGTAAGGACGGAGAATGGATAGGTGAAATATTTGAATTGTCTGGTAGTGTTAAAATTAGAGTAAATTACTTGCTTAGAAAACAAACCGAAAGTAAGAATTTAGTTTTGTGCTTTGCTATTGTAAAAAAACACTATCCTACAAAGTATTGTTAGACAAGCAACAGAAATGGGAGTTACATTGATGCAGCCTATGTATACAAAACATATAGCAACCAGTAACATAAATTTAGAAAAGTGCAAGAAGTGGGCTATTGAAGCTGCTGAACAATGTGAAAGACTTGATATTCCAGAGGTTTCTTCTCCTGTTGATTTTACTGATTTGAAAACGTTAAAAACTAATGATGCTAATTTTATCATTTGCGATGAGACAGGTAAAGGAAAGCAGCCGTTAGAGGTATTAAAAAATAAAAGCAATATTCACATCGTTATAGGTCCAGAAGGTGGTTTTTCAAATGATGAATTGAGTTTTGCATATGAATTTTGTGATAGTTTATCTTTAGGGCCAAGAATACTGAGAGTTGACACTGCGGTTATTGCTGCGTTGTCGTACGTAAATGAGTATTATTATCACAGCATAAAGTAGTGGTTTGAGTGGAGATTTGTTATCTGGATTTTAGAGATGTTTATCGTTTTTGTACGGTTTATAAACTTGATGAGCTTTCTATAAGTTAGTTGAATTCTTATAAGGAAAATTGGATGTCTTTGCCGTGCTGCTAATGAGGACTATTCCAATTGCGATATTGGGAAAATGTGATTTTTTGTTTCTGTAAACTGTGTAGATAAAAAATAACTAAAAATTGACACAATGATTATTGGTGCGTTAGATTGTGTAAGTAGGTAATGGCATATGTGAATTGTGTTTATTGGAGATATTAATCAGCGTAAGGCTGAATTACGCAAGAAATATAGGAAATTAAGGAAGGAAGTGCGAAATAAGGAAGAGGCGTCTTGTGCTTTATTACGAAATTATATTAACAGCGTAGTTATGAAAGAAATGTCTGTGATTTCTGGGTATAAGCCTATAGATGGTGAGATTGATGTTTTGCCGTTGATGAATTATTTAGTGCAGCAAGAACATATAGTAGCTCTTCCAGTAATAGATAAGAATAGTAGGATACTGCTATTTCATCAGTGGAGTAGTGTTAATTCTGTGATTCCAACTATTTTAATAGTCCCTCTTGTTGCATTTGATAAACATTTGAATAGATTAGGTTTTGGAGGTGGATATTATGATAGTACTATTTCAGCGTTAAGGCCAAGTTGTAGAGTGATAGGAGTAGCTTATGATTTACAGTTGTGTGATGAGGTACCTGTTGAAGGTCATGATCAAGTTCTAGATATGATAGTTACAGAAAAAACTTTGTATAAAAAGATGTAGTATTTTATCAAGCTATGTCTAGTATTAATATAAATGAGTGTGCATGCTGAAAGTTATGTTCAAGTTTTAGATATGATAATTATGGGAACGTATATAAAAGATATTTGATTTATCAGTAGTTGTTGTCAATTTTTAATTTATAGGATAAAGGATTTCATTTAAGCATCCACTCATTTTGTATATTTACTGTGCTTTCTTAATTAAATTTATGTAGTAAGTGTTCGTTTACTGTGCTAAGAAGTGGTTAAGAATATTAGAGATTTGTAATATGCATACTCCTGTTTTACTAAAAGAGATGCTTGATGTGCTGTGTCCTCAGGATGGTAAAGTATACGTTGATGCAACATTTGGAGCTGGAGGATACAGTCAAGCAATCCTGAATGTTGCTGATTGTAAGGTTTATGCCATTGATCAGGATGAGTATACTGAAATTTTTTATAAGAAACTACTAGATGAATTTCCTGGCAAAATACATTTCTATGTTAGTAAGTTTAGTAATATGAAACAAATATTGCATAATGCACAACTAGAAAAGGTTGATGGTATAGTATTTGATTTAGGAGTTTCTTCTATGCAGTTGGATAATGCGAATCGTGGATTCTCTTTTTCTAAAGAGGGGCCACTCGATATGAGGATGAGTAGTTCTTTAAATAATGTTAATGCTTCAATTTTTGTAAATACATCTTCTGAGGAAGAAATTGCTAATGTTATATATCAATATGGCGAGGAGAAGTATTCACGCAGAATTGCAAGAGCTATTGTTAATAGTAGGAAGAAAAAAAATATTCATACTACAAGCGAACTTGCATCTATAGTTAGGTCTGTAGTATCACGCAGTAAAAATCATAGTATTGATCCTGCGACAAGAACATTTCAAGCAATTAGAATATGGGTCAACAAGGAATTAGAAGAGCTAGAGCAGGGTATAATGTCTGCATCTGATTTATTAAATCCAGGAGGAAAAATAATAGTAATTTCTTTTCATTCTTTAGAGGATCGAATTGTAAAAGTAATGTTTAAGTCGTTATGTGACAGAAATATTACAGTCTTAAAATCTCATTTCGAATTTCAATTGATTAATAAGAAGGTTATTAGGCCAACTTTTGAGGAAATATCTAGTAATCCTAGAGCTAGATCTGCAAAGTTGCGTGCTATATTAAAGATATAGGGTTCCTTTAACGGCGTAAAATGTTTTTATAGGATTTTAGTAGTAAACATTGTATGCTAGTAAAAATAAATTGAAGATTTTCTGATGGTTATATTTAAGTATTACAAGTATAACTTGAAATACATAATAAGTCTTTGTATTACATTAAGTAAAGAAGTGGTAAACGTCTTTATATAGTAAATGTAGTGATTGTAATTTCTAAGATATTTGACAGTTCAGGTAATTAATGGAGTACTATATTTTTCATTGATAAAGAAGTATCACTTTTTAGTGAATTGGTGTAAGGAAATAAGTGTGAAAAAGGTATCTAGTAGTTTTTAAACTATAAGGTTGCAGAACTATATTAAAAAAAATGACATAAGGTAATGTAAAAGTTGTTAGGTTTAGTTGTTTTATTTATATAGTTATTTTTCTATGGCAAATGGTAATAATTTTGAATATTAGTGTTTACATTACTTCAATAGTGTGGCTTTTTTTATATTGTATATTGTAGTGCTATCTTATTTTTTGTGTATATTTCAATGTTGATAATTAGGATAAGATTTATTTATCGGAAAAAAATGAATTATTTAAATATGGTATTTAATATATTGTTTTTTTTGCCTAATTATTAATTTGAAAATAGAATTTGCTACTATTATGTATTAAACGGATCATATATATATGGTTCAGTATCAGAACTCCTTCTATTTTTGATATGTTGACTTAAGACAGTTAGAATTGGATAACGATTGCTTTTTATAGATGATAGAAATATTTCTTTTTTTTGTATGATTTGACAGTAATTGCTTTTTCTTATCTATTTGTCTTTTGTCTAGTAAGTCGCATTTGTTTAGTACTATGAATTCTGTTTTGTGAGCTAACTCCATATTATAAAAGATTAGTTCTTTTCTAATGGATTTATATGAATCAATTATATTGTCTAATGTGCAGTCTATAATGTGTAGTAACATGGAACATCTTTCGATATGTTTTAAAAATTTATCACCTATTCCATAACCAAGATGTGCTCCAGGAATTAATCCAGGTATATCAGCTAAAACCAGCTCTCTGTTGTCAATAAAAGCAACTCCTAAGTGTGGTTCTAATGTGGTGAATGGATAGTCAGCAATTTTTGTCTTTGAATTAGTACATGAAGCTAAAAAAACTAGATTTGCCAGCATTGGGTAATCCTATAATACCAATATCAGAAATAATTTTTAATTTTAATATAATGTATTTTTCTTCTCCTTCTTCTCCAAAAGTAAAATGTCTTGGTGCTCTGTTGGTAGAAGTTTTATAATTAGCATTACCCATCCCACCTTTGCCACCACATGCTGCCGTGAATTTTTGATTTTCAGAGTTGAGATCGGCAATTAATATACCTTTCTCATCATATAATTGAGTTCCTACAGGAACTTGTACGATAATATCTTTGCCTGATGATCCGGATTTTTTTTTACCAGATCCGGAGCTTCCATTTTCTGCCTTTATGTGTTGTTTATACCTAAAGTGTAGCAGAGTGTTAATATTGCGGCTTGTGGAAAAAATAATGTCACCACCATCCCCACCATTGCCACCATCAGGTCCACCAAATTCAATAAACTTCTCGTGTCGAAAACTGCTGCACCCATGTCCACCATTTCCTGCTTTCAAATGAACTTTTGCCTCATCTATAAAGCTCATAACGCTCCATTAATATATTGCTGAAATATCTAATAATTTTTCTATATATAATAATTCATTGTATTTTGCTAAACGTTCAGATCTAGATAAAGAACCAGTTTTGATCTGTCCACAGTTTGTTGCTACAGCTATATGTGAAATTGTAGTATCTTCTGTCTCACCTGATCTGTGGGATATTATTACATTATAATTATTTTTTTGAGCAATTCTCACGGCATTTAAAGTTTCAGTTAGAGTTCCTATTTGGTTTGGTTTTATCAGTACTGCATTCGCCATGTTATTATCAATACCATCTTTAATTAGTTTACAGTTGGTTACAAATAAATCATCTCCTACTATTTGTATTTTATTACCTAACTCTCGTGTTATAAGTTTCCATCCAGACTTATCTTCTTCTGCCATTGGATCTTCAATTGATATAATAGGATATTGTGAGATTATATTTTTGTAGTATTCTACCAGTTCTTGAGAACTTAATTCGTGGTCTGCGAATTTATATTTTTGATTTTTGTAAAAGGTAGATGCAGCAACATCTAGTCCCAGTGAAAAATCTTGGTAAATTTTATATCCTGATTTCTCTACAGCTTCGATAATAATTTCAAATACTTCATTATTAGTTTTTACGTTAGGAGCGAATCCACCCTCATCCCCCACGTTGGTATTGTATTGTTTTTGTTTAAGAATCTGCTTTAATTGAAAAAATACTTCAGCTGACATTTTTATTGCATCTTCAAACTTACTAGCTCCGTTTGGAATAATCATGAATTCCTGAAAATCTAGATTATTATCTGCATGCATTCCACCATTGATAACATTAATCAATGGTCTTGGTAGAACTTTTGCTGTAATGCCACCCAAATATTGATACAAAGGGATATTTAACGTTAAAGCTGCGGCTTTTGCAGTTGCCAATGACATTGCAAGTGTAGAATTTGCTCCGATTCTTGATTTATTACTTGTCCCGTCTATTTTAATTAACATATTATCTATTTTTTCTTGATCCAAGACTTCCATGCCTATGATTTGGTGTGCAATTTCTGAATTAATGAGGTTAATTGCTTTCGTTACACCGTACCCGTGGTAATAGCTTTTGTCATTGTCTCGTAACTCTACAGCTTCAAATTTTCCTACCGAAGCTCCTGAAGGTACGGAGGCTCTTGCTTTAATATGATTTGATAGGACTACTTCTGCTTCAATAGTAGGATATCCTCTGCTGTCTAAAATTTGTCTTGATGATATGTTGTTAATTGTTACACTGGACACGTGATACCTTTTTTGTTTTTTATTAAAGAATTTCAAAAATGATGGTAATAGCTTTTGTGTTAAATGTAAATGTATTCTCAATACTGATTTAATTTTAAAGAGTAACAATACTATTGACATATTGTATTATATATGAGCAAAATTACCCAGCTGATGATTCTATAAAATGTTAGAGATGTATTATGTTTGCTATTGTTGAGACTGGTGGGAAGCAATATAAAGTAAAAGAACAGGATGTTATAAAAGTGGAGAAATTGAATCTATGCGTGGGGGAAGAGGTTACTTTGAATAGCGTGATTGCATTAACTGATGTTAATAATAATATTCTTTTTACGCGAAATGCGACTGTTACAGCTTCAGTTCTTGAGCAATGTAGAAACGATAAGATAATAATTTTTAAGAAGAAACGCCGTAAAAACTATAGAAGGAAAAATGGTCATAGACAATATATGACTGTTTTGCGTGTTACTAAAATTAATAATATGGAGTAGAAATTATGGCTACGAAGAAATCTGGTGGTAGCTCCGGTAATGGTCGGGATTCGAGAGGTAGAAGATTAGGAGTAAAGAAATTTGGAAGTGAGAAAGTAATCCCTGGTAATGTTATTGTACGTCAAAGGGGTACGAAATACCATCCTGGAAAGAATGTTGGTATAGGGAAGGATCATACCATCTTTTCTAAAATATCAGGGATTGTTTATTTTAGGAAAGGGGTTTTGAATAAAACATTTGTTGATGTATTAGAGACTAACTCTGCTTCTTGTTGATGTTTTTTTATGGGCCTGTAGCTCAGGTGGTTAGAGTGCACGCCTGATAAGCGTGAGGTCGGAGGTTCAACTCTTCCCAGGCCCACTTGAGTCAGTCATACGTATTTTTAGTTGTGTGCCTTGTTGTAAGTGTGTGCTTGGTCTGTTTGTGTTCTAGTACGTTATTGAATTCGTTGGTTTAATTTGATTGCTTATCATATTTTTATAAAACTTTATGTTAAGAGATGATGATAGAATATTTACTAATCTTGATGGCCTGAGCTCTCCATTCTTAGAATCTGCGAGAAGTAGGGGTATTTGGAGCAATATTTTAGGAATATTGAATTTGGGACCAGAGCGTATTATTCAAGAAATAAGAAATTCTGGACTACGTGGTAGAGGTGGAGCGGGTTTTTCTACAGGCATGAAATGGGGTTTTTATGCCAAAAAACCAGAATGGAAGGACAGCCAGCGTATTTAGTTGTTAATGCTGATGAGTCAGAACCTGGTACATGTAAAGACCGCGACATATTGAGGTATGAACCACATAGACTTATTGAAGGAATATTAATAGCTGGGTTTGCAATGAATGTGACTGCAGCTTATATTTACATTCGTGGTGAGTTTTATAGTGAGTATTTAGTATTGTCTGAAGCTTTAAGAGAAGCATACGAAGCAAAGTTGATTGGAAAAAATGCGTGTAAATCTGGGTATGATTTAGATATCTTTATTCATAGGGGGAGCTGGAGCATATATTTGTGGAGAGGAAACTGCTCAGCTTGAGTCTTTGGAAGGAAGAAAAGGTATGCCGAGGTTAAAACCTCCATTTCCTGCTGTAGTAGGCTTATATGGCTGTCCTACTACTATTAATAATGTTGAAACCATTGCAACTGTTAGTGAAATTTTAAGGAGAGGTAGCAGCTGGTTTGCGTCTCTTGGAAAAGAAAATAATACTGGCACCAAGATTTTTTGTATATCAGGGCATGTGAATAATCCGTGTAATGTGGAAGAAGAATTGGGAATTTCTATGAGAGAACTTATAGAAAGATACGCAGGAGGTGTTCGTGGTGGATGGGATAATTTACTAGCAGTAATTCCTGGTGGTTCATCAGTACCAATGCTTCCAAAAGATATTTGTAATACTGTAACTATGGATTTTGATTCTTTAAGGGCGGTACAATCAGGATTAGGAACCGCTGGATTAATAGTTATGGATAAGTCTACAGATTTGATAGAAGCAGTAGAAAGGTTATCACATTTTTATATGCATGAGTCTTGCGGACAATGTACACCATGTCGTGAAGGTACAGGATGGATTTGGAGAATCATGAGACAAATTGTAAAAGGCGGAGCTAAACCCGATGATATTGACTTGTTATTGGATATCACACGCCAAATAGAAGGACATACCATATGTGCACTCGGTGATGCTGCTGCTTGGCCCATACAGGGATTAATCAGACATTTTCGTGATGTGATTGAGGATCGAATTAGGCACCATATTTAGTAAATCGTAAAGTTATTGGTTATCGCATGTAAATAATGAGTTAGTCTGTTATTTGCAATAGCTGTTTTTTTTGTTCAGTTTTAACTTCGGTATTTATATGCTGTCGATGTATTGGTTAAAATTTTTAGTTGTATTACTAATATATTAATGATACACATCAACGATGTGTATCGTATCTTGCCGTTTATATGAGTCTAACATTGGTATTTTTGAGTGATGGTACCCCTACGTTGTATCCAAGTCATTTCTTAAAACATAACAAGCAACATAATATTTTTTATACATCATCTAGCACTATTAAGCTTCGTGGTGTGTTGGATGAAGAAGTGTTGTCACATCCTTTATTTGTTTTTTACGGATGTAATTTTAACACTTTTTATGTTCTTGCAAGTTCAAATTTGGTAGGAAATGTACTCATTATGGTTGGTGGTGGTCCTGGAGGAAAGAAAGCATGCCTCTGTGTATTATTAAATCAACCAGGTATGACTGTAAATGGAGTGTTGTGCCGTGGTATAAAATTAAAATGTAATGTTTTTGCAAAAGGTGTAATATTTGATGACACTTTTCAAGGTACTGGATCCGAAAAAGCAATGGTATTACAATTATCTAGAAATGTGGTATTGAGTATGCAAATTTGGGATACCAGAAATCACGATCGTGATTACGAATTCTTTTGTTATAATAGTAACGGAGAAAGTGTTGGTGGGTTTTCTGCAAGTACAATGCTAGAATGTGTTAAAATCGAGCATCCAGGTATTGTACGGTACCTTATGAGTTTTGAGGTACGAAGTTCATAATTTTGAATGATGGCACCTATACCATAGCAAAGTAAAACCCCATAAGGCCGACTAGTGCGCTACTGCGCAAACAAGTGAGTTACACTTAAGAAACTTTTGCATAATGCCCACTAAAACATACAATTACGAAACAATCATATACATCTCCAAAAAATTTAGTGTGAGAGCTACTCTAATAAGTGATTTATATAACTCTGCCACCCTATTGATTTTTTGTTATAGTATTTCTAAACCCATAATGTGCTTCACACTTCCCGTGACAGGATCAACAATAACACTTTCTAATCTTGCACGCGCAAAAAATGAGCTACAAACTTGTCCTTCATCACCATAAATGTCAAAGCGATAACAGCGCGTGCTTCCTCCCGGAGTATGAAGTCTAACATTAGATACCTCAGCTCTACATAACTGTGACACTAATTGCACTTCTTCTACAGGATTGAGTGAAGATTCACTAACCACGTTACATGATACAAGAACAGATCTACTTAATTTTATACCATCACACACTGCTCGTCTTACAGAACCCTCCCTGTTATTTAATGTGAGACATACACATCCTACTGATCCTGTACTATTACTGCCTACGGCACACATCATTTGTCTTGCCAAAGGTACAGCTGCAGCGAGATAATATTTGTTAAAACAAAATCCGTAAAGTTTAAACGCAGGACTTTGTACAATAGTATCAGTTACATCACCAGCTAACTGCATATCAACTTCTGCGTCACCTGTGTAATAAATATTAGTTTGCTTGTTATGTTTTAAGAAATGACTTGGATACAACGTAGGGGTACCATCACTCAAAAATATTAGTGTTAGACTCATACATTCTATAACAACTCACAAAATACTCTCCAATGTATCATTAATATATTATTTTACAACTAAAAATATGTCTTTCTACACTTTAAGATTTTTTTGGATATACCCTTTCAGTATGTTCTCTAATACTTAGCTTAAACTTTAAAGCTGAATGAAAAATTTGAATATTTGATTGTGTATAAATCAATATAGTATCAAGCGACATGCTTTGTCTATATAAACACAATAAAAAAATCTTTCTATCACTCTTAGGCAATCCATTTTTTCCTAATATTTTTAGATTTTTTGGTTAATTTTTAATTGATATTATTTAAAACTTAAATAATATAATGTCAGAAATGTAATAATTAGGTAAAATATATATGAATTTAATATTTTTGTTTTCTGAGGATAGTGTGCCTGTACTACTTCCTGCTAACGCTTGTCAATTTGACAAAGAAAAGGGTGTTTATGTTACACAAGATGAAAGAAGGAATATGAAATTAGCTGATGCTAGTTGTCTTGATAAGATTGATAGTAATATTCGTGGTAACATGTATGGTACAGAATTTAAAGATTATTGTATTATTGATGTTGATCATAGAGATACTAGATTGAGACTCTGCTTTTTGATTTGCAATGATGGTAAAGGAGAGAATAAATTTGTAGTTTTTTCTTTAGATGGTGTTTCGTTATGTTCTATAAGGGATAATGGTGTGGAATTGACTAGAAATATATTGATAGGATGTGGAGTAAGTAAGCAAGGTGGGTTTCATGTGTCTCAAGAAAGTGAAGGAACAAGCAAGTTGGTTAGTTACGTCATGAAAAGAAATTTGTTGAAACGTGAAATATATGGACTGCTGGTGTTTATATATCCTAAAAATCTCCCTATGGGACATTATGAACGTGTTGTGGAAGACACTGGAAGAGGTAATTATGGATCTCTTCCTGTAATTCAAAAAAATGTTGCAATGCTGTTTTCTCATATATTTGATACTCAGTTGCTAGGTCCATTAGTAGATACTATGAATGATGAAAAATATATTCTTAATTTTTTTGATCCACGAGGTGAATTATTCTACACTAGAGCAGTCGATAAGTATAATGTATCAAGAACTATTGTGGTTAATTCGGTGGATATTGTTAATTGTTTAGGTAGGTAAAACTATATGTTTTTATACAGGGTTAAGTCTTAAATACTCTGGAGAAGTCATATAATAGGTTGTTGATTGGCGCTTAAGTAACGACTTTAAAAACTGCGTGTTTATGTGCCTTTTAATTGATGTTTATATGATTCTATGTTGTTACGTTGTTTAGTAATGATCTAGCTTAGCCCCTGTAATTAATAGTTTACTCGAATATTTTATGTTGGTATACTCTGAACCAGTTTTTATTGAATTTGTTAATTATTAACAGATATAAATGTAATGATTTATTTTTTGTTTCACTTTTTTTACGACATTAATAGTGTTCTCATCTATAGCTGTAGTTTATGTGTCTAATCCTGTGTATTCCGTATTATTTTTAATTTTAACGTTTTTTATCTCTAGTGCTTTATTTATCTTATTGGGTGCGGAACTGATAGCAATGCTAGTTATAGTGGTGTATGTTGGCGCTGTGGCTGTATTGTTTTTATTTGTGGTTATGATGCTGGATATAAATTATTCACGATTTAAGAGTGGTTTTACAAAATATCTTACTATAGGGTTACTTTGTGGGATTATGTTATTTGTTAATATGGTGTTTATTATTAAACAGTCTGCAACAACTGAATTGGTCACAGATGCTGTGCCTCATGCGAGTAATGTTATTGCTATTGGTAATTTGATATATACAAAATATATGTACGTATTTCATTTATCAGGTATACTACTTTTAATATCAATAATTGGATCTTTAGTATTGACTTTACGTACTAAAAACAACAATGTGCGTAGACAAAGTGTAGATGCTCAAGTTAGAAGATCGTCTTCTGTAAGATATGTAAATGTTAAAGTGAAAGAAGGGGTAGATTATGAAAATTCTAATTGATGCTGGTATTACTTTAAATCACTTTCTTATTTTGGGTGCTATTCTATTTACTATTGGTGTATCTGGGATTTTTATTAACCGTAAGAATATCATTACAATTTTATTATCAATAGAGCTAATGTTGTTAGCAATTAATATCAATTTCACTGCATTTTCAGTGTATCTTGACAATATTTTAGGACAAGTATTTGTAATGTTTATACTAACAGTTGCTGCTGCAGAGTCTGCGGTGGGCTTGGCTATTATCGTTGTATACTTTAGGAGTTGTGGAAATATTGATATTGAAACAGCAAATAAAATGAAAGAATAGGATACATGATATAGTTTTTTGCATATTTGTTGTATGGTTGAATTGTAATTCGTTGACTAATTGGGATTAATTGTTTTAATTGGCTTATGATCAATTGATGGGGACGGTTTTATGTTTAGAGTCGAGCTGTTATGTGTTTTTTTGCCTTTGATAGGTGCTATTTTAGGTAAAACAATAAATAATAGGCTATTTGTTCAATGCTTCTCTACGTTTTTAGTGATTAGTTCGTCATTATTGTCGTGGTATTTATTTTATAACTTTGAGCATAGTTATGTAGTCAACTTACTCCCATGGATTGAAATTTGTAAACTGAAGGTTAGTTGGTCAGTATATATAGATTCTTTAAGTGTTATTATGCTGATTATAGTTAATACTGTATCAGCAGTGGTGCATTTTTACTCAATAGGTTATATGTGTCATGATAAATGTGCCTCTAGGTTTATGTCTTATTTATCGTTATTTACGTTTTTTATGCTAATTTTGGTAACAAGTAATAATTTTATACAGCTTTTTTTCGGTTGGGAAGGTGTAGGCCTATGCTCTTATTTATTAATTGGATTTTGGTTTGAAAAATCTTCAGCTATCAAAGCTGCTATGAAGGCATTTATTATAAATAGAGTAGGAGATTTTTTTTTATATTAGGAATTGTAGCGGTATTTTGGGTATTTGGATCTTTAGAATTTGTTAAAGTGTATGATATGCTTGATTCAGATTACACTATTGGCGCAATTAATTTTCTTGGTTACCAAGTACCTTATATAGACATTATATGTTTATTGCTTTTTGTTGGATGTGTAGGAAAATCTGCGCAGATTGGACTGCACACATGGTTACCTGATGCTATGGAAGGACCTACCCCAGCTTCGGCATTGATTCATGCTGCAACTATGGTGACAGCAGGTGTATTTCTTGTTGCTAGATGTTCTCCATTGTTCGAATTATCAGTAATAGCACGTAGTGTTATGCTTACAGTCGGAACGTGTACTTGTTTGTTTGCTGCAACTGTTGCTGTTGCACAAAGTGATATAAAAAAAATTATTGCGTATTCAACATGTAGTCAATTAGGGTACATGTTTATTGCATGTGGGGCATCAGCATATGGTGCGGCCATGTTTCATCTCATGACTCATGCTTTCTTTAAGGCATTATTGTTTTTATGTGCTGGCAATGTAATTCATTCTACAAATGAACAGAACATTTATAAAATGCATGTTTCTTGGCGTCAAATACCATTTACTTATGTGTTCACTTGGATAGGGTCTTTGGCATTAGCAGGTATTTTTCCTTTTGCTGGTTTTTATTCAAAGGATTTAATTATAGAAAGTAGCTATTATGCAAGTACTATTACTTTTATAGTATGTAATTTAGTTGCGTTTCTAACTTCTTTTTTATTCTTGGAGATTGATTATACTAGTTTTTCATGGTAGTGATTTTAGGAAAGACTCAATACATGAATCGGGAAAAATCATGCTTTTGCCTTTATTGATATTGGTTGTAGGCTCTATATTTTCTGGTGTGTGGGGAGAAAATATATTATTAATTAACACCACTATGTTTTGGAAAGAAAGTGTAAAGCTACACTTACATGAATATGAAGTTAGATCTATTGTAAAATTGTTACCGTTAGTTCTAAGTGTATTTGGAATAATATGTGCTTATTTAAGATATTTCTATAATCATCTCAGCAAGTTACAGTCCAATAGGGTATTCAGGTTTTTTTTATAATAAGTGGTATTTTGATGAATTATACAATTGCTTATTTGTAATGCCAATTGAATATATTGCTAATTTCTTTTCTAAGATTATTGATAAAAAAAGTTATTGATTATTTTGGGTTAGGTGGTATTACTAGACTAGTGGACTCTTGCTCGAAAGGTAGTGTTAAGATACAGACTGGTTTTGTTTTCGATTATGCGTTTATCATGCTATTAGGGTTGATAAGTGTTGTAATGTGGTTAATTTATAATAATGTAGGGTTTTAACCTATGCTATTTTTGATGGTTTTATTGCCAATATTAGGGTCGTGCTTATTGGCAGTCAGTAATGTTAAAGCAGAGTCGTCACTTACAAAGGTAATTTCTTTGTTTTGTGCTACTGCTGCATTTTTCATAAGCGTTATTGTAGCCGTTAGGTTTGATTATTTATGTAAAGGTTTTCAATTTGTATACCAGCTAGCTCAAGGTTTTGCGGTGGGAATAGATGGATTGTCATTGCCGCTTCTGCTATTAACGACGCTTTTATTCTTGTTGTGTGTTATTTTTGCCTTACATAATATGAGATCAAGTAATCTGCGTGTTTTTCTTGCTTTGTTGTTGTTATTGGAAGGTCTGACTATAGGGGTATTTGTTTCCCTCGATATAATAATGTTTTATATATTTTTTGAATCTGTGTTGATTCCGATGTTTTTCATTATAGGGATTTGGGGGCATGAGGATAGGGTATATTCTACGTTTAAGTTGTTTTTGTACACTTTAGCTGGGTCTTTATTATTTTTTGATAGCAATATTATACATATATTTCTTTTCTGGTAGGGTAAGTAATATAGAACAATTGAGTTATGTTGTATCAAATTACTTAAATCTCACTGCGCAGAAGTGGGTATGGGTTGCATTTTTTATTTCTTTCGCTATTAAAGTCCCTATTATACCTTTTCACACTTGGTTACCTGACGCACATGTCCAGGCTCCGACGGTTGGATCTGTTTTGTTAGCAGGTATTCTTATTAAAGTTGGTACGTATGCATTACTAAGGTTTTCCCTTCCTATGTTGCCAGAAGCTAGTGTATACTTTTCGGATTTTGTAATAATATTAAGTATTATAGCTGTAATCTATGCATCACTGATCTCTTTTGTTCAAACTAATATTAAAAAATTAATAGCATATTCTTCAATTGCTCACATGGGATTTGTTACAGCTGGAATATTTTCTTTCAATGAATATGGAATATCAGGTGCTATATTTCAAATGATTAGTCATGGATTAATATCAGCAGCTTTATTTACTTGCGTTGGCATACTTTATAACCGTATTCATACTTTAGAGATAGCAGAGTATAGCGGATTAGCAGGGACAATGCCTAGATTTTCTGCTATGTTTATATTTTTTTCTATGGCTTCGATTGCTTTACCTGGAACTTCAGGGTTTATAGGTGAATTTTTATCTGTATTAGGAGTTTTTCATTATTCTAAGTTATTTTCTGTTCTAATTGCTACTGGGGGTGTATTAGGTGCTTTGTATATGTTGTTTTTGTGTAAGAAAATAATTTGGGGAATACCAAAAAAGCTGTGATTTAATTGATTGTAGTCTTGATAAGAGTGAGTTATTCATTTTAACTGTTTTAGCTGTTCTTGTATTATTGCTTGGTTTGTATCCTTATTACATCTTATTAAAATGCTTAACTCCATTCATGGAGCAATTGTCTTTAAGAAACTTTCTACTTTAGCTGCAGTTGAGATTGTTATGTATTGGAATGATTTTGTTTATATAATACCTGAAATTTTTTTGGTTAGTTCATCTTTAGTGTTTCTGTTGTTGGGGATTGTGCTCAATAAAAGAATTATACATGTTTTTTCATTAGTTAGTTTATTTATTACCATCGGTATTGTTGTACTAAATTTAGAAACTGATCCAAGATTGATTTTCGATGGGCTTTTAAAATCTGATTTGTATATTTCTCTTGCGAAAATTGTGATTTTGTTTTCTAGTAGTAGTATATTATTCATGCTTATAGCATCTAACCGAGAATATTGCTATGAATTTTCTATAATGATCTTATTTGCGGTTTTTGGGTTGATTACGCTAATTTCTGCAAATAATTTGCTTTCTTTTTATTTATCTTTTGAAATACAGAGTATAACTTTATATGCACTTACGTGTTTTGATAAGAGTAGTACTAAATCTTCTGAATCAGGTATAAAGTATTTTGTGTTAAGTGCATTGTCTTCTTGTATAATGCTGTACGGCATTTCCATGCTATATGGTTATACAACACAGGTTGGATTTTATGAATTATGTAATTTTTTTTCCAATAGTAAGAGTATACCTTTAGGTGCTGTTTTAGGTGTAGTACTTATTTTAATTAGTATGTTTTTCAAATTATCTGCAGCGCCATTTCATGTGTGGGTTCCTGATGTTTATCAGGGTACGTCAACCATTATGACAGCATTTTTCTCTATCGTTCCGAAAAGTACATTTATACTTCTATTAATTAGAATATTGAATGAAGTATTACTTGATTTGTCTAAGGATTGGAAGCAAATCATGATTTGTGTATCTGTGTTGTCTATATTTGTTTCAGCATTTGGAGCAATGAGACAAGTTAATTTAAAAAGATTATTTTCTTATGCAGCTATTGGACATATTGGATATATGTTGATTTCATTAGGAATGAATACTCCCATAAGTAATGCAGCTGTTGTAATGTACTTATTATTGTATATTATTATGAATATCGGACTTTTTTCTGTTTTAGTACAATATCAAGACGATGAATGTAACTTATCAAGTTTAACGGGACTGCATAATAAATCTCCCATGATTGCATTTTGTCTCGCTGTAACTATGTTATCTATGGCTGGGATACCACCTTTAGCCGGATTTTTTGCTAAATATGATATATTGTCAAGTCTAGTAGAGAATGGTTTTGTAAAAGTAGCAGTAACTTTTGCTCTTGTTAGTGTTGTTTCATGTTACTACTACTTGAGAATTATTAAGATAATGTACTTTGATGCAAATGATAATTCTAATGATGTGATAACAAATACAAAATTATCGTTAATTTTATTATTTACAGTATTGATTAATCTTATGTTTTTCGTATTTGTTGGTTATATAAGACATGTTATAGGTTATTTGTTACATTTTAATTTTTTTTAATGGATAATAGTCTGAATATTAGATTATACTGTATTGAAATTATTAATATTAATAGAGTATGTGAAAACGGTTTCTATATTTGGCTCAACTGGAGCTATTGGTCAGATGATTATTGATATAATTTTTGCTGATCTTGATAAGTATCGAGTTAAGGTATTGGTTGCAAAATCAAATATTCAGTTGTTGGCTTTTCAGGCTAAGTTGGTTAATGCAGAGAGAGTTGTAATTTCTAACACTGATTTATATCAAGAATTAAAGGATTTATTATTTGGTACCAATATTAAAGTAAGTGCTGGAGATTATGGTGTAGCAATGGCAGCGTCATTAAGTGTAGATTATGCAATGATGGCTATTGTAGGGATAGCAGCACTTGTGCCTATGACATATTTAATTAGTGCAGGCGTTAAGGTTATTGCATTAGCAAATAAGGAAAGTGTAGTCTGTGGAGGTACATTATTACTTAATTTAGCAAAAGAGAAAAATGTCAATATTATTCCTGTAGACTCGGAACATAACGCTATTTTTCAAATGCTTTCTAATGATGGAAAAGGGGATTTAGAAAAGATTACTTTAACTGCTTCTGGTGGACCATTGTTATCCATGGATCATGAAAGAATGAAAAATGTGACAGTTCAAGATACAATAAAACATCCTGTTTGGAAAATGGGTAAAAAAATATCCGTTGATAGTTCAACTATGGTTAATAAGTCACTTGAAGTCATAGAAGCTTATTATTTATTCTCAGTAAAGGCGGAAAAGTTAGATATAATTATTCATCCTGAATCTATAATACATAGTATAGTATCTTATACAGATGGTACATCGATTGCATTTATGTCTATGCCTGATATGAAGATTTCAATTATGTACACGTTGTTTTGGCCGAATAGAGCGACTGTTGTATGTAAAAAACTGAATTTAGCATTATGCAATAAACTTACATTTATGAAGCCTGATATTTATAAGTTTCCAGGGGTAAAGTTAGGATTTGAAATATTAAAGACATCAAATATTCATGCTAACAGTGTAGTTTTGAATGCTGCAAATGAAGTAGCAGTAGATGCTTTTTTGAATAAGAAGATAAGGTTCTTAGATATTATAAGTATAGTTTGTAAAACTTTAGAGTTAGTTGACTATGGACGAATTAATTCTTTGTCAAGTATTCTCGATTGTGATATCACAGCCAGGAAAGTAGCAAATGGTATTATTGATAAATTGTCTAGTACATAAAAAGTATATGTTAAAATTATTTTGCAATTGTTGTATTCTTTAGTTAACATATAGTTCGTCTTGGTACGTGTTGTTTGTATGACAAAGTTTGTTATTACATTCAATGTGTATTGTGTGGGCTTATTCTATGACTCATGGTATTAGTCTTTAAGAAATTATTAGTTGTTGTAGATGGATTGGTAACAGTAATTGTATATTTGTTTTGATATTATAAATAATGCATTTACTTGGTATGGTATATTTGATATAAATATACTGGAGTTGAGGAAGTATGTTTTGTGGGTGTTAAATGGTCAGGCGTAATATCTCGTGTATATTATTGGCATTAGTTTTGTTTTTGGTTGTTTCTTGTTCAAATAAAAGTGGATATAAGTTTAGCAGGAGATATTCGCCAATCTATAATCCTGGTGGGGAGGCTTTTAACAATAATTCAGAATTTGCTAGTGCTTATTCTGTCTATAAGCAGCGTAGGGACGCCTTGGTTTCAGGCGTTAAGAAAAAAAGTAGTAATAGGAAAAGTGATGTTCAGCGTGAAACGGGAAGGATAATACGAGTAGAGGATATTGATCAGTTGGTGGACGAAGCATTATCTAAAGGACAAGATGATGATTTGATGATAGACAGTAATGGTATTAATTTAGCTAATGTGTTAGGAGCTAGATTTGTTGATTCCAATGGCAGCGTTGGTGATATATATAGTGATACCAAAATAGGTGGTATTAGTGGATCTGAAATTGTTAATAACGCTGAGAGTATAGATAAGTTGCCTGATATTGGTGGAGATAAAGGACCTGGAGTTATTGGCAATAAACGTGCTGTTGTGGTGAAAGACGTTGATGGAGCTAAATTATCTAGTCATGCTAAAGAATATAAAAAAGCCTGAAGTTAGTGATGACAAACATCCTGTTATAGCGAAAGATGTTGATGGAGCTAAATTGCCTAGTCATGCTAAAGAAGATAAAAAGCCTGAGGTTAGTGATGACAAATATCCTGTTATAGTGGAGGGCGTTGATGGAGCTAAATTACCTAGTCCTACTAAAGAAGATAGAAAGCCTGAAGTTAGTGATGGCAAATATCCTGTTATAGTGGAGGGCGTTGATGGAGCTAAATTATCTAGTCCTACTAAAGAAGATAAGAAGCCTAAAGTTAGTGATGACAAACATCCTGTATCTAGTCATGCTAAAGAAGATAAAAAGCCTGGAGTTGGTGGTAATAACCATCCTGTTATAGCGAAAGACGTTGATGGAGCTAAATTATCTAGTCCTACTAAAGAAGGTAAGAAGCCTAAAGTTAGTGATGACAAACATCCTGTATCTAGTCATGCTAAAGAAGATAAAAAGCCTGGAGTTGGTGGTAATAACCATCCTGTTATAGCGAAAGGCGTCGATGAAACTGAGTTATCTAAGGCTATTAGAGAAGGTGAAAAGTCTGAAGTCGGTAATGATAAGGTTCCTGTAGAAAATGTGGGTAGTGATCATTATGGAGATAAAGAATTAGTTGGTGAACGTGGTGATAATGGATTGCACCTATTATTGAAGTTTCCAAAAGATAACGATAAACAAAGAGGTGTTAATGGTGTTAATGATGATGCCAATAATTCTCCGTTGCTTGGGCGTGGATCTAATGATGGACAATTGCAACGACATGGTTCTGAAGTAGATAATCAGCAAAAACATAGTCATAAAGCTGTGCATTTTCTTTCGTTCTTAAAAAAAACAGAGGATGCTGAAAGACAGTTACAAGAGATGGAGCATGGTAATAGCCAGGATAATAATGACTGTCTTGATAGTGCTGATTCATCTTTGGGCGCAGAAATGGAGGATGAGATGCAGGATCTTATCGATCGCGGTGATGGAAATGAAAGTGTCAAAATTTCTCAAGAAGAAAGTGATACTTCTGTAAATTCTGTGGAACAGGCTCAAATTACAAAAAATCCTGATGAGGAGGAGGATGATTATACACTGACTTACTACTATGATGATGAAAATATAGCTGTGTTAGAAAGATGAGGGCTTGGTTTTTTTATAAGTGATTAAAAAGTAACTTGTGATATAGTTCTGTTCCCTGATAATGAATAAGGTTGTTTTTTTATGCATTGTGAAATTGTAGATAAAATTTTAAATCAAGAAGAATTTTTCAATTCTGTTAAAAAGAAAAATAAATCAACTTATGAAGTTAGAGTTGGTGATGTGGTAATTGGTGGAAATAATCCTGTGGTAGTACAGTCTATGGCATTGGGTGGTTCTGGAGACGCGTATAAAGATGCAGAGGAGGTTTTGGAATTAGCAAAAGCTGGGTCTCAATTAGTAAGAATTGCGATTAATTCGGAACAATCACTAAAAAAATGTTCCATATATTAGAGATGTATTGGTAGATAATGGCTTTAATGAGAAATTGATAGTAGGATGTGGGCAATATGAGATTGCTAGATTGGTAAAGCAATATCCAGAATATGCATCTATTTTAGGCAAAATACGTATTAATCCAGGAAATATAGGGTTTGGGGATAAGCGTGATAAAAACTTTGATGATGTTATTGAGTTTGCAATAAAATATGATATTCCTATCAGAATAGGAGTGAATTGGGGAAGCTTGGATAAATATTTGTCTGCAAAATTGATGAATGATAATGCATTGCTTAGTGATCCTCAGCCAGATTATATAGTTTTGCAAAAAGCGTTAGTCATTTCCGCTGTGACAAGCGCTAAACGTGCAGAAGAAATTGGTTTACCTAAAAATAAAATAGTTATATCTTGTAAAACGAGTAAGGTGCAGGATTTAATATCTGTTTATACAGTTTTGTCAAATGTCTGTAGTTATCCACTGCATTTGGGACTGACAGAGGCAGGATCTGGTGTAAAAGGAATGGTTAGCAGTACAGCAGGAATATCTTATCTGTTGCTCAATGGTATAGGAGATACTATACGTGTTTCGTTAACTCAGCAACCTGGGGAATCAAGAGTTATGGAGGTAAAGTTGTGCCAAGAGATTTTACAAAGTATAGGTATAAGAAACTTTACTGCGCAGGTAACTTCTTGTCCTGGGTGTAATAGAACTAATCCTAAGGTTTTTCATCAGTTAGTTAAAAATGTAAATGATTATATAACTGAGCGTATGCCTGTATGGAAGGTTACAAATCCTGGAGTTGAAAATATGGTTGTGGCAGTAATGGGTTGTATAGTTAATGGGCCTGGTGAAAGTAAACATGCTAATTTAGGTATTAGTCTTCCTGGTTATGGTGAAAGACCTGTAGCGGCAGTATATCAGAACGGAGAAAAGTTATGTATTTTAGAAGGTAGTAATATTTTTGAGCAATTCGTATCAATTATCGAAAATTATGTTAATGTTTATTATCATTGATGATATGTAGGGTAATAAATATATAATGAAATCTACAGATGGTGAAATGCCTTTTTTAAAACATTTTGAAGAGTTAAGGTACAGGATATTTTTTTGCTTTATATTTTTTTGTATCACGTTTGGCATATGTTATTTTTTTTCTGAAAGAATATATAACTTTTTATTGATTCCTTTAATAGATTTAGAAGGTTCCAATTCTGAGTTCTCTTTAATATATACTGATTTAACAGAGGCTTTTTTTGTATATTTAAAGGTTGCAACTATGGCTGCTTTGTTGTTTTCCTGTCCTGTATTTGCGTGGCAATTTTATATGTTTTTAGCTCCAGGATTATACAAGAAAGAAAAATTGGTATTGTTACCGTATTTGGTGTCGACACCAGTGCTGTTTGTTCTTGGAGCTGCAATGGTTTACTATTATATATTTCCTTTAGCTTGGAGGTTTTTTATTGCTTTTGAAAATAGAGATGCTTCAATGGGTGTACCAATAGAATTTATGCCTTCGGTTAGTGAGTATTTAGATTTAGTGTTACAGCTAATGTTTGCATTTGGAGTTGCGTTTCAAATACCTATATTTTTGACATTAATGTCTAGAATTGGTATAGTGTCCGCAAGGAGTTTAGCAAAGAAAAGAAGAGTTGCAGTTGTGGTTATTTTTATTATTGCTGCTGTATTGACACCACCTGATGTGTTGAGTCAAATAGGGTTGGCGATACCAATGTTATTGTTGTATGAAGCATCAATATTGGCGTGTAAATATATTGAGCAAAGTAGTAAATAATGTTGTAAGGTTATTGTGGAAGTGCCATTTTTAATGATGAGTAATGAGAAAGATTGCTGAAATATTTTTACAAAAAAATAGAGTATCAATGTTTCTATTAGTGCTTGTATTAATATTTGGTTTGTATTCTTATATTAACATTGCTAAAGAAAAAAATCCTGAAATTAAAAAACCTGTTTTGTCCATTCGCAGTGCATTACAAGGTATGTCATCTGGAGATATAGAAAAGCTTTTAGTATATCCTATTGAGCAGGAAGTGAAATCTATAAGAGGTATAAGTAAAGTTACTTCAGTAGCTAAGAACGGATATGCATATGTCATATTAGAATTTAATGCAGGATTTGATTATAAAGAAGCTTTGGAAAATGTAAGGTCAAAAATAAATATAATACATGCTAGATTACCGAGAGAAGCAACTTTTCCTATAGTGGATGAAGAAAATTTAAGTTTATTTCCAGTATTAAGTATAGCCTTGATGGGGGATTTACCTGAAAGGACATTATTTAAAATTGCACAGAATTTACAGTATAGATTGGAAGGATTGCCTAATATACAAAGTGTTAAAGTTATTGGAAATCGTGAAGATATTGTTGAGGTCAATATTTCTCCTGATGCTATTAATAGTTATAATTTACAAATACAAGATGTAGTGAGAGCTATACTGAATCATAATCAATTTGTAAATACTGGAAATTTGAGTTCCATTATTGGAAGGTATACTGTACATTTTTCAGGTTTTTTAAGAAGCATAGAAGATATTATGAATATACCTGTCAGAACAGATGGATATTCTATTGTTACCCTAGGTGATGTTGCAAGTATTAAACCAGCATATCAAGACCGTAAAGAGTTTGTTAGAATAAATAACAATCCAGGTTTGGTATTGGAAGTATCAAAGCAGTCAGGTAAAAATATTATCGAGACAATATTTCAAGTTAAAGAACTCATAGGTAGTTTGAAAGATTTATTTCCAAAAAATTTATCTATTATTTATTTACAAGATCAATCAGAAGAAATAACCGACATTTTGAATGAGTTACAAAATTCTATTGTAATATCGATTTTACTTGTTGTAATAATTATGATGATATTTATGGGTACTAAAACTGCATTGTTGGTTGCTGTATCTATACCTGGATCATTTCTGTTTGGTATGATTGTTATATATTTAATGGGATATACATTAAATATAGTAATTTTGTTTTCTTTAATTATGGCTGTTGGCATGCTTGTTGATGATGCTATAGTGGTTACTGAATATGCTGATAGAAAAATGATTAGTGGTTTAAGTAGAATGGAAGCTTTTAAACAAGCAGCATATGATATGTTTTGGCCAGTTGCATCAGCTACTCTAACAAAATTGGTAGTGTATATTCCTTTATTATTTTGGCCAGGAACTACTGGTGGATTTATGAAGTACATTCCCATTGCCTTAATTACAACTTTAAGTGGTTCATGGATTATGGCACTAATTTTTATTCCAGTTTTGGGGTCTATTATTGGAATGCCATCGGTAACTGATAAGAAAAGTGTTGCAAAAATTGCTGCAATAAGTACTGGAAATTTTGCAGAATTGGGGAGAGTTACTAGGAGTTATGCGAATGTTTTAAAATGTGTGCTTAATCATCCAAAAAAATTTGTTTATGTAATAGTTATTGTGTTGTTTTTATCTACTTTAGGGTATTTTACAATTGGTCCAGGTATAGAGTTTTTTCCAAGTATTGAATCGGAAAGAATGATGATTAATGTGAGATCAAGTAATAACTTATCTGTTTATGAAAGAAATACTATAATACAAGAGATTGAGAACAGGATTTCTGATATAGATGGCATAAAATTTTTATATGCAAAAGCTGGTTTGCTTGGAAGTTTATTAGGTGTAGATAATGTTGTTGGTAACATTCAAGTTGAGTTAAAGAAATGGTCACTTCGTAAAAGATCTTATGAAATACTGAATGAGATAAAGAATAGACTGCAAGATATAAGGGGTGTCATTATAAATGTAACAGAAGAAAAAATGAGGCCGGTTACGGATAAGCCAGTACGTATTGATGTTAGCTCACATAATGTGAGTAAGATTAATGAGATCACAAGTAAAGTAATATCTATTATGAAAAGTTCTCCAGGATTTGAGAATATTGAAGATAATAGGTCATCATTGGAAATAGAGTGGAGAGTTGATATTGATAAGGATAAAGCAGCAACATTTGGAATTGACATTTCAATAATAAATAGGTTTATGGAAATGTTAACTAATGGAATATTGTTAAACAAATATCATCCCAATAATGTTAATGATGAGGTTGATATTATTGTTAGATTTCCCAAGGAGTACCGTAATTTAAATGTGTTAGATAATTTGTTTATTAGCACTTTATACGGGAATACTGCTGTAAGTCAATTTGTTACCCGTAAGGCACAATATAAGGAAGGAGCAATAAATCGTGTTAATGGAATGAGAACGGTAAGCATAGTTGCTGATTTATCCAACGGTTACTTGCTAGAAAATATGGTAAACTGTTTGAGTGACAAATTAAAAGATAATTTAGATTCAGAAGTCTTTGTTGAAATCAAAGGAGAAATAAAAGACCAACAGGAATCACAAAAATTTTTAATTAAATCATTTTTTCTGATAGTTATGCTCATTATGTTAGTTCTAATTGCAGAATTTAACAGTATATACGATACGTTGATCATTATGACGGCGATTTTCCTATCGACTACTTGTATATTTTTTGGGTTTTTCATTACTAATCATGTTTTTTCCGTAGTTATGGGGGGTGTAGGTGTTATTGTATTAGCCGGTGTGATTGTGAATAATAATATATTACTTATTGATGCCTTTTATGTGAATGTAAAAAGTATAGGTAACAAAAGAGATGCAATCATAAACGCAGCTTTGTCCAGAGTCAGGCCAATATTCTTGACAGTTATTACTGGTATTATAGGATTAGTTCCTATGATGTTACGTATAAGTTTTGATTTTGTTAACAGGCAGGTTATTTATAATTCTCCATCAAGTCAGTTGTGGTTTGAATTGTCTTATACTGTAGCTATAGGATTATTTTTAGCTACTGTAATTACTTTATTTTTTACTCCAGCGTTGCTTATGATTAGGAAATGAAGTAGAATCCTCGGGTCGTTTGTAGAACAATAAGGTGAAATTGCTGTTAAGAGAAATTACTTGACTTGGGTGGCAATTATAATATAAACTGCTACCGCGGGTTTATCTGGATATATGTCATTTTTAAATAATCGGGTGCACTAAATTTAATTTTTTGTACATGGGTTTTTACTAAGGGTTTTTATGGTTAATCTACAAAATTTTGATAACTTAGAATTGATAAGGGTGGCGAAGGATATTGCTGATCAAAAGGGCCTGAACTTAGATGTAATAATAAAAGCCATAGAAGAGGCTATTCAGTTAACTAGCCGTAGTAGATATGGGAATTGTAAAATTAAAGTTACAGTCGATAGGAAAACGGGTGTCGTTGCCACTTATCGACAAGTGTTGGTCATTAGTGATAGTGGTGAAGTTATTGTTCCTGAAAATAAGGAAAGTGAAATTGATGTTGTTGACGTAAGTAAGTATAAGCTGATTACTCTAGCAGAAGCTAGGGCACTTGATGAAAATGTTCAAATTGGGGATATAATGTTGGAACCTCTTCCCGTGATCGATCTTGATTATAGTTCAGCTAAAATTGCAAAACAAAAAATCGCACAAGTTATTGTTTCAGAGGAACGTAAAAAGCAGTACGAAGATTTTAAAGATCGTATAGGGGATATAGTATACGGAACTGTAAAGCGTATAGAGTACAATAATGTAATTGTGGATTTGAATGGAAATGAAGGGTATTTGTCATCTTCTAATTTAATAAAAGGTGAAGTGTTACGTGTCGGTGACAGGGTGAAAGCTCATATAGAAGATGTAAGGAAGGAAAATTCCGGGCCCCAGATATTCCTTTCAAGAATTAATAAGGGGTTTATGGAACAACTTTTTAGGCAAGAGATACCTGAAATATATGATGGGATTGTTACAATAAAAGCAATAGCTAGGGATCCAGGCTCAAGATCGAAAGTTGCAGTGTTTTCTTCTGATAAGAATATCGATCCGGTAGGTGCATGTGTTGGTGTAAGAGGAGTGAGAATTCAGAGTATTATTTCTGAATTGCATGGGGAGAAAATTGATGTGATATTGTACTCTCCAGAGCTTGCTAAATTTATAGTCAATGCTATAGCGCCAGCAGAAGTTTTAAAAGTCATAATTGATGAGGATAAGGAAAAAGTAGAATTGATAATTCCAGAAAATCAGCTAAGTTTAGCAATTGGTAGATATGGGCAAAATATTAGATTGGCATCTGAGTTAGTTGGTTGGAAGATAGACGTGATAGGCGATGAAACTGAATCTACTAGGAAAGCGAAGGAATTGAGTGCAGGATCAAAAGTATTTGTTGAAGGGTTGGATGTTGAGGAAATTATAGGTCAATTGTTGTTCACTGAGGGTTTTGTTAGTATTGAAGACATAGATCAAGCATCTGTTAGTGATATTTCTGCTATCGATGGTTTCAATGAAGAGATTGCAGTGGAATTAAAGAATAGAGCAGCTGATTATTTAGCTCGTAAAAATGCTGAGATGCAGCAAGTTTTGGAAAATTTGTCTGTTGATAAAGATGTTGCAATGTTACCCTTTCTAAGGATTGGTGATATTGTAGCATTATCTGAAAATGGTATTAAGAATCTTGAAGATATAGCTGGGTTATGTACAGATGAATTTTACGATATTGTTCCTGATATTACGTTAACTAAAGATCAGATTGACTCTATCATATTAGAGTCAAGGAAGAAAATAGGGTGGTTGTAAACTTTTGTTTTAGGTAGTTATCTATGAATGAGTCTAAGGGTGTTGTAAATGGTGGTTTGGCATCGGGTAAGTCTGAGCGTACAACACTTAAGCTTAGTGATAAGCTAAAGCTATCTTCGAATATACAACAGAGTGCAAAATTTTCTTTAAAAAAGTCTGTAACCACTGTCGAAGTACGTAAAAGTAAGAAGAGGAGAGGTGTTGATAATATCGTGCAAGCTTCTGCGATACTACAAAATGATAATGTTTATCAAGATGCTGAAACTGAGAATACTTTAACCATACAAGAGCAAATTTCTCGTATGAATGCACTACAGAATGCTAATATTTATGATAAGAAAGATGAAGTAGAAGGAAGACAGGATAGGGAAAAAGTTATTGATACAATTGATGATGTTGAGGAAACTGTTCGAGTTGATACAGACCATGGTATTATATCTGTAGAAGAAGATAATAGAAATGTTCTTGAGCGGTCGGTAGTTGCAAATGTTGAAAGTGACGATTTAGAATCAGATGCATCGAGTTTAGATGTTGTTGGTGAGGAAAAGAGTCGTGAGTGTCAATTTGATAATCAACCAGTTGTTGATGATGTAAGTGATTTGTTGCAATCTAAGAATATTGAAGAAAAAAAGCTCAAAAAAATACGAGAAAGAGCACGAAGAAAAAAAGGGAAATCCGAGAAAGGCGATGTCTAGTAACATGTATAGTAAACATGTGAAGCTGGTTATTGAAAAAAGAACTGGAGTATAATAATAAGCATGTTGTTCAGGTACATAAAAGTAAGAAGAGTCGTTCTGTTAAAGCTGTAAAGAATAAAATTACTAGGAAAGTCTTGATCCATAACAAAATTACTGTACAGGAATTGGCTAGTAATATGTCTGAGAAGGTGAAGGATGTGCAACATATGTTGTACCAGATGGGGAGACGTGATATTAAGCCGACGGACTTTTTAGATTCAGATGAGGCTTCTGTCATTGTAGGGGCTTTTAACCATACTTTTAAACTAGTTAATGATGGTAAATTAGAAGAAGATTTGTATTCTGATGCTAGCGATGCAGAACTACTTCCCAGAGCACCGGTGGTTACTGTTATGGGACATGTGGATCATGGGAAAACTTCTTTGCTTGATGCAATACGTAAGTCGAACGTTGCAGATGGAGAATTTAAAGGTATTACACAACATATAGGAGCGTATCAAATAGTGCTTGATGGTGACAAGAGGATTACTTTTATTGATACACCAGGACATGAAGCATTTACTGCTATGAGAGCGTGTGGTACCAATGTTACCGATATAGTGGTATTAGTGGTAGCTGCTGATGATGGTATTATGCCTCAAACAATTGAGTCGATTAATCACGTAAGGGCAGCTAATGTGGCGATGATAGTTGCGGTTAATAAGATTGACAAGCACGAAGCTGACATTGATAAAATTACCAATAGTTTACTGAATTATGGAGTGGTAGCAGAAAGTTTAGGTGGGGACGTTATTGTTGTTCCTGTGTCAGCTAAAGAGAGGATAAATTTGGATCAGTTAAAATCAAGCATATTATTAATGGCAGAGTTATTAGAGTTAAAAGCTGTTTATAATACTAGGGCATCTGGTGCAGTAATTGAGTCGAAAGTTGATAAAAGTTGTGGTGTTGTAGCAACTTTAATAGTACAGAAGGGGACTTTAAAGGTTGGTGACATTGTTGTTGTTGGACATAATTGTTACGGTAGAATACGTAATATGTTTAATGAAGAAGGGAAAAGTGAGAAGATCGCTGTTCCTTCGATGCCAGTGAAAGTGTTGGGATTGAATAGTGTACCAAATTCTGGAAGTAGTTTTATTGTTGTAGATTCAGAAAAGCAAGCACGTGAATTGATGAATTATCGGCAAGAGTTATTAAATAATGCAGGCTCGGAGTTGAGTTCACAAGAGAGGGTGGATGCTATACTGTCTTGTGATATGGTTGATGAATTAAGTGTAATTTTAAAATGTGATGTGATGGGATCTGTTGATGCGATATGTTATTCAATCAGTAAAATAACTCATGAGGATATAAAATTAAATATTCTATATAAGGGTGTAGGGAATATTACAAAGTCAGATGTTTTATTGGCAGAAACATCGAATTCAATAATTTTAGCTTTTAATGTTAAAGCAGATGCTCAGGTAAAAGAACTAGCAAAGCAAAAAGGTATCAGGATAGAATATTATTCGGTGATATATGAAATAATTGATGATGTCAAGAAGATACTGAGTAGTATGTTAAAGCCGTTGCAACAAGAGGTGCACGTTGGTACTTTATCCATAAGAAAAGTATTCTCTTCTGTAAGTGGAGGAAGTGTACTTGGGTGCTACGTAATCAATGGGTTAGTGAAAAAAGGTGCTTTGGTAAAGTTAGTACGTGATAATAATGTCATACATGAGGGCAGGATAAAAGTTCTGCGTCGGTTTAAAGATGATGTAAAGGAAGTTAGCGCTGGGTTCGAATGTGGTATTTTGCTAGATTATTCGAAGGAGATATATCCGGAAAGTGATGTGATTGATGTTTTAGAGATAGTAGAAGAAATTAGAGTTATAAAATGATTCATAAGTCTGAAAATTTTAGAAATTTAAAGGTTGCTTCGGTATTGAGTAGAGCAATCTCTAAAGTGCTGATGCAAGATGTTTGTTCAATTAGTAGTAGTTTAATTACTATATCCAAGGTGGAAGTGAGTATTAATATAAGAAATGCTACTGTATTTATTATAGTTTCTCAGGATTATTTGGATAAAGAAGCGATAATTAAAGAACTCAATGACTCATCTTATTTTATTAGAAAGGCTATATTTTCTTATGTAGATCTTAGATATACACCTAGATTATGTTTTAAATTAGATTATGGTTTTGATAATTTAGTTCGGGTAAACCAGTTGTTAGAATCTCAATGGTAGAATGTTTACCTATTTAAATGTAATAAGCATAAATACTACTTGTTATTGCGTCTTTTGTCTTTGATAATGTTAATTCCTTCGGTGATCATTGAATAGATAAATGTGAAGTACAAATAGTTGTGGGATATTTTGATGTGTATCCCATCTAATACCAAGATTATTCCTAATACTAGTACGAACATAATAGCTATAGTTTTGATGTTGCTGTATGTAGTGATAACTTGTGTGATGTAGTTTGAGAATGAAATTGTAAATATGATAGACAGTACAAATACTATTTGAATGACTACGATATCGTGAGTGATTCCGATGGCAGTTAGAATTGAATCTATGGAGAATATTGAGTCGACTAAAATTATTTGCAATATGATGAGGTGGAAGTTTGATTTAAAAGTCTTAAAATTTTGTTTGTGATTTCGATTGGAAATATCATGCCATATTTCCGATAAACCCTGATATATTAAGAATGCTCCTCCAAATATCATAAATAGATTATTAGGCGAGAGGTGAATATGTAATAAATATACAATAGGATTATTTAATGATAGTATGATCGATACTGCATATAGGGCAATAATACGCATTATTAGTGCCAATGATAATCCTATATATTTTGCTTTATTTCGTAATTCAGGTGTTATTTTTGTAACAGCAAGTGAAATAAAAATGACATTGTCTACTCCTAGTATTACTTCTAGGATTAATAAAGTAAAAAATTTGATTATTATATTACCTTCAAACATGTACGATATTTTATAACTATTAGCATTGTACGATTATGTTATTTTACGTATATAATATTAAAAATCTATTTCATGATATTTACCTATAGTTGATGTATTTTGGTTTATCAACTTATTTTTAATTCTTAGGTGTTAAAGTTTCTTAGATTATAAAATTGGGGACATTAGTGTTATCAAAAAATCTTGAGGCTAGTTTACACAAAGCAGTGTCAATTGCATTTGATTTTCACCATGAGTATGCTACTTTAGAACATCTTTTATTAGCTTTAACTGATGATATAGATGCAAGGCGTGTTTTTTATGCTTTTCGTGTGTCAATTGATAAGCTAAAGATTACAATTATAAATTTTTTAAGATATGAAATACCTACTTTGATTGATAAAAGCGTTGCAGAAGTAAAGCCTAGTGCTATTTTTGAAAGGTTGGTACATAGAGCTGTTATTCATGCTCATACCTCTGGTAAAAATGAAATAACGGGTGCAAATATTCTTGCTGAAATTTTATCAGAGAAGGATTCATATAGCGCATGTTTTTTACATGAGCAAAATATAAAATATGTAGATGTCATAAATTATATGTCTAATACTAATTCATACATTGGGGAATTTAGTATAGATCATGAATTTGCTAGAGATTCTGAATGTGGAAAACAACAAATAAGTAACATGTCTAGGGATATGTTAATCAAAGATAACGAGACTTTAGATGCTTATTGCATTAATTTAAATGAAGCTGCAAAAAAAGGAAAGATAGATTATGTAATAGGAAGGTCATATGAATTAGATAGAACTATGGAGGTTTTACTAAGGAGAAGAAAAAACAATCCTTTATATGTTGGTGATCCTGGTGTTGGTAAAACTGCAATTGTTGAAGGGTTAGCGTTAAAAATTATAGAAGGTGATGTACCTGAACAATTGAAGAGGATGGTTATATATTCTCTAGATATGGGTGCGCTATTGGCTGGAACACGCTATCGTGGAGATTTTGAAGAAAGGATAAAATCTGTAATTAAGGCAATAGAAACTAAGGAAAATGCGATATTGTTTATCGATGAAATTCACACGATTGTTGGAGCTGGATCCACTAGTGGTGGATCTCTTGATGCTAGTAATTTACTAAAACCTGCTTTAGCTAGAGGGACTTTAAGATGCATCGGAGCTACTACTTATAGAGAATACAATAATAACTTTGAAAAAGATAGGGCTTTAGCTAGAAGGTACCAAAAAATTAATGTTGAGGAATCTTCAGTAAGTGAAACACTAAGAATATTAGATGGGATAAAATCTTATTATGAATCACATCACCAAGTTAGGTATACAAATCAAGCAATCAAATATGCTGCGGAGTTATCGGACAGGTATATTTCGGGAAAGATGCTTCCAGATAAAGCTGTAGACGTCATAGATGAGGCTGGAGTATACTGTAAGCTGCATAATACTGGTAATAATGTTATTACTGGGAATGATATTGAGCATATTATTTCGAGGATTACTGAGATACCATGTAGTAATTTATCATTTAATGATTTAGATAGAGTAAAAAACTTAGAAATAAATTTAAAACAAAGTATATTTGGTCAAGATTTTGCAATTTCTAACCTTGTAAGTTCAATAAAAATTGCCAAAGCAGGACTTAGAAATCTAAACAAACCTTTAGCGAGTTATTTATTTGCTGGGCCTACTGGAGTAGGCAAAACTGAGTTGGCGAAACAGTTAGCAAATCATATGGGTATGAAACTAATCAGATTTGATATGTCTGAGTATATGGAATCTCATGCTGTATCTAAAATCATAGGATCGCCTCCTGGGTACATAGGATATGATCAGGGAGGATTATTAACTGATTCTATTGCGAGACATCAGTATAGTGTGTTGTTACTCGATGAAATAGAGAAAGCACATAGTGATATATATAATATTTTACTACAAATAATGGATTATGGGTGTGTTACTGATACTTATGGAAAAAAAGTTAATTTTCACAATGTAGTTATTATCTTAACAACTAATGCCGGTGCTTTTGAACTGAGTAAAAACTCTGTAGGATTTGTTAGAGATAAAAGTTTTAATTCTGGAGATAATCAAAAGGCAATTGAAAGAATTTTTAGTCCTGAATTTCGGAACAGGCTAGATTCTATAATTTCATTTTCATCTTTGGATCAGAAAGTCATGTTGCAAGTAGTGGGAAAGTTTATTGATCAACTGAAGGAACAGCTAGCTAAGAAGAATGTACATGTGGATATAAACGATGATGTGTTAGTGTATTTGGCAAATGCTGGATATAGTAATGAGTCTGGCATAAGACATATAGAAAACATTATATCTGAAAAAGTTAGAAAATATTTAGCAGAAGAAATACTGTTTGGAAAATTATTTAATGGTGGAAATGTAAAGATTAAGCTTGATTCTAATACTAATAACTTAGTGTATGATTTTTGTATAGAAGGATATTAATTATCCATTGTAATATTAATAGGTTATATGGATATGAATCGCTACATAAATTCATTTGTGCTCAAGTTGGAATCTTAATCTTTATTACATCAAGTAACAGTATTTTTATTATTTAATTTAATAAAGTATATTCTTAATTATTAGAAAAATATTATTTAATAATAGTTAAAATACTATTTATTTTATTGAATAGTCTTATAATAAGTAAATTATTATTAATTTAATAGTATAGATGCCGATTAAGGATTTTTGTTTCTTTTTTTAATATTATGTATTTTATAATATTAATATTACTGATTGCTATGATCTTATATATAACCTCGTTTTATTTAATGCAGGAAAAGCATGTGGTGGATGCGGTTGCAATGGCAATTTTATTGCTGTGTATTTTAATTTCTATAATTTATTTAGCACGTAACGTCGAACTTATTGATCAATTCAAGAAAAGTTCATTTAAGGAAGAGTATGAGGAAACAATATTGGAAAAACAATCTGAATTAGATGAGCAGATTGTAATTTCTGTTGGAGCTCTATTACTCAATCAGAAAAGATTATTAATAAATATAAAAAGTCTCTTATATTATGAAATAGGAGATATAGGTAGAAGAGAAATAATAGAAAGAATACGCGTGTGTTGTGAAGAGTATGACTCTGGATTTATGCACTTGAAGAAGTTAGTAGGTGAGCAATGTCAAATAATAGAGAATTTAAACTTTTTAAAAAGTTCTTTCAAGTTTTATAATTCTAAATGGCTTCAATACAGTGAAGATGTACTAAATGCGCAAAATCTTCTTTTAGATGCTTTTGATCAGATCCAGTGCCAACAAAAAGAGTTTTTTAACTATTTACAATCGTTTGACAGTTCACTTTTTCCTAAAGCTCTACCATCAATTTCTTGTGTGCTTCACCCGATGACACATTTATTAAAAGTAGTGGGAAAGTTAGTAAAAGTTAATGACATAGAAGAATTCAAAAAATATTGTAAAAAAAAGTATAATTTTGATCTTGCTGAAGTATTGCAACAGGAAATTTTTTTGAGAGAGCAATTAAAAGCTATTTTAGGACGTGATAACTCATTCACAAATGAAATTATGAGAATAGAGCTTAAAATTAGTAAGCTAGATGTGGATATTGAAAATTTTAAGAAACAAAGTGATTTATTATCACAAAAAAGATAGCGAATTAAATAGTATTTTCTTGCGCATGACTGAGGGTATGGGCAGTGAATTTAGAGAGGCATGTTTTATAGAAGAAAAAAAGGTTGGAACAAGCAGAAGTAAGTGAAATAGAGGTACAAGGTAATAAACGTTTAGATGAGTTACTACGTACATTGATAATAGAATTAGGAGAAGGACAAACTATTCAAGAGTTGACAACTGATGAAATTGATCAAGAATCCAAAGTTGAACTACAACAAGTATTTTCTTCAGAATTAGATCGACAAAATCTAGATAATTTTAGTCATAGTCTGGAAGAATTAAAATCTTCTGTTGCTGAAGTACAATCATTAAGTGATAGGAGTGAAAGTATATCTTCAATTATTGATAGATTAAATGCCATATTTCAACAAAGTGTAGGCAAAGTTGTTGTGACACCAGGTGTGGATTTTTTTTATACAGATGATTTGGGAGAAAAAAAGTTGGTACATTAAGACTAGATGAATCTATATTATACAAAATAGAAAATATCATAGACGAATTGATCATAATGAAGACCATTATAGTATTGAGATTGGAATCATGTAATCAAATTCAAGAAGGAAATGAAGTGTCTGTACTGCTGAAAAATTACTTAGAAGAAATATTGACCTTAGTTGATTCACTGACTGGAAAAATTGTAAGATTACAGAATCAGTTAAAAGATATGTTACGCTTTTATAGTTCTTTTGAGGAAAATTTATTGGTTTTCAAGAAAGATGGGGTATATGAATTAATTGGTTGTACTCCTAATAACAGGTTATACAAAAAAGTATTAGATTTTGTTGAACTTACAGTTATGGAGGATAATTTTGTATCTATAAATGAGGACTGCGTACTTATAGAAAGGTTGGTAGCCAGTTTAAATCAGTTATGTAATTTTTTAAGTGTTAAATCAACAAAATTGAGTGAAGTAAAGTATGTAATGCTAGAACTTGACAACTTTTTATTTAGTAATTTTGAAATGGTATTACGAATGGATGTATTATTTAATGATTTAAGTAAAGAACTGAATGGAGAAGTATGTGACGGATTGAAGATACAAATTTATGACAGTATAAATAGGTTCGGAAAAATGTTATTAGCCTCTAAAATGCCTGGTGAAACACCTGCTTCATATACTACAACAATACAGTATGATCTTGAGCATAAAAAGCTGGAAAGTGTGTTAGGGCAGTTGAATGATCAAAAAACAATAGAAGGGCTTCAAGAATTACTCAATGACTTTTTTGATTCTAGCAAACAAATAATATTGCAGCAAGTGTTTAATATATTGAAAGAAAATGAAAAGAAAGTGTCACAAATGAGAGATGAGATAAAAGAAAAATTTGGTAAGTTTTACGATAAGTTAGAACATCTCAAAAAAATGTGTGCAGAATCATATTTATGTGAATTACCGTTATTGGATGAAATACTAGATAAATTTTGTAAATTAGAGGAGTTGACAAATGAAGAAGAAGTAGAAAAGTTACAACATTTATTAAATGAGTTTTTTTCTATGTTATTTTTGGATAGATGTAATTTTGATCCAATTATACAAGATTTAAAGATCGAACTTTTTAGATCATTAAATGAGTTAGTGTTAAAAAAGCAATGTGAAGTAAAAGAATTAGAATTGCAAGAAGGATATAAAGAAATATTGCAAAAGTTGATACAAACAATGGAACATCTAGAGAGTCATCTAGATGAAGAACCAGTAGGTGTTGTATTATGTTTAATACGGGAAGTAAAAGGAGATAATTTAAATAATCTAATGATAAAAGAGGGTTTAGAAAAATTAGAAGAACTAATTACTACAGTATTCGGGTTTTCAAGAAATTTGTTGCAAGAGCAAAAATATCAAAGCTTGCAAGATGCGTTTTGTGTCATGGTGCAAGAATCGGATGCATTATTAGAAAAGTTTCCAAGTATAGTAGCAGATATAAAAAATGTGAAAAGTACAGAGCAATTAAAACAACTAGTAGAACAAGTACTAGATGAGATGAAAAAAATATCTGCTTCTGAAAAGCGGTTTGTAGTAGAGAAAGTAGAATCTGTTATATCTAATTTAGATGGTTATTTAAAAAGTTTTGTGCAAGAACAAGAAATACCAGAGTTAAGATTGGAATTAGAAAAAGTTAATAATTTAAAAGATAAGTTTATACAACTTAAAGGAATATTAGGAAAAGGAGTGATTCGATCAGAAGACTATAAAGTATTATTAAACAAAATAAATTGTAGCGTAGATGAGCTTTTAAAATTACCAAATTTTCTTACACAAGCACTTCAACAATTGAATACTAATACATCGAGTACATGCTATATGTGTTTATTATATAATGCATTTGTATTAAATTATATAATAGGGAAGCAAATTAAAATTTTAGAATCAAATAATGGTGAACTAAATAATACTATAAAAAAATCCAAAGAAAGAATTAGGGATGTGATTAAAGAAGAGTTGCTATATTTATTGCAGTGTGAAGTTGTGTATTACCCACAAGATTTGCAGAAGCTAAAAGAAATAAGAAAAATACTTGTGGATAATGATTTGATAGGATGTGATCAAGAATTAGTAAGTAGATTAAGTAAGCTAGAGTGTGCTATAGGTTTAAGAATCGAGTATGTAAATGCTCAATTTAGTGTAAGAGACTTAGCCAATAGTATATTGCCATTGAAACAAAGTATAGACATGAAATGTAGAGAAAGAGAATTACTTAAACAAAGACTGGAATGCTATTGTGAAGTTATGGGGCAGCGAGTTGATGAACCAATCACTACTGAGGTTATTAATATTTATACTGATACTATTTCTCCTTTCATGTTTGTTTAGCAACAAGATCTTATCCAAAGAATTCGAAAGATAAACTAGCCTCTTTTTTGTATTATTTAAAATGCATACGTGCTTCATAACTTTTTTTCTTAATAGCTGAAGTAATATATTTTCTTATTTAAGTAAATATATTACTATAGTAATTAATTCTTAATCGATCAGAAGAACATGTCACCCAATGAATCAGTTTAAAAATACTTTCAATGAAGCACCTACAGGTAAGATATCATCAAATATCGCTACAGTAGTAGGTAACATACTGCATGTTTTAAGTATCGCGGGCGCTTACGTTTCTTTTACAGCTTTTTTTTATCACCATAATGTTACTTGTCATAAAAGAAAATATGAATCCACGGACAATAAGAACTTGCGCCATCATATTCGCCACACTCGGAACCATATTCACAATGCTAGAAAATAATCTCAGAAATAACAACAGAGATCCGATGCGAGGAAGAGAAAATCTTCAGGATAACAACAACAGCGGCAGAAGCATCCCCAGCGTCCTTCAAAGCAGTACCTCACTAATGAGTGGGTGCTTATCCATACTAAACACTATTGCTACCACCTAACACTACATAAGACGACCTCCTCAACAATTCACACACACTTCCACGAACTAATCCCACTAATACCCGGAAGATGACTAATTCTATCTATTTTTACGTATAATGCAACAAAATATTTCTGTAATGTGTTTTAGGTATACTTAATGGTTAAATATTACAATAAAAATATTGTAGCCATTCCTAAGAAAATTAAAAAAAGATAAAGTATCACTTGTAGCGCATGTGATTATAGACGAAGATATAGCAGGATCAATTTTAAAGAAGTTGAATATCATTGGTATTGCTGCACCCAATACAGTTGTTATAGAGAAAGTAATTATCATAGCACTTCCTGCTAATATTTGAATGTTAACATCTTGTCCCCTAATCATCAGTGCTATTGAAGATACTACTGCTAATATTAAGCCGTTGATGAATCCTACAGATAATTCTTTAAAAAGCAATCTATAAGAATTCCTATGAGTAAGTTGTTTGGTAGATAAAGCTCTAATGGTTACTGTTAACGCTTGTAATCCTGCATTGCCACTCATGGATGCAATTATTGGCATTATTATTGATAATGCTATAAAATGTTGTAAGGTATTGCTGAATATTCCTATAATCATTGAACTTATTGTTGCTGTAATAAGATTTATTATTAACCATGGCAGCCTTTTTTACTACGGTTTTTGATAACGAAGAACTAATATCGTTATTTGACACCATTCCCAAGTGCAAAACGTCCTTTTCCGCTTCTTGATACACTACATTTAATATGTCATGTACTATTATTGATCCTATAATTCTACCTTCTTTGTTTACAACTGGAGCCGATAATAAAGAATATTTTCTAAAAATTTCAGCCACTTCCTCTTGTGTTGTGTGTGATTTTATAATTTTTATATCAGTTTTCATTAAATTTTTTTATGGCTTGAGTATTATTTGCACAAATTATATTATCTAGCCTCAAGTATCCTATGGGGTTCAATTTTGGATCTACTATGAAAATCTCATAGAATTCTTTATTCAGGTTATTATGCTGAGTTAGAAAATTTAATAATTGGTTTATAGTCCAGTATTCTGGAGCAATAATAATATCTTTGTGCATTAGTCTACCTGCGCTCTCTTCTGGATATGACAGAAGTTCATTAACGAACACTTTATTACGTTTTGGCAATATGTTTAAAATGCTTGCCTGACTTTCTTTATCAAGATCTTCGATGATTGCAACAATATCTTCAATATCTAATTGAGATATTAGAGATGCTACCTTTTTTATTCCAAGAATTTCAATTATTTCTTGACGCAAATCTGGAACAAGGTGAATAAGAATATCCTTTACTATGTTGTCATTAATGTTATTTAAGAGCTCTTTGCGATGTTGATACGTTGAGGTTAACAGAAAGTATGCAAGTTGTACATTATCTGATTTGCTAATTATTTCCTGAATGGTAAGGAAGTTTTGTGTTTCTAACGCTTGAGTTAAAGAGTTACTTGTTTTTTCATCTAGTATATAGTGTAAAGTATTAACACTTTCTGATGTAGACATAAAATATAACCTTTAGATTATGATATAATTATTTTTAAATGCAAAAAGTTATCAATATATAAGTTATATAGACAAACTCTAAATATGTTTTTAATTTTAATGGTAATATTTAGTTATTCAAGGTAATATTCTTCAGATTTAAATCATTGACTAAAATTCAAAATTTATTTATCGTATCTACCAGTTTTAGCCCCTATGGCGGAATGGTAGACGCGGTAGACTCAAAATCTACTGTCTGTAAAGATGTGCTGGTTCAAGTCCGGCTAGGGGTACTTGGAAAATAACATTGTTAGTTGTTGCAAGTTTTTTTATTACATTACAATACTCTTGGGTTTAGATAATCGCTTGAAAGTAGTTTTTTGTAAGGTACAAGATGTCAAGTTTAACTGGTAAGGCAAAAAGTAAAGTTAAAAATAGTAATAAAAGTAAAAATAGTTCGGATGCTCGAGTTGATGATTTGCGAGAAAATGTTGGTCTGGTGGTTCGTGTCATGACTGCGGTTGTAGATGTAAAATTTACTGATGGTAGAGTACCTAAGATACTAAATGCATTAGAAAGTCAAGAAACGTACAATGGGAAAAAATTGGTTCTTGAAGTGTCCCAGCATATTGGTGATAACATTGTGAGGTGCATAGCACTCGATAGTACTGATGGTTTGTCTAGAAATGATGTGTTCATTGATACTGGCTCTCCTATATCTGTCCCCGTGGGTAGAGCGACGTTGGGTAGGGTTTTTGATGTATTGGGGAATACAATAGATAATTGTGGTCCATTATCCGACTCGAATTATTCTATTAGATCCATATATTCGGGAGTTCCTAAATTAACTGACCAAAAAAATTGCAACTGAGATATTGGTTACTGGGATTAAGGTTATAGATTTACTTGCTCCATATCTTAAGGGTGGAAAGGTTGGTCTATTTGGTGGTGCAGGAGTGGGAAAGACTGTGTTAATTATGGAATTAATACATAATATTGCAAAAGCCCATAAGGGAGTATCAGTTTTTGCTGGTGTTGGTGAGCGCACACGTGAAGGGAATGACCTGTATCATGAAATGGTAGAGTCTGGTGTGATAAATTTGAATCAACGAGATAAATCACAAGCAGTGTTAGTGTACGGTCAGATGAATGAGCCTCCTGGTGCAAGGTTAAGAGTTGCGTTATCTGCTCTAACTATGGCAGAATATTTTAGAGATGATGAAAATCAGGATGTTTTATTTTTTGTAGATAATATTTTTAGATTTACCCAGTCTGGATCCGAGATCTCAGCATTGCTAGGTAGGATACCTTCTGCTGTTGGTTATCAGCCAACTTTGGCGGCTGAAATGGGTGCAATGCAGGAGAGAATTACTTCTACAAATAATGGATCTATTACTTCTGTGCAAGCAATATATGTGCCGGCAGATGATTTGACAGATCCTGCTCCTGCTACTTCTTTTGCCCATCTTGATTCAACAACCGTGTTATCAAGGCAAATATCTGAGTTGGGTATATACCCCGCTGTTGACCCTTTAGATTCAACTTCTCAGGCATTATCTGTTGATATCGTGGGTCAGGAGCATTACGAAGTTTCTAAACAAGTGCAGAATATATTGCAAACGTATAAATCTTTGCAAGATATTATTGCAATTCTTGGTATGGATGAACTTTCAGAAGAAGATAAGCTTGTAGTAGCAAGGGCAAGAAAAATTCAGCGATTTTTGTCACAGCCTTTTCATGTTGCTGAGGTGTTTACTGGTAGTCAGGGTAAGTTTGTGTCTCTTCAAGATACAGTATCAAGTTTTAGAGGGTTGGTGGAAGGTAAGTATGACCATTTGCCGGAAGCTGCATTCTATATGGTTGGTAGTATAGATGATGTTATAGCAAAAGCAGAGTTACTCCAAAAGGAAGGTAAAGCATAATGCATGATCGCTATCTTTGTGTTGAATTTGTTACTCCTGATACTTTTTTGGAGGTGCACAGGGTTCTGTCGATAACTTCATATACTGTAGATGGTGAGTTTGTAGTACTGCCAGGACATGAAAAGTTTATTATAGAATTACGTTCTGGAATTATAAAACTAAAACTTGATGTAGGTACTGATATTTTCTATGTGCTGAATCCTGTACTAAAAGTTACTTCAGATAATTGTAAGGTTATAGCAAACCAGTTAGTTAATGCTAATAGTATTGATACTGTAATGCTTAAGCAATATAAAGAAGATATAGAAAAGATCTTACATCTTGTAAATGATAAAATATTGGTTGAAGTGGCGAAAAAGCAATTGGCTTTTGTAAATAACATAATCTAGAGGATTTATGAAAATATTTCTTGATACTGTAGATGTAGGTTTTTTAGAAGAATTTAGTGTGACTGGTCTGATAGATGGGGTTACTACTAATCCATTATTGCTTTCAAGATCAGATTTGGAATGCCATAATTTGATATCAAAAATATGCTCATTAATAACTGGTCCTGTGAGTGTCGAAGTTATTGCTACATCTTATAAAGATATGATTAAGGAAGGTATAGAGATATCTAAGATTGCTCATAATGTTGTAGTAAAAGTTCCTTTAACTTATGATGGATTGATTGCGTGTAAAGTTTTATCCAATGAGTATAATGTAAAGGTTAACCTTACTCTTTGCTTTTCTGCATCTCAGGCAATTTTGGCAGCCAAAGCTGGTGCTTATTTTGTTTCTCCTTTTGTGGGAAGGTTGGATGATATTGGACAATGTGGGATGAAGTTAATTGAGGATATACGTGGCATTTATACTAAGTATAATTCGCTTAATACTGAGATACTCGTAGCATCTGTACGTAGTCTTACACATGTTATACAATCTGCAAAAATAGGTGCTGACATAGTTACAATTCCTACTTCAATTTTTAAACAAATGTTTTCACATCCTTTAACTGATAGAGGACTTGAGGATTTTTTACGTAATTGGAATGTGTCAGGTAAGAAAATCTTTTCTTAATAATTGATTAATAATGATGGTTTTTGCGTTTTTAATTAGAAAATGTGGTGTTGTGTTGGTCTAGTATAAGATCCAATCTCTCTTGGACTATATGTCGTAATTCCTTATTTTTTTCTTAAATGTACTGACGCTTCGGCAGTATTATATACAGTGATAGTGCTGCTAAGCTATACGTTCTTGTGTACTATAAAATTGTAACTTAGTCACTGAATTAAAAGATGTGCTAACGTTAAAAATACATCTAATACGTTTAAATTAATGATTTCTGAATGGTAAATGTTTTATTCAAAATGCATTTATTTTATGAGTTGTATGATTACATTGTTTTTATTAATAAAGTTAGTAAATGGTACAACAATTGATTTCTGTATTAAAAAAATCGTGAAGTGTTATTAAGTTATGGGTATATACTCACTTATTATAAGTTATAGATATGTTGTATTACGTTGGATATATACATTGTTAATTAGGTATATCAAGTTTGACAAATTTGCTTTTAGATAAATTGTTGGTATACTACTGACTATGAGTAATACGAGAAAATGGTATGGTATTTGTTAATAGTCCAACATCAAAAGATAAAGATAACGTAGTTGTTGAAAGTTTAAAACATTACATAGAAAGGATTGAAAGATTAGAATCTGAAAGAGAAGAAGTGAGTCAGCATGTTAAAAAGGTATATAATGAAGCAAATAGTAATGGGTTTGATACTAAAGTCATAAGACAAATAATAAAACTAAGGAAGATGAATAACGATGCTAGACAAGAACATGAAATGCTGTTAATGACTTATAAAAGGGCACTCGGAATGCTAATTGAAATTGATGAAGATATGTAGGTTTTTTATGCATTGTCTGTTTATTATTAATATTTTTTAAATTGGAGCTACCTAGATTAAATACTTATATTTGTTGTGGTAAAACTTTCTTACGAAAACAGGATTGTGAATAAGATGCATGGACATGATTAATGATAGATATGACAGTTTTGTATGAGCTGTTTTGCGGACTGTGTGGTAATGTTTATTAGTTATATTAAAAAAGTGAAAATAAATCGTGTTTTGTAGATCGTTATGAAGAAAGTACTTCTTGGTAATATTTATAATTTATAAGATAGCTGATTTGCAGTAGTAGAGTTGTATTATAATCTTGAAATCAAGAATATTTTATGCTACTGAAGTTTTCAATAGATTCTAAGAGTTGATCTTGGGATTCGAAAAATAGTGCGTTTGGAAATTGGTTTTTAAACCACGTGTATTGGCGCTTGGCATAGTGTCTCGTATTTTTTTTGAGCTATTTCTATTGCTTGTTCAATACTGATTTTTTTTTGTAAATATTGTATAATTTCTTGGACACCGTGAGATCTCATTGAAGGAAAGTGTGTAGGCACATTTAGCCGTAATAAATTTTCTACTTCTTGTATCACAAATGTATTTATCATGTTAATAAAACGTTCATTAATTCTTTCGTATACCTGATGTCGTGGTGGCAGAAGTACACAAAGTGTAAAATTGTCAAATACAGGTTTGCGATATGTTTTTTCCTCTCCACTCAAATATAGAAGTACCTGTTTGTTCTACTACTTCATATGCTCTCAATAATTGATGTGAGTTATTTTGATGTAAGCGTTTTGCTGCTGGGTCTTTATCTATTAGTAATGAATAAAATTCTTTATTTCCTATGGTTTCAAATAATTTTTTTGTTCTGTCTCTAATGTCGTTTTCTATACTAGGGATTTGTGATAGTCCGTATATTATGCTATTAATATACATTCCGCTGCCTCCAGTTATTATTGGTAGTTTTTTCATTTTTTAAAATAGACAATATTTCTTTTTTTTAAGTCATTTATCCATAATCCTACAGAGTATTGTTGTGTTACTGATATGTATCCATATAATTTATGTGGGACGGAAGTGTTTTTTAAATCTGGCTGATCAGTAATTATAGGTATTTCTTTATATATTTGTTTTGAATCACAATTTACAATTACTCCATTATTATCTTGCGCTATTTTTAAAGATATTTTAGACTTGCCTGATGCTGTAGGTCCGGTGATAATTAATATATTATTCATGTTACTATGCATAATTGGTTTAACTGTTGTAGTATGTGGTATAATATACTAAAATGTACTATATAATAAAGAACTAGTCGTTTTTAGTTTTACAAGATTTAGTTTTAAGTTAGGTAAGTAGATGGGTGATGATAAGGATTCAAAGTTTGCTAAACAGTTTGCAGCTAACAGAAAGAGTGCCGGCGGTAAGTTTGCTGAAAAATATAAAAATCCTAATGCTTTGCCTAGTCAAGCAGAAAAATTTTCTGAATTGCAAGATAATAAAAGAGAACAAGACGCTCCTTTTTCTAATTCAAAGAGCGTGTTAAGAAAAAGTAAGTTGACTAATAGGAATTTTGCAGAGTCTACCAGGAAGAGTAGGTTGGATTGTTTATTTCTTGTGCGTGGTAAAGATAATGGAAGAGCTGCTTGGCATTATGTGTTGGTAGATAAACATAAAAGAGAGATGTTTCTTGCTAAAAGTAGGTCAGGTTCAATAGATGTTGCGTTGTATGGGCAGATATTATATTCTGGATGGGGAGAAAATCCTCCGGAAAGTATTATCAAAAAAGATTGAGGATGAATTTGGGGTTTAGCGAGTGGTTTTATAGTATATGTATACTTTGTACTAGTTGTTTTGCTAGATTTTTTTACTGGAAGGTATTTCACTTGATTTATGGCTAAGGAAGGAAGGGCTTCGTGCAAATACAAAAAGTGGTAGTGATAGATTTAAAAACAGATATCACTGGTGTAGTTAACTATATTACAGGTTTTAATGTTTCAGTGGTTTTAATAAGATTCGATGATTCTGATTATGATTTACAGATTCAAGGAAATAGTCATCTAGTAAAATTTGTTAATTTGAACGATAACTTATCTTGCCTTAAGGAGGTGAGTTGGGTGTTGAATATCAATTGCGATGAAGATAATAGAGAATTAATCTATTATATATACAGCAGAATACTACCTTACCTTAATAATAATGTTATCATTTCATCTAGTTCAGTTTTTTTATTTGACGTTATCAGTAGAATACCTAGTAGCATATCTTATAACTTAATGATAGCATGTTTTCCTTCCTATGATAGTACAGTAAGATTGATAGAATGTGCTTTTCATAAATGTGAGGTAGGAGAGGGTGTTATTACTGAGGTGTTGAGAGATAGATTTCCGGATTTGATTATATGCAATAATACTCCAGGACTTGTGTTAGATAGGGTAATGTCATTTTGGTTACTAGTTTCACTGGTGGGTGCGTATAAATTTAATATCCGTATAGAAGAAGCTGATTTTATTATGAGCAATAAGTGCATGGGTGTACCCTATGGAATATTTTATTTGTTAGATAATATTGGCTTAAATAATTTTGTATTAAAGGTGCAATCTTTGGTAAAGCAGTTACCGTACAATGATCATTTATGCGAATTGTATAATTTTATACCTGATGTAGTATTACAAATGATTTCTGATGGATATACTGGTTCAGCTAGTGATATAGGTGGTTTCTATCGTTATTATGAATTGTATGACGGGATTAATAATCAGGTTATAGATTTGCATACTGGATTGTATAGGTCAGTATTTTCTATTAGTCAGGAATTTGTAAATATTGGTAATTTGTTTAATACTGAGAATAAATGTGGACAATTTATGTGGTATGTATGGTCTAATACACTAATATATGTTGCATCTTTAATTCCTGAATTGTCCAGTGATATATCAGTAATTGATAAAGCAATAAAGTTAGTTTATAACTGGAAGTACGGCCCGTTTGAAATTATTGATTTACTAAATGATTATAATGGTGATAATAGACCGTGGTTTTTTTGATGCTGTTGAAGAGCATCGTGGTAATTTACCACAAATTTTATCCTTTAAAAAAAGTATGTATAACAATAAAAAACAGCATCTTAACTTAGATGGAAATTATATTTAAATAGATATAATGATTTGGACACAATATTGTTAAGAAGTTTTATTGATATGTAAATTATACTAGAAAAACAGGTAGTTACTAGCACATTATGAGATTGAATATGAGAGGTAAATATTCGTAAATACTCTGCTATATTTTGCTTACTTTTGTTATTCATTAAGAATATTACCACATTCTTTATTCACTACTTGTGCAATGCATACATCTGACCAAACATTAATTGCAGTTTCAAACATATCTATTATTGTGTATACGGGTAGTATGATTCCCATGATGTTTAGAGGTATTTTAATAGATATCAAGTAGCTCATTGCCATGAAATAGCATCCCATTGGGACACCTGCGTTTCCAATAGCTGCTCCTGTTGCAAAAAATATCCATAAGAACATCTCACCTACGGAAAAAGTGTAAGCATTCATTTCTGATACAAAAAGTACCGTGATTAATATAAATGCAGCACAGGCATTCATATTAATAGTTGTACAAACTGGTAATACAAAAGATGATACCTTTTTTGATATGTTCAAATTATCTTGAACACAACGTAAGGTGGTTGGCAAAGTAGCTGTGGAAGATTTAGAAAAAAAAGCTACAGTTAGTGCTGGTAAAACGCTACAAAATGTTTTGATAGTAGGAATTTTTTTTAATTTTAATAGTAATGGGAGAACTACAAATGCTTGTATAAAGTTTGCTAGTGTGATACAGAGCAGATATTTCAAAATACTCGACATGCTGTTGTACCCATCCTTCACATTATACAACAATGTGGTGATAAATGACCACAGTGCGATAGGCATCAATTTTAGTATGAGTTTTGCTATTTCTAAAAACGTATCAAAAAGAGCATCAAAAACACTATGAAGTAGTTTACGCTTTACTTTGTCGGATAATAATAGTAATGCCCCTCCTATTAAAAATGCCAGTATAACACACCCTATTACATTGTTGTCTAAAAACACCTTAATAAAATTATGAGGTAATATCGAGATTAAGTATGATAAATAGTCTTGATTACTTATGTGTTTTTCAATATTTATGCTAGCTATAAATTCTTTTCCTGATGGGTCTATAACTAGGTAAACAATAAGTCCTATAGTAGCTGCAATAATTGTGGTAAGTATAGTGTAAAATATGGTTTTTTTTATTAAAGTTTTGATTTCAGTCAAATTTGCTAGTCCAGAAATTGTTGATGTAATAGAAAAAAATACTACTGGTAAACTAATCAATTTTAGTAAATCAATAAAAATATCTCCAAAAGTTTTAGCTAGCTTAAATATCCACGGCTGATTAACATAATACGAAATCACTGCACAAATTATAGGGATTAAAACTTTTAAGCCGAGTCTATACACCATAATGTCATACATAGTTACAAACTGTAATCCTAATACACGTGTGATGTGCAAATGATAGGTATCATTATTATTTAATACCATATTATTTAATACCATTAATTAATATATTACAAATAAAATTTATCTGTAAAATATGCTTACGAAACTTATTTCTTGTAATTTAGATGAAAAATTTATGTTAACCATTTCATAACTTATAAATACTTTAAGTACCCAATTGTAAGGAGATTTTGATTTATAATAAAATTTATATATACAAATTGTATAGAGCATTATATATATTTTAACTGTATGTCGTTACTATGAATATTTGTGGTAATGAGCTAGACTTTGTGTAGTGTCACTACTTCTATAGTAATTTTACTGTAAGGTTTATGTAACTTATAAGCAGAATTTTATGCATTACAACCAAAGCGATAATGATAAATACATTGGAAGTAGTCAATATTTTCAAGATGCAATAGATTGGTATTGTGTACGTTATTTATTATGTGTTACTGAAAGGGCATGGTTATTAATAATTGCACTTTTTTTGTCTTCTGTACTATTGTTGTTAACGCTAGATATGTTCTCTTATTTTCCATTAAAAACAGATTTTTCTTTTGTAAAATATACTGATCGTTACACTGATGAGTTTTCTGTAATAAAAAAATTAAGTACTAATACTGAAGATAGTGAAGAGACACTATTGTCGCGATACCTTGTTGCTCAATATGTAAAAAGATATGAGTCATATTCGTATAATGATCTAGAGAGTCAATTTAATTTTATAAAGAATAATTCTTCAAGAAAGATATATTTAGCATTTAAAGAAATGATGAGTTCTGCACGTTATAGTGATAACTCTGAATATAACTTAAAAACTTTATCAATTAATACAACAATTGATAATGTTAAACTCGTATCAATGGATTTTACTTCTTTAAATAGTGCTGTTGTTACTTTTGAAACACAGGTTGCTATTAATGGTGTAATATCTCATGTTGAATCTCATAAAGTGTTAGTAAGTTTTTCTCTTTCTAGTATAAAGATGGCTATATCTGGAATTATGCCATTGGAGTTTATTGTACATGATTATAAGAAACTGAACTAAATACTTATAGGTATTATTGTGATGTGAAATGTATTTTTATACGTTACCATCTTCAAAATTTTCTAATATTTTCTTTGATGTTTTAACACCTAAATGTTTTAAGTTTTCAGTACGTGATAGAATATTCCCATGTCCTTCAGATAATTTTTTTCATTGCATCGCTATAAACGCTATTTAAGATTGTCATTTGTTTACCAAGTTTCTGCATGTCAGATATGAATCCAACTATTTTATCATATAGAGCTCCACCCTGACGTGCTATTTCCATAGTATTACGGTTTTGATGTTCTAACCTCCATACAGATTCTATAGTTCTTAATGTAGCAAATAACGTCGATGGACACACTATTACAATTTTTCTATTCCATGCATAACTGTGTAACATAATGTCTTCTCGCATTGCAAGAGAATATGCTCCTTCTATGGGAATGAACATCAATACAAAATCTGGTGTTTTTAATTTATGGATATCTTGATATTTCTTATTTGATAATACATTAACATGTAATCTTACAGATGCTATAAACTGTTTTAAAAGTATATTTCTAGATTCTTCTGATTTTGTGGAAAAGTATTTTTCATAATGAACTAAAGACACTTTTGAATCAATGATTAAGTGCTTGTTTTCTGGTAAATTCACGATAGCATCTGGATGTTGCTTATTTCCGTAACTATCCTGTAAGTTCATGCCTGTGCCATGCAAAACATAATCTTGGTTTTTTCGTAAACCAGAACTTTCCAATATTTTTTCTAATATCATTTCTCCCCAATTTCCTTGAATTTTCACATCTCCTTTTAAAACATTAGTTAAATTTTCAGCTTGTAAAGTAATCTTCTCATTTGCAAGAACGATTCTTTCAATTTCTTTCTTTAATAAAAATTGTTCTCGATTATGTATACTAAAAGAATCATCCACTTTCTTCTTAAATAAATTTATATGTTCATGTAAAGGATTTAATATGTTCGCTAACTTTTCTTGTGATATTTTATTAAATTTCTCTGTTTTTTCATCAAAAATACGATTTGCAAGGTTTTCAAAACACAACTTGTATTTTTCGTCAACTGTTGTAAATTCGTCCTTATATAAACTAATAGTATGTTCCAAATTTTTTTTCTCAAGTTCCAGTTTCATAATTTTGTTCTTCATATTCTGTAGTTCATTACTGAAATTGTTACTTTGGTTTTTCAAGTCGCTATTTTCATATTTTAATTCTTTCACCTGCCTTTCTAGTTCATTCTTACTTATATCTAAAATTTGGTAGTCAAATTTTGATACTCTGCTTTTCAATGCAATAAAATAACTAGCTAGAGTTATTAATAATCCTTCTAGGAGAATACAAAGAATAATGATTGCAGCCATATCAATTCCCATTTTAATTTTTGATTAATAAGTACAATAAAAAAAGGATTTATTCATTAGTATTCTTTCAGTAAGATTTTCTAGTGAGAAAGTACTTACTTAATTGTATATATAGTTGTGGCGTATTATTTATAACGTATTT